>NZ_CP032620.1:435000-2009598 GCF_003627135.1 Streptococcus koreensis
CCTACAACCCCGAAGAGTAAACTCTTCGGTTTGCCCTCCTGCCGTTTCGCTCGCCGCTACTAAGGCAATCGCTTTTGCTTTCTCTTCCTGCAGCTACTTAGATGTTTCAGTTCACTGCGTCTTCCTCCTCATATCCTTAACAGATATGGGTAACAGGTATCACCTGCTGGGTTCCCCCATTCGGACATCCCCGGATCGGCGCTTACTTACAGCTCCCCGAGGCATTTCGTCGTTTGTCACGTCCTTCTTCGGCTCCTAGTGCCAAGGCATCCACCGTGCGCCCTTATTAACTTAACCTTATTAACCTAATTTTTTCAAAAATTAGAAAACTCATTAAATATTCACAGCGTTTTCGGTTTATTTTCTTGTTACTATTTGATATAGATATTCAATTTTCAATGTTCATCCTTGGTGATCTCTCACCAATGGAGCCTAGCGGGATCGAACCGCTGACCTCCTGCGTGCAAAGCAGGCGCTCTCCCAGCTGAGCTAAGGCCCCACAAGACCTCTCAAAACTAAACAAGACGAACGTGCAGGTTTCCTTATCCTTAGAAAGGAGGTGATCCAGCCGCACCTTCCGATACGGCTACCTTGTTACGACTTCACCCCAATCATCTATCCCACCTTAGGCGGCTGGCTCCTAAAAGGTTACCTCACCGACTTCGGGTGTTACAAACTCTCGTGGTGTGACGGGCGGTGTGTACAAGGCCCGGGAACGTATTCACCGCGGCGTGCTGATCCGCGATTACTAGCGATTCCGACTTCATGTAGGCGAGTTGCAGCCTACAATCCGAACTGAGACTGGCTTTAAGAGATTAGCTTGCCGTCACCGACTTGCGACTCGTTGTACCAGCCATTGTAGCACGTGTGTAGCCCAGGTCATAAGGGGCATGATGATTTGACGTCATCCCCACCTTCCTCCGGTTTATTACCGGCAGTCTCGCTAGAGTGCCCAACTAAATGATGGCAACTAACAATAGGGGTTGCGCTCGTTGCGGGACTTAACCCAACATCTCACGACACGAGCTGACGACAACCATGCACCACCTGTCACCTCTGTCCCGAAGGAAAACTCTATCTCTAGAGCGGTCAGAGGGATGTCAAGACCTGGTAAGGTTCTTCGCGTTGCTTCGAATTAAACCACATGCTCCACCGCTTGTGCGGGCCCCCGTCAATTCCTTTGAGTTTCAACCTTGCGGTCGTACTCCCCAGGCGGAGTGCTTAATGCGTTAGCTGCGGCACTGAGTCCCGGAAAGGACCCAACACCTAGCACTCATCGTTTACGGCGTGGACTACCAGGGTATCTAATCCTGTTTGCTCCCCACGCTTTCGAGCCTCAGCGTCAGTTACAGACCAGAGAGCCGCTTTCGCCACCGGTGTTCCTCCATATATCTACGCATTTCACCGCTACACATGGAATTCCACTCTCCCCTTCTGCACTCAAGTTAAACAGTTTCCAAAGCGTACTATGGTTAAGCCACAGCCTTTAACTTCAGACTTATCTAACCGCCTGCGCTCGCTTTACGCCCAATAAATCCGGATAACGCTCGGGACCTACGTATTACCGCGGCTGCTGGCACGTAGTTAGCCGTCCCTTTCTGGTAAGATACCGTCACAGTGTGAACTTTCCACTCTCACACTCGTTCTTCTCTTACAACAGAGCTTTACGATCCGAAAACCTTCTTCACTCACGCGGCGTTGCTCGGTCAGGGTTCCCCCCATTGCCGAAGATTCCCTACTGCTGCCTCCCGTAGGAGTCTGGGCCGTGTCTCAGTCCCAGTGTGGCCGATCACCCTCTCAGGTCGGCTATGTATCGTCGCCTTGGTGAGCCGTTACCTCACCAACTAGCTAATACAACGCAGGTCCATCTGGTAGTGATGCATTTGCACCTTTCAAGCAGATATCATGCAATATCTACTGTTATGCGGTATTAGCTATCGTTTCCAATAGTTATCCCCCGCTACCAGGCAGGTTACCTACGCGTTACTCACCCGTTCGCAACTCATCCGCTCGGTGCAAGCACCAAGCTTCAGCGTTCTACTTGCATGTATTAGGCACGCCGCCAGCGTTCATCCTGAGCCAGGATCAAACTCTCATTAAAATAATTGTTTGTCTTAAACTCATTCTGTCACTGACAGATTTATTGTTTTTTTATTGTTCAGTTACTATAACTTCCGTTATAGCGCCCTGCACATTGGTTCGTCTTGTTCAGTTTTCAAAGGTCTTTGTCGCTCTCGCGCGACAACTATATTAGTATATCACGACCTTCTCTTCTTGTCAATATCTTTTTTCTATTTTTTTATTTTTTTTGTTATTTTTTTGATTTTAAAAAGGAAATGCTGTTAAATTAGCACTTCCCTAACTCATTCATTATTCCTTCGAGATAAACTTCTTCTTGCTTTCCACGGTCAATCAATCCTCTTTTAGAGATTGTTAGTAGATCCAATGAATAGTGTTTAATTTTCTCCAATTCATTTTTAGTTAAATGTTTTTTAGAGTATTGTCTTCTTAATTCTTTTGGATTTTCTTTGCTAAAATCAAAATAATTATTTTGAGCTAAATACTCTTCCAATTCTTTGATATTATAATGCAATCCTACATGAAAGGCAATTGGTGCAAATGTTTTATGTAACGGTTGAGTACAAACACTTCTGTATTCGATAGTTCCTCTTGTTGTTAAATCTTGAAAATGGTAGCTTCTATGATTCTTTAGGTCTTCTTCTTGTGGTTTTATATTTTGTCTCGTTCCATTTAATCGATAAGCTACTATTTTTTCTCTCGCTAGGTAATCCTCTACTCTAATAGGTTCGAAATATAGTATTTCTTCCTCACGATAAACATAAAACATGGCTGTCTTCGCTAAATAATCCAGAAAGTCCTGTTCATTTATAAACGCTTTAGGATTCACACCAACATTTTCCTGGTAATAACCATGCATAGACTCTTCCCAGAAAATATCTCTTGATATCGTCGTATCCCAGTTTTCTCCATCGAAAATGGAATTAGCAAACAGATATGCTTTTGCAGGTTCCACCTTATTCATCGCGTTAATCACTTTTAAATAATTATTTCTTGAAACATCCAGTTGCACTTGATTTCCACAAATAAAGGTTCCATAGTCTGGATAGTTATGAAATTGACGGTTGGTAGCTTGTTCAGCTAGTTGTAAGAATTGGATCAGCATTTTATAACGATCAATTTTTACAGGTTGATTATCGTTTATTCTCCAATAAGGATGAAGGCCACATCCTTCAATTTGATGCTGTTTCTCTCTTAAAAATGGTTGAATGATGCTTAAATAGTGATTAAAACGTCTTTCAACTTCTTGAATTGTTTTAGCTTTTTCAAACGCAAATTCAATGGTATTGTAGGATAACTCGAATACAATTTGATCTTTATTTATTTCATGTTGCAACTGGACTGGATTGCCGTCTTCATCTAGTTTAATCGCTATAAATTCTTCAACCTCTTGCAGATACTTAAAAAGAGCCTTTGCAACCAATACATCCGTTTTATTTCCCAAGGTATTTACGATCGGAAATTCTAGTTCAACTCCAATGTACTGATCTGGATTTTCTTTCAGGGAAGCCAGGTAACGCTTCGCCAATAGTTGCTGGGCCAGTGTTTGTGATTTTTCTTTTACTGTCATAACTCTTCTATTATATCAAAAAACGCCTGCTTACGAAATTGTTTTAAATTAAAGCAATTTCGTAAACAAGCGTCTACCATTTACCTCAATATGATGAGTGTTACCGCTAGGATAAATCCTAGCGGCAGACCAGAGCTAGACTAAGAAGAACTGTATAGTTCTCCCAACATCATAACACTCAACAAAATTGATGATTTTATACTAATTCGATAATTGCCATTGGCGCAGCATCCCCACGGCGTGGTTCAGTTTTAAGGATACGAGTATATCCACCATTGCGCTCAGCATAACGTGGTGCAAGTTCAGAGAACAATTTTTGAAGTGCTGTTGTTTCTGAATATTTACCAGTTTCTTCATCAAAGTTTTGTGATGCAACTTCATTACGTACATAAGCAGCTGCTTGACGACGTGCATGCAAGTCACCACGTTTACCTAAGGTAATCATTTTTTCAACTGATTTACGGATTTCTTTTGCACGTGCTTCAGTTGTTACGATTGCTTCATTGATGATAAGATCTGTTGTCAAATCACGAAGCATTGCTTTACGTTGTGAGCTAGTGCGTCCTAGTTTACGGTAAGCCATGTATTCCTCCTCTATTTATCGTTTTTTAGCCCAAGGCCTAAATCGGCAAGCTTAACTTTAACTTCTTCGAGACTCTTACGTCCAAGGTTACGAACCTTCATCATTTCTGGTTCAGATTTTTCTGTTAAATCATACACAGTGTTGATACCGGCACGTTTCAAACAGTTATATGAACGGACAGAAAGATCTAATTCTTCGATGGTACGTTCTAATACTCGATCATCTGATGCTGTATCTACTTCCTTCATTACATCTGTCGCAATTGCGATTTCTGTTAAGTTAGTAAAGAGGTTAAGGTGCTCTGTCAAAATACGAGCAGATAAACCTAAGGCATCTTCTGGAATAATTGTTCCATTTGTTAAAATTTCAAGGGTTAGTTTGTCAAAACCATCGTTGCTACCAACGCGAGCTGGTTCAACTTGGTAATTAACTTTTGTCACTGGCGTATAGATTGAATCTACTGCAAGTGTACCAACTGGTGCATCATCTTTTTTATTCTGATCAGCTGGAACATAACCACGACCGCTATTCACAGTCAAAGTTGCTTTAAAGCTTGATCCTTCACCGATTGTAAAAAGATAATGATCAGGGTTTACAATTTCAATGTCACTATCCGTAAGAATATCTCCAGCAGTTACTTCTGCAGGACCTTCTACATCAAGCTCAATAATCTTTTCGTCTTGGACGTAAGATTTTACAGCGATCCCTTTAACGTTAAGAATGATTTGCATAACGTCTTCGCGGACACCTGGAACTGTATCAAATTCGTGCAATACACCTTCAATATTAATTGAAGTAACAGCAGCACCTGGAAGTGAAGCCAATAATACGCGACGAAGAGAGTTCCCCAGTGTTGTGCCATAACCACGTTCAAGTGGTTCTACTACAAATACACCGTAATCTTTATTTTCATCAATTTTTGTTATATTTGGTTTTTCAAACTCAATCATTTGCTATACTCCCTCTGAAACGAAAAGCTGTGTAATTGTTGATGATTATACACGGCGACGTTTTGGAGGACGAGCACCATTGTGTGGCACAGGAGTCACATCGCGGATTGCAGTAACTTCAAGACCAGCAGCAGCAAGAGCACGAATAGCAGACTCACGACCAGAACCAGGACCTTTAACAGTAACTTCTACTGATTTAAGACCATGTTCTTGAGCTGATTTTGCAGCAGCTTCTGAAGCCATTTGTGCAGCAAATGGTGTAGATTTACGAGAACCTTTGAAACCAAGAGCACCTGCAGATGACCATGCAATTGCGTTACCATGCACATCAGTAATCATAACAATTGTGTTATTAAATGTTGCGTGAATATGAGCAATACCTGATTCGATATTCTTTTTCACACGACGTTTACGTGTTGGTTTAGCCAAGATTTTTACCTCCTTATTTTATTTTCTTATTTTTTCTTACCAGCAATCGCAACAGCTTTACCTTTACGAGTGCGAGCATTGTTTTTAGTGTTTTGTCCACGAACAGGAAGTCCACGACGGTGACGGATACCACGGTATGAACCGATTTCCATCAAACGTTTAATGTTCAAGTTCACTTCACGACGAAGGTCACCTTCTACTTTAATTGCGTCAACTTCACGACGGATAGCATCTTCTTGATCTGGTGTAAGGTCACGAACACGAATATCTTCAGAAACTCCTGCAGCAGCAAGAATTTTCTTAGATGTTGGAAGTCCAATACCGTATACATAAGTCAATGAAATTACTACACGTTTGTCATTTGGAATGTCAACTCCAGCAATACGAGCCATGTTTTCTCCTTTCTATCTTATCCTTGACGTTGTTTGTGTTTTGGATTTGCTGGGCAAATTACCATAACACGACCATTACGACGAATTACTTTACAGTATTCGCAAATTGGTTTGACCGATGGTCTTACTTTCATTTTTATCCCTCCAAGTTTTTCGATTATTTAAAGCGGTATGTGATGCGTCCACGTGTCAAATCGTACGGACTCATCTCCACTGTAACACGATCTCCCGCTAAAATACGAATATAGTTTTTACGAATTTTACCAGAAACTGTTGCTAAAATCTGATGTCCATTTTCAAGTTCAACCGTAAACATAGCATTCGGCATTGTATCAACTACCTTGCCTTCTACTTCAATCACATCGTCTTTTGCCACGCAAAAGTACCTCCATAAATTTCGATTCATTCCTCTGAGCACAGAGGTAACAATTATAAGTCAGACTAATTCATTGTATCACTTGTTGTCAATTATTGCAAGCAACTAAAACGTTTTTATTTCAAATTCTCTAAGACTTTTTGGATATCCTTAAAGACGTCGTTAATATCTTGGTTTCCTTCGATATCATGGACTAAACCTTTTGCACGATAATGAGCAAGAATCGGCTCACCTTGAGCGATATTCACATCCAAGCGGCGTTTAACTGTTTCTGGTTTATCGTCCTCACGTTGGTAATAGTCTTCTTCCTTGTAATCAGCTGGTGGGTTGAATACTTTATGGTAGGTTTCTCCTGTTTCGCGGTGAATAATACGACCGCTCAAGCGTTCAAGAAGGCAAGATGGATCCACTTCGATGTTGATTACACCCTCAAGTTCAAGGCCAAGATCTACCAAAATTTGATCCAAAGCATGTGCTTGTTCAATCGTGCGAGGAAAACCGTCTAAAAGGAATCCTTTTTCCTTAATATCGTCTTGAGCCAAACGTTCTTTTACAATCCCGTTGGTTACATCATCCGGCACCAATTCACCTTTATCGATGAATGATTTTGCCAACACACCCATTTCGGTTTGATTGGCCATTGCAGCACGGAACATATCCCCTGTTGAGATATGTGCAACTTGAAATTGTTCTACAATTTTAGCTGCTTGCGTCCCCTTACCTGCTCCAGGCAATCCCATGATTAATAAATTCATAATCATTTGCTCCTTATTTTGTTTTTAAATAAGCCTGTTACAATTTAACAAACTTATTCAAAAACAAAATAGAAGGTTGACAATGTCAACCTAATTCTATTCTGTTGTATCCATGAAACCAATGTATTTGCGTTTCAACAAGTAACCTTCTAATTGTTTCATTCCTTCAATACCAGTCGAGATGATGATCAAGAGACTAGTTCCTCCGAGGGCAACTGTATCTGTCAGACCAAAGATATCCCGAGCAAGGATTGGAATAATAGTGATAAATCCAAGGAATAGAGAACCGACCGTAGCCAAACGTCTAAGAAGACGTGACATGTAGTCTTCTGTTCCCTTACCAGGACGCACACCTGGAATGTAAGCACCACTCTTTTGTAGATTTTCCGCAGTTTTTTCTGGGTTAATCTGTACAAATGTGTAGAAGAAAGTAAACAAAATGATTAGCAAAGCATACATTGCTACACCAGTAGGTGTATTGGTTGCTAACATAGATTGTGCTGTTCGAACCCATCCAGCATTGTAACCCATGGCACTAATGACCTGGAAAATTGCTGCCGGTGCAGCCGTGATCGAACTAGCAAAGATGACAGGAATAACTCCAGCTGGGTTTACCTTCAATGGAAGATATGAGCTAGATGGTGCTCCTTGTGCAATCTTTGTGTATTGGATTGGAATTTTATACTGAGCTTGTTCCACAAAGGTTGTGAAGTAAATGATCACTAATACCGCTAAGATTAACAGACCTACGAAAATTAGTGAATTAGTCAATTGTCCAGAACGAACGTTAACAAATGAATCTTCATAAACACCTTTGATCATCTCTGGAATTGAAGAAACAATCCCCGCAAAGATAATCATAGAAACACCGTTTCCGTATCCTTTGTCTGAAATCTGTTCTCCTAACCAGGTCACAATCATCGAACCTGTCGTTAAAATTGCACCAATTAAGATGTAGGTTTCAACGTTTGGTGTCGACACTAATTTAGCCTGTGACAAGGTGTGGAAAGTAGCTGTAATTCCAATGGATTGAACGAAAGCTAGAACCAAAGCGATATAACGTGTTGCCTGATTCAACTTTCTCCGTCCAACTTCTCCTTGTTTCCCCCACTCAACAAACTTTGGAAGCAAGTCCATTTGAAGGAGCTGAACAACGATGGAAGCCGTGATGTAAGGACTCACCCCTAGGGCAAAGACAGAGAAGTTTCTCATGGCATTCCCTGACACCAAGCTCATCATATTCAAGAAGGAAACATCTTGTAAGTTGTTAAGGATTTTCGCATTCACACCAGGAACCGTAATCGTGGTTCCGATTCGAAAAACAAGTATGATAAAAATGGTAAATAAAATTTTTGATCTTACTTGTTTTACCTTAAATGCATCTTTTAATAATTTAAAGAACATAGGTCACCCCTCTTAGATGACTTCTACTGAACCACCTTTAGCAGTGATAGCTTCTTCAGCTGATTTAGAGAATTTAGCTGCCTTAACAGACAATTTCTTAGTCAATTCCCCGTTACCAAGAATTTTAATCCCTGATTTTTCAGCTTTTACAATACCTGCTTCAACAAGTACAACTGGTGTTACTTCAGCACCATCTTCGAAGACGTTCAACTGATCAAGGTTTACAATAGCATATTCTTTAGCGTTGATGTTTGTAAATCCACGTTTTGGAAGACGACGGAACAATGGAGTTTGTCCACCTTCAAAACCAAGACGTACACCGCCACCGCTACGAGCTTTTTGACCTTTTTGACCACGGCCAGAAGTTTTACCGTTACCAGATGAAGTACCACGACCAACACGGTTGCGGACTTTACGTGAACCTGCAGCAGGTTGTAATTCATGAAGTTTCATTATTTAATTTCTCCTCTTTTGTAAATTGCTAACGCATGCAATCAGGAAAAGGTGTCCTGACTACAAACTCGCCTATACTTATATTTAGTTTTAGGGGATGAGAAATTTCCCATACCCCTGAAAACCTTGTTCTATTATAAATAGATTATTTTACTTCTTCAACTGTTACCAAGTGAGATACTGCAGTGATCATTCCACGTACTGCTGGGTTATCTTCTTTAATAACAGAGCTGTTCAATTTGCCAAGTCCAAGTGCTACAACAGTTTTACGTTGTGACGGGATGCGTCCGATTGGAGACTTAGTCAAAGTAATTTTAATTTGAGCCATTTGAATCTCCTTTCTTAAGCCAAGTCAGAAACTGAAATACCACGAAGGGCAGCAACTTCTTCAGCGCGTTTCAATTGAGCTAATCCTTCCACTGTTGCACGAACAATGTTGATTGGAGTGTTTGATCCAAGTGATTTAGATGTTACATCTGCAATACCTGCCAATTCGACAACGGCACGAACTGCACCACCTGCAGCAACCCCAGCCCCTTCGATAGCTGGTTTCAACAATACACGAGCTCCACCAAATACTGATGTTACTTCGTGTGGAATTGTTGTTCCAACCATAGGAACTTCAATCAAGTTTTTCTTAGCATCTTCTACTGCTTTACGGATTGCTTCTGGTACTTCTTGAGCTTTACCTGTACCAAAACCAACACGTCCGTTACGGTCACCAACAACTACAAGAGCTGCAAAGCGAAGACGACGTCCACCTTTAACAACTTTTGTAACACGGTTGATGGCAACTACACGTTCTTCAAGTTCAACTGCATTGTCTTTAAATGCCATTTTCTAGTGTCCTCCTATTAGAATTTCAATCCGTTTTCACGAGCTGCATCAGCCAAAGCTTTAACACGTCCGTGATATAGATATCCACCGCGGTCGAACACCACTTCAGAAATACCTTTAGCAACTGCACGTTCAGCAACAAGTTTGCCGACAACAACGGCTTGTTCAGTTTTAGTTCCTTTTGAAACTTCTTTGTCAAGAGTTGAAGCGCTTGCGAGCGTTACACCCGCTACGTCATCAATTACTTGAGCGTAGATGCCTGTATTAGAACGGAATACGTTCAAACGTGGGCGATCAGCAGTTCCAGAGAGTTTTCCGCGAACGCGACGGTGGCGTTTTTGACGGATTTTATTTTTATCTGGTTTCGAAATCACAATTTTCACCTCTTAATTTTAAAATCATGTGCTAAGCACTGAGTTGGAAAATAGGTGGGTGGTTGATAGACAACCACTCAACATTATTTACCTGTTTTACCTTCTTTACGGCGAACGAATTCACCAACGTAACGGATTCCTTTACCTTTGTAAGGTTCTGGTGAACGAAGGCTACGTACGTAAGCAGCTGTTTGACCAACTACTTCTTTTGAAATTCCGCTGATAACGATAGTCGTTGGGTTTGGAAGTTCAAAAGTAATTCCTTCTGGAGCTTCAACTTCGTCTGGGTGAGATTTACCAACAGCCAAGACAAGTTTGTTTCCTTGAAGTTGTGCACGGTAACCAACCCCGCGCATTTCAAGTTCTTTCTTGAATCCTTCTGATACACCAACAACCATGTTGTTCAAAAGGGCACGAGTAGTTCCGTGGATGGTTTTCATTTCTTTTGAATCGTTTGGACGGTGAAGAGTTACTTCAGTACCTTCCACACGGATTTCAATATCTTTTGAGAACTCACGAGTAAGTTCTCCTTTAGGTCCTTTTACAGTTACTACGTTGTCCTTGTTAGTGAGTTCAACACCAGCAGGCAACACGATAACTTTATTACCAATACGTGACATGTTTTTATTCTCCTGTTAAATTGTCAGGCCATGACGGCCAGTTTTCACGGGGTTTAAATCTTTTTGATTTAAAAAATAATGTTTAGGTCTCAATTTCTAAGTGAATCGAGGCATCGTCTCGCAGGCATAACTTTGAGTTAGGCAAGAGACGATAACGAAGAGTCACAACGAAATTGGGAGCTAAATATTACCAAACGTAAGCGATAACTTCTCCACCAACGTTCTTTTGGCGTGCTTCTTTATCAGTAAGCAAACCTTCAGAAGTTGAAAGGATAGCAATTCCAAGTCCGTTAAGAACTTTTGGAAGATCTTCACGTTTTTTGTAAACACGCAAACCTGGTTTAGAAACACGTTTCAAGTTTGTGATAACTTTTTCACCGTTTGCTCCGTATTTCAAGAACACGCGGATGATTCCTTGTTTGTCATCTTCGATCACTTCAACGTTTTTCACAAAACCTTCGCGTTTAAGGATTTCAGCAATCCCTTTTTTGATGTTTGATGCAGGTACTTCAAGTACTTCGTGTTTTGCTTGGTTAGCGTTACGAATACGAGTTAGGAAGTCTGCGATTGGGTCAGTCATAACCATTTTATATTTCTCCTCTTACTAGTAGTTTGAAATTTTCACTTGCTAGTTAATGATTGAGCTAAGCTCAAAATATGTTTCTAGGTTTCAATTCCTAAGTGAGTCTAGGCATCTGCTTGCAAGCATAACTTGAGTTAGGCAAAAGCAGATAACGACGATTCACGACGGGATTGAAAGCTAGAATTACCAAGATGCTTTAGTGACACCAGGAATTTGTCCTTTGTATGCCAATTCACGGAAGCAAACACGGCAAAGTTTAAACTTGCGGTAAACTGAGTGTGGACGTCCACAACGTTCACAGCGAGTGTATGCTTGAGTAGAGAACTTCGCTGGGCGTTTGTTCTTAGCAATCATAGATTTTTTAGCCATTAGTTTTACCTCCTATATTATTTTGCAAACGGCATACCAAGGCCAGTAAGCAATGCACGTGATTCTTCGTCTGTGTTCGCAGTAGTTACGATTACAATATCCAAACCACGAGTTTTATCAACATCATCAAAGTTGATTTCTGGGAAGATCAATTGCTCTTTCACACCAAGTGTGTAGTTTCCGCGTCCGTCAAATGATTTTGTTGGAACACCGTGGAAGTCACGAACACGTGGAAGTGAAACTGAAACCAATTTGTCCAAGAATTCGTACATACGTTCGCCACGAAGAGTTACTTTCGCACCGATCGCTACACCTTCACGAAGACGGAAGCCGGCGATTGATTTTTTAGCTTTTGTGATAAGTGGTTTTTGACCTGAGATCAATGCCAATTCTTCAGCAGCTTTCTCAAGGTTTTTAGCGTTAGAAACAGCGTCTCCAACACCCATGTTCAAAACGATCTTATCAACTTTTGGCACTGCCATAACTGATGAGTAGTTAAATTGTTCAGTCAAAGCTGGAACTACTTCATTAAGGTATTTTTCTTTTAAACGATTAGCCATTATACTTCTCCTTTCCTTCGTGATTAGTCAAGCACTTCGCCTGATTTTTTGTTATAACGAACTTTTTTGCCGTCTACGAATTTGTAGCCAACACGTCCAGCAACACCGTTCTTGTCCAAGACTTGAACGTTTGATACATGGATTGGAGCTTCTTTTTCGATGATAGCACCTTGAGGGTTTTCGTTATTTGGACGTTGGTGTTTCTTAACAAGGTTTACACCTTCAACAACAACTTTATTTACTTTTGGAAGAGCAGCAACGACTTTAGCTTCAACACCTTTGTCTTTACCAGCAATTACACGAACTTTGTCGCCAGTTTTTACAAACATTTTATTCTCCTTTTATTCTTACGCCCGTTGGGCACCCTGGCCAATGAGCCAGGGGACTGTGTTTGTGATTTTTATATTAAAGTACTTCTGGAGCAAGTGATACGATCTTCATGAAACCACCGTCACGCAATTCACGAGCGACTGGGCCAAAGATACGAGTTCCGCGAGGAGTTTTGTCTTCACGGATAATCACTGCAGCATTTTCGTCGAACTTGATGTATGAACCATCTTTACGACGAGCACCTGATTTAGTACGAACGATAACAGCTTTTACAACGTCACCTTTTTTAACCGCACCACCAGGAGTAGCTTGTTTTACAGATGCTACGATAACATCACCGATACCTGCGAATTTACGTCCTGAACCACCAAGAACTTTGATGGTCAAGATTTCGCGTGCACCACTGTTGTCAGCAACTTTCAAACGAGTTTCTGTTTGAATCATTTAAGTTTTCTCCTTTCAGGTCAGATTAGATGATGACCGCTTCTTCAACAACTTCTACAAGACGGAAGCGTTTTGTAGCTGAAAGCGGACGAGTTTCCATGATACGAACGATATCGCCTTCTTTGGCAACGTTGTTTTCATCATGTGCTTTGTATTTTTTAGAATAGTTGATACGTTTACCATAGACTGGGTGGTTACGTTTAGTTTCAACTACAACTGTGATTGTTTTGTCCATTTTGTCAGACACAACGCGTCCAACAAGAACTTTACGATTATTGCGTTCCATTGAAATTCTCCTTCCCTAGTCTATTATTTAGCTTCTGATTGAACAGTTTTGATACGAGCGATTTGTTTTTTCACTTCTTTCAAACGTCCAGTTTGTTCCAATTGACCAGCAGCTGCTTGGAAACGAAGTTCAAACAATTCTTTCTTCAATTCATTTTCACGCTTCGCGAGTTCTTCTTGAGAAAGACCACGAAGTTCTTTAACAAATTCTTTTACTTCTGTAAGTTTCATGACCTCTCCTTATTTTGCTTCACGTTTTACGAATTTACATTTAACTGGCAATTTGTGGCTTGCAAGACGAAGCGCTTCGCGAGCGATCTCTTCAGATACACCAGCAACTTCAAACATTACTTTACCACGTTTAACTGGTGCTACCCAACCTTCAGGTGCCCCTTTACCAGATCCCATACGTACCCCGATAGCTTTAGCGGTGTATGATTTGTGTGGGAAGATCTTGATCCAAACCTTACCACCACGTTTCATGTAACGAGTCATGGCAATACGAGCAGCTTCGATTTGGCGGTTAGTGATCCAGTGGCTAGTTGTAGCCTGAAGACCGTATTCACCGAATGATACTTCTTTTCCACCTTTGGCTTCACCGCGCATTTTACCACGGAATTCGCGACGGTGTTTTACACGTTTAGGTACTAACATTGGTTATTTACCTCCTTTAGCGTCTTTACGAGCCGGAAGAACTTCACCACGGTAGATCCATACTTTAACACCAAGTTTACCGTAAGTTGTATCTGCTTCTTCCCAAGCGTAATCGATGTCTGCGCGAAGTGTGTGGAGTGGAACTGTACCTTCAGAATATCCTTCGGCACGGGCGATATCTGCACCGTTCAAACGACCTGATACTTGAGTTTTAATTCCTTTAGCTCCAGCGCGCATAGTACGTTGGATCGCTTGTTTTTGAGCACGACGGAAAGCCACACGTTGCTCCAATTGACGAGCAATTCCTTCACCAACAAGGTGAGCATCCAAGTCAGGACGTTTGATCTCGATGATGTTGATGTGAACTTGTTTACCTGTCAATTTGTTAAGAGCTGCACGAAGTGCATCGACGTTTGCTCCACCTTTACCGATAACCATACCTGGTTTAGCAGTGTGAAGTGAAACGTTAACTTTGTTTACTGCGCGTTCGATTTCGATAGTAGAAACCGCTGCGTCAGCTAATTCTTTTTGAATAAATTTGCGGATTGCAAGATCTTCATGAAGGTAATCCGCGTATTCTTTTTCAGCATACCATTTGGCATCCCAATCACGGATGATGCCGACACGCATTCCAATTGGATGTACTTTTTGACCCACGATGTTACCTCCTTATTTTTCTGTCACAACCACTGTGATGTGGCTTGTGCGTTTGTTGATTGGTGAAGCTGAACCTTTCGCACGTGGACGGAAACGTTTCATAGTTGGTCCTTCATTTGCGAATGCTTCAGATACTACCAAGTTTGCTTTTTCCAAACCAAAGTTGTTTTCAGCGTTTGCTACTGCTGAGTTCAATACTTTTAAGATGATTTCAGCTGCTTTGTTTGGAGTGAATTTCAAGATTGCTACTGCATCGGCTACGCTTTTACCACGGATGTTGTCAAGAACAAGACGTGATTTACGAGGTGAAACACGCACTGTACGAGCCATTGCTTTAGCTGAAGTAATTTCTGCCATTTATGTTCTCCTTATTTTCTACGTGTCTTCTTGTCATCTGCAGCGTGACCTTTGTAAGTACGAGTTGGTGCAAATTCACCAAGCTTGTGACCTACCATGTCTTCTTGGATGTAAACCGGTACGTGTTTACGTCCATCATAAACTGCGATAGTGTAACCAATGAAACTTGGGAAGATCGTTGAACGACGTGACCAAGTTTTGATAACTTTTTTCTTTTCGTCATTAGCTTGAGCTTCAACTTTTTTCATCAAATGCTCATCGACGAAAGGTCCTTTTTTAAGACTGCGTCCCATTTTATTATTTTCTCCTTTAAATATAGTACCACAGCGGCTTGCGCTCCCAAGGAGCGCTACCGAGCTGGCGGATTCTCTAGCCACTTAAGCGACTAGTTTAAAATTATTTCTCGTTGCGACGACGAACGATAAGTTTGTCAGATTTCGCTTTCTTGTTACGAGTTTTAAGACCAAGAGCAGGTTTGCCCCATGGAGTTGATGGTGCTTTACGACCAACTGGTGCTTTACCTTCACCACCACCGTGTGGGTGATCGTTAGGGTTCATTACAGAACCACGAACTGTTGGGCGGATACCTTTCCAACGGCTACGTCCTGCTTTACCAAGGTTAACAAGTCCATGTTGTTCATTTCCGACAACACCAACTGTAGCACGGCAAGTACCAAGGATCATACGAACTTCACCTGATTGAAGACGAACAAGAACGTATTTACCTTCAGAACCTAACACTTGAGCAGAAGCTCCAGCAGCACGTACCAATTCTCCACCACGACCTGGTTTCAACTCGATGTTGTGGATCAAAGTACCAACTGGGATGTTAGCAAGTGGAAGAGCGTTTCCGACTTTGATATCTGCTTCTGGACCTGAAACGATACGTTGACCAACTTCAAGACCTTTTGGAGCGATGATATATGCTTTCACACCGTCAGTGTAGTGTACCAAAGCGATGTTTGCAGAACGGTTTGGATCGTACTCAATTGTTTTTACAACTGCTTCAACGTTGTCTTTGTTACGTTTGAAGTCGATCAAACGGTAATGACGTTTGTGTCCACCACCTTGGTGACGAACTGTGATACGTCCGTTGTTGTTACGACCTGCTTTGCTCTTCAATGAAACAAGCAAAGATTTCTCTGGTGTGCTTGTTGTGATTTCAGCGAAATCCAAAGAAGTCATATTACGGCGACCGTTTGTTGTTGGTTTATAAACACGAATTCCCACGATATTTCCTCCTTAGATTATTCAGCTTCAGTAGCGAACAACTCGATTGCTTTTGAATCAGCTGTAAGCGTGATGATAGCTTTTTTAGTTTTTGAAGTAAAACCAGTGTAACGTCCAACACGTTTTGCTTTTGGTTTTACATTTACAGTGTTCACATTCGCAACTTTCACACCTTCAAAGGCAGCTTCAACAGCTTGTTTGATCAAAAGTTTGTGAGCGCGAGTGTCAACTTCGAATACATATTTGCCTGCTTCAAGTTGAGCCATTGACTTTTCAGTGATAACAGGTTTTTTGATAACATCATACAAATTCATTATGCAAGAACCTCCTCGATTTTAGAGATAGCTGCTTGAGTAACAAGAAGTTTGTCACTATTTGCGATGTCAAGAACACTTGCAGTTGTAGCAGTCGCAACTTTCACGTTTGGAAGGTTACGAGCTGAAAGAGCTGCGAATTCGTTTCCTTCTTCAAGAATAACAAGGACTTTAGAATCGATGCTCAAAGCTGCAAGAACTTTTGCAAATTCAGCAGTTTTTGGAGCTGTAAATTCAAGAGAATCAACGGCTACAAATTTGTTTTCAGCAACTTTTTCTGAGTAAACAGATTTAAGCGCAAGGCGACGAACTTTTTGAGGAAGTTTGTACGCATAGCTACGTGGAGTTGGTCCGAAGACGATTCCACCACCACGCCATTGTGGAGAGCGGATAGAACCTTGACGAGCACGTCCAGTTCCTTTTTGACGCCATGGTTTGCGTCCACCACCTGAAACGGCAGAGCGGTTTTTAACTGCGTGAGTTCCTTGACGAAGGCTAGCACGTTGGCTGATGATTACATCAAATACAACTGCTTGGTTTGGTTCGATACCAAAGATCGCATCGTTAAGAACAACTTCGCCCGCTTGTTTACCAGTTTGGTCGAATAATGTTACATTTGCCATTTTGACTGTATTCCCCTTTCCTTATTATTTACCAGCTTTAACTGCTGACTTGATAGTGATAAGAGATTTCTTAGCACCTGGTACGTTACCTTTGATAAGGATAACGTTCTTTTCTGGAACAACTTGTACAACTTCAAGGTTTTGAATGGTTACACGATCGCCACCCATACGTCCTGCAAGGTTTTTACCTTTGAATACGCGGTTAGGTGCAACAGGTCCCATAGAACCTGGACGACGGTGGTAACGAGAACCGTGAGCCATAGGTCCACGTGATTGTCCGTGGCGTTTGATAACACCTTGGAAACCTTTACCTTTAGAAGTACCAGTTACATCAACAATGTCTCCAGCTTCGAAAGTATCAACTGTGATTTCAGCACCAACTTCTAAGCCTTCAACGTTTTTGAATTCACGAATGAAGCGCTTAGGAGCCGTGTTAGCTTTTGCTACATGTCCTTTAGCAGGTTTGTTACTCAATACTTCGCGTTTGTCATCGAAACCAACTTGGATAGCGTTGTAACCATCTGTTTCAACAGTTTTAACTTGAAGAACAACGTTTGGAGTTGCTTCGATAACTGTTACAGGGATCAATTCGCCAGCTTCAGTGAAGATTTGAGTCATTCCCACTTTTTTCCCTAAGATTCCTTTTGTCATGAGAAAATAGTTCCTTTTCTATAATTTTTTATTCAAAAAGTTTTTAACGAGCGTTTTTCATGCTCAATGTATCAAGCTTTAGATTAAAGTTTGATTTCTACGTTTACACCACTTGGAAGATCCAATTTCATCAAAGCGTCAACTGTTTTTTGAGTTGGGTTGATGATGTCGATCAAACGCTTGTGTGTACGCATTTCGAATTGTTCGCGAGAATCTTTGTATTTGTGAGTCGCACGAATAATTGTGTAGAGGCTACGCTCAGTTGGAAGTGGGATTGGACCCGCAACTTGTGCACCTGTACGAGTAGCTGATTCTACGATTTTTGCAGCCGCTGTGTCAAGTGTACGGTGTTCGTACGCTTTCAAACGGATGCGGATTTTTTTGTTTGCCATCTTTTTCTCCTTTTCGTCTATTTAAGATAATAGGCTAGCTCCACAAGAAAACCGACATGCGTTGCGTGGCAATGCAACCGAGCGTGTCGCAACCTCTTGCATCAAAGCTAATAGCTGTTTTTCACAGCACCATAGTAGTTTAACACAATGAAAGGCTCAATGCAAGGGATTTGAACAGATTTTTTTCGTTTTTTTAATGAAAGTGTTTTCGAAAGAAATAGAGTACTAAAAAAGTTGCTATTATATAGAAAAAAGGAGCAAGATGGAACAAATTTATATCCAAATTTGTTCTGTCTCGCTCCCTCACAGTTGATTGGGTTATCTTCGGAGCTTCATAAGCTCCAAGGATAGCAATCAACCACTGCGTCTAGCAGTTGTTTCTATTATTCTCAGATGGCTGTAGTCTTTTCTCCAGCCTTTGTTCTTTATATGTAGCTCTTCCTAGAAATTCCGACCTGATTTGTTATAGCCATATTTTTCGACGAAATGCTCACGGAACTCTAAGAGATTGTCATCCATGATCGCTTGACGGACCTGCTTCATGAGGTTGATCAAGAAATAGAGATTGTGGTAGCTAGTCAAGCGGATTCCAAAGGTCTCATCCGCCTTGAGGAGGTGGCGGAGATAGGCCCGGGTGTAATTCTTACAAGTGTAGCAATCACATTCGTGATCTAGCGGCGTAAAGTCTTCAGCAAATTGCGCATTTTTCACCACCAGGCGTCCTTGACTGGTCATGCAGGTACCATTTCGCGCAATCCGCGTTGGCAAGACACAGTCAAACATATCCACTCCACGAATTACCCCATCGATTAGACTGTCTGGAGCTCCCACTCCCATCAGGTAGCGAGGCTTGTTCTCCGGCAAGAGGGGAGTTGTAAAATCAAGCACCGCATTCATTTCTTCATGGCTTTCTCCAACAGCTAACCCACCGATAGAATATCCTGGGAAGTCCATGCTGACCAGATCACGGGCAGACTGACGGCGCAAATCTTCAAAGCCAGCCCCTTGTACAATCCCGAAAAGTCCTTGATCGTGAGGGCGACGGTGAGCCTTAAGACCACGCTCTGCCCAACGGCTGGTCCGTTCGATTGATTTTTTCACATAATCATAGGGTTGATAGAACTGAGGACATTCATCAAAGGACATCATGATGTCACTCCCTAGATTATTTTGGATGGAGATGGCCTTTTCTGGAGAGAGGAACATTTTCGAGCCGTTGAGGTGGTTTTTAAAGGTTACCCCTTCTTCAGTAATATTGCGGGTATCCGCTAGTGAATAAACCTGGAAACCTCCACTGTCTGTCAAAATTGGCTGGTCCCAGTTCATGAATTGATGCAGCCCTCCTGCTTTTGCGACCAAGTCATCCCCTGGACGAAGCCAGAGATGGTAGGTGTTGGCCAAGATAATTCCTGAACCCATTTCCTTGAGCTCTTCTGGCGATTGGGTCTTAACGGTTGCCTGAGTCCCTACAGGCATAAACATTGGGGTTGGAAAGGTCCCGTGAGGGGTAATAATTTCTCCCAAGCGGGCACCTGTATGCTTTTCTTTTTTGATCAAGCGATATTGAATCGGTGAATCTGTCATGGTTACCTCCGTACTGGGAAAGACAGTCCCAGCCTTCTTATTCCTGTCACAGGTTCTCCTGTGAGCACCTGTACGATTGTACCAAATTTTACCAGCTCTGTCACGGACTTGTGTTATAATAAAGGGTACTACTACCATGAAAGAGGACATTATGAATATCAAATTGGTTCGCGCTCAAGCCCGGCAACTGCAATTGCAACACCCTATGGTCTTCTCCTACTTCGCCTTGCCAACTTTCCTGACAATTCTTGCAAGTTACATTTTGACAGGGACAGACATCACTGAAACACTTGCTCACATGGAACTCAGAGAAGGGATGCTCTTTCTTCTAAGCCGACAGATTTTCCCTGCCATCATTGGATTTATCCTTTCTTTCCTCTATTTAGGAGCAACCTTTCGCTTTTTAATGTCTGCCTCTAACAAGGGAGAAAAGAACTTTACTATCTTCACCATCTTTCAGAGCCAATATTTTACACCAGCATTTTTGACGCTATTCATTAAGCAAGTTATTCTATCTTTGTGGGGGAGTCTCCTCTATGGGAGTCAGCTCCTCTTAACGGTAGTCAGCTATCAAGTTCTCACTATCAATGAATCCTTCTCCTCTACCTCTCCCCTTAGAGCGGATACTCCAGAAGTTCAAGCGATTCTCAAGTTAGCGCCAACAATGACGACTGGACTCTTAATGGCTCTGGTTGGCCTCCTGCTCTTCCTCCCTTTTTATTATCAGTATAGTTTGGTCGAGTTGATCCTGTATAGTCGACTGATGACAGGAACCTATGACGGTCCCATGTCTATCCTCCGTCAAAGTAAGGAAGAGATGAAAGGTTTTAAGAGCCACCGCTTTGTTCTTGATTTGAGTCTGATCGGTTGGCAACTTCTATCATTTTTCACTTTAGGAATTGCTAATTTCTATGTCAAACCTTATGCAACCAGTTGCCAAATCGTCTTTTACCATACCCTCCTTCAAAAACGGATGCAGGCGGGCAGTCGCTTTCAGCAAAAGGCGCCGGATCTACCTAAGTCTAACCCACTCGATTAACAAAGAAAACAAGAGAACCCACCTTCGATTGGAGCCATTCTCCAAAGCACTAGGTGGGTTCTTTATTCTCTATAAGGAAATCACTCCTTATTTATTTTAACCCTCGTGTCATCTTCATCACTGGATGAAACACACGAGGTTCTGAGATGGATCAAAGACTATTCTTCTCCCAAGACCAAACGAGTATGCTCGCGTTTGATACAGCGGTTCATGACGATATCTTCTCGTCCAGCTCCACGAAGAATGTCTTCTGCTTCTTGATTTTCCAGCTCCAATTGGGCCCAGAAGATCTTCGCATCCGTCTCAATAAAATCACGCGCAACATCTGGTAAAAATTCACTGCGACGGTATATATCTACAATATCTACTGGGAAAGGAATTTCCTGCAAGCTAGCATATACCGTTTCTCCAAGGACCTGGCCTCCTGCCGCACGAGGATTGATGGGAATAATCCGATAGCCCCGCTCTTGCATCTCCTTGCTGACACGATGGCTGGTCGTATCCTCACGGTCAGATAGTCCGACCACGGCGATGATCTTGCTAGTTTCTAGGTAATGTTTGATAACGCCATCACTAGGATTGCGAAAAGAATAAGCCATATGAATCTCCTTTTTATCTATTTCTTGCTATAACAATTTGGATAGCACTAGACGTGCTTTTCCGACCTCAATCTTATTTGGCCTCATACCAGGTTTGCCCTTCGTTCTCATCAGCTTCCAGTGGAACCGCTAGTTCAATAGCAGATTCCATGGTCTCTTTGACCAACTGCTTAATCTTGGCCAACTCTTCTTTCGGCACTTGTAGGACGATTTCATCGTGGACCTGAAGAAGCATCTTGGTCTTGTATGCCCCTGCTTCTAGCGCTTCATCCAAGTGGATCATAGCAATTTTCAAGATGTCTGCTGCCGATCCTTGGATTGGTGAGTTGATGGCTGTCCGTTCCGCAAATCCTCGAATATTGAAGTTTCGAGAATTGATATCTGGAATTTCCCGGCGACGCTTGAAGAGGGTTTCTACATAGCCCTTGTCACGTGCTTCCCGCACCACTCTCTCCATATAATCCTTGATGCCCGGGTAGCGTTCAAAGTAGGTCTCAATGTAGGCTTTAGCTTCTTTTCGACTGATCCCTAGGTTGTTAGACAGTCCAAAATCGGAAATTCCATAAACCACGCCGAAGTTTACTGCCTTGGCATTGCGACGGTCATTTGGTGTCACATCTTCTGGCTTTTCAATATTGAAGACCCGCATAGCAGTCGATGTATGGATATCTGCCCCATGCTTGAAGGCATCAATCAAATGCTCATCGCCCGAAATATGGGCCAAGACGCGCAATTCGATTTGTGAGTAGTCCGAGCTGAGCAAGACACTGTTTTCCTCTTCTGGAACAAAAGCCTTACGAATGAGACGACCTTGTTCCAAACGGACAGGGATGTTTTGCAGGTTGGGATCCACACTAGACAAACGGCCTGTCTGCGTCAAGTCTTGCACATAGCGGGTGTGGATTTTCCCATCTTCCAAAACCCAATCTTGAAGCCCGATGACATAGGTCGACTGAATCTTAGCAATCTGGCGGTATTCGAGAATCTTAGACACAATCGGTGCAATTGGAGCCAGGCGTTCCAAGACATCAACAGCAGTCGAATAACCAGTTTTGGTCTTTTTGGTATATTCAAGAGGGAGTTCCAATTTTTCAAAGAGGATGACCCCCAATTGTTTTGGAGAATTGATATTGAACTCTTCTCCTGCTAACTCGTAGATTTCTTGGGTCAGACGCTCCAAGACTGCTTCGTTTTCCACCTGCATGTCTTGGAGGGTCTGGCGTTCTACCTTAATCCCCGCGATTTCCATCTTGGCCAAAACAGCTGCTAGTGGTTGCTCCATATCATAGAGCAAATCTAGTTGGTCATGGGCTTGCAACTGCTCCATCATGGGCTCTTCCGTATCTAGTAGAACAGCGACTTTTCGTGCCAAATGCTCTAATAAGACCGCCTTTTCTGGAATGGCTTTTTTGGCCCCCTTGCCATAAACCACTTCATCGAGCGGTAGCGCAATCTGGCTATAGAGGCTCGCAATAGTTGAAATTTCATTGTCCTCTACGGTCGATAAGAGATACTTGGCCAACCGACTATCAAAAGCCGGCTTTTGCAAGGTAATGCCCAAGTGGCTGAGCAAGACCTTGGCCCGCTTGAAGTCATAAACCTTGAGGGGCGTTTTTTCAAGAAATTCTTTAAAAATTGGTGTTTGTAAAAGACTACTGTCTGTGCTAGCGTAGAGCTGACCTTTTGTCCCCCATGCAAAACCGATGATCGGTTCTGTATGGTAATTGTCTCCAAAGATCTCAAAATGGAAGAAACTATCTTCTGTGAGCATATCCGAGGTGACCTGCTCTACCTCCGTGTAGTTAATGGTTATGGGAGCAGCTTCTTCTCCGCCTAAATCCAAGGCCTGACGGAGTTGCTTGAAGCCCATCTCCTCATAAAACTTAGCCAGATTTTCAAGATGGGGACCTGTATAGGTGATATCGTCCAGGCCAATCTCAATAGGTGCATTGGTATCGATGGTCGCAAGGGTCTTGGACAAGTAAGCCTGCTCCTTGTCGTTGATGAGATTTTCCTTCATTTTAGAAGGCTTCATCTCGTCAATATGCTCGTAAATGCCATCAAGAGACCCGTACTCTAGGAGTAGTTTGATCCCGGTCTTTTCTCCAATCTTGGTAACACCTGGGATATTATCCGACTTATCCCCCATCAAGGCCTTGAGGTCGATAAATTGCTCCGGTGTCAGCCCCATCTTTTCTTTCAGATAGGCTGGAGTGAATTCTTCAAACTCTGCCACTCCTTTTTTAGAGATTTCAACCACCGTATTGTCATCCGTTAGCTGGATCAAGTCCTTGTCCCCAGAGACAATAGTGACTTCAAAGGGCACCGAGGTGGCTTCTGCCATCTTATCTAGCGTTCCAATAATGTCATCCGCTTCATACTGGGCCAGCTCATAATGGCGAATTCCCAGATGGTCTAATTGCTCGCGAATGAAAGGGAACTGCTCGCGGAATTCATCTGGTGTCTTTGCCCGCCCCCCTTTGTAGTCGGCATACATCTCCGTCCGGAAGGTGGTCTTTCCTGCATCAAAGGCGACGAGAACATGGGTTGGTTGGATGCGCTCCAAGAGATGGCTTAACATGAGATTAAAGCCATAGACCGCATTGGTATGCAACCCATTGGCATTTTTAAAGCGATCGATTTGATTATAAAGTGCGAAAAAGGCACGAAAAGCGACGGAAGAGCCGTCGATGAGTAGTAATTTATTCTTTTTTTCCATAGGCCTATTATACCACGAATCACAAGGTCTCTGGTACATAAAAACTCTACCCTTTCGGGTAGAGTCTTCTTTAGGAGTTTCTTATGAAAAATGAGGAGAAGCGTCTACTCACCGTAACAAGAACCTTGTTGTGGCATTTTCTTAAAACGTTTTGGATAATTTACTGAGATTTTCATTTTCTGTACCTCATTTCTTATTGGATGAGTACAGTATACAAGAGAAACCTAAACCATTTCTTATAGAAAGCTTCAAGAAAACTAAAAGTTGAGTGCGGAAGGCGTGGTTGGTGTTTCCTGCAGACCGGTAGCTGAAGATGAAGTCTTTATCATCGTAGACCCAAGAGAAGGAATGAAAAAACTCTCTCACTTCCGAAAGAGTTGACAGTTAACCAAGCAGAAGAAAGCTGGCTAAGGCGACTATCGCTGGCCCACCCTGAGTCAAGATAATTTTTTTATTAGAAGTCACAGCACCATAAGCTGCTACACCAATAATAAAGAACAGAAAGATCGCGACAATTTCACTATTTTTAGCTATAAAGAGGCCATAGAGGAGAAAGACACCAATCAGAGCATTATAAATGCCTTGGTTTTTGAAGAGGACCGTCACAGATGGACGAGTCAATTCTTCCTGATCCATATTAAAGACACGGCTAGTCGATGCCGAGTGGGTTGCCACACTCTCTAGATAAAAAATATAAAAATGTTCGAAAGCAGCAAAGCTTGCAAAAACAATGGTTAAAACAGACATATCATTCTCCTTTTAAAGTGTCATTTGTTCGAGGCCAGATACCAACTTTTCGAGTAAGTCATTCAACTGATTCCGCTCTTGTTCAGAGAGAATCTGATCCATCTGGGTTTTTACCTGTAGATGATGCGCTGGAGGATGGACCAACAACCGATCTCTGGCAAGCTCCGTCAGTTCCACCACAACCTCCCGTTGATTTTCTGGATTGCGACTACGAGTAACATAGCCCCCAGCCTCTAAGACCTTGAAGTGGCGGGTTAAGGCTGCAGGGTCAATCGCTAGTTTCTCCTGAAGGGCCGCTTGGCTACACGGAGCTTCTGCTAATAAGAACTGAAGCATCTGATAACGGGTCAGACTAATTCCCAATTGCTTTTCAAATAATTGGGTCGAAGACTGATCAGCTAGCTTCAACCGATAAAGCAAATCATGCATTTCTGCCATTCCTTCTCTCCGATCTGTTTGTTGATTTATCAATAATTGACTTGTCAAGTATATCATTTAAAAAAAGTCGAGGCAAGAAATTTGCTCCCCTCAAACGAAATTATCTCTTCCTAAGAAGAACAAAGTAAAAGACCACCGGATTTGGTGGCCTTTTAGGGAGATTATTATGAAAAAGAAAAGTTTTAGGATTTCATAAACAAAGTTAGGAGGTCTTTGTTTATGGTTTTATTATATCGGATTTATCTTAAAGATTTCTTAAGGAATTGTTTCATTTTCAAAACAAATTGTTTACGGATTCTTTTCATAGCGCTATTTCAGCAACAAAGAAACCTTACTTTGTTAAAGAAGTTAACTTTTTTCTTGTTTAAAATAGAGACGAATCTCATCCAAACGATGAATCGTATGATTCACATCCGGTTTGTAATCCAAAAAATTAATACTCCCGATTCCTGCATTGTCTGCCAAATCAACATCCAAGGTTCGATCACCAATATAATACGTTTCACTCCGATCCAGCTGGTACTTGTCCACTAGGTAATCGACTCCTTCTGGATCTGGCTTTCTCCTAAAGCCATTGTCTGTTGTAACGACCTCTTGGAAATAGGATAGAATCCCTAAATCTTCCAGAATTGGGTAGGCGTTCTTCCCCTTGTGGGTATAGACGAATTGAACAATCCCTTCCTCTTTCGCCCAAGCTAAAATATCTCTAGCTCCTGGCATTAGATGGACCTGGGCATTTTTCTCACGCAGACTAGAAGCGCGATAGCGATTCATCTCTTCTGCATCCAAGTCATGTTCTCTAGCCACTTCTTCAAGAAGAGCCTGGACAGACTGATTGAGAATAAAGGCATAGACCGCTTCCCGGTCAAAGTCTATAGAGTAATGGGCATAAGTCTCAGCAATTCCATCCAAAATAGCTTCATAAGAGTCTAAAAGCGTCCCATCCAAATCCCAAATAAAAGCTCGTGTCATAGGTCTTATTCCTTCCATTTTCGATGATAGAGTGTTTTTAAGAAAAACCAGCGAAATCCATTGTCCAAGAGGGTACCTGCCCAAATACCTGGTAAGCCCCATCCAAGGACAATCCCCATCAGATAACCAGAGCCAATCCGTATCACCCACATACCGATCGTGGTTGCATAAAAAGGAAGGCGGGCATTCCCCAGACCTTGCCAGACAGCCGTATAGATAACCGTCCCAGCTGTCAGAGGTGTCCCGAGTAAGGAAAACAAAATGACAGACAAGGAGGCAGCAAGGGCCCCTGGATCCTTGGTGTAAAGGGCTGTTAAAGGACTTCCAAATAAGAAGATAGTAAGGGCGAGAGGAAACATGGAAAGAAAGGAGAGCCAAAAACTCCGACTGGTGATTTGCTTGATACCTTGCCAATCATTCTGTCCCAAACTTTTGGCGACCAACATGACTGTCGCTGTCGCAATCCCAAAAGCCGGCATATAGTTGAACTGGGTTAAGACTTCCCCAATGGCATTCCCAGCTACCGCTCTGGTCCCAAAAACAGCCACCATAGCAATGATGACAATATCCCCCGCTCGCATCATGAGCCGTTCACCAGCAGCAGGCAAGGCAAGGGAGAGCAAGTCTCGATCCAAGCCCCAACGAAAAGGAGCCAAGGGAAGTTGAACTTGACGCCAGAGCAAGTAGCTCCCTAACAGGCGAGAGAGAACCGTTCCTAAGGCAGCCCCAGTGATGCCCAGCCTAAAAACAAATATCAAGATGCCAGATAACAAAGCATTCAGCACATTGGTCAACAAACTGACATACATAGGTGTCCGCGGGTTGTGGGCCACACGGACTAGGGCTCCAAAAGTTGTCATGAGGCCCAAAAACAGGATGCTCCCTCCAACTAGGGCTAGATAGAGGCCCCCAGCTGCTGCAACCGCTGTTTCAACCCCCAAGAGGGCAATCAATTCCTTGCCAAAGCAGAGGGATAAAGCCCCTAAAACAAGACTTAATAAGACTGTTACTTTGATAGATTCAGTAGCTTGATGAGCTATGGCCTTCTGATCTTTTTGCCCCATACTTTTGGACAAGAGGCTCACGACCGCTGCTCCAAGGGCGATAAAAATAGCTTGGTAAATCGTGATGATATTACCTGCAACGGATACACCCGATACGGCTACTAAACCCAACTGAGCGACCAAGTAGCTATCTACCATCCCCATGAGCATTTGGAGAAAATTTTCTCCGATGGCTGGAAGGGCAATCCTTAAAATTTGTCGATCTACTTGTTGTTGACGAGACACACTTTCCTCCTGATGAAAAGAAACTCAGTTAGTTTCCCAACCGAGTTTACTTCCTCTCTTTTAAAGTCCTAGATAAGTTTCTACTGCAGACTGCATCTCTGCTGCTGCAACCGTTGTCTTGTGACGAACTGGAGCTGTTTCAAGACCATCCACTGCTGGTGGCAAGGCAACACCTGAAATCTCATGCAACTGTGCCAAGGCTTCAAAGTCGCTAAGTCCTGATTTTCCAGTTACAGCTTCTACTGCAACTACTGGGAACTTGTACGGACTAGCAGTTGATGCAATCACGGTCTTAGCCGCATCGCCTGTCGCTTCTTGGTATTTTTTAAATACGGCTGAGGCAACTGCTGTATGAGGATCCTCAATATAAGAATCTGATTCGTAAACACGTTTGATTTCTGCAGCTGTTTCTGCTTCAGTCGCATATTCAGCTGCAAAGAGATCAAGAATTTCTGCATCAAAATCAGTCAACTCATACTGACCTTGGGTGTTCAAGGCACTCATAAGTTCAGCTGTCTTAACTGCATCATTCCCCAAAAGATGGAAAATCAAGCGCTCCAAGTTTGAAGAGACTAAGATATCCATAGATGGGCTGGTAGTTACCTTAAACTCACGCTTCTTGTCATAGACACGAGTTTTAAAGAAGTCTGTCAAGACATTGTTATCATTTGAAGCACAGATCAACTTGCCAACTGGTAGGCCGATTTGTTTAGCATAAAAGGCAGCCAAGATATTACCGAAGTTTCCTGTCGGTACGGTGAAGTTAACCTTGTCACCAGCCTTAATCTCACCAGTTTTAACAAGCTGAGCGTAGGCATAAACATAATAGACAATCTGTGGGACCAAACGACCGATATTCATAGAGTTAGCTGATGAGAACTGAAGCTTGTTAGCTGCCAATTTCTCACGAAGGGCTACATCATTGAACATGTGTTTCACATTGGTCTGGGCATCGTCAAAGTTTCCATCAATAGCGATCACATGGGTATTGTCCCCAGTTTGTGTGGTCATTTGCAACTCTTGTACCTTGCTGACACCGTCCTTTGGATAAAAGACGATAATCTCAGTACCTGGAACATCCGCAAAACCTGCCATAGCAGCTTTTCCAGTATCTCCAGATGTCGCTGTCAAGATGACAATCTTGTTTTCCAAGCCGTGCTTCTTGGCAGCAGTTGTCATAAAGTATGGCAAGATAGACAAGGCCATATCTTTAAAGGCGATGGTTGAACCGTGGAACAATTCCAAGTTGTACTGGCCATCCAGCTTAACAAGAGGGGCAATAGCTGGTGTATCAAACTTGCTGTCATAGGCATTGGTGATACAGTAGTCTAACTCTTCTGCTGTAAAGTCATCCAAGAAGGCTGACAAGACCAGTTTCGCAACTTCTTGGTAAGAAGCGTCTTTTAATATGTCAAAGTCCAAGTCCACCTTTGGATAGCTCACTGGAGTGAACAAGCCACCATCAGTAGCCAAACCTTGCAAAATCGCCTGGCTGGCTGTAACAGTATTTTTCGCATCACGCGTTGATTGATAAACTAATGTCATGTAAATTTCCTCATTCTGTTCCTTCACTGTACGGGCTAGACTGTTCTAGCTTTTGTACAATCTATTCCATTATACCATGAATTCTTCTGAATTTTATCAGTGAGAATGAAATTGTCTGAAAAAGAGCTCCCTTCTTGCAAACTGAAAATCAACGAAAACCTCTCTTCATCGATTTATCTGCCCCCCGACTCTCGCTACTCTCTTTTCACTTGTTCATAGGATTCCTTGCCATCATTGAGCTTGTCCCAGATGACGACTTTTCCTTCTTTGAGGGACTGTTGGACATCGATGATCCGCTGGTTAGAAGAGCCTCGGAACTGCAACATCAGGTTGCGCTTGCTCTTATCATAGCGACCATCCACCAGAATATCAATCAGAGAAAGTAGCTCCAGTTTGTCCGGTGTCTCCAGCATCATTTCTTCCCAGGTGTAACCGGTCCAAGACCAGATATCTTTGTCAGGGAGTTCTCTTTTCACCCGCTTGACCAAGGGCAGCAGGATGCCAGTGTTGAGAAAAGGTTCACCCCCAAGCAGGGTCAAGCCCTGAACATAGGGTTGGGCCAAATCCTCCATGATCTGCTCTTCCAACTCTTTGGTGTAGGGAATTCCTGCATTGAAAGACCAGGTGGCTACATTGTAACAGCCCTCGCAGTGAAACATGCATCCTGCCACATAAATGGAGTTGCGCACGCCTTCGCCATCGACAAAGTTAAAGGCCTTGTAATCGATAATCCGACCTTGACTCAGTTCCTCGCTTTTCCATTCGCCTGGTTTTGGTGTATTCCATGTCATCCTTCTACTCCACCTCTATCCAATAACGCTCCGTTCCATTTCGAACATCCTCCAACTGGCCACCGTTAGCTAAGATAACAGCTCGACTAGCCGGATTGTCAATACTGCAGGTCACCAGAGCAAGATGGATGTTCTTCTCCTTAGCTACTTGAAGACCTTGACGGAGAGCTTCCTTGGCATAGCCCTTGCCCTGTTCAGAGGGACGGATGGAATAACCAATATGCCCACCCTCCTCTAGGAGATAGTCACTCAGACGCAATCGGAGGTTGAGAAAGCCAACCGCTTGACCGTCTCTAGCAAAAGCGACTAACTGAACAGCAGGCACCCAACCATCAGGGATCCCTAGCCCCATTTCCATATCACGGTTGCTTTTCAACCAGTCTTCATAAACAAAAGCTTCAGCATCCCAAAATCCACCGTCATGGGCTGATTGGGTCTCTTCAAACTCTGTCATCATGTCTAATACAGTTTCTTTATCTGCTAGAGTTGGTCTGCGTAATTCCATCTTTACCTCCCCATACGAGAAAAGCGAGAGCGAACTCTCACTTTTATTTTTTCTTAGCTTTCTTTAAAAATTGCTCTCTCAGGCTGGCTACCCGGTCTTTTTTATTGATTCCGCCTGTCGAATGTTTTTCGTGGAATCGTTGTACCTGAGCCTTGCCCTTATCGTCTAATTGGTATTTTCCCATAATCTTCCTTTTCTAATCTTTCACTTGGTGTCCAGCTGATTTGATAGTAGACCCGTTCATGTGTTTAACCCGCGCAGCGATTTCCTTATGGCGGCCATTGACCATGGGGCGAGCTTGAGGATTTCCTAGATAGCCACAGGTCCGTTTGACGACATCCACTGTCTTGGGGTCACTATTGCCACAGTTTGGGCAAGTAAAACCACGTTCGGTTGGCGCGAAGTCCCCTTCGAAATCACACTTGTAGCAACGGTCGATTGGCGTATTGGTTCCGAGATAACCGACCCTGTCATAGGCATAATCCCAAACCGCTTCAAGGGCTTTTGGATTTTGTTGGAGAACTGGGTACTCACAATAGTGGATAAAGCCACCCGTCGCTCCAGCTTCTGGATAGACTTTTTCAAAGTCCAATTTCTCAAACGGGGTTGGGTTCTTGCGGACATCGTAGTGGAAACTATTGGTGTAATATTCCTTGTCTGTGATATCCGGAACCTTCCCAAATTTCTCCGTGTCCAAGCGACAGAAGCGGTCTGTCAAGCTTTCTGACGGTGTCGAATAGATGGAGAAGTGGTAGTCATACTGATCGGACCATTCTTCGACCCGTTTCTTCATATCCTTAATAATCTCGATTGTAAATTGTTTGGCTTCTGGATTTTCTTCCCAATTAGGCCCATAAAAGACCGTCGCCACTTCATACAATCCAATATAGCCGAGTGAAATCGTCGCTCTACGGTTGCGGAAAAGTTGGTCTACCTGGTCGTATTTGCCCAAGCGTTTCCCAAAAGCGCCATATTGATAAAGAATCGGTGCATTAGCTGGGGTTGCTTCCTTGGTCCGCTCTACCCGATAGACCAAAGCATCTTCCGCGATGTTCATCCGCTCATTAAAGATTTCCCAGAACTTTTCCTTGTCTCCGCCAGATTCCAAGGCAATCCGGGGCAAATTAACCGTCACAACTCCCAGATTCATCCGGCCAGAATTGACTTCGACACCATTTTCATCCTTCCACCCTTGAAGGAAAGAACGACAGCCCATGGGTACCTTGAAGGAGCCCGTCAATTCGACAATCTTATCATATGAGAGGACATCCGGATACATGCGTTTGGTTGCACATTCCAAGGCCAACTGTTTGATGTCATAATTGGGACTCCCCGGCTCTAAGTTGAGGCCTCTCTTCAAGGTGAAAATCAACTTCGGAAAAATAGCGGTCCGGTGTTCTGAACCGAGTCCCTTAATTCGAATTTCCAGAATGGCCTTTTGAATTTCCCGTTCGAAACGATTGGTTCCGAGACCGAAGCCTAGCGAGGTGAAGGGAGTTTGTCCATTGGAGGTAAAGAGGGTATTGATCTCGTATTCCAGCGATTGCATGGCATCATAGATATCTTTTTTCGTTTTTTGCCAAGCATAATCCTCGCGTTTTTCAGGGAGAACCCACTCCTCAGCATCCTTCAAGTGCTTCTTATAATTCTTTTCTGCATAAGGGGCCAAAACTTCATCGATCCGGTCTGCCGAGCAACCACCATACTGGCTAGAGGCCACATTGGCAATAATTTGCGAGATTTGAGCCGTTGCAGTTTGGATGGATTTAGGACTTTCTACTTCTGCATTCCCAATCTTAAAGCCATTCTTTAACATACCTTCAAAATCGATCAAGCAACAGTTAGTCATTGGAGTATAAGGGCTATAATCCAAATCATGGTAGTGGATATCCCCTTTTTGGTGGGCATTGGCCACGTGCTTGGGTAACATTTTGAGACCAATAGATTTTCCGACAATCCCCGCAGTCAGATCACGCTGGGTGTTGAAAACATCGCTGTCCTTATTGGCGTTTTCATTCACCACTGCTTGGTCCTTATTGAGGAGTTTGCCGATGGTAAAATTGATATCCGTCGCTTTTGAGCGCTCAAAATCCCGCTGGGTCCGATAAGTAATATAGCTCTCAGCAATCGCATACTCATTGGCTTGTAATAACTCGTGCTCGACGACATTTTGAATCTCGTAAATTTTCACGCCACGAGGGAAGCGTTCCAAAACTTCAGCCACGATCCGGTCTGTTACGGTTTCTAATTTCGCTTCCAGGGCCGGAGTGAGGCCTGTCACTTCTTCTGTCGCCTTGACCAAAGCACGGTAAATTTTATCGACATCAAACTTGACCTTCCGCCCATCTCTCTTTTCCACAAAGAGTTGGGGGAGACTTTGGATATGCTCTTCTCGTAACGTTATCATACTCTCGCCCACTTTCTTTTTAATACAAATAGAATTCACCCCATATTATATCACTCAAAAATAAAAAATCAATATCTTGTGGCAAAAAATGTTATTTCATTTCAAAACCACAAGATATTGATAGTCTATTTATATCGGTACAAGGTGTACTGCGAACCCTTCTGGTTCACTTTTTCGTAATTTTTGGTTAGAACTTTTTGCAGAGCAGACGTTACATCTAGGTCTTTATTGACCACAATAAACTTCGGCTTAGCTTGCTTAATCTGATTGATTAGATTGGTTCGATTTTCCTTCGGCCCCATATAGGCAGTTGGGGTTAGGAGGGCTGAAGCTGCTAAACGGCCACTTTCTTGATAGAGATGAGCCGTCTGATCCCAAGCATAGATCGTATCTTTAGAATCGCTATGACTCTTGATATACTGAGCGATTGCACTTCGGTCACTAGCTAGATTGCTTTGGAGAACCAATTGATTCACAACTGGATAGCCCACTAAATAAGCCATTGCCAAAATCGGTAGGAAGGCTTGACTGGAGAAATAAAGGTCCCAGATAGAATTATTCTTCATCTTCCGGCGCTGGTAAGTAGACTCATCCCCGGCAAACCAAAGGGCTAACAAGGGGAGACCAAAAGGTAACAGGCTAAGGAACTGATAGGCCCCTTGCTCTGGTGTCCCAACCACAACTGCAACAACTAGCAGAAGACCGAACCAACTCATAAACCGAATCACACGTTGACCACTTGTCGACACTTTTCGGAAGGACATGACGAAAGCTGAAGCGAAACCAAGCGTCAACAGCAATAAACAGTAATAAACTAGGTTGGCAAATAGATGCCCGGCATCAAACTGGAGGAAGCGGAGACTATACAAGGTCTGATGGATCGCATACCCAAATGAGCCGTTCCACACAGTAATGTAGCCCAAGGGATAGAAAACAAGAGAGAATCCCAAGAGGGCAGCAAGGAATTGATAGAAGCCGTGGGCTAATTTCTTTTGCTTCACATGATAGGCTGTCAATCCGAGAAAAGCAAGCAGATAAAAAATCACACTCAGCCATGGCACAATCATAAAGGCCAAACAGGCTCCTGCACCATAGGCGACAAAGGATTCGTCCGTTTTCTCACCTTCTAGATAAGCAAGGATGAAATTCATAGAGCCAAACAAGAAGGGAAGGGCATAAAAGACAGCATAGTTCCCACCAAAGCCAAGCACTCCAGCAAGAAGGTAGAAGAGTAGCTGAACTTGTCCTGCAATTTTTTCACTTGCAACCAAGCTTCTGACCATCCGATACAGGCTCGTCCCAGCAAAAAAGTAGGCTAAAATCTGGAAGGCCACCAAGAGAACTTGACCTCCTACCAAACTTCCTAAACCACTGAGCCCATAGTAGAGCAAACCATTGACCCCAAAGAAATGACCATAAGGAACTTGACCTTGAGAAATCGCCCAACCGGCATATAAGTCCTGGGTTTGTTGGTTAGTCGCAACTAAGTTGATAAAAGGAAGAGCTACATGGACCATCCCAAGTAGGACACTTAAAGCAATTGGTAGTGACAAGGGAACTGGTCGCTTAATGGCATAGCGCCCCAAGGGCTTTTCATCTTCTTGGTTTTCTAACGACTCTTCTACATCCTCTTGGTCTCTTGACCTCGCTTCAAGCTTCTCTTTACGACTATGACCAGATCGTGATAAACGACTTAGAGTTTCGGTCGAAGCTTCTGTTTCGACCCCTTCTCCATTAACCTGGCTCTCTTCCTGGTTCTGATCTGATTCCACCGGTTGACTAGCAGTCAAAACTTCTTCTTCCCGGCTAATCGATTGCTCCAATACCTTTCGTAGCTCTTGAGTATCTTGAAAATTGGATCCGACACTTAAGCCAAGTTTATGCGATTCTTTTTCTTTTTCACTCATACCTTGTTTTTTCCTTTACTAGAATTGCAAGTGCTAAAGGGCACATGCATGCCCTACTAGTATATCAAAAATGGACCCGGCTGTCAGCTTTCTCCACAAAGAGAAAATAGATGACACACAAAAAGACAGACTATTTTTCACTTAAAATAGCTAGATAATTGTTCAAAAAAATGACTCCTATTACTTTGAGTCATCTAAGAATCTCTGAAACTTTCCGCCGTGAGAAAAATGCTTGAAACAGTGGCGTTTCAAGCATTCAGGAGTTTTGAACCTAAGGAAAGATTCTAGGAATTCTTTTTCTTCAATCTGAGACCGATACCTTCTCGGCATCCGTCTTTTCTTTTTAAAGTTGATTCAAGATAGTCTGAAAATCGTTTTTTACTTCTTCGATGGAAGTGGTCACTTCCTGACGAGTCTGGTTATTTTTGACGGTGATTTGGCCACTTTCGACCTCGCTACCACCTAAGGCAATGATAGTTTTTGCCCCAAAGACGTCAGCTGACTTGAACTGAGCCTTCAACTTACGTCCTAGGTAATCACGTTCTGCGATAAAGCCTTGACGACGAAGAGCCTGAACCAATTCCAAGCTGGCCACTTCTGCTTCTGAACCCAGGACAGCTACATAGACATCTAACGATGCCTCTACAGGAAGTTCAACTCCTTGTTTATCAAGAACCAACAAGAGACGCTCAAGTCCCATCCCAAAACCAAATCCTGGAGTTGCAGGTCCACCAAAATATTCTACTAAGCCATCGTAACGACCTCCCGCACAAACGGTCAATTCATTTCCATCTACTTCTGTCACGAATTCGAAAATGGTGTGGTTGTAGTAGTCTAGGCCACGAACCATATTGGTATCGATGACATAGTCAATTCCTAGTCCATCTAGCATAGCCCGCACGGCATCAAAGTGTGCCTGGCTTTCTTCGTCCAAGTAGTCTAGGATAGATGGAGCATTCTCAACCGCTTGTTTATCTTCTTTTTCTTTCGAATCCAAAACGCGGAGCGGATTTTCCTCTAAACGGCGTTGGCTATCCTTTGAAAGTTGGTCCTTCATCGGAAGGAGGTAGTCGATCAAAGCTTGACGATAAGCCGTCCGACTGGCTGTGCTACCAAGGGTATTCAAGTGGAGGACGACATTTTCAATGCCAATCTCTTTGAAGAATTGGTCAGCCATGGCAATCGTCTCGACATCCGTTGCAGGATTGCTAGATCCAAAACACTCTACTCCAATCTGGTGGAATTGACGCAAACGGCCAGCTTGAGGGCGCTCATAGCGGAACATGGGACCGATATAATAGACCTTGCTTGGCTTTTGAACCTCTGGTGCAAATAGTTTATTTTCAACATAGGAGCGGACCACCGGTGCTGTCCCTTCTGGACGCAAAGTAATGTGACGATCTCCCTTATCATAGAAGTCGTACATCTCCTTGGTCACGATATCCGTTGTATCCCCAACAGAACGACTAATTACCTCGTAATGCTCAAATATCGGTGTACGGATCTCAGCATAATTGTATTTTTTAAAGGTTTCGCGAGCAAATCCTTCTACATATTGCCACTTAGCGGACTCCTGTGGCAGGATATCTTGGGTTCCTTTTGGTTTTTGTAATTTCATAGACACCACTCCTTTGCTTGCTTTGTACTATTTATTCTATCATAATTTCTAGTTCGTGACAGTGCTCAAGCGATAAAATCATCCCACAAGCCCATTGGGAACAGAAAAACCTAGCTTCTCCAGTCCCATAAAAATAGAGCCCGCATCAAATGCAAGGCTCTATTTCTTTCGTCGCTTTACTTGCAACTATCTTATAAGATATTTTCATATTGTTCGCGAACTTCCTGTGGCCAGACGCTAGTTTGGACTTCTCCGATATGTTTCTTACGAAGCAAGAACATAGCCATCCGCGATTGACCGATCCCGCCTCCGATAGTTAGTGGAAACAGGCCATTCAAAAGCGCACGATGCCATTCCAATTCCAAACGATCTTGATCTCCTGTAATAGCAACCTGGCGCTTGAGGGTGTCCTCATCAACCCGGATCCCCATAGAAGACAATTCGAAAGCCGCCCCAAGGTTATCATTCCAAACAAGGATATCCCCATTTAAGCCCTTGTAGCCATTTTCGGTCTCCGTTGTCCAGTCGTCATAGTCCGGCGCCCGTCCATCGTGCGGTTTGCCATCTGATAAGACGCCACCAATCCCAATCAAAAAGACTGCTCCATATTCTTTGGTGATGGCATTTTCCCGTTCTTTTGGTGTCAAATCAGGATAGCGCTCTACCAACTCTTCTGTATGGATAAAGGTGATTTGCTTAGGTAAGATAGACTCAATATCATAGCGAGCTTCAACAGCCAACTCCGTCAAACGAATGGCCTTGTAGATCTTTTCAACTGTTTCTTTCAAGTAAGCGAGGTTGCGGTTACCATTTGGAATAACCTTCTCCCAGTCCCATTGGTCGACATAAACTGAGTGGGTCGCATCCAAGGAATCTTCATCCGGACGAAGGGCCTTCATATGGACAAAGAGACCTTCCCCTTCCCCGAATCCAAACCGCGCTAAGGTATGGCGTTTCCATTTCGCAAGGGAATGAACCACTTCATAGGTCTCGTTGGGAATTTGCAAGACCTTTACAGAGACAGGGTTTTCCACTCCAGATAGGTTATCCTGCATCCCGTCTCCCACCTTACTCAAGATAGGTCCTTGGACTTCGACAACTTCTAGCTTGTCTTTCAAATACTGGGTAAACGTAGTTTTTACGAATGAAATTTCTTCTTGCTGGTGAATAAAACTCTTCTTCATAGAGACTCCCTTTAAATAGTTTGATTTTGATTATACCCTTTTTTAGAGAAAAATCAATAGTTACCGCTTCGAAAAGAGCCGTTTGCCAGCCGTTCTAAAGATTGTCTCCTTTCAGCTAATTAACCCATCTATTTTATACTCATTTTTATTTTAACAATCAAAGTTATACTGTTGAAATAAGGTGCTTTTTGTGCTACAATTTACCTAAGAAGATAATCTTGTGATTTTTTTAACAAAGGGAGGGCTTTATTCTTAACAACTTCGTAACGAACAACCTAGTAACCTGTCGCAACACCGTGTAGTTTAATATCGACTCCATCTTTTGGAAACCTACTGATAGTCTTATTTGAACTAAGAGTAGGATTGTTTATTAAACACCCATTTTATGAAAAAGGAAGAAAATTATGGATAAAAAGAAATTTTGGATTTTTCCATTCGTTCTTTGTCTACTAGCCACCCTATTCACTTTAGGTTTGAATAAATCATCTGCTGAAACACCAACCGTCTCGATAACAGGAAAATTTGCGGACACGATTACCAGTGTCAACGTCACCAATAACGAGGGCGGAGATCTCACTTGGGAGTTAGAACAATGGGCAACTTTCCGAATTAATGCCACCTACGATTTGGCCGGAAAAAATGTCAAGGCAGGGGATACTACGGTCGTGACGGTTCCAGATGCTTTAATGATTACTTCGGATAACTTCGAGATTCGAGATGTTAATACCAACGAGATCATTGCTCATGCAACCGTAGATGCTGCAAAAAAATCGATTTCCCTCACCTACACAGATTATGTTGAAAAACACTCTGACACAAACGGCTCCTTCTTCTTCTATGCACGGATTGATTTTAAGAAGCACCCTGAAAAAGGAGAAATCCCGATTGAAATCACCATTAACAACGAACTAAAAATCGGCGGAAAGGTGACCTTCAAAGGAGTTGGAGACGGGAATCCCAAAGTCTTGACAAAGACGAGCTGGGTGAATTCAGACAATCACAAGAAGGTATCCTATACCATTTCTGTCAACCGGACCAGAGAAAATATCAATAGCGTGACCATTGAAGATCACATGAAATTTACCAATGCTTCTTATGTGCCTGGTAGCATCAAAATCTTAAAAGGTACCTTTGCCTTTGTAGCAGGTGAATGGCAATTTAGCAACCGAACAGATGTCACTGACCAACACAAGGTGACCATTAGTGAAGATGGTCAATCCTTTGTAGTTGACTTAGGCGATATCACTGAAAACGACCAGTATCGTATTGCTTACGACGTTGAGCTCAACTACGAGCCTGTAGATGGCGAACTCCTAAAAAATGATGCCATCTTAAAAGGAAAAAATACAGTAGTGAAAGAAGTAACCAATGCTGCCGCTGTACAAATCGCTGGTGGCTCTGGTGTTGGCTATGTATTTACTATCAATATCCACAAAGTAGATGATGCCAACCAACCTCTTCAAGGTGCCAAATTCAAGGTCGTACGTCAAGCGAACAACCAAGTCATCGGTGAGTATGTAACCGACGAAAACGGGAACATTACTGTCAGTGCTTTGCTAAAAGATAAGTATATCTTAACTGAAACAGAAGCACCCGCAGGCTACACCATCAAATCTGCAGATACAGAAGTCAATACTGAAGATTTCGGAGCCGATCACTCAGTAACTAAGACGATCGTCAATCCGAAGGAAGAAACAACCACGACTACTACTACGACTACGACCACGACTACAACGACTACGACAACAACTTCGACTACGACAACAACCGAAGAGCCAACTACTACTTCAACCACTACAGGTGAAACAACGACAACTACGACTACAACTGAAGAACCTACTACATCTTCAACTACTACAACAACCAAAGAAGATACAACAACGACTACTACGACAGGTGAAACAACGACAACAACTACCACAAGCGAAGAACCTACTACTAAAGTAACGACTACTCCAAACCCAACTCCGTCATCTTCAACAACTGAAGGTACCGGCGATGGCAAAGGTAAAGGTCGGAAGAAAGTTCTCCCAAGTACAGGTGAAGTTGCCGCTACTGGATTCATTGTTCTCGGAGCAGTTGTTCTATCAGGTGCTATCTTATTGAAACGTAAACTCTCACATCAATAAAGATGACTAAATCTCAACCTCTAGCTAATGGCTAGAGGTTTTTTGTGTATCTTTTTCAAGATCAAATGATGAAAAAATGGTATAAATTTTGAAAAGAAAAAACCTTGAAACTGAGTTTCAAGGTTTTTAATCTCAATTATTTAACCTTTGTAATTATCAAGTATTACAATCTATATTTCTTTTAATATTTTACCAAATAATTCTTCTAGCTTACCTAAGTCTCCATAGACAGTTCCGTCCATATAAAGGTTGTAAACTTCATCATCTTGTTCCACTCGTATTTGTGCAGAATATCCTTTTGATAGTGCTAAGGAACGAATAACTTCCCGTTGAGTTCGTCCATTACCTTCTCGAAAGGGATGGAAATAATTAAGATTATCAAGAATTTTTGCTAAATGTTTAATGATTTCATCTCTTGAGTTGGCAGTTTGATGATAGGAATGAATGAGATGATTTATATAAGTTTCCGCAGCATTAAACGACTGTATCGACATAAAAGGATTACCACTTTTAGAGATATTCACCTTGCGATATTGTCCTGACCAAGCATAAACATCTTGAAACAAATAGTTATGAATGGCTAAAATATTACTCATGGAATAGACTTTAATGGCTTTCAAGCGCAAATCTGCAAGTCTTTTAGTAACGAATAAGTGTTCATTTCGGTAGGCTTCTTCAATATTTGTAACATTTTGTTTATTGATTAAGACTGTGGAATTTGGATAGGTATATTGGTGATTGGGGTCAATGTACTCATAGCCTTCGTATTGATTTTTAACCAATATTCAATTCCTTTCGTTTGTTGATAACATAAGTTTTTAAATCAATCACATCTTGAACAGTAGGTTCATAATTTTCAATCATTGATGACCCAATAGCATACCAGACAGTATCAAAATCTGAAAAGTTATCAAAGGGAATCCCTAAAATTGTTAATTCTTCTTTATTTACATCAAGAGTCATGGCACACCTCCTTGTATAGAGTTGTCCTTATTATACCATAAAATCGGTATTTTCACCTAAAGGATAGAGACCAAAAGATATATGTAAGCGTATAGATTAATACTTACAGAACTAAAAATATTCCTCTGTTTTTAGTCCAACTGAAACCCACACTTTCCAAACCAGGTCTTAAGAAAAAAGGTAGAGAAAAAGGTAGAGTTTGAATTGAAATACAGTGCAATATATCGCATTTGGCAAAAAGAAAAAACGCTTGAAATCAGCGTTTTTCTTATGTATTGATTCGTATTGAACCCCTACTTCACTTCTGTAAACACAACGTGTTTGCGAAGTTTTGGTGAGTATTTCTTCAATTGAAGACGGTCTGGAGTGTTACGTTTGTTTTTAGAAGTAAGGTACAAGCGTTCACCAGATTCTTTGTGTTCAAGTGTAATATTTACGCGCATGGTATCTCCCTTCTATTATTCAGCTGATGCAGCTTTAGCGATCTTACGTCCTTTGTAGTATCCTTTAAGTGATACACGGTGTGAACGTGAGTAATCTCCAGTTGCTTCGTCAAAGTTTACAGATGGAGCTGTTACTTTGTAGTGCGTACGACGTTTGTTTTTCTTCGCTTTTGATGTGCGACGTGCAGGTACTGCCATTTCGTTTTTCTCCTTTTAAGATATAAATTCAATTAGGTTTGATTTTCATCAACTTTAACAGTATAACAAAACTTTTTTGTAAAGTAAAGTTACTTGACAAAAAATTATTAAAAAAATCTCCTGCCTCATCAAATGGGACAGGAGTTCTCCTTAAAGGTCTATTTCAAATGGCTCATCAATCATTTCCGAAACGTATTTGCCATCCTTTTTTCGTTGCTTGACACATTCTGTCAGCAGGTACTCGATCTGACCATTGACCGATCGAAAGTCATCTTCTGCCCATGATGCGAGAGCAGCATATAACTTGGCTGACAGTCTAAGTGGAATTTGCTTTTTCTTTTGATCAGCCATTCTTAATAGAGACTTCCTGTGTTGACAATTGGTTGTGCATCATGATTGCCACAGAGAACGACAAGAAGGTTCGATACCATGGCAGCCTTCCGTTCTTCGTCTAGCTCTACAATCTCTCCTTCGCTCAAGCGTTCAAGGGCCATTTCAACCATCCCAACTGCTCCATCGACAATCATCTTCCGCGCATCGATAATGGCAGACGCTTGTTGGCGTTGAAGCATCACAGCTGCGATTTCTGGAGCATAGGCCAAGTAAGTAATGCGAGCCTCTAGAATTTCAAGCCCAGCATCTTTAACACGCTCCTGAATCTCTTCTCGAATGCGACTGGCCACGATTTCACTGGAGCCTCGGAGACTACCCTCATCTGCCTGGCCATCTCCTGTCGTATCGACATTAGGAGCTACATCATAAGGATAGATGCGGACAATATTACGAAGGGCACTATCACACTGCAATGAGAGATATTCTTTGTAGTTATCCACATTGAAGACTGCTTTAGCCGTATCCACTACGCGCCAAGTAACTGCAATACCAATTTCTACAGGATTCCCTAAGCAGTCATTGATCTTCTGGCGAGAGTTGTTCAAGGTCATCACTTTTAAGGAAATATTCTTTTTACCTGTCTCTATGGAAATATTGTTGCCTTCTGCTGTTTTACTGACAGACATGGGGGACTTGGTGGTGACATCACCACTTTGGCCCAAGCGGGTGTTATTGGCAGGATTGACAGCGACACAGAAGGGATTGACAAAGTAAATACCCGCTTCGCGAATGGTTCCAATATAGTCCCCAAACAAGGTCAAGACCAAGGCCTCTTGCGGTTTAATAATTTTGATCCCCGCATAGCACACCAGACTAGCAATAAAGAGAAAAATACAGGTAATAACTCCAATTGCAAGCGGGAAGCCTTCTGGTAAACTAGCAATCGCACTAATAAAGGCAAAAACTAAAACAAGATCTCCAACTAGCAAGCCTACAAGGACAGCTAAGCCGTTTTTCTTTTGGGTTAAAATTTTTTCTTCCATGGGACGAGCCCTTCTTTCTTTGTGATATCTAAATGATATCACTTTGCTTTTAAAAGTCAAGATATAACTGTAAATTATTTTAGCAAAAACTAAGTGAGCTGAATTGTCTGAAAATTCAAGAATTTTCTTCTATCGTTGGGCTGTAAATTGTGCTATAATAATAAAAAAATACGTGAGAGGGAATCAGATGACAGAATTAGATACTCGCCATCGCAGTAGCGTCTACGATAGCATGGTTAAATCTCCTAACCGGGCTATGCTTCGGGCAACTGGGATGACCGATGAAAACTTTGAAAAACCAATCGTAGGGGTCATCTCTACTTGGGCAGAAAATACACCGTGTAACATGCACCTGCATGATTTTGGGAAACTTGCCAAAGAAGGTGTGAAAGATGCGGGAGCTTGGCCGGTCCAATTCGGAACTATTACTGTTGCGGATGGGATCGCTATGGGAACGCCTGGGATGCGCTTCTCCTTGACTTCTCGTGATATCATCGCGGACTCTATCGAAGCTGCTATGGGGGGTCATAACGTTGATGCCTTTGTGGCTATCGGTGGCTGTGACAAGAACATGCCTGGTTCCATGATTGCCATTGCTAACATGGATATTCCAGCAATCTTTGCCTACGGTGGTACCATTGCACCAGGTAATCTAAACGGTAAGGACATCGACTTGGTTTCTGTTTTCGAAGGGATCGGGAAATGGAACCATGGTGATATGACGGCCGAAGAAGTGAAGCAACTGGAATGTAACGCCTGCCCTGGCCCTGGTGGTTGTGGTGGAATGTACACTGCCAACACCATGGCGACAGCGATTGAGGTCCTTGGGATAAGCTTGCCAGGTTCATCTTCCCACCCTGCTGAATCAGCTGACAAAAAGGCCGATATCGAAGAAGCAGGTCGTGCAGTTGTCAAGATGCTTGAAATGGGCCTCAAACCATCTGACATCTTGACCCGTGAAGCCTTTGAAGATGCCATTACGGTGACTATGGCCCTTGGTGGTTCAACCAATGCGACCCTTCACTTGCTTGCGATCGCTCACGCGGCCAATGTGGACTTGACGCTTGAAGACTTCAACGATTTCCAAGAGCGCGTGCCTCACTTGGCAGACTTGAAACCTTCTGGACAATATGTTTTCCAAGACCTTTACAATGTTGGTGGTGTGCCAGCCGTCATGAAATACCTTCTGAAGAATGGTTTCCTTCACGGGGATCGTATCACATGTACTGGTAAGACTGTTGCAGAAAACTTGGAAGCTTTCGCTGATTTGACACCAGGTCAAAAAGTCATCATGCCACTTGAAAATCCAAAACGTGCGGATGGTCCATTGATCATCCTGAAAGGGAACTTGGCTCCAGAAGGGGCGGTTGCCAAAGTATCAGGTGTGAAAGTGCGTAACATCACCGGTCCTGCTAAGGTCTTTGACTCCGAAGAAGCTGCCATTGAAGCTGTTCTTTCGGACGAAATCGTGGATGGCGATGTTGTTGTCGTTCGTTTCGTAGGTCCGAAGGGTGGTCCTGGTATGCCTGAAATGCTGTCCTTGTCATCCATGATTGTTGGGAAAGGCCAAGGAGACAAGGTGGCTCTCTTGACAGACGGACGCTTCTCTGGTGGTACTTATGGTCTCGTTGTCGGACACATTGCACCTGAAGCCCAGGTCGGTGGTCCAATCGCCTACCTCCACACTGGTGATTTGGTAACAGTTGACCAAGATACTAAAGAAATCACCATGCACGTCTCAGACGAAGAGTTGGCGAAACGGAAGGCTGAAACAACCTTGCCACCACTATATAGCCGTGGGGTTCTTGGAAAATATGCCCACACGGTATCCTCTGCTTCACGCGGTGCCGTAACCGACTTCTGGAATATGGAACAGTCTGGTAAACAATAAGATATGAAAAAACTCACTTTACGAATTTGTAAAGTGAGTTTTATTGATTTATCGCGGTGGAAGGCCAAGTGCAATACGTCCATAACGGCTGATCCGGGTAATTTTCCAAGCTGGCGACCAGGTTACTTCTACTTTGACGTCTTCAATACCGTCAATTTCTTTTAGGCGAGCGACGATTTCGATAGGCAAACTTTCCGCACAGTCACAAGCGGTATCGGTAAAGGTCATGACTACCTTGCAAGTCCCTTCCTCATCCAGATCCAACTCGTAAATCAAACCAAGGTTGTAGACGTCCAATTCAACATCGGTATCAAACACAAGCTCTAACTTTTCAATCAATTGTTTCTCCAGTGCTAGGGCACGGTCGTTAATCTTGATATCCTCTCTCATCTCGCTATCCTTTCCCTCCTTTGATGAAGACTATTTTCTCACAATTCTGACAATAATGCAAGTTAACCTAGAATGAGATCGAATGACAGCTACAAATCAAACCATCCGTCTTAAGACTGATTTTAAATTACAGGAAGGTATCTTAAGCTTTCTTTAAGTTTTCCGATTTATACTAATACCATCAAATGAAGACCTCCTAACTTTGTTTGATAGAAAATCCTAAACTTTTTCATAATAATCTCCCATAAAGGCCACCAAATCAGGTGGCTTTTTTTATGGGAGTGAGACAGAACAATTTTTTAAAATTGTTCGTTGTCTCACCCCCCGCACAGTTGATTAGGTAATCTTTGGAGCTATAAGAGCGAACAAAGATACCAATCAACCACTGCGTTATGTAATTATTACCAAACCTATTTCCTTAAACCAATCCTAACAAGGACGTAGATGAGCTTAGGTACATTGATGCAGTTCGAACGACAGAGAGAACTACGTTCCTTATCTTTACGAGCATCCGTGAGTTTAGGTACGTTGACGCAGTTTGAACGCTAGTGAGAACTACGATCCTTAGAAATTTGAATGAGGTGAACTCAAGGAGTTCAACCGAATTTAGAGATATGGATGCAATTTGAGCGGAGCGAAAACTACGTTCCTATAAATATATATGCGAAGAAAGTTTGAAAACCTTCAAAATATTTTTTTCAGCTCTATCTTTCTATTGTTTACTATATTTATAGGCAAAACAGCTACTTTACAAGCTTTATTCATCGATAATCCTTTTGCCTCCTCCAAGTTCTTGTGCTATAATGATACGGATACTGTTCATTTTCAAGCAAGGAGGTACACTATGAAACAAAACCATTCACGTTTTCTCATTCCAGGAATTTTATTACTAGGAGTGGTCTTACGGGCCCCATTTACGACCCTCTCCACTGTCTTATCAGATATTGCTGCTAGCTTTGGTGTTGAGGTGAGTTCTCTCGGCCTCTTGACAAGTCTACCCCTCCTAACATTCGCTATTTTCTCTCCTTTTGCTACTAGCTGGGCGAGACGCTTTGGGATTGAGCGACTCTTTCTTGGAGTTTTGATCCTGATGACGATTGGATCTGCTCTACGCACCATCAATCTGCCTTTCCTCTATGTGGGAACTCTTTTGATTGGTGCTGCTATTGCCTTTATCAATGTCCTTCTACCAAGCTTGATCCAAGCTAATGAACCAAAACGTCTTGGCTTCTTAACAACCCTCTATATCACTGCAATGGGCTTGTCTACTGCGGTAGCTTCTTCTGTCGCTGTTCCTATTACTCAAGCTACCTCTTGGCAAGGCTTGGTCTGGGTGCTGACAGTTGTCTGTGCGGTCGCTCTTGTGATCTGGCTCCCTAATGCTCGCCACAATCATTATTTGAAAAAAAGCTCTTCTTCTCATGAAAATAAGACTAGCTGGTATAAGAATGGCAAAGTTTGGGCCATCATGCTTTTCTGTGGTCTCCAGTCTCTCTTATTCTATACCACGATGACCTGGCTTCCTACTATGGCAACCCAAGCTGGTATCAGTCAAGCCAATGCCGGAATTTTAGCATCTGTATTCACCCTGATGAGTCTTCCTTTCTCTATGACCATTCCAAGTCTCACCACCAGCCTTTCTGAACGAAACCGTCGCATCATGCTGATAACGACTGTCTTAGCTGGTTTTACTGGAATTGCCATGCTGTTACTAAAGACAGACAACTTCATTTACTGGTTGATTCTGAATATCTTGATTGGAAGTTTTACGAGTATCTTATTTCCTTACCTCATGGTCACCTTCTCCATGAAGTCTAGCTCTCCTGAGAAAACTGCTCAGCTCTCTGGACTAGCTCAAACAGGAGGATACGTCTTTGCTGCACTTGGACCTATCTTATTTGGTTCAAGCCAACAAATCTTCCACTCTTGGACACCCGGGATTCTAATTCTTCTTGTCGTTGCTTTATTTATGAGTATTGCTCTCTATCAAGTAGAACAATCTGATGTTATCCTTTAATCCAATAAACCCCATTGATCAAATGGGGTTTATTTTTTATACAAAAAAAGAGAGTGGGACAGAAATCGGTAATTCGTTAGAATTCGATTTCGTCGTCCCACCTCCGTACAGTTGAGTAGGGCTATAAAAGCTGATGAAATCAGCGTAGTAGAGCCCACTCAACCACTGCGTCTTGCTCGACAATCCAAAGACAATTAAGAGGCTGGGACTTTTGTCCCAACCTCTTTGCTATGACTTGATTATGGGTTGAATGACACGTGTACGTGGTCGTAGTGATTTTCTGTAACGCTACCACGATCTGGCATTTCATTCCAAGTGTTTGCTGGTCCATAAATGTTATTTACTGGAGCATAGAAACGTTGTTTCCAGATGATGTAAGAAATTCCATTTTCTTGCATGTGATCGATTGCATATTGAGCTACTTGATCACCAATCGCTGAACTTTCTGGAACCATAACGTCGATCGCAAGACCTTTACCGTGATCTTCTGGGTCACCAGGACGGTAACCACCGATATCAGTCAAGCCAAGTTCATTTATTACTTGTTCTTTGAAGCGAATCGCTTGAGGTTGAAGACCTTCATTTGAAGTAGGTGTCGCAGTTGAAGGAGTTGAAGCTGTCGTGTCAACAACTGGTGCTGGTGCACCATATTGTGGTGTTGAAGCAACCGCAGTAACTTCTGGTTCTGCTGGAACTTCAACGACTGGAGCTGGTTCAGCTACTGGAGCTACTGGTGCTTCCTCAACAACTGGTGCTGCTACAGGAGCCGCTACTTCAGCTGGCGCTGCAGCAGGTTGCGCAGGTGCCTCTTCAACAACTGGTGCTGGTGCTTCATCTGCTACTGGGGCTGCTGGTGCAGGTGTTTCTGCTGGTGCTTCTGGAGTTGACAAGCTTTCTGATACTTGGTCTGCCACTGCTGCTACAACTGCAGGTGCTTGAGGGAGTTCTACAGGTTGGTTGCTCTCATCTGCTACTGGTTTTGTCAAATCACCCACTGCAACAGTTTGGTTGTCTACTTTAATTTGGTTGTTGGTCAAATCAGCAGAAGTTGTCACAGTTGCATCAGCATTACCTGCTGTAGGAGTTTGGATTTCTACACCTGTCACTTGGTTTTGATCATTGACAGTTGTTGTCAAGACAGTTCCTGGGAAAATCAAATCAATGTTGCTGATTTGGTTCAAGTTTGCCAAAACAGTTACGTCAACATTCAAAGCTTCCGCAATCGTGCTTAGGGTATCCCCATACTTGATAGTGTAGGTTTGTTTGTTTTCTGAAGTTGAAATATCTGCACGAATTTCATCTACAGAACGGGCAACCCAGTCTCCATTTGATTCTGCTTTACCAGTTGTAAATGGCAAGACCGCCATAGCAACAGTCGAAGCAATTAGAGCTTTTTTGTTTACTTTCTTCATACGTTATTTCCTCGTTTTCTTATTATCGGAGATTTATCTCCAGACAGATACATTTAATATTCTACCACATTTTTTGCCCGAGGAATGACCCTTCTTTTCTTTTAATCTAACTGACCCTAATTTGTAACATTAACCCTTTCTTGTTACATTCTCTTAACATTTAGTGACAGTTAGTACTATTTGGATAATCAAATAAATTTGTTGTATCAGAAGCCTTCAAACGCCCTGAACAAAGAGATTTTAGAGGATTTTTCAGCTAAAATAGAAGCTAAAAACACCCCAAGTTCGTCTCCTGTAAACATCACTCGGGGTGCTATTTTTAACGGCTTTGTATCTTGTTAATAGAACACGCCTCCAACTCTTTGGAAAAAGATAAATCCAACTAGGAGCAATCACTCCGTCGTTGGATTTCCTAATTTCATCTTGCATTTTGTGGGCTTTATATCTTATTTGACCTTCATCATTCTGACCAGATTGGCGCGTTCGGCTTCTTCGAGTTTCATTTCGATATAATAGATGGTTTCCTTGAGGTCTGGGATAGTCGCATACTCCAGTCCATTGACCCGACGGCGCGTTTTTTCAATCTCATCGGCCATGAGCTGACAAGTTTTTTCAATCTCTGCTAAGCGCAACAGGTCTGGAAGGAGCTCTTCCATTTCTTGAATGGTGTTGTCCATCTGGCTATTGGAAGCCACGTAGCTGTAGACCACGTCTCCCTCATCGTCTCCATACGGATTATCAATATGGGCATGCATCTTGGGCACGCGCACACTCATGATATTCTCCGTCTCGATATGCAGACTGACCTCACGCGTCGGCACCGCAAAAATTTCCTGGACCATGAGGTCATTTTCCAGACATTTGGCGAGGACAAATTCTTGCATATTGCCAATGAGAGCTGCCTCAACCTTCTGGCGGAGGCGGTCATTTTCACGGACCGATTCGATGAAGCGTCGCATGAGCTCGTCTCGTTTGTCCTTGAGAAGTTTATGCCCTCTAGTTGCTGTCTTCAGACGCTCTTTGAGGGTGTTTAACTCCATCCGGGTGGGTTTGACATTTAATCGTGCCATTTGACTTCCTCCTTTCTACTCCTAGGCTTGTGCTTCCTTGGAAGTTTTTGGGAGGTATTCGTCGATCATATCATCCTTGATCCGCTTGAGCTCTGTCCTTGGCAAGATAGCCAGCAATTCCCAGCCCAGATCTAGACTTTCTTGAATGCTCCGATTGGTAGTAAAGCCTTGGTTGATGTATTCCTTCTCAAAGCGATCGGTAAATTTGACATAGAGCTTGTCTGTATCTGACAAGGCAGACTCCCCAAGCACCACGGCTAACTCTTTTGCTTGTTTCCCTTGGGCATAGGCCGCAAAGAGCTGGTTCATGGTCGCCGCATGATCTTTCCGAGTCTTCCCTTCACCAGATCCCTTGTCTTTCAAACGAGAAAGAGATGGAAGGACATTGATCGGTGGACGGTAGCCACTGTTGTAGAGATCACGGGACAGAATAATCTGACCTTCGGTGATGTAGCCTGTCAAGTCAGGAATAGGGTGGGTGATGTCATCTTCCGGCATGGAGAGGATCGGAATCTGGGTCACAGATCCTTTCTTTCCAACCAAGCGTCCGGCACGTTCGTAGAGGGTGGATAGGTTGGTATAGAGGTAACCTGGATAGCCCCGACGTCCTGGAACCTCCCGGCGGGCAGCGGATACTTCCCGAAGGGCTTCACAGTAGTTGGTCATGTCGGTCATGATGACCAAGACGTGCATGTCTTTTTCATAGGCCAAATATTCTGCCGCTGTCAAGGCAATCCGAGGAGTGGCTATCCGCTCGATAGCTGGGTCATTGGCTAGGTTGATAAAGAGGACAGAGCGGTCAATGGCTCCTGTTTCCCGAAGGTCATTCATAAAGAACTCTGCTTCTTCAAAGGTAATCCCCATCGCCGCAAAGACCACGGCAAAGTTTTCTTCGGAATTCAGTACCGTCGCTTGACGGGCAATCTGAGCTGCCAACTCCTTGTGAGGAAGACCAGAACCGGAGAAGACTGGGAGTTTTTGGCCCCGAACCAGGGTATTCAAGTGGTCAATGGCCGAGATTCCTGTCTGGATAAACTCATCCGGATAATCCCGCGAAACAGGGTTGATGGCTTGCCCATCAATGTCCAAGTACTTCTCTGGAATAATCTCCGGACCACCATCGATGGGTTTGCCCATCCCGTTAAAGATGCGGCCCACCATGTCTTCGGACACTGGAAGTTCTAAGGGACGTCCGGTAAAGCGGACTTTGGCTTTTTCCAAGTTGATCCCGCTAGATCCTTCAAAGAGCTGGACCATGGCCTTGTCTTCTTGGACTTCGAGGACTTGTCCCTGACGCGTTGTACCGTCATGGAGCTTGATTTCTACGAGTTCATTGTAGCGAACCCCTTGAACCTGATCGACAATCATCAAGGGGCCAACAACTTCGCTGACAGTACGGTATTCTTTAATCACGCTCATTGTCTACTCCTCCTTGGGCTACGATTTGGTGTAGGGTTTCTACGATTTCTTCTTTCAGGGCTTGAATGGTGGCCAACTGATCCTCATGGATGAACTTGCTACGGGCAATGCGGTCCCGAAGATCTACCGTTCCTTCCATGATTTCTGTGAAGTAGGCCCCTAATTCCAACGCTTTTTGACTTTCTTGGTCAAAGGTCAGAATATTGGTCAACAAGGCAACCTGCTTGCTGAAAGAAGTATAGGTGTCTACCTCATCAAAGGCATTTTGTTGCAGGTAGTCTTCGCGGATCATCTTGGCCGCATTCATAGTCAAGCGGTCTTTTTCAGACAAGGAGTCCAAACCAACCAGGCGCACAATCTCTTGCAATTCACTCTCTTTTTGCAACAGATTCATAGCACGGGTCACTTTTTCTGCCCAGCTAATCTGCTCATGCTGATCGATATATTGGCCTACCTCATCTTGGTAAAGGGAATAAGAGCTCAACCAGTTGATGGCTGGGAAGTGGCGTCGTTGCGCCAACTGAGCATCTAGTCCCCAGAAGACCTTGACAATTCGCAGGGTGTTTTGCGTTACGGGCTCTGAGATATCTCCACCCGGAGGGGAAACGGCACCGATGGCGGTAATAGATCCTTCACGTGCAGTGGTACCAAGTGTCTTGACCCGTCCGGCCCGTTCGTAGTACTCGGCAATCCGGCTACCAAGATAGGCTGGGTAGCCTTCATCTCCGGGCATTTCTTCTAGACGACCAGACATTTCACGAAGAGCTTCTGCCCAGCGCGATGTCGAATCGGCCATGATGGCAACGGAATAGCCCATATCACGGAAGTATTCTGCAATAGTAATCCCTGTGTAGATGGAAGCTTCCCGCGCCGCCACTGGCATATTAGAAGTGTTGGCAATCAGAACCGTCCGTTGCATAATGGATTGGCCAGTTGTTGGATCAATCAATTCTGGAAACTCATTCAGAACGTCTGTCATTTCATTTCCACGTTCTCCACAACCAACGTAAATTACGATGTCAACATTGGCAAACTTAGCCACCTGGTGTTGCACGACGGTTTTTCCAGCTCCGAAAGGTCCAGGAACTGCCGCAGCACCACCTTTTGTCACTGGGAAGAAGGTATCAATAACCCGTTGACCTGTGACCAAAGGCTCTACTGGGATCAGTTTTTGTGCAAAGGGGCGGCCACGACGAACCGGCCATTTTTGCATCAAGGTTCCGGTAAAGAGGCTGCCATCAGCCTGCTCAATCTCATAAACTGGCTCCTCTACTGTGTAAGAACCTGCTGCAATCTTGGTCACACGCCCACTGACTCCGTAAGGCACCATGATGCGGTGTTCCACCATATTGGTCTCTTGAACGGTACCGACGATGTCTCCAGCGACCACCTCTCTCCCTTCTACCACAGTCGGTTCGAAGGTCCATTTGGTGTTACGGTCTAGATTTGGAACCTGAACCCCACGAATAAGGAAGTCACTGGCTGTGACTTCTTGGAATCGTTCCAAGGGGCGTTGGATCCCGTCAAACATCTGAGAGATCAAACCTGGTCCCAACTCAACAGAGAGGGGAGCCCCAGTTGTGACCACCGGTTCACCTGGTCCGACTCCAGACGTTTCTTCATATACTTGGATAGATGCCTCATCCCGACGCATCTCAATAATTTCGCCAATCAATCCAAGATCGCCGACCCGGCAAATATCTTGGATATTGGCCTCCTGCATCCCTGATGCGACCACCAAGGGACCGGAAACTTTAATAATTTTTCCTTGAGTCATGTATTCCTCCTGGGAATCCTTTGTTTCTTTGTATTACTTTTGCACCATATCGGCTAGAGATTGCTTTTGTTGACCATTTTAGTTGGATCTAACCAAGCTTCGAAGCGCTCTTTGATAGCTGGCCATTCTTGGTCAATGATGGACAACCAATCTGTGTCTCTAGTCCGACCTTTATAAACAACAGCCTGACGGAAACAGCCTTCATAGGTGAATCCCAGACGCTCAGCTGCTTTGCGCGAAGCTTGGTTTAAGGCATCACATTTCCACTCATAGCGTCTATATCCTAAATCCTCAAACACATAGCGCGCCAAGAGATACTGTGCTTCGGTTGCCATGCGCGTCTTCTTGAGCGCTGGTGAGTAGGTCACTGCTCCAACTTCGATCACCCGGTTGGCTTGATCCATCCGCATGAGAGAGAATGTCCCTAAAGCCTTGCCGGAATCTTTGTCTACAATCGCATAGTAAAAGCGATCTTGGGCTGTCAAGAAATCATTCAACAAGCGGTCCCACTCAGCCTCATTGTGGGCAGGGCCTTTGAACAGAAAGGTCCACATATCTGCTGGGGAGGCTGGCCCGTAGACCTGATAAAGATCCGCTCCGTGTTTTTCCTTTGACAGGCGCTCGATTACGGTATAGCGACCCTCGATCCGTTCAATAGCTGGTAGACGCCCCGGTGTAAAATCCGGCAGCGCATCTCCAATCGCTTGGCCAAATTCATTTATTCTCATAAAATATCCTGCCCCACTGCTTTTTCGACATTATCGCGAATGCGTTTCCGTCCTAGCCCAGTCGATCCCTTATGAGTAGGAATCAAGATGACTGCTGGAGTTACTTGGCGATCGTAGTGGGCAATGGTATCTGGGATTTCCTGAGCCATATCTTCCGTCAGATAGATGATGCCAAAATCTTCTTGGCTCAAGTGACGTAAGGTATTAATGGTTTCCTGAGCCTCTGCTACGGGAAAGGTCTGAAAGCCAATCATCTGAAAAGGAAGGATAGCATCTCGGTTTCCCACAACGGCAATTTTTTGCGTTTTACTGGCCATAGATCGGTCTCATCCTTTCTTTTATTTTGTCAATTGGAAGCTGATTGTCCAGACCTGTCAAGACCAAACGTAAATTCTTCACCTCTAGCTCTTTTCCGAAAAGATAGCGAGCTAAAGGCAAGGGGCCGTCTGTCTCAAAGGAAGCTTGTTCCAAAATTCGGTACTTAATCACATGCTCCAGGTATTCCACTGTCTCAGCGCTCACTCTCCCTGCTCGCATCTGCTCTTCGTACCGAGTCAATTCCACATCATAAGGCAAGGGATTGACTTGTTGAAACCAACTGATGAGGTTGCCCTGCTTCACACATTGGATGACTTCTCTTGCTGAGAGAGTTCCAGCATCGGACAAGAGTTGCTTCATAAAGCTTCCTGGCTTTTTCAGGCTGAGGGCTCGCTCAACTGTGATGACATTGTAACAATCAATGGTCAAGGTGACCAGCGATTCTAAAAGTGGATGCTCGAGGTTTTCTGCCAAGCGTTTGAGATGATCAAAGTAAGCTAGATCCATGCCGATTTCCAGAACCCGAATATCCTGATAGTCGACATATTCCTGCCAGGTTGCTGCTACTTCTTGAGCCATAAACTCTGGGCAGTTCTCTGAAGAAAAGGTCTTGGCTACTTGTTCAAGAACTGCTAAGGAATAGGGACCTGCATCCAATAATAGGAAGTTCAGCTCCCGCCCCGTTGCTCGCTCTTTCAAGAAGACCTTGAGATTGTGATAGGTGTACTTGAGGGCAAAGAGGTCAACCACAGCTGGATTCGGAGCTACTTGATAAGCCCAATCATACTCTGCTAGAAGGTGCTTCATCAAGGCTTGCTCGACCACTTGGACTTGACGCAATTGATCCGCCTCCAAGGCATAGGCCGTCCCTTGCAAGAGACTGGCACGCGCTTCTGCATCAGGGCTGTTCAGAAGGGCATCAAACTGAGCTGGGCTCAAAAAACTAGCTTCACGTACACTAATCCCGGTATTTACTTGAGAATACGTCCGTTCACTCATAGGCCCTCCTAGTTCTTCTCTTCTTTAAAAATGCTGGCTGCCATATGGAAGCTCTGCTCCTCCCGTACAGCATCGACGAGATCTCGGTAGAGATAGCTGGCATCCACTTTGCCAAAGGAAAGGATAAAACCTGCTTCTTGTGCAAGAGTTTCTTTTGCTAACTGAAGCTGTGGATAGGCCTCTATCAAATCCTGACGATCTTGATCCGTCAGTTTTTCTGCCGTCACAGCACCTAGGGTTAAGACCATTGCTTGGTCTTCATAACGAGGAAGAACGCGGTGAAGAAATGCGAGTTCTTCTTCACGCGACCAAGCCGCCATTTTTTGGTAGGCGTCCGCAAACAACTCTTTTAAAACCCGTTGCTTGGTGACCAATGTCGATTGGCGTTTTTGATTTTCGATTTGTTGGCTTTCACGTTGCAAGTGGCGCTCAATGGTCTGCAATTGAACCGCCCGTTGGTGTAACTTTTCTTCTACCAAACGAGCTTCCTGCAACTGGGCTTCTGCTTGGACCTTAGCCGTCGCTTCCGCCACTAATTTCCGGCCTTTTTCATGGGCCTGTTCAAGGATGGAGTCCTTTAATTGGGAATAATCCGTCATTGTTTCTATTTCCTCCTTTGGAGTTCTTCCCCACCGATAAAAGACGAAGAGAAGCCTCCTCTTCTTTGACTTAGGTGTGTCTAAATTAGCCGACGCGAAGAGTCAAAAGGAAGGACACAACGAAGGCCAAGATGGCATAGGTTTCAACCATGGCTGCAAGGATAACCCCTTTCATCATGTCTTCTGGACGTTTTGCCAAGATTTGCATCCCAGCAGTTGCGACATTCCCTTGGTGTTTCGCTGAGAAATAGCCAACAATCGCTACTGGAAGAGCTGTGAAGAAGTAAGCAACTCCTGTTTCAAGAGCCATATCTGGCTTAATTTGCAACCAGATCAAGATCCCGATAACGAAACCATACAGACCTTGTGTACCTGGCAACAATTGCAAGATCAAAGCTTGGGCAAATTTTTCTGGTTGTTCTTTCAAGAGTGCGGCAGCAGCTTGACCAGTCTTACCAACACCGAGGGCTGAACCCATTCCGCTAAGAGCCACTGCAATGGCTACACCAAGTGCTGCAAAGAAGGCACCCCCATGGGTTGAGAAATATGAAGCTAAAGATTCCATGAATATACTCCTATAAAATTTTTTATGATTGATTTACTGAATTATTTTTTTGTTTTAACATAGCGTTCTGACGGTTTTAGAGGTCGGAAGGGTTTGCCACCACCCTCGTAGAACTTGCCAAAGAACTCGACAAAGATCAAACGAGCCCCGTGCACGTAGCCTGATAAGAAGGACAGGAACATGTTGATAGCATGGAGTAGGACAAAGAGGACAAGGCCGACTGTGAACCGTCCCAGAGTCGGGAAGAGATTGACAATCAAGTTAAAGGCTGACCCGATGCTAGCCCCAGATAAACCGAGCGCCATCAAACGGGTGAAGCTGACCAGGTCTCCGACATAGCCACTAACATTGTAGAGGTTAAACAAACCTGCTGCTAATCCTGATAATTTCTTGGCACTGACAATGGACACCACCAGAATCCCAATCGCATTGAGAATAGCTAGCCACTGGCCAATGGGAACTAGGTAGGATAAGCCTGGTAGGATATTCCCGACTGCTAAGAGCATCAAACCTAATAAGATCAAGACCCAGGCAAAGCCTGCATTGTAGGCTTCCGTATAGTCTTTCAGACGGACATTTTTCATCCCTCCTAGGAAGAGACCAACCAAAACGGTGATGAAACCAAAGACAACCGATAGGATCAAGATGGTCATAGCATTGGTGGTCGTGCTGATCAAAGCAAAGGGCATCTCAAAGCCGAAGAAGGAACCATATACGACTCCCCAAAGGGCTACCGAGATTCCTAAGAGGCAGAAAAAGCGAAGGTTTTTTGCTGCGCTCGGCCGTAGCTGGAAAGCTTTTAGAGCAAGGCCAGTTGCCAGCGTTAACAAGAGGCCATAGCCAATATCTGCTACCATCATTCCAAAGAAAACAAAGTAGAAGAGAGAGACGATTGGCGTCGGATCTTTCTCGTAATACTTGGGCAGGGCATACATCTCAGTCACCAACTCGAAAGGCTCCACCAAGGCATTGTTTTTCAGTTTGATTGGCACCTGATCCCATTCTTCTTGGGTAGCCTCTCGCGTCTGCAAGACGACTTGGTTCCCAAATTCCTTTTGAAGTTTGCCCTTTAAAGCTTCGAGTTGAGAGGTCTCAATCCATCCTTCTAATGCGACTAGATGGGCTGTACTGGCAAGAGAGCCTTTAGCCTCTTCCCGAGCTCCTAGACTCAAGACATAATCGAGTTGGTACTTGAGTTGGTTGAGATCTTCCTTGGCTTGGCTGAGCCTTTCCAAAGTAGCCGCTTCAACAGCTCCTTGTTCTTTGATCTCTCTCTTGAGTTGCTCCAAACGTTCTTTCGGCAGGGTCTCTCCCTGATAGTCAAACTCTTTGAAATGCGAACTGGTCAGCGTATCTTGAAGATCCGCTAAGTCACCAGACTTATACAGGACAACGACTCCATGCTCTGTTTCCGAGCTGAAAACTACATCAACCTCTACATCTGGGTGCGCTAGCAAGGCTTGACGCGCCTGATCCTGTTCACTATTGGGAATGGTGCCGATTAAGCCATGAACATAGCGGAAACGCTTGAGCTGGTCCGGTGTCATTGTCAAGTCAACCCATTTTTCCAAAGAGGCAAGCTCTTCTTGGGCTAGCTGGATGCGATCCCGCGCCTTTGCTAAGACAGCCAATTGTTTTTGCACCGACTGTAAGAGACGTTGCTCATCACGGATAAGCCCATGAGACTCTAAATCGTGAAAAGATAAAGACAAGGGAGCTTCTTTTAGTTTTTCTAATCCCTTCTTTTGAGGAATGAAAGGCTCCAAAGCTTGAATGGCCTTTTCTAACTGCTCTTCCCGACGTCTTAGTTCATCCAGTCTTTGAGCTGATCCTTTGGTCCTATCACTCGTCTGGAAAGCAACTTGCCAGTCCTCTTGCTCGCTCAAATCATAGATTTGGACGGATTCCTCTGACTGGAGCGACAAGAGAAGCTCGTCCATTAGATTTGTGGGCAAGACTAGGGAAAGGTGTTGCATTGGGCTAATTGCCATAGGTTGCTACCACCTTTTCTACAATTTCGTCTACCAAAGCTGCTCGCTTATTTGTCATGGCTTGCTGCACCTTTTCGTCATTGCGCTGGCTGGTCACTGCAAGGTCTGCTGCCAAGCTAGCAATCGTCGCTCTCGAGGACTCTTCCCGCTCTGCTACTAGCTTTGCGGTCTCTTTGTCATAGGATGCTGCCACCTCCTGTAGGTGATCACCTAACTGTTGGCGCAAATCTTGGACCTGATCTTCGTAACTTGCGACAACGGCTTCTGCCGCCATTTCAATCTCTTGCATCATTTCTAGAGTTGCGTTGGCCATCACTCCACCTCCTTACCTCTTCCTTTACGAGAAGGAACAAATTCTTGTGTAAATTATAACATATTTTAACAACTTTTTTCAGCGTCTTTCCTTTGTTTCCAGAGGTTATTTTTTTTACAAAGTTGATTCAAAAGAGACGCTGATTCTGTTCCTTCTTTCAGTCGTTCGCTGGTCGTACTCCTTGTATATCCCGGTTTTTTATGTTATACTGTGAAATATATTATAGGATTTTCTCCATGTGTAACCTCAGTTGAAAGGAGGACCGCTGTGAAACAAGATCGTGATCTCCGAAGCATTATTAAGAGCCATCAAGAAGAAATGACGGAGCTAGAGTTAGACATCGCCCGCTATTTTTTATCTCCTGAAGCACAGCAACACTCTCTTTCCTCGTCTAGAGTGACGGAACTGTTGCATGTATCCAAAGCTGCTTTGACCCGTTTTTCCCAAAAGTGTGGCTTCACAGGCTATCGAGAATTTATCTATCACTTTAACGAAGAAACCAAATCTCAAAAACAACAATCCCCGCACGATGAATTAACCCAGGATGTCTTGCGTCGCTACCAACATGTCCTTCAGGCTACAGAAAACCTAGCAAAAGATGACCAAATCAAAGAAGTCGCTAACTTAATCACTCAAGCAGATCGGGTCTACTTCTTTGGAAAAGGAAGCTCAGGATTGGTGGCTTCTGAGATGAAACTTCGTTTCCTCCGACTAGGCGTTATTTGTGAGGCCTTAACCGATCAAGACGGCTTTGCATGGACGACCAGTATCTTGGATAAATCCTGTCTGGTCATTGCCTTCTCTCTGTCGGGAACCACACGCTCGATTATCCATAGCCTCTTGGATGCTCAAGAAATGGGGGCAAAAACCGTTCTTCTTACGGCTCAACCAGACGCTATCAAAGATGACTTTACGGAAATTTTACCAGTTGCTCCCCTACCTGGAAGCACCTATATTGACCGTATTACGGCGACCCTGCCATTCTTAACCACGATTGATTTAATCTACGCTCACTTTCTTGAAATGGATCGGGAGCGCAAAGAGAGAATTTTCAATAGCTATTGGGAAAACAAAAAACTCAATGGCTACGATTCACGTAGACGGTAGTCTCCATATGTATCACCAGGCGCCAAGGGCTTTTGCCTTCGGCACCTGGTTTTTCTTTTCCACAAAAAGAGAGTGGGACAGAAATCGGTAATTCGTTAGAATTCGATTTCATCGTCCCACCTCCGCACAGTTGAGTAGGGCTGTAAAAGCTGATGAAATCAGCGTAGTAGAGCCTACTCAACCACTGCGTCTTGCTCTACAATGCAAAGAAAATTGAAAGGCTGGGACTTTTGTCCCAGCCTTTTCGATTTAATTGCGTCTAGCTTGCTGTTGCTTGAAATGGTAGTAAGCTCCTATCATCCCCGCCGTATTTTGATGATGCGCAAACTCCAATTGTGTTTTGTCTGCAAGGCTTGGAACGAGGGAGTCTTTGAGGGCGACTGAAATTTTTGGTTTCAATATAGCTTCCTGTCCCATGACCCCACCACCAAGAATGACCACTTGAGGATTGACAACATAACAGATATTGGCAAGCCCCTTACCTAGGTAGTCGACCATACGATCGATTCCCGCCATACAGATGGTATTTCCTTGGGTCGCTTCCTTGAAAATACGACGACCACTCCATTGTTCGACAGGGTCCCCATGTTGCTTGGCAACATATTCAACTAAAGCTGTTGTTGAAGCCAAATCTTGGAAGGCGCCATCTTGAAGATGGAGGTAACCGACTTCACAGGCAGAATTGCTAAATCCATGGAAAATCTCCCCATTGATTAGGAGACAGCCACCGATTCCAGTGCCGACTGTTAAACAGACCGCAACTTGAGCCCCCTGGCCATTCCCTGACATGACTTCTGCTAAACCAGCACAGTTGACGTCATTTTCAATTTCGCAGGGAATATGATAGGCATCTTCAATTTCTTTTTTAAACTGAGTTCCCGCATAATTGGGAATCTGAGGTCCCGCATAAAAGATTTCCCCCTTATCGGGATCAACCATGCCAGCTGACGAAATACAGACTCCAAGAATATTATTTTCTTCGAGGTAAGATTCTACTAAAGCTTTGGTTTTCCCTAGAATTCCAGGTCCCCCTTTTTCAGCTTCTGTCGGCATTTCATGCGACTCAATCAAATTCTCTGCTTCATCAATCAGACCATATTTAATATTGGTCCCACCGATATCAATCGCTAGGTAATAGGCCATACACCTCTCCTTTCCGATTTCCATTCCTTTTTAAAGAAAACGTTCCTTAACTTCACGGATTAAACTAGCTGCCTTTTGAACCACTTCCTGATCTGTTTCAGTTACTGGAGTTAATGGACTCCGAACAGATCCCAGTTCTAGACCTTCATTGATCCGCAAGACTTCTTTAATGACTCCATACATGTTTCCATGAGCAGACGTCAAGACTCCGATGATACCATTGATGGCAAACTGCAAGGCACGCGCAGTCTCCAAGTCCTTATCCGCAATCAATTGATTGAGTTTCAAGAAGAGCTCAGGCATGGCACCATAAGTACCTCCAATCCCCGCTCCTGCCCCCATCAGACGGCCACCTAAGAATTGTTCATCTGGACCATTGAAGACGATATGGTCATCGCCTCCCAAAGAAGCAAAGGTCTGAATATCCTGAACAGGCATAGAGGAATTCTTGACCCCAATCACCCGTGGATTTTTCAACATTTCTTTATACAGACTCGGTGTCAAAGCTACCCCTGCCAATTGCGGGATATTGTAGATGACAAAGTCTGTGTTTGGCGCTCCTGCGCTGATTTCATTCCAATAGTGGGCGACACTATACTCTGGCAAGCGGAAGTAGATTGGCGGAATGGCCGCAATGGCATCTACTCCTAGTTCTTCTGCATGTCGTGCCAATTCCACGCTATCCTTGGTGTTATTGCAGGCTACGTGAGCGATGATGGTCAATTTCCCTTTAGCCACTGCCATGACTTCTTCCAAGACTAGCTTGCGATCGGCCACGCTCTGATAGATACATTCGCCGGAAGATCCGTTGACATACAAGCCCTGCACACCTTTCGCGATAAAATATTCTACGAGAGCACGCACCCGCTCCGGGCTAATTTCTCCTTGGTCATCATAGCAAGCGTAAAAAGCTGGGATGACTCCTTCATATTTTTTTAAATCTGACATTCTTTTTTCCTTTCACGAATGTTTACAAAATCCTATTTTTTCTTTTTTATTCTTTAAAACGAGCAAATATTTTTTCCATCAATCCAACCTGTAGGAAGGTCAGGCTAGAAAAACCAATCAAGAAGAAGACCATGAGCCCTAGTAGAAAGCTTAAGACAGAAGTCACAAAAACCATAGCTACTAGCAACAAGAAAGTCCCCATAACGAAAAACCATGGGAAATACAAACCGGTTACAATCAGAGCTTTTTGAAGACACTCTACCCAAGTCAAGCGGTAACGCGCCGCAATTGGATAGGCCGCTAGCATGACCAGAAGGAGGAATATGAAGAGTCCTAGACACACAGCTTTTAACACCTGCATCGGCAAAGCTGTCTGGTTCCAAAAGAGCAACAAGTCAAAGAGACAGATCCCTGAAACGAGCAACTCAATTCCTCCGAGCTGAAGACCCAACTTCCAATTTTCGCGAAAGGCGCTGATGTAGGTCCGAATGACTGGTAGGCGACGCTGATGTTTGATCGCAAAAACCGTTTGATACAAACTAATCTTCGCGATTCCGATGGTAACAATCGGTAGACAGCTCAGCACAAAAAGAAGATTGACTGTGACTAAGTCCGCTATTTTCTCGCTGATTCGCATCACCAGATTATCTGTATTAAAAACTGTTTTGATCAATCCTGTTTCTCTTTGTGACATACCGTCTCCTTTCTGACTCTCTTAATCGATTAAAATCTTCACTAACTGTTTTCGAACCTTATCTTCTTGACCCGCATAACCATTAGGCTGGTGAGGTTCTCCTGGGAAGAAAATCGCAAAATTATGATAACCCAGATGTAGCGGATAAGACTCCTGACAATGGACAAATCCGATGTCCGATGCTTCATCAAATGCGATAGCCTCATCTGTCACACGAGATCCATAACTCGAAAACTCATGCCCTTCTACCAATAGATGCAAATCGGCATATTTTTTGTGATGCTCAAAGCGGTCGCTTACTTCTTTATTGAGGATGTTTTCTTGAACAAGAAGAAAAACCTTATCCCCATCAATTTCGTATCTCCCCAATTCAAAAGAATCCTTCCGATGCTCATAGAGAAAATCAACGGCCTGATCTAGATTGGGGTGGATTCCCTTGTAAAAGGTGATGTTTTTTAAATCATCAAATATCATGCACTCATCCTTTCGACACATCTTAAGACGAGAAAAGAAAACAAGCGGTTTCTTCCCCAGCCCCTTCTAGACACCGATGAGGTGTGGAGCTCCCAAGAGCCCTACACCTTTCAGCCTAGAAAAAAGTATCTGTACACAACTATCGTTTGTCGAAACGGACAACTTATCCTTTGACCGCTCCCATAGTAATCCCTTGGGTGAAGGATTTTTGGAAAACAAGGAAGACCGTAACGATTGGCACCGCCGCTAGGGCTGCCCCAGCCATGATCAAGCCATAGTTAGTAGCCATTTCAGCCTGCATGGTCGCAACCCCTAGTGAAATGGTCAAGTTTTGACGAGAGGTCAACATAACCAATTGCATAAAGTAATCGTTCCAAGTGTTGATGAAGGTGAAGATGGCAAGGGCTGCAAATCCCGGCTTGACAATCGGAAAGGCAACGCTCCAGAAAGTCCGTAACTCTCCACAACCATCGATCTTAGCGGATTCTAAGAGTTCTGTTGGGATGTTTTCACTAAACTGCTTCATCAAGAAGACCCCGAATGGCCATCCAACCAGTGGCAAGATAACCGCTGCTAGGGTATCGTGAATTCCCATAAAGTTGATGATCCGTACCAATGGAACCAAGACAACTTGCTTCGGAAGGGCCATGGCTGCGATAAAGGTAGCGAAGAGAATTCGTTGACCATAGAAGCGTTTCTTAGCTAAGACATATCCTGCCAAGGAAGAGGTCATACACACTAAGAGCATGGTGGCAAGGGAGATGAAGACACTGTTCCACAACCATTGTAGAGCTGGGTTTTGTACCATCAACTGTTGGAAATTTTCCATGGTTGGTGTCTTTGGCCACCACTGAGGTGGGATCATAATGGTATCTGGTTGAGACTTAAAGGCCCCTGTCAAAATCCAATAAAATGGGAAAATGAACAAGACTGTCAAAAGGAGCAAAACGATGGTGGAAATCACTGTAAAGGCAGTGATGGGTTTCTTTTGTGTTGATTTCATCTGAGGCTCCTTTCTTTAGTATTCTACGTCGTTTCCGAGGATCTTGAATTGCGCAAAACTAATAATGGCAATCATCACCGCAAGGAAGACACCCATGGTGTTGGCATAACCGTATTCAGAGAGTTTAAAGGCTTTTTCATATAAGTAGTACATAAGGGTACTTGTTGAGTAGTTAGGACCACCAGATGTCAACAATTGGATTAAGGCGAAACATTGGAAAGAGTTAATGGTCGTAATGATCGCAATATACAGGGTTGTTGGCAACAAGCTTGGCCATTTGATCTTCCAGAAAACTTGAAGTTCTGTCGCACCATCGACACGCGCTGCTTCTACGAGAGAATTATCAATATTTCCCATAGCCGCGATGTAGAGGATGATTGGTTGACCAACAGAGGTGGTCAACAAAATAATGATGATGGCCATTAAAGCCCAGTGTTTGTCCCCCAACCAAGAAATATTTTGGTTGATGACATGTCCAGATTTCAATACAAAGTTCAAAATACCTGATAGTGGATCATAGATCCATTTCCATACTACTGTAACGGCTACACTCCCTGTAACAACAGGAAGGAAGAAGACGAAACGGTAGAAGGAACGGGCAATGGCATTTTGATGATAGGTCTGAGAAGCCACAAACAAGGAAAACAATACTACGATTGGAACGGATCCAATAACGATGATAACGGTATTGATCAAGGACTTGATAAAGACCTTATCCGCAAACATGCGGGAATAATTTTCAAAACCAACAAATTTGAAGGAGGTCATAGAGTAATTGAAGAAACTAGTGACAAACCCCATAATCATTGGTGCTAATACAAAGACAATAAAGAAGATTAAAATGGGTGCTAAGAATGCGTAGGAAACCAGCGTCTCCCTCATTCGGATTTTGTTTACCTTCACAATAAGGCACCTCCTGATGTTCTTTTTCTATTTTGATTACTTGATTCTTTATTTGAAGCAATTCCATGTTGCTTCAAATAAAGAATCAATAGGAAGAATGAAAACACAAAGGCCCCTCTTTCAATCTACACATGGAGATAAGAAATCGAGGGGCCTATGCTTTCTTATTTCTATGAAAGGATCATTTTAATTTCATAGATGATCTATTTTTTCTTGATCGTTTCGTTTGCTTTTTCGGTGAATGTCTTCAAAGCATCTTCTGCTTTTTCATCTCCGTTTGAAACAGATTGCAACATTGGGAACCAAAGTGTACGCATTTCTGCAAAGCCGTCGATTGTGTTGTAGTATGGTGAGTAGTATTTAGTCCAAGTGCTGATGGTTTCCATCCGTTTGTCATCATACAATTTACCAAATGAGCTACGAACTGGGAAGGCACCTGTACGAACAACGTTCTTAGGACCCCATTCTTTGTCATCTGCGATGAATTGAACAAATTTCTTAGCTGCTGCTACTTTCTTTTCATCCTTGTTGTTGAAGACTGCAAAACCATTGACAAGGTATTCCAATTTTGGTTTGCCTGAATCAGATGGGAATGGTACTTCGACTACTTCAACTTTACTTGCGTCCAACAATTTAGCTTGGATACCGTTTTGTGAAGGTGCCCACAAGATAGTGTAAGAAGTTTGACCGTTGGCAAAGTTTTGGATGTCTGCTCCACCATCAAATTGGGAACCATTCATCATCAAACCGTCATTGATCCATTTAGAAGCTTTTTCTAAACCTTTGACAAATTTTGGATCATCCGTTGTATACTTGGTTACTTTTTCATCAGTTACAGAACCACCGTAAAGGTTGGCGATAAAGGCACGAGTACCTTGGTCTCCACCTTGACCATTACTGAAGAGTGATCCTGGTGTATAACCCTTGTCTTTCAAAGCTTTCAAGACTTTTTCGAAGTCATCTGTTGTCCAGCCTTCTTTGACAAGGTCTAGAACTCCTGCATCTTCCAACATTTTCTTGTTCATGGCCATGTAGAATGGTGCTGAACTGATTGGATACATGTAGGCAGTGTCGCCAGCCTTGCTAGCTTGGATGATATTGTCGTTGTTGACATCTTTTACAAAATCTTCTGTAAAGAGATCATTCAAATCAGCCAATTTACCATTTTTACCATATTGGATGATCCGCCCTGGTGCGTCAAAGAGCACATCTGGAGCAGTTCCTGCTTCGATAGCTGTCGTGATTTTTTCAGGACCAGATTTGAAGTCGATGGTTTCTAGTTTAACTTTGATATCTGGATTGGCTTTTTCGAAAGCTTCGATAATAGATTTTTCGTAGGTTCCTACACCATCATCAGCTTTCTCTTGAGTAAAGACTGGGAAGGCCCACCAAGTGATTTCTGTTTTACCAGAGTTATCGCTTGAAGATTCAGATTTAGATCCTCCTCCAGATCCACAAGCTGCAAGTGCTAGCACCGCTGCACCAGCTACTAACGAGTACAGTACTTTTTTCATTTTCATGTGATTTCTCCTCACGTTTGCGGTAAGATTTCTCTTACTTAGTGTATCCTCACTGAGGACAGTGGTCATTAAGTATTCTCATTTCTACTGGATGACTTCTCTCTTCCTAGCTTCCTCCTTGTCTCTTTTTACTGTTCTTTTTTTCTATTTTAAAGCTGCGACGAAGCGCTCTGTAATTTCTTTAGGTCGCGTAATAGCTCCCCCTACCACAACCCCTCTGACCCCCAGGTCGTGAATTTCTTTGGCTTGTGCAGGATAGTGGATCTTACCTTCAGCAATCACATCGACACCCGCTTGGCAGAGTTGGCGAATCAGCTCAATGTCAGGTCCGTCTATTTTCGGACTATAATCTGTGTACCCAGATAAGGTCGTTCCGACAAAATCAACCCCTGCTTCGACAGCTGTTAAGCCTTCTTCAAAGGTGCTGATATCTGCCATCAAGAGTTGGTCAGGATATTTCTCCTTCACTTGCTGGATAAAGTCGACAATCGATAGACCGTCATGACGCGGACGTTTGGTACAATCCAGTGCAATCACTGCGATATCTAATACAGCCAATTCATCTACTTCTTTCATCGTAGCAGTAATGAATGGTTCTTCAGGAGGATAATCTCGTTTGATGATCCCGATAATCGGAAGCTTTGTCACTTCCTTGATTTCTTTGATATCGCGGACGCTATTGGCCCGGATTCCAACCGCTCCTCCTTGCTCAGCTGCTTTCGCTAAGAGAGGAATCACACCTCCAGCCTCTGTGTAGAGAGGTTCATGAGGAAGCGCCTGACAAGAAACGATAATGCCGTCTTTGATCTGTTGAATTAATTCTTCTTTCGTGATCTTGGACATACATTCCATCTCCTTTGTTTATTACGTCAACTCGAGTACTTGTAAAGTTATTATATAGTATTTTTAAAGCGCTTACAATATTAACTAATCAAATTGATAATAGTTTCATATTTTAAACTATTATCTCCTCCCTCTGAAACTAGTTTCAGAGATTTAAACATTCTAAAACTTTTAAAAAATTTTTCCCATTTCCAGATTTTAATACGAATAGTATAAGTGACCAAACAAAAGAAAGGAGGACCACAGATGTACTATACTCCCATTATCATCCCATGGTTTTTGTATTACTTCTTCCGCAAATAAATAAGGAAAGGGAATACCTAACATGAAAAAGAATACACAATTTTTTATTCTATTACTATTCTTATCACTGATCATCCTGTAAGGAGAAATCATGAAAGCAAGGAAAAATAAAAAAATGACCCTCATCATACTCGCTACCATCCTAGCACCCATTTTGATGTATGGCATCTATCAAGTAGGCTACGAACTCGGAAAAACACTAGCCAATGTGCTCTAACAGAAAGGAAATATCATGACAACTATTGATAAAAAGTTTTCAAAACTAAACGACGCTGAACTAGAAGAATGTACTGGAGGTTTCATCCCTCTCATCTTAATTCCACTTGGAATCTTGGCTTTAAGTAGTTGCCAAAGAAAGTAATAACAGACAATACATTAAAAAGGAGATAGTTTATGACACAAACAAATCAACTGATTGACAACCAATTCACTACTCTGACGGATGAAGAGTTAACTCATGTCAATGGAGGGGTAGCTCCCTTCATCGTATACGGAGGATGCATCATCACTGGTCTAGCCTTAGGTTGGCTTTTAGGGTAAGGATTATGAAACAACATTTACACACCATTCTATTTGCGATCATCATTGCTTTAACGATTTTACACGATGCACATCTGATTGCATTTCAACCGCAGATTAATTTAGCCATTGCAGCTACAATCTATTTGGCAGTCGATACTGCTCTAAAACAAGTAAAACATAAAAAGGAAAACTAAATGACAACAGAATTCAAACAAAACTTTGTAACCTTGACGGAAGATGAACTGGTCGATGTTGGTGGTGGAGCAGTAATTTCAGCAACAATCTGCGTCTCCCTATTCGCTCTATCCTATACAATCGGCAAAGATCTTCGAAAGAAATTCTCCTAAAAGGAGGTACTTCCATGATCTCTCTACCCTTTATCACCCTCATCCTTTTGACAGGGTACTGCATTCTTTATAAAAAAGCACCCAAACAGGTAGAAGGGTACTTTCCTAAATTTGCCATTGCCTTCATGGTCACTTTCACCATTCTGAACGAGGCAATTGATTTACTCTACACGATCTTACATTAAGGAGGATAGCTATGGATACAAGCATCCATTATACTTGCCTAACGGAAGCTGAACTTGCGACCATTGACGGGGGAGCCTCCGTCTTTGACTCGGCAAAATTCATCGTTCAAACATGGAATATTTTATACAATTCCGGACGTGATTTTGGCCGTAGTATCATCAACGGCATTATGCACTAGAAAGGAGCAAGCATGAAACTCGAAGAAACACGTTTTAGAAGCTTGTCCGAGCAGGAACTCAGTCATGTGGACGGTGGATCCGTCTGGATTACTGTCGGACTGATCGCAACTCCCCTACTCATGGGAACCTTCGCTGGCGCCTTTGACGAATACGCTCGCAAACGAGGCAAATAGTAACACTTCTTTATCATCTCACTAAACAGTACAAAAAATCCCAGCTTTTAAAAAAGCTAGGATTTTTTCGTGTGAACGAAGCAAGACCTTTTTCTATTCTCCCTCTTCATCATCGAGGAGAGAGATCCCAAATAAATATCTTCTAGAACTTTCAATTCACTGGGCCACCTTTTGAACCGGTTTTTCCTTTACGACAAACACAAAGCCAATAGAGCCGACGAATGCCCCAAGCAAGATCCAATAAACTATATCCGTTGAAGTGAACGGACCTTCTAAGAGACCAGCCAATAAAAAGAGATCAATATACAGTCTGGTGTCACGATAAAAGTCCCAATTGAAATGGTAGCTACCTACTGGATACTGGCGATTGGACACCTGCGGTTGAAAGACCTGAAGAAGAATCAAAATCCCTACAAAAGCAAAATAAGCACGGCTAACAACCGAAAGCGGATCCTGTGTCATCATAGCTACAGTCACTAAAAGCAAGACCAAAAGCCAGAAATGGAAGTCCAACCAGAACTCACGATGATAATGGAACATTTTCATAAGATCACACCTTTCTATTTATGTTACATTTATAATTATATTATAGTCTATTTTATTAGGAGTGGCAAGTAAATAGATGTGACAAGAACAACTACTACATCTGTTAAATAGGACAGAAACATGAAACAGTTCCTGTCCTATTTATTTCAACATCAAACGATTGAACCTTCTTAGCTGAGGTCGTTATCAATAATCACTTTCAAGGCATTGTTTTCGCCAGCATGTTTGAAGATTTCATATGCCTTCTCTGCTTCTGAAAGTTTAAAGTGGTGGGTTACCAACTTGGTCGCATCAATCTTACCAGATTTCAAGACATTAAGAAGCATTTCGGTTGTATTGGCATTAACCAAACCAGTATTAAGCGTGATGTTCTTAATCCAAAGATCGTCAAGGTTGAAGCTAACTGGTTTACCATGCACTCCGACGTTGGCAATATGACCACCGACAGAGATAATATTTTGACAGACATCGAAGGTTGCTGGATAGCCCACACATTCCATCGAGATGTCGACACCACGACCGTCGGTCACTTCATTGATAAAGGCCTTGATTTCATCAATATCACTTGAACAAATGGTATGAGTCGCTCCAAATTTCTTAGAAGCTTCAAGACGAGATTCTGACAAGTCTACCATGATAATAGTAGCTGGAGAGAAGAATTGTACGGTTAAGAGAGCTGCCAAACCAATTGGTCCCGCACCAACGATACAAACGTTGTCTCCTGGTTTCACGTGAGATGGGAGCACCCCGATTTCATAAGAAGTTGGGAGAATATCTGAGAGCATAACCAGGGCTTCGTCATCAACAGAGGCAGGTGCATGATAGAGACTGCCGTCTGCATGAGGGATATGGACATACTCTGCTTGGGTACCATTAATCAAGTGACCAAGGATCCAGCCCCCATCTTCACAGTGGGAAGGCAAACCACGTTTACAGTAGTAGCAGGTGTTACAAGCCGTTACACAAGAGATGATAACCTTATCTCCAACCTTAAAGTTAGTGACCGCATCACCGACTTCTTCGACAATCCCGATTCCTTCGTGGCCGAGGATGGTTCCTTCTTTACAAGCTGGAACATCTCCTCCCAAAATATGGAGGTCTGTTCCACAAATGGTCGTTTTTACCAAACGAACAATTGCATCAGTTGGTTTCTTGATGACTGGTTTTGGTTGATCAATCAACTGAAGATTTCCTGCGGATACATATGTTGCTGCTTTCATAAGCGACTCCTTTTTTGTTGGTTTTATCAAACCATTTTATTACAGTTTCTACTTTGTGAATATTATAACATACAAAGTAAGCGCTTGCAACATATTTATTAGGTTTTTTTATAAAAGTATTTCAAAAAATAATCCCCCACTCTTTCGAGTGAGGGATAGCTGATAAACATCATTTGTTCAGTAGCGCCTTATTTACGACGTCCTGGACGTTCTTTATAACCGTAGTAAGCATCTTCGATGATTTCTTGCATATGATCCACCATTGGAAGACGTGGGTTAGCTGGCGAACATTGATCTTCGTAAGCAAGGAAGGCCAATTCACGAGAGTGTTTCTTCCATTCTTTTTCATCGATTCCTTGTGCTTTAAAGTTCATTTGGATACCTACGCGCTCACCAAGTTCGTAAACAGCTTTTGCATAAGCTTCTACTGCTTCTTCTGGTGTAGAGCATGGAAGTCCTAACATACGAGCGATGTCTTGATATTTCTCATCTGCACGGTAGTAGTTGTACTTAGGCCATGTCGCTGTCTTGGCTGGACGTGTACCGTTGTAACGGATAACGTATGGAAGCAAGATCGCATTGGTCCGTCCGTGAATCGTGTGGAATTGTGCACCGATCTTGTGGGCCATTGAGTGAGAAATACCGAGGAAGGCATTGGCAAAGGCCATACCTGCGATAGTTGACGCATTGTGCATTTTTTCGCGTGAATGGAAGTCTGCGTTCTTCACTGAGCTTTCCAAGTTTTCAAAGACAAGTTTGATGGCTTGAAGAGCAAGACCATCAGTGTAGTCACTTGCCATTTGAGATACGTAAGCTTCTGTTGCGTGAGTCAAGACGTCCATACCAGTGTCCGCTGCAACAGATCCTGGAACTGTCAATACCAAAGCAGGGTCTACGATTGCCACAGTTGGTGTCAATGAGTAGTCAGCGATTGGGTATTTACGGTTGTTTGCTTTATCAGAGATAACGGCAAATGGTGTTACTTCAGATCCTGTACCAGATGTTGTTGGGATGGCGATGAATTTAGTCTTCTTACCAAGCAATGGGAACTTGAAGGCACGTTTACGGATATCCATGAATTTTTGAACCAAGTCACGGAAGTCCACTTCTGGTTGCTCATAGAAGAGCCACATTACTTTGGCCGCATCCATTGGAGATCCACCACCAAGAGCAACGATGGTATCTGGTTTGAAGGCACGCATGATCTCAGTACCACGTTCAACGGTTGTGATATCTGGATCTGGTTCTACGTCTGCAAAGATTTGGTAAACTACCTTGTTGCGACGAAGGTCAAGCTGTTCGATGATGCGATCAAGGAAACCAAGCTCTACCATAGCGTGGTCTGTAACGATCATGACACGTTCAACGTCACGACATTTTTGTAGGTATTCAATTGAATCACGTTCAAAGTATGTTTTTGAAGGAAGTTTCATCCATTGCATGTTATTTCTCCGGCGTCCGACTTTTTTGATATTCAAGAGGTTGATGGCACTAACGTTGTCCCCAACAGAGTTGCGTCCGTAAGAACCACATCCAAGTGTCAATGATGGCAAGAAGGCATTGTAAACATCCCCGATACCACCGAAAGTCGAAGGAGAGTTGCAGATGACACGAATGGCTTTGACTGCTTTACCAAATTCTTTGGTCAATTCTTCGTCTGCTGTATGGATAGCAGCTGAGTGACCAAGACCGTTGAATTCAACCATTTGGCGTGCTTTGTTAATTCCGTCTTCACGGCTTTCAGATTTCAAGACAGCGATAACTGGTGACAATTTTTCACGAGTCAACGGCTCTTTTTCACCAACTTCTTTACATTCTGCAGCAAGGATGTTGGTTCCTTCTGGTACAGAGAAGCCAGCTTGTTCAGCGATCCATGCTGCTGGTTTCCCAACGATGTCCGCATTCAATTTCGCACCTGCACAGTTTTTGCTATTCGCTTTGACACCGAAGCAGAACTCTTCAAGAAGGGCTTTTTCTTTTTTGTTAACAAAGTAAGTATGGTAAGATTTGAATTCTTCGACAAACTCATCGTAGATTTCTTTATCGATGATAACCGCTTGTTCAGATGCACAGACCATTCCGTTGTCAAATGATTTAGACATAACGATATCGTGAGCAGCTTGGCGGATGTTAGCTGATTTTTCAACATAAGCTGGAACGTTACCTGCACCTACCCCAAGAGCTGGTTTCCCACAAGAATAAGCTGCTTTCACCATGGCGTTACCACCGGTCGCAAGGATTGTTGCAACACCTTCGTGGTTCATAAGCGCACTAGTTGCTTCCATAGATGGTTGCGTGATCCATTGTACACAGTTTTCAGGCGCTCCTGCTTTAATTGCTGCATCACGTACGATTTGTGCCGCATGAGCAGAGGATTCTTGAGCAGATGGGTGGAAGGCAAAGACGATAGGGTTCCGTGTCTTCAATGAGATCAAAGCTTTAAAGATTGCTGTTGAAGTTGGGTTGGTTGTAGGAGTGATCCCGCAGACGACTCCGACTGGCTCAGCAATAAGGGTCAAACCTGTGACGTCATCTTCTTGAATGACACCAACTGTCTTGGTGTGGCGCATGTTGTTCACGACGTGCTCACAAGCGAACAAGTTCTTTGTCGCCTTGTCTTCAAAGACCCCACGACCAGTTTCTTCATAAGCATGAAGAGCAAGCACACCGTGTGCGTCAAGAGCAGCTACAGATGCTTTTGCAACGATGTAGTCTACTTGTTCCTGATCCAATTTGTGCATTTCTTCAAGCGCCACAAGCGCTTTTTGCACCAACTCGTCTACGTGTTTTTCAGCAGCGAGTTTCTTTTCTTCAGGTGAGAGAGATTTTTTATCAGCCATTTGATGCTTTCCTCCAATGTTTGAAACCCTTATCCTTTTCCGGAACTTTTTCTTGTTTTCAAAAACTTTCAAGAATAGTGTAAGAAATTTCGATTTGTTAATTTTTTCACAATATAATTGTACTCTATTTTAGAAAATTTGTAAATAGTTTCACAAAGATTTTTTTAACTTTTTTCTATGAACCCTCCTTCTCCTTCTATATAGGAGTATTTCCAAGAAAAAATTGAAGGATTTTTTTGAGAAAGCACTTCAATTTCACAAGCAAATATTTTCACGCAATTTATGTAAGCGTTTTCTTAATTTTACTAAAAAAAGCAATTTTCTTCAAGTGAAAATTGCTTAAATAGCTTAGTAAATTTCTACGGTTTAACCGGCCCCTGATTGGCTTGATCAACTGCTTCTTTCACGACCTTGGCGTACAGGTTTCCTCCAACATCGATGGACCCATCTGATTCTAAACCAAAGTGGACATTATCCGTTCCAGCCCAAATAGCTGGGTTATCGATAGCAGCTTGGTACCAGTCTGCTATATAGACATAGTCATATTTTTTAGCCAACTCCAGCTCATACTGTCGAGTCTGAACGGTGACACTATTGCTATCATTGGCTTCACGCCCGTCATATGGCGTTACGAAAATTAAGCGATGTCCTTTTGGTAATTCTTGAACAAACTTATCCAACAATTCTTGGTAATTATTAGAAGAGTTGGTTCCAAGTGCAATCACCACGTTCTTGAGCAAGACTCTATTGGCAATATCCGTTTCATATACTTTTAAGCCCGAGTCCAGATTACGACTCACCAAAGCGTCTAATTGGATATCTGGCAGCACTTGTTTCAAATAATCTGATGCCCGGAGGTTTACAGAATCTCCGATCATGGTCACTCCATCTGACACATTGTAAGAAGTCGCTGAAGCATTGTCTACTTGGGCACGCGTGATCTGCATCTTGCTGTCGGATTGACGAAGCCCTTCGGTAATCAGGTTTTCATCAAAGGCTCCGACGCGTGGCGCAAAAAGTGCAATCCCAAACATGAGCAAGGTCAACGGAATCGCGCTGTAAAAGAGTGGTTTCGTGAAACTTCTGAGATCCATAGAAATGCCAAAAATCTTTGGTTCACGTCCAGCCAAGGTTGGTTCAATAATATAAAAACTTAAAGCAGCAAGGCTAAAGGATACCAGTGTTGTTAGCAGAGAAGCCCAGCCATTGGTCATTAATTGAGAAAAGATGATATAAAATGGCCAGTGGAAGAGATAGACCCCATAACTTGTATCCGCAATAAAGGTAATCACTGCAGGTTCTTTCTGATCTGGCGTCTTTTCATGGAGGACACGAGTCATCACAATCATCACAGATCCAGCAAGAGTCGCTACTAAAAAGCCAAATAAATAGGTCCAAACACTATCAAACGGAAGAATAAAGGTCAAGAGCAACAAGACTAGAAAAGCACCAGCTAAAATTGCTAACGTCTTCTGTAGAGATAACTGCTTCACTAATTGAGTAAGATTTGGGCTGGTCGTTGTAATCCCTGTTACTGTCGCTAAAGCACTCCCCACAAAGAAAGGAAAGACGTGAGCGATGCTAGAAAAATAGACATTGGACAAATTCTTCGTGACCATTGCTCCGACAAAGAAGGTCAGGAAGGTCACCAAAAAGAGACCTGTCGAAGAAAGGAAGATATAACCTCTATATTGGCCAACTGATTTAGCTTTTTTACCCAAAAACCAAGCCAAAAGAGCCCAGAGTACGTAGTAATGAACTTCAAGAGCCAAACTCCAGGTATGAATGAAAAGATGAGGGATGAACTGGCTTTCGTAACTTCCGCCACTTAACATCTCATAGAAGTTGGTCACAAAGCCAAAGACGGCCGCAATCTGTGTCCCAATTCCAGCAATAAAGTCTCGTCTGACCAAGAAGGTAAAAGGCATGACCAGCAAGACCATAAAGACTAACGGAGGAACAATCCGGTAGAAGCGTCGTCGCAGGAAGCCTTTGAGGTCAATTTTTTGATGACGGGCAAACTCATCGATCAGAAGAGCCGTGATCAAAAATCCTGAGAAAGTAAAGAAGATATCGACTCCAATAAATCCACCAGGAAAAACTTTTTGAAAGAAATGGTAGAGAAGAACGAGAAGAAGTCCCGTTATCCGTACCAATGAAAACCATTTAATTCGCATTTTGATAAATTCCTTGTTTAAACGTTCCTTTATAGACAACATTTTGTTCTGTCGTCAAGGTTCCCTGGCCTTCTGGTTGGCCATTGACAAATTCACCTTCATATTTCCAACCAGCCTTGGCTGTAAAGGTTCCATGACCACTAAAGGTCCCATTGACAAAATTTCCCTTGTAGGTATCTCCGTTTTCAAAGGTCACCGTCCCTTGGCCATTCATCTTGCCACGGACGATACTTCCGTCGTAGCGAATAGCTCCCTTATCGAGGGTCAAAACACCTCTGAAAGGAATGGAGGAAAGAAAAACCCATAAAGCAGACAGAACAATAATCCCCAAGGACAATCGTTCAATATTCTCTCTCGTAACGTAGACCTTATAGGTCTCATATAATTCTTTTATTTTTTCCATATTCTGTTCATTCTGTTTCTATTCAACCGGTTACTCATTTAAGGAGCAAGTCCGAAACTAATCTTCTAAGCGTTCCAACCATTCTTGACAACCAGCTAGGACACGGCGATAGGTCTCTTCGAAATCTCCTGTGTACCATGGATCTGGGACACTTTCTCCTGCAAAGAGATGAATCTTGTGCTCTGTTCCAGGCGGTGCCATTCGTTTGAGGTCGGACACATTGTTCTCATCCATTCCTAAGATCAGATCAAAGGTATGAAAATCTTGGTCACTGATTTGAAGGGATGTTTTAGATGCATCATAGGGCACGCCATGACTACGAAAAATCTTTTGAGTCCCTTGGTGAATAGGGTTCCCATGCTCCCAGTTAGAAGTAGCACGACTTTCAATCTCATACTGGTTGGTCAAGTCCTTCATGACAAACTCCGCCATGGGGCTTCGACAAATATTTCCTAAACACACAAATACGATTTTTTTCATGACAGCACCTCCTTTCTATTATAACAGAATGTAGGAAAAATATAATCTGCTAAAATTATAATTTTGAGGCAAGACGAAAAAAGCCTGTCCACCGTTGAGGTGGGCTGACTTTCTTTTTTTAGTCAGGCAGGATGATCTGAAGGGCTGGCCATTTTCGTTTCCAATCTTTCTTCCGCATGCGTTCCGTATAAACCACCAAGCGCTCTGGGCTGGCTAAAAAATGTGGAGTCGGCTGAACGACGAAGTCTTCGATATCCCTTGTCCCATAGGGGAGAAAGAGCTCCAACTGACCATCTTTCCTTAGGCGAACCGCAAGTGCCGTACACTGCTCGGGGTATTTAGAAACCGCATCACAAGCACTGCGATAAGGGGCCGTCCCCGGGCTATGCTGGTGCATGTAGACTTGATTCTTCACTTCCCATGCATACTGGGGAAATACCTTCTTTAATTCCTGCTCAATCTGCTGCGTCTCCTCATAGCTGATCGCGGGGGCATAAAAGACCAGATCCAGATCCGTTGTCGCATCAAACCCTGGTCTTCCAGAAAGCTGGTTCCAGATAAAATTTCGTACTGCACCCGCTGCTAACCAAGCATCTGCCAAATCTAGATCTCGAATAATGGCCAAGACCGCCATCATCTCCGGATCCGCTTGGATTTGTTCTACGATCGTTTCTTCTGTCAGCATCTTCTGCTAGTCTCCATTGTAGGGATAGCCTAGGTGTTCATAGGCCTTGCGGGTTGCCACGCGCCCTGTACGGGTCCGCATGATAAAGCCTTTCTGAATCAAGTAAGGTTCATACATATCTTCTACAGTCTCCCGCTCTTCAGCAATATTGACCGATAGGGTCCCAAGGCCAACTGGTCCTCCCCCATACATCTCAATCATGGTGCGCAGGATTTTTTGATCGACATAGTCCAGTCCTTCATGGTCCACATCCAGCATGGAGAGGGCCTTGTCGGTAATAGTCTCATCAATCAAGCCATCGCCCATAATCTGGGCAAAATCGCGCACCCGTTTGAGCAAGCGGTTGGCAATCCGAGGGGTCCCACGACTACGAAGAGAAAGCTCTTCAGCAGCTTCGTGGGTAATTTCCATTTCAAAAATCTCAGCGGTCCGCTCGACAATCTCTGTCAGATCATCTTGCTCGTAGTATTCCATATGACCCGTAATCCCAAAGCGAGCGCGCAAGGGATTAGACAGCATACCCGCTCGGGTCGTCGCCCCAATCAAGGTAAAAGGAGGAAGGTCCAGATGGACACTCCGACTAGTCTCGCCAGCACCAATCATGATATCGATGTAAAAATCCTCCATGGCACTGTAAAGCACTTCTTCAACTGACATAGGCAGACGGTGAATCTCATCGATAAAGAGAACATCACCCGGCTCTAGGTCATTAAGGATAGCTACCAGGTCACCAGCCTTTTCAATGACAGGACCGGAAGTCTGCTTGAGATTAACACCCAACTCATTGGCAATGACAAAGGCCATAGTGGTTTTCCCCAGTCCCGGGGGGCCAAAAAGAAGGACATGGTCCAGCGCTTCATCCCGAAGCTTAGCCGCTTCAATAAAGATTTTTAGCTGGTCCTTGACCTTATCCTGGCCGATATATTCATGTAAATATTGCGGGCGTAGCGTCCGTTCAACAGCCTCTTCATCGCCCATGATTTCATTGTCTAAAATTCTACTCATACAGTCTATTATAGCAAAAAATGATGTCTCTGTTGATTTAAAATCATATTCTATTTAGTATATTACTAATTATTGATTGTTTAGTATTAGGAACCGATTTCCTTCTTGAAATACCTTGTTTCTTTTTAAGGAACGTAGTTTTCGCTTCGCTCAAACTGCATCAATATCTCTAAATTCGGTTGAACTCTTTGAGTTTACCTCATTAAGAGATATAGAAAAGCCACCGGTTTTGGTGGCTCTTATAGGGAGGTTATTATGAAAAAGTTTTAGGAGTTTTATCATTCAAAGTTAGGAGGTCTTTGATGATGGTATTAGTATACGACGGGAAGCTTAAAGTTTCCTTATAGTTATTTTTGAAAACTATTTTCTAAAAAAGAGGAGGCCTTGAGCAAGAATTTTACATCCTTGTTTGGAGCCTCCCCTTTTCTCATTATTTTTTAGCGATGGCATGGTAGCTGGTCTTGCTGGTAAAGACTTGACCTGCTCTCAAGATGACCTTTTCAGCTTGGTCACTATGAATGGCATCTGGCACTGTTTGAAATTCGAGGGCCAGGCCATTGTGCTGAACCATTGGTTTGCCTTGAAGATGAACGGTTTCATCTACAAAATTGGCTGAATACACCACCAAGGCTGGGGCTTCTGACTTGAAGGTCAAAAAGCGCCCAGACGGCTGATGGTAGAAGAAACCTGCATTTTCATGCCCTTCTGACAAAGCGAAGGGATGGTCTAATCCTTCTACCAGGCGGATTTGCGGATCAGAATCCTTGAAGAGATCCTCTAACAGCATGGCTTGGTAGAGATGCTGAACAATTGGACTTTCTCTATCCACAGTGTGAAGAGGAACGCCATCTGGATGAATGGGGTAAAGCCCCTGATGATTGATCTGGAAGACATGGTCATTTATCGGCTGGGTGAAGTTGCCCGATAGGTTGAAATAGCTGTGGTTGGTCGGATTAACCAGGGTGTCTTGGTCTGTCTCTACCCGGTAGCTGATTTCCAGCTCCCCTGCTTCAGTCAAACTATAGGTTACCCAGATCTTGAGATTTCCAGGGAAACCACCTGTACCATCCGCGCGCTCTGTGTACAGAGTGATTTCTTGGTCTGTTACCGACTCCACGCTAAACAAGGCGCTGTCCCAACCAGTCGGTCCACTGTGGTTGCAGTTGGCGCCATTATTGGCCACCAAGTGGTAGGTTTGACCATTGAGGTCAAAGCTGGCACCTGCGATCCGACCAGCGACTGGGCCAATGCTAGCTCCATACTTAGGGCTATTACCAACATAAGCATCGAAATTGTCGAATCCCAATACAATATTAGCGAATTGATCCTGTTTGTCTGGTGTCACATACTCTAGAATAGTAGCTCCATAGGTCATGACAGACAATTGATACTCCAGGTCATTCTCGAGGCGATACGCTTCTACATCTTGGCCATCTAATTGACCAAATAGATATTTTTGATAGTGTTTCACAAGTTGTCTCCTCCAACATCGTTCATTCTAGTGAAAGGGGTGAATCACCACTCCTTGTACAACACGGTTGACTGTTCCAGTTGGTGATGGCGTATCTGGGCGATTTTGAACCTTGAGCGAAGTCAAAAGAGAAATCAATTGACCGTAGATAATGTATGGGAAGGCACGGTAGATATCCAGCGACTCTGCTGATGCTTCTACCAACACTTCTCGTACATGCTCAATCCCAGCAGCTTGGTCGGTCAAGAGGACAACCTGACGGGCAATCTGATCTCCGGCCACTTCTCCAACCAAATCCAAATCGTACTGGCGTGTATAAGGATCAATGGATCCAAAAACCAAGACCAGGGTCTGGTCATTGATGAGGGATTTCGGTCCGTGACGGAAGCCGACAGGGCTCTCATACATGGTCGCGATTTTACCAGCTGTTAACTCTAAAATCTTGAGCTGAGCTTCATGAGCTAGCCCGAAGAAAGGTCCTGCTCCTAGATAGATGACGCGTTCGAAGTCTAAATCTACAACTTCCTTGACCTCGCGATCTTTCTCCAAGACCTGCTCTGACAGATAAATCAATTCTTCCACTCGTTTTTCCTTGATTTCTTCCTCACTTGGGTCAAAGACCAAGAGGGCTGTCAAAAGCATAGAAGTAAAGCTGGAGGTCATGGCGAAGCCGGCATCGTTGGTTTCTTTTGGTTGGAGAAGCAAGAGATTGCGCTCATCTCCGTGGGCCTGCTGGGCTAGTTTTCCTTCGGCTGCACAGGTAATGGTGATCTGATAGAGATCCTCCACCAATTGTTGAGCTAACTCAACTGTCGCAACACTTTCAGGCGAGTTGCCACTTCGTGCAAAGGAAACCAAGACAGTCGGAACTTCTTTTTTGAGGTAGGTTTGTGGATGCGCCACGATATCAGTCGTCGCAATGGATTGGAAATTCCAATGGCGTTCATCGTGCACTTCCTGCAAATAGGGAACCAAGGTATCCCCCACATAGGCTGAGGTCCCAGCTCCTGTCAAGATAACCTTGATGTAGCCATGACGCTTCCCAATAGTCTCTAAAAACTCTTGGATTTCTTTTGCTTTCTCTTGATAGAGACGATAGGTTTCTTTCCAAACTTCCGGTTGCTGGTAAATTTCGCGAGTCGTAATTTCAGCCCCCAGTTCAAGCAGTTCTTCTTTTGTATAATCTAGCATGCTTCTCCTCTTTTCTACCCACCTTATAAGCGGTAAGAGGCCGAGACAATCGTCCCAGCCTCATTCCAAATGTTCAAGCGGTTTTCTTATTCGTCCTCGTCATCATCAAAGCTGGATAAGAGATCATTAACCTTCACGACACTTTCGCGCGCACGTTCTGGATAGTTCTCTTCTCCACCGACAAGGCTATGGTTAATAAATTCAATCACCATTGGCAAGTTCATCCCTGCATAGAGGTCAATGGCGCGCCCTTCAAGAATCAGACGGCTAACCGTATTACAAGGAGTGCCTCCCAAAAGATCCGCAAAGACGATGTAGTCCTCAAAGTCTGCAACACAGGCTTCAAACTTGGCTGTAAACTCCTCAGGACCTTCCTCTGGCAAGAGGGCCACGGCATGAATGTTGTCTTGTGGTCCCATAATCATTTCTGTACTGGCTTTGAGCTCTTCACAGAAGCGACCATGACTGACCAATACTAACTGTTTTGCCATACCTTACTCCATTATGCCATTCCAAAGAAGAAGTGGCCAAATGCTGAGAATGCGATTGCTGCAAGGATGATGAGCAAGATAGCTTTTGTAGAGTTCATACCCTTACGTCCAAGCAACCAGTAGATTACACCTGTGATGATAGCTGGTACCAAACGTGGGAAGATAAGGTTGAGCATATCTTGAATTTCAATCGCTTTGTCCCCAATGTGTGGAGCCCAAGAAACTTCAACACCAATCATGCTGGCAATCAAGGCACCAACCATGAAGATACCCAGAACGGAAGCTGCATCGATCAAAGCTGTCAAGGTACTTTGCATGTTGTTGATGAGGTTAACCCCTTCTTTATAGGCAAATTCCAATTGTTTCCAACGGAAAATGTCATAAGCAACTGCCACAGCGATCCACAAGAAGATACCGGCTGGGTTTCCTGCAACAGCCAAAGTTGCTGCGATTGAACCCATAATCGCTGGTACCAATGATCCAAAGATTGAGTCCCCAAGAGGAGCGAATGGTCCCATGAGACCTGTCTTGATCCCGTTAACCGCATCTTTCGATTTCACACCATCTTTTTCTTCCAAGGCCAAATCAAAACCAGTGATAATAGTGTGGAAGAATGGTGAAGTATTGAAGAATTGCGTATGCAATTTCATCATTTCTTTCAATTCTGGAGTGCCATCACCATACATTTTACGCAACTGAGGTAAAATCATATAAAGGTAACCAGAAGCCTGCATCCGTTCATAGTTCCAACCTAATTGGAAAGTAAACAGACTACGTTTGTTAATTTGATTAAAATCCTCTTTAGTGAGTTTGTAATTCTTAGAATTCGTCATCTTCAATTTCCCCGCTTTCTGATTCAGTTACTGGAGCAGCTACGACTGTACGTTGACTGTTTTTGAAGTGTTGTACTGCAAGGAAGATACCGATAATGGCAATACCAATCATAGATACACTCTTGAAGTTGTTAACAAAAGTAATAGCTTGTTCTTCTGGAAGTTTAGCGAACACTTCAGAACCGACAATGCTAGACACTGCAGCACCAAGGCTTTGAACATTGCTATAAAGCACTGTCAACATAGCTGTCAAACCAAAGCCAAGTGCTAAGTAGTGAAGGTTACGACGAACAGGAAGGTAACGGAGCAAGATCGCAAATCCAAGACCTGGAAGCATTTGACCTGCAAGTTTCAGACCGTTTGCCAACCATTGTACATTAGCAAGACCTGTAACAACAGTTTCTACGAAAGATCCACCAAAAGCAAGCGCGAAGTAAACTGGGAGAGCTCGAGAAAGAGCCCATGGAATCGCACCAAGGAGATAGTTGCGTTCGATGCCTTTGTAATCAAAGCGTTCAATCGCAGCATCTACACGGTGAGCGAAGTAAGTTGTAGTCATACGACCAAGAATATCAAAGTATGTCAACAAAGTTGCTACCGGCACAGCGATTGTAGCAATAGCAAGCTCTGGATCAATCCCTTGTGCTACTGAGAAGGCAGTCGCAAGAACGGCACCAGAAGTGGCGTCAATACGAGAAGCTCCACCGAAAGTACCAACACCGAGCACTGTCAATTGAAGAGAAGCTCCGATAAATAGACCTGTCTTTAAATCTCCCATGACAAGTCCTGTAATGAAACCAGCAAAGACTGGTGATCCTGCTGATGAAACGATCGTCAACTCATCACAGATTTGATAAGCTGAGTACAAAGTAAGTAGTAAAATTTGCCACCATTGTATCATGACAATTTCCTCCTAAAATTTTTCTTTTTTATTTATAAACTATTTGAGCAACTTCAAGAAGTCTTCAACTGGATCATTTGGAACCATTTGAGCAGTTAACTTAACTCCTTTTTCAGCTAGCTTGTGGAAAGCTTCCACATCGGCATCCACTACGTTGATCGAACGAGTAATCGGACGAGTCTCATCTGATTGAGACATGTTCCCTACGTTTAAGGTTTCAAGTGGTACACCTGCTTCTACCAAACCAAGGAAGCGGTCTGGCTTGCGGGCTACGATGAAGAGACGTTGGCTGTCATATTTTCCAGCCAAGATATTTTCTGCAGCCTTTGCTACTGGCAAGATACTGAGCTTGACACCAGGTGGTGTCGCTAGTTTCAAACCACTTTTTTCGATATCATTTTGAGCGACTTCATCATCGATCACCATGATACGTGAAATATTCAGTTTGGTAGTCCAAAGATTGGCTACCTGCCCGTGGATCAAACGTCCATCGATACGGCATCCTACAATAGTCATAAGTTTTCCCCCTTTACTTCTTTGAATGTAGGTTGTGAAACAAGTTTCAAGGTCTCCTTCCAAGTGCCCTCTGTCTCAAAGACGAGGATCTCATTTTCCCCATCTTTGAGAAAACCATGAGGGATGTAGAGGGAGAGTGTTGGACCGACTTCCCAGAAACGACCGATATGGTGGCCATTTACAAGAACGATCCCTTTTCCAAATCCAGTCATATCAAGGAAGGTATCCTCAACCTGATCTAGATGAAAAGCAAATTGATAAAAAGCTGGTTGACCTTCTTGCCATTCTTTCGAAAAATCCAAGCGGTCCAGCTGGCTAAAATCAAGCGCATGTTGTTTCCAATGAAGCTTGAAATGAAGATCGATACAAACCCCTGTTCGGATTCCTTTTCGTTGGGTGTCCGCTAAGAGTTTGTGCCCATAATTGACTCGTCCCATGTTTTCGATCAAGAGTTTTAAGTTTGTAATCGTTTTCTTTTTTCCGTTTAAAAAAAGATCTTGACCGATTTCTTCTTGGTATTGAGTGGCAATCAACTGATCATTGGCATAAACCTGTACCCGATCACGCGCATCGATGATACGCAAGCGCTCTTCTTCCGCATCCATTTCCACTTCTGTCTCATAGAGCAGATAGCCTAATGGGTGGTCGATTTCTTCCATGGTCTGTGGGTAAAGACTTTCGGTGACTTGAGCAATCTCGTTTAAGTTGCCGAACAAACTAGTCTTTTTGGTCAACTCCAATGTTCGTTCAGATAAACTCGACTTCACAAGCGGATCCATCTGTTGATACTCTGGATAGTGGGTCGCCATCATCTGCTTGACCGCATAATACTTAGGAGTCGGGTTGCCCTGCTCATCTAAGAGAGCGTCATAGTCGTAGGATGTCACCTGTGGCAGATCCACGGTCCCTCGTGCTGAGCAGCCGTTCATAAATCCAAAGTTGGTCCCACCATGGAACATATAGAGATTGATAGAGCCTTCTTGTAAGACTTCATGGACTGCTTCTGCCAACTCTTCTGGATCTCGCTTGATGATAGGTTCTTTCCACCGATTGAACCAGCCATCCCAAAATTCCATACACATGAGTGGCCACTCTTTGTCATGCTCAGCAAAGAACTCTTTCATCTGAGAGAAGTTGTAATTCGCACGCGAACCAAAATTACCGGTTACAAAGAGTCCATCCTCAATCAAGGTCCCTGCTCGAAGGGTCGCCCTCCAAGGTCCATCAGAGGTGAAGAGTGGACAAGTAATATCCCGCTCAATCATTAGATCTCTGATCGCCCGAAGGTAGGCCTTGTCTTCGCCATAAGAGCCATATTCGTTCTCAACCTGCATCATGAGGATATTGCCCCCACGATCCAATTGGTACTTGGCCACACGTGGCAGGAGCTCGTCGTAATAGCGAGCCACTTCCTTGAGAAAGGCCGGATCCGATGAGCGAATCCGAAGGTCTTCTTCGATTAACCAGGCTGGCAAGCCCCCAAATTCCCACTCCGAACAGATAAACGGTGACGGACGGAGAATCACATATAGATCCAACTCTTGAGCTACTTGGATAAAGTGCTCCAGGTCCAAATTCCCTTCAAAGTGAAAGTGGCCTCTTTGTGGCTCATGAGCATTCCATGGAACATAGGTTTCAACAGTATTAAAACCTAGAGCTTTTAGGTTATATAAGGAATGATACCAATCCTCACGATCGATCCGAAAATAATGAATTGCACCAGATAAAATCTTAAAAGGTTGATCATTTAAATAAAAATCTTCACGGATTTCAAATGCCCCCATACTGAGAACCTCCTTCTAAGAAACCCTTTTCATTTATCAATATAATATATTAATAAAAAAATGTCAACCACTTTTGAAAAAATATGTTAAAATAATATTAACAAGGGATATCGAAAGAAGAGGTGAAGCACATGGCAATCCCAAAATACCAACACATCAAAGATGATTTGAAGCAACAAATTATCTCAGGTAAATTCGAAAATGGAGATAAATTTTACACAGAAGCCGAGCTGATTAAGATTTATAATGTTAGCTCGATTACTGTTGTTCGTGCTTTGAACGATTTGGCTAGCGATGGATACATCGTCCGCCAACAAGGGAAAGGAACGTTTGTTTCGCGCGCTAGAAAACACAAACTGGTTGAGTTTTCAGACGTTGAAACCTTCCCTATCCAAAAAGCGACCGTAAAAGTTCTCTCTATTAAGCGTGGCAACGCGCTGAATATCCTGGATAAACTGGGACTCGCTCCTACTCAATTCTATTATAAGATTGATCGGACTCGTCATATTGGTGAAGATACCTATATCTACCACCAGACCTATGTCCCAGAGCAATATATTAACCCAAATTATCCAAGCTTAGATTACTATAGTTCGATTTATGATCGCTTTAAAGAAGATTATCATATTCACATGAATGATGAACACTTTGAAGAAATCAATGATATTGTATTTCCAACACCAAGCAAAATCGCTTCTGTGTTGAATATCGATGAAAACTTCCCAACTGTCCGTCAAGTGAAGACGACAAAATTGGAAGCGACCGGTCAAATTCTCGAATATAGCGAAACCTATAAACGCGGCGACTACTATAAAATCAAATTTATCTCTTGTGATCGTGATCATTGATCATTCAAAGTCTGGGGTCTGGCCTCAGACTTTTATGATACAAATTATAGCATGAAAAAATAGTTCCTAAAACATGTAAAACGAATAATCTATAATTAGTGATAGACTTCCTATAAATAGTTTAATAAGTCAAAATTTATTATGATAAATTCAGGGTCTAGAGCACCTGTTATAGGAAAAGAAAAGAGAGTGGGACAGAAATCGGTCATTCGTTAGAATTCGATTTCGTCGTCCCACCTCCGCACAGTTGAGTAGGGCTGTAAAAGCTTATAAAATCAGCGTAGTAGAGCCCACTCAACCACTGCGTCTTGCTCGACAATCCAAGAACAATTAAGAGGCTAGGACTTTTGTCCCAGCCTCTTTTCGTCTATTTTTCAAATTCCCGTTTTTTGTTGCGCCTAGTCTCCCAAACCGATGCGTTCGAAGATTTCATCCACCCGTTTGGTATAGTAAGTTGGGTTGAAGATTTCGTCGATTTCTTCTTGAGTGAGGCGTGAAGTCACTTCTGGATCTGCTTCAAGAAGTGGTTTGAAGTCTACTTGGTTATCCCATGATTGGGCAGTCTTAGGTTGAACAAGGTCGTAAGCTTGCTCACGGGTCATCCCTTTTTCAATCAAGGTAAGCATAGCACGTTGGCTGAAAATCAAACCAAAGGTAGAATTCATGTTGCGGATCATGTTTTCTGGGAAGACAGTCAAGTTCTTAACAATATTTCCAAAACGGTTAAGCATGTAATCAATCAAGATGGTTGTATCTGGTGTGATGATACGCTCAGCTGATGAGTGAGAGATATCACGTTCGTGCCAGAGAGCGACGTTTTCATAAGCTGTAATCATGTGACCACGGATAACACGCGCCAAACCAGTCATGTTTTCAGAACCGATCGGGTTGCGTTTGTGAGGCATGGCTGAAGACCCTTTTTGACCTTTGGCAAAGAACTCTTCCACTTCACGTTGTTCTGATTTTTGAAGACCACGGATCTCAGTCGCCATCCGCTCGATAGAAGTCGCGATGCTGGCAAGAACTGCAAAGTACTCAGCGTGAAGGTCACGAGGAAGCACCTGTGTAGAGATTTCTTGAGCACGGATACCAAGCTTGTCGCAGACGTATTTTTCAACGAATGGTGGGATGTTGGCAAAGTTACCAACCGCACCAGAAATCTTACCAGCTTCCACACCAGCAGCCGCATGCTCGAAACGCTCGATGTTACGCTTCATTTCGCTGTACCAAGTTGCCAATTTAAGACCAAAAGTTGTAGGCTCCGCATGCACACCGTGGGTACGACCCATCATGATAGTGAACTTGTGTTCTTTCGCTTTGTCAGCGATGATGGTAAGGAAGTTTTCAAGGTCTTTACGGATGATGTCGTTGGCTTGTTTGTAGAGGTAACCATAGGCAGTATCGACTACGTCAGTAGAAGTCAAACCATAGTGCACCCACTTGCGCTCTTCACCAAGAGTCTCAGAAACCGCACGTGTGAAGGCCACCACATCGTGACGAGTTTGCTGCTCGATTTCCAAAATACGGTCGATGTCAAAGTCCGCTTTTTCGCGAATCAAAGCCACATCTTCCCTAGGGATTTCTCCCAACTCAGCCCATGCCTCGTCAGCTAAGATTTCCACCTCAAGCCAAGCACGGTATTTATTTTCTTCAGTCCAAATGTTCGCCATTTCAGGGCGAGAGTAACGTTCGATCATTGTTGCTTCTCCTTATTTTGATAGCTGCTCCCTAAAGAAATCATTCAGTTTTTGTAAATTTTTATCATTAGTTCTAAATAAATATTCCGTGATACAGTCTACAAGTTCTTTCTCTGTTTTTCTTTGTTTTTTCAACTCGGTATTAAACAAGAAATATAAGTTCTTCCCACTATTAACTCCCGAATTTAATTTACCATTTGATTTAGTGTACTCTCCACTTTTTATATTTTTCTTATAATTATTGATAATATCTTCTACTGAAGTAATTTGGAAAATATAATCATTTAATTCATTCATCAAATCATAATCTAAGTTCTCATAAAGATTATGTAGTAAGTACTTTTCTAAACTCGGAACTGGAAGATACTGTGGAGGTCTTGAAAATCTAAGTTCTGCCTCCTCTATAAAGCTCGGTACTTGTTCCTTTATATCTCCATCAAGCACTATCAAGATTTTAGTTGACGCAGGTGCAAGATGTGAGTGGATAATATCCGAAGCAAACTTTAGGACTTGTTTCCATCCACCAATAGGTAATACTAAAATTTTCCTTTGGCTAAGTAATCTTTGTTCTTTCAAAACTTTTTCTATAATATGTTGTGCAAGGTAATCTTCAACAAAAATTAAGAAATCGTATCCATAATTAGCTGCTTCTAGCTTCCTAGTTGCAAATGCAGGATAACATGGGTTAAGTAATTTCACCTCACCTCCTAACATATTCTGCACATAAAAAATATTATCAGGCGTAATTCTTCTCAAAATATCTGAAGAGTGCGTTGAGAAAAACACAATTAAATTAAATTTTTCAACTAATTCTTCTAAAAATAAAATAAACCTATGTATTGCAGCCGGATGCAATGCTAACTCTATCTCATCTAAGTAAACATATGTGGGATATTTACTATCATTTTTCTTATTAGTTCTTAATTCAAGTGAACGTAGTACTGTGAGTAATAAGTTTTCCCCCGTGGACATCTGAAGTTGACTAACTAAACTACCTTGATTACTAAAATAAAATAAATCCGTTTTTATCTTATATTTTTTCTCAAAAGTTAGCTTTAGCTCTCTCTTTAAAGTAAATAATTTTTCATCGTAATAATCTTCATCATCACGTAAGATTAATCCTAATTGTTTTCTTACAAATTCGCTAGCTGGACGTAACTGTTCCGACGAAACTCGGGATATTTTGTTAACCAATTCATAGTCAGAATTTCTAAAACGGTTGCCATATACAATGCTTCCTTCGTAAAAACCATTTATGTCTATATGCTCTTTTGGAGTGCTCCAACTCTTGTTCTCTTTGGCTACAATCTCTCTTCTTTTTCCATCTAAATCAAATGTTATTTTAGAAGTCTCTCTCGGTTCTCCAAAGTAGTCGTACAACCAAGGAACGTAAAATGATGATGCCGCAGATGCAATAATCGTACTTTTCCCTGAACCATTTTCTCCAGTTAATGCATATAATCCTTTCTCTGTCGGAATATCGAAATCTAATTTTTTTATATTTTTAACATTTCGGATTTTCATAGTAAAGTTTGACATCTGTTTTCTCCTTTAAAAATCAATCCCCTCCCCAAACTCAGCCACCTCATCCGGCACATCACTAAACAAAGTCACATGTCCCATCTTGCGGTTGTGCTTCGCTTCTAGTTTACCATATAAGTGGAGGTGGGCGCTTGGATTTTCTGTCACATATGTTTCAGCTGCCTCGACATGCTGGCCGAGGACATTGAGCATAACAGCTGGAGCATGCAGGTGGATAGCTGGCAATGGTGCTCCCAGAACACCCAAGATATGGGTATCAAACTGTGAAAAGTCACAGGCTTCGATTGAGTAGTGCCCAGAGTTGTGTGGGCGGGGGGCAATCTCGTTGACAATGATGTCGTCAGCCGTCGCAAACATTTCCACACAAAGGGTTCCAGACAAGTTTAGTTGTTCTGCGATTCGCACGGCCATAGCTTTGGCTTTTTCTGACAGACTTTCTGAAATGCGAGCTGGCACAATGGTCTTAGACAGGATATTGTTGCGGTGGATATTTTCCTGAACTGGGAAAACTGTCACATCCTTGCCATTACCAGACACGATGACAGAAATCTCCAGGTCAAAGTTGACAAATTCTTCCAAGACACAATCTGCTGAGTCAGCTAGCGCATTGGCTTCTTCCAAATCTTCTGCTGAACGAATGACCTTTTGTCCATGCCCATCGTAGCCACCTGTCGCCGTCTTGAGGACATAGTTTTTCGACAGGTCAATATCTGCCAAGTCTTGACTAGAAGTCACGACTTTGTAGGGTGCTACAGTGACTTGGGCCTTGTTTGAGAGAAAGTCCTTTTCAAAGATCCGATTTTGAGAAATACGGAGTAGGTCTGTCCCTTGTGGAAGTTGCCCCTCATTGATGACAGCGTCCAAACCATCGGCATCGACATTTTCAAACTCATAAGTCAGAACATCGCAACGCTCAGCCAACTGACGAAGGGCATCCACATCGTTATAAGGCGCCACGATGATTTCTGCCGCACGAGATGCTGGGCAATCCGTTGCAGGGTCCAGCGCGATGACCTTGTGGCCCATGTAGATAGCAGAAATGGCCATCATCTGACCCAGCTGACCACCACCGATAATTCCGATTGTTTTAGATGAGCTCATTTGTCGACTCCTCTGCGATTTTTCCTTGTTCTTCTGCGAAATCCGCTAACGCTGTCGCAATAGCTTGGTCTTCTACTGAGAGGAGACGAAGGGCAAAGAGGGCTGCATTTGTCGCACCGGCTTCACCGATTGCCATGGTTGCGACGGGCACACCACCTGGCATCTGCACGATAGAATAGAGTGAATCTACACCGCTAAGAGCACGAGATTTGACAGGCACACCAATGACTGGAAGGGTAGTTTTAGCTGCTACCATCCCTGGCAGGTGCGCTGCGCCACCCGCACCAGCAATGATGACCTTGATTCCACGACTCCGTGCTTCTTCCGCATGTTTGAACATGAGGTCAGGTGTCCGATGAGCAGAAACAACTTTCTTTTCGTAAGCGACACCGAAGTTATCGAGGACTTCTGCTGTTTTTTGCATGGTTGCCCAGTCGGATTTTGAGCCCATGATGATGGAAATTACTGGTTTCATTTCTTCTCCTTTTTTAATAATCGTCTATTGTAGTGCGGACGTAAGCGACCGCCTATGGCGTTCCATTACTAAAACTGGAGCCTGAGTCTCCAGTTTTCCGCTCCTAGTAGCAGAGCTACTAGGAGTTCCACTACTGCGACGATTATCCTATACTAGCTCGCTAACGCTCGCAAATCAAACGACCATTATCTTCGTTTAGCTCGCTTTCGCTCGCTCTGTTAATTTTTTATCGCCTTGCTTCCGATATCTGTTCGGTAAAAGAGGCCTTCTGTGTTTTGTTTGTTGAGTTCGTTGTAAATAATGTTTTGGCCGTCTTTGACGGTGTCTGCTGTTGTGACGAGCATGTAGACACGTCCGCCGTTTGAGAGGAGGTCTTGGCCATTATCAGCGAATTTAGCACCGGCATAGTAAGTGATGATATCGCCCTCTGTCTTGGCTGGAAGCTTGACACCCTTCTCATAAGCGAGTGGGTAACCGTTTGATGCGACAACCACACCCAGAGTCACACCCTTATCCGTCCAAGTGATGTTTGGCTCCTTGCTATCCAGAATATCTGTGATATTTTGCGCAAAATCAGATGTCAAACGAGGCAAGATGATTTGCGTTTCAGGATCTCCGAAGCGAGCGTTGAACTCGATGACTTTTGGCCCATCAGCTGTCAGGATAAGACCAGCGTAAAGGACACCAAGATAAGGGCGACCTTCTTTGATCATGCCTTCAAGAACTGGCTTGACAATGGTGTCAACCGCTGTGTCAACCACGCTCTGTGGTAAATGAGGAACTGGCGCATAGGCCCCCATTCCCCCAGTATTAGGACCCTTGTCTCCATCGTAGGCACGCTTGTGGTCTTGAGCAGTTGGCATAATGTAGAACTTGTCCCCATTGACAAAGGCAAAGAGAGAGAACTCTTCTCCATCCAGGAATTCCTCGATGACCACACGCGCACCTGAATCACCGAATTTATTGTCCAAAAGCATCTCGTGAGCCGCTTCAACGGCTTGCTCAACTGTCTCCGCAACGACGACACCTTTCCCAAGGGCCAAACCATCTGCCTTGACGACGATTGGAGCACCTTTTTCTTCGATATAGGCCTTGGCTTCTTTGAAATCTGAAAATGTGCCATAGGCTGCTGTCGGAACGTCGTATTTGACCATGATTTCCTTAGCAAAATCCTTGGACCACTCCAGCTCAGCCGCATCCTTGGTTGGACCAAAAGCCTTGAGACCAGCTGCATTGAAATCATCCACGATGCCAGCTGCAAGGGCATCATCTGGACCGATAAAGGTCCAAGCAATATCGTTGACTTTTGCGAAGTCAATCAGCTTAGAATGTTCGGAAATTCCGATATTGATCAAATCTAGACCGTCTAATCGCATCCCGTCATTACCAGGATCCACAAAAACTTGCTCAACGTCTTTAGACTCCAACAATTTCTTGGCAATCGCATGCTCACGACCACCAGATCCAACAACCAAAAGTTTCATCTCGAACCTCTTTTGCGAATTATTTTATTAAATTATATCATAATCGTTCGTTTTATTCTAATATTTCAAGGAATGTCCGATAATTTTCGTTAGAAAACAAACTTTTTTCATTATTTTTTAAATTTCTACTCCTTTTTACGAATATTATAATTGAGACCTCTACTATTTTTTAAAAAAGGAGTTTTATGCAGGGAATGAAGAAACTACTCTTGGCAGCTTGCCTTTTCTGGGCGGGGGCTTCACAAGTTGCAAGAGCAGACCAAAACATCAATTACATCTACAAGGAAAAGGGACAATTAGTTGTCCATATCGGGACCATTCCAGATCGCTTCCAAAGCGTTAGCGTCCCCATTTGGTCCGAGCAAAACGGCCAGGACGACCTCATTTGGTATCCTGTTCGACGAGGAGAAAATGGCTTTGATTTGCAAGTACCTCTGACCAATCATTTGGATCAAGCAGGACTTTACCATATCCATGTTTACGGCATCAATTCTTACGGAAACCTTGAAGGACTGTTTCCACTACAGACAATCGTTGAGAAAAAAGACCTCGCATCTTCCCAACCCAAGATCACAGTCCGACCTAGCACTGCAGAGCTATTTGAGATCCAACTCCAGCTCTTTGAAGATGTGGAGGAAGTCGTCTTTCCCATCTGGTCTGAACAAGATGGCCAAGACGACTTGATCTGGTATCCCGCAAAAAGAACGGCACCTGGCCGCTATCAATTGTCCTTCAATGCTGAAAAACATAAAGGGAAAGGAACCTTTCATCTCCATGTCTACCAGAAAGACAAGGGACACTTAAAAGGCCTGCTCGCCACAACATTTCAGGTAGAACAGGCTAAAGTTGCTCCACTGGTCACCCAGCCGGATAATTACTATCCAGTTGGCGAATGTACCTGGGCAGCAAAAGAGCTGGCTCCTTGGTCACAAAACTGGTGGGGAAACGGTGGCATGTGGGCTGCTAGTGCTCGCGTTGCAGGCTTCCGGACAGGACATACCCCTGAGGTTGGCGCTATCGCCTGCTGGGATAATGGAGGCTATGGCCATGTTGCAGTCGTGACAGAGGTTGAACATGATCAAAAAATCCAAGTAAAGGAAGCTAATTACAATGGAAATCGGACTATCAACAATTTCCGTGGCTGGTTTGACCCAACGAATGTTGTCTGGGGAAGGGTCAGCTATATCTACCCAAATTAAGGTTTCTTAACCAGCAGAAAAGGCACTCATCGATGGATGAGTGCCTGTTTTGATTAATGTCTGAAGTGACGAACACCTGTAAAGATCATGGTTAAACCGTATTTATCAGCTGCTTCGATAGATTCTTGGTCACGTACAGAACCACCCGGTTGGATGATGGCCTTGATACCAGCTTTGGCGATTTCTTCTACGTTGTCCGCAAATGGGAAGAAGGCATCTGAAGCAAGAACCGCGCCGTCAAGACGGTCTTTGGCTTGGTCAATGGCGATGCGAACAGAAGCCACACGGTTAGTTTGACCTGGTCCAACACCAAGCGTCATGTGGTCGTTGGTCACGATGATACCGTTTGATTTAACGTACTTGATGGCTTTCCATGCAAACTCAAGAGCAGTCGCTTCTGTCTCCGTTGGTTGGCGTTTGGTCACCACTTGCCAGTCAGCTGGGCTTTCTTTCACAACGTCTTGATTTTGGACGAGAAGTCCACCGACAACACCTGTGTATTCTGCTTCCACTTCGCTAGCATCTTGAGCATCAAATGGCAGGGCAAGGATACGCAGGTTTTTCTTTTTATTGGTCAAGATTTCAAGTGCTTCGTCTGTGTAGCTTGGTGCGATGATGATCTCGAGGAAAACACCATGCATTTTCTCAGCTGTCGCAGCATCTACCTCACGGTTGAGAACAACGATCCCACCAAAGATAGAAACTGGGTCAGACTCATAAGCGTAGTCCCAAGCAGTTTCGATATCGTCAGCTTGACCAATCCCACATGGGTTCATGTGTTTGAGAGCCACAACGGTTGGACGGTCTTTGAAATCACGGATGATCCGAATCGCCGCATCCGCATCGCGGATATTGTTGAAGGACAATTCTTTCCCGTTGAGCTGTTTAGCGGATGCAATCGAGTAATCTGTTGGCAAAGCTTTTTGGTAGAAATCAGCGTCTTGTTGAGGATTTTCACCGTAACGCATGGCTTGTTTGAGGTCATAGGTTAAAGTGAGTTTTTCAGGTTTTTCCTCACCCACTTGAGCTGTGAAGTATTCTGCAATCAAGGCATCATAAGCCGCTGTGTGACGGAAAACTTTTGCTGCCAACCGTTGGCGAGTTTCGTAAGTGGTTTCGCCCTTGGCCGCCAATTCTTCCAAAACTACAGCATAGTCAGCAGGATCTACCACAACTGTCACGCTAGCGTGGTTCTTCGCTGCAGAACGAAGCATGGATGGCCCACCGATATCGATGTTTTCAACCGCGTCAGCGTAAGTCACGTCTGGTTTGAGAATAGTCTCCTTGAATGGGTATAGGTTGACCACCACAAGGTCGATCAATTCGATGTTATTGTCCTTAGCCGCTTCCAAGTGACTATCCAAGTCACGACGAGCGAGAAGACCCCCGTGGATATTTGGATGAAGAGTCTTGACACGACCATCCATCATTTCTGGGAAACCAGTCACATCATCGATGGCAATAGTCTCTACCCCAGCATTATCAAGGGCAACCTTGGTCCCACCCGTTGAGATGATATCCCAACCAAGTTTTTTGAGTTCTTGGGCAAATTCAACAATGCCCGCTTTATCTGAGACACTAATTAGTGCGCGTTTAGTCATTTTATTTTCCTTTTTAAAGTTCTTTCTCTGCTACAGTCGAAAATTTTCGTTCCGCTCTAACACTTCCTTACCTTCTCTCCACTCCCAAACTATCCAACACCTCTGGATACAATTTGTACTCTGTTTCGTGGATGCGAGTCTCGAAAGTATCAAGGGTGTCATCTGATAGCCGTGGGACACGGACTTGTTTGATGACCTTGCCGGTATCCACACCAGAGTCCACCCAGTGAATGGTCACGCCAGACTGCTCAACACCTGCATTCCAGGCATCCTCAATGCCATGAGCACCTGGAAATTCTGGCAAGTAAGCTGGATGAATGTTAATAATACGACCCTCGTAAGCAGCGAGCAAAGTCGGACCAACGATTTTCATGTAGCCTGCTAGACAAACCAAGTCAATCTGGTGTTCTTCCAAGAGTTCGACAAGTGCTCCTTCGTAGTCTGCCTTGCTCTCAAACTCCTTGACTTCGAAGGCATAGGTTAAAATCCCAAGCTTTTCTGCTCGCTCCAGTACGTAGGCATCCCGGTGATCTGAAAAGACAAATTCTACTGGAAATTGTTCCGCAATCACCTGGAAGTTTGAGCCATTGCCAGAGGCAAAAACAGCAATCCTTTTAGCCATTATTTAATCACCACACTTGCTTCTGTCTTCTTCACAATCTGACCGATTTCATACACAGGTTCATCAAGAAGTTCCTTGACACGTTCCACATTTTCTGGTTTCACCGCAAGCATGAGACCAATCCCCATATTGAAGATTTCAAACATTTCTTCATGTTTGATTTCACCATATTTTTCAAGGGCTTTGAAAATTGGAAGAACTGGCACTTGGCTTTCGTCAATTTCAGCAGCCAAGTCATCCGAGAACATCCGTGGGACATTTTCGATGAAACCACCACCTGTGATGTGGGCAATCCCGTTGACTAATTCTTCTTTGATGAGTGGCAAGACAGCCTTGACATAGATCCGAGTCGGCTCCAGAAGAACTTCCTTGAGTTTCTTACCTTTCAATTCTGGCAAGACTTCTTCACCTGTATAATCCGCAAAGACACGACGAACAAGGGAATAACCATTTGAGTGGATACCGCTTGAAGCAAGTCCAAGAAGGACATCACCTGCTGCTACTTTTGAACCGTCGATGATTTGAGATTTTTCTGCAACACCGACTGCAAAACCAGCCAAGTCATAGTCGTCTTCACCGTACATACCAGGCATTTCAGCCGTTTCCCCACCGATAAGGGCTGCACCAGCTTGCACACACCCTTCGGCCACACCAGCAACCACTTGTTCTAGCTTAGCTGGTTCATTTTTACCAGTTGCTACGTAGTCAAGGAAGTAAAGGGGCTCCGCACCTGCAGCGATAATATCGTTAACACACATGGCCACACAGTCTTGTCCGATGGTATCGTGCTTGTCGTACTTGATAGCCAGCATGAGTTTGGTACCGACACCGTCAGTTCCTGAAATTAGAACAGGCTCTTTGACACCCGTTTTTGAAAGGTCAAACATGCCACCGAAACCACCTAGAGCTCCCATGACACCTGCACGTTCCGTACGTGCCACGTGTTTTTTGATCCGTTCAACAACTTCATAACCCGCTTCAACGTCTACACCAGACTGGGCGTATGCATTCTTATTTGTCATTTGTTTATTCCTTTTTCCGTTTCTAGATCCTACTGTGAATGGACAGATTCACTTGCAAAAATCCCTAATAAAAGGATGTCTGCTCATTCAAGCTTTCCAAATAGCGTTCTTCGTAGTCATACAAAGGAGTTGGGTATTTCCCATCGAAGTAAGCCACACAAAGGCCACCGTTTGGTGCATCGGTATCAATCCCTATAGAATCAATCAAGCCCTCAACAGATAAATAAGTCAAACTATCCGCACCGATAATCTCACAAGTTTCCTCTACTGTATGATTGGCTGCAATCAGCTCTTCACGGCTCTGAATATCAATTCCGTAGAAACATGGATAAGCTAGAGCTGGGCTAGCAATTGCCACATGGACTTCTGTAGCCCCTGCTTCTTTCAACAATTTCACAATCCGACGAGAGGTGGTTCCACGCACGATAGAGTCATCAATCATGACAACTCGTTTGCCTTTCACGACACCAGATACGGCAGAAAGCTTCATCCGCACCCCTTGTTCCCGCAATTCCTGAGTCGGTTGGATAAAGGTCCGTTGGACATACTGATTCTTGATCAAGCCCATTTCATTTGGTAATCCAGATTCTTCCGCAAAGCCCATAGCAGCACTGAGAGAGGAGTTTGGAACCCCCACTACAATATCTGCTTGGTTCTTAAATTCTCGTGCCAACTGTGCTCCCATCCGCTTGCGAGCCGTATGGACATTGACCCCTTGAATATTGGAATCAGGACGGGCAAAATAGATATACTCCATGGAACAAATCGCCAGTTGGGTATCATCCGTATAGCGATCATAGGTAATGCCATTTTCATCAAAGATAACGAGCTCGCCAGGATGCACATCTCGAATCCATTCTGCTCCAATAACCTCAAAAGCACAGGTTTCAGAAGAAACAACCAAGGCTCCATTAGACATTTTTCCGATGGATAGAGGACGGAAGCCATTGGGGTCCAGAGCTGCAATCAGCTTATCTTCAAACAGCATCAGATAAGCAAAACCACCTTTGACCGTATTGAGTGCTTCTTTGATTTTTCCCATAAAGGAAGGGTTGTGGCTCCGACGAATCAAATGAGCCAGAATTTCTGAGTCAGAGGTTGAGCTAAAGATGGCTCCATTTTTTTCTAATTCTGATTTGAGCGATTGGGCATTGGTCAAATTCCCATTATGGGCCAGACCAAACTGGGTATCTTGAAAGCGGAAGAGGAAAGGTTGGATGTTATCCACCGAAGCTTCCCCTGCTGTCGCATAGCGAACATGCCCAATAGCAGAACTTCCTGTCAATTTTTCCAGATTTAAAGGATTTCGAAAGACTTCTGAAAGTAGACCGGTATCCCGATGGCGTCTCAAGGTTCCTTGATCATTGGCCAGGATTCCTGCCCCTTCTTGTCCCCGGTGTTGGAGACTGTGAAGGCCAAAATAGGTGAGTTTCGCAGCGTCTGGATGTCCCCAAATCCCAAAGACTCCACACTCTTCATTAAGAGATTTTACTTCGTATGTCATGTTGTATACCTTTTATTTTCCAGTAAAATATTGAACCGCTGATGCAAAGAGATGCTGGTCTTTATTTCCTGGAATATTTTGGAAGAGACCGTCTTCGAAACGTTCTGAGTGTCCCATCTTCCCAATGATTTGACCGTTCTTGCTAGTGATTCCTTCAATCGCATGGACAGAACCATTTGGATTGTATTTAGAATCCATGCTAGGTTTTCCTTCGAAGTCAACGTATTGGCTAAAAATTTGACCATTGTCACGAAGCTCTGCAAATTCCTCAGCTGTCACGACAAACTTCCCTTCACCGTGTGATACTGGGATAGCATGGATGTCACCAACTTCCACTCCAGCAAGCCATGGTGAGTTCGTGTTTGCAATCCGTGTTTCCACCATCTTAGCCACGTGTTGGTTGGCATCGTTGTAGAAAAGGGTTGGACTGGTACTGCTTGCATCTTCAAAGTTACCGTATGGAAGGAGACCTGATTTAACAAGGGCTTGGAATCCATTACAGATACCGATGATCAAACCACCACGTTCGATGAAGCTATCAATAGCAGCACGCACTTTTTCATTGAGCAAGATGTTGACGATAAATTTAGCAGATCCATCTGGTTCATCCGCTGCTGAGAAGCCACCCGCAAAGAAGATAATGTTGGCTTTTTCGATATTGTCAACCATGGTGTCAACCGACTTGACAATCGCTTCTTCATTCAGTGTTACAAATGGTACCAAGTTGACTTTGGCACCTTCTTTTTCAAAGGCCTTAGCGGAGTCGTATTCCGAGTTGGTCCCTGGAAATACTGGAATGTAAACCACTGGTGTCTCCACTATTTCTTTAGCTTTGATCACAGGATTTGATGCAATAGCAGGTACTTCTTCCAGTTCAGTAGCCTGTTCAAACTCAGTAGGGTAAACTTCTTCCAATTTACCTTGGAAGGCACTGTCAAGCTGGTGTCCATCAAGCGTTACACCGTTGACAAGCAGTGTAAAGTCTGCAACTGTTTGTCCAATCTTCTCAACACCTGCAATTTCTTCAGGAGATGTGAAGACAAATCCGCCTAATTGAGCTGTCAAGCTGGTGTCAAGATCAGCTAATTGAACAGTGGCACCAATATGGTTCCCAAAGCTTGCAAGGGCAAGAGCTTCAAGGACACCACCATATTTGACAGCTGATGCTGCTGTCACTTTGTGAGCCTTTTGAATGGCTTCAAATTGAGCAAAGTTCGACTTGATGAGATCAAAGTCAATCTCTTGGGTTAAAGCTTGACCTGGGATGTAGTAGATATGTTCACCAGCAGCCTTAAATTCTGGAGAAAGAACCTTACGGCTGTCTGCAGTTGTCACCCCAAAAGCAACCAAGGTTGGTGGTACTGTCAATTCTTCAAAGGTACCTGACATAGAGTCCTTACCACCAATAGATGGCAAACCAAGTTGAATCTGAGCTTCAATAGATCCAAGAAGAGCAGCTACTGGTTGACCAAAACGCTCTGCTTGTTTATCCATCCGCTCGAAGTACTCTTGGTAAGAGAAACGAGCCTTAGACCAGTTTGCACCAGCAGCAACCAAACGAGCAGTTGCTTCGATGACCGCATATGCAGCTCCATGATATGGAGACCATTCAGCTACATAAGGGTTAAAACCTTGCGCCATGACAGAGGCCGTTGTGGTCACGCCATGTTGGACTGGCAATTTCTGAACAGAAGCTTCCGTTGGTGTGATTTGGTAGCGACCACCAAGTGGGTGATTGACTGTTGAACGACCAACTGAGCTATCAAAGATGGTTTGTAAACCTTTTTGACTAGCGTGGTTAAGGTCAGCCAAGACTTCAAGAGTGTCTGCTTCAAGGGTTTCAGCAGATGTTTGGCGTTCTTCTGGAAGCTTGACATCCTTGTCAACCACCTTCGCATCGACAACTACCCGTACTCCGTTTGTATCAAGGAAACGACGTTCCAAATCAACAATGGTTTGGCCATTCCAGTGCATGACAAGATTTGGTTTCTCCGTCACAGTTGCCACGACAACCGCATCAATATTTTCTTTATTACATGCCACAACGAAGGTCTCTACGTCTTCTGGACGAACCACCACGGCCATCCGTTCTTGTGATTCGGAGATAGCAATTTCTGTACCATTCAAGCCTTGGTATTTCAATGGCACTTTGTCTAGATCAATTTCAAGACCATCTGCCAATTCACCAATAGCCACACAAACTCCACCAGCTCCAAAGTCATTGGATTTCTTGATCAGACGGGTCACTTCACCATTACGGAAAAGACGTTGAATCTTCCGTTCTTCGATAGCATTCCCTTTTTGAACCTCAGCACCAGCTGTTTCAACTGATTCAACCGTTTGAACTTTAGAAGAACCGGTCGCACCACCGACACCATCACGTCCAGTCTTACCACCGAGCAAGATAATCACATCACCAGCTTCAGGTTTTTCACGAACTACATTTTCCTTAGGAGCTGCACCGACAACGGCACCTAGTTCCATACGCTTGGCAACGAAACCTGGGTGGAAGTATTCACGCACATAGGTTGTTGCCAGACCAATTTGGTTACCATATGAAGAATAACCATGAGCCGCTGTTTTAGAAATGACTTGTTGTGGTAATTTCCCAGCACGTGTTTCAGCAATCGGAGCTGTAATATCACCAGCACCCGAGATACGCATAGCTTGGTAAACGTAGGAACGCCCTGACAATGGGTCACGAATGGCACCACCGATACAAGTAGCTGCTCCACCAAATGGTTCAATCTCCGTTGGGTGGTTGTGAGTTTCGTTCTTAAACATGAGAAGCCATGGTTCTTTCACACCATTGACATCCACGTCAATTTCAACAGAGCAGGCATTGATTTCATCAGACACTTCCATGTCATCCAAACGACCATTGGCACGCTCGTAACGACCAAAAATAGTCGCCATATCCATCAAGGTTTGAGGTTTTTCTGTACGTCCCAACTCATCACGCATGGCGATATATTTGTCATAAGTCGCTTGCAATTGTTTTTGGAATTTAGAAGCTGAGAAGTCGATGTTTTTCAACTCAGTCTCGAAAGTAGTGTGACGGCAGTGGTCAGACCAGTAAGTATCCAAAACCTTAAGCTCCGTCTCAGTTGGCACCCGTCCAATGGATTTGAAATAGTCTTGGATGAAGAGCAGGTCATCCACTTCCATGGCCAATCCTTGCTCTGACTTATACTGTGCAAAATCTTCTGCCGTATAAGTTTCAAAGAAATCCAAGTTTGGAATGGTCTTGTCAGACTCGGAGAAGTCCTGTTTGGCAATGCCAACAGTGATATCTTTGAAACGAGAGTCCACTGGATTCAAGAGGTAGTTCTTGACAGCTTCCAATTCATTCGCATCAATATCCTTGTTGACCAAGTACAATTGAGCTGTATTCACCGTTACATCACTTGAGCTACCAAGCAACAACAAGGCTTCTTGTGAAGATGCTGCACGTTGGTCAAACTGACCAGGCAAGCTTTCGATAGCAAAGAAAGCAACCTTCTCAAGGTCAGCTTTAACTGTAGCTTCATCCAAAACAGTATCAGTCACTTGCTCAGAGAAGATATGTTTTTCCGCACGCGCAAACAAGTCCTCTGCCAAATTAAAGACATCGTAAACCTGCACAATCCGAAGATCCTTCAAAGTTTTCAACTGAAGATTATGCTGTAATTCTTTTACTAAAGAATGAGATTTCACGCGAAAATCAGCTTTTTTCTCAACGAAAATACGTTTATCCATTTTATTTCCTTTATTTCTATTCAAATAGGTTACTGAAGACGAAGATAATATTACTTCAAGCCCTGCAATTTTTCTAAAACAACCTTATACACATCTGTCAGACTTCCCAAGTCCCTACGGAAAACATCCTTGTCCATATGATGACCTTCAGCATCCCAAAGGCGACAATTATCTGGTGAAAATTCATCTGCCAAGATAATCTTGCCATCCTTATCAAAACCAAATTCCAATTTAAAGTCAATCAAACGAAGACCAATTTGCTCAAACCAATCCTTCAACAACTCATTGATCCGACGCGTTTCTTCCTTGATATAAGCAATTTGTTCATCATTGGCAATGTTCAAGAACTTGACATGCTCATCATTGATAAATGGATCGTCCAACTCATCGTTTTTGTAGTAAAATTCAACGATTGGAGTTTTTAAGTCTAAACCTTCTTCAACACCAAAACGTTTTGAGAAAGAACCCGCAGTCACGTTACGAAGCACAACCTCCAAAGGAATGATGGTCACCTTCTTGTTGAGTTGTTCGGTGTCAGAAATACGTTCGATAAAGTGTGTCGCTACACCCGCAGCATTTAATTTTTCAAAAATAAGAGACGAAATCTGATTATTCAGCACACCTTTGCCCTCAATGGTCTCTTTGCGAGCTCCATTCAGCATGGTTGCCTGGTCCTTGTAGACTGACTTAATCACATGTTCGTCTTCCGTACTATAAATATCTTTTGCTTTCCCCGTATAAATTAATTGATCGGACATCTTCTTGTTCGCCTTTCATCTTTTATCCCTTACAGTGTATCACAGAGAGGTTGTTTTTTCAAGTTAAATCCGTATCTTGTTCGTTTGTAACACAAAAATAATAAGAGATTGAACCAAAAAGATTCAATCTCTTATTTTTAGATACTTATTCTTTCGTAAAAACCGAACTTTATTTGCTTGTTTTCTTTAAAACGTAGTCTACCATGTCTCCCACGGTTGCCATGGCATCAATGTCTTTATCTGGGATGTCAATTTGGTAGGCTTCTTCCAAATAAATAATGTATTCCATTAGATCAACAGAATCCACTTCCAAGTCCTTTCGTAAATCTAAATCCATAGAAACCTCATACTCAGATCCTTTATGATCTTTGATCAACCCTTCAACTAGTTTAAAAATTTCTTGACGACGACTCATTTCTCTTCCTCCAATTCTGATAATTCAACCACAGATTTACGAATCACATCTGTTTCCAACATGGTCCGGATCTGGCGAATCGTGCTATAGACTGCCTTGGCATCACTAGAACCATGGGTTTTTACGACAGGGGCTTGCAAGCCAAACAAGACCGCACCTCCAACATCTGAATAATCTAAAGTCTTTTTCAAACCTCGTAAATCATTCTTCAAGAGGAAGGCACCAATCTTAGCCTTCAAGCCACCACCAGTCAGGACTGTTTTCAACTGTTTAAAGAGACCCAAAGCAGTTCCTTCCATGGTCTTAAGGACAGCATTTCCTGTAAATCCATCTGTAACAATAACGTCAGCAACTCCATCCATCAAGTCACGTGCTTCCACATTTCCTACAAAATTGAGAGAAGGATCTGCTGCTAACAATTGATAGGTCTCCTTGCGGAGGGGATCCCCCTTGCTTTCCTCAGTTCCGTTATTTAAGAGACCGATACGAGGTCGCTTAATGCCACGGACATTCTCTGCATAATAGGCTCCCATAATCGCATATTGGTGCAAGTGAGTTGGCGTATTTTCAGCATTTGCCCCCAGATCCAACATATCATAGCCCTTCCCATCAAGGGTAGGAAGAGTCGACATCAAACCTGGACGATCGATGACCTTGATCCGACCGACGATGAAGTAACCAGAGGCAAGAAGAGCTCCTGTATTTCCTGCAGAAAGCATGGCATCCGCTTCCCCATTCTTAACTGCATGCGCTGCTAAGACCATACTGGCTTGCTTTTTCCGACGAATCGCACGAGTCGGCTCATCATCTGAGTTGATTTTCTCATCTGTATGGACGATGGATACCCGCTCAGTTGCTGTCAGATATTGCTTAATTTTAGTCTCATCCCCATACAAAATGACTTCAATATCCTTAAATTCTTGTATGGCTTGATTGACCCCTTCTACTAGGGCCTGTGGAGCATGATCTCCACCCATTGCATCAACTGCAATTTTTTTCATTTCTTACCTCCAGACTGATCTTTTAAGATCTCTCCCCAGCTTCCCAGGGAATCAATAAATTTCTTAGCTTTTAAATGAATGCCTACATATTCATCATAGAGTTGGTCTAGGCACTTTCTCAACTCTTTCTTCATCGCATCATGGATGGAAATCGTCTCTAACTCACCAAATTTCACAGCTTGAAAACGATCCAGCAAATAGAGGGCATTTGGATCCCAGTGGGCTCGTCTTTCGTCACGATCATAATGATCTGGGCAAAGGACACCACCCAAGCGGAATGAAAAATCAAAAGGCAACCCCACTCGATGACAGACACAACACTCATGAACGTTTAAGGCAACACCAAATCGGGATAAAATCTGCATTTCAAAAATATTGGTCAAGATTTCATAATCCAAGCCCCGATCCATCAATTGCAAGGTCTGCTCTAAAAAAGCAAATAAAGCTGGATCAGGTTGACGATCCTGTATACTAGCATCTGCCAAAGCCAGTATATAGCTTGCGTAGGAAAGACGAAAAAGATCTTGATTAATCCCTTGGAAACTTTGAACCTCATGAATATCTTCGATATAGCTGAGTCCGTCATCATTGATTTTCAGATACATATCCGCTAAAGTCAAAGGTTGGATCATAGAATTCAACCGAGAACGATTGGCATGTTTCACGAAAAACATGAGCTTGCCAGCTTGCTCTGTAAAGATTTTAACCAGCTTATCGTCCTCTCGGTAATCCCGATGGTAGAGGACGATGCCACGACTCTCAATGCTCTCCAGCATGTTCTTTCACAAACTCCTTCAACCGACTCATCGCTTCTTGGATTACTTCCATACTTGCTGCATAAGACAAGCGCACATATCCTTCTCCATATGGGCCAAAAGCCATTCCTGGGATAAAGGCAACAGCCTTTTCTTGGGCTAGGAGCTTCAAAAAATCGAAGGAGTCTTGGTTATAACCTTGTGGGATCTTAGCAAAAATATAGAAGGCCCCATCTGGGCGGATAATATCAAAACCCATGGCAGACATTTCTTTGATGATATAATCTCGACGCTCTATGTATTCCCGTTTCATCGGCTCTGCGTCGTCTTTACCAACCGTTAAGGCTTCAATGGCTGCATACTGATTCATGGTCCCCGCTGCAGTCACCAAATACTGATGACTCTTGATTAATTGAGCTGTCAATGGAGCCGGCGCAAAGATAAAACCGAGTCTCCAGCCTGTCATAGCATGAGACTTAGATAAACCATTGATAATAATGGCTTGGTCCCGTAGATAGGATCCCAAGGAAACGTGAGGCTGACCTGTGTAGGTTAATTCTGAATAGACCTCATCACAAACGACAAAAACTTCATATTTCTTCAAGACACTAGCCAAATCCTGCATCTGCTCCTTAGAGTAGGTGACACCTGTTGGATTAGCTGGATAGTTGAGAATAACCGCCTTGACGCGATCCCCTTGCTCTTCTAAGGCCTTTTCTAAAGCCTCTGCACTGAGGACAAAGCGATTATCAGTCGTATCGATTTCGACGACACTAGCCCCCATCAGTTTAATAATGGGTTCATAACCGGGATAAGCAGGTGCTGGTAATAATACCACATCTCCCGGTTCCAATATAGCGGTCAAGGTCGCAGAAAGGGCCTCCGTTGCCCCAATCGTAACCAAAATTTCATCCTCTGGTCGATACTGTAGGTTATATTTTTCAGCGACAAACTGACTAGCAGCTTCACGTAGAGCTAGCAAGCCACTCATACCCGTATAATAGCTCTGGTTGGCGTCAATAGCTGCTTTTGCTGCTTCCTTTACATGATCTGGCGTCGTAAAATCTGGCTCCCCCAAGGTTAAGCGTAAAACACCTGGAATAGAAGAAATGGCTTGGTCAAACTGACGAATCAAAGAAATCTCGATTCGATTCAAATTTTGATTAAACCGTTTTGTTAAATCCATAGCCACCTCCAAAAAAAGTTCTATCACCATTATACTATAAATGGAAAAGCATCGCAAAAAAGGGGCTAGTCCCAACTAAAATGATACAATAATGGCCTTTCTCATCAAAAAAGGACTTAGCACATGCTAAATCCTCTCATTGAATAAATTTTACCAAATCTTTTCTATTCTTGACCACGTGTTGCAACATAATTCAACTGATCACCATGTTTCGCCAAGAAATCCTTCATTTCCGAATCCGGAATTTGACGAAGGTAGAGATTGGAACGGATCGTTTCATCTTCTTCGCGACAAGTAGACAAGACTAGGTACTTATCAGAAGCATTGATTTTAATATTTGGATTCTTTGTACGCGCTGACTCATAGATGTTTTTCAACTGGGTAGTGAAATCTTCATCATCTGAAAAGCTGGTACGATAGAAAGCTGTTGTTTCAGGAACAATGACCAAGCCCATTGCTTCATAATAATACTTACGCTCAGGTGTTTCAATAACTACGTAAGGGTGCTGATTAAAGTACTCTTGGTTATCATAGAAGTTAACATCGTTAAACATCCGATGATCTTCAACCTGGCTACCACGAGCATGACCGAATAACCAGGTCAAACGATCACTAAAGTCTTTTTTATTATCAGTATCCATGAAAACAGTTCCCATTAAAGGTTGGTTTCCACCCTCAAACGTCTTATCCAAATAAGTAGCATTGTCCCCTGTTTGAACAACAGGCTCATCTAACTGAGTTCCTGGAGCATAAACATAGGCAATCGCTTCTGGATTGACAGCAGTTAATTGAGCAAAGCGGTTGGCTAAATACTCTTTTTCTTCTTGACTTGGCTCATACTTAACTTCCTTGACCTCTTTGCTACTTGCACTAGATGATGAGCTCGTGTCCTTTTTATCAGATGAAGTCTGTTTCCCAAATGGGTTAAAGAGGACAAAACCACCTACAAGGGCAATAAGAGCAAGCAAAGCAAGAATAAGCGAAATGCCCTTTCTTTTAGAACTAGAATGTTTATCTGTACGATTCATAAAAATAAGATCCCCTATATACCGTTTACTCTAAAAAATAACACCGAGCCCGAAGGCTCAGTGATATTTAATTTAAGAGCTAATTAATAAAAATTATTTAACAGCGCTTGTTTTTGGAAGAGCTTTGTCAGCTTGTTTAGATCCAGCTTTACCAGCTGCTGCTGCTTTAGCTGCTTCTTCTGCTTTAGCTGCTTCTTCTTTAGATTGTTTAGCTGCTTCTTCTTTAGAAATTCCATGTTCTTTCAAGTAACGTGCGTTAGCTTGTTCTGGAGTTTCGTTCAAGATGTAGTAAGAACCTTGTGCCTTGTCAGCAGTGTTGTATGTTTTTTGAGATTCTTGGATTTTAGCGTTACGAACAGCATTACGAGCATCGTTCAATGCGCTTTCGTAAGCAGCTTTCTTTTCACCGTAAAGGTGTGATCCACCTTCAACAGCATCCAATGCTTTTTTAGCCTCAACTACTGCTGGGTCTTGTGATGCTTTAGCATCAACGTCTTCTTGGTGACCACCAACATATTCGTTAGCTTTACGACCATTTTTAAACTCAGATTGAGAGTTGTAAGCATCGTTAACACCGCCACCAGTTACTGGTTGATCGTAAGCGCCTGGAGTGTTAGCTCCACCGTTAATTGGGTTTTCATTCGCAAATGCTGGCGCTGCTGCTGCAAATACTGCAAGAGCTGCTACTGATGATAATAAAACTTTTTTCATTGTTTTATCTCCTTTTTTCATTTTAAAAAATAATTCGTTACTTCGTAACTATTACTAGTTTACTACGATATATTTTATTTGTCAATAAAATCTGACCTATTTTTTAAATTAATTTTATATTTTTTTAGGTAAGAGAAGATTTGACTTTTAAAGTAGAAATCTTTTATTTTGTAAGTGTTTTACTTCTTTTATTTGATTGCACCACTTTTTGGCAAGGTCTTTTTGGGTAGACAAGGATCCATTCTATCCTCATTTTTTTGTGCTTCTTTCAGCAACTCCTCCCTCTGATTTTTTATCTTACTTTCTTTTTTTAGCCAGTTGAAAAGCATATCTTTCCTTTCTTAAAAAAGAGGCTCTCTACAACCTCTTTTTTACATTTTTAAGATTTTTTCGCATTTCCAATTTCAAATAGTGGAGACAGAGGACGTTTTTCATGGATGCGGATAATCGCTTCTGCCAATAGTTTTGCGATGGAGATTTGTTCAATTTTATCGATTAAGCGCTCTTCAGGTAGGTAAATGGTATCCAACACCACCAACTTCTTAATTGCTGATTTTTGAATATTGTCCATAGCTGGACCAGACAATACCGGATGCGTACAGCTAGCATAGACTTCTACTGCTCCTGCTTCAGCAAGTGCATCCGCTGCATGGCAAATTGTTCCCGCAGTATCGATCATATCATCAATCAGGATACAAGTTTTCCCTTCAACGTTCCCAATGATGTTCATGACTTCACTGGTGTTCATTTTATCGACACTCCGACGTTTATCAATGATGGCAATCGGTGTTTTCAAAAATTCGGCTAGCTTACGAGCACGGGTCACACCTCCATGGTCCGGACTTACTACCACATAGTCAGAGCCAACCATTCCACGACGTTCAAAGTAGTCAGCAATCAATGGAGCTCCCATCAAATGATCCACCGGAATATCAAAGAATCCTTGAATCTGAGCTGCATGCAAATCAATGGTCAAAAGACGATCTACACCAGCAATCTCTAACATATTGGCAACCAATTTGGATGTAATCGGCTCACGAGCACGAGCTTTACGGTCTTGACGAGCATAACCATAATAGGGCATCACTACATTAATGGTTTGAGCACTGGCACGTTTTAGAGCGTCTACCATGATCAAAATTTCCATTAAATTATCATTTACAGGAGAGCTCGTAGACTGAAGAATATAAACCTCTTTACCACGAATAGACTCCTCAATATTAACCTGGATTTCCCCATCAGAAAATTGACGTACGGTCGACTTACCAAGTGGCAGTCCCATCTCCTTAGAGACACGTTTAGCCAAATCTTGGTTAGAAGATAAAGCAAACAGCATTAAATCCGAAAACGACATGATTTCCTCCACATAAATTTAACCACAATGTACAAATTGTACAAATCTTCTCTTTACCCATTGTAACGCTTTTTACACGATTTTTCAATCCATAATCCACCAAAAATTAAAATAGTAACTATAGTAAAAAACACCCACTAAAAGCGGGTGTTTCAAATTCTTAGTTTGGATAAATATAAGTAACTGTTCCTTGTGCATTAACTGGGTTAAACCATCCACGGTAGTTCCCAATGCTACGGATACCTAAGTAGTTAGATTCAGATACTTGAATACTTGTAGTTGACTGAACAGCTGTAACCACTGCTACGTGTCCATATCCACCGTCATTCCAACAAGCAATAGCCCCGACTTGTGGTTGGCTACCAGTACGGAATCCAGCTGCTGCAGCACTTGCAGCCCACTGCGCTCCATTCCCCCAGTAATCACCAGCCCAAGGAGCCAATACTTTCGCACCCCAAGTACATTCACCTACTGGATATGAACTTGCAGAACTGCTGTATGTTGGACGACTAGTTGCAGCAGGTGTAGCAACAGTTTGAGTTTGAACTGCTGGTGCTACAGGAGTTGAAACAGTTGCTTGAGGTTGTGCTGCTTCAGCTGCTGGTGTTTGAGTAGCAGCTTGCACTTGTGCTTGCAAGTTCGTATTAGCAGATGCTTCTACAGCCTTACGTTGCTCTTCTTGTTGTGCGCGGTATGCTGCTTCAGCCGCTGCTGCTTCAGCTGCTGCTTTCTCTGCAGCCGCTTTTTCTGCAAGCAAAGCATTCTTTTCATTTTCTGCAGTTGATTTTTCAGCTGCCAAATTCAATTGTGCAACCTTCAACTCAGCTTCTTTAGTTGTCAATGCTTGCGAATCTTCATCTAATTTTTGTTGGTTGGCAATAACAGTGTTGATTGCTTCATTGTTTTCTTTTTGCTTAGCGTCAATTGCTTCTTTATCGCGTTTTTGCTCTTCAAGCATTTTGTTGTTAGCACTAGCAATTTCATTCATAGCAGAAACACGTGAAATAGCTTCAGTCAAAGAACCAGAACTTACAATAGCGTTAATGTAACTTGTAGCAGTTCCTGTTGTTTGAGCACTACGTGCTTGGTTCGCCAATGATTCTTGACGAGCAACAATGTTTTTAGAGAGTTCTTCAATCTCAGCAGAGAGACGAGCAGACTCTTCATTCAAACGTTCATTCTCGGCTTTAAGAGTTTCTTGTTGTTTTTTGATTTCAGAAACTTGAGATTGAATTTGATCAACTTCTGCTTGAGCACTTTGTTCTTTTGAACTCAAATCAGCAATCTTACTATCTTGTGCTGCGATTTTATCATCAGTAGAATCAGCTCCTACAGAAATAACTGTACCTACTTGTGATAAAGCAACTGTACTAAGTAAAATAGTCGTTAATAATTTTTTCTTCATAAAATAAAAGACTCCTTCATATAAGACACTAACTAGTATAACAGAAAATGAAAGATTTTATGTTACGCCTTTGTTACATTTTTATTTCTATTGATGTATTAAAATAACAAAAAAAGTTAGCTAGAAAGCTAACTTAATTTTATACGGAGAATGGGGGATTCGAACCCCCGCGCCGGTTACCCGACCTAACGATTTAGCAAACCGTCCTCTTCAGCCTCTTGAGTAATTCTCCTAATGGGCACGAGTGGACTCGAACCACCGACCTCACGCTTATCAGGCGTGCGCTCTAACCACCTGAGCTACGCGCCCAAGTAAAAAACTTGGTATTGAACGAATGTTCAAAGCGGGTGACGAGAATCGAACTCGCGACAACAGCTTGGAAGGCTGTAGTTTTACCACTAAACTACACCCGCTTAGTATTAAAAGAAAATGGCGCGAGACGGAATCGAACCGCCGACACATGGAGCTTCAATCCATTGCTCTACCAACTGAGCTACCGAGCCAAATATTGCGGGAGCAGGATTTGAACCTACGACCTTCGGGTTATGAGCCCGACGAGCTACCGAGCTGCTCCATCCCGCGTTAATATTAAGGAGGATGTGGGATTCGAACCCACGCACGCTTTTACACGCCTGACGGTTTTCAAGACCGTTCCCTTCAGCCGGACTTGGGTAATCCTCCAGCTAATTATGGACCTTGTAGGACTTGAACCTACGACCACTCGGTTATGAGCCGAGAGCTCTAACCAGCTGAGCTAAAGGTCCGACAAGATCAATAGTATAGCGGCGAAGGGGATCGAACCCCCGACCTCCCGGGTATGAACCGGACGCTCTAGCCAGCTGAGCTACACCGCCATAAATCGGGAAGACAGGATTCGAACCTGCGACACCTTGGTCCCAAACCAAGTACTCTACCAAGCTGAGCTACTTCCCGAACTAAAGCTTACGCTTTATGCACCCTAGAGGAGTCGAACCTCTAACCGCCTGATTCGTAGTCAGGTACTCTATCCAGTTGAGCTAAGGGTGCTCGTTCTTATTCAATTCTTACATAGTCTTGCGACCATGCACCCTAGAGGAGTCGAACCTCTAACCGCCTGATTCGTAGTCAGGTACTCTATCCAGTTGAGCTAAGGGTGCTTCTTCTCCAACCTAAGTCTATGCCGAGGACCGGAATCGAACCGGTACGATCGTTACCAATCGCAGGATTTTAAGTCCTGTGCGTCTGCCAGTTCCGCCACCCCGGCCTCCTCAAGCGAACGACGGGATTCGAACCCGCGACCCCCACCTTGGCAAGGTGGTGTTCTACCACTGAACTACGTTCGCATCTGTTTCTTTATATAAAAAAATGCCGGCTACATGACTTGAACACGCGACCCTCTGATTACAAATCAGATGCTCTACCAACTGAGCTAAGCCGGCTCATTATTATTCCTTTATGCGGGTTAAGGGACTTGAACCCCCACGCCGTAAAGCGCCAGATCCTAAATCTGGTGCGTCTGCCAATTCCGCCAAACCCGCTATAATGACCCGTACTGGGCTCGAACCAGTGACCCATTGATTAAAAGTCAATTGCTCTACCAACTGAGCTAACGAGTCGTATCATTATCTTCTAGAAACTATGTTCCTACGGTCCCGACGGGAATCGAACCCGCGATCTTCGCCGTGACAGGGCGACGTGATAACCGCTACACTACGGGACCTATGGGAGTTAACGGGATCGAACCGCTGACCCTCTGCTTGTAAGGCAGATGCTCTCCCAGCTGAGCTAAACTCCCAAATGGTCGTTTAACTCACTGGATCCCTGTCGTGCACTGACTTGCGTCAGTTTCGACAAAGTCGAACTTTCGTTCTCCTTAGCTGAGCTAAACTCCCAAATGAGCCTAGATCTCTCTAGACTCAATCTTGCTAAGCGACTACCATATCTCACAGGGGGCAACCCCCAACTACTTCCGGCGTTCTAGGGCTTAACTTCTGTGTTCGGCATGGGTACAGGTGTATCTCCTAGGCTATCGTCACTTAACTCTGAATGATGAACATTCAAAATTGAATACCTATATTCTAACAAAAATCTAAACGGCTGTAAATATCCTCAGTTACTTTTTGGATAAGTCCTCGAGCTATTAGTATTAGTCCGCTCCATTGCTCACACAACTTCCACTCCTAACCTATCTACCTGATCTTCTCTCAGGGCTCTTACTAACATATAGTTATGGGAAATCTCATCTTGAGGTGGGTTTCACACTTAGATGCTTTCAGCGTTTATCCCTTCCCTACATAGCTACCCAGCGATGCCTCTGGCGAGACAACTGGTACACCAGCGGTAAGTCCACTCTGGTCCTCTCGTACTAGGAGCAGATCCTCTCAAATTTCCTACGCCCGCGACGGATAGGGACCGAACTGTCTCACGACGTTCTGAACCCAGCTCGCGTGCCGCTTTAATGGGCGAACAGCCCAACCCTTGGGACCGACTACAGCCCCAGGATGCGACGAGCCGACATCGAGGTGCCAAACCTCCCCGTCGATGTGAACTCTTGGGGGAGATAAGCCTGTTATCCCCAGGGTAGCTTTTATCCGTTGAGCGATGGCCCTTCCATACGGAACCACCGGATCACTAAGCCCGACTTTCGTCCCTGCTCGAGTTGTAGCTCTCGCAGTCAAGCTCCCTTATACCTTTACACTCTGCGAATGATTTCCAACCATTCTGAGGGAACCTTTGGGCGCCTCCGTTACCTTTTAGGAGGCGACCGCCCCAGTCAAACTGCCCGTCAGACACTGTCTCCGATAGGGATCACCTATCCGGGTTAGAGTGGCCATAACACAAGGGTAGTATCCCAACAACGCCTCCATCGAAACTGGCGTCCCGATATCTATGGCTCCTACCTATCCTGTACATGTGGCACAGACACTCAATATCAAACTGCAGTAAAGCTCCATGGGGTCTTTCCGTCCTGTCGCGGGTAACCTGCATCTTCACAGGTACTAAAATTTCACCGAGTCTCTCGTTGAGACAGTGCCCAAATCATTACGCCTTTCGTGCGGGTCGGAACTTACCCGACAAGGAATTTCGCTACCTTAGGACCGTTATAGTTACGGCCGCCGTTTACTGGGGCTTCAATTCATACCTTCGCGTTACCGCTAAGCACTCCTCTTAACCTTCCAGCACCGGGCAGGCGTCACCCCCTATACATCATCTTACGATTTAGCAGAGAGCTGTGTTTTTGATAAACAGTTGCTTGGGCCTATTCACTGCGGCTGACATAAAGTCAGCACCCCTTCTCCCGAAGTTACGGGGTCATTTTGCCGAGTTCCTTAACGAGAGTTCTCTCGCTCACCTGAGGCTACTCGCCTCGACTACCTGTGTCGGTTTGCGGTACGGGTAGAGTATGTTTAAACGCTAGAAGCTTTTCTTGGCAGTGTGACATCACTAACTTCGCTACTAAACTTCGCTCCCCATCACAGCTCAATGTTATAGAACTAAGCATTTAACTCAATTCACACCTCACTGCTTAGACGTGCACTTCCAATCGCACGCTTTAGTTAGCCTACTGCGTCCCTCCATCACTACATACTCTAGTACAGGAATATCAACCTGTTGTCCATCGGATACACCTTTCGGTCTCTCCTTAGGTCCCGACTAACCCAGGGCGGACGAGCCTTCCCCTGGAAACCTTAGTCTTACGGTGGACAGGATTCTCACCTGTCTTTCGCTACTCATACCGGCATTCTCACTTCTATGCGTTCCAGCACTCCTCACGGTATACCTTCTTCACACATAGAACGCTCTCCTACCATACCATTAAAGGTATCCACAGCTTCGGTAAATTGTTTTAGCCCCGGTACATTTTCGGCGCAGGGTCACTCGACTAGTGAGCTATTACGCACTCTTTGAATGAATAGCTGCTTCTAAGCTAACATCCTAGTTGTCTGTGCAACCCCACATCCTTTTCCACTTAACAATTATTTTGGGACCTTAGCTGGTGGTCTGGGCTGTTTCCCTTTCGACTACGGATCTTAGCACTCGCAGTCTGACTGCCGACCATAATTCATTGGCATTCGGAGTTTATCTGAGATTGGTAATCCGGGATGGACCCCTCACCCAAACAGTGCTCTACCTCCAAGAATCTTTATGTCGACGCTAGCCCTAAAGCTATTTCGGAGAGAACCAGCTATCTCCAAGTTCGTTTGGAATTTCTCCGCTACCCACAAGTCATCCAAGCACTTTTCAACGTGCCCTGGTTCGGTCCTCCAGTGCGTTTTACCGCACCTTCAACCTGCTCATGGGTAGGTCACATGGTTTCGGGTCTACGACATAATACTAAAACGCCCTATTCAGACTCGGTTTCCCTACGGCTCCGTCTCTTCAACTTAACCTCGCATCATATCGTAACTCGCCGGTTCATTCTACAAAAGGCACGCTCTCACCCATTAACGGGCTCGAACTTGTTGTAGGCACACGGTTTCAGGTTCTATTTCACTCCCCTCCCGGGGTGCTTTTCACCTTTCCCTCACGGTACTGGTTCACTATCGGTCACTAGGGAGTATTTAGGGTTGGGAGATGGTCCTCCCAGATTCCGACGAGATTCCACGTGTCTCGCCGTACTCAGGATACTGCTAGGTATAAAGACTATTTTAAATACGAGGCTGTTACTCTCTTTGGCCTACCTTCCCAGGTAGTTCTTCTATAATCTTTATGTCCACATTGCAGTCCTACAACCCCGAAGAGTAAACTCTTCGGTTTGCCCTCCTGCCGTTTCGCTCGCCGCTACTAAGGCAATCGCTTTTGCTTTCTCTTCCTGCAGCTACTTAGATGTTTCAGTTCACTGCGTCTTCCTCCTCATATCCTTAACAGATATGGGTAACAGGTATCACCTGCTGGGTTCCCCCATTCGGACATCCCCGGATCGGCGCTTACTTACAGCTCCCCGAGGCATTTCGTCGTTTGTCACGTCCTTCTTCGGCTCCTAGTGCCAAGGCATCCACCGTGCGCCCTTATTAACTTAACCTTATTAACCTAATTTTTTCAAAAATTAGAAAACTCATTAAATATTCACAGCGTTTTCGGTTTATTTTCTTGTTACTATTTGATATAGATATTCAATTTTCAATGTTCATCCTTGGTGATCTCTCACCAATGGAGCCTAGCGGGATCGAACCGCTGACCTCCTGCGTGCAAAGCAGGCGCTCTCCCAGCTGAGCTAAGGCCCCACAAGACCTCTCAAAACTAAACAAGACGAACGTGCAGGTTTCCTTATCCTTAGAAAGGAGGTGATCCAGCCGCACCTTCCGATACGGCTACCTTGTTACGACTTCACCCCAATCATCTATCCCACCTTAGGCGGCTGGCTCCTAAAAGGTTACCTCACCGACTTCGGGTGTTACAAACTCTCGTGGTGTGACGGGCGGTGTGTACAAGGCCCGGGAACGTATTCACCGCGGCGTGCTGATCCGCGATTACTAGCGATTCCGACTTCATGTAGGCGAGTTGCAGCCTACAATCCGAACTGAGACTGGCTTTAAGAGATTAGCTTGCCGTCACCGACTTGCGACTCGTTGTACCAGCCATTGTAGCACGTGTGTAGCCCAGGTCATAAGGGGCATGATGATTTGACGTCATCCCCACCTTCCTCCGGTTTATTACCGGCAGTCTCGCTAGAGTGCCCAACTAAATGATGGCAACTAACAATAGGGGTTGCGCTCGTTGCGGGACTTAACCCAACATCTCACGACACGAGCTGACGACAACCATGCACCACCTGTCACCTCTGTCCCGAAGGAAAACTCTATCTCTAGAGCGGTCAGAGGGATGTCAAGACCTGGTAAGGTTCTTCGCGTTGCTTCGAATTAAACCACATGCTCCACCGCTTGTGCGGGCCCCCGTCAATTCCTTTGAGTTTCAACCTTGCGGTCGTACTCCCCAGGCGGAGTGCTTAATGCGTTAGCTGCGGCACTGAGTCCCGGAAAGGACCCAACACCTAGCACTCATCGTTTACGGCGTGGACTACCAGGGTATCTAATCCTGTTTGCTCCCCACGCTTTCGAGCCTCAGCGTCAGTTACAGACCAGAGAGCCGCTTTCGCCACCGGTGTTCCTCCATATATCTACGCATTTCACCGCTACACATGGAATTCCACTCTCCCCTTCTGCACTCAAGTTAAACAGTTTCCAAAGCGTACTATGGTTAAGCCACAGCCTTTAACTTCAGACTTATCTAACCGCCTGCGCTCGCTTTACGCCCAATAAATCCGGATAACGCTCGGGACCTACGTATTACCGCGGCTGCTGGCACGTAGTTAGCCGTCCCTTTCTGGTAAGATACCGTCACAGTGTGAACTTTCCACTCTCACACTCGTTCTTCTCTTACAACAGAGCTTTACGATCCGAAAACCTTCTTCACTCACGCGGCGTTGCTCGGTCAGGGTTCCCCCCATTGCCGAAGATTCCCTACTGCTGCCTCCCGTAGGAGTCTGGGCCGTGTCTCAGTCCCAGTGTGGCCGATCACCCTCTCAGGTCGGCTATGTATCGTCGCCTTGGTGAGCCGTTACCTCACCAACTAGCTAATACAACGCAGGTCCATCTGGTAGTGATGCATTTGCACCTTTCAAGCAGATATCATGCAATATCTACTGTTATGCGGTATTAGCTATCGTTTCCAATAGTTATCCCCCGCTACCAGGCAGGTTACCTACGCGTTACTCACCCGTTCGCAACTCATCCGCTCGGTGCAAGCACCAAGCTTCAGCGTTCTACTTGCATGTATTAGGCACGCCGCCAGCGTTCATCCTGAGCCAGGATCAAACTCTCATTAAAATAATTGTTTGTCTTAAACTCATTCTGTCACTGACAGATTTATTGTTTTTTTATTGTTCAGTTACTATAACTTCCGTTATAGCGCCCTGCACATTGGTTCGTCTTGTTCAGTTTTCAAAGGTCTTTGTCGCTCTCGCGCGACAACTATATTAGTATATCACGACCTCTTCTCCTTGTCAATATCTTTTTTCTATTTTTTAAAATTTTTATTTTTATGAAAAAGGATGCTTTCTTACATCCTTTTTCATAAATGATTATCCTTGAAATCTTTTAAATATTCTTGTAGCCTTCTACGCATCTTTGCTCTTCCTGAGAAACGTTGGTTCATCAGTAATTTGTCGTAATCTTCTTTTTCTTGATCGGTTAGATTTTTTCGGAACTCCTTTAAGGCTCCTCTTAATAAGACTAGTTCATCCAAAAAGAGTTCTTTTGATCGGAGTCGATGACTAATCTCTCCAATCTCTGTATAGGGTACCTTATTTAACTTCCTTTTATCACTCTCTTGTTTTCTAACTTTATCCTTTATGTGATTGCGAAACTTTGTTTTGAAGTAGGTTAATAGAATTTCTTCATTTTCTTCTACTTCAGGATTACTTATTTGTAGCTCATATAGTACCAGTCTACCTTCTTGTTCCCAATCTGCATGATCCCAAAGATGAATATAAAATTCCTTTTCACATTTCCATACTATCCATTTTACTTTTTCATATGATTTTTTAAAGTTCATTGGACCTCCTTTCTAACTTGTCTTTATTTTAAAGGAGGTTAGGATTTTTTTGTTCTTATTTTCTATTTGGAATCTTTTCTAACTCTAATCGGTTATAATTTTGATAAGAATGGCAGAATAGTGTTTTTAGCATACAAAAAAAGTTGCTACTAATGTAACAACTTTTTGCGATAGTCCGTACGGGATTCGAACCCGTGTTACCGCCGTGAAAAGGCGGTGTCTTAACCCCTTGACCAACGGACCATTTTTACAACGTAATCTATTATATCAGTTCATTTTCATCTGTCAACACTTTTTTAAAAAAAAGGAGCCGAAAATTTCGGCTCCTTTTATAAAATTTGGAAGACTAAAAGGTTATCTGCTATTTTTCTTCCATTTTTGATTTAATTTCTTCATAAGATAATGGTTTAGATTCTTTTTCTAATTCTAAATCAGTATCTTCTGGCATTTTACCTGTTTCATACAAGGACTTAATTTGAACACTGTCCAAGGTTTCGTATTTCAACAAGGCTTCTGCAATTAATTTATGAGTCTCACGATTATTTTGGATGATTTCGGCTGCTTTATTGCGAGCTTCAGTTAGGAGACTTCTTACTTCTTCATCGATTTCATAAGCTGTTTGCTCTGAAATGAATTTTTGAGTCGTTTGAGCTCCAAACATGGCATGGTTGCCTTCGTATTGAACTGGACCAAGCTTTTCACTCATTCCATATTCCGTTACCATAGCACGCGCCATTTGGGTCGCTTGTTCAAAGTCATTGGAAGCTCCTGTGGTTTGAACATTGAAGATGATTTCCTCCGCAACACGTCCTCCCATCAATCCAGCCAATTGCTCTTTCATATCTTCTTTAGAAAGAAGCATTTGGTCTTCTTTAGGAAGAGCAATCATATAACCACCAGCACGACCACGTGGGACGATGGTTACTTTGTGGACAACACGAGCATTAGATAAGACTAATCCGACAATGGTATGCCCTGCCTCATGGTAAGCAACCAATTCGCGTTCCTTTTGAGAAACTGTTCGGTCTTTCTTAGAAGGACCAGCAATCACACGATCTTCTGCTTCATCAATATCAGATGCATCAATGACCTTCTTATTGCGACGAGCCGCTACTAGAGCTGCTTCGTTTAAGACGTTTTCAAGATCTGCTCCAACAAATCCTGGTGTTTGTTGGGCAACCAGTTTCAAGTCAACATCTTTGGCCAATGGTTTATTTTTAGCATGGACACGCAAGATAGCCTCTCGTCCTTTTACATCCGGACGACCGACTAAAACCTTCCGGTCGAAACGACCTGGACGAAGAAGGGCTGGATCTAGAACATCGGAACGGTTAGTGGCTGCAATCACGATGATGCCTTCGTTTCCTTCAAAACCATCCATCTCAATCAAGAGCTGGTTGAGGGTTTGTTCACGTTCATCATTTCCTCCGCCAAGGCCAACGCCCCGTTGACGTCCCACAGCATCAATCTCATCGATAAAGATAATGGCTGGTGCTGCTTTTTTAGCATCTTCAAATAGAGAACGAACCCGGCTTGCACCGACACCGACAAACATTTCAACAAAGTCAGAACCTGAAATACTAAAGAAAGGTACTCCAGCTTCACCTGCTACTGCTTTTGCTAGAAGGGTCTTACCAGTCCCTGGAGGGCCTTCAAGAAGGACTCCTGCTGGAATACGGGCACCCAATTTTGTAAAGCGTTTTGGATCTTTTAAGAATTCAACCACTTCAACGAGTTCTTGTTTTTCTTCTTCAGCCCCGGCAACATCTGAAAAACGAACCTTGATATCTTCCTTATTGGTAGCACGCGCTTTGTTACGACCAAAGTTCATGGCACCACGGGCACCACCGCCACCACCTTGGTTCATCATGGAGAAGAAGAAGAACATGACAATCACAAAGGGAACGATTGAAGTCAGAATGGTAATCCACATTCCACTTGAGCTTTCCCGTTTAATAGTGATGTCAGCCTTATGTTCGGATGCTAAGTTTTGTAATTCTTGAACCGTCAAATCGGACGGTAAGATCACACTAGTGAAGCGAGTGACCTTGCTTGGGCTTGGAGTGAAAAACTGAACCCCTGTATCATCCTTACTGGTTTTTGCTTTGTTATAGGTACCGGAAATTTCAATGACACTACCGTTTGGCTGGTAACTAATTTCCTTGACATTGTCTGATTTGATCTCTTTTACCAATTCTGTATAATTGATTTGCTGACTTTGTCCAATACTGTTTCCAGCAAAGAAATACTGAAAACCTGTAACAGCAGCCACTATAATCAATAAGTATAGAAAAGGATTTCGAACAAAACCATTGTTTTTGTTATTTTTCATCTAATTTCCTCTATTTTGAATATACTTCTTCTTTCAAAACTCCAATATAAGGAAGGTTTCGATAGTTCTCATCGTAGTCTAAACCATAACCCACGACAAATTCATTTGGAATAGTGAAACAAGTGTAATCTGCTTCAATTTCAACCAAGCGACCTTCAGGTTTATCCAATAAGGTGGCAATTTTAACAGATGCCGGTTGACGGCCTTCAAACAATTCTTTCAAACTCTTGAGAGTTTTACCTGTATCAATGATATCTTCAACAAAGAGAATATCTCTTCCCTTAATGTCTTGGTCCATATCTTTGATAATATTGATCACACCTGTACTTGATGTTCCACCATGATAACTAGAAACCAACATAAAATCCAACTCAATATGCGTATCAATATGCTTAATCAATTCTGCCATAAATGGGACGGATCCTTTTAAAATCCCTACTAAAATTGGATTTTTTCCTTGGTAATCTTTTGTCAGTTTTTGACCAAGTTCACGTGTTGCAGTCACGATTTCATCGTGGGAAATGAGTATCTTTTTGATATCGTTCTCTAACATCTTTTCTACCTATCTATTTTCTGGATATAAATTGTATCTCTCATTATATCATTTTTTAATTCCTTACTCAAATCACTGATCGCAATTTCAGGAATAGCCAATATTTGCTTATCTTGTTCTAAAACTACCAGATTATTTCGTTGATGTAAGGGAATTTTTTGGTTAATCAATAATCTGCTAATTTTTCTATGGTGACCGTTCATTAGAATACGATCTCCCTTTTTTCGGGATCGAATAGAAACTGGATGGTTGCTTGGAAGTGGGATAGCCTCTATATATGAATCGCTCGGTTCCACTCCAAATAAAAAGCGATAAGCCCCTACTGCCTTTATGGTTCCAAATTGTAACAAATCTTCTGACAGTCGGTCATCCGTCCTACGACTGATTTTCCGAATTTCAAAATAGTGGTAATCTTTATAAATTTCATAACCATTCTTTAGAACTTGCTGCGTATTGGATTTATTCACTACTATTCTATGCAGTTGTTCAAATTGCGCCCGACTCAACTGCAAATCTGGAAAGCTAGCTATATACTCTTCTAGCAAATAAATTTGAACAGCTGGTGATTGTTTTTGAAACTGTGTCACATCTTGTGGATTCAAATCTTTGGTCAACTCTTTTAAGGCCTGGTGCCAATGACTGAGATCCTCACCTAAGTTGACCAAAGCACTCGTCACTTGAGGATTTTCTTCCTCTAACAGTGGGAGATAACGATGACGAACACGATTACGAAAATAGTCTAAAGACTGATTGCTTTTATCCTCGTAATGAAAAATTTCTGGAAAATCCTCTTTTTTGAAATATAAGAGAGGGCGAATCAACACACCCTGCCCAAATGGTTGTTTTAAAGGAATTCCTTTTAAATGCCGCGGACGACTTCCACGAATCAAACGCATCAAAATGGTTTCTGCCTGATCATCCATATGATGAGCAGTAACGAGAGCACTACAAGCTTCTTCTTTCATAACTTTTTCAAAAAAGTCATAGCGGAATTGTCTAGCTCGGCTTTCAGAAAAAGGACCAGAGAAATGGGCAACCTTCAGTGGTAGATGTTTTGCTTCAGCTAATTCCCAAATTCCTCTTTCCTCCTGATCAGCTTCAATGCGTTGGTGATGATTGACATGAGCAAGAACAAGGTTGATTCCCAATTGATGCTGATAATGGTAGAGCCAATCCAGTAAGGTCATGGAGTCCACTCCTCCTGATAAAGCCAAAAGGACTTTTTGATGAGATTCAAAAAGTCCCTCCTTTTGACAGAACTGAAGAAATTTTTCTTTCATTACTGTAAGACCTCATAAATATCTTTTGCAATTTCTGAGATAGTCTCGTAATCAGAGTGATCCGTAAAAATAGCTAAAATAAATGGTGAATCGGTATAAACAATGGCGACATCATGACGAAAATCATATGCATCTCCAATCTTGTGAGCAACCTTGACTGGGATATCTTTTGAAATTCGTTGATCATCAAAGCGAGTATCCGACAAAGCATCAATGATCCCACCATTTTGTTGGTAGATAGCTTCCATGACATTTCCTGCCATTTTTGCAGATGCCATTCTATTTTCTACATTCCATGTTTTTCCTGCAATCTTATTGGTCACCTTTTGAAATTCTTTATCTGATTGATGCGTCACATAATAGCCTAAAATATTATGAGCTACATTATCAGATTCTTTGGCCACCCGATTAATCAAATCAGCGACGGTATAATCTTTATCATCTGGTGTTTTTGAAATACTTCCACTACCTTCCGGTTCATAAGATCCAGGATAATCATTGACTTCTTTTGTATACTTTAAAGAAGTCTGCAAATCTACTTGATTCTCATTCAACTCTTTTTGAGTATAGTACAAATATAAAAGCTTGGCTATACTGGCAGAATACATTTCCTGATCTTCATGTATCCCGGCAGTCTTTCCAGTATCCACTTGCTTCACGTAGACTGCAATTCCATCTTTGTTGTACTTCTGATTCAGAATCTCTTGGACTTTTTCCATCCGATTATCTGTAGCAGAAAGTTCATCTTTTGAAATCCAACCCTGGCCAGAAATTTCTAGGTAGATCCCTTTTGAAGTTTTGGCACTCTTGGTGACTTGAACCTTGCTATAGGGAGCCAGACTTGTTTTTTTACTTTTTGCGCCATTCACCAAAGGTTGATCATAAACTGTAAAAGAGGATGACAGCCACATGGTCTTTTTTTCTTCTGTTAATTCCAAAATCGAATCTTCGTAAATTTGATCTTGATCAGCTACTACATACTGTTTATTCGATAATTTAAAAACAGATTTCCCTTGGTCATTCACAAATAATTGATCAACAGTAAAGGGAGTATCAGGCTTGATTTCCCCAGCTTTTTGACTCAATTCTGGATCTGAATAGGTCACGATTGGCTGATAAACATTTGGATTGGACGGGATGGAGACAAAGAAATGGTCTTGAGTCCCTATTTGGCTAGTGTAAGAAGAATCAGAAGTTAAAGGAATTTGGGGCTGGGAGGAATCAGATAAGGGTTGGGTGGCTAAGAAAGTAGGAAAAACCATCCAATAAACTAACTTATTCATCCTTGCTCCTTTCTTGATTTTCTTCCTGCAATTTTAAAGCTTGATTCTTTTTAGCTAACTCTTCTAATTTTGTATCAGAATATTCTAGAAATTGTTGAACTGTTTTTACAATATTTTCCATTATTTCGGTAATAAGTTAGGTATCGTATAAATATATTCGCCATCTTTAGAGAAGGAATATTTTGCGCGTGCATATTTTGCAGCGTATTCGTCATCCTTCAATTTCTCTACGATATCCTTTTGATATTCTTTTTCCTCAAGGGTTTGCTGATATTGTTCTTGCAATTGAACATATTGTTGTTTGCGTTTTTGAAGCGTCTGGTAACTCTGAGCCAGATTATAGGTTGGAAGGATGAACAATAAAATAATTAAAATGAGAACCCAACCCATAAATCGGTTTTGTTTTTTCCGCTCTTCATTCTGGTATTTCTGACGTTGATGTTCGTCTTGGATATACCGATTATTCATTTGTACAATATTTTTAGGCATCTTCTTCTATCCTTGTTTCACGAATAATTTCATACATTTTAGACGCATCTTCTTTTTTGGTGCTATCTAACATTTCCAACACTTTTACTGTCAATAGCTTATTTCCAAAGCGAACTTCGACTTCGTCATTTACCTTTAAGTCGGTTGAACTTTTTGCTAGGACCCCGTTAACTTTGATGCGCCCCTTGTCGGCTACTTCTTTAGCTACAGGGCGTCTTTTGATAATGCGGGAAACTTTTAAATATTTATCTAATCTCATCGTATCACCTCTAATGTATTATTGTACCATTTTTTTAGAAAGAGCCCAGTAAAATCTATTTTTCTAGTCTTGTTTTTCCAGTTTTTCCTGCTTGATGGCTAGTAATTTTTCCCCAAATCGTCGCAAGCCTTCTAAAATTTCAAAATCTTTCTTATTTCGCACATCAAAGATTAATTCAATCAAGCCTTGGCTTTCTGCAATACGAGCTTTTAAATTCGTTGCTGATAAGGCAGCAAAATAATCTTGAGTCAAGAAAAGTTGCTTAGTAATTGGCTCAAATTTCACCGTTAGTTGCTGGTCTTTTCGATCGACTACTTTAACAAAGACCTGATCCAGATAAGATTTGATAAACCCTATTTCTAGGAGATAGGCTACCACATCTGGGTATTCTCCAAATCGATCAATCAATTCGTCTTGCAAAAGCTCATAATCTTCTTGAACTTGAATTTCTCGAATGCGTTTGTAAATTTCAATTTTTTGACGTTCATCGGAAATATAGTCACTTGGAATGTAGGCATCAATTTGGAGATTGAGTTCTGCATTTCCTTTTTGACGTTTTTTCTCTTTTCCTTGTTTTTTCTCAATAGCATCTTCGAGTAACTGTGAATACATTTCAAATCCGACAGAATCAATAAAGCCAGACTGAGAAGCTCCTAAAATATTTCCCGCACCTCGAATAGACAAGTCTCGCATAGCAATCTTAAAACCAGATCCCAATTCAGTGAAACCTTTGATAGCTTCTAGGCGCTTTTCAGAAACTTCTGTCAAGGTTTTGTCCGGCCGATACATCAAGTAGGCATAGGCAATGCGATTGCTTCGTCCGACCCGGCCTCTCAATTGGTAAAGGGTAGACAAGCCCATATGGTCGGCATTTTCAATAAAGAGGGTATTGGCATTAGGAATATCTACTCCTGTCTCAATAATGGTGGTTGTGACTAAAATATCATACTCACCTTCAATGAAGTCCATCAAGGTATTTTCTAACCGCACTTCACTCATCTGTCCATGGACAAAACCAATAGAGGCTTCTGGAACTAATTCTTGTAGTTCTGAAACCTTTTGTTCAATGGTGTCCACCTTATTGTAGAGATAATAGACCTGGCCTCCCCGATCCATCTCCCGACGAATGGCATCTCGTATAATGGTTGGATTGGTTTCTAGGACATAAGTTTGAACAGGATACCGATTGGTCGGCGGGGTCTCAATAACAGATAGATCCCGAATTCCCAACATAGACATGTGGAGGGTACGAGGAATGGGCGTTGCCGTTAAGGTTAAGACATCGACTTTTTTCTTTAATTCCTTGAGGGTTTCCTTATGTTTGACACCGAACCGTTGCTCCTCATCAATCACGATAAGACCGAGATCCGCAAATTCCACATCCTTAGATAAGAGGCGATGGGTTCCAATCAGAATATCGACCTGGCCTTTTTTTAGTTTTTCCAAAGTTTCTTTTTGCTCAGCACGACTCCGGAAACGACTCAAGACATCGACTTCTACTGGAAAGGCCTCGAAGCGTTCTTTGAAATTGGCATAGTGCTGTTGAGCTAAGACTGTTGTCGGAACTAATACGGCTACTTGTTTGTGGTCTTTGACAGCTTTAAAGGCCGCTCGCATAGCAACTTCTGTTTTCCCGAAGCCTACGTCACCGACCAAGAGGCGATCCATGGGGCTTGAAGACTCCATATCTTTTTTAATTTCTTGGATAGAGCGAATCTGATCATCTGTTTCAACATAAGGAAAGGCCTGATCAAAAGCTTCTTGATTCTCATCGTCTGGAGTAAAAGCAAAGCCTTGTAATTGACTTCGCTCTGCATAGAGTTGAATCAGATCATCTGCAATATCCTCTACTTCTTGACGGACCTTTTGTTTAGCCTTTTGGAAGCGACCATCGTTCAGTTTGTTGATTTTAGGAGGCTTGCCATCACTCGCAACATACTTGGACAGCATCTGGATTTGATCCACAGGAATGGAAATCCGGTCTCCATTTTGATACTGGATGGAGACATAGTCTCGGTGAACGCCAGAAATTTCAATGGTTTCTAGTCCTAAATACTGACCAATTCCATGAACCTGGTGAACGACGTAGTCTCCCTTTTCCAACTCATTGTAGTTTTTCAACCGCTCAGCGTTGGAAATGGTTTGCCGACGAATCTTTCTTTTAACCTTTTTCTGAAAGATTTCTGTCTCTGTAATGAGGACAATCTTCTCATCCACAAAATGGAATCCACGTGCCAAACCACCGATGATCAACTGGCTCTGTCCTGGATGAAGATGATCGGGTGTAAGATAATCCAGGTCGATCCCATAGTCTCTCAAGTGCTCTTGTAACTGCTGGAAACCTTGTTTACTCGTCACTTGAAGGATGACTGTGTAATCTTGTTTACGGAAACGGTCAATTTCATCCTTTAAGAGAGTAAATTGACTAAAGAATTCCTGCATGGGGTATTGGTTAAAAGAATAGAGAGCATCGAATCGCAGATTTCCCAAGCCTTTTTGGAAATTTGAAAAATAAGAAGCTGGTTTATAAGTGCGTAAGAGCGCGCTATTGTCGGCAAAATACTGAGCTTCAGAAAAAGACCGACTCTTTTGTAAATCCTCTGTCAAAAGATTAGCAACTTCTACATCAAACCGCGTTTCCTGATCCATGATTTTATGGTAATCATCCAAAAAAACAGGAGCATGTTTGGGCAGGTAATCAAAGAGAGTATAGGTTTGCTGATAAAAAAGAGAGAGAAATTTTCGACTATCTGCATGGAGTCGCTGGTGATGCGCCTCTGTGAGAATCTCAGTCAAATAGGATTTTAGCTCTGGATTAGGGCTTTTTTGAATCAGATTTTCTAGGTTCTTCTGTCCTCTTAAAAAATCATCTTTCGTTAGTAGCATATCACTAACTGGATGAACCCTTATCGCATCTAGATTTTCTAGTGAACGTTGAGTCTCTGGAGAGAAAGTCCGAATGCCATCTATCTCATCTCCAAAAAATTCCAGGCGATAAGGGAAATCTTGACTGGCTTCAAAAAGATCTAAAATATCCCCTCGAAGACTAAACTCACCCTGTTGGCTTACCTGTGAAACCTTTTGATAGCCCATGGCCAGTAAGGTCTCTTTCAATTCTGTCAGATTTTGTTCTTCTCCAACAGAGAAAGATTGAATCATTGAGCTGACAGTCTTTGGATTAGGTAAGAGCAAACGGCTACCACTGACATTGGCAATAACGATTCCTTCTTTTTCTGGAGCTAGGAGAAAGTTCAGAGCTTCCAAACGAGAAAAGACCCGTTCCTGGGAAGCAAAGACAAATTCTGCCAAGGGATTGTCATCTCCGAGGAAAAGATAGACCTTTTCTTCACCTAATAATCCCAGTAAATCACTGGCGAGCCGTTCTGCTTCATTTTGAGAAGAGGTCAAGACCAAGACCTTGTGACCATCTTCAACAGCTGTTGCCATTGTAATGGCTTTAGTAGATGAAGACAGACCTAGTAAAAGAGAGCGACTTCTTTTTTGCTGGTCCTGTTGCCATTTTCTGATATCTTTGTTTTGTTGAAATAGATCAACCAGTGTCTTATATTTATCCATTGTATTGTTGCATTGTTTTTTCAAACTGACCTTCTTTTAAATAAAAGCGAAGGGCTTCTTCTGATTTGTCGATAGCAAGGAGGATGGTAGCATAATCATCCTGATCGAATTTCCCTAAAACATGGTGGACCACTGACATGCCATGCTTTGGTCTTCCGATTCCAATCTTGATTCGATTAAAGGTCTGAGTTCCAATATGGTTGATGATCGATTTGATCCCGTTGTGGCCTCCAGCTGATCCTTTGGCACGAAGACGAATCTTGCCGACTTCCATATCCAAGTCGTCATAAATCACGACCAAATCTTCCACATCTAAGCCATAATAGGTCAAAAGCGCGTGTACGGCCTTGCCACTCTCATTCATAAAAGTGGTTGGTTTGACCAAAAAGACCTTTTCTCCATCTATAAAGGTGGAGGTTACATCTGCTTGAAAAATCTTATCATGTGAGAAGGTGAGATTGAGAGACTTCGCCAGCTGGTCCACTAGCATAAACCCCACATTGTGTTTGGTTTCTACATATTTATCTCCCGGATTTCCTAATCCGACGATTAATTTTGTCATTTGCTTTCCCTTTCAAAAGCCAAAAGGGCTGGAATTTTTTTCCAACCTTTTGGTTATTTACTTGTTTTCTTTACACATTGAAGCGGAATTCCATGATATCGCCATCTTGAACGATATATTCTTTTCCTTCTTCACGCAAGCGTCCCGCTTCTTTTACAGCCTTTTCAGATCCGTATTTCACCAAATCGTCATAAGACATCGTTACTGCACGAATAAATCCTTTTTCGAAGTCAGAGTGGATAATACCAGCTGCTTGAGGAGCTTTCATACCTCGTTTAAATGTCCAAGCACGAACCTCTTTTTCACCTGCTGTGAAGTAAGTTCCCAGTCCAAGTAAATGGTAAGCTGCACGGGTCAACTTATCAACACCTGATTCTGTCAACCCAATGGCTTCAAGAAACTCTTTTTTATCTTCATCGTCTAACTCAGAAATTTCTTCTTCAGCACGCGCAGAAATCACCACTACCTCCGCATTTTCTGTTGCTGCGAATTCACGAATTTGCTTCACATAATCGATAGATTCTGGGTCTCCAACCACATCTTCATCCACATTTGCTACATAAAGAACTGGTTTCGTGGTCAAAAGGAAAAGACCTTTAACTACTTTTTGCTCTTCGTCTGTGAATTCGATGGTACGAGCTGATTTTCCATCTTCAAGAACAGGTTTAATCTTTTGAAGAACGTTAAATTCTGCAACGGATTCCTTATCTTTTTGCGTACGTGCCATCTTTTCCACACGCGCATAGCGTTTATTCACAGATTCTAAATCAGCCAAAATCAATTCTAGGTTAATGGTATCAATATCTGCTAGTGGATCGACAAAGGCATCTTCACGTCCTTGCTCCCGCATGACATTTTCATCATCAAAGGCACGAACCACATGGACAATAGCATCTACTTCACGGATGTTGGCCAAGAATTTGTTCCCGAGCCCTTCCCCTTTAGAAGCTCCTTTAACAATCCCTGCAATATCTGTAAATTCAAAGGTTGTTGGAACTGTTTTCTTAGGAGTAATCATTTCCGTCAATTTTTGGAGGCGTTCATCTGGAACTTCTACCATTCCAACGTTTGGATCAATGGTCGCAAAGGGATAGTTTGCAGCCTCTGCTCCTGCTTTTGTAATTGCGTTAAATAGGGTTGATTTACCAACGTTTGGCAAACCTACAATACCTGCTGTTAAAGCCATTTTTCTTCTTCTCCGTTCCCATTTCAATCTTATCTATTATATCATAATTCAAAGAACAAAGGGATGAAAAATGGATTCTGAATTATTACTAAACTGTAACGTTTCCTAAAGTAAAAATATGATATAATCAAACCAACAATAATAAAGGAGTTTTTGTCATGAAAAAACTATCAATTAAATCTATCCTTCTGCCTCTTTTAGCAGTCTTTACTCTCTTTCTACTGGCAGCTTGTGGACAAAGCACAAAAAAAGGTTATCTTCAATTAATTGACCAAGATAAGAAAACAGACATTCGTGTAGTTCTTGAATATCAAGGTGATAAAATTTTAAGTACAGATTCAACAAGTATTATTTACTACGAAGGAACAGGCTTGCCAAAAGAACAATTAAAAGAAGTTATTGATGAATATGATAAGAAATTCAAAGATGTCAAAGGATTCTCACACTCTGCAGAATACAAGGATGACTATGTCGTTGAAAAAACAAAGATTGATTATACCAAGGCAGATTTAAAAGAATTACAAGAAAATCAGTTAATTGCTGCACAAGAAAATCAAAATGTTGATTACATCGGCTACAAGACAACGCTTAAAACCTTTAAATCCAATGGTTTCAAAGAAGTAAAAGATGGAAAATTTGAAGAATTAAAATAATAATACAAAAGAGAGTGGGACAGAAATCGGTAATTCGTTAGAATTCGATTTCGTCGTCCCACCTCCGCACAGTTGAGTAGGGCTGTAAAAGCTGATGAAATCAGCGTAGTAGAGCCCACTCAACCACTGCGTCTTGCTCGACAATCCAAAGACAATTGAGAGGCTGGGACAAAAGTCCCAGCCTCTTTTACAATACTTTTTTCATTTTTTGATCAAAATCGTGACGGCTCATCATGACCATATGATCACAATTGCTACAACGAATTTTGATATCTGCCCCTACTCGCCTAATTTCCCAACGATTGGCTTTTTTCCCTGTTGCTTTGATGATACAAGCATGGGGTTTTTTCATTTCTACAAAATCACCGACCTGATACATGGATTTTCCTTTCATCAACATAGAAGACGAAAAGCTAGCCTTTTTGATGCTAGCTTTTGGCCCTTAATTGGTCCGAACTGGTGTAATTAATTGAATGAAGCGTTCAGATTCCTCTGCTGGTACCAATGTAAAGGGACGAACTGCAGAGATGAAGCGAATGACGACTTTTTCACTTTCAATAGCTTTCAAAGCGTCAATCAAATAAGTTGGATTAAAGCTGATGTTCAAATCATCTCCCGAAACTGCTTCTGTATCAATTTCTTCATTCACACGCCCTACCTCAGGAGAATTTACGTGAGCAGAAACGACTCCACTAGCGATTTCTAATTTAACAGTACCATTTTGAGTAGCGTTAGACAAAAGGCGGGCCCGTTCCATTGCTTGGCGAAGATGAGCAACTTTAAAGGTTACTTCAGAACTAAACTCTGTTGGAATCAAGCGATCTGTATCTGGATAGTTTCCTTCTAGTAAGCGTGTATAGAAACTGATATTGTCACTTCTAAATAAAATCTGGTTATTCGCAAAGAAGACTTCAACCTGTTCAATTTCATCTGAAAAGACAGACGTTAACTCGCGTAAAGAACGGCTTGGAATCACAACATCAAAGTTATCCCCGTTTTTTTCAAGAGTAATATTTTTTTGACTCATTCGATGAGAATCTGTTGCCACCGTTTTCAATTCCTTGTGATCAGAAAGAACAAAATGAACTCCTGTCAAAATCGGACGACTTTCTTGGGTACTTGCTGCAAAAGCTGTCTCAGAAATGATTTTCTTCAAGGTTTGAATTGGGAGCGTTAGAGGGTTGCTAGCTGAAATTTCTTGAATGCGAGGATATTGTTCTGCATCTTTCCCTTTAAGGGTAATTTCTGATTTCCCACTAACTAATACAATTTGTTTTTGTTCGATTTCTTTCACATCTAAAACGACATCTGGTAGACTCGATACAACATTGATAAAGAAAGTTGCTTCTAAGAGAATAGCGCCTGGGGTTGTTACTAGAAGGCCTGCATTTTCATCTTTAACAGAAATAAAGTATTCAATTGAAATTTGTCCATTTGATCCAATGAGAGTAATTCCTTCAGAAGTTACATCAATCTTAATAGTGGATAAGATAGGAATTGCATTTTTTGAACTAATGGCTCTTTTTGTCGTATTTAAAGCTTGTAGGAAATAGGCCTTGTTAATAGAAAAATTGATCATGAGATCTCCTTTTATTATTTTAGTATTAGTAAGTTAATAGTAATAGTAGAGTGTGTGGAACATGTGGAAAAGTCTTCTAAAGCCAGACAGGAATTGAAAAGTTCCTTGTTTACAACATGTGGAAAAAGAAGCAAGTTTTTCTATGATTATCCACATGAGATTACTTTAATTTTTTCTTGATGGTTTGAATCTCGAGTCTGAGATTGTCATCAATTTCGATCATCCCTTTGATTTTCTCATAAGCATGCATGACTGTTGTGTGGTCTTTTCCTCCAAATTCACGACCAATACGGGGAAGACTATTATCAGTCATTTCGCGGGCGAGGTACATCGCTACTTGTCGAGCTAGGACAATATTTTGAACCCGTCGAGTGCCTTTCATTTCATTGACACTGACATTGTAAAATTTTCCAACCTCAGCTTGAATCTTTTCAATAGGAATTACAGTGATTTGTAAAGATTCATTCTTACGAGCTCGAATGGCTTCGGCTGCGACATCAATTGTAATATCTTTGATTTTTTTAACTCTTGCCACGAGAGAAATATCATTCAAAGCACCTTCTAAGTCTCGGACGTTCGAATCAAATTGACCTGCTAGGTATTCAAGAGTATCATCTGGGAAAGTAAAGTCTAGGTCTTCGATTTTATTTCTCAAAATAGCAATTCGAGTTTCAAAATCTGGTGGTGTAATATTTTGAGTCAAGCCCCACTTAAAGCGCGTGACTAGACGTTCTTCTAAGCTATCTAAATGATCAGGACTACGATCGCTGGTTAGGACAATCTGCTTGTTATCCCCATAAAGAGCATTAAAGGTATTAAAGAACTCTTCTTGAGTTGTAACCTTTTTCCCTCCAAGAGATTGAATATCATCAATTAAGAGCAGATCCAAGTTTCGATAGGTTTTTTTAAAGGTATCCATATCATTGAGGCGAAGACGCTCTAAAAATTCATTGATAAAGGATTCTGCTGGGATGTATTTTACTCGAGCATTTGGGTAGTTTTCCATAATCTGATTCCCAATTGCGTTGAGCAAATGCGTTTTTCCTAAACCAGGACCTCCATAGATAAATAAAGGATTATAAGTGGTAGCTAGGTTTTCAGAAACTGCTAAAGCGGCAGCCAAAGCCCATTGATTTCCGTCTCCACTTACAAAATTATCAAAGGTGTATTTCTTTTTTAACCCTGTTTGGATAGGAGGCAAATCGATGATTGGAGTATGGCTAACTGCATAGTCTCTATTCGTTTCTGAAAGAGGGACAAACTCTTTTTCTTCTTCCTCTTCTTCAAGATTGAATTGATAGGAAATGGTTAATTCTACTGCATAAATTTCAAAACCAGCAGTCAGAATCACCTTTGTCATATTCTCTTCCCAGAATAATTTCTTTACTTCCGCATCTAAATAAATAATGGCTTCTTGTTGATCGACTTTGATGAGTCTTGAAGTAAGGACAAAATAGTCAAAAATTTCTTTTTTAAATGTCTTTTTACTTAATTCAATCACACGATTCCAGAATGTTTCTTCTCTTGACACCTATCGCCCTCCTATTCATTTTTACTTGCTATGTTTTTCTTATTTTATCATAAAAGGAGGGAGTTTTCCACAACTTATTCTGAGGGAATAAAAAAGAGTTTTTCCACAATATGTGAATAGTTATCCCCAATGTGTGTAGAAGTTATCCACAAGTTGGGGATAAGATCGAATAAAGTAGGAATAGCAAGTAAGGAAGAGTTTTAAATAAGTGGATAAATCTGTTGATTCTTCTATAAAAAATAACAGCCTCATTTGAGACTGTTAATAATTCGTTGGTATTCATCAAGGTTGTTAAATGAAATATGAATACTTCCTTTTTCTTGTTTCGTCAGATGGATTTCTACTTCGGTTCCTAGAATCTTTTTTAGTCTATTTTCTTCCTTTGCTAAAAAGAGTTCTTTCTCTTTTTTACTTGGTGTTTTCTTTTTTTGACCAACCTTTTCTTCCAAACTACGAACGCTTAGTCCTTCTTTCAGAATTCGTTCCAGCCAATAGATTTGTAGATTTTCCTTTAAGGGAACTAAAATACGGGCATGTCCTTGTGAAATTTTTTCGTTTTTGATAGCGTCTTTGACAGCTGGTGAGAGATGAAGTAAACGGACCATGTTGCTGATGTAAGGACGAGATTTTCCCATAAATTGAGCAATTTCTTCATGGGTAGCCCCTTTATTAATAAGATGTTGGTAGGATTCGGCCTCTTCAATTGGATTCAAATCTTCTCTTTGTAAATTTTCGATAATGGCTTGTTTGATCATGTCATCATCTGATAATTCTCTTATAATCGCAGGGATTTCTTTGAAACCAGCCATTTGAGCTGCTCGGTAGCGTCTTTCTCCAGCAAGTAGTTCATAACCAACAATAGGAGATTTTCGAACAATAATAGGTTGGATTAATCCATTTTCTTTGATTGAGGCTGCGAGTTCTTCTAATTTCTCTTTTACAAAGGTTTGACGAGGTTGAAAAGGATTGGTTCGTATTTGCTTTACGTCAATAATATCAATTTTTTCCATGATGTATATAGCATAACACACCTTTACAATTTCGTTAAGGTGTGTTGACACTGTTGTAAATTTACTTAATTTCCAAGATTTTCTGTAGATTTTGTTAGTTCAATGGTTGCCGTTTTTTGCTTACCATCTCTATAGAAAATGACTTTGATTTTATCACCAATTTGATGAGAATAGAGGGCAGATTGTAAATCTGCAGTTGATTCAATGGTTGTATCATCGATTTTTGTAATGATATCTAGTCGACGTAAATATTTGGATGCCGGCATATCATTTTCAACTGAGCGGACAAGAACCCCACCTTTGAGTTTGCTTGGAATGTCTAATTGGCTAAGATCAGAAGAGGATAGGCTAGCCAGGTCCATCATGGTAATTCCAAGTGCTGGACGAATGACTTTACCATCTTTTTCTAAATGTTCAATAATATTTTGCACATCATTTACAGGAATAGCAAATCCCATTCCTTCGACCGCAGTTTGCCCATTTGAAGAAATTTTACTTGAGGTAATTCCGATGACTTGTCCCTGAATATTGATAAGGGGACCACCAGAATTCCCTGGGTTGATTGCAGCATCCGTTTGCAAAGCTTTTGTAGACACATTTTGACCGTCTTCTGATTTGAGCTTCACAGTACGTCCAAGACTAGAAACAATCCCTTGAGTAACGGAATTGGCAAATTTTGTCCCTAAAGGACTACCAATAGCGATTGCGGTCTCTCCGACGGTCAATTTAGATGAATCCCCAAATTCAGCCACGGTCGTAACATTGTCTGAACTGATTTTAACAACCGCAATATCTGAGAAAGTATCTGAACCAACAACCTCTCCAGATACTTTATTTCCGTCTGCAAAGAGAATATCGGCTTCTGTTGCTCCCATCAATACATGAGCATTGGTTACTACATAAGCATCTTTACCATCTTTTTTATAGATAACACCTGAACCTTCACTAGCCACTTCTGGATCAGAATCTGTTTCTCCATTAATAAAGCCTTTTTCAGAGGTTTCAGCGTAGGTAATAACAGAAACAACTGCATTTTTAACCTTATCAACAGCTTCACTAGTTGATGTTGTATTCTTATAAGCGCGATTGACTTTGGTAGATTTTATTTCTTGGCTAGAATTTGCAGAATTCCCTTTGGTAAACTGGAAAGAGGTTAAGGTTCCTAAGATTCCTCCAGTAAAACCAATGACAAGAACAAGTAAAAGTTGCAAAGCTTTTTTTAGAAAATTTGATGATTGTTTCATAGTTTTCTCCTATTTGTTCCAATTATGGAAAAGTATAGAACTTATTTCTTAATTATAACTTAAAATGGAAATTTTTTCCACAACTTGTGGAAAACTGTGTATAAGTGTGAAAAACATGAGTATAGAGCCATTTTTCGAAAGATAGATTCAGGCCTGTTTATTGAAGACTTGTGTATAAGTTTATTTGTGTTAGAATATGAATATGAAAATTAAGATTGTAACAGTTGGAAAATTAAAAGAAAAGTATTTAAAAGATGGTATTGCTGAGTATACTAAACGCTTGGGTCGGTTTACGAAGGTAGAAATGATAGAATTGCCGGATGAGAAAACTCCAGATCGGGCCAGTGACTTAGAAAATCAGCAAATCCTTGAAAAAGAAGGAAATCGCATTTTAGCAAAAGTTGGAGATCGTGACTATGTGATTGCTTTAGCAATTGAAGGACAACAATTTCCATCTGAGAAGTTTAGTCAAACCTTAGAAGAGGTAACAGTAAGAGGATATTCTGAAATTACTTTTGTGATTGGAGGGAGCCTAGGCTTGTCTCTAGCTGTAAAAAAACGAGCGAATTTACTCATGAGTTTTGGAAAGTTAACTCTTCCCCATCAATTGATGAAGCTTGTTTTGATAGAACAAATCTATCGGGCATTTATGATTCAACAGGGAAGTCCTTACCATAAATGAATCTTGACGCTCCTCCTATTTTCTGATAGAATAAGAAGACATCTGGTCTCATAGCTCAGCTGGATAGAGCATTCGCCTTCTAAGCGAACGGTCGCAGGTTCGAATCCTGCTGGGATCAAAATAAAAGAACGTGATTTTTATACAAATCACGTTTTTTTGTTATCTAGTTTTTAAAAGAAACTAGATTTTTTCTAAACATATGGGATAAAAAAATTGCAAAAACTAAATTTTTCATTCCAAATAGCTGTAAAAATGAACCAAATAGCGAAAATGTTAAAAAAGTCTTTGATTTTTTACTAAAATTTATGTATATTAAATTTAATAATTTAATAATCAAATAAATTATAAGGAGTTTTTTATGAAAAATAATCCATCAACAGTTTCTAAGGCATTTAAAGTTCTTACAGAAAAAGAACTGCAGCAAATTTGTGGAGGGGATAAACGCAAAAAAAACAACTTTTCTGAACTTATTGGGCTTATTTTTGGTAGGGGAGGAAACTGATGTTTCTAAATACCCTATTCTCAATTTTAACTATTTTTACAATTATTTTATCTTTTTTAAAAATTGATCAAAAACTTAACAAGTACAGTCATAGATTCATTTTAGGATTAGGCATTGTTGTTGTATTTGTGATTACAATGTTCTTAGATTACTTTGATTTAAATATCGATTATCTAATGTTATGTTTATGGCCACTATTTCTGTATCTTTATTACTATTTTATTTGTAATCTTCAACGTCAGATAGCTATTTTATATTCATTCGTCATTTATTTAGCAGTTGAAAGTACAGATACATTTTTATCTGTAATCACTTCTTCTGTTTTTGGCGATAGTATAATTCACCAATACTCTGACTATTATTTTTTGACTATCCGAATTATCTCACTTGTTTTAATCATGAAGTTATTAACCATTCTCGAAGTGAATCTTCTCTATTTTAAAGAGCGGGTTTTTAAGAAATTTGTCCAGCAATTGATTGTTAGTTATCTTATTTTAACCATAGTATTGAATGTTTCTCATTGGATAAGTGATATTGGTCATTTCAATAGTTTTGGTAGTATGGTAGCAACGATTTGTTTCTTGATGTTTATCGGAACCATGGTTCAGATGAAGACAGTTCGAGATTGGTATGAAAAGAAAATGGAGTTGAAGCAAAAGAGGTTTGAACAGCGCCAAATGGAACAGTATATGAATAAAATTCAAGGCCTCTATTTAGAATTAAAAGGTTTTCGTCATGATTTTGGAAATATTATCACTTCCTTAAATTTGGCGATTGAGGAAGAGAATATTGAGGATATTAAACGAATTCAAAAAGATGTTCTTGAGGAATGCTATGGCCAACTCCAAAAAGAAGAATATACAGGATTTGACCTAGGAAATATTCGAGATTCTGCTTTGAGAAGTATCCTAAGTAGGGGGTGGATCTATGCAGAGGAAATGGGTGTCAAATTAACCTTTGAAACAGAAGACATTATTGAAAAGGTTCCAATGAGATTGTTGGATCTCGTACGAACTGTCGGAATTTTAGTCAATAATGCAATTGAAGCTGCTAAAATGAGTCAAGAAAAAGAAGTTCAAATAGCGGTTTTTAATATGCCAAATGGAGTGCATCTGATTATAAAGAACTCTATTTCTGATGAGCCGATTAATTGGAATCGACTCTATGAAAAGGGATTTTCAACTAAAGGGGATCGTAGAGGAATGGGCCTTGCGATTGTAAAAGATATTATTGGAGAATATGCTGCGATTTTTCTAGAGACGGAATTAATCAATGGAAGATTTACGCAGAGCTTAGTTATTGGAGAGAAAGGAAGATAGATGAATATTGTATTGCTAGAGGACGAAATTTCTCAACAAGTTCGAGTAGAGAAACATGTGAAAGCTATCGCTGAGGAGGAAGGCCTACGATTAAATATTGTTTCAACCAGTAAAATAACTGAACTAAAGGAATATCTAACCAATGGTGATTTTCATCAGCTTTTCTTCCTTGACATTGATATCAAAGGGGATGAAAAAGCTGGTATCAAGGCAGCTCAAATGATTCGTGAAGTTAATCCTTTTGCGATTATTGCCTTTATCACGACGAAATCGGAATTTGCTACCATTACCTATCGTTACAAGGTATCAGCTCTCGAATTTATTGAAAAAACCTTGAATGAAAACTTGTTTAAAGAAAAAATTCGAGAATGTATTCTCTACTTGAAGAAGAATGTGATTGAAAATAAAAATATCGTTGATTTCTTTGAGTATAGTTTCAAAAATATGGAAATTCGAGTTCCATATCGAGATATATTGTACATTGAGACAACTGGAGTTTCCCACAAATTGCGACTTGTTGGAAAGAATTTTCAAAAGGAATTTTTAGGGACTATCAAGGATATACTTGAAAAAGATGTAGACAATCATTTCTTCAGTCCCAATCAGTCCTATCTAGTGAATCAAAGAATGATTGTCAACTTTGATCGTCGCAAGAGACTCTTGATGTTAGAAGAGGAGACAACTTGCCCTGTCTCTCGTACACAGGTGAAAAAGGTCGAAGAATTATTAAATAAAATACAGAAAAAGGCTTGACAATTTTTGAATCGATGGTATAATGGGATATGTTCTGTTAATGACATGGTCCGTTGGTCAAGGGGTTAAGACACCGCCTTTTCACGGCGGTAACACGGGTTCGAATCCCGTACGGACTATATCTCATTCCGCCATAGCTCAGTTGGTAGTAGCGCATGACTGTTAATCATGATGTCGTAGGTTCGAGTCCTACTGGCGGAGCTAAACTAGCATCCTAAGGGATGCTTTTTTTGTTTAAAATAAGAGAGTGGGACAGAAATCGGTAATTCGTTAGAATTCGATTTCGTCGTCCCACCTCCGCACAGTTGAGTAGGGCTGTAAAAGCTGATGAAATCAGCGTAGTAGAGCCCACTCAACCACTGCGTCTTGCTCGACAATCCAAAGATAATTGAGAGGCTAGGACTTTTGTCCCAGCCTCTTTATGATGCATCTCTACTGATTTTTTGAGGATTGAGATCTATGTCGAATAGCATTGTAGCCAGCGAAGGAAAGAATCCCAAGTAGAAAAGCCATGGTTCCTTCTTTCAACCCATGTGGAATAAACTGTAGAATAACCTGTCCTTTTCCTTTAGGGACATCAACAGCCATGAATCCTTTTTGAGCTCTTCGAATAGGGACAGGCTGGTCATCCATCGTCGCTGTCCACCCTTTATCATAAGGAAGTGTGAAAAAGAGACTTGTATGATGATCTGCTGTAAAATCTGCAGTGACAGTATTTCCTTTGGTTTGCACATGAACTTTTTGTTGGTGTAAAGTTTCAAAGGCTTCCTGGTAGGCTTGAAGGTTCAAAGCAAAAAATTCTGGATTTTGGAAGGTTACTGTCGAATTTTCAGGGAAGGCAATTCGAATTTTAACAGTTTCTCCTGCTTTAAAGTGACCAATGGTGAAGAAGGGAAATACATTGTCTGTTGTATAGCGGTTGACTTGGCCATTCGTGATGATTTCAACGTCGGTATAATCTTCATTCTCAAATTCTAAAGAAGGAAGGTTCACATAAAGTTGACTATCATTTTGAACGTAGAGCTCATATTCGATACTGGCATAAGTTAGAAAACTATCTGCTTCAACTTTAGCATTTTGAGGTCCTTGAGAAGGATTGTCTGAGCTAGTTTTCAGTGGATATAATCGCTGATAGAAGGTCAAGGATTGGCCTGTTAGATGATTGAGAAAATTCTTTTGGTTATCCAAGGTTAGATTAGAAAATTGGATATCCTTGTAGGGACTTGCGGTTAAAAATGCTAGTGAAAGAGCTTTTTCATTTTGATACAAGGTCTGATTTCCTTGCGTTTCCAATTTATGAAAAGCAAACTTTTGAGGATTCCTATCTGAAATATTGTATTTGATCCCGAACAGACTGTCCATTAGTAAAGTATTGTTTTGATAGCGTAGGTTTAAGTTCGTTCCATCTGATTTAAAACCGAGTTTATCTAGGGTCGAACTGGTATCTGTATTTCTGACAGATGAAAATTGGGAGATCCCTCTAAAATTGTATTTCATACTATCATTACCTGTTTGAGGTTGGAGAATCTCTGTTCGGTAAAAATTTTGATCATCCTGTAAACTTGATGTCAACTTATCAATTGATGGAATCTTTCCTTGGTAAGAAGAACGAGCTGCAAATACCCATTCATTTGCAATCCCATCGATCTGATAATAGCTGTTGATACTGACTTCAAACAGACAGAAGAAAAGAATCACAGCAGAAAAAATTGGATAAGAAAGTTTACGAACTGTAAAGGAAAGTGTCACAGTAAAAAATACAAGAAGAAATTCTAGTGTCAATACATAATGACTACTTGTCAAGAAAGGATAATGCTTGCGATAGAGAAAGGTGAGGATAAATCCAATGCTAACTAAACTGAAAGCTAGGCAGAGTCGTTGCCAATTGATTTCTTTTATCCGATTGAGGACCTCTGCCGCCATGAACAAAATAGTCAATGAAAAAAGCCAGGCATAACGGTGAAGAAACATATTGGGAGCATGCATCCCCTGCCAGAATAAATCTAAAGCTTGTAAATAGAAACTTGCAATAAGAATGACTAATAAAGTCAAATAGGCTAGTTTCACGTGAAACCGAATCGATTTGACAAAGAAAAATAGGAAGGCAAGTAAAAACGGGAACAGACCAACATAAATCATAGGGATAGCCCCATATTTTGTTGTGTCGAAGCTACCAATTAAGTTTTTTGCAAAGACGTCTAAGTACCAACTATTTTCTGTAAAGGTTCTTGTTATCTTAGTGAAGTTTTCCCCATGAGTTCGTAAATCTAAAAGAGTGGGGTAAATCATGATCAAGCTAGTGACCCCTGCTAAAATTGACACAATTGTAAAGTCTAAAAAGGAAGATATTCTTTTTTTAAAGTTCCAGGAAAGCTGAGTACAATACCATAAAGTTAAGAAGAGAGCCATCATAAATCCAAAATAGTAATTCTGGATGAAGAGGATAGTCAAGCTTGTAAAGTAGAGGACGCGCTTCTTCTGAGTCATTAGACGGTGTAAACCTAACAGAATGAGAGGAGCTAAAATAAAGACATCGAGCCAGGTTTTGATTTCAATCTGGCTGATAGAGAAACTCATTAAAGCAAATGAAGTTGACAGTGAAAGAATCAAGAATTTTTGTAGTTGAGGATAGATTCCTTTAATGGAATGATAAGTTGACAATCCTATCAATCCTATTTTTATCAGTGTAAAGAGATAGACGGAATCAACCATGGATAAACTGTCAAAGAAGAAGACAAAGAGAGATAAAAAACTGCCCAAATAATAGCTAGAAAGGGCGTAAAAATTCAAACCCAGTCCACTTGTAAAGCTGTAAAAAAGGCTGTCGGTTCCGTGTAAAATATTTCGTAAGGTAACGTCAAAAATAACGTATTGATGAAAACCATCGCCTAATAAAGGAGAAGTTTCACTACCCCAATAAATACCTTGACTGAGGTAAACAAAAAATAAGATTGTAAAGGGAAGTAAAAAAGCTGTAAAGTAAAATATGATGGGGTGTGATAAATAGTTTTTAAATTTCATATAGTCTATTGAAAGACCCTGAAACAAAGGTTCCAGGGTTTTTGATCATTTTGAGTGATTTCTTAGTCTTTCCAAAGTTCTTTGACTTTTTCTTGAACTTCTTGGTTTTCTAAGAATTCGTCATAGGATTCATCAATCCGGTCAATGACACCATTTTTTGAAAGAACAATGATATGGTTGGCAAGAGTTTGAATAAACTCATGGTCGTGACTGGCAAAGATGATCGATTCTTTGAAGTTTTTCAATCCATCGTTTAAGCTTGAAATAGATTCCAAATCCAAGTGATTTGTAGGATCGTCAAGTACAAGAACATTTGACTTCAAAAGCATGAGTTTTGAAAGCATCACGCGCACCTTTTCTCCCCCTGACAAGACGTTTACAGGCTTGTTAACCTCGTCTCCAGAAAAGAGCATACGTCCGAGGAATCCACGAAGGAAGGTATTGTCATCTTCTTCTTTACTTGCGAATTGACGGAGCCAGTCAAGGATCGACTCTCCACCTGCAAAGTCAGCTGAATTGTCTTTTGGCAAGTAAGAGCGACTAGTTGTGACACCCCACTTGACAGTTCCTTCATATTCGATTTCACCCATAATAGCGCGGATCAAGGCAGTGGTTTGGATGTCGTTTTGTCCGATAAGAGCTGTCTTGTCACCTGGACGCAAGATGAAGCTGATGTTGTCAAGTATAGTTTCACCGTCAATCTTTACAGATAAGTTTTCTACTGTCAACAAATCATTCCCGATTTCTCGTTCAGCTTTAAAGCTGATAAATGGGTATTTCCGGCTAGATGGGACAATTTCTTCTAACTGAATCTTGTCAAGCATCTTTTTACGCGAAGTTGCCTGTTTAGATTTTGAAGCATTGGCAGAGAAACGAGCCACAAATTCTTGTAATTGTTTGATTTTTTCTTCTGCTTTGGCATTACGATCTGCTAACAACTTGGCAGCCAGTTCAGATGATTCTTTCCAGAAATCATAGTTACCGACATAGAGTTTGATTTTTCCAAAGTCCAGGTCGGCCATGTGGGTACAGACTTTATTCAAGAAGTGACGGTCGTGGGATACAACGATAACAGTATTTTCAAAATCAATCAAGAAATCTTCTAACCAGGTAATGGATTGAATATCAAGACCGTTGGTTGGCTCGTCCAAAAGAAGGACATCTGGTTTACCAAAGAGAGCTTTGGCTAGGAGGACTTTCACTTTATCCCCATTTGCTAGTTCACTCATATTTTGGTAGTGGAGCTCTTCTGGAATATTCAGATTTTGGAGGAGTTGTGAAGCTTCACTTTCTGCTTCCCAACCACCTAGTTCAGCGAATTCACCTTCAAGCTCTGCTGCGCGGACACCATCTTCATCTGAAAAATCTTCCTTCATATAGATAGCATCTTTTTCTTTCATGATGCTATAAAGTTTTTCATTCCCCATGATAACGACGTCAATGGCACGCTCATCTTCGTAGTCAAAGTGATTTTGACGAAGAACAGAAAGACGTTCGTCTGGACCAAGAGAGATGTGACCAGTTGTTGGTTCAATATCCCCAGCTAAAATTTTTAAAAAGGTTGATTTCCCAGCACCATTGGCCCCAATCAAACCATAGGTATTTCCTTCTGTAAATTTGATGTTAACATCATCAAACAATTTTCGATCACTAAAACGTAGTGAGACGTCTGTTACTGTTAGCACGTATATTTCTCCTCTATTTCTGTCTATATAAGCCTATTTTACTAGAAAACGCTTGATTTTTCAATGAATACCCTTAAGCATTTGAGGGAGATGATTATGGAGGATAAAAGAGAGAAGAACTTGACTTTCCCTTGATGTCATTATATAATGAAAATCAATCAGAAGAGTAGTCTAGATTCGTTTTTTAGAGAGCTTATGGTCGCTGAAAATAAGCAATGAACTAGCATGAAATGGACTGATGTTCAAATAGAATCTAAACAAATAGAGATTCGGCTAGCAGGCCTTATGTGCAGCTCATTTATGATGAGCTAGAGGGAACAGCAGATGTTGTTCTAAGTGAGGTGGCACCGTGTCTCAGACGCCCTCGCATAGTTTTTGCTATGCGTGGGCTTTTATTTTGTACTTCAGGGAGGAAGAAAAATGACAAAGCCGATTATTTTAACTGGAGATCGCCCGACTGGGCAGCTCCATATTGGACACTATGTCGGTTCGTTGAAGAATCGAGTTCTTATGCAAAATGAAGACAAGTACCAGATGTTTGTCTTTTTAGCCGATCAGCAGGCCCTAACGGATCATGCTAAAGATCCACAAACCATTGTTGAGTCTATTGGAAATGTTGCTCTAGATTATTTAGCAGCTGGTTTAGATCCAAAGAAATCAACTATTTTTATTCAAAGTCAAATCCCTGAGCTAGCGGAATTGACCATGTATTACATGAATTTGGTCTCTGTTTCACGTTTGGAACGAAACCCAACCGTTAAGACAGAAATTGCCCAAAAAGGATTCGGTGAGTCTATTCCATCTGGTTTCTTGGTTTATCCTGTTTCCCAAGCTGCAGATATTACCGCTTTTAAAGCCAATCTGGTACCTGTTGGAACTGACCAAAAGCCCATGATTGAGCAAACTCGTGAAATCGTTCGTTCCTTTAATCATGCGTATCATTGTGATGTCTTGGTTGAACCGGAAGGAATTTTCCCAGAAAATGAGGCCGCGGGTCGTTTGCCTGGATTGGATGGGAATGCTAAGATGTCTAAATCTCTTGGAAATGGTATTTATTTAGCCGATGATATGGACACCTTGAAGAAAAAGGTCATGAGTATGTATACAGATCCTGAGCATATTCGTGTCGAAGATCCAGGAAAAATCGAAGGAAATATGGTTTTCCATTATTTAGATGTGTTTGGAAAAGAAGAAGATCAAGCGACCATTCAAGAAATGAAAGACCATTACCAACGGGGTGGTTTAGGAGATGTTAAAACCAAACGCTATTTGTTAGAGATTCTTGAAAGAGAGTTGGGCCCTATTCGCGAACGTCGGATTGAATTTGCTAAAGATATGGGTCAAGTTTATGATATGCTTCAAAAAGGTAGTGAAGTAGCCCGTTCGGTTGCAGCAGAAACGCTTGATCAAGTCAAATCTGCTATGGGATTAAACTATTTCAAGTAAGCTCTTGATATTGAGATGATTCAATAAAAAAATGATTCAAAAGAGGTTTTAATACCTCTTTTTGAAATATTGTACAAATGATTGACAAATTATCGTAGAATGGTATGATATTATCAATCAAAAAAGACGAGCTTGGCTCAAAAAGAAAGAAAAGAGGAAAATGGGAATGTCAAATTGGGACACTAAATTTTTGAAAAAAGGTTATACCTTCGATGATGTATTGCTCATTCCAGCTGAAAGTCATGTATTACCAAACGATGCAGATCTTCGTACAAAATTGGCGGATAACCTTGTGTTGAATATCCCAATCATCACAGCTGCGATGGATACAGTTACTGAAAGCCAAATGGCTATTGCCATTGCCCGTGCTGGAGGACTTGGGGTTATTCACAAAAATATGTCCATTGCCCAACAAGCAGATGAAGTTCGTAAAGTAAAACGCTCTGAAAACGGCGTTATTATTGACCCATTTTTCTTAACACCTGAACATACCATTGCTGAGGCAGACGAACTTATGGGACGTTACCGGATCAGTGGTGTACCTGTGGTTGAAACTTTGGAAAATCGTAAACTAGTAGGGATCTTGACCAACCGTGACCTACGCTTTATTTCTGATTATGATCAACCAATTTCCAACCATATGACCAGCGAGAATCTTGTGACTGCACCAGTTGGTACAGATTTAGAAACAGCTGAACGGATCCTCCAAGAACACCGAATTGAAAAGTTGCCATTGGTAGACGAGAATGGTCGTTTGTCTGGTTTGATTACCATTAAGGATATTGAAAAAGTCATTGAGTTTCCAAATGCAGCTAAAGATGAATTTGGTCGTCTTTTAGTAGCAGGTGCGGTGGGTGTTACTTCTGACACATTTGAGCGTGCAGAAGCATTGTTTGAAGCTGGTGCAGATGCGATTGTGATCGATACGGCCCATGGTCATTCTGCAGGGGTTCTTCGTAAGATTGCTGAAATTCGGGCTCATTTCCCAGACCGCACTTTGATTGCGGGTAATATTGCTACAGCTGAAGGAGCGCGTGCTCTCTATGATGCAGGTGTTGACGTCGTTAAGGTTGGAATTGGACCTGGTTCAATCTGTACAACTCGTGTAATTGCTGGTGTTGGGGTTCCTCAAGTTACAGCGATTTATGATGCAGCTGCTGTCGCGCGTGAATATGGAAAAACAATCATTGCTGACGGTGGAATCAAGTATTCTGGAGATATTGTAAAAGCTTTAGCTGCAGGTGGTCATGCAGTTATGCTTGGTTCCATGTTTGCCGGAACAGATGAAGCTCCTGGTGAAACTGAAATTTTCCAAGGACGTAAATTTAAGACCTATCGTGGTATGGGATCTATTGCAGCTATGAAGAAGGGATCTAGTGACCGCTACTTCCAAGGTTCTGTCAATGAAGCCAACAAATTGGTTCCAGAAGGAATCGAAGGTCGGGTTGCTTATAAAGGATCAGCAGCCGATATCGTCTTCCAAATGATTGGTGGTATTCGTTCTGGTATGGGCTATGTTGGAGCTGCCAACCTTCAAGAATTGCATGAAAATGCGCAATTTGTTGAAATGTCCGGGGCAGGTTTAAAAGAAAGTCATCCACATGATGTTCAAATTACCAACGAAGCACCAAACTACTCCGTTCAATAAAAAAGAAAAAGTGTGAAATTCTATTATTTCACACTTTTATTGTGTCAAAAAGATGTAAATTTAAATTGACAACACTGTTAATTATTCGTCAATTTGACCTAAGTGAATATTGAAGATTTTTAAGTCTTCAGGCAAGTCTTTTAGGTGATCTAGAGTTGTAGTTGTAATAAATGTTTGGATGTCACGAGAGATAACTTCTAGTAAATGTAGTTGACGATTGTTGTCAAGTTCACTCATGACATCGTCTAAGAGTAAAATAGGCTTTTCATTCGTCAAGGATTCAATCAACGAAATCTCTGCTAGTTTTAATGAAAGAACAACACTGCGGTGCTGACCTTGGCTACCAAAAGTCGCATTCATGTCATTGATGTAAAAACTAATGTCATCTCGGTGAGGACCGACACTGGTTGTTTTTTTGATGAGATCCTTGGTCCGATTTTCTCGAAGTAATTTGATAAAAGTTGGGCGAAGTGTTTCTTCATCTTGAAAAGGAACAGATGAGTCATACCGAATAGTGAGTTTTTCAGCTTGATTGGAAATTTCAAAATGTTTTTCCTGGCCAAAGTTTTCTAATTTTTTAAGAAAATCTTTCCGATGGATGCAGACTCGGCTACCATAATCTGCTAATTGTTCATCTAAAACATCTAAAAAGGTTGGATCTACTGTGTTCGCCGTTTTTAAGTAACTGTTGCGCTGCTTTAGAACATGATGATAGGCTGTTAAATCCGATAGATAAACGGGTTTCATCTGCCCTAAATCAATATCAATAAACTTGCGACGAAGAGAGGGTGATCCTTTAATGAGTTGTAAATCCTCTGGAGCAAAGAGAACCACATTCATGTTACCGATATATGTTGATAACTTGCTTTGTTTTAAGTGGTTCACTTTAGTGACTCTTCCTTTTGAGGATAAGGAAATTTCTAGAGGGATAGAGCCTGTCTTTTTTTCTAACACTCCTGAAACGGTAAATTGTTCCTCTTGAAAATGAATTAAATCTTTATCGGAACGAGTCCGATGGCTGCGCGTCAAGGCTAAAAAGTAGATAGACTCAAGGAGATTGGTTTTGCCTTGAGCATTTTGGCCTAAGAAAATATTCAAACCGGAGTGGAATTGGAGTTCTACTTCTTTATAATTTCGAAATTTTTGAATATGTATGGATTTAAGCCACATATTATGTCCCTGGGAAACGAACGGGTTTCCGTTTGTTCTCCTCTTTTTTTGGTTTTGTATCTTTTTTTGGTTTTGTGTCTTTTTTTTGTTTCTGTTCTTTGTTTAATTTCTTCACCAATTGAGCAACGCGTTCTTTTTCTAGCTTGTCCGCTTGGTAGTCTTCAATTTCTTCTGGACTAGGTTGCGTAATCGTTACGATTTCCTTATCACCAATTACTTCGATTGTATCTCCTACTCGTAATTTACGTCCTCTTCTGGTTTCCACTTCTCCATTGACCTCTACTTGATTTTCAATTAAAAAGGCTTTGATAGCTCCACCGCTTTGGATGATTCCCAGTTCTTTAAATAGAGCTTGTAATGTGATAAATTCATCAAAAAGTTTATAGTTCATAGTTCACCTCAATGATTGTTATTATACCACAAAAGGATGAAAAACCTAAAATAGGGCGAGTCAGTGTAAACGTTTTTTAATCTGTCTGGGAAAGATTTTACTGGGATTTCATGATATAATGAAGAGTAATATTTGTTAGAACGAGGATGACGATGGAATTAGTTACTGGTGTTCGAATCCATTTTATGAAATCAGAAAAATTTAAGACCAATGAGATAAAAGTGCGATTCTCGGCCCCCCTTTCTGAAGAAACAATAGCAGGACGGGTTTTAGCCTCACGCATGATCGAAACAGCCAATCAACTTTACCCAACTTCTCAGCAATTTAGAGAACAGTTGGCGAACTTGTATGGAGCCAATTTTTCTACTTCTGTTTCAAAACGCGGCCAAACACACTACGTTGATATTAATTTATCCTATGTCCGTGATGCTTTTTTGAGCAAGAAAAATGTCTTGACAGATCAGATGTTGGATTTATTAAAGGTATCTCTTAATGCTCCTCTTGCAGAAAATGGATGCTTTCATTCAGAAACTTTTTTAGTGGAGAAAAAAAATCTTATCACAGAACTAGAAGCAGAAATTGAAAATCATTTTTATTATGCTCACCAACAATTGAATCGGTTGTTTTATGATCAAGCTGACATGAAACTAAGTAAGTATGGAAGTGTCCAGCAGATTCAGAATGAGGATGAAGAGTCAGCTTATCAAGCATTTCAAGAAATGCTTCAAACAAATCTGATTGACTTTTTCTTTATGGGTGATTTCAATGAACTAGCGGTCATTGAAAGGATCAGTAACTTTGGTTTACAACCTCGTAAATCTAATGTCAACCTTTTTTACACACAATCTTTCTCGAATGTTGTCAGAGAAGGATTGGAGCAGCGAGAGACTCATCAATCTATTTTAGAATTAGGTTATCACTTTCCTGTTCAGTATGGAGAGAAAGAGCATTTTGCTTTAATTGTTTTAAATGGTTTACTGGGCACTTTCTCTCACTCAAAATTGTTTACAGTCATCCGAGAAAAAGAAGGGTTGGCTTATACTATCTCCAGCCATTTTGATATTTTTTCTCATTTTATGCGTATCTATGCAGGGATTGATAGAAAAAATAGAACCCGGACGATGACTCTGATGAGTCGTCAAGTGAGTGACTTGAAGAGAGGGAAGTTTACCAGTGAAGAGCTTCGCTTGACAAAAGAAATGATAATAAATGCTGCAAAATTGTCGCAGGATCGACCTGGCACCTTGATTGAAAGAGCTTATCTAAAATCCACTTTAAGAAAACAGTTCTTGTCAATTGATGATTGGATTCAAGCCATTCAACTGGTGACGAAAGATGAAATTATGGCTGTTGCCAAATCACTCAAATTACAAGCGGTCTATTTTATGGAAGGAAGAGAATGATAAAGAAAGATTTGGATAAAATAGAGTATCCAGCTGTTGGAGAATGCGTTTATCAGACAACTCTCCAAAATGGATTGAGGTTATATTTAATTCCAAAAACGGATTTTAATGAAAGCTATGCAATCATTTCTACTAAATTCGGTTCAGTTGACACAAGATTTACAATGGATGGAGTAGAAGGTGTAAAAGAATTTCCAGCAGGGATTGCACATTTTCTTGAACATAAATTATTTGAAGATCAAGACGGTCAAGATTATTTACAACATTTTGTACGGTTGGGAGCTGAAAGTAATGCTTTTACTAGCTTTACACAGACCAGTTATCTCTTTTCGACTACCTCGTATGTCAATGAAAGTCTGAAATTGTTACTGGAGATGACACAATCTCTTCATCTCTCAAAGGATTCTCTAAAGAAGGAACAATCGATTATTCAACAAGAAATCGAAATGTACCAAGATAGTCCTGACTATCAATTATTCTTTAGGGCGCTGGCGAATCTCTATCCAGATACACCATTGGCCCAAGATATTGCAGGTACTACAGCTTCTCTCTCTCAAATTGATGAAGAGAGTTTACAGGATAATTTCGATTTATTCTACCAACCATCCAACATGCATCTAGTAGTTGTCGGAAATTTTGATCTTGACAGTCTTGTGAACCTTGTTTCTGAATTTGAGATGAAAACTTCTTCAAATCCTCTTCCTCACATTTCACCTGTAGACTTAAATCCAGTTGTTCAAAATGAGACAAGTCGGATGGAAGTTGCTTCACCAAAATTAGCAATTGGAATTCGTGGAAGAAATCAAATTCCTCCTATGTACCAGTATCGCTACAAGATTATCCTCAAATTATTGTTTGCAATGATGTTTGGGTGGACATCCAAACGATTTCAGTCGCTTTATGAAGTTGGTAAACTTGACAACTCCTTGACATTAGAAATTGAAGTCGAGTCTTCGTTTCACTTTGTGATGTTAACGATGGATACTTCTGAACCTGTCAGTATATCCCATCAGTTCAGAACTGCCATAAAGAATTTTGAGAAAGATCCCGATGTGACTCAAGAGCATTTGGATACGATTAAAAGCGAAATGTTTGGTGATTTTTTACATGGTTTGAATTCCTTGGATTATATTGCTACTCAATTTAATCCAATTGAGACGGGTGAAAATCTATTTGACCTTCCAAAAATTTTACAAAGTATTTCTTTACAAGACGTTGTAAAGGTTGGGCGAGATTTTGTCAACGCTTGTGATATGACGGACTTTATCATTTTCCCTAAATAATGGGAAAAGAATGGAATGATGATTTTGTCGAATTAAATCGAGGTCGGCTTTGTCAATTAGATGTAAACTATTATGTAAACTAGTAAGGAGACTAGAATGAAAAAAGAAAATATTCCTAATGCCTTAACACTGATTCGAATTGTGTTTATTCCCATTTTTATTTTGATGCTAATATTTGGCAAAAGTTATGGCTGGCATGTAGCAGCAGCTATCGTATTTGCGGTTGCAAGTATAACCGATTATTTAGACGGTTATCTAGCTCGTAAATGGGAAGTTGTTAGTAACTTTGGAAAATTTGCAGATCCCATGGCTGATAAGCTTCTTGTCATGTCTGCCTTTATCATGATGATTGAATTAAGGATGGTTCCGGCTTGGATTACGGCAGTTATTATTTGCCGTGAATTAGCTGTTACTGGCCTCCGTCTGTTATTGGTTGAAACAGGAGGAGTTGTTTTGCCAGCAGCTATGCCTGGAAAAATTAAAACCTTCTCACAAATGTTTTCCATTATTTTCCTTCTCTTTCATTGGGATTTATTGGGCAAATTGACGCTTTATGTTGCGCTAATCTTTACAGTCTACTCTGGATATGAATACTTTAAAGGCAGTGCCTACCTCTTTAAAGATACCTTTAGATAAATGAATAATATTATAGAAGTTCGAAATCTTACATTTAAATACCAAAAAACAGATGAGAACCATCAGTTAAATGATATTTCGTTTCACGTGAAACATGGTGAATGGTTATCCATTATCGGACATAACGGAAGTGGTAAATCAACAGTGGTTCGTTTGATTGATGGCTTGTTGGAACCCGAATCGGGTGAAATCTATATCTCTGGAGATTTGCTAACTCCTGAAAACGTTTGGGATAAACGTAGTGAGATTGGTATGGTTTTTCAGAATCCGGATAACCAGTTTGTTGGAGCTACTGTAGAAGATGATGTGGCGTTTGGATTAGAAAATCAAGGGATTCCAAGAGATGAGATGGTTCAACGAGTAGATGAAGCTTTGAAAATGGTTCGCATGGATGAGTTTAAGGATCGAGAACCAGCTAGGTTATCCGGTGGACAAAAGCAACGGGTTGCGATAGCAGGAATTATTGCTTTACGACCTAAAATCATTATTTTAGATGAAGCGACCAGCATGTTGGATCCTGAGGGGCGCTTGGAACTGATTCGTACGGTTCGAGAAGTTAAAGAACGATACGGTTTAACGGTTATTTCTATTACCCATGATTTAGAGGAAGTTTCCCTAAGTGATCGGGTTATTCTCTTTGAAAAAGGGAAAGCGACCTTGGATCTGACTCCAAGAGAACTCTTTTCTCGAGATGATTTAGATGAAATTGGACTAGAAGAACCTTTCGCGAATCGATTGCGAAGCATTTTACATCAAAAAGGTTTTCCAGTCGGAGAAACCTATCAGACTGAAGGAGAGCTAGAAAAACTATTATGGGAATTGCTTTAAAACAGCTTAGTTATACCTATCAAGAAGGAACTCCATTTGAAGGAGCGGCTCTTTTTGATGTGAATATGGAAATCCCAAGCGGTTCTTATACAGCCCTAATTGGGCATACTGGAAGTGGAAAATCAACCATTCTCCAATTATTAAATGGTCTACTTTTACCCAGTCGAGGGGAAGTGCAAATGAATGATTTACACATTGATTCTGAGTCCTCTCAAAAAGAGTTAAAGAACCTTCGGAAGAAAGTTGGTCTTGTTTTTCAATTTCCAGAAAGTCAACTTTTTGCTGAGACTGTGGTAAAAGATGTCGCTTTTGGTCCTCAAAATTTTGGAGTAGACCAAGAGTCAGCTGAAAGCATTGCCAAGGAGAAATTGACTTTAGTCGGTCTTTCTGAAGAGTTGTTTGAACGGAGTCCCTTTGAATTATCTGGAGGACAAATGAGACGGGTTGCTATTGCAGGCATTTTAGCGATGGAACCTGAAATTTTGGTACTGGATGAGCCGACAGCTGGCTTGGATCCCTCAGGCAGACGGGAATTAATGAAGCTATTTGCGTCACTTCATCAAGCTGGCATGACCATCGTTCTTGTTAGTCATTCTATGGAAGATGTGGCAGAATACGCAAATCTTGTTTATGTTTTGGAAAAAGGACGAATTGTGAGGTCTGGGCACCCAAGGGACGTATTTCAGGATGTAGAAGGGTTAGAAAATATTCAATTAGGTGTACCTAAAGTGACGAAATTTGCTTGGCGTTTACGTCAAAAAGGACTATCTTTGCCAATTTTACCAATCACTTTACAGGAGTTTAAGGAGTTAATTGGACATGAATAGTATGATTTTAGGACGATATGTACCAGGTAATTCCATTCTCCATCGTATGGATCCAAGAGCAAAGTTACTGGGACTTTTCTTATTAATTGTTATTTTGTTTTGGGCTAATAATGTGATGACAAATGCCCTGTTATTTTTATTGGCCCTTGCTTTGATTTTGATTGCTAAAATCCCCTTTCGTTTTTTTATTAATGGCTTGAAATCTATGGTCTTTATCATCGCATTCACCACCCTCTTTCAGTTGTTTGCGACGACTGGTGGTAAGACTTTATTTCAATTTTATTTTTTGACTGTAACGGATAAAGGTCTTGCGCAAGCTGGTGTGATCTTTTGTCGTTTTATTCTCATTGTTGTATTTTCAACGATTTTAACGCTGACAACCACACCCTTAAGCTTAGCAGATGCAGTAGAAAAATTGTTAACTCCTTTTAAAATGATCAAAGTTCCTGCTCATGAAATTGGGCTCATGTTGTCTATGAGCCTCCGTTTTGTTCCCACTCTGATGGATGATACAATTCGCATTATGAATGCACAGAGAGCTAGAGGGGTTGATTTTGGAGAAGGAAATCTCCTTCAGAAAATCCGCTCTTTTATACCGATTTTAATTCCCTTGTTTGCATCAAGTTTTAAACGTGCAGATGCTCTTGCAATTGCCATGGAAGCAAGAGGTTATAAAAGTGGAGAGGGAAGAAGCCGATACAGGCAGTTAAAATGGCAAGCCTTAGATAGTATAGCTATTCTATCTATAGTGGCAGTTGGTGCTATCATTTTTTGGTTGAAATATTAGAATACCACCACTACATATAGGGTGTTTTTTCTAAAAAGATGAAGAAAAACGCTATTTATAGCGTTTTTTGCATGAAAAATACATGTTTTTGTAACCTTTGTAACATAAAATATAACTAACTGTAACATTTAATGTGTAAGATAGTATTATGTTCGAAAGGAGAATGTATTGATGAACACAAAAAAAGTCCAATGGACATTAACTTCTATTATCTCAGCTCTTTCACTTTTTGTTACTGGTGTGGTAGTGAATGCTGAAACATACGAAGTAAAAAATGGTGATACTTTATCAGAAATTGCGATTAAGAATAACACTACTATCGAAAAGCTTGTTGAATTGAATCAAATCAGCAATCAAGATTTGATTCATGCTGGTCAAATTATTGAGTTGGGTGAACGTTCAAACTCATTGATCAACAAAGTAAATACTGCCAAAACAAGTCAGGAACCAGTAGCTGGAGCTTCTACAAATCAAGTTGCAGCAGAAACAACAACTACTGCTACTTATAATGCGGCACCAGTTGTTACGAATTCTGGAAATGGGATTGTACTTGCAAATGGAAATACTGCTGGAGAAACTGGATCTTATGCAGCAGCTCGAATGGCTGAAATGACAGGAGTTCCTGCATCAACTTGGGAAGCCATTATTGCCCGCGAATCAAATGGTCAAGTGAACGCAGCAAACCCATCTGGGGCTAGTGGTCTTTTCCAAACAATGCCAGGTTGGGGTTCAACTGCTACAGTTGATGATCAAATCCAAGCAGCTTATAATGCCTATTCAAACCAAGGACTTTCAGCTTGGGGATACTAAAAAAGAGGGGGAACCCTCTTTTTATTTTGTTTCTTATCTTGACAAGTGCGGGAAAGAGTTGTAAAGAGGTACAATAGTATTCGTCAACCTTGATGACCGATGTGTAGTCTTACCCAGGCGTGATTTTATACAAAAAAGAGGTTTACAATTTTGTAAACCTCTTTTATTAACTTAAATGAGTCAGTAAAGCTAGAGGAGAATCTACGATGGTATCGGGAGTTTCCTCTTTTAATTGATTTAGAGGAGCAAAACCCCAACTGACTGCAATTGTATGAATGCCAATGGTTTTTCCTCCAATGATATCAAATTTAGTATCCCCAACGATACAAGCCTCATCTTTTGGAATTTCATGATCCAACAGTACACGCTGAATGATATCAGCTTTGTGCATGGATCCAGGGATAGAACCATAAATCCCTTCAAAGTAATCACTAATTCCTAGTGAATGGGCTATTTCAAGACTCACTTCCTGATTCTTAGAGGTGGTGATGAATAAGTGGTAATCCAATTCCTTCAATTGATGAAGGAGTTCTTTGATACCTGGGTAGAGATAGGTTTGCTGTTGGCCGCTTTCTTTGTAATAGGTGCGATAGATTTCTACAGCTTTTGTGACCAGTTCTTTTGGAACATGGTTTGTAAATGTAACCTCGAGTGGAGGGCCCATAAAGGTTCGAATAGTCTCTTTATCAGGTGCAGGAACCCCCAGCAGGTTAAAAGTGTGTAGAAAGGTGATCTCGATACCTTCGGAACTATCGACTAAGGTCCCATCCAAGTCGAAAAATATATACTTCATAGATTACTCTCCGAAAATTTCTTGTTGTAGTCGTTTCCCAGTTGGAGTAGTTGCCAGACCACCTTCAGCCGTTTCTCTAAAGGCAGTTGGTAGGCTTGATCCGACCTGATACATAGCATCGATGACTTCATCAACAGGTATTTTGGATTCAATTCCTGCCAGGGCCATATCTGCCGCAATATAGGCATAGCTTGCACCCATAGCGTTTCGTTTGACACAAGGAACCTCAACTAGTCCTGCAACAGGATCACAAATCAGGCCTAGCATATTTTTAATGACGAAACAAATAGCTTGGCTAGCTTGGTAGGGACTTCCTCCCGCTGCTAGCGTTAAAGCTGCTGCGCTCATAGCAGATGCTGACCCAACCTCTGCTTGACAACCTCCCTCGGCTCCAGAAATCGATGCATTGTTGGCAATAACCAGACCAAAGGCTCCAGCCGTTAATAAGAATTCCAATTGTTGGTGTTCATCTAAATGGAGTTTCTCGATGGCTGAAGTAAGAACAGCAGGTAAGCAACCGGCCGATCCGGCTGTTGGAGTAGCACATACCAAGCCCATTTTTGCATTGTGTTCGTTGACAGCGATAGCATTTTTGGCTGCAGTTAGGACAGTATAGTCAGAGAGGGCTTTTCCAGATTGAATATAGCGATCTAGTTTTGCAGCATCTCCTCCTGTCAAGCCACTTCGAGAAAGCTGATCATTGAGGCCTAAGTGGACAGATTCTTTCATGACCTCAAGATTACGTGTCATAAGAGTCAGAACTTCTTCTCGCTCACGGCCAGTTAGTTCAAACTCGGTAGCAATCATTAATTCTGCGACATTTCCTTCATAGTGGAGGGTCGCTTGCTCAACTAGTTCGGTAATTGAATAAAACATGGGGTCTCCTTATTGAAAGAAATTCACATTGTGTAAATGGGGAATTTGACGGATTAATTCAATCGCTTCGTCACAATTTCGAGAATCTACTTCAATGATCATAATAGCCTTTTCACCGGCTTTTTCGCGGGTTACGTTCATTTGGGCGATATTGATATCATAGCGGGAAAGGGCTTCTGTAACATGGGCAATCATCCCAGGAACGTCTTGGTGAACGATAATAATAGTTGGGGTGTTCATGTTCAGTGAAATTGCGAAGCCATTTAACTCAGTTACCTGAATATTCCCCCCACCAATAGAAATTCCTGTGACGGAGATAGTTTTATGCTCATTTTTTACCGTGATGGTCGTCGTATTTGGATGAGGCGCATTGCTCTCTTTTTGAATGCTCCAAACAATGCGGATTCCTCTTTTATGAGCAATCTCTAGGCTATTTGGAATCTCTGGATCATCTGTATCCATGCCTAAAATTCCAGCTACCAGGGCCAAATCTGTTCCGTGACCGCGATAGGTTTTGGCAAAGGAATTAAACAACTGAAATTCAACTTCTGTCGGATCCTCTCCAAAAATAGAAGAGACAATTTTTCCAATACGAACGGCTCCAGCAGTATGGCTACTAGAAGGTCCAATCATAACTGGTCCAATAATATCAAATACGGATTGGAATTTAAGCGAATTCATCAGTCTGCTCCTTAGGGTTTCTTTTCTTTCATTATAACAAATCTAGGGCATGTTTTCTTCTATTTGAGAGGGAAATTTTGTTTTAAACTTAAAAGATACTTAAAACTATTTTATTTGAGGTGTTATTTATTCTCGCTAACACATTGTTGAAACATTTGACGTGATTTCATAAAATTTCCGAAACATTTCTTCTGTAAGATAGAGAACATACAGAAAAGGAGTGTAAAACCATGAATAAAAAAATGTTTGTAAAACGTGTTATCGGACTTAGCTTATTATCAGGGATGTTTATTCCTGTCCTCGCCAGTGCAGCATCTTACACTGTAAAGTCAGGGGATACCTTATCTGCTATCGCTAAGGAAAAGAACACCACTGTTGATGAAATTGCTAAGAAAAATAAGATTAGCAATGTAAATCTCATTACAGTTGGACAAGTTCTTGAGATTGAAGAAACTAGCTCAACTAAACAGACAACTGAGCAAGCTACCACCAGTAAAGTTGACACTACACAAGCAACAACGACGGGTTCTGCATCAAATGGCTTGAGTGCAGAGGATGCAGCGGCTAAAGAATGGATTGCTCAGAAAGAATCAAGCGGCAGTTATACAGCACAAAATGGCCAATATTATGGTCGATATCAGTTAACAATCACGTATTTAAATGGAGATTTATCACCTGAAAATCAGGAGAAAGTAGCCAATCAATATGTCGTTAACCGCTATGGATCATGGTCTGCAGCTAAAAACTTCTGGTTGACCAATGGTTGGTATTAAAGTACATGAAAGAGTTCAGCAATTGGACTTTTTTTGATTTACAGAGCTGTAAACGTAGATAAAATAGTAAATAAGAAGAATGGCAAGATGCTTGTTTTCTACTATAAAGCGTGTTACAATTGATAATGCTCAAAACGACCTTCAATCGTTGAAGCAAACCACGACCTTCAATCGTGAGAAACGAAAAGATGGGAGAAATCTATGAGTGATAACTCGAACACACGTGTTGTTGTTGGAATGAGTGGTGGTGTCGATTCATCTGTAACGGCTTTGTTGTTAAAGCAACAGGGTTACGATGTCATTGGCATCTTCATGAAAAACTGGGACGACACAGACGAAAATGGGGTCTGTACAGCTACGGAAGATTACAAAGATGTAGCAGCAGTTGCAGACCAAATTGGCATTCCTTACTATTCTGTCAACTTTGAGAAAGAATACTGGGATCGCGTCTTTGAATACTTCCTTGCAGAATACCGTGCAGGCCGTACACCAAATCCGGATGTCATGTGTAACAAGGAAATCAAATTTAAGGCCTTCTTAGATTATGCCATGACTCTCGGTGCCGATTATGTAGCGACCGGGCATTATGCGCGCGTGGCACGAGATGAGGACGGCATTGTTCATATGCTACGTGGCGTTGACAATGGGAAGGATCAAACTTATTTCTTAAGCCAGTTGTCTCAGGAGCAACTTCAAAAAACCATGTTCCCATTGGGACATTTGGAAAAGCCTGAGGTTCGCCGTTTGGCAGAAGAGGCTGGATTGGCAACAGCTAAAAAGAAAGATTCCACTGGGATCTGCTTTATCGGTGAAAAGAATTTTAAAGAGTTTCTCAGTAACTACCTCCCTGCCCAGCCAGGCCGAATGATGACTGTAGATGGACGTGATATGGGCGAACATGCTGGTTTGATGTATTACACAATCGGTCAACGGGGTGGTCTTGGAATTGGTGGTCAACAAGGTGGGGACAATGCCCCATGGTTTGTAGTTGGTAAAGATCTGAGTCAAAATATTCTTTATGTCGGTCAAGGCTTCTATCATGAAGCACTCATGTCAACAAGTTTACAAGCTAGTCAAGTTCACTTTACACGAGATATGCCAGAAGAGTTTACACTAGAGTGTACAGCCAAGTTCCGCTATCGCCAGCCAGATTCCAAAGTGACGGTTCATGTCAAGGGTGACAAGGCTGAGGTTATTTTTGCAGAACCTCAACGGGCCATTACACCAGGTCAGGCTGTTGTCTTTTACGATGGTGAAGAGTGTCTCGGAGGTGGTTTGATTGACAATGCTTACCGGGATGGAGAAGTTTGTCAGTATATTTAAATTGACAAATTTTCTCAATTTGCTACAATAAGAAAAGCAATAGAAATGATGGTCAAAGCTCATGGATGTTGCAGGCTTTTTTGTCCTGCACTTCTCAGAGTTTTGACTATTTTTGTGTCGTTTCGAAAGGAAGTAACATGCAAGAACAGGATTTTCGGACCAAGTTGAATCAGACGGTTTTTGGTGTGAGAGCCACTGCTTTAATTGTAGAAAATGGTCGATTGTTAGTTATAGAAGACAAGGATGGTTTCTATACAATCGGTGGCGCTCTTCAAGTGAATGAAGCTACAGAAGATGCTGTGGTTCGGGAAGTCAAAGAAGAACTTGGCGTTGCTTCTAGAGCTGGTCAGCTAGCTTTCATTGTTGAAAATCGCTTTAATCAAGCTGGAATCCACTACCATAATATTGAATTTCATTATTTGGTGGACTTGCTGGAAGATGCCCCTTTAACCATGCAGGAAGATACAAAGTCCTTACCATGCCGGTGGCTTGCTATAGAGGCCTTATCTACTGTTGACCTGAAGCCGGCATTTTTAAAAACGGCCTTACCAGAATGGAACGGACAATTACAACACATACAGCTGGAGAAATAGGAGAAAAGATGACTTATAATTTTATAGAAGAATACGATATTATTGTAATCGGAGCAGGACATGCGGGTGTAGAAGCCTCACTTGCTGCGAGCCGGATGGGTTGTAAAGTTCTACTTGCAACCATCAATATAGAAATGTTGGCGTTTTTGCCTTGTAATCCTTCGATTGGTGGTTCTGCAAAAGGGATTGTGGTCCGTGAGGTAGATGCCCTCGGTGGAGAGATGGCCAAGAATATTGACAAGTCCTACATTCAAATGAAGATGTTGAATACAGGAAAGGGTCCAGCAGTCCGTGCGCTTCGTGCCCAAGCGGATAAGGAACTTTATTCTAAGGAAATGCGTAAGACGGTTGAGAACCAAGAAAATCTGACTCTTCGCCAATCAGTTATTGATGAGATCATCGTCGAAGACGGGAAGGTCAGAGGAGTTGTAACAGCGACTCATCAAGCCTATGGAGCCAAGGCTGTTATTGTCACGACAGGGACAGCTCTCAGAGGAGAAATTATTATCGGGGATCTCAAGTATTCGTCAGGACCAAATCACAGCCTTGCTTCGATTAAACTGGCTGATAATTTAAGAGACCTAGGACTTGAAATTGGTCGTTTCAAAACAGGAACGCCTCCTCGTGTCAAGGCATCGTCAATCAATTATGAAGAAACGGAAATTCAACCTGGTGATGAAAATCCAAATCACTTTTCTTACAATTCGCGTGACGAGGATTATTTAAAGGATCAAATCCCTTGTTGGCTCACCTATACCAATAGTCAAAGCCATGAGATTATCAACAGCAATTTACACCGGGCCCCTATGTTTACAGGTGTTGTAAAGGGTGTTGGTCCTCGTTATTGTCCATCTATTGAAGATAAGATTGTTCGCTTTGCTGACAAGGAACGTCACCAACTTTTCCTAGAACCAGAAGGACGCAATACAGAAGAAGTATATGTTCAAGGCTTGTCAACCAGTTTACCAGAAGACGTGCAAAGAGAACTAGTTCATTCAATTAAGGGGCTAGAAAATGCTGAGATGATGCGTACCGGTTATGCAATTGAGTACGATATGGTTCTTCCACATCAGTTACGAGCAACTTTAGAAACAAAGAAAATATCAGGTCTCTTTACAGCGGGCCAAACGAATGGAACATCTGGTTACGAGGAAGCTGCTGGCCAAGGAATTGTAGCAGGGATTAATGCGGCTCTGAAAATTCAAGGGAAACCAGAACTCATTTTGAAACGGAGTGATGGCTATATCGGGGTCATGATTGATGACTTGGTGACCAAAGGAACAGTCGAACCATATCGGTTGTTAACCAGTCGTGCTGAGTATCGCTTGATTCTCCGTCATGATAACGCAGATATGCGCTTGACAGAAATTGGGCGCGAGGTTGGTTTGGTTGACGATGAACGTTGGAACCGTTTTGAAACCAAGAAGTATCAGTTTGAAAATGAGATGAAACGTCTTGACAGTATCAAGTTAAAACCTGTAAAGGAAACCAATGAAAAAGTTACAGCACTTGGCTTCAAACCATTAACAGATGCAGTTACTGCCAAAGAATTTTTACGTCGACCAGAGGTATCCTATCAAGATGTTGTCAACTTTATCGGACCTGCTGCGGAAGAGTTAGATGATAAGATCATCGAACTGATTGAAACAGAAATTAAGTATGAGGGATATATCTCAAAAGCTTTAGACCAGGTTGAAAAGATGAAACGAATGGAAGAAAAACGAATTCCTGCCAATATTGACTGGGATGATATTGACTCCATCGCAACAGAAGCTCGTCAAAAGTTCAAACTGATTAATCCAGAGACCATTGGTCAAGCTAGTCGGATTTCAGGTGTCAACCCAGCTGATATTTCTATCTTGATGGTTTATCTTGAAGGCAAGAGTCGGAGTATTTCGAAAAACCAAGAAAAAGAATCCTAACTTGATGAGGATGTAAATATGTGAAGGAAGTGGCTGAAGAGCTACTTCTTTTCTCGTTTTATAGTTTGTTTACAATGGTGTAAAGATCCTTTACACTGTTAGACAAGTGATCAATCAATCCATGATCCATATTAGCCATTTGTTTGGCGGAAAGGCTTGACTGGCCTCGCTTTTTCTTATATTTTATGGTATAATGGCCCAACAGAGGTTTATGATGAAAAAATTTCGTATGACTCCTATCCATTATTGTATGGTAGGTTTGTTAGCATTTATTATATTAGCCATCAGTTCCAGATTAATGGGTGGTACAATTGCAAATTTATTTGTGATTCTGTTGATCCTTTCCGGTGTCATCTATCTTTTTCTTCATCAATTAAAGCAAGTAGAGTTAGATGAGTTAGAACAAATTCAATATGTCAATCATCAGGCTGAAAATGGATTGGCCTCGCTACTAGATAAAATGCCAGTTGGTGTGATTAAGGTAAACGGTGAAACCAATGAAGTCGAGTGGTTTAATCCCTATGCGGAGTTGATTTTCTCCACTGAGGATGGACAATTTGATGTGGAATACCTGCAACAAGTTTTGGCAATTCCATTTGAGGGGAAAGGCCATTACGCAACCATTGGGGATAAAAAATATTCGGTTTATATGGATTCCCAAGCCAGTGTCGTTTATTTTTTTGATGCTTCAAGCGAGTACGAAGCCAACGTCGGTCTTGTTACCACTAGACCGGTTATCGGGATTATGTCTGTAGACAACTATGATGACTTAGAAGATGTTGTGTCTGATTCAGATATCAGTAGCATCAATGGATTTATTGCAAACTTTGTTGAAGAATTCTCGGAAAAATACCATATGTTTTATCGAAGAGTTGGGATGGATCGTTTTTATCTCTTTACCGACTATACGGTCCTTGAACAATTAATGGAATCCAAATTTTCTATTATTGACCAATTCCGTGAGGAAGCAAAAAATCGTGAATTACCAATTACGGTAAGTATGGGATTCTCATACGGGGACGGTAATCATGATCAAATTGGTAGAGTTGCTTTATCGAATCTAAACTTAGCTGAAGTTCGAGGAGGCGATCAAGCGGTAGTGAAAGAAAGAGAAGAAGGTAAGGATCCTATTTTCTTTGGAGGTGGGACAGCTTCTTCTATCAAGCGCACTCGTACGCGAACTCGTGCTATGATGACAGCTATTTCTGAAAAAATTAAATCGGTTGATCAGGTATTTGTTGTTGGCCACAAAAAATTAGACATGGATGCTTTAGGAGCATCGATTGGGATGCAATTATTTGCATACAATATCAACGAACGCTCTTATGCAGTTTATGATGATACGTCCATGGCTCAGGATATCAAACGAGCGGTTGAAAAAATTCAATCTGATGGAGCGACTAAACTATTAACGGTTTCAGATGCTTTACGGATGGTAACTGATCAATCCCTTTTGATTATGGTGGACCATTCGAAGACAGCTCTTACGCTTTCGAATGATTTGTATGAGAAGTTTTCCCAAGTCATTGTCATCGATCACCATAGACGGGATGAAGACTTCCCTGAAAATGCCATGATCACTTATATTGAAAGTGGTGCAAGTAGTGCGAGTGAGTTGGTTACTGAATTGCTTCAGTTCCAGAATTCTAAGAAGAACCGCTTGAATAAGATTCAAGCCAGTGTTCTGATGGCAGGTATTATGTTGGATACCAAGAATTTCTCAGTTCGTGTGACAAGTCGTACATTTGATGTAGCTAGTTATTTGAGAAGCCGAGGCAGTGATAGTGTCCTCATCCAGGAAATTTCAGCTATTAACTTCGATGAGTACCGCGAAGTAAATGAATTGATCCTAAATGGTCAAATGGTCTTCCCACATATTATTGTGGCAACGGGAGCAGAAGATGTTCCTTATGGGACAGTTACCATTAGTAAAGCAGCGGATAGTATGTTGGCCATGTCCAAAATTGAAGCTACCTTTGTTATTGCTCTGAATGAACAAGGAAGCATTTCCATTTCAGCTCGAAGCAGAAGCAAAGTTAATGTGCAAAAAATTATGGAGCAAATGGGAGGCGGAGGCCACTTTAATTCTGCGGCTTCTCAATTGTCAGATGTAACAATAGATCAGGTTCGTGCCCAGTTGATTGACTGTATTCGAGAAGAGGTCCAAAAGGATAAGGAGGAAGAAGAATGAAAGTTATCTTTTTAGCAGATGTAAAAGGAAAAGGAAAAAAAGGGGAAATTAAAGAAGTCCCAACAGGTTATGCTCAAAACTTTTTGATTAAAAAGAATTTAGCCAAGGAAGCCAACGCCCAAGCGATTGGGGAGCTTCGTGGTAAGCAAAAATCTGAAGAAAAAGCCCATGCGGAACTAGTCGCAGAAGCGAAAAAAATTCAAGCAAAATTAGCAGAAGAAACGACCGTTGTCCAATTTACAGAAAAAATTGGTCCTGATGGACGTACATTTGGTTCTATTACCAATAAAAAAATTGCAGAAGAACTACAAAAACAATTTGGAATCAAAATCGATAAGCGTCACATTCAAGTGGCTTCTCCAATTCGCTCTGTTGGCTTGATTGATGTGCCTGTTAAAATTTATCAGGATATTACAGGTGTTATCCGAATTCGAGTAAATGAAGGTTAAGTAAATCGTTAGAAAGGAATGACTATGGCTGAGATAGAAGAATTAAGAAGCCAGCCTCAAGATATCCAAGCAGAGCAATCTGTCTTAGGAGCCATCTTTATCGATGAGGGAAAACTGGTTTTTGTTCGTGAGTTTATTGAGCCAGCAGATTTCTTTAAATATGCCCATCGGTTAATTTTTAAGGCGATGATTGACCTTGCAGACAGGGGAGATGCTATTGATGCGACTACAGTTCGCAATATTCTAGATAGTCAAGGGGATTTGCAAAATATCGGTGGTCTCTCGTATCTAGCCGAAGTCATCAACTCTGTTCCAACCTCAGCCAATGCGGAATATTACGCAAAAATTGTTTCTGAAAAAGCGGTGCTAAGACGCTTGATTGCTCGTTTAACGGAGAGTATAAATCAAGCATATGATGGAGCTAGTCCGTCGGATGAGATTATTGCAGGTGCAGAAAAAGCTCTGATTGATGTTAGTGAAAAGACTAATCGGAGTGGTTTCAAGAATATTAAGGATATCTTAAATATCAACTTTGGAAGTCTTGAAACTCGGTCTTTGCAGACAACGGATATTACTGGGATTGCAACGGGATATCGAGATCTTGATCATATGACAACAGGTCTTCATGAAGAAGAGTTGATTATTCTTGCAGCTCGTCCAGCGGTTGGTAAAACTGCCTTTGCTCTAAACATTGCCCAAAATATCGGAACCAAGTTGGATAAAACAGTTGCTATTTTCTCGCTAGAAATGGGTGCTGAAAGTTTGGTAGACCGGATGTTGGCAGCAGAGGGCTTAATTGAATCCCATTCTATTCGTACTGGTCAGCTGACAGACGATGAGTGGCGGAAATATGCAATTGCACAAGGAAATCTAGCTAATGCAAGCATTTATATAGATGATACTCCCGGTATTCGGATTACAGAAATTCGGTCTCGTTCTAGGAAATTAGCACAAGAGACCGGTAATCTCGGTCTAATCCTCATCGACTACTTGCAGTTGATTACTGGGACTGGACGTGAAAACCGTCAACAGGAAGTATCAGAAATCTCTCGTCAATTAAAAATTTTGGCGAAAGAATTAAAGGTTCCTGTGATTGCCCTCAGTCAGCTATCTCGGGGAGTCGAACAACGACAAGATAAACGTCCGGTTCTATCCGATATTCGTGAGTCAGGATCCATCGAGCAGGATGCAGATATTGTTGCCTTTCTATATCGAGATGACTATTATGAACGTGCGGGTGAGGAAGAAGAAGGCATGCCGAATAATAAGGTTGAAGTCATTATTGAAAAAAACCGTTCGGGTGCGCGTGGAACAGTGGAGTTAATCTTCCAAAAGGAATATAATAAATTCTCCAGCATATCAAAGAGAGTAGAGGAATAATGGATGAGTGATGCATTTACTGATGTAGCAAAAATGAAAAAAATCAAAGAAGAAATCAAGGCTCATGAAGGTCAAATTGTAGAAATGACCTTGGAAAATGGCCGTAAACGTCAAAAAAATAAGTTTGGTCGATTAATTGAAGTCTATCCTTCTTTGTTTATTATTGAATACACAAATGAAAATAGTTTACCTGGTGAACCAGCAACAACCTATGTAGAATCTTACACTTACTCAGATATTTTAACTGAGAAAAATCTGATTCATTACTTAGACTAATTTGGTTAGGGTGAGCTCCAAATTTCAACCGTCTCTTCTCGGAGATGGTTTTTTTAATTATATGATTGTTATAGCTATGTAAAAATATTGACAAAGCTGTCAATTTTACAATCCAATCTGTCAATAATAGACAGGGGATCTTTTAAAGGCTTTTGTTCTTAATCTTTCTAAAATAGAGACATTTGGGAGACTGTTAAAACAATCATGCTTGACAAGTTGTAAAAAAGTTGTAAAGATTCATGTAAACAAAATAAAAATGAGAGGATAGAAAAGGAAATACATGATAATCGAAGTCAGAAATTAGCGATTTAGAAAGTCGCTAGCTAGAAGCGCCCATTTTACTTTTCACTTATAGAAAGAAATACAAAAAACGAGAAAGCAACTTTACAAGGACTGGTATTGGTGGTATAATAGAATTTGTGCGAAATGACAGCAGGACAAAATGAAGCTCGTCAACAGGAAGCCAGCTAGAAAAGTAACCTTTGCTGTTTGGGCGAAGGCTTTCTGAACGAATCAGGTTTGTCTAAAACGTTATTTCCTACAAAAAATTATTTTTATAGGAGGACATTTCAAATGTCACGTTATACAGGACCATCTTGGAAACAATCTCGCCGTCTTGGCTTGTCACTTACAGGGACAGGTAAAGAATTGGCACGTCGTAACTACGTACCAGGTCAACATGGACCAAACAACCGTTCAAAATTGTCAGAATACGGTTTGCAATTAGCTGAAAAACAAAAACTTCGTTTCTCTTACGGACTTGGTGAAAAACAATTCCGTAACTTGTTCGTACAAGCTACTAAGATCAAAGAAGGAACTGTCGGTTTCAACTTCATGCTTCTTTTGGAACGTCGTTTGGATAACGTTGTTTACCGTCTTGGACTTGCGACTACTCGTCGCCAAGCTCGTCAATTCGTTAACCACGGTCACATCCTTGTTGACGGAAAACGTGTTGATATCCCTTCATACCGTGTAACTCCAGGTCAAGTGATCTCAGTTCGCGAAAAATCAGCTAAAGTCCCAGCTATCCTTGAAGCTGTTGAAGCAACTCTTGGACGTCCAGCATTCGTATCATTCGATGCTGAAAAATTGGAAGGTTCATTGACTCGCTTGCCAGAACGTGATGAGATCAACCCAGAAATCAACGAAGCACTTGTGGTTGAATTCTACAACAAAATGCTTTAATTTTAAGAAAAAACTTGCAGAAAGCCTACAACAGTGGGCTTTTTGTTTTGTCTTAAAATGTTGATTTCTTGGGTTTGCTTAGATATTTGTTCCCTATGCTTGCTTCATAGAAAGAAATGACCGCCTGTAAAAATAGGCGGTTTTTCTTTTTCAAAATAAATGATCATTCTCCTGATTTGGAGATTTTTATGACCAAATACTTAAAATAATAAACCAAATAGCGATTTTTTCTTCTCCGATAGTCCTTTTTGTTAAGATGAAACAAACAATTGGAAAGGGTTCTTATGGGATTTAAGAAAAAACATTATCGCCAACAAGTTGACATGAGAGACTGTGGTGTTGCAGCTTTAGCCATGGTCTTTGGCTACTATGGATCATACTATTCTTTAGCTAGTCTGCGGGAGAAGGCAAAAACGACTGCAGATGGAACGACTGCCTTAGGTTTGGTCAAGGTAGCTGAAGAGTTGGGCTTTGAGACACGCGCCTTTCGAGCAGACCGCACTCTTTTTGACTTAGAAGGAGTGACCTATCCATTGATTGTCCACGTGATCAAGGATGGGCGTCTCCCTCATTATTACGTAGTGTATAAGAAAGATAAAAAACATCTTTACGTAGCAGATCCAGATCCAAAAGTAAAGATGACCAAATTGACGATCGAAGAGTTTGAAAAGGAATGGACAGGGATTGTCATTGCCTTGGCCCCGACTCCGGCCTATCAACCTAGTAAGGAAAAGAAAAATGGGCTCCTAGACTTTGTCCCTCTTTTGTTTAAACAGCGACAATTGGTCCTTCATATTGTTCTTGCAACTTTATTGGTAACCCTTATCAATATTGTTGGTTCTTACTACCTACAATCAATTATTGATACCTATGTGCCTGATCAGATGAAGCAGACCTTGACTGTGATTTCACTAGGTTTGATTGTGGTTTACATCTTACAGCAAATCCTCACCTACGCTCAGGATTATTTGCTCTTGGTATTAGGTCAACGCTTGTCTATTGATGTCATTCTGTCCTATATTAAGCATGTTTTTCAGTTGCCCATGAGTTTCTTTGCAACTCGACGGACAGGGGAAGTGGTGTCGCGGTTTACAGATGCCAACCGCATTATCGATGCTCTGGCTAGTACGCTGCTTTCAATCTTTTTGGATCTGTCCATTGTTTTGATTTTATCCGTAGTCCTGTTTAGCCAAAACGCTCACCTCTTTTTCTTGACCATTCTCTTGCTGCCGATTTATGCAGTCATTATTTTTGCCTTTATGAAGCCTTTTGAGCGCTTAAATAATGAAACTATGGAAGCCAATAGTGTCTTGTCTTCTTCTATTATCGAAGATATCAATGGGATTGAAACCATCAAGTCTCTTACCAGTGAGCGTAGTCGTTATCAAAAGATTGACTCAGAATTTGTGGATTATCTGAAGAAGTCCTTTGCCATGAGCAAGGCGGAAAGTCTTCAAAAGGGGCTCAAGCACTTGGCTCAGTTGATTTTGAATGTTTTGGTCTTGTGGATGGGAGCTCATTTGGTCATGAAGCAAGAATTGAGTTTGGGTCAGCTGATTACTTACAATACTCTCCTTGTTTATTTCACAGGGCCTCTAGAGAATTTGATCAACCTCCAAACCAAACTTCAAGCCGCCCGAGTAGCTAATACCCGTCTGAATGAAGTCTATCTGATAGACTCTGAGTTCGCAGAGAAGAAGCCCCTTCAAGAGCGTGAGGCTCTCGATGGTGATCTAGTATTTGAGGGAGTAGATTACAAGTACGGTTTCGGGGCCAATGTTCTAACAGATATTAACTTAAGAATCAAAAGAGGGAGCAAGGTCAGTTTTGTCGGTATTTCAGGTTCTGGAAAAACAACGCTAGCTAAAATGATGGTGAATTTCTACCAACCCACTAAAGGAACGATTCGTCTGGGAGGAAGGGATATCCAGCAAGTGGATAAAACCTTGCTCCGCCAGCAAATCAATTATTTACCCCAGCAGCCCTATGTCTTTAATGGCACAATCTTAGAGAACTTGCTACTAGGAGCACGGGAAGGAACGAGTCAGGAAGATATCTTGCGCGCTGTTGAAATCGCAGGAATTCGAGAAGATATTGAGCGCATGCCCCTCAATTACCAAACGGAATTAACAACGGATGGTATGGGAATTTCTGGTGGACAACGGCAGCGGATTGCTTTGGCGCGTGCTTTGTTAACGGACGCTCCTATTCTGATTCTGGATGAAGCGACCAGCAGCCTAGATATCTTGACGGAGAAGAAAATTGTGGACCGCTTGATGGCCTTAGATAAGACCATTATCTTTATCGCCCATCGGTTAACGATTGCAGAACGGTCTGAAAAAGTCTTCCTCATGGACCAAGGTTGTCTTAAGGAAGAAGGAAGCCATGAAGAATTACTGAAAAAGAATGGCTATTACAGCCATTTGGTTACTTGTTAAGAGAGGACTAGGAGAAAAAAGAGAGTATGATGAACGAAAAATATTTTGAAAGTGCAGAATTCTATCAGAAACGTTTCCATAATTTTGCTAGTTTATGGGTAGTCCCTTGTTTTCTTTTACTACTTTTTGTTGTGGGATTCTCTGTCTTTGCCAAGAAGGAAGTGACCTTGTCTAGTCGAGGGACAATTGAAGCTACGCGCGTGATTGATCAAATCCAATCAACCAGTAATTCTCCCATTCAAGTCAACCATCTAAAGGAAAATAAAGAGATTAAGAAGGGAGAAATCTTGGTAGAATACCAAGAGGACCAGGAAAAACAACAAGGAATGAGCTTAACGCAACAGCTAGACCTCTTAAAGAAACAGGAGGAACAATTAAAATTGTTGAAAACTAGCATTGAGACAGGGGAGAGCCAGTTTACAGGAAATGAGCATTTTGGTTATGACCAGCTGTTTAAGGATTACCAGCAACAGATAGCGATTCTCCAAGCTCAAGCCCATCAACAAAATGCAACCATTGCTTCTCAAAATGCCAGTGCAAGTTCCAGTCAAGCAGAAATTGGCCAAGTTATCCAAGACCAAGAGAAGCGCTTAGCTGATTACCATAGTCTAAAATCAGCTCTACTAGAGGGGAGAAGTCTGGATGTGACTCATCCACTTTACTCTTTCTACCAGAGTTACGCTCAGCAAGCACACGGAGAGGAAAATGCTCAAGCACAAGCTTCTTTTATTGGCCAGCTGGATAGTCAAATCCAGCAGTTAGAGGCAAGTATTTCTAATTATCGAATCCAATATGCGGGATCCGGAAGCCAACAAGCTTATTCGACCAGTTTAGATAGTCAAATAGCCTCCCTGAAAGCTCAACAACTGAGTAAGGTCGGACAAGATCTTCTGCTTCTTTCTCAGCAAATCGCAGATCTAGAAAGTAAGGTAAAAACACAAGAAACTCTTCTTCAGAAGACTCGGATTCTAGCGAAGGATGAAGGGGTGCTTCATTTGAATGATGAAACAAAAGGAGCGAGTATTGTAGCGGAAGGGACTCCTCTGGCTCAAGTTTATCCTCTCATTCAGAAAGAAAAAGAAGTCAAGATTGTCACCTATATTCCTTCAAAAGATATAGCCACGATTCATGTGGGAGATCGGATTCGCTTTAGCACGCAGGGAAGTAAACAAAAACCAATTACGCTAGAAGTCCGTATTAGCTCAATAGCTTCGAGTGCAACTCGGACAGAACAAGGCAACTTTTTCAAAATAGAGGGAGTTCTTCGTCTTAAGGATCATGAGGCCAAGCTCCTACGGTACGGTTTGGAAGGGAAGTGTGTCTTGATTACAGGAGAAAAATCCTACTTCAGTTTCTTTGTGGATCAATTTTTAGGAGCGGGGAACTAAAGAAGGATAATAGAAAAAGAGACCGAGGTCTCTTTTTTATTCCAGCATTTTTAATAGGAAGTCAGCCATTTGTTGCGGGCTTTCTTTTTGGCCTCGCGCAACCCACATTTGACAGACTCCAAAGAAGGCATTGGTGAGGTAGACAGAACTGTAGTCTCTTTCGATTTCTGTCAAAGATCGATGGCCATAACGCTCTTGCAAGCTATCGACTAGTAGAACTTGTAGTTTATGCCGTAAGAAGGATTGAATTTCTTTTGTCCCATTCTCGGTTAGAAGGACAGCAAAGAGGGGCTCCTTGGTGAGAAATTCGAAAACTTCGGTAACGGCTTGGTGTTTATCTTCTTTTTGTTTGTCAAAGATGTATTCAACTTTGTGGAAAAATTCCTGTTGGTAGCGCTCGATCATATCATACTTATCGCGGTAGTGGGTATAGAAGCTACTCCGGCTGATACCAGCCTCTTTTGCCAACTGAACGGTTGAAATCTCATCAAAGGACTCTCTATGAAGCAGGTCAACCATGGCTTCCTGGATGATATGTTTTGTTTTTATTCGCTTGTTGCTTTCGGTAACCATTCTAGTCCCTTTCTTTTATATACAAAATTATACACAGTGTCCAAAAATCGCTTTTTTAACTTGCGGTTTTTCAAAAGAACTGTATAATCAATTATATCAAAAAATTAGACAGTGTGTATAAAAAGGAGACAAAAAATGTTTAAAGAATGGAAAGCGATTTTTAGGAAACCGACCGTTATCGTTGTGATGATAGGGGTTGCTTTGATCCCAGCTCTCTATAATGTGATCTTTCTATCTTCTATGTGGGATCCTTATGGCAAGGTTTCGAACTTGCCGGTAGCAGTTGTCAATCAAGATCAGCCAGCTCGTTATCAAGAACAAGAATTGACAATTGGAAAAGACATGGTGTCCAATTTTGAGAAGAGTGATGCCCTGGATTTTCATATTGTAGATGAAACAGCAGCTAAAGAAGGACTGAAAAAGGGTGATTATTATATGGTGGTGACCTTGCCCCAAGATCTATCCGCTAAAGCAGCTTCTATCTTAAGCAATCATCCCGAACAAATGACCATTGCCTACCAAACATCTAGTGGCCATAGCTTTATTGCTGGTAAAATGAGTGATTCAGCCATGATAAAAATTCAGCAAACCGTTGCTAGTAATGTTACCAAAACCTATACCAACGCTCTTTTTGAAAAGATGGGAAGCTTGAAGACAGGAATGGGAACAGCAGCTGAAGGAAGTCAAAAGCTGGCAACCGGTGCTGGTCAGTTAAAAGAGGGTGGGCAAACCCTGACAGACCATTTGACAACCTTGTCCAATTCGAGTCTGTCTTTCTCAAATGGGGCACAGACTCTTAGCACAGGACTCTTGGCCTACACCAGTGGAGTTGGTCAATTAGCGACAGGTCTTCACCAAATGAAGGAGAAAGTTCCGACCCTCGTATCGGGAGTTGGGCAACTTCATAATGGTTTTACCTCCTTTAGTAGTGGACTGACGGCCTATACGTCTGGTGTTGGACAACTTGGAGATGGTTTGAACCAAATGGCTAGTCAAACGCCTCAGTTAGCCTCTGGAATTGGCCAATTGCATACAGGAATGAACACTCTCACAACAGGACTGGATACCTACACAAAAGGAGTCAGTCAGTTGAATGTTGGTGCTAGCAATTTGACGAATGGTCTAACAAACTATAGCACAGGGCTTGCTACTCTCAGTGGTGGAGCTAGTCAATTAAGTGGTCAATCGGAAGCATTGAGAAATGGAGTGTCTCAGTTAGAAACAGGAATTCAAACCTTATCTACACAACTTTCTCCGTCACCAAATCAACAAGAGCAGCTTGCCCAATTAACAGCAGGCCTCACCCGATTAAAAGAAGCTATTCAGAACACGAGCGGAGATACTAGTCAACTCAGCACAGCATTGGCAACCATTGCCACCTCTGCTCAAGGGATTTCAGCTGCAGCACAGGCTGACCGCAATTCAGTACTAGCCAATCTTCAAGCTACTGCTGCCTATCAATCGATGACAGCCGAACAACAGGCAGAACTGACGGTTGCTGTGTCTGCTACTTCAAGTACGACGGAGACTGCTGCTCAAGCGATTTTAACTACCGTTCAAGGTTTGCAAGAAGGCTTAACGACCGAGAGTCCTTTGGCCAAAGTAAAAGAAAGTGCTAATCAGATCTTGCCAACAGCTTCGTCTACCTTGAATACTCTTTCAACTAGCTTGAGCTCCGTGCAGACAGCAGTGACAGAGCAACTTCTACCAGCTAGCCAAACTCTCAACCAAGGAGTGCAACTCTATACGACAGGGGTAGATCAGTTAGCTGGCGGAGCTAGTCAGCTTAATGATAATAGTAGCACCTTGATAGCAGGCGCTAGTCAATTGAGTGAGGGGACCAGTCAACTGGAGCAGAAATCTGCGGATTTGGTATCTGGAAGCAGTCAACTAGCAACAGGATTGGGAGAACTAAATGGAAAGATGCCAACTCTGATTATGGGAATGGACCAATTAGTTTCAGGGGCCAACCAATTGACTAGTAAGTCTAGCGAATTAACAACAGGTGCTGGACAACTGGCCAGTGGGATTGGTCAATTAAATACTCAAACACCAGTCTTGGCTAGTGGTGTTGATCAACTCGTATCAGGTGTTGATCAGTTATCGGATAAATCAGGTCAGTTATTATCAGGTTCTCATCAATTGGCAGATGGTGCAAGTAAAATAGCTGATGGCTCTGGTCAATTAGCGACAGGAGGCCAGGTTCTTGTCGGGGGCTTGGGGGATCTCCAAACAGGTAGTCAGAATCTCAGTCAAGGTTTGAGTTCAGCTAAGGACCAATTAAATAGCGCTAGCACTGAAAAAGAAAATGCCAGCGTATTGTCAGATCCAATTACCCTTTCAAAGACAGACCATGATAATGTTTCAGTGAATGGAGTGGGAATGGCGCCTTATATGATATCAGTTGCCCTTTTCGTCGCTGCTCTTTCTACCAATATGATTTTTGCCAAATTGCCATCTGGGCGTCATCCAGAAAGTCGTTGGGCTTGGCTGAAATCGAGATTGGAAGTGAACGGGATAATTGCTGTCTTGGCTGGTGTCCTGGTCTACGGAGCTGTTCATCTGCTAGGGATGGCAGCAAACCATGAAGCTTTGACTCTTTTCCTCTGTGTGCTAGGAAGTGCAACCTTCATGTCCATGGTGACTGCCTTAACGACATGGAACAACAAGGTAGGAGCTTTTATCTCTTTGATTCTCTTGCTTCTTCAACTGGCTTCTAGTGCAGGAACTTATCCGCTTGCCCTCACTAATCGTTTCTTCCAAACCGTTCATCCGCTGTTGCCGATGAGCTATACCGTATCGGGACTAAGGGAAACCATTTCCTTGTCTGGTCAGATAGGCGGGCAAGTCACCTTCCTTACCCTGGTTTTGGTGCTGTGTATTGGTTTAGGAATGGTGGCCTATCAACCTCAAAAGATGGAAGAAGACTAAACTTCCTCTATCCATAGTTTCATGTGAAACAAATCCCCCTTCTCTGAAGAGAAAGGGGATTTTTCTTAGTTAAAATAAAGCACTTCTGGATCTGGAGTAACATAGACAAGGTTGTCATCCTTAAAGACAAGTTGAACTTGTCCTTCTTTGTAGGTAAAGACTGTAAAAGTATGCTCTAATTGAGCCGTTTGAGCTAGATCGACTACACCAGCCCAAAAAGCATGGAGTTGCTCGTCAGTTAAAAGGCCCTCTTGATAGAGATTAACAAGGTTTTCTTGTTCCTTTTCTGAAAAGGTCTCGAGCATATAATTTGAATCAACATGGGTTTTTTCAGGTTTTCCAAGAATTTTTTTGACTATTTTTGTTGTATAGCCTTCGAAATCAGGTGTATGCACTTTTAATCCACCGTCATATTTTTTATAGTAAACGACAGAATCACCAGTTGCATAGATCTTGTCCTTGGGGGCTTCGCTAGCATTGGCAGGGAACACCTCCATTTTTTTGCTTGAGCTGGTTTTTATCTTAGACTCTTTCTTTTCTTTGTTCGAAGAGCTAGTTTTAGATGATTTTTTAGAAGATGAGGCTTCTTTTTCACTTTTCTCTTGTTTTTTAGAGGAGGGACGAGTGCTTGTTTCTTCCGGTTTGAAATATGATTGAAAATCAGACATACAGGCTGTCAAGAAGAAAAGACTCAAAAAGAGAGTTGCAAGGAGAGTGATTTTTTTAGACATCATATAAATCCCTTTCTAATCATAGAGCGTCATTTCTTCTATTGTACACTATAAAAGCTCGAAAAGCACGAAAAAATAGGAGAGAAGCTGTACGAAGTAGGTATTTATTTCATACAATCTTTCTCTCCTGTAAGGGATAGCTCGTTGTGATCTTATTTGAAGCGAGGAGGCTAGGACTTTTGTCCCAGCCTCTTTTTAGGGGTTTAAGAACTTTTTAAGGAAAAGTGGTATACTGTTTCTAAAAAAATTAAGGAGTCTTGCATGAGAAAGAGAGCTATTTTTGAAGATATCGTCTCCATTATGACTCACGATTCATCTACTATCAAAGATCGAAAAGGATGTGATCCAGAGCCTTTTCGGGAAAAAATAACAGATGATATGGCGGATGATGCCTTTCTTTATCAAGTCAGGTCCTACCTAGCCAGTTTTGGTATTATTGGGCACATCTCCTTTCAGAATAAAAAAGCTGGTCAGAAAGGCTTTCTCTTACGTGTAATGGACCATCAACTTTATGTTGAAAAGGCGCATGCAGACACTGGTCTCCAGGCAGGGGATCAGATCCTAGGTCTGGATGGAAGTGACTTGGAGCAGGTGGCGTCTCTTCATAAGGACTATTTTATAAGTAAGACCCCCGAAAGACACTACCGAGAATGGGCGGATTTGGTCTCTCAGTCCAAAAGAGTCACCCTGCTTCGAGAAGGGGTAGAAAAGACCATTGAAGTAGCGCCCAGTCGAGAGCCGATCCAAGATCAGATTTTTTGGAAACGGTTAGACGATGACATTCTTTATCTTTGTCTGGATAACTTTATGGATGAAGAAGCTATTAGTCGCTTATACCAAGAGTGTTTACCGATGATGACGGAAGTCAAGTTCCTTCTCATTGATGTCCGACAGAACGGTGGAGGGACAGATTCTTTATATTTCCCTCTATTACATCTAGGCTTAGAGAAGGGTCAGGGCTATGATTCGCTTGACTGGGATGATGATGGCATGGAAATTCTCTACACGGAACGTAATGTCGACTTACGCTTGAAGGATTTTGAGGACTGGATGCAACAGGAAGAGATTAGTTCCGAAACAATTAAACTCCTTGAAGAGATGAAAGAGGATCTACTCCGCTATCGGGGCAAAGGCTATGTGCTGTACCAGCAAGAAAACGAGGAATTCTTCCCAGAGGTTAGAGGCGGCCAATATCCCGAACAGATCTTTATCTTATCAGATATCTATTGTGCTTCATCTGGGGACAATTTTGTCCAGATGATGAAGCAGTTTAAGAAGGTAACGGTGGTAGGTAGACCAACTCTCGGAATTTTAGACTATTCCAATTGTTGTACCGTTGATTATGGTGATTATCGATTGATGTTTCCTACTTCTCGCTGTCTAAGCGTAGATCAAGGTAGAGGAATGACGGATAAAGGTGTTGAACCGGATATAGAAATTCCCTGGACTCCAGCTCATTTTGAAAGAGACGTAGAAGTAGACAAGTGTTTGGAATTGATTCGTCAGAGTCGCGGAACGGCAAAATAAGGCTTAGATTAGATGATGGTTGACTTAAATCAGAAAAGCAATCAATTTAAGGGCAGATCTCAATTGTCTCTTATGGTAACGTTTTCTAGTATTTTTTCCTTGTGTTTGGATTGCTTTGACTGAACAAAAAATGGTAAAATAGTCAGTGATAATCAAAATGAAGAGTGAAAAAGATGAAACATAAAACACTTTATAAATTTATAGGGCAAACAATCTTGTATTTCGCTATTTTCTTAGCCCTACTCTATTTCTTTAGTTACCTTGGTCAAGGTCAAGGCGGCTTTATTTACAATGAATTTTAAAGGAGATCCCTACCGTGTCAAACCAACCAATTACTGATATGATTGAGGCGATTGAACGTTTCGCCCAACTGCAACCAGACTATCCTGTCTACAATGTCCTTGGAGAAGAGCATACCTATGGCCAATTGAAGGCTGATTCAGATAGCTTAGCGGCCCACATTGACCAAATGGGACTTCCTGAAAAGTCACCTGTTGTGGTCTTTGGTGGACAAGAATATGAAATGTTGGCAACCTTTGTGGCCCTGACAAAATCTGGCCATGCTTATATCCCAATCGACAGCCACTCTGCCTTGGAACGCGTGTCTGCTATTGTTGAAGTAGCTGAGCCAAGCTTAATTATCGCTATCAATGAGTTTCCAATTGAAAACCCAGCTGCTCCAGTTATGTCTTTGGAGCAAGTGCGTGAAGCTTATGCTGCTCAGAATGCGTATGATTTGCAACATCCGGTCAAAGGGGATGATAACTACTACATTATCTTTACCTCGGGGACAACTGGTAAACCAAAAGGGGTGCAAATTTCGCACGACAACTTGCTCAGCTTCACCAACTGGATGATTACTGACAAGGAATTTGCGACGCCAGAGCGTCCGCAAATGTTGGCGCAACCACCCTATTCCTTTGACTTGTCTGTCATGTACTGGGCACCAACCTTAGCTCTTGGAGGGACCCTTTTTGCCCTTCCATCAGCCATTACTCAAGACTTTAAACAACTCTTTGCGACCATCTTTTCTCTTCCGATTGCTATCTGGACTTCAACGCCATCTTTTGCAGATATGGCCATGTTGTCTGAAGATTTCAATGCTGAAAAGATGCCAGGCATTACCCATTTCTACTTTGATGGGGAAGAGTTAACGGTTAAAACGGCTCAAAAACTGCGCGAGCGTTTCCCAAATGCTCGGATTATCAATGCTTATGGACCAACAGAAGCGACGGTAGCTTTGTCGGCAGTTGCTATCACAGATGAGATGCTAGCGACTCTTAAACGCTTGCCAATTGGTTATACTAAAGAAGATTCTCCAACCTTCATCATTGATGAGGAAGGAAACAAATTACCAAATGGAGAGCAAGGAGAGATTATCGTGTCTGGACCAGCTGTTTCAAAAGGTTATATGAATAATCCAGAGAAAACAGCAGAAGCCTTCTTCGAATTTGAAGGACTTCCAGCCTACCATACGGGAGATGTTGGTACCATGACAGATGAAGGTCTTCTTCTCTATGGTGGTCGGATGGACTTCCAGATCAAGTTTAACGGCTATCGTATTGAGCTAGAAGATGTTTCTCAAAACTTGAACAAATCTCAGTACATCGACTCGGCTGTTGCAGTGCCACGCTACAACAAAGATCATAAGGTTCAAAATCTCTTGGCCTATGTCATCTTAAAAGATGGCGTCAAAGAGCAATTTGAACGCGAGATTGATATTACGAAAGCCATCAAGGAAGATTTGGAACACATCATGATGTCTTATATGATGCCTTCAAAATTCCTTTACCGTGATAGTTTACCGCTAACTCCAAACGGGAAAATCGACATCAAAGGGTTGATTAGTGAGGTTAACAACCGATGATCGAGTTTTTGAAACAGCTCCCTCATTTAGAACCCTATGGGACCCCGGTCTACTTTATTTATCTGATTGGGGCCTTATTGCCCATCTTTGTTGGCCTCTTCTTTAAAAAGCGATTCCCAGTCTATGAAGCCTTGGTCAGTCTCGCCTTTATTGTTCTAATGCTGACAGGGACGGATTTGAAACAAATCTATGCGGTTCTTTTCTACCTCTTTTGGCAAATCCTTTGGGTCTACTCCTATAAATTCTATCGAAGCCAGCGTGACAACAAGTGGGTCTTTTACCTCCACTCTTTCTTGGTCGTTTTGCCCTTGGTTTTTGTGAAGGTGCAACCAGCCATTGATGGCACCCAGTCTTGGATGGGCTTCCTTGGGATCTCTTATCTGACCTTCCGAGCAGTGGGCATGATTATCGAGATGCGAGACGGAACCCTCAAAGACTTTAGTCTCTGGGAATTCTTGCGTTTCTTGCTCTTTATGCCGACTTTTTCAAGTGGGCCGATCGACCGCTTCAAACGCTTCAATGAAGATTATCTGACGATTCCGGATCGAGATGAGCTTCTAGATATGTTGGAGCAGAGCGTCAAGTATATCATGCTTGGCTTCCTCTATAAGTTTATTCTAGCTCATATCTTTGGCCATCTCTTACTAGGACACGTCAAGACCTATGCCCTTCTTCAAGGGGGAATCTTTAACCTAGGCACCTTAGGGGTCATGTATGTCTTTGGTTTGGATCTCTTCTTTGACTTTGCAGGCTATTCTATGTTTGCCCTTGCGGCATCTAATTTGATGGGAATTAAGAGCCCAATCAACTTTAATCTCCCTTTTAAGTCACGTGACTTAAAGGAATTTTGGAATCGTTGGCACATGAGTTTGTCCTTCTGGTTCCGTGACTTTGTCTTTATGCGTCTAGTCATGGTTTTGATGCGCAACAAGGTCTTTCAGAGTCGGATTACAACGTCAAACGTTGCCTATATCATTAACATGTTGGTCATGGGCTTCTGGCATGGGGTGACCTGGTATTATGTAGCCTATGGTCTCTTCCACGGTCTGGGTCTTGTAATCAACGACGCTTGGTTGCGGAAGAAAAAGACCATCAATAAAGAACGCAAAGCAAAAGGACTGGAGCCCCTACCAGACAATCGCTGGACCCAGGCTCTTGGTATCTTTATTACTTTCAATACCGTTATGCTGTCCTTCCTGATTTTCTCAGGTTTCTTGGATCAGCAATGGTTTCCAAAAATGAAATAAGAAAAGGAAAAATGAAAAATGGATGTAAAATCACAAGTAATTGAAATTATTGACGAATTGTTTATGGAAGATGTCTCAGATATGATGGATGAGGATCTCTTTGATGCGGGTGTTCTTGATAGCATGGGAACCGTTGAGTTGATTGTGGAATTGGAAAACCGCTTCGATATTCGGGTTCCTGTATCTGAATTTGGTCGTGATGACTGGAACACAGCCAACAAAATCGTAGAAGGTGTCATGGAGCTTCAGAATGCTTAAACGATTGTGGCTGATTCTGGGTCCTGTCTTTTGCGCTATGGCTCTGGTCGCTACCCTTCTCTTTTTCTATCCGATTAACCACAAACATGATTTGACAGAAGAGAAAAAGGCCGCAGTGAGCTTGACAGCAGAAGGTTTTAAAAGTCGTGCCCGCAAAGAAGAAGCGCTCGGGGATCCTAACTATCGTTTTGTACCCTTCTTTGGTTCCAGCGAATGGTTGCGGTTTGATATCGTCCACCCAGCAGTACTAGCTGAGAAGTATGATCGCTCTTATCGTCCGTATTTTCTAGGGCAACGAGGAGCAGCGTCCTTGAACCAATATTTTGGGATGCAGCAAATTCTTCCTCAACTAGAAGGGAAAACAGCTGTCTATGTGGTATCACCCCAGTGGTTTACTAAGGATGGCTATGATTCATCAGCCTTTCAGCAATACTTTAACAGCGATCAATTAACTAGCTTTTTGGCCAACCATGAAGCTGGACCAGCAAGCCAATATGCAGCGTCCCGTCTTTTGCAACAATACCCTAATGTTGCTATGCAGGGAGAAGTTCAGAAGTTGGCCAAGGGTCAGAATCTATCTGGTTTTGAAAAAGGACTCAATCAGACCCTCATGCGCTTTGTTCGTCGGGAGGATGCCTTCTTTAGCAACTTTACGGCAATGAACAATAGCAACTATGAGAAAAAAGTACTCTCTCGCTTAGATGACTTGCCAGATACATTTTCTTACGAAGCTTTGGAAGAGGTAGCGACTGCGGAAGCCAAAAAGAAAACCAATAATAACAAACTAGGCATTAGTAATAGCTTTTACAACCATCGACTTGCAAGTAAGTTAAAGAAACTCAAAGGATTCCAAAAGAATGAATCCTATGAGCAATCTCCAGAATACAATGATTTACAACTCGTCTTGGATCAGTTTGCTCAATCGAAAACCAATGTGATATTTGTCATCCCTCCAGTTAACTCTAAATGGATGGCCTATACAGGTTTGAGTAAAGAAATGTATCAACGGACAGTTGAAAAAATCCGTTACCAATTAGAAAGTCAAGGCTTTACCCATATTGCTGATTTTTCTAAAGATGGTGATAAACCCTACTTTATGCAAGATACCATTCATATGGGCTGGAATGGATGGTTGGCATTTGATAAAGCAGTTGATCCTTTTGTCTCCAACCCTCAACCTGCCCCTGAATACAAGATTAACAATCGTTTCTTAAGTCAGGACTGGGCTAACTATAAAGGTCAGCCGGATCAATTTAAGTAAGATGCGAAGAGGTTGAGAATACCCAGTCTCAACCTTTTTTCCTATGGTTTTGAATGAACTTATCCCCATATTCACAGACTTATCCACAAACCTGTGGATAAGTCTGTCTAATACACGAGAGGAACTGGTACAAGATGAAAACAATGAAGAAAATAGCTTTTCATGCGATTCTTCAAGGAATAGTGATCTTTCTAATTACGGGCCTCATCACCCAATTAGTCAGAGGAGATTTCTTTTTCCGTAGCTTGGCTCCAATATTTGGAGTCTTGGCAGCTGTCATGCGTTTTGGAACAGCAAGTCTGATGAAAATGTTGGCCCCAACGCTATATGATGAAGAGGTAAAAAAAGAGAAAGCTCCAACCAAGAAAGAAGCTGAATAAAAAAATTGTTTTTTCTGGAAAAATCTCTGGGAAAGCACTTATCTAACAGGCTTTATGGTAAAATAGAAAGAAGAATATTAGTTTGGAGAGTAAAAATACAATGAAACGTTCCATGTATGCTGGGCGTGTTCGCGAGGAACACATTGGACAAGAACTAACCCTCAAAGGATGGGTGAGTCGACGCCGTGATTTGGGTGGCTTGATCTTTATTGATTTGCGGGACCGTGAAGGGATTATGCAATTGGTCATCAATCCAGAAACTGTTCGTTCGGAAGTCATGGCAACGGCCGAGAGTCTTCGTAGCGAATATGTTATCGAAGTGACAGGTCAAGTTGCTGCCAGACAGCAAGCGAATGATAAAATTGCAACAGGTCAGGTTGAAATGCATGTGTCTTCCTTGACTATCCTCAATACTGCAAAAACCACGCCATTTGAGATCAAGGACGGCATTGAAGCAAACGATGATACTCGTCTACGCTATCGATATTTGGACTTGCGTCGTCCAGAAATGTTGGAAAACTTAAAATTGCGTGCCAAGGTAACCCATTCTATCCGTAATTATTTGGATGAGTTGGAATTTATTGATGTGGAAACACCATTCCTTTCTAAATCAACTCCAGAAGGGGCGCGTGACTACCTCGTACCATCTCGCGTCAACAAGGGTCACTTTTATGCCTTACCTCAAAGCCCTCAAATTACCAAACAATTGTTGATGAATGCTGGCTTTGACCGTTATTATCAAATCGTCAAATGTTTCCGTGATGAAGATTTACGTGGCGACCGTCAACCAGAGTTCACGCAGGTCGATTTAGAAACTTCCTTCTTGACAGAGCAAGAAATTCAAGATATTACGGAAGGTTTAATCGCACGTGTTATGAAAGAAACTAAGGGAATCGAAGTGACACTTCCTTTCCCACGGATGAAGTACGACGATGCTATGGCTCTTTATGGTTCTGACAAACCAGATACTCGTTTTGAGATGCTCTTGACAGACTTGACAGAAGTTGTAAAGGGTGTAGACTTCAAGGTCTTCTCAGAAGCACCTGCCGTTAAAGCCATCGTTGTTAAATGCGCAGCAGACAACTATTCTCGTAAAGATATCGATAAGATGACTGAAGTAGCCAAGCAATATGGGGCAAAAGGTCTAGCGTGGGTCAAGGTAGTTGATGGTGCTTTAAATGGGCCAGTAGCTAAGTTCTTGACAGGTGTGACAACAGAGTTGACAAGTGCTTTACAGTTGGAAGAAAAGGATTTGGTTCTCTTTGTAGCTGATACACTAGAAGTGGCCAATGCAACTCTAGGTGCCCTTCGTTGTAGAATTGCCAAGGAATTGGACCTCATTGACAATAGTCAATTCAACTTCCTATGGGTGGTCGATTGGCCAATGTTTGAGTGGTCTGAAGAAGAAGGTCGTTACATGAGTGCCCACCATCCATTTACACTTCCGCAAGCAGATACAGCTCATGAATTAGAGGGCGATCTTGCCAAGGTACGGGCCATTGCCTATGATATTGTGCTCAATGGTTACGAGCTTGGTGGTGGTAGTCTTCGGATCAACCAAAAAGAATTGCAAGAACGGATGTTTACCGCTCTCGGTTTCTCAAAAGAAGACGCGACAGAGCAATTTGGTTTCTTGCTAGAAGCCATGGATTATGGTTTCCCTCCACATGGTGGATTAGCTCTTGGTTTGGACCGTTTTGTCATGCTGTTAGCTGGTGAGGAGAATATCCGTGAAGTGATTGCCTTTCCTAAGAACAATAAGGCAACGGATCCAATGACCCAAGCCCCTTCTACAGTAGCTGATAAACAACTGGAAGAGTTGAGCCTACAAGTAGAAGTAAAAACTGAGGAATAAGAAAAGTAAAAGCGGAAAATTACCATAAGCTACTTGTGGGATTTTCCCTTTATTTATAAATTGAGAGATAATCATGAAAAAAACTCGCTTAGGCAAGATCTTGCGTTATTATATACGAAGATTGGCCTATAACTTTAAATTACTACGGGTCTTAAAAAGTATTTCCCGAGAGAAGTACGATGAAAAGATTTCGGCTTCTTTGGTCTATGGCTTCCTATCTGCTGTTGCTGTGAACTTCTTTTTCCAGCCGGGACGTGTGTATTCCAGTGGTGCGACAGGATTGGCCCAGATTATATCCGCCCTTAGTGATCGATTTTTAGGCTTTACCATTCCGGTCTCTTTGTCATTCTATGCCATCAATCTGCCATTAATGATCATCGCTTGGTATCAAATTGGTCATAAGTTTACTATTTTCACCTTTATCACGGTGTCTATGAGTTCCTTCTTTATCCAATTTATGCCAGTGGTTACCCTGACCAATGATCCTATTATGAATGCTCTCTTTGGGGGAGTTGTAATGGGGACAGGGATTGGATTTGCGCTTCGCAACAATATCTCCAGTGGGGGAACCGATATTGTTAGCTTGACCATTCGAAAGCGAACGGGCAAGAACGTCGGAAAAATTTCTCTCATCGTCAATGGGACCATCATGTTGATAGCAGGGATGACCTTTGGTTGGAAATATGCCCTCTATTCGATGATTACCATTTTTGTGTCCAGTCGAGTGACAGATGCAGTCTTTACCAAGCAGAAGCGGATGCAGGCTATGATTGTCACTAGCCAACCGGATAAGATAATTGAGAAAATTCATAAGCGTTTGCATCGTGGAGCAACCATTATCCACAATGCGGAAGGGACTTATAATCATCAGGAAAAAGCGGTCTTGCTCACCGTTATTACCAGAGCAGAGTTTAATGAGTTTAAATTTTTAATGAAAAAAGAGGATCCTGAAGCTTTTATTACCATATCAGAAAATGTTCATATTATTGGACGTTTTGTCGAAGTGGAGGATTAAAAAATTCCTGCAAGATAGGCTTGCAGGAATTTTTTTATGCTTGTACTACCAAAATCCAACTATAGGCTGGAATGGTGAATTCTCTTTGAGAAATTTGTTGCTCTCTAGTATAAACATGGGGGTGAGCAATTGCTAATCTAGCAGGCTGTTTGAGTGAATAAGTCCACTCTTGATCCCCCAGGTTGACCAAGATAAGAAGTTTGCGTCCATCTTTTTCGATGCTGTAAGAGAAAGTGTTTTCCGAAGTCCAGGTGACTTGACAGTAGTCTCGAATGTCTTGGGCCTTCTCTAGGTGGAGGAGGTCTTCCTCTTTACGATAGGCAATCAATTCACGAAGGAACTGAATATCTCTTTCATAGGCTGTAGAAGAAAGCCAGTCTAGTTGATTTAGAGCATCTGGAAGATTGTAAGTATTTTCTTCTAAGCCTTTGCTGCGATAGAACTCTTGGCCAGCATGTAGGAAGGGAACGCCTTGAGACAAGAGGACGAGGTGCAAGCCGAGACGGGCTTTAGCCTGTCGCTTCTCCTCTGAAATGTTTGGATCTTCAACCTTGAGATAGTCAAAGAAGGTTGCGTTATCGTGGCATTCCACATAGTTAATCGCCTGTTGAGGACGCACAAAGTGGGCTGCTCCTTTGAGCCCGACATTGCCAGTCAAAATATTGGCAAGATCATTGGCCTGATAGCGACTTTCTACACGTCCTTCTTTCAAGATGCTTCGTTTAACGGTATCTCGGAAGTTGTCACTGAAAAAGCCATAAGGACGAAGGTGACGGGCATTGTATTGATGAGCCAGGAGTTCAGGATCCAGTCCGGTATCCATCTTCCACCCTTCCCCATAAAGGTAAATGTTGGGGTAAATAGCGCTTAATTCTTCTTGAATTTCCACCATGGTTTGGCAATCAAGAATGCCCATCAGGTCAAAGCGGAAGCCATCAAATCCGTAGAGTTGAACCCATTGTTTGACAGATTGTTTGATATAGTTGCGGACCATAGCCCGTTCACTAGCTACATCATTACCACAGAAGGTCCCGTTGGTCCGTTGGCGGTCTTGGTCATAGCGATAAAAGTAGCCTGGGACAATTTGCTCAAAAGCAAAATCATCAGAGAGGTAAACATGGTTATAGACGACGTCCATGATGAGGCTGAGGTCTGCCTTATGGTAGGCATCAATCACTTGTTGTAGCTCAAGGATCCGTTGGTAAGGATCATTTGGCTGGGTGCTAAAACTTCCTTCAGGGACATTGTATTGGACAGGGTCATATCCCCAATTGTAGCCAGCGACAGGGTTGGTTTCATCCACGCTTCCAAAATCATAGAGGGGCATGAACTGAACATGAGTAATGCCCAGGGATTTCAAGTAGTCAAAGCCAAAGGTCTGGTTTCCATGTTTAGGAGATTCTAATAAGGCTGGGAAGGTCCCAGGGTGTTGGAATCCTGCTTCTTTTTGCATGGAGAAGTCCCGGACACTCAGTTCATAAATAACGGCCTGAGTCGGATCCAGTTGTGTCGTTGCACGCTGAATGGGGCGCTCAATCTTGTGGCGGTCGATGACATAGCTAGCTCCTGAATTAGCTTCAGAAGAAAGGGCATAAGGGTCATGAACGATATGGGTTACACCATTGACCTGATGCTGGTAGTAATAAGAGGCTTTTTCCCAATCTCCCTCGAGTACTAGACGCCAAACTCCTTTTTCTGTCCGCTCCATCGGGTAGGCAGTTTGGTTGATCAAGAGCTCAACCTCTTGAGAGATAGGAGCCCAGAAGGCAAAGGTCGTTTTTTCTTTTGAGTAATGAGCTCCTAAATCCTCTCCATCATAAGCATAAAGCTGATCAAAGATGGGTTGACGGACGATATCCCGGAAGTGGAGGAGGCAGGACTCTCCTTTACCATTTGAAAGAGTATAAATTTGACTCATGTCGATGGGAAGGGGGCTTCGAAGAGTTTTTTCTTCCTCCGTCGGCAGGAGTTCAATCGTTTTCGAACCAGACGTCAATGTAAAAGGAAGAGAGGCCATTACGCTCTCTCCTCCTTCCACGCGAATCAAGTCTTGGTCATCTAAATAAGCTGAAAAATGAGTTGTCATAGGTTCTCCTAAAGTTCAATAATCGAATGTTCAATAAGCTGTCTGTAGCAAACAGTTTTGTTTTCCTTGTTGTCCTTAATAATTTGGAGTAGGGTTCTGACAGATTCACGTCCTAATTCAACCGTATTAATATCAATATAGGCATCAATTGGAATCCGTGGTTTAATAGAGTCGAAGGAAATAATCGGAAGATCGACTTGTTTGTCGCTCAGGTATCGCCGGACCCCTTCGGCAACGAGAATATCCGTTGTCATGAGAGCTTCGAGTTCTTCAAAAGGCAGGGTATCCATGATTTGGTATGAATTTTCTTCGAGCAAGAAACCAAAGGAGAACTTGACCAATTCTTCACGAAGAGGGATTTGATGACTGGCCAGAGCTTCTTGATAACCCTTGTAGCGGTCTTGAGAAACAGCCAATTCCTTATTTCCTCCAAGGAAAGCGATATGTTGGTATCCCTTGTTGATAAAATATTCGGTCGCATCAAAGGCTGCTTTAACATTGTCGTTATCGACTAATGATACAAAAGGGGAAGTTGCTTTCCCTAAAATCAAGAAAGGAAATTTATCTTCAATACAGAAGTCAACCAGAGGATCATTCAATTTGGAATAGAGGAAGATGAGTCCATCCACCCGCTTACCATAAATCATTTGTTTGAGTTGAGCGAGGCGGTGGGGTTCATTAGCCCCTGTACAAATCTGAATCGCATAGCCATGATCAGAGGCGACCTGGCTAATCCCACGGAGGACCGTAGGGAAGAAGGGGTTTTGGAAGAACACATCACTTTCATCGGGCAAGACAAGGGCAATCACCTGACTGGACTGGCTCACTAAGCTACGAGCATTTAGGTTTGGATGGTAATCCAGTTCTTTCATGGCAGAACGAACCCGCTTTTTAGTGGCTTCACTGATGGTAGATTTATTTTGAATCACTCGTGTAACGGTAGATGGTGCAACGCCAGCTAGTTTGGCGACATCTTTGATGGTGACACGCATAAAAGACCTCCCTAAGGTTTGTAATCTGGATCCCGGAAATGAGTCTTATAGAAGGCAAGCGCTAGGAACAAGACAAATAGGATATTTTGGATCAAGATGATTGTGGTAAAGACTTGGTGGAACAATAAACTGATTAGGACGCTCGCAAGAATAGGCAATCCAAGACAGTTGAGAGTGAAGTTGAAGCATTCTTTGAAGGTCTTGAGAGAGAAGAGACGTGACTTCCGTGTCAAGAAGAGGAAGAAGGAAGCTCCAAATACTAAAATTGCAAAATTCACAGCAGATAAGAAACCTGAGAAGAGGACGAGGAAGAGGCTAACGGCCAATCGATTGGCTTGGAACCAATCTTTGGAGATGGCTTGGCTTAAAGCATCTTTGTTTTCAAGACTCTTTTGATTAATTGCCTGATAAGGAATGCTTGCAAGTTCTTTATTTTCTCTGCTAATTACTAGTTGGGTCTTATCGAAATAGAGGGTTAATTTTTCACCTAATGAAGTCCCTTCGTGATGACCGATGATAACATGGCCAGCTTTGTTCTTATGAACTCCAAAATGACTGTTATAGACTAGTTCATGCTGGTCAATACGGACACTTTCTTTCAAGTCTTTCATAACATCCTCCGTTAAGGGATCAAAGACATCGCTAACGAAGGTAGTTAAGGGGTAGGTCTGGAGTTCTGCATTTTGAACGGCGACAGGAATGAGGGTCAAGGATAGAAGAAAGAGTGAGGTAAAAATCATTTGGAACCAACTGAGTTGTTTGCGGTTGGCAAATGCTTTTCTAACCTTAAAAAGGCTAGAAAAATAATTAAATGGATAGGGCATGAATTGACCTTTCTAATCTCCGAAATGGTGGAGAGCATAACAGATTTTATCCTTAACCAAAGATGGGAGAGAGACCGGTAGCAAATCAAGCAACTTGCTATCCTTGTCCCACTCCCATCCTTTCCTTAAAGATAAAATTTATGTGACTGAGAGAAAAGTATGAGAAAAATTCTCCTTCTTTTTTTCAATGATGGAAGTTGTACCTATTCATGGAAGGTGACAAACTTCTGATAGAAAACCTTATTTTATCCTTTATCCCCACCAGCTGTCAAGCCTGAAACAAAGTTCTTTTGGAGGAAGAAGAAGAGCACACAGATTGGGACTGCAATCAGAATCGCACCTGCCGCAAAGAAGGCAATCTTTTGATTTTTTTGGTCGCTGATAAAGGTTTGAAGACCAACCGCTACCGTGTAGTTGATTTCGTCACGAAGCAAGAATTTAGACAAGATGTAGTCTCCAAAAGGTCCCATGAAGGCCCAAAGCGCTTGGACCGCAATCATTGGGCGAACCAATGGAAGGACGATTTGCCAGAATCGACGGAAGTGTCCAGCACCATCCAATTTTGCAGATTCATCAAGTGAAATTGGGACGGTATCGAAGTAACCCTTCATCAACCAAGCGTTCATGGGAATTCCTCCACCGACATAGAGGAAGATCAGGAACCAACTGTGGTTCAAGGCGTTCAACATCAAGGCCATAACGAAGAAGGCAGTCAAAGCAGCCATGGTAGGCACCATTTGGATAATCAAGAAGAAGACCAAACTTTGCTTACGAGCCAAGAAGTTGTAACGGCTGTAGGCGTACCCTGCTAGAGTAATGATGGATGTTTGAGCAACCATGGTAATAATGGCGATAATCAAGGTATTGAGATACCAAGTGCCATAGAGGGTATCCGTAAAGAGTTTTTGGAAGTTATCAAAGCTGAGACTGCCACTGAAATCAAGCGTAAAGGCACTGACGTTACCAGTTTTGAAGGCTGAAAGAACCGTAATCAACAAAGGATAGATGATGACGATGGATAGGACAACCAAGTAGAGGTAAGTCAAGAAATGATTAAGGCGGCGTTTAAATTGAACTGAATTTTTCATTTTACACATCCTCCATATCAAATGCGTGCAGTTTCTTGAAGGCGATCATCGAGATCGAGATCACAATCAGAGAGATAATCAACGTAACCGCAGCAGCCATTGAGTATTGAGGTGATGAGTTCGTTGTCAATTTATAGATCCAAGAAATCAAGATATCTGTCGAACCAGCATTTCCTCCAACAGATCCAGGTCCACCATCGTTAAAGAGGTAGATAATGGAGAAGTTGTTAAAGTTGAAGGTGTATTGGCTAATGAGCGTTGGTGCCGCAACAGCCAAAATCATTGGGAAGGTAATGTTGCGGAATTTTTGCCAAGCATTCGCCCCATCAATGTAGGCTGCTTCATAAAGATCGTTTGGAATAGATTGCAAGATTCCGAGTGTCAAGACGTAAATGTAAGGGAAGCCGAGCCAACCTTGCATCATAATCAAAGCAATTTTTGTCCAAGTAGGGTCCGTTTTCCAAGGAATGAGAACCCCATCTAAGAATGGGAAAATCTTCGCAAATAGAGGAATGACTTGCGCATTGATGGCCCCGATACTATCGTTGAACATGTTTGAGAAGGTCAAGATAGTGATGAAGGCAGGGACCGCCCATGGAAGAAGGAAGATGACCCCAAAGATGCGTTTTCCTTTAATGAATGGTTGGTTAGAAATAATGGCTGTCAAGATACCAAGAACGATTTGAAGTGTTGAAGCTGCCAAGGCCCAGATCAAGGTCCAGCCTAATACAGATGTAAAGGCAGAACGGAAGGTACTCAAAGTCCACATGTTGGTGAAGTTTTGAAGTCCGATCCAATCAAGGAGCGTAAAGCGAGCTGTATGCTTAAAGTCGTAGTTGGTAAAGGCAATCATCAGGGTAACCAAAACGGGGAAGATGATTGCAAAGGTCATAGCAATATAAGAAGGGATGATCAAAAGATATGGGAAGCCATTTTCATAGATAGCATTCACCATCTCTTTTAGAGTCATCGGTACTCGAATGCCATTATTAATCCGCTTGGCTACAGTACCCGCATCTTTGATATTCAGAGCGTAGAACATCAAATAAACGACTGTGATAATTAAGTGGAAGGCACCACGGATTAAGATAAAAAGAGAGTTATCTTGTCCACGGACGGTACCGAGGGTGATGAGTTTGGACAATTCCCCCAAACCAAGCCCGAAAAAGTAAGCGAGAAAGACAAGCGTTACACCGAGAAAGATGTATCCTTTTGCTTTCTGTTTGTTATAGATTTGTCCCAAGCCAGGAATGAGGGATAACCACATTGCCTTTTTTGGATTTTGTTGTGTTTCCATATCGACTCCTTATATGTGAGCGGTCAGAGGCCACATCACAGCGAAAGGCTGGGAAAGATTCCCAGCCCCTTGGGAACTGTTTTACTTGCCACCGAATTTTTGTTCGATAGTTTCTTTGATCAATTTAACAGCATCGTCAGCAGCATCTTTAGCAGATTTCTTACCACTTACAGCGTCGAAGAGCATAGTTGCAGCTGGATCCCAAACAGTACTCATTTCAGAGATGTTTGGCATTGGTTGAGCATTTTCAAACTGTTTAACAACGGCAGTTGTCAACTCATCGTTTTTACCAACAGCGTATTCACGAGCTTCTGTGTTAGCTGGCACTTCGTTAGTCTTATCGTAGAAGGCTTTTTGTTGATCAGTTGAAGTCAAGAAGTCAACAAATTTTTGAGCTGCTTTAGGGTTATTAGCACCTGCAGGGATAACCCAAGCTTTACCACCACCGAAGGCAGAGTATGCTTTTCCGTTTGGAAGGGTAGGGATAGTTGCTACACCGTAGTTTACTTTAGCTTCTTTCAATGAAGATGCTTTCCATGGTCCATCGATGATGGCAGCTGTCTTACCTTCTTGGAATTGAGTTTGGATGAAGTTTGCAGCACCTTTAGTGTCTTGCAATCCTTTAGGCCATTTAGCGTACCAAGTTTTCGCGTATTCGATACCGTCGATGGCACCTTGGTTGTTCAAACCTACGTCTTTTGGATCTGTACCATTTTTACCGAAGACATATCCACCGTTACCTGAAAGGAGTCCGTATGCATAGTAGAAGTTTGTCCAGTCAGCAAGGAAGGCAGTGTTTTTACCTTCTTCACCAGCGAAGTCATACTTGCTGTCTTTTGCTAATTCTTCAAGTTCACCAAATGTTTTTGGAGCTTCTTGTAGGAGGTCTTTGTTGTAGTAAAGAACCAATGTTTCGATAACTGCTGGTGCTCCATATACTTTGCCACCGTTTGTTACAAGTGATTCAGTTGTTTTGTCAGTCTTGCTGTCTTTGTTCAATGTAACTTCTGCCAATTGACCGTCGTTACCAAGACCACCTACGCGGTCGTATGGTGCCATCATAACGTCTGGAGCTTTACCAGATTGGTTGTCAAGAGACAATTTGTCCAAACCACCAAGAGCGTCACCAGTCTTGATAGTTACTTTTGTACCACTTTCTTTTTCAAAAGCTTTCGCAGCTTCTTCCATATATGATTTGTAACCATTATCAACGTAGACGGTTAACGAGTTTTTAGCAGAAGAAGAATCTTCTTTTTTGCCTCCACAAGCTACCAAAAGAAGTGATGCGAATCCAACTGTACCAAGTACAGCAGCGCTTCGAAGAATTGTGCGTTTCATGATTTATTCCTCCTAAAGAATAAAAATAAGATTATTAGTTGAAAACGTTTTAGACAAACGTTTTCCTTAACACGAATAGTATATCACAGGGAGAAAACGTTTGCAAGCATTTGTGCAAAATTTTTTTAAAATTTTTTTATCTTCTATATATACACACAAATAGTTGACAAGAAAATGAGAAAGGGATACACTAGGCATAGGGTTAACATGCAGAAAAAACATAAAAGTTTAGGAAACCTCTTGCATAAACCACAGGATTACTTTATAATGGATAAGAACGCAAACGTTTTCCTTAAGCGTTGCATAAAGATGATCTAGGGTCATTTATAAATAGGTTAAATTCAGTTCTATGTCTGCTGACTGCTCTTCTTCAATTCTTTCTGAGAGTTGGAGTGGATCAGAAACAGTATAGAAGATTCGTCTATTTTCTTAAAACAAAAAAATATTAAACTAAAGGTGGTACCCTCAATGAAAAAACGCCAAAGTGGTGTCTTGATGCACATTTCATCCTTGCCTGGGAAGTATGGAATCGGTTCGTTTGGCCAAGCAGCTTACGATTTTGTGGATTTCCTCGTTCGTACCAAGCAACGGTATTGGCAAATTTTGCCTCTCGGAACAACAAGCTACGGGGATTCTCCTTACCAATCCTTCTCGGCTTTTGCAGGCAACACCCATTTTATTGACTTTGATCTTTTAATTGAACAAGGACTCTTGGATGCATCTGATGTAGAAGGAGTTGATTTTGGTCAAGATCCAACAGAAGTAGACTATGCCAAGATCTTCGAGCAACGTCGTCCTCTTCTAGAAAAAGCGGTTGAAGCTTTTCTCAAAACAGGTGATTGGGATGACTTTGGCCGATTTGCAGAGCAAAATGCAGCTTGGTTGGAATTGTTCGCTGAATACATGGCCATTAAAGAACATTTTGAATTAAAAGCATGGACAGAGTGGCCAGATGCAGCGATTCGCGCTCGTCAACCAGAAGCTCTTGCTTCCTACCGCGCTCAATTGGAAGATAAATTGACTTACCATCGAGTGACACAGTATTTCTTCTTCAAACAATGGTTGAAATTAAAAGCATACGCTAACGACAACCACATCGAAATCGTAGGAGACATGCCAATCTACGTAGCGGAAGATTCAAGTGATATGTGGGCAAATCCACATCTCTTTAAAACAGATGAAAATGGGAAAGCAACCTGCATTGCAGGATGCCCACCAGATGAATTCTCAGCAACTGGTCAACTTTGGGGGAACCCAATCTATGACTGGGAAGCAATGGACAAAGATGGTTACAAATGGTGGATTGAACGCTTGCGTGAAAGCTTTAAAATCTACGATATCGTTCGTATCGACCACTTCCGTGGATTTGAGTCTTACTGGGAAATCCCTGCTGGTTCTGAAACAGCAGCACCTGGTAAATGGGTAAAAGGACCTGACTACAAACTCTTTGCAGCGGTTAAAGAAGAGCTTGGTGACTTGAACATCATCGCAGAAGACCTTGGATTTATGACTGACGAAGTCATCGAACTTCGTGAGCGTACAGGATTCCCAGGAATGAAGATTCTTCAATTTGCCTTCAATCCTGACGATGAAAGTATCGATAGCCCACACTTGGCGCCAAACAACTCTGTCATGTACACAGGAACGCATGATAACAATACGGTTCTTGGATGGTACCGCAATGAGATTGACGATCCAACTCGTGAGTATCTTGCACGTTACACCAATCGTAAAGAATACGAAACTGTTCCACATGCTATGCTTCGTACGGTCTTTGCTTCTGTCAGCTTTATGGCCATCGCTACCATGCAAGATTTGTTGGAGTTGGATGGTTCAGCTCGGATGAACTTCCCATCTACCCTTGGAGGAAACTGGTCATGGCGAATGACAGCAGATCAATTGACACCAGCTGTCGAGGAAAACTTACTTGACTTGACAACCATTTATCGCCGAATCAATGAAAATTTGGTGGATTCAAACCAATAGAAAATTTCAGGAGACACAAAAATGTTACCATTAAAAGAATTTGTACAAAATCGTTACAATAAATCTATTGCAGAATGTAGTAACGAAGAGCTTTATCTTGCTCTTCTTAACTACAGCAAGCTTGCAAGTAGCCAAAAACCAGTCAACACTGGCAAGAAGAAAGTTTACTATATCTCAGCTGAGTTCTTGATTGGTAAACTCTTGTCTAACAACTTGATTAATCTTGGTCTTTATGACGAAGTTAAGAAAGAACTTGCTGATGCAGGTAAAGAGTTGATCGAAATCGAAGAAGTAGAATTGGAACCATCACTTGGTAACGGTGGTTTGGGACGATTGGCAGCCTGCTTTATCGACTCAATCGCTACACTTGGTTTGAACGGTGACGGGGTTGGTTTGAACTACCACTTCGGTCTTTTCCAACAAGTTCTTAAAAACAACCAACAAGAAACCATTCCAAATGCATGGTTGACTGACCAAAACTGGTTGGTGCGTTCAAGCCGTAGCTACCAAGTGCCATTTGCACACTTTACATTGACATCTACTCTTTACGATATCGATGTACCTGGTTACAAAACAGCGACTAAAAACCGCTTGCGTTTGTTTGACTTGGACTCAGTTGATTCTTCAATCATCAAAGATGGTATCAACTTTGACAAGACAGACATCGCTCGCAACTTGACTCTCTTCTTGTATCCAGATGATAGTGACCGTCAAGGTGAATTACTCCGTATATTCCAACAATACTTCATGGTTTCAAATGGTGCGCAATTGATTATCGACGAAGCGATCGAAAAAGGAAGCAACTTGCATGACCTTGCTGACTACGCAGTTGTACAAATCAACGATACTCACCCATCAATGGTGATCCCTGAATTGATTCGTCTTTTGACTGAACGTGGAATCGAACTTGATGAAGCAATTTCTATCGTTCGTAGCATGACAGCTTACACTAACCACACCATCCTTGCTGAAGCTCTTGAAAAATGGCCTCTTGAATTCTTGGAAGAAGTGGTTCCTCACTTGGTACCAATCATCAAAGAATTGGACCGCCGTGTTAAAGCAGAATACAAAGATCCAGCTGTTCAAATCATTGATGAAAACGACCGTGTACACATGGCTCACATGGATATCCACTACGGATACAGTGTTAACGGGGTAGCAGCACTCCACACAGAAATCTTGAAGAACTCTGAGTTGAAAGCCTTCTACGACATCTACCCAGAAAAATTCAACAACAAAACAAACGGTATCACATTCCGTCGTTGGCTCATGCATGCGAACCCAAGCTTGTCTCACTACTTGGATGAGATTCTTGGACGCGATTGGCACCATGATGCTTCTAAGTTGGAAGACCTTCTCTCATATGAAGATAAGGCTGCTGTCAAAGCAAAATTGGAAGATATCAAAGCTCACAACAAACGTAAATTGGCTCGTCACTTGAAAGAACAACAAGGGGTGGAAATCAAGACAAACTCTATCTTTGATATCCAAATCAAACGTCTTCACGAATACAAACGCCAACAAATGAACGCTTTGTATGTGATCCACAAATACTTGGACATCAAAGCTGGTAACATCCCTGCACGTCCAATCACTGTCTTCTTTGGTGGTAAAGCAGCCCCTGCCTATACCATCGCACAAGATATCATCCACTTGATCCTTTGCTTGTCAGAAGTTATCGCTAATGACCCAGCAGTAGCTCCACACTTGCAAGTGGTAATGGTTGAAAACTATAACGTTACTGCAGCAAGCTTCTTGATCCCAGCATGTGATATTTCAGAACAAATCTCATTGGCTTCTAAAGAAGCTTCAGGTACTGGTAACATGAAATTTATGTTGAATGGAGCTTTGACTCTTGGTACCATGGATGGAGCTAACGTGGAAATCGCTGAGTTGGTTGGAGACGAAAACATCTACATCTTCGGTGAAGATTCAGAAACTGTTATCGATCTTTACGCTAAATCAGCTTACAAATCAAGCGAATTTTACGCTCGTGAAGCTATCAAACCATTGGTTGACTTCATCGTGAGCGACGCTGTTCTTGCAGTAGGTAAGAAAGAACGCTTGGAACGTCTTCACAATGAGTTGATCAACAAAGACTGGTTCATGACTCTTCTTGACTTGGAAGACTACATCAAAGTGAAAGAGCAAATGCTTGCAGACTACGAAGATCGTGACGCATGGTTGGATAAAGTGATCGTCAACATTGCAAAAGCAGGATTCTTCTCATCTGACCGTACCATCGCTCAGTACAACGAAGATATCTGGCACTTGAACTAATTTGCCTTTAGTACTCTAGAAGCAATATACTTAGAAAAGAAGAGCTCCTTTTGGATCATATCCTGATTTAGAGGGAGCTTTTTTAGTACAGGACTAGTGGGGAAATCTAAACTTGCGCTTCCCTTAGGTTCACGTTATAATAAATACTATGGATATTAGAAACGAGGAAATACAATGAAGAAAAATCCGATTTATATGTATGTCTTGCTAGCCCTCTCAGCGATGGGAACTCTATTAACTGCTCAGTCCTTCTTTGGATTGGCTAAAGTGGAGATCACAGATGAAACGGCAGCTTCTTTGAACTTAACCACTGCAATTGAACGGGAAGAATATAAAGCCTTCCTTGAAAAATTAATCGTAGCGCTACGCGGACCGATTGCTTGGTTGTTGCTATCTCTTTTAATTGGGGGCTTAATTGCTGTTGGCTATTTCTTCCTGTCTAAAAAGGATATTGTCAAGGCAACCTATGCTTATATGGGTCAAATTGGAGCCTTTGTCCTAATAAGCTTGCACAATTTCTGGTCTTATCGTTCTTCCATGTCGGTGATCACAACAGATAAATTGCGGACCTTGATACAGGCTTCTAGCTTATATGCGCTTGTCTTGAGTATAGTTGTAGCCCTTGTTTACCTGGGAATCCTTCTCTACAAATTAAAAAATAGACCAGCTAACGACCTCTCAGCTTAGATGACAGCATTCAAAAGCTCCTCTAGCCTAGTCTTAGACAAAGAAGGAGGAGCTTGTCTGATTGGAGAAGAAAATGAAAGTATGTTTTGTCTATATCAGTTTAAGTGGCAATACTGAAAGTTTTGTCCGTCGCCTCAGTGACTATCTATGGGAGCAGTACCCTGACTTGGTTATTGAAAAAATCCATGTCAAAGACCTGGTCAAAGAAGGGAAGCCTTTCTTTGAAGTCGAGACTCCTTTTATCGCCTTTTTACCTACCTATCTTGAAGGAGGAAATGGTGTTGATAATGGGGATGTGGAGATTTTAACGACCGATGTAGCAGACTTTATTGCCTACGGAGACAATGCCACTAAATGCTTGGGAGTTGTAGGATCTGGAAACCGCAACTTCAACAATCAATATTGCCTAACGGCCAAGCAGTACAGCCAACGCTTTGGTTTCCCTATGCTAGCAGACTTTGAGATGCGAGGGATGCTAGGGGATATCAAAAAAGTAGCTGGTATTATCGAAGACTTGTATCACTTTTAAAATTAGAAGAGAGTGGGACAGAAATCGGTAATTCGTTAGAATTCGATTTCTGTCCCACTCTCTCTTTTGTTGCTTATTTTAATTGATCTGTAATTTCTTTCGAAAGTAAGAGGCCGAGGCGATAGTCCTTGTTGATAGCGTGGATGACATCGTTGATGTTTTCCGTCGTTTGGATTTGCTCCTTGATGCCTGCTTTGAAGGTTTCATCTTTTAAGAGTTGCTCTTGTAAAATCTTTTGCAGTTTTTCTCTCTCGTATTTATTGATTAAAAAGAGAATGACTAGACTAACTAAAATAAGAATGTAAACGGTTTGGTTCATAGGGTTCTCCAGAAGATAAGATAATAGATAAGGGAAGCGCTAATTCCTAAAAATATAGGTGTATGTAACATGAGAAAAGGAGTGAGATGGAACTAAATAAGGCTTATTTAGCTATTCCTCTCACCCCTAAAAAAGACGGTTTCCTATCAAAAAGTAAGAAAGATATTACATCTTATCAGGCGCATCCACACCCAATAGACGAAGCGCTTCTTTCAAAACAACTGCTGTTGAGTAGCTAAGAGCAAGACGGCTATCGCGTTCTGGGCTTTCATCCAAGATCCGAGTGTGAGCATAGTACTTGTTGAAGGCTTGAGCCAAGTTGATGGCATATTTAGCAATCAAGGATGGATCATAGTTTTCAGCAGCACGTTTGACAACACGAGAGAAGTCTTGGAGAAGCTTGATGATTTCCCAGCTTTCAGGATCGCTCAAGCTATAAGTCGCATCTGCAGATGGTGTGAAGTTGGCTTTGCGAAGGATGGATTGGATACGTGCGTATGCGTATTGAACGTATGGTCCAGTTTCCCCTTCGAAGGATACCATAGCTTCAAGGTCAAAGTCATACCCGTTGCGACGGTCTGTCTTCAAGTCGTAGAATTTAACCGCACCGACACCGACTGCACGTGCCACTTCTTCCTTGTTTTCAAGTTCAGGGTTCTTTTCTTCGATCTGAGCTTTGGCACGAGAGATGGCTTCTTGAAGAGTTGGTTCGAGTAGGATGATATTTCCTTTACGAGTTGACAATTTTTGGCGGTTCTTTGTAACCAAACCAAAGTCAACGTGGATCATATCGTCGCTCCAGTCAAATCCCATTTTCTTCAAAACAGCTTTCAACTGACGGAAGTGGTTGGATTGTTCTTGCCCCACAACATAGATGTTTTTCACAAAGTTGTAGGTCCGTGCACGGTAGATAGCGGTTGCGATATCACGAGTGATATAAAGAGTGGCACCGTCTGATTTCTTAATCATAGCTGGTGGAAGGTTGACATCATCCAACTCGACGATGCTAGCTCCCTTAGACTCTTTCAACAAGCCTTTTTCTTCAAGGATTTGGACAGCTTCATCCATCTTGTCATTGTAGAAAGCTTCTCCGTTTAAGCTATCAAATTCAACACCGAGTAGTTTGTAGATACGGTTGAATTCTACCAAACTCTCGTCACGGAACCATTGCCACAATTCAGTCGCTTCTGGATCTCCATCTTCCAATTTCTTGAACCAGAGACGTCCTTCCTCATCCAAAGCAGGATCGTTTTCGATTTCGGCATTGATGCGGACATAGAGTTTCAATAATTCATCGATTGGATTGGCTTCGACAGCTTCCTTGCTACCCCATTTTTTATAAGCGACCATCAAGAGACCAAACTGTTTGCCCCAGTCTCCCAAGTGGTTAATTTTAATGGTATTGTAGCCCATTTTTTTATAGATGTTTGAAATAGCATCCCCGATCACGGTTGAACGTAAATGACCAACTGAGAAAGGTTTTGCGATGTTTGGACTTGAAAGGTCGATGGTCACGTTCGCTCCTTGACCTTCTTCTTGTTGTCCATAGGCTGCACCCGCTTGGATAACGGCCTTGATAACTTGGTCAGAGATTTGTGATTTATCTAAGAAGAAGTTTACGTAAGGACCAGTAGCAACGACTTTTTCAAAGTGAGAGGCATCGATTTTTTCCGCAATATCAGCAGCAATCGCTTGAGGAGCTTTGCGTTCGATTTTAGCCAAAGAAAAGGCAGGAAAGGCGATATCTCCGAGGTCTGAAGATTTTGGTTGCTCTAGTAAATTTAAGATAGTTTCTTGGTCTAAGCCTTCGATGACTTTTGCCAATTCACTTGCAATAAGTTCTTTATGATTCATAGTAGCTCCTTTGGTCTTTTGTTACTATTCTATCACAAAATTCGGCCTTTCTTCAAACTTTTTGGTATAATCAAAGTATAATTATTCAAAAGTGGAGCAAAAATGAAAAAAGATGAACGTCAGCTTTTGATTCGAGAAATTATCCAACATGAGAAGTTATCGACGCAAAAAGAAATTCAAGACCGTTTAGATCAGAGAGGGGCGGGAGTGACCCAGACAACCTTATCCAGAGACCTACGAGAAATTGGTCTGATCAAAGTAAAAGAGAAGGGTGGTCTCTATTATAAATTAGCCGATGAACCTGATCGAACAGATATTTTTAGACTGATTGCTCAATATGCACAAGTGGTCTCGAGAGCAGAGTTCACACTGGTTGTTCGGACGGAGCTTGGAGAGGCGGCGATTTTAGCCAATGCAGTCGATGAAATTTTGGATGATCAAATCCTTGGAACCGTCGCAGGGGCCAATACCCTTTTAATTGTTTGCAAGGACCAAGAAGTCGCACAAACGGTCCAGCAGACCATTCTCCAACATTCTAGTCACTAGTCAAGGGCGAGGGACCAGTCCAGAAAGGGATCGGCCCTCCTTTTATGTCAGTTTAGTGTTGGAGCAAGTTCTCAGAATGAATGAAATGATAGAGAAAAGGAGCGATATGGCAGCAGAAAAACTATCACCTGGCATGCAGCAATACCTAGATATCAAAAAAGACTATCCGGATGCTTTTTTGCTCTTTCGGATGGGGGATTTTTACGAGCTCTTTTATGAAGATGCCGTCAATGCCGCACAGATTTTAGAGATTTCCTTGACTTCAAGGAATAAAAATGCAGAAAATCCGATTCCCATGGCTGGAGTACCTTATCATTCGGCCCAGCAGTACATCGATGTTTTGATCGAAAAAGGCTATAAGGTGGCTATTGCAGAGCAGATGGAAGATCCTAAGCAAGCCGTCGGTGTGGTCAAGCGGGAAGTAGTCCAAGTCATTACTCCAGGGACCGTTGTCGATTCGACCAAGCCAGACAGCGCCAACAACTTCTTGGTAGCCTTGTCTCATGATGAGACGGATTATGGCCTTGCCTATATGGACTTGGTGACTGGAGAGTTTCAGGTCACTAGTTTGAATGATTTTGCCATGGTCTGTGGGGAGATCCGCAACCTACGGGCGCGTGAGATTGTCTTGACCTACTCTTTGTCAGAAGGTGAAGAAAGAGTCCTTCTTGGCCAAATGAACCTCTTGCTCTCCCCTATCTCAGAAGTGGCGGAGGATGTCCAACTTCTAGGGGCTGAGTTGACTCATTTGGAGAGAATAGCGGCTGGAGGTCTGCTCCAATACGTACAGGAAACTCAGAAGCGGGAGCTCCACCATATCAAGCCTGCCCATCACTATGAAGTCCGTGATTTCTTGCAGATGGATTATGCGACCAAGGCGAGTTTGGATTTGACAGAGAATGCCCGGACAGGTAAAAAACATGGCAGCCTCTACTGGCTCCTAGATGAAAGCAAGACAGCCATGGGAGGACGTCTCTTGCGAGCTTGGATCCAGAAACCCTTAATGGACCGTCATCGGATCGAAGAGCGCCAAGAGATTATCCAAGTCTTCTTGGACCATTTCTTTGAGCGAAGTGATCTGGCAGATCGTCTCAAGGGTGTGTATGACATCGAGCGTTTGGCCAGTCGGGTCTCCTTTGGTAAGATTACTCCCAAGGACCTCTTGCAATTGGGCGAAACGCTGCGCCACGTTCCCTTGATCAAGTCGCTCTTGGTCGAGATGGGAGAGCCTATTCTAGACCTCCTCATTGCTCAGTTAGATGAGCTACCAGAGCTTTGCCGTCTCATCGAAGCGGCTATTGATCCGGATGCCCCTATCGTTCTGACAGAAGGCAATATCATTCGTACCGGCTTTGATCCAACCCTGGATCAGTACCGTGTCGTTCTTCGAGAAGGGACTGGCTGGATTGCAGAGATTGAAGCCAAGGAACGTGAAGCCAGCGGTATTACCGGTCTTAAAATTGACTACAACAAAAAAGATGGTTACTATTTCCATGTGACCAACTCCCAATTATCCCGTGTGCCAGCTCATTTCTTCCGCAAGGCGACCTTGAAAAACTCCGAGCGCTTTGGGACAGAAGAATTGGCTCGGATCGAAGGCGAGATGCTAGAAGCTCGGGAACAATCAACCAGCCTGGAGTATGCGATTTTCCTACGAATCAGAGAAGAAGTCGGCAAGTACATTCAGCGCTTGCAGTCACTAGCCCAAGCTCTGGCAACGGTGGACGTCTTGCAGGGGCTGGCCTGTGTGGCTGAAAGGCAACAACTGACCCGTCCAGTCTTCCAAGAGGCGCGTGATATCCGGATTGAAAAGGGCCGTCATCCGGTTGTTGAGAAGGTAATGGGAGCTCAAAGCTACATTCCCAATAGTATCCTCATGGATGAGACCTGTGATATCCAGTTGATTACGGGGCCCAATATGAGCGGGAAGTCCACCTATATGCGTCAATTGGCTATCATTGTCATTATGGCCCAGATTGGCTCCTTTGTACCAGCTCAAGCGGCGACCCTCCCTCTCTTTGATGCCATTTACACTCGGATTGGGGCGGCAGATGACTTGGTGTCCGGCCAGTCGACCTTTATGGTTGAGATGATGGAGGCCAACAATGCTATTCGCCAAGCGACTCCAGCCTCTCTTATCTTGTTTGATGAGTTGGGACGGGGAACGGCGACCTATGATGGCATGGCTTTGGCCCAAGCCATTATCGAATACATTCATGACCGGACAGGGGCCAAGACACTCTTTGCCACCCACTACCATGAGCTAACCGACTTGGAGCAGACCCTATCTCGCTTGCGCAATGTCCACGTCGCTACCTTGGAGAAGGATGGCCAAGTGACCTTCTTGCACCGGATCGAAGAGGGACCTGCTGATAAGTCCTACGGGATCCATGTGGCCAAGATTGCAGGCCTGCCAAGCGATCTATTGAAGCGGGCAGATGCCATCCTGAGTCAACTAGAAGGCCAAATCCAAGAAGTGCCAGTAGCAGCTCCAACCAAGCAACCCTCTCAAGAGCTTGGAGAGCAGTTATCTCTGTTTGCAGCAGACACCACTCACCCAGTACTAGAAGAATTAAACAATCTCGATATCTACAACATGACCCCGATGGAAGTCATGATGGCAGTTACCGAGATGAAAAAGAGAATATAAAAGAGAGTGGGACAGAAATCGGTCATTCGTTAGAATTCGATTTCGTCGTCCCACCTCCGCACAGTTGAGTAGGGCTGTAAAAGCTGATGAAATCAGCCTAGTAGAGCCCACTCAACTACTGCGTCTTGCTCGACAATCCAAAGACAATTGAGAGGCTAGGACTTTTGCCCCAGCCTCTTTTTATTTATCAGGCTTTCCCTTGTAACTGACGGTTGATGTCATCCACTTTCTTTTTATTGAGGTAGTAAGAGACAGCCCAGACAATGAGATAGACGAAGCTAAACTCAAGAATGACAGAGAGATAAAAACTGATTTGCATTGGGAACCAACCACCCAAGGTTGCTAAAGGTAGGAAACCAAAGAGCATTAAGAGGTAGTGGCTGACGGTCGCGCGCAACAAACTCCAATCTTTGTTGAAAAGGACACTCCCCAAGCTGAAGAGGAGTCCGATGCCAGCCCAGATAAGGGTACAATAGAGCATAACAAGGGATCCATGAACTTCGTGGGCTTGCATCCACTGGCCGACAACTGAGCTAGGACTGAGAGGCGTATAAGTGGAAGGGGAGTTTAAAAAAGAAAAGAGGATAGAGAGGATGAGACCGATCAAGATCCCTTTCAGAGCGTTGGTAAAATGGTTTTTCATCATGAGAGTTTCTCCTTAATAGCTTTTAAATAACGACGAGAGGAGTAAGTCATCCTTCCGTTTTTGAGATAGATTTGAACCGATCCGCTACCGGTAAAATGCAGGTGATCGATTTCTTTGGTATTGATAATTTCAGATTGAGAAATTTTTAAAAAGTAGATGGGCAAATCTTCAGAGAGTTGGTAGAGCGGACCTGTGAGGATGAAGTGGTCATCCTTTGTTTCCCCCACCACTTGCCGGTTTTCAATATAGAAACGATGAAACAAGTGGGTCTCTACAAGATAGGTTTCCCCATCCTTTTTCGCTCGCAAGCGTTCCCTCTGGTCCAATTCCTCTATGAATTGTTGGACTTTATGGATGCGTTCGCTAGGTTGTGGCGCTGTGATAGCTACGCCTTCTTCTTGAAAATGGGGGTCAATGGTAACTGTTACTTTCATACAAATCCCTTCTAACTGATTGACGTCAGGTAAGCGATCCGCTAGCAGGACCTCTTGCTTACAATTCTATTAAACACTTTTTCAGGCATCAAGACAAGGTTTTTTGCATATTCGGTCATTTTGTCTGTCTATCTGGTAGAAGGCCAGTATCTTTCGTGGAGCTAGGGTATAAGGTTTTATAAAGAGAGGCCTTCCCTGGAGATATGGTATAATAGTTCTACCTATGCGCGTATAAAAGATAAGAGGGGAAGCTATGTCACAGATTATCGAATTACCAGAAATTCTAGCCAATCAGATCGCTGCCGGTGAGGTCATCGAGCGCCCTGCTAGTGTGGTCAAGGAACTGGTTGAAAACTCCATCGATGCAGGAGCCAGTCAGATTGTCGTAGAGATTGAAGAAGCGGGCTTAAAGACCATTCAAATCACGGATAATGGACAGGGGATTGCCCACGAGGAAGTGGAATTAGCCCTTCGTCGCCATGCGACTAGTAAGATCAAGAGTCAAGCGGATCTCTTTCGGATTCGGACCCTAGGCTTCCGTGGCGAGGCCTTACCCTCCATTGCCTCTGTCAGTGTTATGACCATCCTAACAGCTCAGGAAGGAGCCAGTCATGGAACCAAGCTCGGGGCTAAAGGGGGCGAGATCACTTCTCTTGAGCCAGCGACTAGTCCAGTGGGGACCAAAATTAAGATCGAGGACCTCTTTTTCAATACACCAGCCCGCCTCAAATATATGAAGAGCCAACAGGCAGAGTTGTCCCATATCGTCGACATTCTTAACCGCCTGAGTCTGGCCCATCCAGAGATTGCCTTCACCTTGATCAATGACGGCCATGAAATGACACGGACGGCAGGGACGGGAAATCTCCGCCAAGCCATCGCAGGAGTCTACGGCCTTGCTACCGCCAAGAAAATGGTTGCCATCGAGACAGGTGATTTGGACTTTGAAGTGTCCGGCTTCGTCTCTTTGCCAGAACTGACCCGGGCCAATCGCAACTATATTAGCCTCTTTATCAACGGCCGTTACATCAAGAATTTCTTGCTTAACCGGGCTATCTTGGATGGCTATGGTAGTAAACTCATGGTCGGACGCTTCCCGATAGCGGTCATCAATATCCAGATTGACCCCTATCTAGCTGATGTCAATGTCCACCCGACCAAGCAAGAGGTACGTATTTCTAAAGAACGAGAACTGATGGGCTTGATCTCCCAAGCGATTGTTTCCGCTTTGAAAGAGCAAGATCTGATTCCAGATGCTTTAGAAAATCTGGCCAAATCGACGCTTCGTCGAACAGAAAAGCCAGTTCAGACCAGTCTCCCCCTAAAAGAAAATAGCCTCTATTACGACCGAGACAAGGGAGATTTCTTTGTCCGTCCAGAGGTTGGGGAATCTCGGCCAAGTGGTGAAATAAGCCCAGAGCAAACGGTTCTCTTTGCTCCAGAAGAGGGAAATCAGGAGACTAAGTCACCAGCCATCAAGTTTGCGGAGCGAAAGGCGCCTCAGTACGACCAACTAGACCACCCAGAGTTGGATCTGGCTAGTCTAGACAAGGCCTATGACAAGCTGGAGGGAGAGGAAGCATCGACCTTCCCAGATTTGGAATATTTTGGCCAGATGCATGGGACCTATCTCTTTGCCCAAGGCAATGGGGGTCTCTACATCATTGACCAGCATGCGGCCCAAGAGCGGGTCAAATACGAAGAATACCGGGAGAGCATCGGGGACGTAGACGGTAGTCAGCAACAACTGCTGGTTCCTTATATCTTTGAGTTTCCTGCGGACGATCTGATCCGCCTGCAACAGCGCAAGCACCTCCTAGAAGAAGTGGGAGTCTACCTGGAAGAATATGGAGTTAACCAGTTGATCCTGCGGGAGCATCCGATTTGGATGAAGGAAGAAGAGATCGAGTCGGGCATCTATGAGATGTGTGACATGCTCCTTTTGACCAAGGAAGTGTCCATCAAGAAGTACCGAGCAGAGTTGGCTATCATGATGTCTTGCAAACGCTCCATTAAGGCCAATCACACCCTGGATGATTACTCCGCGCGCGACCTCATCTACCAACTGTCCCAATGTGACAACCCTTATAACTGCCCTCATGGTCGTCCGGTCTTGGTCAACTTCACCAAGTCCGACATGGAAAAGATGTTCCGTCGCATTCAAGAAAATCACACCAGTCTGCGGGAATTGGGCAAATATTAAACAAAGAATAAAGGAATCTTATGTACGAATACATTAAAGGAATCTTAACGAAAATCACCGCCAAATACATCGTGGTGGAGACAGCTGGGATCGGCTATCTCTTGCATGTGGCCAATCCCTATGCCTACTCTGGCAAAATGAACCAAGAGGTGCAAGTCTATCTCCATCAAGTAGTCCGTGAAGACGCTCACCTTCTCTATGGCTTTGCGACCGAAGAAGAGAAAAAGCTTTTTTTGAACTTGATCTCGGTCTCTGGAATTGGCCCAGTCTCAGCTCTAGCCATCATCGCTGCGGATGACAATGCAGGCCTTGTCCAAGCCATCGAAAGTAAGAACATCACCTACTTGACCAAGTTTCCGAAGATTGGTAAGAAAACAGCCCAACAGATGGTCTTGGATCTAGAAGGTAAGATTAATCTTGATCTAGAAGATACACCGGCTCAGACTAAAGTTAAAGCATCCGAGGAAAATCAAGCTCTTGAAGAAGCTATGGAAGCCATGTTGGCTTTGGGCTACAAGGTGACGGAACTCAAGAAAATCAAGAAATTCTTTGAAGGTACGACCGATACAGCAGAGAACTATATCAAATCAGCTCTTAAGATGTTGGTGAAATAGGAGAAGTCTATGCCAAAACGCTGTGACTGGGTTAAAATGAATAACCCACTATATGTAGCCTACCATGATGAGGAGTGGGGCCAGCCCCTCCATGACGACCACGCCCTTTTTGAGTTGCTTTGCTTAGAGACCTATCAAGCTGGTCTGTCTTGGGAGACGGTGCTCAATAAACGTCAAGCTTTCCGTGAGGCTTTTCATGGCTATCACCTTCAAGGTGTCGCAGAGATGTCGGATGAGGAGCTGGAAGCTTTGTTAGACAATCCAGCTATCATTCGAAATCGAGCCAAGATCTTTGCGACACGGGCTAACGCCCAGGCCTTTTTACAAGTCCAAGCAGAATTCGGCTCTTTTGATGCCTATCTATGGTCTTTTGTTGATTGGAAAACCATCGTGAATGATGTTCCGGATTACCGGCAGGCTCCTGCGAAGACAGCTCTTTCCGAGCAGTTGGCTAAAGATCTCAAAAAGCGTGGTTTCAAGTTTACAGGTCCCGTTGCAGTTTTGTCATTTCTACAAGCTGCAGGTTTGGTTGATGATCATGAGAATGATTGTGAATGGAAAAGTGGAAATAAGTGACGTTAGATGACTAGAACATCAGAGAATATAGAAAAAGCTGAGAGTCTTATCTCAGCTTTCTTTGTTATAGTCAAAGTGGATGACTTGCTTCTTTGCATCTACATGGGCGTGGACTCCGAAGGGGACAATTGTTCTTGGAGTTGCGTGTCCGACATTCAGATTATAGACAATCGGGATATTGCTATCAATGGTGTCCATTAAAGCCTCCTTATAGTCGTCATAGAAGGTTTCATCCATAGGTTTTCCGATCAAGAGTCCACTAATGACTTCAAATATCCCAGTTTCTTTTAAAGCCTGCAACATTTTTTTGAAATCATCAGGTTCAGGCTTTTCTTGACTTGTTTCTAGCAATAGAATCTTTCCTTCCCAGTCGGATAAGTCAGGGAAAAGTTTGTATTTTTGGCAGAGGTCTGTGCTATCTGCGTGTAGAGAGTTGTCAAAAATATCATAGAGAGACTCAAGACAACCACCGAGGATTTCTCCCTCAAACTGAGCATTGCCTTGTAACAAGTCAAAACCTGTATTTGCATGTCTGACACGAGGTGTTCCCAAGGCTTTGGGACTAAAATCAGTCCGTTCCTCATACCAAACGTCACTAGGTCGAATTTCTGAGATTCTTCCCGTCTCAATCAATTCTTTGAAGTAGAGGAGGCTATATGGCAACATTTCTTTGTCTAACTCACAAATGTCTGCTAGAAATGATTGGCCGTAAAAAGTCTTGATTCCTAGTTTATGCAACATGAGATGGTTCATGGTCGTATCCGAGAAACCGAGAAAAATCTTTGGTTTGATAACCTTTTGTAGTTGGTCATTTTCAAAAAGATAAGGTAGCAAGCGATAGGTATCGTTTCCACCAATGGCGCATAGGATCATGTCGATGCTATCATCAGAAAAGGCCTGAATCAAATCCTCTGCACGAGCTTCAGGATGTTCTTTGATAAAATCTAAGCCTTTTAGCGAATGAGGTAAAAAGATAGGGTTGAGTCCGAGGTCCTTGAGACGTTGAATACCCAAGTCCACTTCGTGCTTGACAAAGTCTTCACCCATAGTCCCACTAGATAAACTTATAATACCAATAGTAGAAGTCATATATTATCCTCCTAAAAATAAATTGATGCTATTGTATCATAAAAAATGATAGAAAAATATAAGGAATAGCGTTAGAGATACGATTTTATGTCAATAAAGCAACAGAAAAATAACCGCTCGATGTGCTTACTTCAGAATATAGGCAAGCCCTTTTAGAAGTTGGTTACCACGTAGTTAAATCTCTTAGGAATGTTGATGTAACGGATTTTATAAGAGTTTTTTACTTTATAATACTCTAAAAGAAAAAGATTGAAGAAAGTTACCTAAAATGAACTTTTTCTTCAACCTGTTTTTAAAATAATTTAGGAAATTGTGTTACAATGAAGAAAAATTACGAATAGTATAAGTGGAGGCATTATGAAAGCAGAGATCATTGCAGTGGGAACCGAAATTCTCACTGGACAAATTGTCAATACCAATGCGCAATTCTTATCAGAAAAGTTGGCCGGTCTAGGGATCGACGTTTATTTCCAAACTGCAGTTGGAGATAATGCAGATCGTCTCTTGTCTGTTCTTGCGATTGCGCGTGATCGAAGTGATCTCGTTATCCTCACAGGAGGTCTCGGACCGACCGAAGACGATCTGACCAAGCAAACCCTGGCCCAATTCTTGGATAGAGACTTGACCTTTGATCCCGAAGCAATGGCCAAGTTGGATCGCTTCTTTGCCAGTCGGCCAGACCATGTCCGAACTCCCAATAATCTGAGACAAGCTCAAATAGTAACGGGATCTACGCCCCTCCAAAACCTAACCGGTTTGGCAGTGGGAGGGATGATCGAAGTAGAGGGCGTTAGCTATGTGGTCTTGCCTGGCCCTCCGAGTGAATTGAAACCTATGGTTACGGATGAGTTGGTGCCTCTTCTAGCGACAGGAGAGAAGCTCTATTCACGTGTCTTGCGCTTCTTTGGGATTGGGGAAAGCCAGCTGGTAACCGTCTTGGCAGATGTGATCGATAGCCAAACAGACCCGACCCTGGCCCCTTATGCCAAGACCGGAGAAGTCACCTTGCGCTTGTCAACCAAGGCTTCGTCACAAGAACAGGCAGATCAGAAATTGGATCATCTAGAGCAAGTGATTCTCCGTCATGAGACCTTGGATGCCCAATCCTTGAGCCAGCTCTTCTATGGCTATGGAGATGACAATTCCCTAGCTGAGGTGGCTTTTAAACTCTTGCGCGAGCGGGGCTTGACCCTGACTGCAGCGGAGAGCTTGACGGCCGGGATGTTCCAGTCGACTCTGGCTAATTTCTCAGGAGCCTCAGCGGTCTTACCGGGAGGTTTCGTTACCTACAGCATAGAGGAAAAGAGCAAAATGCTCCAAATTCCCCTAACTGAGTTGCAAGCACATGGAGTGGTCTCTGCCCATACAGCTGAGCGGATGGCGGCACAAGCCCGTCTCTTAACAGGGGCTGACTATGGAGTCAGTCTGACAGGTGTTGCTGGTCCAGACAGTCTGGAAGGGCATCCAGCAGGGACTGTCTTTATTGGAATTGCGGGCCCTAAAGGAGTCCAATCGATCAAGGTCAATATCGCTGGCCGGAGTCGTATGGATGTTCGTAAAGTCGCAGTCCTCCATGCTTTTAATCTGGTACGCAAGACTGTATTATTAGATGAAAATTTGCTATAATAAAAAGAAGGTGTAAAACACTACGCTTTGAATATAGGAGAAAAGAATGGCGAAAAAACAGAAAAAATTAGATGATATCTCAAAGAAATTTGGAGATGAGCGTGAAAAAGCCCTCAATGATGCCCTGAAGTTGATCGAAAAAGACTTTGGTAAGGGTTCCATCATGCGTCTGGGCGAACGCGCAGAACAAAAAGTACAAGTCATGAGCTCTGGTTCCTTGGCTCTTGATATTGCCTTGGGTGCTGGTGGTTATCCAAAGGGTCGGATCATCGAAATCTATGGTCCAGAATCATCAGGTAAAACAACCGTTGCCCTTCATGCAGTAGCGCAAGCACAAAAAGAAGGAGGCATTGCTGCCTTTATCGATGCCGAGCATGCCTTGGACCCATCTTATGCAGCAGCTCTCGGGGTCAATATTGATGAGCTCCTCTTGTCTCAACCAGACTCAGGGGAACAAGGACTTGAAATCGCGGGTAAATTGATCGACTCAGGTGCCGTTGATTTGGTCGTGATCGACTCTGTTGCTGCTTTAGTACCACGCGCAGAAATCGATGGAGATATCGGTGATAGCCACGTTGGTTTGCAAGCACGGATGATGAGCCAAGCCATGCGCAAACTCGGAGCTTCGATCAATAAGACCAAGACCATTGCCATCTTTATCAACCAATTGCGTGAAAAAGTTGGGGTCATGTTTGGGAACCCTGAAACAACTCCTGGTGGTCGTGCCCTTAAATTCTACGCTTCTGTTCGTCTAGACGTCCGTGGAAATACCCAGATCAAGGGAACGGGTGATCAAAAAGATACCAACGTTGGTAAAGAAACCAAGATCAAGGTTGTGAAAAACAAGGTAGCTCCACCGTTCAAGGAAGCTATGGTTGAAATCATGTACGGAGAAGGAATTTCACGTACAGGCGAATTGCTGAAAATTGCAACAGATCTTGATTTGATCCAAAAAGCTGGTGCTTGGTATTCTTATAACGGTGAGAAGATTGGCCAAGGTTCTGAAAATGCTAAGAAATACTTGGCAGACCATCCAGAAATTTTTGATGAGATTGATCACCAAGTGCGCGTACGCTTTGGTTTGATCGATGATGACACTGCTGTAGTTGCACAAGATGAAGTAGCTGAAAGCTCACTTGTTGAAGAAGTAACACTAGATCTTGATGATGCAATTGAGATTGAAGAGTAATTTTTTTCAAAATAGGTCGAAAGACTGATGGTTTTTATGGTATAATATACTACAATGTTATTATCGTGTGGCGAAAGGAGTGCATACATGATTAAAATTTACACAGTTTCAAGTTGCACGAGTTGTAAAAAAGCCAAAACTTGGCTAAATGCTCATCAGTTGATCTATAAAGAACAAAACCTAGGTAAAGAAGGGATTACAAAAGAAGAATTACTCGATATTTTGACCAAAACAGAAAATGGAATTGCAAGTATCGTCTCTTCAAAAAACCGATACGCTAAGAATCTAGGAGTCGATATTGAAGACCTCAGCATGAATGAAGTTATCGATATCATCTTAGAAACACCACGAATCTTGAAAAGCCCTATCCTAGTGGATAACAAGCGACTTCAAGTTGGTTATAAGGAAGACGATATTCGGGCCTTTTTACCACGTTCTGTACGAAATGTTGAAAATGCGGAGGCTCGCTTAAGAGCAGCCCTATAAGAAACAAGTAGCCAATCGTTTAGCTACTGAGAAGAGTCGAGATCCTACGATCTCGACTTTTTCTTTTGTGTCTCGATAAAGAATCCACAAAAAATGCTTGTAAGAATGTTTTTGCGGGGGATTCTATGGTACAATACTTCTGTGGGGAAAATCCCTTTATAGAAGCTTATTAAAGGAGAAAACATGAAAAAGAAGCTTATTTGTCTAGGAGTCTTGCTCCTGACGTTGACAGCTTGTGGACAGAAGAAACATGGGAAAACCGATTCTTCCAGTGTTCAAAAATCCAACAGTGCTAAAATTGAATCATTTAATAAAGAAAATCGAAATCTGTTAGAGAAGGCGGAAGAGCAGCAAGTCTTTACCAAACATTTTGTTCTTCCAACAGATGAGAAAGGTATTCGCCAAGAACAGACCATCACTTATCAAGGGGAACAATTACAAAAATTGGTCATGACCAATACCACTCCTGCCAGTGATGAATTGAAAAAAGCCATTCAAGAGGTCGGTCTCGAAGAAGCCCAACGATTGATGGTAGAGTCGATGGACAAGGATGAACAACTCCGACAGGCGCGGGCCCTTCCAGGTTTTACAATTGAACTGACCCTACCAAATGAAAATGAATACCAAACGGTCATTACTTATGATTTCACCCAGTTGGATACGAAAAAAGCGTTGGAGTTAGAGTACTTCAAAACAGCCAATGTTGCAGATTTGTTGAAGTTGACACCAACAGAATATATGAATAATCTACTCCGTAATGGAGCAAAAGAAGAATAAGGAGAAAAACGTGAAAAAACTTTTATTACTAGTCGTTGCAGGATTGCTTGTCTTGGTCGGTTGTGGGAATTCTCAATCAAAAGGGGGCAAGTCCTTATCGAAAGATAGCGTCGTCACTCGGACCTTTAAGATCGATAGAGATGTCGATGAGGTTGACGAGGTAGGTAAACAGGAAATTACAGTGACAGTATCCTACCAAGGAAAGAAATACAAGAAAGTTTCAATCAAACTAGCGACTCATGTGTCGGATGAATTTAAAGCCGAAATCAAGAAGTTGATCGATGCTGAGGATGATAAAGAGGGTGCCAAGCGAGCCTTGATTGAGGGCTATGAAGGAGAAGGGGGCATTGATGAACTAAGAGACTACGATGGGATTACCGTGACATCAGATTGGACAGGTGAAGCAATGGTCTCTGAGATTGAGATTGATCCTGATAAAGTAGACTTTGATGACATTAAAAACAGTGAAGACTTAGGAGAAATTTGCAAAATGATCAAGACTTACTCTCCAACGCTCTTCATCAAAAACATGGAAAAAAATGGCTTTAAAGAAGTAAAATAATGTCATTGAAAAATGCAGAAGATTGCTTTCAAAAATAAGTGATAAAAAGTCCAAGAAAGCCCGTAAAATCAATATTTTTCGTTTGAAAAGGTATGGAAATTATGGTATAATAGTACTAATATAAAGAAAGAGGGTGGTATTGTGGGATTTACAGACGAAACAGTACGTTTCAATCTTGACGATTCAAACCGTAAAGAAATTAGTGATACATTAAAGGATGTCTACTTATCTTTGGATGAGAAGGGCTACAATCCAATCAATCAAATCGTTGGTTATGTACTCAGTGGTGATCCTGCTTATGTACCTCGTTATAACAACGCTCGCAACCAAATTCGTAAGTACGAACGAGATGAAATTGTTGAAGAATTGGTTCGTTACTACTTGAAAGGGCAAGGGATCGATCTCTAATGAGAATTATGGGACTAGACGTTGGCTCGAAGACAGTCGGAGTAGCCATCAGTGATCCATTAGGTTTTACTGCTCAAGGTCTGGAGATTATTCAGATTAATGAGGAGAAAGGAGAGTTTGGCTTTGACCGTCTCTCTGAACTGGTGAAGGAATACCGGGTTGATCGCTTTGTCGTTGGTTTACCCAAAAACATGAACAACACAAGCGGCCCTCGCGTGGAAGCGAGTCAAGCTTATGGGAAGCGTCTTGAAGAGTTATTCAACTTGCCGGTTGAGTATCAGGATGAGCGTTTGACGACCGTTGCGGCGGAGCGAATGCTGATTGAGCAAGCAGATATCAGCCGAAATAAGCGTAAAAAAGTCATTGATAAATTGGCTGCCCAGTTGATTTTACAAAATTATTTAGATCGAAAATTTTAGAAAAAAGAGGAAATAAGATGGCACACAATCATGATCATGATCACAACCATGACGAACGCGAATTGATTACATTGGTGGATGAGCAAGGAAATGAAACCTTGTTTGAAATTCTTTTGACCATTGATGGAAAAGAAGAGTTTGGTAAAAACTATGTTCTTTTGATCCCTGCAAATGCAGAAGAAGATGAAAATGGTGAAGTAGAAATCCAAGCATATTCATTTACTGAAAACGAAGACGGAACAGAAGGCGACCTTCAACCAATCCCAGAAGATTCAGATGATGAATGGAACATGATTGAAGAAGTCTTCAACAGCTTTATGGAGGAGTGATACAGTCTGGGAGACTGTATCACCCCAACTCCAAGAGACTGGAAAGAGTTGGTAAGTTCAGTGAACATTTTTACCCTTGCGTTGAAAATGCAGACCGCAAGTAAATCCAGTGGATGTTTTTACCCCAACTCCTAGAAATTAGAAGAGTTGGAACGTCCGGGGGACGTTTTTACCCTTGCGCTAGAAACAAAAAACGCAAGCAAGTCTGGGAGACTGTATCACCCCTGCGCAAGAAATACAAACCGCAGGAACATCCAGTGGATGTTTTTAGCCTTGCTTCAAAAAACACTTGAAGCGGCGGAATAGCGATCAAAGAAATAGCGGAGCGTGAGCCAGTAATATGGTTTGATCGCTCTTTTCTTTTAGGAGAAAGAAATGAATCAAATTGAAGAATGGATGAATAGTCGGATTGGACTCAATTTTCGTTCAGGCTTGGGGCGCATGCAACAGGCTGTAAAGCTCTTAGGGAACCCTCATGAAGCCGTTCCGATGATCCATGTGACAGGGACAAACGGGAAGGGATCAACCATTGCTTTTATGCGCCAACTATTCCAGCAGCATGGTCTGAAAGTCGGGACCTTTACTTCTCCGCATATCGTTAGTATGCATGATCGGATTTGTATAAATGGGCAACCGATTTCGGATCAGGATCTGATTCGCTTGGGTCAGAGAATCCAAGCAATGGAGTCTCAGCTTCTCGAGACTCACGACCAACTCTCCTACTTTGAGATTGTCACCCTCTTAGCCTTTTTGTATTTTCATGAGCAAGAAGTAGACTTGGCCTTGATTGAGGTTGGGATCGGAGGGCTTCTCGATACAACCAATGTCATCACAGGAGAAGTAGCAGTGATTACCTCAGTAGGTCTGGATCATCAAGAGACCCTGGGAGGAAGTCTAGAGGCCATAGCTGCTCAAAAAGCTGGAATCTTTAAAGCAGGGAAGCCGGCTGTTATTGGTCCACTGGCTGAAGAGGCTGAGCAAGTCTGCATAGAAAAGGCCAAAGCAACAGGCTGTCCGCTAGCTCGCTATGGAGAAGATTTCCAACTGGTAAAGGGTGTCTTCCAAGATGCCCGGCATCGGTTTGATTCACTAAAAGTGGGGCTCAATGGAGCTTACCAGGAAGAGAATGCTACGGTGGCTCTCGAAGCCTTTCTCCTCTTTATGGAGCAGAGAGGGAAGCTGGTCGATGAAAACTGTGTTCGGGAGGCTTTGCAAACGACTAGCTGGCCGGGTCGTCTGGAAAGCTTTGGCCAAGGAGTCTATCTAGATGGCGCTCACAACCCTCATGCTATCCATCGATTGGTCGAATATGCGCGCACCTTTTCAGATAAACGGGTGAAAATCCTCTTTGGTGCGTTAAAGCGCAAAGATTACAAGGGGATGTTGGAGATCTTTTCAAGAGACTTGCCGGAGGCGGACTTAACGGTGACGACCTTTGCTTATGGGGAAGTTGTCCAAGAGGCGGATGGCTTAGGCTATCCTTATGTAGCTGATTTCAGAGATTACTTACAGGATTTTTATAGCCGACAAGATGGCCAAGAGGTGCTATTTGTCACTGGCTCACTCTACTTCATTTCAGAAGTACGCGCTTATCTACTAGAGCAAGGAAAGAATCCTTTATAGGCAGTAACCCTCATCGGTCAGTCATAAAGATTGACCGAAAACTACCTCTATCGTATACTAAAGGTGAGCCACAAATGAACGGGGAAGTCCGTTAAAAAAGTTGGCGCGAAAGGAGACCATCCATGGCAAAGAAAATGACTGTTTTATTAGCAACAGCTACAGTCCTCCTACTTGGAGCGTGTTCAAATCAGCAAACACCATCGCAAACGAATACTCCATCAAGTGTGACGACAACAACGGCGACTTCTTCTAAACAGACAACAACCAGTCCGCAGGTGAACCAAACTGGTCTTGACGGAACCTATATGGGAATGGATGAAAGTGATCAAGTGACTCTCGTCATCACTGGTGATTCAGGGACTTGGACAGCTGTAGAGGCAGATGGAGAGCAAGAGCTGAAACAGGTCAAGCTAGATGCTGCCAACCAGATCATTTTTATCGGAGATGATGGTTACCGCTATCAATTGGAGGGGCAACAATTGACCCTGAAAGAAGCGGACCAAGACTTGGATGATCAGGATACAATCGTTCTGACCAAGCAATAAAATAGCAGAAGAGAGGCTGGGACAAAAGTCCTAGCCTCTCAATTGTCTTTGGATTGTCGAGCAAGACGCAGTGGTTGAGTGGGCTCTACTAGGCTGATTTCATCAGCTTTTACAGCCCTACTCAACTGTGCGGAGGTGGGACGACGAAATCGAATTCTAACGAATGACCGATTTCTGTCCCACTCTCTTTTTCATTTTATCGGGTTTGCGCTCCCTTCTTAGAACTGGTATACTAGTAGGGATTATAAAAGAAGGAGAATGAGGGTGAGTTTTCGAAAGATTCGATTGTTAATGTCCAAATATGGGTTCAGTATCCTCTTTATGGGGTTCGAACTCTGGCTGTCTTTTGCGGCCTTCTTTTGGCTTAATGAATGGTTCCCAAATTGGATGTCTGTCACTATCATGGTCCTCTTGTATATCTCGACCATTTTGGCGATCGTCAACCGCAATATGCCTCCAGAGAGCAAGGTGACCTGGCTCTTGATTGCCGTCATCCCCGTCTTTGGTTCCCTTCTTTACCTCATGTTTGGGGAGCGTCGTCTGTCCAAAAAAGAAATGGTTCAGTTGGAAAATATGGAGTCCATGAATTTCCGTGAGGACAACAGCCGCGAGCTTCGCCTCCAGTTAAAGGAAGAGAGTAAGGCCGTTTATGGGGTGGTCAAGTCTATTCTATCCATGGACCACAATGCAGACCTCTACAACGGGACAGCTTCGACCTTTTTCCCACTAGGGGATCAGATGTTTCCACAATTGTTGGAGGATTTGCGCTCAGCCAAGAAATTTATCTTTCTCGAATTTTATATCATCGAGGAAGGTCTGATGTGGAACAGCATCCTAGATATCCTACTTGAGAAAGTTAAAGAAGGGGTCGAAGTGAAGCTGTTATACGATGATATTGGCTGTATGGCGACCCTCAAGGGAAACTATTCCAAACGCTTGCGCAAGTTAGGGATTGATGCCCATAAGTTTAACAAGGTGGTGCCACGATTAACGGTGTCCTATAACAACCGAGACCACAGAAAGATATTGGTCATTGATGGTCAGATTGGCTATACAGGTGGGGCCAACCTAGCGGATGAGTATATCAACCAGAGAGAACGCTTCGGCCATTGGAAGGATAGTGCAGTGCGCTTGGACGGTCGAGCCGTCAAGGCCTTGACGCGACTTTTTCTCATGAACTGGTACATTAACCAGGGAGAAATTGAAGATTTTGATAAATACCATATGGAAAACCAAGCGGTAGATGGTGAAGGTTTCTATATCCCCTTTGGTAGTGGACCGAAACCGATCTATAAGTCCCAGGTTGGTAAGGCTGTGTATCAGAATATCATCAATCAGGCAACGGACTATGTCTATATTACGACCCCTTATTTAATCATTGATTATGATTTGACAGAAGATATTCGAAATGCGGCACTCCGAGGCGTTGACGTACGCATCGTGACCCCCTCCATTCCGGATAAAAAGTTGATCCAAATCGTTACACGAGGGGCTTATCCAGACCTGATGGAAGCAGGGGTAAAAATCTATGAGTACACTCCAGGCTTTATCCATAGCAAGCAAGTATTGGCCGATGATGAAGTCGCAGTAGTCGGGACCATCAATTTTGACTATCGGAGTCTAGTCCATCACTATGAGAATGCTGTCTGGATGTATCGAAGCCCAGAATTGACCAAGATCCGAACTGATTTTGAAGAGATTTTCTCCGTGTCTCAGCAGATCAAATTGGACACTTTCCGAATCACCTGGTACCAGTATTTGATCAAAGAGATTATGCAGTTATTTGCGCCCATGCTATAGGCGATGAGATCCCTCCGCAAGAGAAGGGGTCTTTTTTATTACGAAGTAGAGACAAAATATTACAATTTATTTACGTAGGCTTGTCTAAGAATGTTCAGGGAGGCTATTTTTGGTATAATGAACATAATCTATAAAAAATAAGGAGAACTTATGAAAAAGCTCGTAAAATATGGTGTCTTACCAGCCTGCTTGTTGTTGTTGGCAGCTTGTTCGTCAAAGCCAGCTACTGAGAAAAAAGCAGCCAAAGAGGATAAAGTAGAACAATCTAGTGAGTCAAAAGAGGAAAAAACAAAAAAACAAATTGAGAAAGATGGAGATATCATTCTTCGTGCCATCTTCACTGACCATTCTTCTGGTTTCACAACCTTGATGGGAACGTCAGTTGACAAGTGGAAAAAACAAATTACCGAAAAATTTGTTGATGAAAATGCCTCAAAATATCTACCTGCAGAAGACTTCACACTTGAACTCTCAACTGAAACATTCACGCCAGAAAAAATCTTAGAATTGTTTGACCAAGCTCGTTTCAAAGTGCTAGCAACTATTGGTGATGACTATGAAATCACTAAGGTTGAAGACGAAGGAGATACTGCGACAGTTACGTTCAAATCTCGTGCCATTGCAACACGTGACTTGGCTAACTTGATCAACCGTGCAAAATCTAGTCTTTTTGAAAACGGAATTGAAGATGTTAAAAAATTAGAAGACAACACAGATCCAGATCTAGAAAAACGCTTGTCTCTATTGAACAACTTCTTGTTCTATTATGCCTTTGACCGCTTGAATGAAGACTTTGGTTACATCGAACCACGCGAGTACACTTTGGAATTGACGAAAACCAAAGAAGGACGTTACATCCTTAGTGATGAAAGCTTCCTTGAATTGCGTAAGGAAATCTTTGTAAACGAATACTCTGCTGATGGAGCTGAAACTCGTAAAGGAAGTAATACCTCAAAGAGTGATTCTTCAACTAGCAAGGATTCAGACACAGGTTCAACCTCAAAAGATAAAGTATAAACCCATAAAAAAGGTGAGGAAACTCACCTTTTTTATTTTCCCATTTCTTTTTCCCGTATTGCTGTACAGGGAGCTCAGAATAGTATAAAATTAATAGTGGAGAATTGGGCATAGATTCCGATTTTTAGGATGATTTTATGTTATAATATTTAAGAAAATAGTATGGGGGATGAAATGAATCGAAGTAGAAAAAACAAACGTTCAACCAGAACGAGCAGTTGGGATCAGCTACGTATTGTCAATAGTGGTCTCTGGGTCTTAACGCTACTTGTGGCTGGACTCTTTCTTTATAATATCTTTAGCTACAATATCCTAGCTTTCCGTTATTTGAATATCCTTGTGACGGCCTTGCTAGTTGGCGGACTTTTTTTAACCTTGGGTTTGATCCTTGCAGGCAAGGCTAAAAAGACGACGCTATTTTTATTGGTTCTGGGCTTGCTAGGGACCTCCGTGGGGACCTATGTTACCCAGCAATTGGTCGATGTCGCTGGAAATGTGAACCGAAATGCCAACTATACGGAATTTGAAATGGCTGTCTATGTCAAAGCGGATAGTCCAATCCAAGATATCAAAGAAATTAGTAGTGTAGCGGCACCTACGGGGAATAACAATGCAGACGATCTTCAAGCCTTGGTAGAGGAAGTGAAGAAAACGCGCCAGCATGACTTGACGATTGAAGATGTGGAATCTTATGTGGCAGCTTACCAGGCCCTACAAGAAGACAAGACAAAAGCCATTGCCTTGAATAGTACCTTTGAAGATACCATTGCAAGTGTGGATGCTGACTATGCGAAAAAACTAAAGAAAATTTACTCCTATAAGATTCGCCGTCAAGTTGAAACCAAAGCTAAGGCGGATGCGAATGCGGACACCTTTAACATCTATGTCAGTGGGATTGATACTTACGGTCCAGTCACTTCGGTTTCTCGATCTGATGTCAATATTATTATGACGGTCAACCGAAAGACCAAGCAAGTCTTGTTGACCACCACTCCGCGTGATGCCTATGTACCGATCGCCGATGGCGGAAACAACCAAGGGGATAAATTGACCCACGCTGGGATTTATGGAGTAGATGCATCTATTCATACCCTAGAAAATCTGTATGGCATCAAGATTGACTACTATGTCCGTTTGAACTTCACCTCCTTCTTGAAGCTTGTCGACTTAGTCGGAGGGATTGATGTAGAAAATGATCAAGAATTTACAAGTCTACACGGGAACTACCACTTCCCTGTAGGAAAAGTCCACTTGGATTCGGAACAGGCCCTTGGCTTTGTCCGTGAACGTTACTCTCTCGAAGGTGGAGACAACGATCGTGGGAAGAACCAAGAAAAAGTGATCGCAGCCATTATCCATAAATTAACATCGACCAAAGCATTGAGCAATTACAATGAAATCATTTCTGGTTTACAAGATTCCTTGCAAACCAATATGCCCTTGCCAACGATTATGAATTTGGTGAATACCCAGTTGGAGACTGGCGGAAGTTACAAGGTGACTTCACAAGCTGTCACTGGACAAGGACGAAATGATTTGCCTTCATATGCTATGCCAGGATCCGCCCTCTACATGATGGAGCTGAATGCTGATAGTGTGGCACAAGCCAAAGAAAAGATAAACCAAACCATGGAAGGAAAAAACAATGATTGATATTCATTCACACATTGTCTTTGATGTGGATGATGGACCAAAGACGATTGAGGATAGCAAGCTCCTCATCGAGGAAAGCTACCGTCAGGGGGTTCGTACCATCGTTTCGACATCTCATCGTCGAAAAGGGATGTTTGAAACCCCAGAAGAAAAGATCTATCAAAACTACTTGGCAGTAAAAGAGATGGTGGAGACCTATCTGCCAGAAATGACCTTGCATTTCGGAGCAGAAATCTACTATACGCGAGATATCCTAGAAAAGCTAGAAGCTGGGACCATTCCAACGCTGGCTGAGACCAGCTTTGCCTTGATTGAATTTAGTATGGCGACGCCTTACAAGGAGATTCATCAAGCCTTAAGTGCAGTCTTGCGCTTAGGAGTGACTCCGGTGGTTGCCCATATTGAACGGTACCACTGTTTGGAAAAGAATGAAAAACGGGTGCGGGAATTGATCCGAATGGGATGCTATACCCAGATCAATAGTTCTAGTGTCCTCAAGCCTAAACTGTTTGGTGATCGCTACAAGTTCATGAAACATCGTGCCCAATATTTCTTGGACAAGGACTTGGTCCATTTTGTTGCAAGCGATATGCACAATGTCGACCAGCGCCCTCCATACATGGAAAAAGCTTATCAGTTGATTGAAAAACGCTACGGTAGTGACCGGGCACGTGCCCTCTTTGTTGAAAATCAACAAACATTATTGGATAACGAATTATTTTAACAATCAAGTTCCATCACGGGGATTGAAAAGGAGAAAGTGAATATGAAAAACCAAGAGAGCAAAGAGATCGAGTTGGATGTGGTCTCCCTCTTTAAAACCTTATGGCGTCGTAAATTCTCAATTATCATTACGGCCTTGCTGTTTGCGATTGGAGCCCTAGGGTACAGCGCTTTTGTAGCGAAAAAGATCTATCAAAGTACCAGCCGTATCTACGTGGTCAGCCGTCAGAACCAAGAAAACAATGCCTTGACTAACCAAGATCTTCAAGCGGGATCCTATTTGGTTAAAGACTATCGCGAGATTATCCTTTCTCAAAATGTCTTGAACCAGGCCATTGAAGAGTTGAAGTTGGAAATGACTCCAGCAGAGCTTGCTAAGAAAGTCTCAGTGGCAGTTCCGACAGATACTCGGATTTTGTCCATCACTGCATCAGACCCAGATCCACAAGAAGCAGCTCGCATCGCGAATGGCTTGAAAGATGTAGCGGCAGAAAAAATTATTGCTGTAACCAAGGTGTCTGACGTGACAACATTGGATGAGGCAGTTGTCCCGCAAAATCCTTCTTCACCAAATATCAAACGAAATGTTGTCATTGGCTTTGTCCTTGGTGGTGTCTTGATTTCTATTCTGGTGATCTTGTCAGAGGTATTGGATGACCGTGTGAAGAAACCAGAAGATATCGAAGAAGTGATGGGCATCACTCTATTAGGTGTGATCCCTAATGTGAAGAAACTGTAAGAGGGAGAATTCATGGCAACCTTAGAAATTGTAAAAAGCAAATTAACAGCGATGACTCAGGCTGAAGAGTATTTTAATGCCTTGAGTACCAATATTCAGTTGAGTGGGACCAATATTAAGGTCGTTGCCATCTCATCTGTACAACCAAACGAAGGAAAATCAACCATCTCTACGAATTTGGCGACAGCCTTTGCGCGTGCGGGCTATCGTACCTTGTTGATTGATGCGGATATCCGTAACTCGGTCATGACAGGTGTCTTCAAGAGCCAAGGTCGTGTCTCTGGATTGACAGAAGTACTTTCTGGGAAGACTGAGATTTCCCAAGCGATTGCGACAACAGACTATCCAAAACTGGACGTTCTCTTGTCAGGTCAGATTTCTCCAAACCCGACAGGTCTCTTGCAAAGTAAAAATTTCGAGGTCATCGTTGAGGCGCTTCGCAATCATTATGACTACATCATCGTAGACACCCCACCAATTGGGATGGTGATTGATGCAGCGATTATTGCTCAACGCTGTGATGGTAGCTTGATTGTGACGGCGGCAGGAGCTGTGAGTCGCAAGGCTGTGCAGAAGGCCAAAGAGCAGCTGGAACAGACGGGGACACCTTTCCTAGGAGTGGTCCTTAATAAATTTGATATTCAATTAGAGAAATATGGTTCCTATGGTAATTACGGGAACTATGGCAATTATGGGAAAAAAAGATAAGGAATAGGATAGGGATATTATGACAGAAGGAAGGGGATTTCACAAATTTGCTTTGGCCTTTGTTCAAAGTTTACCAGTCTTAGTTGTGGCTTATGTGTTTAGTTTTGTGACAGAGACAGAAATCCACTCTAATACAATTTTCTATCTATATTTGTTGCATTACGTAGCTTTCTACGTCAGCGATTACAACCAAGATTATTTCAAGCGAGGCCATCTAGTTGATTTCTTACAAACTTTGAAATATAGCTTGTGTTTCGCGCTCGCCATCAGTTTTTCGAGCTTCTTTTTGGAGGAGAAGTTCTCCCTTTCTCGTCGGGGGATGATTTACTTTTTGGTGATTCATACTCTTGTCCTTTATTTGATGAACTACCTCATCAAACGCTATTGGCGACGCTTCTATTACAGCCTTAAAGGAAGTCACAAGATTCTCTTGATTACGGCAAATTCTCGTCTGGATAAAGTTCTGGATCGGCTTCTTTCGTCAAATGATAGCGGTGGAGAAGTAATAGCTGTCACAGTATTGGACCGCCCAAACTTTCAACACCCAACTGTTCGGGTTGTTCCGAAGGAAGACCTGTTAACCTTTGCGACCTATGAAGTGGTAGACGAAGTCTTTCTCAATCTTCCAAGTGAAGAGTATGACATTGGTGAGTATGTCTCACAATTTGAGACTATGGGGATTGACGTCACCGTTAACCTCAATGCTTTTGATTTGAACTTTGCTGGCAACAAACGGATTCGAGAAGTGGCTGGGCTCAATGTCGTCACTTTCTCGACTAACTTCTACAAACCTAGCCACGTGACCGCGAAACGTGTGATCGATATCTGTGGCTCCTTGGTAGGCTTGGTTATCTGTGGCTTGGTAGCGATTGTATTGGTACCTTTGATTCGCAAGGATGGAGGTCCTGCTATTTTTGTCCAGAAACGAGTCGGGAAAAATGGGCGCTATTTCAAATTTTATAAATTCCGTTCGATGTATGTCGATGCAGAGGAGCGGAAAAAAGAATTGTTGGATCAAAACACCATGACCGGTGGCATGTTCAAAATGGACAATGACCCTCGGATTACGCCGATTGGGCGCTTTATCCGCAAGACCAGTCTAGATGAGTTACCACAATTCTTCAATGTTCTAAAGGGAGATATGAGTCTGGTTGGAACCCGTCCGCCAACAGTGGATGAGTATGAGAAATACACTCCAGAACAAAAACGCCGCTTGAGTTTTAAGCCTGGTATTACAGGGCTTTGGCAGGTGAGTGGTCGTAGCGAAATTACAGACTTTGACGAAGTCGTTCGCTTAGATATATCTTATATTGATGGCTGGACGATCTGGTCAGATATTAAAATCTTGCTGAAAACGATCAAAGTTGTGTTTAAACGAGATGGAGCGAAGTAGGAAATTCCTGCTTCGTCCTTTCCATGTAAGGAGAAAAATGAAACAGTCAGTTTATATCGTGGGTTCTAAGGGAATTCCAGCGAAATATGGTGGTTTTGAAACCTTTGTCGAAAAGCTGACAGAGTGCCAACAAGACCGAGAGATTCAATACTATGTGGCTTGTATGCGGGAGAATTCTGCAAAATCAGGGATTACTGCGGATACTTTCGAGCATAATGGAGCTATCTGTTATAACATTGATGTCCCTAATATCGGTCCTGCGCGTGCCATTGCTTATGATATTGCAGCTCTCAATAAGGCCATTGAAATGGCTAAAGAAAACAAGGATCAAGCTCCTATCTTTTATGTCCTAGCGTGCCGTATCGGACCTTTCATCGCTGGAATCAAGAAGAAAATAAAGGCAATCGGAGGGACTCTGATGGTCAATCCAGATGGTCATGAATGGCTTCGCGCGAAATGGAGTCTTCCAGTCCGTAAGTACTGGAAGTTTTCTGAGCAACTCATGGTTAAACACGCTGATCTTTTGATCTGTGATAGCAAGAACATCGAAGCCTATATTCAAAAGGACTACGCTAAGTATCAACCTAAGACGATCTATATTGCCTATGGAACGGATACAAGCAAGTCTAGCTTGAGCAAAGAGGACGAGAAAGTACGGACTTGGTTTGCAGATAAGCAAGTCTCAGAAGGAAACTACTATCTTGTCGTGGGACGTTTTGTACCTGAAAATAACTACGAGGCCATGATTCGTGGTTTTATGCGGTCAAACTCCCAGAAAGATTTTGTCCTTATTACCAATGTGGAACAAAACAAGTTCTATGAACAGTTGCGTAAAGATACTGGATTTGATCAAGATACTCGAGTGAAGTTTGTAGGAACTGTCTATGATCAAGAATTACTCAAATACATTCGTGAGAATGCTTTTGCTTATTTCCATGGTCATGAGGTAGGCGGGACCAATCCCTCACTTCTTGAGGCGCTCGAGTCTACTAAACTCAACCTCTTGTTAGATGTTGGCTTTAACCGTGAAGTCGGTGAAGAGGGGGCACTCTATTGGAAGAAAGACCAATTGGCAAGCGTTATTGATCAAGCTGAACAATTGGATGCTCAAACTATCGAAGACTTCAATCAAAAATCAAGTAAACGTATCTCTGAAGCCTTTACTTGGGAAAAGATTGTTACAGACTACGAAAAAGTATTTAAAGGATAGAAATGCAGAAAATTTTATATCTCCATGCTGGTGCCGAAATGTATGGCGCTGACAAGGTTTTGTTAGAGCTTATTAAAGGATTGGATCAAGATGCTTTTGAGGCACATGTTATCTTACCCAATGATGGTGTCTTAGTCAGTGCATTGGAAGAGGTTGGTGCTAAGGTTAAAGTCATTGATTACCCAATCTTACGCCGTAAATATTTTAATCCTAAGGGAATTCTTGAGTATTTTGGCTCCTATAATCGTTATTCAAAGCAAATTGCTCAATATGCTAAAGTAAATGGGATTACCCTTGTTCACAACAACACGACAGCGGTTCTTGAAGGAATTTACCTCAAGCGGAAGTTGAAACTTCCTTTGATTTGGCATGTGCACGAAATTATCGTCAAACCAAAAGCAATTTCAGATTTCATCAACTTTTTGATGGGGCGCTATGCGGATACGATTGTGACAGTTTCAAATGCTGTAGCCAACCACGTGAAACAGTCTCGTTATGTGAAAGACGATCAGGTTCAAGTGATCTATAATGGGGTCGACAATGCCGTCTATCATGAAATCGATGCTAGCTCTGTCCGTGACCAATTTGGGATCGCACAAGATGCGCTTGTTATCGGTATGGTTGGTCGAGTGAATGCCTGGAAAGGGCAAGGTGACTTTTTAGAAGCTGTGACTCCGATCTTGAAGGCTAATCCAAGAGCAGTTGCCTTTTTGGCAGGTAGTGCATTTGAGGGTGAAGAGTGGCGTGTTGATGAGTTGGAAAAAGCAATCTCAGGCTCACCGGTAGCTGGTCAAATCAAGCGTATCAACTATTATAGCAAGACGACAGAACTCTATAATATGTTTGATATCTTTGTCTTGCCAAGTACCAATCCAGATCCTCTCCCAACAGTCGTCCTAGAAGCCATGGCTTGTGGTAAACCTGTAGTTGGTTATCGTCATGGTGGTGTCTGTGAAATGGTTAAGGAAGGTGAAAACGGTCTCCTAGCCACTCCAAATCAGCCTGCAGAATTGTCGAAGGCTATTCAAGATTTAGCCGAGAACACTGAGAAGAGAGAGCAATTTGGCAAGGCATCAGTCAAACGTCAAAAAGAACTCTTCTCCTTACAAAGTTATATTCGGAATTTTTCGGAGTTGTATAGGAAATACTAAAAAATAAAATTGGTTGAAAAATAGAACTATTTCCTGTCTGCTTTAAAGAATTACCATTATTATTAAATGTTGTAAAGTCAGTAAAACAGATTATGAAAATACAGACTAAAATAAAAGTTCAGGTGAAAAATATATGAAACCACTTTTAACTGTCGTTATTCCAGTTTATAATGTCGAAAAGTATTTAAACCGTTGTCTTGAGAGCATCCTTATTCAAGGGTGGAAAAACTATGACATCATACTGGTTGATGATGGAAGTACGGATCGTTCTCCTCAAATCTGTGATGACTATGTTAAAGCATATGACTTTATTTCAGTCATTCATAAAGAGAATGGTGGACTTTCAGATGCTCGTAATACGGGTCTTTCTCAGGCTAAAGGAGAATATGTTTATTTTCCTGATTCCGATGATTGGATTGAGCCAGATACCTTTATAGCCTTGGCAGAAGCGCTAGAATCTCAAAAATTTGATATTATTTCTTTTAATCGTGAGTTTGTCAAGGGTGAAGAAGATGTGATCATTTCAGATCCAGTAGAGACTCAAGTCTTTGAAGGTAAAGATGCTTTTGTGCAAATGCTGAAGCATAGTTATATTACTGGTTTCGCTAATGACAAAATCTATCGAAAATCCTTATTCACTGATCATAACGTTCAGTTTCCAATTGGTAAATACTATGAGGATCTTGGAACAAATTACAAGCTTTTTCTGTCAGCAAAGAAGGTTTATGCGACAAATCAGAAGTACTATCACTACTTAATCGATAACCCGGATTCCATTACACAGTCTTGGAATGAGAAGAAGTTTAGAGATATGTTTGGGTTCTACAAAGAAGTTTTTTATTCTGATTTTGTTCGTTCTCAATTGAACCAAGAGGAGTTCCACATCTCACAACTTTATTATGTAAATGGTTTAACGCACATACTGGCTAGTTTATATAAAGCTAAACTACATAAAAATTATAGTGATATTACAAGTGAAGTGAAACAGGAATTAGAAAAAAATAAATTGACGTGTAGTGAAATAAAATCTATTCCAAATAGAATCAAATATTTGTTGTACCGTATGCGTTTATTAAAGCTGGCTTTCGCTATACAAGGGATGAAGTGAGAGAAATTTAGGAGATTATGATAAAGTATTCAGTCATTGTACCGGTATATAATGTAGAGAATTATCTCCCTCGTTGTATCGATAGTCTACTTGCTCAAAATTATGCGGATTTGGAAATTTTGTTGATTGATAATGGCTCCAAAGATCAGAGTGGTCAAATCTGTGAGGATTATGCGGCTCAGTTTGCAAATATTACAGCCTATCATATTCCAAATAAGGGTGTCGGTTCAGCCCGTAACTTTGGCTTATCCAAAGCAAAAGGCGAGTTCATTTGTTTTGTGGATGCGGATGACTATCTTGTGGGAAATCTATTTTCAGATATAGAAAGTCAATTAGATTCACAATTAGACTTAGTAGTGTTTAGTTACTATAATTCGATTGAAAAGAACTTATCAGAAATAAATCGATCGGAAAAAATACTCCCTACTGAAGGAAAAAAAGACAAAAGTGATTTTATTGGGCTTTTTCAAGAATTATGGTTAACAGACATGATGTATACTGTTTGGAATAAAATTTACCGTAGAGAATTTCTGGAGGAACATCAAATTGTTTTTGAATCCTATGAATTAGGAGAAGATGTTCGTTTCAATCTGAATGTTTACCAGCATGTTAATGCGGTTTTCTTGCTGAAATCTGGTTATTATGTCTATATTTCAGGAAGAGTAGATTCTGCGATGGGACAGTATAATCCTAATCGTATGATCTACCAATTGGAAGAACTAGGAAAAGTTGATCAGTTGATGACAAGCTGGAATATTCATGATGATCAATTTATAGATCAAATAAAGGCACGCATCCTGATGAGTAATATTCAGAACATATCAGAGCAAAAGATGTCTCTTTCTAAAAAACGACACTATGTTGAGGTCTTGTGTAGAAATCAAGAGATGATTGCCTTGTTAAAAAAAGCTACTTCTCCACTCCACCCTCTAGTTAGACGGTTACTACATTTCAGAATGTATCTGACAGTAATTTTTTTAAAGAAACTGCAAACCTTGATAAAATAGGGAAATTCGCTATTTAGTTGTGAAAGGTTTTTATAGATACCAGTAATAAGACTATATGATCATGATTGAAAGGTTTGGATGACTGTTGTGATGAACAATCGTTTTATGTCAGAAAAAATTTATTTATTTACCTTGTTTATATGGGTTGTTGTCGCTTCGTTAGTCACAACCACTTATTTTGTTCGATTAGATGGTTTTCTATCGCTTTATCGTTTACTCCTTTACTTTACAATTATTATGCTGTTGATAAAGGAGTTGATGAACTTTCCGAAAACGCTATATTACTTTAGATTTCATTGGCAACAATTATTAATAGTAACGGCATTTTTTATTGCAATGTTTATAGTTGCAAAAAATCGCGATGGATTGTTAGATATAAATGTGTTGCTTCTTGTTTTTTCCGCTAGAGATATTGATTTTAGGAGATTATTAGGAACTTTTTCTGTGGCGACATTCCTGGTGCTTTGTTTGACAATTTATGCCAGTCAAAAAGGTATGATTACCAATATGTTTATGAATGCAGATGGTGGCTACCGTTTTAGTCTAGGATTTAACTATGTATCATTTGCATCACAGAGACTGTTCTTTGCCTTGTGTACTTATCTGATGTTTCGGGGTAAAAGAATTTCGTATCTTGAATTGTTGGCCTTACTCTTGGCTACGATTTATATGTACCAACAAACTTCGACATCTAGTCCATTTTACTTAAGTATTTTGATACTAACCTATGCCTTGTTGAGTATTAAAATCTTTAAAAAAGAGTTTATCATTGGAAATTTCTTGTCAAAGGCACTTGCGCAGTACGGTTTTATTGTAGCTTTAGCGGTTATCTTGTATTTTTGTTTTTATTCATCTGGCAATTTATTTCACTTAGTCGATCAATTTACGCATAATCGTTTGCGTCTCAGTGTGGATGGTTTCCGAAATTTTGGTGTATCTTGGTTAGGGCAACCAATTTCCTTTACAACTCTTGATATGTTTGGAAATTTCACTAGTAATTACAATTATATTGATAGCTCTTTTGTTCAATTATTGGTTATTGATGGCTTGATTGTCAGTGCCTTCATGTTGTTTGCTCTTACTAAAGTTATGAAATATTTCATATCCATTCAAAAAGATATCGTACTGGCTTGCCTAGGAATTATGATTATCCATGGAATGTTCGATCCTCAGATGTTGGTTCTTCGCTACTCTCCATTAATTTTGTTCATCAGTCGATTGTTTATTATGAATCCAGATAATAAAATTGAATAAAAAGAGTTAAGTCCAGTTAAAAAGAAAGATTAAGACGAGTTACATCCTTATGAAAGTTCTTAAAAATTACGCCTATAATCTCTCCTACCAGTTGCTAGTGATTATTCTACCGATTATCACCACACCTTATGTGACACGGGTTTTTAGTTCAGATGACTTAGGGACTTACGGCTATTTCAACTCCATTGTCACCTACTTTATCCTTTTAGCGACCCTAGGAGTAGCCAATTATGGAACCAAGGAGATCTCAGGACACCGCAAGGACATCCAAAAGAATTTCTGGGGGATTTATACTCTCCAGTTAGGCGCGACCTTTGTCTCCATTTTACTCTATCTCTTGCTTTGCTTGGCGCTTCCTTCCATGCAAAATCCTGTTGCCTATATCTTGGGCCTTAGCTTAGTATCAAAAGGGCTCGATATTTCCTGGCTCTTTCAGGGCTTAGAGGACTTTCGCAAGATTACGATTCGGAATATCACGGTCAAACTGGTTGGAGTCATCTCCATCTTCTTGTTTGTTAAGTCTGCTAATGATCTTTATCTCTATGTATTCTTACTAACGATCTTTGAATTATTAGGTCAGCTCAGTATGTGGTTGCCCGCCCGTGAATTTATTGGGAAAGCCCATTTTGATATGGCTTATGCACGGGTGCATTTAAAACCGGTCATTCTGCTTTTTTTACCGCAGATTGCTATTTCCCTCTATGTCACCCTTGACCGGACCATGCTGGGGGCTCTCGCCTCTACAAAGGATGTGGGGATCTATGATCAGGCCTTGAAATTGGTCAATATTTTGCTGACCCTAGTGACCTCACTGGGAAGTGTCATGTTGCCTCGGGTATCGAGCCTCTTATCCTCAGGGGACCACAAGGCTGTCAACAAGATGCACCAAATGTCCTTTTTGATTTATAATTTGGTCATTTTCCCGATCATTGCCGGCATGCTGATTGTCAATGATGACTTTGTTCAGTTCTTCCTAGGAAAGGATTTCCAGGATGCGCGTTATGCCATTGCCATCATGATTTTCAGAATGTTCTTTATCGGCTGGACCAATATCATGGGGATTCAAATCCTCATCCCGCATGATAAAAACAAAGAATTTATGATTTCGACCACTGTTCCTGCCATTGTCAGTGTCGGGTTGAATTTGCTCTTCTTGCCTCACTTTGGTTTTATCGGTGCAGCCATTGTTTCGGTTTTAACAGAATCCTTGGTCTGGGGAATTCAATTGTACTATACCCGTCATTACCTCAAGGAAGTTCCGATTATTGGGGCTATGGCAAAAATTGTATGTGCATCTGCTATAATGTATGGCTTGTTGCTAAGTGCAAAACCATTCTTGCATTTTTCACCTACTTTAAATGTTCTTGTGTATGCAGTGCTTGGTGGCCTCATTTACCTGCTTGCTATTCTAGTTCTGAAAGTGGTAGATGTGAAAGAGTTAAAACAAATAATAGGAAAACAATCGAAATGAAGAAAATACGGAATACGAACCTAGATTTGCTTAAAATTATGGCTTGTGTAGGAGTTGTCCTACTCCATACCACAATGCCAGGATTTAAAGAAACTGGATCTTGGAATTACTTAACATATTTATATTACTTAGGTACCTATTCAATTCCGCTATTTTTTATGGTAAATGGCTATTTATTATTGGGAAAAAATGAAATAAGCTATTCATACATCCTGCAAAAAATAAAATGGATTCTTGTAACCGTATCGACATGGACTTTAATCATTTGGATTTATAAGAGGGATTTTCCAGAAAACCCAATAAAAAAAGTTTTGGGTTCTTTGTTACAAAGAGGTTATTTTTTCCAGTTTTGGTTTTTTGGTGCTTTAATCCTTATTTACTTGTGTCTACCAATTTTGAAAAAATTTCTAAAATCAAAAAATCGGTATTTGTTGATTCTTTCTGTACTGGTAATTATCGGTTTGATTTTTGAGCTGACAAATATTTTACTTCAAATGCCAGTGCAAGTTTATGTTATACAGACATTTCGATTATGGACCTGGTTTTTCTATTATATTTTAGGTGGATTTCTAGCACAATTTAACTTGGATACTCTTAAAAAGTGTTATAGAAGTTGGATGAAAGTAATCACCGTAGTTTTGCTATTTGCTTCACCATTATTTTTATTTATGTTAGCGAAAAATACTCACCATAATCTTTTTGCTGAATATTTTTATGATAGTATTTTTGTGAAAGTTATAAGTCTAGGGACTTTTTTGACGGTGCTGACGTTTGATTTAAATGCAGATAAAAACAGATGGATAATCTATCTTTCTAATCAAACTATGGGTGTTTTCATTATACATACATATGTTATGAAAGTGTGGGAGAAATCAGTTGGATTTAGTTTTGCAGGAGCATATTTGCTTTTTCTCATCTTCACATTGAGTGTAAGTTTTATTGTGGTTGGAATATTAATGAAAATCCCTTATTTCAATCGAATCGTTAAATTATAAATAGGAGACAACTATGTACGATTATCTGATTGTTGGTGCTGGTTTATCGGGGGCAATTTTTGCTCATGAGGCAACCAAGCGTGGCAAAAAAGTAAAAGTGATTGACAAGCGTAATCACATTGGTGGAAATATCTACTGTGAAAATGTTGAGGGCATCAATGTTCACAAGTATGGTGCCCACATTTTCCATACGTCCAACAAAAAAGTTTGGGACTATGTTAACCAGTTCGCTGAGTTTAACAACTATATCAACTCACCGGTGGCTAACTACAAGGGGAGCCTTTACAATCTTCCCTTCAACATGAATACCTTCTACGCTATGTGGGGAACCAAGACTCCGCAAGAAGTCAAGGACAAGATTGCAGAGCAAACGGCTGATATGAAGGATGTTGAACCAAAGAATTTGGAAGAACAAGCCATCAAGTTGATTGGTCCAGATATCTATGAAAAATTGATCAAGGGATATACAGAGAAGCAATGGGGACGTTCTGCAACAGACCTGCCTCCATTTATCATTAAACGTCTTCCGGTTCGTTTGACCTTTGATAATAACTACTTTAACGACCGTTACCAAGGGATTCCAATCGGAGGCTACAATGTTATTATCGAAAATATGCTGGGTGATGTAGAAGTAGAACTTGGGGTTGATTTCTTCGCCAATCGTGAAGAGCTGGAAGCGTCAGCGGAAAAAGTAGTCTTTACAGGGATGATTGACCAGTACTTCGATTACAAACATGGGGAGTTGGAATACCGCAGCCTTCGGTTCGAGCATGAGACCTTGGATGAGGAAAACTATCAAGGAAATGCCGTGGTTAACTACACCGAGCGTGAAATTCCTTATACTCGGATCATTGAGCACAAGCATTTCGAATATGGTACCCAACCGAAGACAGTCATCACCCGTGAATACCCAGCTGACTGGAAACGAGGAGACGAACCCTATTACCCAATCAATGATGAAAAAAACAATGCTATGTTTGCTAAGTACCAAGAAGAAGCAGCTAAAAATGACAAGGTCATTTTCTGTGGACGTCTAGCAGACTATAAATACTACGACATGCACGTGGTCATTGAGCGTGCCTTGGAAGTCGTCGAGAAAGAATTTACTAAATGACACAAGAAAAGATTGATATCGTGGTTCTCTGGGTTGATGGTAGTGATCCAGAGTTTATCCGTGAGAAACAAGAAGTAACAGGCCGAATCTCAGTTTCTAACGAATTAGTTGATGGAGATTTAAGATACCGTGATTTTGGAATTTTTAATTACTGGTTTCGAATGATTGAAAAGCATGCCCCTTGGGTTAATAATGTTTACTTAGTCACCAACGGTCAAAAGCCTGAATGGTTGAATTTAGATCATCCAAAACTCAGATGGATTACTCATAAGGAATTTATGCCTGAAGAGTATCTACCTACCTATAATTCTGCGGCCATTGAGCTTAACCTCCATCGGATTGAAGGTTTGTCGGAAAATTATCTCTATTTCAATGATGATGTGTACTTGATTAGAGATAGTCAACCTTCGGATTTTTATAAAAATGGTCAACCTAAGCTATTTGCTGTATATGATGCTTTGGTTCCTTGGTCATCATATACAAATACTTATTACAAAAATGTTGAGTTAATTTATCGTCATTTTCCTAATAAGAAGGCCCTAAAGTCTTCGCCTTGGAAATTTTTTAATTACCGCTATGGGTATTTGGTTTTGAAAAACTTGTTACTCTTGCCATGGGGGCCAACAGGCTATGTGAACAACCATTTAGCTACACCTATGAAAAAAAGCACCTTGGCGTATTTGTGGAAAATTGAGGGTGCAACCTTAGATAGAACGTCACGAAATAAAATTAGAGACTATGAAGTAGACGTTAATCAATATATCTGTCAGTATTGGCAGATTGAAAGTAATCAGTTTTATCCTATATCAAAGAATTTTGGTGAAACGATTAATTTACATCAAATAGATAGGTTAGAGAGTATCTTTAAAGATAAACATAAAAAATTGCTTTGTGTGAATGATGAAGTTGACTTTAAAGAGGAGAATATCATTCGTTTTAAGGAAATCTTGAAAGAACGCTATCCTGAAAAATCAGCTTTTGAAAAATGAGAAATAAGAGATGAAATACTATTTAAAAGAAGAGTTTTTACACGATAACAATGTAAAAAATGCCGGTAATAAGGCACGTAATGATGTTGAAGAAATTGTAACGAGAGAAGGTTATAAAGCCTTGGTTCTTTCAGTTGATAATTGGTACGAGATGAGTACACTTAAAGCACAGCTTCATAAATCTAAGGCTTTTGGTCAGGCTTTGGATCAATTAAAACAAGGTGATGAGTTATTGATCCAGTTTCCCATGCTTCACCATAGCTTTTTCTCAACGCATCATGTAAAGAAAGTTCAGAAAAAGGGTGTAAAAGTTCATTTTATTATCCATGATTTAGAAGCTCTTCGTTATGTTAAAGTTGATAATATCCCTTTGAAGCATAAGATTCGAGTTCAAATTCAAGAATCAGGTCTTCTTGATGCAGCTGATGGTATTATTGCCCATAATCCAATCATGAAATCTGTTTTGGTGGATAAAGGGGTTGAGGAAGATAAGATTGTTAGCCTTGGCATTTTCGACTATTTGATTCCAAACTTCCAAGAGAAGACAGGGCTAACGAAGAATCTGCCAATCATTGTAGCAGGGAATTTAGCCCAAGAAAAAGCAGGTTACCTTTATCAATTGCCTGCTAGGCCGGCCTACAATCTTTATGGTGTTGGTTTTGATGAGAACAGAGCTCTCGCCAACGAGACCTATTTTGGCTCCTTCCTGCCGGATGAGCTTCCTGTAGCACTTGAAGGTGGCTTTGGTCTTGTCTGGGACGGGGATAGCGCTGAGACCTGTAGTGGCGTATTTGGTGAATACCTTCGCTACAACAACTCTCACAAGGCCTCTCTTTACTTGGCATCGGGCTTCCCACTTGTGGTTTGGAAACAGTCTGCTCTCTCGCATTTTGTCTTAGAGAATGGTTGTGGGATTGCAGTGGAATCGTTGTATGATCTCTCTCAAGCGCTTGAACAGTTAGACGATAAGGACTACCAAGACTTGCTTGTCAATGCAAAAAGGATTGGCCAAAAGATTCGTAATGGAAGTTATTTAACAAACGCCTTGAATAAAATTGTAAAATAGAAGCCTAGAAAGGCTTCCTTTTTATATTCCGTAGAAAAAACGCCTAGAAACCTTTTCGAATCCCTCTCGGTATGCTAAAATAGGAACAGTATAAAATATGATTAAGGGAATAGAAATGAGAAAAAAGGATTTCATTTATTTTGCCAGTGCAGCTGTATTGCTAGCTGCCTCAGTTCAAGTTGCCCATGCCGATGAAGTGGGAGTGAAAGAAGAAGTGGGAGTGAAAGAATCGGCAGTCACTGAAAGTGAAGCAGTAACGACACAAGCTAGCTCAGTACCAGTTGTCGAGGAAAAGCAAGAAGTAGGGACTCATCAATATGTGGCGCCAGCTCCAGTAACAGAGCTTCCAGTCACTAGCTCAGATGTTACGAAGGCAGACGAGCCAAAGGTAGAAACTAAGTCTATTTCAGCGGGGCAATCTGTCCCATCTTCTGAGTCAATTGCGAAACCTGTAACGGGGACCACTACTTTCTATAGCGCTAGTTCCAAGGCTCCGTCTGGCCGTATAGTTAGTACTTTAAGTCGTCCTCAAGGGAATTTAAGTATAGAAAATAACAACGAAGTCACAGGTACCTTTGATGCAGTTGTTCGCAATGTAGTGTCCCCAACTGGCTTAAAGGAAGTCTTGATTCCGACCTGGTCAGATAAGAACTGGCAAGATGACCTTATTTGGCATAAGGCAACTAAGCAAGCTGACGGCAGCTATCGTGCAACCATTAAGGCATCTGAACATAAGAATGACACCGGTAAGTATAATGTCCATGTCTACTATGTGGATAATGACAACCAACGAAACTATATCACAGAAACCACGACGGAAGTGCGTCAATCCTATCCAAGTGGTACGGTAACGATTGAAAATAATAATGTTTCGACTGGTACATTTGATGCAGTAGTGCGAAATGTTTTCGCGCCAAATAGCTTGAAGGAAGTCTTGATTCCGACCTGGTCAGATAAGAACTGGCAAGATGATCTTGTTTGGCACAAAGCGATTCGTCAAAGTGACGGCAGTTACCGAGCTACCATCAAAGCTTCAGATCATAAAAATGATGATGGCAAATACAATGTTCATGTCTACTATGTAGATCAAAATAATCAACGGAGCTATATCACAGAAACTACTACAGAAGTGCGTCATGTAAAACCAAGTGGAACTGTAACGATAGAGAACAATAATTCTGAGACAGGCACCTTTAATGCAGTAATTCGTAATGTTGTTGCACCAAATGGACTGAAAGAAGTTTTGATTCCGACCTGGTCAGATAAGAACTGGCAAGATGATCTTGTTTGGCACAAAGCGATTCGTCAAAGTGACGGCAGTTACCGAGCTACCATCAAAGCTTCAGATCATAAAAATGATGATGGCAAATACAATGTTCATGTCTACTATGTAGATCAAAATAACCAACGAAGCTATATCACAGAAACCACTACAGAAGTGCGTCACGTAAAACCAAATGGAACTGTAACGATAGAGAACAATAATTCTGAGACAGGCACCTTTGATGCAGTAATTCGTAATGTTGTTGCACCAAATGGACTGAAAGAAGTTTTGATTCCGACCTGGTCAGATAAGAACTGGCAAGATGATCTTGTTTGGCACAAAGCGATTCGTCAAAGTGACGGCAGTTACCGAGCTACTATCAAAGCCTCAGATCATAAAAATGAGGACGGCAAATACAATGTCCATGTCTACTATGTGGACAATGACAACCAACGAAACTATATTACAGAAACTACAGCAGAAGTACGTCAAGCCCGTCGTTCTGGTACGATTGTAATCCAAAACAATAACAAGGATACGGGAACTTTTGACGTCATCATTAAGGATGTCTACAGCCCTAAAGGCGTACGGACTGTTCAAGTTCCAACTTGGTCTGATAAGGATGGTCAAGATGATATCCGTTGGTATGAAGCGACTCGTCAAGCGAACGGAGACTACAAGGTTTCTGTCAAGGCTAGCGATCACAAGAACTCTACTGGCAAATACCATGTTCATCTTTATTACATCCAAAATGATGGTTCGCGTGTAGGGGCTGGAACAACAACCACAGAAGTGGAATTTAGAAATCTGACGACCAGGACCCAAACAGGGATCAAGAATGTTAATTCTGGTGCGGGAACCTATACGGTAACAGTGGACCAAGCACCTCAGGGACGTCAGATCAAGAATATCCGTGTTGCTGCCTGGTCTCAAGCTCATCAAGAAAACCTCTACTGGTATTCTACAGCACCTTCTGGTACGCATACAGAAGTGCAAGTCTCTGCAGCAAATCACCAGTACCAGAAAGGGAACTATACAACGCACGTCTATGTGGACTATGTGGACGGTGGCGTTGAAGGCTTTAACCTGGGGCAAACAGCTCTTTCACCTCGTGAGATAGTTGATCAAGCAGCATACAATCCTCATGTTTCTAATGGTCAACGAGATCGTGTTTTACGAGCTGCAGCAAGTCTTGTCGGTGTTCGTAGCGGAAGTGCAGCCCATCATCAATTGGTCAACGATTACAATAGCATAAATCCCCTACCAGTTGGATACGCTGTGAAAAATTCTGATGATTGGTGTGATGTGTTTGTAACAACAGTTTTCCAACGCGAAGGCCTTAGTCATTTGATTGGTCGGGAGTGTGGCGTAGAGCGCCATATCCAAATCTTTAAGCGTCTCGGTATTTGGAATGAGGATGGAGCTTCTACACCAAAAGCGGGTGATATTATTACCTTTAACTGGGACCAAGACTCTCAACAGAATAATGGATTTGCGGATCATATTGGGATTGTAGAACGCGTCGAAAATGGACTGATTCATACAATCGAAGGAAATTCCGGTGTTGTTGGTACTGTCAAACGCAATGTATACCGTATCGGACACGGCAATATCCGCGGATTTGCGACACCACGTTATAAATAAGATACAAGCTTTTCAGCATTTTTGCCTAAGGACTTTTTTATAATAGAAAGGTAACCAGCTCTATGAAGGGGCTGGTTTTTTGCATCCCTTTGATGACAGGAGAAGTCATTAGACAAGGAGCTTGTGTCAAAAATTTCAGAGCTATCCTAAGGATATCCATGCAAGATCTTTAGAGGTATTTTGGAAAGGTATAAAAAAGTTATGAAATCAAGGAATGAAGGGTTGAAACAGATCCAAAAAAACAGCTTGCAATCATATTTTTGGAGAGCTTAACCTAAATTGGCTGATTGATGCAGAAATCAATAAAACTTATTTAAAAAGGAACACTAGGTCATTCATTTGTTCATTTAGAGACATTTTTTATAAAATCGTTGGCTTAATTGACTCATATATGATAAAAGTGTAATGAGGAACTTTTTGGGTTCAAAATGATAAAAGGAGATGAAAGAATGAAAAAGAGACCGTCCTTATGGACAACCTTTTTGAAAAAAGGGTTTGCCCTCTTCACCATTTTAATGATGCTGGGTCAATTGGGTCAAGGGGCTATAACAGCCTTGGCGCAAGAGCTAGCGGTCGGAGATAATGGTGCCTTAGATGTTAGCCTCTTGTATGGAGATAAGCAAGAGCATCCAGGCGGCATGGCCTATACCACGTCTGACACCATGTCTGGCTATATTCAGATTACCCCTAAAAATCTGACAACAGATCTCGATGATGTGGTTGTGAACCTAGTGCTCCCAGGGAAATACTTGTCGGAAGTCAGTGTTCCAGGTTTCACTAGTAGTTCACAACATGACGAACCAACAGTGACCAAGGTAGGAGATGATTACCATGTTAGTCTACATTTTACCAACTACCAAAAATCTGAGGTCTTGACCCTGCCATTTATCGCCAAGTTTAAGTTAGGATTCCCTCCTACCAACTACTCGATGGATATCACAGGGACACTCAATATCAATGGTGCTGAGACTGCTATAAATAGTATCACTTGGAAACCTCAATACAAGGATTATACCTTGACCAAGTTTGTCAATCAGAACTATGATGCGACGATGTCCAGAGACTATGCGGAAGCATCTCCAGGGATTGTAACTGGAGCAGATGGCAAAAAGTACATCGAAAAAGCTACTTCAGTTCCGTTTGCTTTCTTGTTAGATGGGATGCGTGGACAGTACAATGGTAGCTATCGTCAGTTGGAATCTGCAACAATTACAGATAAGCTCCCAACCTATACGGACAAAGATGGAAAAACACGTACAGCGGTTCTAGATACAGAAAAATCAGAAGGCTGGGTCGATAATGGAGACGGAACTGTATCAAAAACTTTTGTAGCTGATGAAAATAAAAATGTTCAAAGTTACCACTCAGATTTGATGCAAAAAATCCAAGATAAGAGTTTCTTATACTTGAAATTCCCTGATTTGGTCATGGAAAAAGACCAAACCTTAGAAGATGTCTTAGTGAAAGATTTGACCAATACTGCAACTGTCGTTGGGATTCCTGCGGAACGCGGTGAGGGAGAACCGGATGTAAGGGCTGAAGATTCTCTCATCTTCCGACTTACTTCTCGTGACTTGGAAGGAAAAGGGTCTTTTGCCAAACAAGCTGAAGGCAATGTCTACGATTCGACAGACTACAAGGCAGCTAACTACAAGTGGCTCTTGAAATACAATAACACCACACCATTTGCTCAAAAGAATGTTGTCTTTTATGATGAGCAAGTAGACTCGCGCTTGAAGTTTACTAAGATTGAATATGCTCGCATGATGATTGGAATCTATGGAAATGGACCTCTGATCAATCAATACGTGAAACGCATCATCCTAACCATGGAAGATGGCTCAACTAAAGAAATCCAACCAGAGGCAGACAAGGATGGATTTGGAAACATTGATTTGACCAAATATGGAACGGTTGTCGGCTGGAGACTGGAGATGAAAGATGACTTCGCGCTTCCATCTGGTCAAGGGATTTATATTTCTACCTATACAGCCTTCAAGGATCCAGAAAAGACCCATATCGATCAAAATGATGAGTCCAAGAATGCCTATGAAAATACTGGACGGATCACCTATAAAACCCAGTCAGGGGCAGACAGAGACCAATCTGCTAAATGGCAGTTCAAACTTCTTCCATTGACAGAAAATGTTGAACTGACTAAGAATACAGATTATAACAATGTCCAATTCACAGATGGAAAAACCATTCGTTTTGCCCTATCTGCTAATAATGTTCGCTTAGATCCAGGTAAGGATTACAAGGACTTGCGTGTTATTGATCTCTTTGATCCAAATACCTTGGATATTGACTTCAAATACCTAGATCAATACTTTGATAAGAATAACACTCGTTTTTATGCCCCTTGGTACAAATCCTATGAGGTCATTGAAAACTACCACAATTCTGGACGTTCTGCCTTGATTATCCATTTGGATCAAAAGGAATTTATCAAACGCTCCCTAGAGACTGGTGGCAAGGCTAATTTACCATTCATCTATACTAAATTAAAAGGGAAGGCTGATGGCGGAACCTTTACCAACCATATCTATCTGGCAGGAGAAGGCCTCTGGGATCTAGAAACTGCTAACCCGAATACAGTTGCAGTAGATAGCTATGATTTAAACAACAATGGTTCGACAACGGATAAGATTCCTCATGCGGAATCCAACTATACTATTGTCGCAGCTGAAGGGGTTTATTCTCGTAAGTTCATCGCCAAGAACGATGACTTGTCTGATGCTTCAACAGTAACTCGAACCTTTAAACCAGGGGAAACCTTTAATTACAAGTTAACGATTAAAAACAACACAGATAGTCCAGTTGAAAACACGGTTATCTATGACGTTCTCCCTAAAGTTGGAGATGTCAATACACTGGATGCTTCAGCCCGTAAGACAGAATACACCGTTAGTCTTCGCGGACCAGTCACTGCTCCGGAAGGATGGACAGTATACTACACAACAGATACCACAGTTACAGCTAGCACCATGGCACAAGCTGCAGATAAAGATATTTGGTCAGCAGTTGTCACAGACTATAGTAAAGTAACAGGAATCAAGGTTGTTGCCAACGAAGGAACCACTATCGGTGCACGTAGCCAAGTAGATATTGCTGTACCTGTTGTTAATCCAAGTGAATTGACAGATCAAGTTAAGCAATTGATGCTAGATCGTACAGAAGACAACAAGGACAATGGTGGCCGTTCAGGTGTCGTTCAAGCCCATAACCAATTTGGTTACAAGGCGAAAGGCCATGAAGGAAACCGTGAATCCAACACCGTAACGGCTCAAATCTTTGCGGCTAGCTTCCATGTGAAGAAAGTTGATAAAGACGATACGAGCAAAGGCTTGGCCGGTGCAGAGTTCACCTTGTCAGATGCTACTGGTGCTGTCCTTGCGACCCAAGTTTCTGATAAGGATGGCGACCTTGCCTTCACCACCCTAACAGAAGGAACTTACACACTTAAAGAGACTAAAGCTCCAGACAACTACAAGTTGGATGAGACAGAACATACAGTCCTTGTGACCTACGATGCGGATCAACAGCTCTACCATGTGACGATCGATGGCGAAGCGACGGGCTCAAAAGCTTCACCAAAAGTGATCGAAAATGAGAAAGATATCCATTATATCAATCTGGAAGCTTCTAAAGATTGGGATGACCAAGACAATGTAGAAGGTCTTCGCCCAGAATCCATTGAGTTCCAATTGTACAAGAATGGAAAAGCAGAAGGGAAACCAGTAGCCCTTTCAGCAGGAAATGACTGGAAAGTAACCTTTAACAATCTTCCAGATAAAGATAAAGACGGCAAGGTGATTACCTATACCGTTAAAGAAGTAAAAGTTCCAACTCATTATACAACTGATAGTCAAGAAGCACAGTTTGTCGATGGAAAAGCAACGATTACCAATAAGCGTACTCCTGAAACGACAGAAGTAACGGTGAAAAAAGTTTGGGACGATGCTCAAAATCAAGACGGTCTCCGTCCGTCAACCATCACGGTGCATCTCTTAGCGAATGGAGAGGAAGTACAGACTGCTACTCTATCTGGTGAGGGAGATACATGGAGCCACAGCTTCACAGATTTACCAGTCTACAAGAATGGTCAAAAACTAGTCTATACGGTAACAGAAGATACAGTTGCTAACTACTCAACAGCTATCGAAGGTTCGACGATTACCAACAGCTACAAACCAGGTAAAACAAGTGTAACAGTAACCAAGAAGTGGGTTGATGCAGAAAACCAAGATGGCCTTCGTCCGAAGAGCATCAAGGTTCAACTCTATGCTAATGACCAAAAATCAGGTAAAGAGGTAGAACTTTCTGCAGATAACGACTGGACCTATACCTTCTCTGACTTGGATGAGAAAAAAGCTGGTCAAGCTGTTCAGTATACAGTGAAAGAGATTGAAGTACCGAAAGGGTATACTCAAACAGTAGAAGCGACCAATCCAGGTCAGGTAGTGATTAGCAATACGCACACTCCTTCTAAGACGAAAGTTCAAGTAACCAAGAAATGGGAAGATGCCAATAACCAAGATGGCCTTCGCCCAGCAACGATTACGGTCAAACTTTATAAAGATGGAGTTGCTACAGACCAGACCCTGGAATTATCAGAAGCTAACCAGTGGCAAGGATCTTTTGAAAATCTTGATGAAAAAGCAGCCGGTAAGGCCATTCACTACACTGTGAAAGAAGAGAATGTTCCAGAAGGCTATACCCTTTCAATTGATGACAAGGATCCAGCACATCCTATCTTGACCAATAAGCATGAGCCGACTGTCACTCAGGTTAAGGTAACCAAGAAATGGGAAGATGCGAATAACCAAGATGGCCTTCGTCCAAAAGAAATTCAAGTTCAATTGTATGCAGGTGATCAAGAGGTAGGCGAGAAAGTTGTCTTGTCTTCTGACAATAAGTGGACTCATACCTTTACTAAACTTCCAGAAAAAGCAAATGGAGAGATCATTCACTATTCTGTTAAGGAAGTAGTAGTTCCTAAAGGCTACACCGTAACAGAAGAGAGCCAGGAGAAGGGTGATCTTGTCTTGACCAATACACATACCCCAAGTACGGTGGATATTCCAGTCATGAAGATCTGGGCTGACAATGACAACCAAGATGGCCTTCGTCCGGCTAAGATTACTGTGAATCTTTATGCCAACGGTGAAAAGGTGGCCCACAAAGATATCACAAGCGAGACAGATTGGAAAGAAACCTTTACTGGACTTCCTGAATTTAAGGATGGTAAGAAAATTGTCTACACTCTTCAAGAAGAACGAGTTGAGAATTATTCACCAAGTATTGACCAAGAAAGCTATACCATTACCAATACGCACACTCCAGGTAAGACGACCCTCTCGGTAACTAAACAGTGGGATGACCAAGAGAATAAAGACGGCCTTCGTCCGAAGAGTGTGAAAGTGCAACTGTATGCGGATGGTAAGAAGTCTGGTGAAGTCATTGAGTTGTCGGCTGAGAACAAGTGGACTCATACCTTTGCGAACTTAGACAAACATGTCAAGGGCAAAGCTGTCACCTATACGGTGGAAGAAGTCGATGTTCCAACAGGTTACCAAGTGACGAAAACAGATGACGGTCAAGGTAATGTTGTTCTGACCAATAAACATGAACCAACAGAGCCAGTGACACCAGAACCTAAGAAACCAGGTAAGAAGGTTGGTATCTTGCCAAGCACTGGTACCACTATCTCCTTGATTAGCTTGGTATTAGCCTTTGTAGTCGCAAGCGGTGCAGCTTATCTCCTTAAAAAGAAGAAAAAATAAGCGCATGGTTTGATTAATCTTGTCTAACTAATCAAGAGAATAGAAGAGGCCCCTAGGGGCCTCTTTTTTCTGTGTGAAAAAAATACAAAAAAATTCTTGACAAACTAAAAAATTAGCGTTATCATTAACTAGTTAATTAACTGTTTAATAAACCGATTAAGAAAAAGAAAGGATTTATACATGTTTGGGAGGAAACTAAGGGCCTTAGGAATAGGATTCATCTGCCTTTTGTTGCTAGTGGCTTGTGGGAGCCAGAGGAGTTCGGGAGCTGGCTCTACTAAAAAGGGGCTTAAAATTGTGACGAGTTTTTACCCTGTCTATTCCTTGGTGAAGGAAATCTCAGGTGATCGAAACGAGATCTGGATGGTTCAGTCAGGTGCGGGGATTCATGATTACGAACCTTCGGCCAAGGAGACAGCCCAGATCTATGATGCGGATGTCTTCGTCTACCATTCTCAAACACTCGAATCTTGGGCCGGACGTCTAGATCCTAGCTTGCAAGACTCGAAACTGCGGGTCATCGAAGCCAGCAAAGGAATGGAATTGGATAAGGTTGCTGGATTAGAGGATATTGAGGATACGGAAGGGAAGGATACAAAACACTTGTATGACCCTCATACTTGGATGGACCCACTGAAAATTGCCGAAGAAGGGAAGATCATCGCCCAAGAGTTGGGAAACATTGACCCAGAAAATAGAAGTTATTATGAGGCCAATGCCCAAAAACTTGAAAAACGCTGTGAGGATTTGGTGGCAAAATACCAGCCTCTCTTTGAAAAAGTGACACAAAAAACCTTCGTGACTCAGCATACAGCCTTTTCTTATCTAGCCAAGCGCTTTGGCTTGAAACAATTAGGAATCGCAGGGATTTCACCTGAACAGGAACCAACGGCCCGTCAATTAGCGGAGATTCAGCAGTTTGTCAAGGACTACCAAGTTCATACCATATTTGTTGAGAAGCATACCTCTTCCAAGGTGGCTGATAGCATTGCCAAGGCGACAGGGGCAAAAGTGAAGGTCTTGGATCCTCTCGAAGCAGATCCGGAAAATAACAAAGATTTCTTGGATAACCTAGAAGAAAATATGGCGAGTCTAGCGAAAGAATTACAGGAGTAAGTAGAAAGAATGAAGAAAAAAGGAACAATTGGATTAGTAGCAACCTTAGGTTTGGGTTTATGCGCCTATGCCTTAAGTCAGCAAGCACCAGTCAAGGAAGACAAAAAGAATCAGAATCAGGTGCAGTATTTACAAGGAGACAAGAAAAAGTCAGCTAGTAGCTCAAACAAGCAGGAAGAAAGCATTGAAACCGTCAACTCGAAGGAAAAGATCCAGGCAGAGCAGATTGTGGTCAAAATTACGGATGAGGGCTTTGTGACTTCCCATGGAGATCATTTCCATTACTACAATGGCAAAGTCCCTTACGATGCGATTTTTAGTGAGGAGCTGATTTTACGTGATCCTACTTACCAACTGCAACAATCGGATATTGTCACACAGGTGCGAGATGGCTATATTATCAAGAAGGATGGGACCTACTACCTCTACCTAACCAATCCGCAACATACGCTAAATGTCCGTTCGGTGGAGGAAATAGCCCAACAGAAAAAAGGAGAGCTAGTCTCAGGTTCGAAAGATAGTGTCCAAAAAGCTGGACAAACTCGTGACTTCAGCCAGCCGAGTCAGGCTCTACGAGAAGGGAAAACAGTCTCTAGTCTAACAGCTGGAGTTAAGCCTAGTCAAGGTGGCTACCGGACAGATGACGGCTATGTCTTCCATCCTGGGGATGTGATTTCTGATACAGGGGATGGCTTTATCGTGCCGCATGGTGGGCACTACCACTATATTCCGAAAAGTGCCTTATCAGCTGGAGAATTATATGCTGCCTTAGCGGTTCTAAATGGAGGAGGAAAAAATGAAGTAAATCCCATTGCTCCAGCTTCTAGCCAGCTAGCTTCATCGGTTAATCCGAATCAGCCAATCGCAGACCCGGTCACTCCAACGATTACAGCTTCTGTGCCTCATCCAACAGTGACGAATAAAGGGAGGACCTTGCCGAGCCTTTTGGAAGAGTTGCAAAACACTCCGCTTTCAGCGCGCCATGTTGAGTCGGATGGTTCTGTCTTTGATCCAAGTAAGATTACTAAATGGACAGATCAAGGGGTAGTGTATCCTCACGGGGATCATTTCCATTTCATTCCTTATAGTCGCCTTTCGCCTCTAGAGCGGGAGTTGGCACGACAGTTCCAACTATCCCGTACACAAGGTGGAAGTATTGCAAAAGAAGAAAAGCCAACTCAACCTTCAAGTCCAGAGACAAAACCAGTCGATCAGGATCACGACCATGAGAAGGAGGATCCTCATCACAAGCATGATCATGAAGACCATGAAGCCGATCATGATCATCATCATGAAAATGAACAGGCCCATGAGCATGATCATGGTTTCCATGCAGATCATGTCATCAGCAAGGATGACGAGGGCTATATGGTCGCTCACGGAGACCATGCTCATTACTTCTACAAGAAGGATCTCTCTCCTCAAGAGATCGCAGCGGCAGAGGCAGTGTTAGCTGGTAAGAAGGAAGAGGACAAGGGTCAACCACTGACAGATGATGTTGCCAGCTATTCGCGCGATGCTTCGGATGAAGAAAAAATTCAGTACATTAGCCAGACTTACGGCGTCCCTCGGGAAGCTATCAAGATTTCCAATGGTTTCTTTGTCTTTAACAATCCAGACCAAGAATACGATCCAACCCATATCCACCCTTATGCAGTACGGAAGGAACATGTTCGGATTCCGCTTGAAACAGGGAATCCTGAGCTAGACTTTATCAACGAGCTTTATGCAACAGCACTTCGCTCCGGTATTTCACCATATACGATGCAAATCGAGAACGGCCAGTTTGTCATTCCGCATGGAGACCATAACCACTACATCAAGGTACGCTCAGCAGGATTGGCGGACTACTTGGCTCACCGTCTACCGACCATCCAAGCAACTTACCAGAAAGGTGACTTGGACCAGAAAGCTGTAGAGGACAAGGTCAACCAACTCCTAGCAGAAAGTCGGACTTTGTACGCATCAGACCCTCTGCAACAACGACGGATTGAGTTGAACTTGGGTCAATTCTTAGAAACAGTTAGAAACTTCCCAAGCAATTCGACAGCAGGCTACTTGGCGAGTCTTGACCAAGTTGATAAAGAATATATCCATGCGACCCAAGAAGTCAAGCCAAAAGAAGAAACAGCCTTGGATCGTCGCTATCAGGAATTGTTGGAACAGGTTCGCTTGCTTGATACCGAAGCCTTCCAACTCAAGAAAGAAAGCCTTGTTTCTCAATTGCAGGAAGCCTATACAGCTAAAGATAGCCAAGGCTTGGATCAGCAAGGAAAATTGTTGCAAGCTATTCAGGAGATGCAAGATCGGACTGGTGTGACTTCGGTGGACTACCTCAAGTATTTCTACCAAAGTTTAAGCGATGTGCGTTTGACACCGGAATTGCGTGCGACAGCAGCAGACCTTGCTTTGAAGCTTTACCGGGCTCAGGCCTTTGAAGAAGCTTGGGACTCAAAAGCCCATTTCATGGAACTCTACCAAGCTAAGCAAGCGATTGACCAGCTACTGTCCCAAGAAAATGCTCCAACCTATCCAATTGACAAAACAGTTCTGGATCAAAAGGGAGCCGATGCTCCATCCTATAACCTAGCTGTTTACGACTTCCTCAAAGGGGTCTATGGTGACTTGGATGAAAAGACAGAGTCCCGTCAACGCTCTAGTATCTTGACAACCCTTTTGGAACAAATCAACTCTCTTTTGCCACAAGTAGAAGAAAGCAAGCGTCCTGCTTTTGAAGAACGTTTAGAACAGGTACGCCAAGAGCCCGATGCTGACAAGGCCTTGACTGCTGGAAAAACTCTTTTGCGTGAAGTTGGTGAAACGATTGAACAACAAAAGCAAAAGAAAACAGAAGAACCAAAACTTGGAGACGTGGCCCTCTATCAAGAGATTTATAACCAGTTGATCGCTCTCCACCAACAATTGGTTGAAAAGGGGGCCAGTGATGCTCAGTTTGAACGCTTAGAAGCTCTCTTTGATCAACTAGCTGATCCAAAGAGCGACAAGAAAGCCTTGCTACAAGCGATCCAAGCTCTTCGAGATGAATTGCTAGCAGCTCCATCGACAGCAGTGGCGGAAGCAGACAAAGCAGACCCAGAACCTCAAAGTCCTGCCACAATCGATCCTAGCCTAAATAAGGAAGAGGCTTCAGATCCTGCTCAGACCCCATCACCAGAGTCAGAAAAAACAGAAGCCAGTCCAGTCGTAAGTGAAGAAACGACGGAATAGGACCAATGCAGAAATAACAGAAAGAGGCTGGGACAAAAGTCCTAGCCTCTCAATTGTTTTTGGATTGTCGAGCAAGACGCAGTGGTTGAGTGGGCTCTACTAGGCTGATTTCATCAGCTTTTACAGCCCTACTCAACTGTGCGGAGGTGGGACGACGAAATCGAATTCTAACGAATGACCGATTTCTGTCCCACTCTCTTTTAAGCCTTTCTCAAAACTTGGAGAAGGGGCCTCAACTTGAATTTTCTCTAAGGTAAAGGGATGGGTAAGCCGCAAGCGGTGGGCATGGAGCATGAGACGAGGCGCTCTTTCTGGGTTATAGAGAGGGTCACCCACGATCGGATGGCCATGATGAGAGAGGTGGACTCGGATCTGGTGGGTGCGACCTGTCTGGAGCTGACAGTTGACTAAGCTGGTGCGCTTGAAAGTCTTTAAGCTAGTCACATGGGTTTCCGCATAGAGGCCCTTTCGAGGATCGACAATACGCTTGCGTCGATCATGGCGATCACGGCCTAATTTGTCCTTATAAACCAGTTGCTTTTTGGGTAAGGTGCCTAAGATTAGGGCCCAATAGTCTCGTTGAATTTTCTTGTCTTCTAGCAGCCGATTCAGGACGGGTAAGACAAAGGGATTCTTGGCAAAGACAAGAGCTCCACTGGTTTCCTTGTCCAAGCGATGAACGACATAACAGGTCTTCCCAACATAAGTGGAGACATGATTAAGAAGGGCGATTTCATCTGGTTGATTGGCGTGTGTTTTCATGCCTTCCGGCTTGTTTACGATGATGAGGTGCTCATCTTCATAGAGGGTTTCGACCAGGCTAGCATCCCCTGTCAAGAGATCCTTTTCTTCATAATCTTCCGGATCAAAGGTGAGGGTGAGTTGGTCACCCGCTTCAAGCATTGATTGCCAGTGGACGGTCTCCCCATTGACTTGGACATGTTTTTTGGTTCGCAAAAAATGACGAATCTTTCGTGGGATGAGAAAATAATCTTCCAGGGCCTCTTTGACTGTCATAGCGGGCAAGGCGCTTGGTATCGTTATAGTATACTGCATAGTGTTATTGTATCAGAAAGCAAAGGGAAAGAAAAGATGAGAAGGAGGAAAAGGAGAGGGGAAAGAAGTGGCTGATACCCGCTCTAGAGTGGACTGGATGGCAACCTTAAAGAAAACTAAAAGCATCCGTTTCTGCGAAGGTCTTTCTTGTCTAGACGTTAGGAAGGTGATAAAATAGGGACTATGAACAAATTAAAAGAATTAATGGAGGGAATGATTCGTCATTTCCAACGAGAGAAAGAACCTAGGAAGATTGCGGAAGAGGTTGAGTTATCAACGGACGGGGAGGAGCAAGCTCCAACCTATAGCCGGTCGGATAAGTCACGGAGAAAATCTCACTCCCAACATCCAATCAGACGCTTTTGGCGCAAGTATCACTTGACCAAGATCTTCTTATTGATTGGCCTGACCTTTAGTCTCGTCGTCGGAGGTTATCTTTTTTACATAGCCAAGACGACCAATGTAGCGGATCTGCAAAACGCCCTCAAGGCGACCACGATCATCTATGATAAGGATGGGAATCAAGCAGGTAGCCTAACGGGGCAAAAAGGGACCTATGTTGAGTTAGATGCGATTAGCGAAAACTTACAAAATGCGGTTATTGCGACGGAAGACCGAAGTTTCTACAAAAATAGTGGGATTAACTACGGTCGTTTCTTCCTGGCGATTTTGACTGCCGGTCGTTCAGGTGGGGGATCGACGATCACCCAGCAGTTGGCGAAAAATGCCTATCTTTCTCAGGATCAGACGGTTGAGCGGAAGGCCAAGGAGTTCTTCCTGGCCCTCGAGATTAACAAAAAATATAGTAAGCAAGAAATCCTGACCATGTACCTCAATAATGCCTATTTTGGGAATGGGGTTTGGGGGATTGAAGACGCTTCTAAGAAGTATTTTGGGGTCTCCGCTAGTGAGTTGACTCTGGATCAGTCAGCTGTCCTTGCCGGTATGCTCAAGGGGCCAGAAATTTATAATCCCCTTTATTCCGTCGAGAACGCAACCAATCGTCGCAATACGGTCTTACAAAATATGGTTGCAGCTGGTTATATTGACCAAGCCACAGCAGATCAATCCGCTGCAGTCGACATTCATGGACAACTGGTGGATGCCTATGAAGGCAAGTCAGAAGATTATCGCTACCCGTCCTATTTCGATGCGGTTATCAATGAGGCTGTCAACGAATATGGTCTAACAGAAGAAGATATCATCAAGAATGGTTACCGGATCTACACAGAGATGGACCAGAATTACCAAGCCAGCATGCAGGTTATCTACGACAATGTAGATCTCTTCCCAGTTGCTGAAGATGGCACGCGGGCAGAATCTGGTAGCGTAGCTCTGGATCCTAAGACTGGAGGAGTGCGGGCAATCGTCGGACGCGTGGCTAGTGACCAAAATGCTGGTTTCAGAAGCTATAACTATGCGACTCAATCTGCGAGAAGTCCTGGCTCTACCATTAAACCTCTCGTCGTTTATAGTCCAGCTGTTGCCAAGGGCTGGTCGACCAACAAAGAATTGGACAATACGACCAAGGTCTACGGCAGTTATACAGTCGATAACTACGGCGGCATTCAGGGTAGCCCGACCGTTCCCATGTACCAAGCCTTGGCAGAATCTCTCAATCTTCCAGCTGTAGCGACGGCCAATGAGTTGGGACTCAATACTGTCTTTGATTATGGGACAAAATTTGGTCTCAATATGGACAAGGTGGACAGATCCCTCGGAGTAGCCCTCGGATCTGGAGTGACGACCAATCCGCTTCAGATGGCTCAGGCCTACGGTACCTTTGCCAACGATGGAGTGATGAATGATGCCCATCTCATTACGAAGATTGAAAATGCTAGCGGTCAGGTTGTGAAAAGTCATAGTCAAAAATCGAAACGCGTGCTCAGCAGCTCCGCCAATAGAAAGATGACCAATATGATGTTGGGAACCTTTACCAACGGTACGGGTGTCAACGCAGCACCATATGGCTATACCATGGCTGGTAAAACAGGAACGACTGAAACGGATTTCAACCCCGATCTTTCCGGAGACCAGTGGGTCATTGGGTACACGCCAGATGTGGTCATTAGCCAGTGGCTAGGATTCCCTAAGACGGATGAAACCCACTATTTGACAGGAACCAGTGCAGAGACTGCATCAGTGATCTTCCGAAATGTAGCCAATAGCGTCCTTCCTTATACAGAAGGAACCAGCTTTGATAATGAGGAAAATTCTTACCAGGAAAATGGAATTGCTCCTGTCGGTCAAGAAACAGAAACGGAGAGTCCAGAAGAGGACAAGGGCTTCTTTGATACGGTCAAAGAACGCGCTGCAGGGATCGTAGACGATGCCAAAAAAGCAATCGATGAAGCAGATATTCCTGGAAAAGCGCAAAATGCTTGGGATACCTTCAAAGGTTGGTTTGGATTCTAAAAAATAGACGTTAAGAGGCTGGGACAAAAGTCCTAGCCTCTCAATTGTCTTTGGATTGTCGAGCAAGACGCGGTGGTGGAGTGCTCAAAGCACTGCTTTGAGGTGGTGGATAGAACTTGCGAAGCAAGTATCCTAAGTCTTTGTTCGCTTTTTAAGCTTCAAAGATGCCCTATGTTGACGGAAACTATGTTTCCTTTATCTGCAACCTTCAACAGTCTCCCAGACTGTTGAAGCTGTGCGGAGGTGGGACGACGAAATCGAATTCTTACGAATGACCGATTTCTGTCCCACTCTCTTTTAGATTGTATAGGAACTATATTTACATAAAATAACTGGGAGATCCTTCAATAAAAAAGATGATTTCTATTTTATGAAATTATTCAACTCAATCTCGAAACTTTCCGCCGTGAGAAAAGTGCTTGAAACACGATTGTTTCAAGCACTCGGGAGTTTTGAAACCCTAGACTCAAAACTAAGTCATGGAACTTCTTCGAAGTTCGCTGACGTCCGTACTCACCTAAGGAAAGTTTCTGAGAAGATTTTGAATGGAAAGGATTTTTTAAATAATTTTCCTTGCTTAGATAGCTATCGATAGGGTGCTAAAAAAGCCTTCAGATAATCTGAAAGGCTTTTGGTTTTAGGTTTGTTACAAGTCTTTATCAGAGACGCTGAAGGTATCTCCGTGTTCAAAGTCTCCGTATTGGTAACCACGTTTAAACCAGCGCATACGTTGTTCAGAAGTTCCGTGGGTGAAGCTATCAGGAACGGAGTAGCCATAGGCTTGTTCTTGAAGGGTGTCATCACCCACGGCGTGGGCAGCATTGAGCGCTTCTTCGATATCTCCCGTCTCCATGAGGCCCTGCTCTTCAATGTAGCGAGCCCACATACCCGCATAATAGTCAGCTTGAAGTTCCAAACGGACATTTAAGGCATTTTTTTCTGTCTCACTTTTCCCTCGGATGGCTCGCTGGTAACTTTGAAGAGTCCCCAATTCGTTTTGGATGTGGTGGCCGACTTCGTGAGCGATGACATAAGCCATAGCAAAATCGCCGCTAGCCTTGTATTTGGTGGTTAGCTCTTTATAAAAGCTGATATCCAAATAGATCTTTTGGTCTGTCGGACAGTAGAAGGGACCGGCAGATGCTTGGCCTACACCACAGCCAGTTCGAGTTTGACCTGTATAGAAAACCAAGGTTGGCTTGTGATAGGTCCGCCCTTCATTTTGGAAGGTTTGCCCCCAGAAATCCTCAGTCGTTCCAAGGACTTGACTGACGAATTTGCTATCTCCATCACTCACCTGAGTATTGCTTTGGCGAGTGACTTGGCCTGAGTTATAGTTCTGCGTGGTTTGGCCCTGGTCAAAGAGCCCGCTCAATCCAGCCCCGCCACTCAAAAAGATGAGGACCAGAATCAAGATTAGTTTGCTCTTGAAGCTTCCAGGTGAGAGGAGGATTTGTAAAATACCACCCCCTAAATTCCCACCAGAGCGGCCAGATGAGTAGCTTCCACCACTTTGCCCGCGACGGTCTTCAATGTTTTTACTTTCTTTCAGATGATCGCTTTTCATAATTTCTCCTTTATCCTCTATATTGTACCAAATCGTAGAGAAAAGCCAAACAAAATGCGCTTCCAGAGAGCAGAAGAACTTGTCAAATAGTAGAAAACTTGCTATAATGGTGTGAATGGAGGCGTTATGGCATTAAAAAAAGCAAGTCTAGCGTGTACGGTTTGTGGGTCACGCAACTACTCAATCAAGTTGAGTGCGACGCCAAAACCAAAACGTCTAGAAGTTAACAAATTTTGTAAACATTGTAGCAAATATACAATTCATAAAGAAACCAGATAGGAGAATGTTGTGAAATTTTTTAAAGATATTTTTGTCTTGCTGAAAAACACGACTTGGCCAAATCGCAAGGAAAGATGGAAAAATTTTATCTCAGTAATTGAGTACACCGCTTTCTTTGTAGCTTTGATTTATTTGTTTGACCAAGTAGTGGCTAAAGGTATTTTGAAGATCATCGATATGTTCTAAAAAAAGAACAAATCTGCGTCCCCTGTGGATGCTTTTTTTCTTGTCTTGCTGAAGAAAAACAAGAGAAACTTCTTTGCTTTCTCCGGTTTTATGTTATAATGGAGCTAGGAAAACAAGAGCCAGAAGGCTTTTTTTAGTATCGTGATGAAACGAACCCCTTCTGGTAGATAAGAAAGGAAATAAAAATGGATAGTTTTGACAAAGGCTGGTTTGTCCTACAGACCTACTCAGGATATGAAAACAAAGTGAAGGAAAACCTTCTTCAACGCGCACAAACATATAACATGTTGGAAAACATCTTGCGTGTAGAAATCCCTACTCAAACTGTGCAAATCGAGAAGAACGGGAAAACAAAAGAAATCGAAGAAAATCGCTTCCCTGGTTATGTCTTAGTAGAAATGGTCATGACTGATGAAGCTTGGTTTGTTGTTCGGAATACACCAAACGTAACAGGATTTGTTGGATCACACGGGAACCGTTCAAAACCAACTCCCCTTTTGGAAGACGAAATCCGTAACATCTTGATCTCAATGGGACAAACAGTTCAAGATTTCAACATTGATGTGAAGGTAGGAGATACTGTACGCATCATCGATGGAGCTTTTGCAGATTACACTGGTAAGATCACAGAAATCGATAACAACAAGGTGAAAATGATTATCACCATGTTTGGAAATGACACTGTGGCAGAAGTCAACCTCAATCAAATTGCAGAATTGTAATGGATGAAAGAGGGGCTATCCCTCTATTCAAAGAAGAGAGGGGGACAGAAATCGGTCATTCGTTAGAATTCGATTTCGTCGTCCCACCTCCGCACAGCTTCAACAGTCTGGGAGACTGTTGAAGGTTGCAGATAAAGGAAACATAGTTTCCGTCAACATAGGGCATCTTTGAAGCTTAAAAAGCGAACAAAGACTTAGGATACTTGCTTCGCAAGTTCTATCCACCACCTCAAAGCAGTGCTTTGAGCACTCAACCACTGCGTCTTGCTCGACAATCAAAAAACAATTAAGAGGCTAGGACTTTTGTCCCAGCCTCTATTCAAAAAAACCCTCCAAGACCAATGTCTTGGAGGGTTTGTGTGTTATGAAAAGGACTTCTATCCCATCGGTGAGAAAATCAGCTGAGCGCTTGAATAGGATCAGAAAAGAATCCCGAAAAAGGGAATTTTATGCAGGTTCAGAGACTTGGAAGACTGTTTCTTTGTCAAAACCGACAGAGTAGTCCTTTCCGTCTTCACCTTTCCAAGTAAAAATCGTCGCGTAGCCAAAGACGAAAACAGTTTCTGGACGGCCGTGTTTTTCAACGACTTCTTTAGCTGTCATTCCAGGTTGAATATCCTTGAGATTCGTAACCTTTTTAGAGTTAGGCAAGGTTGCAATTTTGTTAGTGGCTTGACCTTTTTCATTAAAATCAATCAAGATAGCACTGCCATCTCCATGCCAGTAAGCACCATTGCCAGAAGTGGAATCAGTAGGACCTAACTTGCTGATGGCTTCTTCTTTTGAAGTAGGAGCAAGGGCTTCATTTCCAACGAGGATTTCCACTTTAATTTCTTTGAAGGCAGCCCATTTTGGCATTTCAGGGATATCCCCGATAGCTTCTAGTGATTCTCCCTGATCCATCAAGCTCATCGTATAGTTAGGATCCTCGCGCGTGTTAGAGTCTGAAGAGCTAGAAGAATGATCGTCATCGAAGCCTGATGAAAAATCCTTTTTGCTAGATGACTTTTTAGAGTATGAACTTCTAGAACTCTTAGAGCTTTTAGAGGTTTTTTTAGAGCTGCTAACAAGAGGCTTTCTTTCTTGAGTCTCTTTTTGTGCTGGTTGGCAAGCTGTAAGCATGGCCAAAGAGAGGATACTGAGAGCATATAAGGTCACTTTTTTCATCATATCTTTTCCTTTCATGATTGGAAAACACGATCACTGACAAAGCAGCGAAAGTGAGATTCAATCAAGCTGATGTATCAAAAAAGCCCATTGCTGGGCTCATTGATATTTGTTTGTGAAGGCGGTAGACGGATTTGAACCGACGATCAAGCTTTTGCAGAGCCGTGCCTTACCACTTGGCTATACCGCCACAACATATTCTATTTTATCTTAAAAATCAGATAAGGTCAAGAAAAAATTTCAGACAAAAGTCCAATGAAAGGGAAAGAATGAGAATCGTGGAGAAAAAAATAAGGGAAGGAGGGAGACTCTGAAGAAAAGCAGAAATGTCTAGGAATTTCTCTCAAATTACTTGCAAAAAGCTTCTAAATCTGCTATACTTATAAAGTTGCGTAAGGCAATAAATACTCATCCCGGAACCATTGTGGCACCGTTGCCCTTGTGGTCGTGTTGCAAGCTGACGTCTGGGAGAGGAGAAAAAAACAAAAAGGAGAATTTACTCATGGCAGTAATTTCAATGAAACAACTTCTTGAGGCTGGTGTACACTTCGGTCACCAAACTCGTCGCTGGAACCCTAAGATGGCTAAGTACATCTTCACTGAGCGTAACGGAATCCACGTTATCGACTTGCAACAAACTGTAAAATACGCTGACCAAGCATATGACTTCATGCGTGAAGCTGCTGCAAACGACGCAGTTGTATTGTTTGTTGGTACTAAGAAACAAGCTGCTGAAGCTGTTGCTGAAGAAGCTGTTCGTTCAGGTCAATACTACATCAACCACCGTTGGTTGGGTGGTACCCTTACTAACTGGGGAACAATCCAAAAACGTATCGCTCGTTTGAAAGAAATCAAACGCATGGAAGAAGAAGGAATCTTCGACGTTCTTCCTAAGAAAGAAGTTGCACTTCTTAACAAACAACGCGCTCGTCTTGAAAAATTCTTGGGTGGTATCGAAGATATGCCTCGTATCCCAGACGTAATGTACGTTGTTGACCCACACAAAGAGCAAATCGCTGTTAAAGAAGCTAAGAAATTGGGTATCCCAGTTGTAGCGATGGTCGACACAAACACTGACCCAGACGATATCGATGTAATCATCCCAGCTAACGATGATGCTATCCGCGCTGTTAAATTGATCACTGCGAAAATGGCTGATGCTGTTATCGAAGGACGTCAAGGTGAAGATGCAGTTGCATCAGTTGAAGCTGAATTGGCAGCAACTGAAACTCAAGCAGATTCAATCGAAGAAATCGTTGAAGTTGTTGAAGGCGACAACGCTTAATTCGTATAAATAGTAATTACCTAGGAGGGCGGGGCTTAGCCCGGCTCTCCTATTTTTAAAAAAATATAGGAGAAACAAAATGGCAGAAATTACAGCTAAACTTGTTAAAGAGTTGCGTGAAAAATCTGGTGCTGGTGTCATGGACGCTAAAAAAGCATTGGTTGAAGTTGAAGGTGATATCGAAAAAGCGATCGAATTGCTTCGCGAAAAAGGTATGGCTAAAGCAGCTAAAAAAGCTGACCGTGTTGCCGCTGAAGGTTTGACTGGTGTTTATGTGAACGGTAACGTTGCAGCAGTAGTTGAAGTAAATGCTGAAACTGACTTCGTTGCGAAAAATGCTCAATTCGTTGAATTGGTAAACGCAACTGCGAAAGTAATCGCTGAAGGTAAACCAGCTAACAACGAAGAAGCTCTTGCTTTGACAATGCCTTCAGGTGAAACTCTTGAAGCAGCATACGTATCTGCAACTGCTACAATCGGAGAAAAAATCTCATTCCGTCGTTTTGCTTTGCTTGAAAAAACAGATGCACAACACTTTGGTGCTTACCAACACAACGGTGGACGTATTGGTGTTATCTCTGTTATCGAAGGTGGAGACGAAGCCCTTGCTAAACAAATTTCAATGCACATCGCTGCAATGAAACCAACCGTTCTTTCATACAAAGAATTGGATGAGCAATTCGTGAAAGATGAGTTGGCACAATTGAACCACGTGATCGACCAAGACAACGAAAGCCGTGCAATGGTTGGTAAACCAGCTCTTCCACACTTGAAGTATGGTTCTAAAGCTCAATTGACTGACGAAGTTGTCGCTCAAGCTGAAGAAGATATCAAAGCTGAATTGGCAGCTGAAGGTAAACCAGAAAAAATCTGGGATAAAATCATCCCAGGTAAAATGGATCGCTTCTTCTTGGACAACACAAAAGTTGACCAAGCATACACTCTTCTTGCACAAGTCTACATCATGGACGACAGCAAGACAGTAGAAGCTTACCTTGAATCAGTAAATGCTTCAGTTGTTGAATTTGTTCGCTTTGAAGTTGGTGAAGGTATTGAAAAAGCTTCAAATGACTTTGAAGCAGAAGTTGCAGCTACAATGGCAGCAGCTCTTAATAACTAAGAATAAAAAGAAAAGAGGTTTCCATAGAAACCTCTTTTTTTTCAAGATGAAAAGAGAGTGGGACAGAAATCGGTCATTCGTTAGAATTCGATTTCGTCGTCCCACCTCCGCACAGCTTCAACAGTCTGGGAGACTGTTGAAGGTTGCAGATAAAGGAAACATAGTTTCCGTCAACATAGGGCATCTTTGAAGCTTAAAAAGCGAACAAAGACTTAGGATACTTGCTTCGCAAGTTCTATCCACCACCTTAAAGCAGTGCTTTGAGCACTCAACCATTGCGTCTTGCTCGACAATCCAAAGACAATTGAGAGGCTAGGACTTTTGTCCCAACCTCTTTTATGATTAATGCGCAAAGGTATTGAGTCCAAAAAGAAGCGAGAGAGTACCCATGATAAGCCCTGCTAGAATGACTCCCAACATGACCGCTAGGACACTCCGTTTGAAGTCCCAGTCTAGAATAGAGGCAGCAAGGGTTCCAGTCCAAGCTCCAGTTCCTGGTAAAGGAATGCCGACGAAGAGGAGCAGGGCCCAAAAGATTCCCTTATCTCCTGCAGCCTCTTCTAATTTTTGACCTCCACGATGCCCCTTATTAAGACACCAAGTAAAGAAATTCCCGATAAGAGGTTTCTCTTTCCCCCATTCCAGGATATGGCGAGCGAAAAAGAAGATAATAGGGACAGGAAGCATATTGCCAATGACCCCGATCAGGAGGGCTTGCCAAAGAGGAATTCCGCTAGAGATAGCGTAGGGAACAGCTCCACGAAGCTCCACCAGAGGAATCATGGAGATCAAAAAAGTAATAATGTAGTTCATGTGGTATCCTTTCAATTCATCCTTTTCATTCTACCTTATCTCTGCTGGAATGACAACTATTTCAAACAGGAGAAATAGAGGGGGAATCGTTTATACTGAATGATGGATGTCATCACTATCTTCTTGATCCATTTCTCGTATCTGAAAGAGCTTTAGTATCCCTACAATCCTATTTTATGCTAATAAGAATCTGTTCGACAAAGTATAGTTCTTTTAGTACAAACTATATATTCTTTGCATGTTCTCTTGTTAAAGGCTCAACTTTTGGTATAGTTAAAATGTAGAGTTTCTTTATTTGCAAAAGCATTTTAGAAAGCGCTTACAATTGTAAAAATCCCAAGAGGAGGTTAAATATGGGAAAGTCTTTTTTTGAAAAGCGCAGTGTATTTAGTATTCGCAAGTTTGCGGTTGGAGCTTGCTCTGTATTAATCGGTGTATCTTTTTTTGGAGCTCCGTCTATTTTAGCTGAAGAAGAAGGAAGAGCTGTAACGGAAGAGGAGACGACAGCCACAACGGAAACATCAGAGCTAACGAATGGGGAGGTTGGGACTAGTGATAAAGTTTCAACAACCATAGAGGCTCCTGCTGTGATTACCCCTGAAAGAAATGAGAGAGAAATAGAACAGCCACAGGTGGGACCTCAAACAAGTGAACGTTCTGTTGGGGCTACTGAAGAGGCTACGAAGGACCAAAAACAAGTAGCGGAGGACATGGTGCAAGATCGCGAACGAGACTTTAACAAGGACTGGTATTTCAAATTAAATGCAGCTCCTGGTGCAGAAGGTCGCCAGGTGGATGTTAAAAACTGGAAAAAATTAGATTTGCCTCACGATTGGTCGATCTTCTTTGACTTCGACCACAACTCTCCGGCTCAAAATGAAGGCGGACAATTAAACGGCGGGGATGCTTGGTATCGCAAGACCTTCCGTTTGGACGACAAGGACCTCGATAAGAAGGTGCGCTTGGAATTTGGTGGAGTTTACATGGATTCCAAAGTCTATGTAAACGGGCAATTGGTTGGTCATTATCCAAATGGTTACAATGCCTTTTCTTATGATATTACCCCTTATTTAAATGCGGATGGAAGCGAAAACACCATCGCAGTTCATGTGGTCAACCAACAACCAAGTAGTCGTTGGTATTCAGGAAGTGGGATCTATCGGGATGTCAAACTCAGTGTGACAGACAAGGTTCATGTGGCCAAGTATGGGACCACGATCACTAGTCCAAAATTAGAAGAACAAAAGAATGGGGCAGTCGATACTCTAGTGAAGAGTCGTATTGTCAACCAAGATGATCAAGCCCATAGTATTTATGCGGAATACGAAATCGTTGATCAAAATGGTCAAGTGGTCAGTGAAAAGGTGCGTAGTGAAGTGCAATCCGTTTTGGCTGGTCAAGAGCTCAACCTGTCTCATACCCTTCATGTTGAAAAACCGACCCTCTGGGATGTCAAAACCAATAACCCAGCCCTCTATACTCTCTATACTAGGGTCTATCGCGATTCGCAGTTGGTCGATGTGCAAAAGGAACGTTTTGGCTACCGTTATCTGAACTGGACGCCAGAAGGTGGCTTCTTCCTCAATGGAGTGGCTACGAAATTCCACGGTGTTTCCCTTCACCATGACCACGGTGCGCTCGGAGCCGAGGAAAATTACAAGGCTGAATATCGCCGTCTCAAACAGATGAAGGATATGGGAGTCAATGCTATCCGGACGACCCACAACCCTGCGAGTGAACAAACTCTGCAAATTGCAGCGGAATTGGGCTTGATGGTCCAAGAAGAAGCTTTTGATACCTGGTATGGTGGCAAGAAACAATACGATTACGGTCGTTTCTTCGAAAAGGATGCGACGCATCCAGAAGCTCGTAAAGGGGATAAGTGGTCTGACTATGACCTTCGGACCATGGTAGAGCGGGGCAAGAACAATCCTTCTATTGTGATGTGGTCCATCGGTAACGAAATCGGTGAAGCAGATGGGTCTGATAAGTCTGTCGCAACTGTCCGTCGTCTCGTCAAGACCATCAAGGAAGTGGATGCAACCCGCTATGTTACCATGGGGGCTGATAAATTCCGCTTTGGCGATGGTTCAGGAGGCCATGAAAAGGTGGCAGCAGAGCTCGATGCGGTTGGATTTAACTATTCAGAGGCCAACTACGAAAGCCTACGAGCTAAACATCCCAATTGGCTCATTTACGGTTCTGAAACCTCCTCTGCAACGCGGACACGGGGCTCTTACTATCATCCTGAAAGAGAATGGGTAGGAAGCAACCAAGAAGATCGCCATTATGAACAATCAGACTACGGCAATGACCGGGTTGGTTGGGGTCGGACAGCGACAGCCTCTTGGACCTTTGACCGCGATCATGCCGGCTATGCAGGTCAATTTATCTGGACAGGTACAGACTATATCGGTGAGCCAACACCATGGCACAACCAAAATGATACACCTGTGAAAAGTTCTTATTTCGGTATCGTGGATACTGCAGGACTTCCAAAGAATGATTTTTATCTTTACCAAAGTCAATGGTTGTCAGCTGAGAAACATCCAATGGTCCATCTCTTGCCACATTGGAACTGGGACAATCCAGAATTGGCCAATCGTGTCATGGATGAAGAAGGACGGATTCCTGTCCGTACCTTCTCCAATGCTCATAGTGTGGAATTGATTGTCAATGGGGAATCACAAGGGGTGAAGACCTTTACTAAGAAAACCACAGCTGATGGCCGTACCTATCAGGAAGGGGCAAATCCGGATGAACTCTATCTAGAGTGGTTGGTTTCTTATGTACCGGGTAAAGTGGAAGCCATTGCTCGCAACGAAGCAGGGGAAGTAATTGCCCGCGATCAGATCGAAACAGCTGGGAAGCCAGCAGGTGTTCGTCTGCTAAAAGAAGAGCACGCCATTGCGGCAGACGGTAAAGATTTAACTTATATTACCTATGAAATCGTTGATGAAGCAGGCCGTGTCGTGCCAACTGCCAATAATTTGGTGCATTTCCATCTGCATGGACAAGGCCAAATTGTCGGCGTCGACAACGGGGAACAAGCCAGCCGTGAACGCTACAAAGCACAGGAAGATGGCTCATGGCAACGTCGGGCCTTTAACGGCAAAGGGGTGGTCATTGTCAAATCAACTGAGCAAGCAGGATCCTTTACTCTTTATGCTGACTCAGACCGCTTGCAATCAGACCAAGTCAGCCTCTTTACAGGCAAGAAGGACCAGGAAGAACGCTCTATCTTGGGAGTAGAACCGGTTCGGACACAAGTTTACTTAGGTGAGGGACCTGAGCTTCCAAGTCGCGTATCTGTTGTTTATAGCGATGGCACGGCCCAAGAAGAAGCTGTTGAATGGGATGCAGCAGACTTTAGTCGTGCTGGGCAAGTTCGTGTGACAGGTCATGTTCAAGGCCGGACGGTAGAGGCTCTGGTCGATGTAATCGGCGTGGAACAAGTCCTTCCGGTCATCAAACAAATCCCGCAGGGAGCGGATCTAGCAACTGTGGATAAGGCTGTGCAATTGGTCTTTACAGATGGTCGAACAGCTAGCTATGACGTTGATCAATGGACCTTGGAAGCCGGTCAAGAAGAGCAATTGTCTACACCAGGTGCTCGCTTGAAGGCGACAGGACTATTAAGCAATGGGGAAACAGTCCAAGCGACACTAGTGGTTGCAGGTGGAACAGTCAGCAAGGCTAAGAAACCAACAGTGGAGCTAGATGGAGTAGCGCTTCCAAAATTTGGTAGTGGCAACCATACGATTTTCCGTCCGCTAGCTTATGGTCAAGAGCCTGGTCAGGTCACAGCGAGTGCAGAAAATGCCCAAGTGACGGTCCTACAAGCCAATCGAGAAAATGGTTTGAAAGCTCAAATTTTTGTCACTGCTAAGGATACGGGAGCTGTACAGACCTATGTTGTGCAATTCCAGGAAGAAAGTCCACAGATCCAGCGTTTAGAATTGCGTCTGCCAGAAGGCCAAGAGCTCAAGGAAGACCAAACAGTCACGCTTGATGTCCTAGCTCATTACCAAGATGGCAGTGTGGCTAGTCTCCAAGCGGATCAAATCGATGTGGTAACAGCAGCCGGTAGTCAAGGAAAAGCAGTCGCAAGCAAGAAAGGTTTGGAACTACGGGAAGCAGGATTGGTTCATTTACAAGCTAGCTTCCAAGGACAAACAGGAGAATTAACCTTTACCATCACGCCAAATCCAGAAGAAAAGACAGTTGTCAAAGTACGTCCTGTACGGATCAGCACTGATCGAAACGTTTTGCCAGCTCTTCCAGAGACAGTGTTGGTTGAGTATGACAAGGGATTTCCGAAAGAAAAACGCGTGACCTGGGATGCCGTAACAGCAGATCAAGTCAAGGATTACCATAGCTTTACTGTCACAGGTCAGGTAGAGGGTGTGGAGAAAGAAGCCCAAGCCCAAGTCACAGTTGAAGGCATTATTGCTGTAGAAGAAGTCAGCACCACAACTCCAGTCGGTGAAAAACCAGCACTTCCAGAAAGCGTGCGGACTTATCACTCCAATGGTAAGACCTATGCTGCCAAGGTAGCCTGGGATGCGGTAGATCCGCAACTCTTGGCCCAAGAAGGAGAAGTTGTTGTCTCCGGTCGTGTAGAAGGAACCAACCTTCCAACCCGTCTCCATATTCGTGTTTCCTCAAACACAGTCAAAGGGGCCAATGTAGCAGAACAATGGACAGGCTCAGTCTTGCCACTCGCTTTTGCAAGTGATTCAAACGATGCGGATCCAGTTGCTAAGGTCAATGACAAGGTCATCTCCTTTACCGATGCTCCAGCCAACCGTTGGACCAACTGGGGCCGTGACAATGCGGAAGATTCTGTTGGTATCTTGTTTGGGGATTCTGGTATCTTGACCAAGCGTGCAGTGGATAACCTCCATGTTGGTTTCCACGAAGACCACGGCGTTGGGGCTCCGAGTGAATATGTGATCGAGTACTATGCGGGTGAGCAAATCCCAACAGTACCAAGCAATCCAAATCGCGTCAAAGACGAAACAGATCATCCATTTAACAACCCAGCTAACTGGAAAGAAGTCAGCAACCTCACTGTTCAAGAACCGGTAGCAGCTGGCAAGATGAATCATTTTAGTTTTGATAAAGTCGACACTTATGCGGTTCGGATCCGCATGAAGACACCAGAAGGCAAACGTGGAAGCTCTATTTCAGAGATTCAGGTATTTGCCAATAAGGTTGCGGCAGAAGAAAAGAGCCAAGTGACCATTCGTGTCAATGGTGAGGTTTTGCCAGGGGTCAACCCAAGTGTGACAGATTACTACATCGATGCGCGTGATCGGGCTTATCCACAAGTGGAAGCCACAGCTAGCCATCACGGCCTTGCAACGGTTGTGCCAAGCGTCCATGAAGGTGAGCCAATCCGTGTCATCCACAAAGCGGAAGATGGTACCATCTTACAAGAATACCGCCTCCATCTCACAAGCGATGCAGAAAAACTGAAACAATCTGCTCCAGTAGCAGTGGAAGCGGGTCGCCGTTTTGTCAAAGTCGGTCAAAATCTAGTTTTACCATCTACAGTAGGCGTCTACTTCAAAGGGGATACAGGCTATGATCGCAAAGAACTGACGGTAGACTGGCAATCTGTACCAGCTGATGCCCTTTCTCATGAAGGCAGCTTCACGCTAGAAGGAAAAGTCCTTGGCTATGATCTGACAGCTCATCTGACCGTCCGGGTGTCAGAAAAGACGGGAGAAATCCTCTCTGTGAACCGTGACTACAATGCAGAGGATACCAGAGCCTTTGCCAGTGAAACCAATGATCTCGATCCAAACCAAATCGACTATATCGATTACATCAATGATGGTGGCTACAACGAGTATTATCGTTGGACCAACTGGAAGAGAGAACCAGATCAAACAGAAGTGTTTGCCGGTCTCATCTTCAAGAAAAATGGTCAAGTAACAGAGCGTTTAGTCAATAAAGTAGCGGTCGACTTCTTTGCAGATCAGGAAACAGGCCTGCCAACCAAGACGGTTCTTGAACGCTATATTGGCCCAGACTTTGATGTTCCGGATGATTATGGCAATCTGAAAAACCTTCCAGAACATCCATTTAACCAAGCCTCTAACTGGGAAGAAATTCCTTATAGCTTGGATTACGCCTTTGAGCCTGGTTATATCTCTAACCTCAGCTTCAATGAAACCAGAACCAAAGCCATCCGTTTAAGAATGGTCCGTGATGAAAATCTAAAAGGAATTGGAATCGTTGAATTGAGTGCCTATGCTCCAACTGAAGAACCTAATGCAACGACGGATGTCTCTATCCAAGTAAATGGCAAAGAGTTGGAAGGGTTCAATCCGGATGTGACGGATTATCATCTAGAGTACGAGGGAGAACGTCCAATAGTTTCAGCACAAGGTAAGAATGGAGCAGCCGTTACAGTTGTTGATGCTAAAGATTCTAATGCACCTGTCCTTGTCAAGGTTGTATCAGAAGATGGTAAGATAGAGAAAATATATCAAATCTCACTCCTAGCGAAAGCACCAATAGGCTCAGCTATTCCTGAAGAAGGTGTGAAGAATTTGGTCCATACCAAGCCAGAACTCATCATTGAGGCAGAGGAACTTGATTTTGCGCGTGAAGAACGTCTAAATGATAGCTTGCCGAAGGGTGAGAAGCGTGTGGTTCAAGAAGGGCAAAAAGGCCGTAAATTGCGCTTGGTGGAAGTATCACAAGAAAATGGAGTGGAATCTCGTAAGGAAGTCGATGCTTTTGTAGAACTAGAGCCAGTGGCAGAAATTACAGAGGTGGGTACTAAAGAAGAGGTGCCAGAGACTCCGCAGCCAGAACCACAACCACAGCCACAACCGCAACCAGAACCACAACCACAACCACTTCCAAACCCGGGAGTTCCTCTTGTGCCAGAAAGACCAGTGCAAGCAACAACTCATCAGTCCTCTATGGAGGTTAAAGCGGTGCACCATGAAGTGACGGAAGTGGCAGGTAAGGAAGTCGAGAAAGAAGCTCAAACTCCAGCGGTTTCGCCTGCTCCAGTTTCCGAAGGGACTTTACCGAATACGGGAACAGAAGAAAGCGTCGCAAGCCTCGTTGCAGGTCTCCTAGCAGCAGGAGTTGCCGGTGCTGTGCTGGATGACAAGAAAAAAAGAGCCGATAAGGCCAAGTAAAAAAGCTGGATAAACCAGCAAACATACGGTGAAAAGATCACAGGTAACAGAAAGAGGATGGGGAAAGTCTCCACCCTCTTTACCTGATGACATAAAGGAATGGAATATGGGAAAAAGATTATTTGATAAGAGAAATCGATTTGGCATCCGCAAACTTTCAGTAGGGGTTTGCTCTGTAGTCGTAGCGACTTGTTTTTTAGGAGTCACTACCAGTTATGCAGAGGAACAAGCTGAGAGAAGTGAGACTCGTGAAGAACGAGTCAACACAAGTGATGTCGAGCATCAAGGGGAGGAGGAAAAAGCTGTGAAAGAGCACCAAGAAGAATCAGAACATTCCTCACCCGTAACGAGTGAGAAAGAAAACCGAGCAGTCAGCCAAGGGACAGAAGCAGCCCAACCAGCCACTTCTCTAGATGAGGAGCCTGAGATTGCGGATTACGGACCGCTTCCAAGCAAGGCCCAAATGCAATACCATCGCGAAGAACTGGCAGCCTTCATCCACTTTGGGATGAACACCTACTACGATCGTGAGTGGGGAGATGGGCAAGAAGACCCTTATTATTTCTATCCAGAGCATCTGGATACTGATCAGTGGATCAAAACCCTGAAAGACGCTGGCTTCAAACGGACCATCATGGTCGTCAAGCACCACGATGGTTTCCTCTTGTATCCTTCTAAATACACTGACCATACCATTGCCAAAAGTGGTTGGAAGGAAGGAAAAGGCGATATCCTAGCCGAAGTTTCGGCTTCTGCTAGCAAGTATGACATGGATATGGGGGTCTACCTCTCCCCTTGGGATGCTCACAGCCCGCTCTACCATGTGGATACAGAGGACCAATACAACGAATACTATCTCAACCAGCTCAAAGAAATCCTTGAAAATCCTAAATATGGAAACAAAGGCAAATTTGTTGAAGTCTGGATGGATGGAGCGCGTGGCGATGGGGCTCAAAAAGTAACCTATACCTTCGATAAGTGGTTTGACGCCATCCGTAAAGCCCAAGGGGATATTGCTATCTTCTCAGCTGAGCCCACCAATGTTCGCTGGATAGGAAATGAAAAGGGAATTGCTGGAGATCCAGTTTGGCATAAGGTCAATCCGGATAAGATTCGCAACAATCCATCCAATAGCTATCTCAACCATGGAGATCCGGAAGGGAAGCAATACTCAGTGGGGGAAGCGGATGTTTCTATTCGCTCTGGCTGGTTCTACCATGACAATCAAGAGCCTAAGTCCCTGCGTGAATTGATGGACATTTACTTCAAATCTGTCGGTCGTGGAACGCCACTCTTGCTCAATATTCCACCCAATCAAGATGGAAAATTTGCGGATGCCGATGTGGCTCGTTTGAAAGAATTCCGCCAGACTTTGGATCAACTCTACAGCGTGGACTATGCGGCGGGCGCTTTGGTAGAAGCTGACTCGACACGGCGCAATTCGCATTACGCAGCTAGCCATTTGACAGATGGCGATGAAAAGACCAGTTGGGCCCCTGCCGATGATGCCAAGACCGGCTCTTTCGTGCTCGACCTTGGAAAAGAGCAACACTTTGATGTGGTAGAGCTCAAAGAAACCATCGAGAAAGGCCAACGGATTTCCGGTTTCACCATCGATGTAGCGGTGAATGGCCAATGGGTTCCTTTTGGGGCTGGGTCAACCGTTGGATATCGCCGTTTGATCAAAGGGCAACCAGTTGATAGTCGCTACCTCCGAGTGTCAATTACTGATGCCCAAGCCACTCCAATCTTGAACGGTGTCTCTGTCTATAAGACACCAGCCAGCATCGAAGAAACCGATGGCTATCCGCTTGGTTTGACCTATCATTCTGACCGGACTGCTGACCGGGGCAATAGCCAATGGAATGAAGAGGGAGAAGGCGTTCGAGGCACCTCTATGTGGACCAAGGAAGCGGGAGCTTCTGCAACCTATCAATTCGAAGGGACCAAGGCCTATGTGGTCGCAACTGTAGACCCAGGTCATGGGGAAATGGATGTCTATGTCGATGGGCAAAAACTAGCGACGGTCAATACCCAAAGTCCAACTCGCAAACGCAGCCAAAAGGTTTATGAAACACCAGATTTGAAAGCAGGTTCCCATACCTTGACCTTGGTCAATAGCAAGGGAGATGCTATCGCAACGGAAGGGATTTATGCCCTCAATAACCAAGAAAAAGGCCTCTTTGAGTTTGCTCAGCCAACCTTAGCTGTTAAAAAAGGAGAGCCAGCGCAAATCGTCGTCAAAAGAAAAGGTGGCTCTAAAGGAAGTGCCAGTCTTAAGTTAATCACAGAACCAGGAACAGGGGTTCATGGCAAGGTCTACAAAGATACCAATGTCACCCTTGAGTTCGCAGATGGAGAGACAGAAAAAACAGTCCAAGTCCCAACCCTTGATTTTGCAGGAAAAGCGACCGATGTCTATGACTTTAAGGCCAAATTGTTGCATCCAGATCAAGGCAGCCTGGTCGGCTTTATTCCAGAACTGACAGTCCAAGTGATGAACGAGGACCTACTTCCAGAAAATCGCAAAGAAGTGGATGATCAAGATCCAAAACTGCACTACAGTCAAGGCTGGAATCATGAGACGGACAATCGAGACTTCTCAAATGGAACGGAATCTTGGTCTAGCTTCAACCAAGTAACCGATGAAGAAGGAAAGAAACACATTGATGTGACCATCACCTTCAAGGGAACTGGTGTGGAAGTTCGAGGAGTGGTTGATCCAAGCCATGGTCTCTACAGCGTCACCCTAGATGGAAAAGAAATGGCCTTTGAAGAAGGACGTGGTCATGACTATGAGATTGAAGGCGACCATTACTTCAGTGGCTATGGAGATCAACGCAAACTGGACCAGAGTTTGGTCAATCTGCAAGGTCTAGCAAAAGGCTACCACCAATTACGTCTGCACTTGGATCCATCTCTCAATGATCCTCAGTCATCTAGAGCCATTCAGGTAGACCGCTTTATCCTATCAGGAAAAGATAGTCAGTTGCTCAGTCAAGAAGAGCTCCAACAGATTATCAAAGAAGGAGTAGAAAAGATCAAGGCTACTTCTCTCGATCGCTTGAAAGCAAATCTCAAATCAACTGTCCAAGAGCAATTGACGGAATTGACTCAGTTGTTGAATCAAGAGCGACCAGATTTGGTTGCTACAGCGAATCAAGTGGAAGCCCTTGAGACCATCTTAGAAGATGCTCATAATTATGAACCGCTGACGCAGACACGCCCAGACGAAGGTGTCCGGGATTTGATTCTTGAAAAGCCAGAACTTCTCATCGAAGCGGAGGAGATTCCATTTGAGAGTCAAACGCGTGAAAACAAGGATTTAACCAAGGGTGAAAGCCGGATCCTTCAAGCAGGGAAGGTTGGACGCCGCTTGAAGTTGATCGAGGTTCGACAAGAAGAAGGCAAAGAAATTCGGACAGAAGTCGATGCCTTTGTCGAAGTGGAAGCCCAGGACCAGATTACAGAAGTCGGAACAGGAGTGGTAGAAGAACATTCTGTGACACCTGATCTACCGACTCCAATAACACCTGTAACTCCAAGTAAAGACTTACAAGTTCATGCACATCATTCAACAGTAGATGATAAAAAAGAGAAAGAAACTCCGGTTCTTCTGAAAGAGACGACTCCAGAAGTAACTTCTGTTTTGACTGCCGAGCATCCAGTAGTAGAAGAGGTTGAAAGTCCTTCTCTACAACCGGAAGGTAAACTGCCACAGACAGGATCAGAGAAGGCAAGTTTCTTAGCCTGGATGGGACTTTTCGGCTTAGGTTTCTTAGGCGGAAGAGTAAAATTCGCTCGTCGGAAATCCTAAGGCACCTTCTATAAGAGGTTAGCAATCGCTAGCCTCTTTTTTGTTTCTTCTGGCTACCAGTAAGGGGGATTCAGATTCCATCTGGACGTAGTCTTTGCTTTATTTACAGGCGTAAAAATTGTATAATAGTCAGATAAGGTCAATAATGACATCATGGATGATGAGACCATTTTTTATCCTCTGAAGAGCAGAGAGTCCATCTAGAATGAAACCATCAGAAAGGAGCATCATGGCAAGTAAAAATACATCAGATAGCATCGAGGCCTATATCAAGTTGCTACTGGCTCAAGCAGGAATCGCTGAGCTCAAGAGAAGCGAATTAGCGGATGTTTTCCAAGTTGTTCCTAGTCAAATCAATTATGTGATTAAGACCCGCTTCACCGAAAGTCGAGGCTACATCGTAGAGAGCAAGCGTGGAGGCGGAGGTTATATCCGGATTGGCAAGATTCAATTTTCAGACCAACACCAGATGCTAACAGAGCTTGGCGCAAGCATTGGAGAACAGATCAGTCAGACTGTATTCTGTGATATCCTCCAGATGCTATTTGAAGAAAAACTCCTTACAAAGAGAGAAGCAGAGCTCTTGTCAGTGATGACAACAGACGAGGTTTTGGGAAGTGAAGCCCATCGCTTACGATCCAATATCCTACGAAAAATTATCCAACAAGTCGATAGAAAGGGAATGTAATCTCCTTATGAACTATTCAAAAGCCCTATTAGAAACGATTGAAGCCGCTCAAATCTTGGCGGGTCATTTTGATTCCCAAACCCTAGATACCTGGCATATCCTAGTGGCCCTAGCAAATAACCCCTATAGTGTAGCTGGTTCCGTCTTAAGTGACTATCCTATGCAGATTGATGATTTTCAAGACGCAGCTGAGCACATCACGGGCCAAGTCTACCAACGGGATGGTCGCTATGAGGTATTTCCTTTTTCTTTCCGTGTAGAAGAAATCATGAACCGTTCCCAAGAGATTGCCCAGGCAGTCCATGCCAAAAGTCTTGGAACAGAGCATGTCCTCTTGGCGCTCTTACTAGAGCGGGGAACCTTAGCTTCTCAAGTGTTGGAGTATGTGGGCTTCCGCTATGATGATCAGGAAGATGGCATTAAAATCGTCGAACTTCGTAAGAGTTTGGAACAACGAGCAGGTTGGGACAAGGAAGCTGTCAAGGCTATCCGTTCTCTCTATCGGTCCCAGCAACCAAATCGTCAAACCATGGGAAATATGATGGGCATGCCAGCCTCTACCAGCGGTGGTTTGGAAGACTACACCCGAGATTTGACAGAAATGGCTTGCAATGGCAGTTTGGAACCGGTGATTGGTCGGGGGCAAGAAATCTCGCGGATGATTCAGATTTTGAGCCGCAAAACGAAAAATAATCCAGTCCTCGTTGGAGATGCCGGTGTCGGAAAGACTGCTCTGGCTTTGGGCTTGGCCCAACGGATTGCCAGTGGAGATGTCCCAACTGAACTTGCTAAGATGCGTGTCTTAGAGTTAGACTTGATGAATGTTGTTGCGGGAACGCGTTTCCGTGGGGATTTTGAAGAGCGGATGAACAACATCATCAATGATATTGAAGAAGATGGCCATGTCATTCTCTTCATTGATGAGCTCCATACCATTATGGGATCTGGATCAGGGATTGACTCCACCTTGGATGCAGCCAATATCTTGAAGCCTGCCTTGGCTCGCGGGACCTTACGGACCGTAGGAGCGACTACGCAAGAAGAATACCAAAAACACATCGAAAAAGATGCCGCTCTGTCACGCCGTTTTGCCAAGGTTTTGATTGAGCAACCGTCTGTTGCGGATAGCATTGCTATTTTGCAAGGGCTCAAGAAGACCTATGAGCGTCACCACCGTGTCCATATTACGGATGCAGCCATTGAGACAGCCGTTGTCTATGCCCATCGTTATTTGACCAGTCGCCTCTTGCCAGACTCAGCCATTGATCTTTTGGATGAGGCGGCAGCGACTGTACAAAACAAGGGGCCTCAAGCGGGTCTTCAGTCCGATTTGACAGCTGCCGATCAGGCCTTGCTCAAGGGACAGTGGAAAAAAGTTGCTCAGTTACTAAAAGAAGACGCCAGTCCGAAAGGCTATCAGTTAGAAGTCAAGGAAGAGGATATTCTGAAGACGCTCAGTCAGCTTTCTGGCATTCCTGTGGAGAAACTAACCCAAACAGCAGCTAAGAAATACCTTGAATTAGAAGCGGAACTTCATAAGCGCGTGATCGGTCAGGATCAGGCCGTCTCAAGTATCAGCCGAGCGATTCGCCGCAATCAATCTGGAATCCGGTCTCACAAGCGACCAATTGGTTCCTTCCTCTTCCTCGGTCCGACAGGAGTCGGGAAAACCGAGCTAGCCAAGGCGCTTGCTGAGGTTCTATTTGATGACGAGTCCGCTTTGATTCGCTTTGATATGAGTGAATACATGGAGAAATTTGCAGCTAGTCGTCTCAACGGAGCTCCTCCGGGTTACGTTGGCTATGAAGAAGGCGGTGAGTTGACGGAAAAAGTCCGCAACAAACCTTATTCAGTCCTCTTGTTTGATGAGGTGGAAAAAGCCCATCCAGATATCTTTAACGTTCTCTTGCAAGTCTTGGATGATGGTGTCTTGACCGACAGCAAGGGACGTAAGGTGGATTTCTCCAATACCATTATTATCATGACGTCAAACTTGGGAGCTACTGCTTTACGAGATGATAAGACAGTTGGTTTTGGAGCCAAGGATATTCGCTTTGACCAAGCCAACATGGAAAAACGCATTTTCGAAGAGTTGAAGAAGACCTATCGACCAGAGTTTATTAACCGGATTGATGAAAAGGTTGTCTTCCATAGCTTGACCAGTGACCAAATGCACGAGATTGTCAAGATTATGGTAAAACCATTGATTCAATCCCTAGCAGAGAAGGGCATTACTCTGAAATTCCAAGCGTCTGCCCTTAAATGGCTGGCAACTCACGGATATGATCCAGAGATGGGAGCGCGTCCTTTGCGTCGGACCATCCAGACCCAGGTGGAAGACTACTTGGCAGAAATCCTCTTGAGAGGAGAAGTTGCAGAAGGTCAAACCCTCAAGGTAGGTGTCAAGTCTGGTCAGCTTAACTTTACGATTGACTAGGAGGATATGCAGTGCCTCTCAAACGCTTGACCCGAATCACCCTCCTAGCAGCACTCTGTGTGGTGCTGCGACAAGCTTTTGCCTTTCTACCCAATGTCCAACCCATTAGTGCCATCTTCTTTTTGCTGGTGCTATTCGAAGACTGGCCATTCGCCTGTTTGGTGATGGCTGTCACTATGTTTACTTCAGCCTTTCTCTTGGGGATGAGTCCAGTGGTAGTCGCTCAGATTCTAGTCTTTGCCCTCCTCTTGACTCTTTGGCGGGGGCTTTATCGCCACCTGTCTTTGGAAGTCCAAACCCTAGTGGTCGGCATCTTATCCTTTCTCTACGGGATGTTGATTGATAGCGTTTATGCTGTCCTCTATCACATGCCTTGGTGGACCTATGCTCTGGTAAATGGCTTTAGCTTTAACCTAGCCCACGCCCTTTCCACCGCTTGTTTTTATCCTTTACTTTATGTCATATTTAGGAGATTGTATCATGAAAAAAACACTTTATAGCTTGTTTACTGTCTTAGCGGCTCTTGTCTTGGTTAGCTGCGGACAAAGCACACCATCAGCTACGAAAAACTCAGCTTCTAGCTCACAAGTAGCAAAAGAAAAAGAAAGTACCATTACGGTAAGTATCGCCCCTGAAGGGCAAGAAGCTCAAAGCAAGACCCTAAAGGTTGCAGAAAAAGCCAACTTGATGGAAGTCCTTAAAGGCAACTACAAAATTGAGGAGAAGGGTGGCCTCATCACCTCGATCGATGGAGTAGCCCAAGACGAAAGCAAGGGGCTCTATTGGATGTACAAGATCAATGGAGAGATGGCACCAAAAGGGGCAGCAGAGACCACTGTCCAAGATGGAGACACTATCGAATTTTATCAAGAAGTCTATCAATAAGAAAAAGAGTGAATGCTTGGACTAGGACTCCATGGGTTCACTCTTTTTTTGAAACTAGTTTCTATTTTTTATAAGAATTGTGAATCCTCTTGACGTCCCTATAGATAAATGTTACAATTATATTACAAAATGTAACAAATGTTACAAAAGAGAGGTATTGCCATGAAAATGAAAGGAACCTTATTTAGTCTATCCACCCTTGCTCTAACAGCTGCTCTTCTCTTAAGCGGCTGTGGATCAGAAAAGAAAAAGGAAACCAGTCCATCTTCAACTAATAAAATTGCACAAGTAAAACAAAGTTCTACGAGTAAAAAAGAAGAGAAAAAGGCTATAAGCAAAACCACACAAAGCCAACAAAGCGCAGAGGTGGCAGCATCTCCTACCATCGCTTCGAGCGAGACACAAGCGAGCCAAAAAAGTCCGTCAACTCCGGTGACACCAAGAGTTCCAGAAGTCAGTCAAGGCCTGGCCCCAACTCCTTCCAAAGAAACGCATCCAGCATTGACACCAGCACCTGAAAAAGCAAAACTACCTAGCTTGGAGGAAGGTCGCACGAGTGCTAAAGAGCAAGCCTCTAAGACAGAGAACCCACGCTATAAAGGTGTGTTAGCTTATGCCTCAGGGGATTATTCTACAGCAGCAGGTAGTTGGACCGATGGTCGCGATACCGGCGTAACAATTGGGCAAGGAGGTCAAGTGACCATTCAAACTCCAGGTGGCGATGCAGTGGGCTATACGATTGGAAGCTATGAATACAACTTGGATCATGGTCATTATCATGCTGGCTTGATTTCCACTCAAGATGGATCTACAGCTAGCTTGGATATAGTCGTCGGTCAAGATGGTCAAGTGGCAAGTGTTCAAGTGGCTGAAAATGGACATGCGCACGCCTTGGTTCGGGAATAATGACTCGCCATTAAGAAATATTAAAAAAATGATTGAAATCAGAGGTTCAATTCTGTATAATAACATACAGAGTTGGATCTTTTTAATTTTTATTTTATAAAAATATATTTTTTTATAAAAAAGTATTGACACTGGCTAATTATAGTTTATAATAAAAGTATAAGCAAAGCATGTTTTGAAATAATAATACAAAGGAGCCAGTAAGATGAAAGAAAAAGTGGCAGTGGTTTTTGGAACATTTGCCCCCCTTCATCAAGGGCATATTGATTTAATTCAACGGGCAAAGCGCCAATGTGACCGCGTTCGTGTAATTGTTTCTGGGTACAAAGGAGACCGTGGAGAAGAAGTTGGACTTCCTTTGCAGAAACGTTTTCGCTATATCCGAGAAGGTTTTTCAAATGATGAACTCACTCAAATATATAAACTTGACGAGACAGATCTTCCCCGCTATCCTTTGGGATGGGAGCCTTGGTTGAAAACAGCCTTAGAAACCATTCAATATCATGCAGAGAGAGAAGAGCTGATCTTCTTTGTTGGAGAGAAGGCTTACCAAGAAGAACTTGAAGCGCGAGGCTTTGAAGCCCGCCTGCAGGAGCGTCAGTTTGGCATCTCAGGAACCCTCATCAGAGAGAACCCGAGCAAATATTGGAAATATATTGCCCAACCCTTCCGTCGTCAGTTTACGAAAAAGGTTCTCATTATGGGTAGTGCTAGTAATGGGAAGACGACCTTGGCAAAGGATTTGGCCCGTTTCTATGATGCGCCAGTGAGCTTGGAATATGCTCGGGAGTACCAAATTAGAAATAATGTACGGGATGATGAACTAACACCAAAAGATTACTATTATCTCCTACTCGGACAATACGATCAAACCTCAAAATTAATCGATAGTAGTGCCAATCGTGGCTTAGTCATTGCGGATACAAATTCTCTGGTGACGAAGGGCTATTACGACTACTATATGGAAGTAGAAGGCCAAGAGACCGGTATGACGGATACCTTTGACAATCTCTTTGTCAGCATCTTAGCTAAGGAAAAGTGGGATTTAATCTTATTTGTCCAACCTATTGGCTCCTATGTTAATGATGGTTTCCGTGATATGACCATGGCAGATGATGAAATTCGCAACAGTTTTTCAAATCACCTGGATTACCTCCGCCATCAATACCTCTCGGATATCCCTACAGCCTATCTCGGGCAAGACTACTTGGGGAATTATGAAGAAGCGAAACGTGTCATCGATACGATTTATCAAGCTGATTAAAGGAGAAGCAACATGAAACGATTACAAGAAAAAATTCAAACATTTGGGGAACATTTAAAAAATGTCCATCGAGAAGCAGGCAAACGTGGCTTTGTAGGCATTATGAAACTCCTTTGGAAAGACCTGTTCGCTGGCCGCACATTGACACAATGGCTCTATTTGCTTGCTTTGTCCAGCGTGCCCTTTATCTTAGAATTTACCAATCAGGAAGCGAGTCATGATTGGTTGGGGCTCTTTGCATCCTGGACAGGAATAGTTTGTGTTATACTAGTAGCAGAAGGTCGGGCTAGTAACTATCTCTTTGGAGCAGTAAACTCAGCTATTTATTTAATCCTAGCCTTGAACAAAAACTTCTATGGAGAAGTCTTGACGACCTTGTATTTCTTCGTTATGCAGCCAATTGGTCTCTATGTCTGGTTGTCGAATCGGATCAATGATCAGGGGGAAGCGGAAGAATCTCATTTTGAGGCCAAGAAATTAAACCTAATGGAATGGATCAAGTACTTGGCCCTAACAGCTCTGATTTGGATCGGGATGGGCTACGCCTATAAAAGCATCCACAGTGCTCGGCCTTTCCGTGATAGTATAACAGATGCGACCAATGGTGTTGGACAGCTTCTGATGACTGGTCTCTATCGCGAACAATGGATTTTCTGGATTGCGACCAACCTCTTCAGTATTTACCTCTGGTGGGGAAAGAGCATCCATATTCAAGGCATGTACTGGGTCTATACCCTTAACAGTCTTGTCGGTTGGTATCAGTGGAGTAAAGCAGTGAAAAAGGAGGTTGCTTAAATGACAGCAACAAGCATTCCGGAAGGAATGAACGAAAAGGAATACTACGAAAGGGTCGTCAGCGAGGAAGAATTTCTCCGTTGGTATAAGGAACAGGATCACCCTACCTATGAAAATCCGAGCGTAACTGCTGATATGGTGGCCTACTGCTTTGTGGAGGGGCGCTTGAAACTCTTGGTGATTCGCCGCAAAACGCATCCTTGTCAGCATCGGGTAGCCTTGGTTGGAGGATTCTTGCAAAAGCATGAAGATGCTATTCAGGCTTGTATCCGTGAGGTCCAGGAAGAAGTTGGACTAGAGTTGACCCCTCAAAAAGTCGAGCAGTTAATGACCGTTTCGACTCCTGGACGGGATCCACGGGGCTGGGTCATCACCATTGCCCACCTGGTCTACTTGCCTGCGGAGGCCGTCAATTTGGTCCGAGCTGGGGATGATGCCAAAGAGGTTCTTTTCCTCGATGTGGACTTCAAACAAGGGGAGTGTTCCCTAGATGGCCGTGTCTTGACGGCTGAAGATTTTGCCTTTGACCACTATGAGATTGTCCAAGAATCCATCAAGCGGATCCAAGGGCGTTTGGCTTGGAATCCAACCTTCCTCCATCTCCTAGAAGAACCTTTCACCGTATACGAGGCGACGGAGTTGGTGAACCTGATCCATCCAGATAAAGAAATTTTGACCAATAATTTCCTTGTCACCTACGGTTCCTATGTGGAAGAAGTAGGAGTCAAGCGGGTACCTAAGAAAAAACCACGCAAGACCTATCGCTGGAAAGAAAGCGAAGGCCAAAAGGACCAATAACATACAAGAGAGTGGGACAGAAATCGGTCATTCGTTAGAATTCGATTTCGTCGTCCCACCTCCGCATAGTTGAGTAGGGCTGTAAAAGCTGATGAAATCAGCGTAGTAGAGCCCACTCAACCACTGCGTCTTGCTCGACAATCCAAAGACAATTAAGAGGCTAGGACTTTTGTCCTAGCCTCTTTGTCATTAAGCTTTTTCTAATTGAAGAAGTTCTTCAATCTCTGCTAGGGTGCTAGCCTGCGAGATTGCTCCGCGTAGTTTGGCAGCACCTGAGGTACCACGGAGGTAGTGAGGGGCTAAGCCACGGAATTCGCGGACGGCAATGTGCTCACCCTTGAGATTGATCAAGCGCTTCAAGTGCTCATAAGCAATCTTCATCTTGTCTTCAAAGGTCAAATCAGGCAGGATTTCTCCTGTTTCAAAGTAGTGATTGATTTGGTTGAAGAGGTAAGGATTGCCCATAGCGGCACGGCCAATCATGACCGCATCAGCACCAACTTCTTCGATGCGTTGTTTGGCGTCTTGAACTGTCCGGATGTCTCCATTTGCAATAAATGGAATCTTGGTCAGAGCTTGCGCAACCTTGTGAAGGGTCTCAAGGTCAGCGTGACCAGTGTACATTTGTTCCCGGGTCCGTCCGTGCATAGCCAGGGCAGAGACACCTGCAGCTTCAGCTGCGAGGGCATTCTCCACTGCTAGGGAAGGATCCGACCAACCTGTCCGCATTTTGACAGTGAGAGGGATATCAAGGACGGATTGAACCTTGTTGATAATGGAGTAAATCTTATCAGGATCCTTGAGCCACATAGCCCCCGCCTCGTTTTTCACGATTTTATTCACTGGGCAGCCCATGTTGATATCCACGATATCGGTCTTGGTATTTTCTTGGATAAATTCTGCTGCGCGTGCCAGGCTATCTTCGTCACTCCCGAAAAGTTGGATCGATACAGGATTTTCTCCTTCATCGATATGGAGCATATGCAGTGTCTTTTCGTTGTTGTATTGGATTCCTTTATCAGAGACCATTTCCATGACTACAAGCCCTGCTCCCAGTTCTTTAGCAATCGTCCGGAAAGCGGAGTTGGTCACACCGGCCATAGGTGCTAGGACCGTCCGGTTTGGGATCTCGACGTTCCCAATCATAAAAGGTGTATTAAGATTTGTCACGAATGAGTTCCTCCAAGTCGTTTTCGTCAAAGTGATAAGCTGTCTGACAGAATTGGCAAACAATTTCCGCTCCCTGGTCTTCGTCCTTCATTTCTTGAAGGTCTTTGGCGGGTAAGCTAGCCAAGGCATCCATGAAACGTTCCTTGCTACAGTCGCATTGGAAACGAAGTTCTTCTTCAGAGAGACGTTTGTAGGGATCTTCGCCATAGATGGCAGCAAGAAGAGCTTCAATATGGTCGTCAGACGCTAAAAGGGTAGAAATGGCCGGCATTTCTTGGATACGTTTTTCAAAGCGGGCAATTTCTTCTTCCTTGGCATTTGGCAAGACCTGCACCAAGAAACCACCAGCAACCTTGACCTTGTCTTCTTCGTCGAGTAGAACATTGAGCCCCACTGCAGATGGCGTTTGTTGGCTTTCAGTCAAATAATAAGCCAGGTCTTCACCGATTTCGCCAGTGACCAGGGGCGTCATGGAGTGGTAAGGATTGCCTGTGCCATAGTCGGTGATGACTAAGAATTCCCCATTTCCGACGAATGGTCCGACCACAACTTCACCAGTCGCTGTTTTCTTGATATCCACACCAGGATTTTGAACGTAGCCTTTGACGTTTCCTTGAGTATCTGCCACAGTGATAATAGCCCCCAGTGAGCTAGTACCTAGGATTTTCACCGTAATCTTGGTATTTCCCTTTTCATTGGCCGCTAAAATTTGGCTAGCGATGAGGGTCCGACCGAGGGCCACTGTTGAGCTTGCTTGTGTCTGATGGTGTTCTTGGGCTGCTCGCACGGTCTCTGTACTGTCAAGTACAAAGGCACGGAAGGAGCCACTTTCTGAGATAGTTTTAATAATTTTGTCCATAGCTTCTATTTTAGCATAAAAAAAGAAAAGAGGTGAAGGGAGTAACTTGATTTATTTAGACTTGAAAGGGAAAAAATCTTTCTGAGGAGAACCTTGCTTAAAAACTGAAAAGAATAAGATCTAATTTAGGGAGAAAAGAAGGTAAAAGACGAACGATCATTGTATAAGCTGGGATATGAAGGCCAAAAGATGGATGTTTAGAAAATGAGAGACAACTTTTAAGGGTAAAAAACCAAGCAAAGAAATAGCTGACCTTGAAAAAAAAGAGGAAATTTCTTATAATAGGGTGTAAGACAAACTTGCAGGTGAGACTCCTGCCCCTAGTTTGAAGAAAGGCATAGATAGGGAACTATCTATGGTATATGAAAAAGAATTATGACATCAGTTGTTGTAGTAGGAACCCAATGGGGTGATGAAGGAAAAGGGAAGATTACAGACTTCCTATCAGCCAATGCAGAAGTCATTGCGCGTTACCAAGGTGGGGACAATGCCGGTCACACCATCGTGATCGACGGCAAAAAGTTCAAGTTGCACTTGATTCCTTCTGGTATCTTCTTCCCTGAAAAGATTTCAGTGATCGGAAACGGAGTAGTGGTCAACCCTAAATCATTGGTCAAAGAGTTGGCTTATCTCCATGAAGAAGGGGTATCAACGGACAGTCTTCGCATTTCTGATCGTGCCCATGTCATCCTCCCTTACCACATCGAATTGGACCGTCTCCAAGAAGAGTCTAAAGGCGAAAACAAAATCGGAACCACCATCAAAGGGATTGGACCAGCCTATATGGACAAGGCTGCGCGTGTGGGAATCCGGATCGCGGATCTCTTGGATCGTGAGGTCTTTGCGGAACGCCTTCGCATCAACTTGGAAGAAAAGAACCGTCAATTTACCAAGCTCTATGATGCAGAAGCTCTTTCTTTTGACGATATCTTCGAAGAATACTATGAATATGGTCAACAAATCAAACAATATGTAACCGATACTTCCGTGATTTTGAACGATGCTTTGGATAACGGCAAGCGCGTGCTCTTTGAAGGAGCCCAAGGGGTGATGTTGGATATTGACCAAGGAACCTATCCATTTGTAACCTCTTCAAACCCAGTCGCTGGTGGGGTGACTATCGGATCAGGAGTTGGCCCAAGCAAGATCGATAAGGTTGTCGGTGTATGTAAAGCCTATACCAGCCGTGTCGGTGATGGTCCATTCCCTACAGAGCTCTTCGATGAAGTAGGTGATCGGATCCGTGAAGTTGGCCATGAGTATGGGACAACTACCGGTCGTCCTCGTCGTGTTGGTTGGTTTGACTCAGTTGTCATGCGCCATAGCCGTCGTGTGTCAGGAATTACCAACCTTAGCTTGAACTCGATCGACGTTTTGTCAGGCTTGGACACGGTAAAAATCTGTGTAGCCTACGACTTGGATGGGGGACGCATCGACTACTACCCAGCAAGCTTGGAGCAACTCAAACGTTGCAAACCAATCTATGAAGAATTGCCAGGTTGGTCAGAAGACATCACGGGTGTCCGCCACCTGGATGAGCTTCCAGAAAATGCCCGCAACTATGTTCGCCGGATCGGTGAATTGGTTGGTGTGCGCATTTCAACCTTCTCAGTCGGACCAGATCGTGACCAAACCAATATCCTTGAAAGTGTTTGGTCAAGTAAATAAACAAAAGAAAGTTGGGAGAACTCTCTCAACTTTTTTACTTCTTAAGCTTACTTTAAGACACGTGGTCTATACTAAGACCATAAACAAAGACCTCCTAACTTTGTTTAGAATCCAAACTTTTTTTCATAATATCTCCCTATAAGAAGTCACCCATTGGTGGCTTTTTTTGTGGCTTCATCATATAATAGAACATGAACATAAAAAGTAAGTGAGAGTTATTAGTGAGAGACTATACCCTAGAAGAGAAAGAGGCCTTTATGCGAGAGGCTTTAAAAGAGGCGGAAATCGCCTTGGCCTATGAGGAAATCCCCATCGGCTGTGTCATCGTCAAAGACGGTGAGATTATTGGGCGTGGCCACAATGCGCGGGAGGAATTGCAGCGGGCTGTCATGCATGCAGAGATCATGGCGATCGAAGAAGCCAATCAGCACGAAGAGAGTTGGCGTCTGCTAGACACCACCCTATTTGTAACCATTGAGCCCTGTGTTATGTGCAGTGGTGCCATTGGCCTAGCTAGAATTCCTCAAGTGGTGTATGGTGCGACCAATCAGAAATTTGGCGGAGCAGGGAGCCTCTATGACATTTTGACAGATGAGCGTCTCAACCACCGGGTAGAAGTAGAAACAGGAATCCTAGAAGAAGAATGTGCAGCTATTATGCAGACCTTTTTCCGCCAAGGCCGGGAACGAAAAAAACAAGCCAAGCTCGCAGCCAAGACCGAAACACAAGAATAAAAACCAGTCCTTTGCAAAAGAAACAATTTATGATATAATACCTATCGGAGCAACAGTTCTGCGTGAAGCGGGTCAGGGGAGGAATCCAGCAGCCCTAAGCGAAGTGAACTGTGTGCTCTTTTTCTATGTACCTTAGTGAATCAAGTCCAACAGATGCGGATGAACTTAGGTACATTGACGCAGTTCGAGCAAAGCGAGAACTACGTTCCGAAATATACAGAGAGTCAAGTCCAAGTGACGCAGACGAATCCTAGAGATATTGATCCTGAGGAGCGTAGCGACGTGAGGACTATAGCGTTAATGAATCAGTCCTATAATTCACTAGTATCACTTCGAAATTCATTAGCGGATTCAAAGAATAATAGCGTGAAAATAGAGAGAGTGAGACAGAAATCGGTAATTCGTTAGAATTCGATTTCGTCTTCCTACCTCCGCACAGTTGAGTAGGGCTATAAAAGCTGATGAGATTAGCGTAGTATAGCCCACTCAACCACTGTGTCTTGCTCGACAATCCAAAGAGAATTGAGAGGCTAGGACTTTTGTCCCAGCCTCTTCTTTTTTTTGTCTGTTCCGCTTAAAACAAGGGGCTGCATGCAAACGATTGCTATTGCGTCATTGCTTGATTTGTGAAAATTAAAAAATTAGCAATTGAAAACGTTTTACAGAATGGTTTTCCTTGATAAAATCCCTGTAAAGCGATATCATAGAGAAGAAGAAATTTTGGAGGAATACTATGTCACATATTAAATTTGATTATTCAAAAGTATTAGACAAATTTGTTGCACCACACGAAGTGGAATACATGCAACCACAAGTAACAGCTGCTGACGAATTGATTCGTAAAGGAACTGGTGCTGGTAGCGACTTCTTGGGTTGGTTGGACCTTCCTGAAAACTATGACCGCGAAGAATTTGACCGCATCTTGAAAGCTGCTGAGCAAATCAAATCAGACAGCGATGTCTTGGTGGTGATCGGTATCGGTGGATCATACCTTGGAGCGAAAGCTGCGATTGACTTTTTGAATCACCACTTTGCCAACTTGCAAACAAAAGAAGAACGCAAAGCGCCACAAATCCTTTACGCTGGAAACTCAATTTCATCTACTTACCTTGCTGACTTGGTAGAGTATGTTTCAGACAAAGACTTCTCTGTAAACGTGATTTCGAAATCAGGTACAACAACTGAACCAGCGATCGCTTTCCGTGTCTTCAAAGAACTCTTGGTGAAGAAATACGGCCAAGAGGAAGCTAACAAACGGATCTACGCAACAACTGACCGCCAAAAAGGTGCTGTTAAGGTTGAAGCAGATGCTAACGGTTGGGAAACATTTGTAGTTCCAGATGACATCGGTGGACGTTTTTCAGTATTGACCGCAGTTGGATTGCTTCCAATCGCTGCATCAGGTGCAGACATCAAAGCCCTTATGGAAGGTGCTAACGCTGCTCGTAAAGACTACACTTCAGATAAGATTGCTGAAAATGAAGCTTACCAATATGCAGCCGTTCGTAACATCCTTTACCGTAAAGGATACGCTACTGAAATCTTGGTAAACTACGAGCCATCCCTTCAATACTTCTCAGAATGGTGGAAACAATTGGCTGGTGAGTCAGAAGGGAAAGACCAAAAAGGGATTTACCCAACTTCAGCTAACTTCTCAACAGACTTGCACTCATTGGGTCAATTTATCCAAGAGGGAACTCGTATCATGTTTGAAACAGTTGTCCGTGTTGACAAACCTCGTAAGAACGTGATCATCCCTACTTTGGAAGAAGATCTTGATGGGCTTGGTTACCTTCAAGGAAAAGATGTTGACTTTGTAAACAAAAAAGCGACTGACGGTGTTCTTCTTGCCCACACTGACGGTGACGTACCAAACATGTACGTGACTCTTCCTGAGCAAGACGCCTTCACTCTTGGTTACACTATCTACTTCTTCGAATTAGCCATTGCCCTTTCAGGTTACTTGAACGCGATCAACCCATTTGACCAACCAGGTGTTGAAGCATACAAACGCAACATGTTTGCCCTTCTTGGTAAACCAGGATTTGAAGAATTGAGCAAAGAATTGAACGCTCGTCTTTAATCGACAGACAAAACGATCTCGAAAGAGGTCGTTTTTTAATCGCTTTCAATATCTCAGAATGAGGTGGAAAAGTAGACGGTTTTATGATATAGTAGAACTACGATATTTATACTTTGCACGTCAAACTATGGCCACAAAAAGTGGGGAGGATGATGGGCGAAGGTTCTTAGTAAAGGAGAGATTATGACAACAGAAGACAAGACACCTTTTGGAACACAAGAGGGACAAACTGTCCAAGAACCTTTGGGAGCGCAAGACGAACAAACCGTTCAACCACCTCTTGAAGCCCAAACTGGTCAAAGCGTTCACGAACCTTTTGGAGCACAAGGAGGGCAGACTGTTCAAGAACCTTTTGGAGCCCAAACTGGTCAAAACGTTCAAGAACCTTTTGGAGCACAAACTGGTCAAACAGCTTATGAGCCATTTGGCGCACCAGGAGCGCAAGCCTTTCAACAGTCTTCTCCAGTAGAAGGACCACAAGCTGGTGGGCAGGGACAATTTTTCCAAAACCAAGCTCCTCAGGTAGAAAACAATCCTTTCTACCAACAAGGGAACCCTCAAGCCTTCCAATCGCAATGGAATGTTCAGCCAAAACCGAAGCGTGGATGGACGAAAATTGTTGTCTTCTCCCTTCTTGCACTCCTTCTTGGTGGCTTGATTGGTGGCGGAGCAGGCTATTTCTGGGGACATTCATCTAAGCCTCAAGCAGATGCTAATCGAACAAAACGCTTAGAACTCGCTAATGAAGAAGCAAAGAAGGTAAAGAACAGCTTCATTACAGAAAAGAAGGAGACTGTTTTCACCTGGACTCTTAAAGACCTTGCTACCTTGAGTTATACCAACAAGGATGGTTATGGGTTGACTGCTGATCAGATTGTTGAAACCTATGGATTGGCTTCCAGTGTAGAGTATGATAAGAATAGCCTTACTCTTTATTGGGATCGCGCAAAGAATGCTGAACATCAGAATGTTTATTTCCGATTTGAAAAAGTTGATGGCAACTATTATTTGAAAACTGTGGAAGCTTTTGATTTAGAAGAATTCTATGCAGACGAAGAAGACGATGAAGATGAAGATACTTCTGCAGATCGTGAGTTGAGTACAAAAGAATTCAAAAATCTGAAAACAGGAGATAAGAAAACTGGTGAAGGTGGAACTTCCCTATCAGAAGTTTTGAAAAAGCATAAATCAAATGTTGTTCGAATTGGAACAGAAACAAAAATGACTGAGGACGGAGAAAAGTATGACTCTACTCGTGTTATTGCAACCGTAAACTTTAAGGTCGGTGACGATTATAAGACATTGCGCTTCTTAGCACAACCAGATGGAGATTTCTTATACATTGGTCCAGAGCGTTATTAATATAGAGGAGATAGATGAAAGATGAATATGAATCAATCACAGGCACCATTTGGTGTGCCAGAAACTGGTAATCAAAAGAAGCCAGGGAAAGGTCTGTTAATCGCTTGTGTTAGTGTTTTTGCAGTCTTAGGAGTCATTGCAGGTCTATTTCTTGGTCGTTCTTTTGGTGCAACAAATGCTAAAAGTAGCGAACCAGCCCTTCACCCAACAGCTAACGCAGGGGAATCAAAACGAGATCAGGCTGGTAAGTATATTGATCCGGAAGAAGCAGAATTTTCTTGGAACATTGATGATTTAGCTGATTTGGAGTTTGGTACATACGAAACTCCAGATTTAGGAACAAGCATTGAAGATGTTGTGGATGTACATGGCAAAGCTTTGAAAGGCACGTTTAGAAAAGATAAAATTGATTTAGAATGGGGCGAGTTACAAGAAGATCAGGATGATACACTGACTAGTTATCGTACTGTTCGTGAAATGCGCCTTACGTTTCAGAAGAAAGGAGATAATTACTATTTAAAAAACCTCTATTACTTAGGGAATCATAAAGAAGCTGAGGACGATTTTATGACCTCATCTTACTATGATAAACTGAAAGTGGGAGATGCTAAAACTGGTAAGGATGGAGTATCCTACAAGGAAGTGATTAAGGATCATACTATTTCTAGTCTTTCAATGTCTGCAGATGAAGACTACAAAACTAAAGATATTGTTACTACAATGACAGTAAATATAAAATCCTCAAGTTCTTCTGAATATAGGTTGACTTTTGTGAGACAATCTGATGGAGATTTCCTTTTATCTGAAAAAAAATTATGATGAAGAAGGGGCTCTTCATTCATTCTTTTCGAAAGAGGTAAGGGAGGAAAAATCCATTCACCTAAAACCCTAAAAAGATCTGGAATGGCATTTTCAGATCTTTTTCTGTTCTAGCGGGGACGAGCTATTTATGGTATAGTAGAATATGTTGCCAAAGGAAATAGGTGTGAACAGTTGGACGGAAAGGGATACAGATACGATCGCAGAATGGATAATGTAAAGGAAATAACAAGAAAACATCTGAAGACCCTCTTAGCTTTCATCCAAAAAAGAGGGATTCTTTTAGGGATCCTCGCAATGTTGGGAGTAGGATATGGGCTTGCTGCTTCTGGGAGTCCACAAGACCAGCTAAATCCAGACCAGCAAGTGACCTTTCGTAAGGAAGAAGCTTATCTGCAGGCCTTCCTGGCGAAATCAGATCGACCAGAAGTTGGGGTGCATTTGGAGGAATTGCTAGAATTTAAAATAGGAGATGGGACTGGTGAGCTAAGCACCAAGGGGACGACACCGGAGACCCTGGTCAAAAAATTAGGGGGAGCCAAGCAAGCTCGGCTGGAGTCAAAAGCTAGAACGCAGCTCCTTCGTCTCAGCTATGGAACGACACAAGATGGTCGAGATAGATACCAATTTGAATTTACCCATATGAAGGATGGCTACTATCTAACAGCTATTCAGGGCTATCAACCAACCTCTAAGCAGAATATAGAAAGTAAACAGCTGAAAAAGGCAGCCTTGACCAGTCTTGCTAGTGGGAAAGAGAAAACTGGCATGAAACTAGAAGACATTTTACAAAAGGTTGGCTTGCCACAATCATTGCTTTTGAATCGTAAGGATGGAAAGACAGTTTTGGTCCTAACCTACCGTGCACAAGAGGGGCTCGTCTTTCTCACTTTGCAAGCCCAAAAAGATGCTCACTATCATCTAGTTAAGGTCGAATAAGGAGGAGTAAATGGATACAGTCATCAAGAAGCTAAAAATTCCTGGTCTCCTGCTGCTAGCGTTCCTCTTAGGGATGGGTCTAGAGGTCCTTAGTCATCCACCCAAAAGTTCTACAGCGATAAGTGAAATAAAGAACTTATCAACTTTTAAAGCGAAAGAATTTCAAGGGGAGCGACTCTTAAAAGAAACGAATGAAAAAAAGGATTCGCCATGGACCTTGGAACAGATCGAGCGCTTCCCTCTATCGATAAAGAACCAAAACGGTAGTCTGAAGCAGACTGGAAGTCGCCTGGAGACCCTTCTGAAGGAGATGGGGCACCCCCAAGAGAAAGTTCTCTTTCAATCTACAGCAAGCAAGCAACCCAGTCTCTCCCTGCTCTATCGATGGGACGATAGGGGAAAGGGAGCCTCCATCCGTTTGCTTTTTAGCAAGGGGGCTGATGGGAGCTATCTGCTAGAAGAGATCGACGCCAGTCTAGCCAATCTAGACCGGGAGGGGAACAAAGCTTTTTCAGAAAAAGTTTACCAGAGCTTAGAACCTGGAGAAAAGATGGATCTTAAAGCACTTCTAGGTAGCTATCAGGGCCTACAATCCTTCGTCCGACGCCAAATCAGCCCTGATCAGGAAGGATTTCAACTATCCTTTCAGGATGAGAAGGGGAAATCTTATTTATTAGAGATTAAAATAATGGATGGTTCTTGCTATTTGTTGCGAAAGAGCCAGGTGGACTCTCAAGGGATTACAAGTCTTACCTGATAGAGGGGAGAAATTGAATGGAAAAAGGTAGAAAGATTCAGAGAGAATGGACTAAGGTCCCAGGTGGAAATAAAATCTCTTCAGAGCTCTCTTCAAAAAGTAATCTGCAGAATGATAGGATGGAACTACCAAGCAGGGTCAAAGAAGCAAAAACAGGGAAGCGAAATGGTGGAGAGAATCTTCAAAAAAGTGTGCTTAAGAAGTCTTACTTAGCTCATTTCTCTATTTTCTTCAAGCTAGTGCTAGGAGGTCTGTTCCTCTTGTTCCTTTTTAACATTGTGTCTCGATATGTGAAATCACCTGCGCATGATTCTCACTCTGTAAAATTAAGCAAGGGGACAGAGGCTCGTTTATCAGATAAGGAATTTAAAAATCTTTTTAATAAAAACTCTCGCTATACAGACCCAAATCATAAAATTGATATCAATATAGAGGAGGTTGTCGCATACATTAGAAAAATTAATGATGCCAACCTTACTATGGATGATATTTTCAACCAATTAGGAAAAGCAAGAGATGGATATGTGAGTATAGACTCTGATGGTAGTCGAGGAAGTGTATTGACGTATCTCCTTACCGATAATAAAGCAGCACTGGACTTTGATTTTAGTGAAAAGGAGAATCGCCTCCTTCTGCATTCGATTCAGTATTTTACCCTAGAAAGCCAGAGAGAATCAACTGAAAGAACAAGTGATGATTATAGTGCTCTTATTCCTCAGCCAGGTCAAGAGGGGGTGGAGTTGATGGAAGCTATCAAAGAATTGGGAGTACCAGATTGGCTCTATTCCAGTTTTTTACCTGGGACGGAGGCTCAAATTGCTATCTCCTATAAAGCAAGTGATGAGATGCGAGTTACCTTGTATTTTGATCAAGATGGAGATTTTTTCCGTTTGGGAAGTATGACGAAATTAAAGGATAAAAAAGAATAACTAAAGTGAGAAGGAGGAGTCTCATTCCGTTTTCTTCCATCCTGAGAAACGAGAATAAGGGAGAGTGAAATGCAAAAAGGTAGAAAAATTCAACGAGAATGGTCAAAAGTGCCAGGGGGGAATAAAAAAGTACCGGAGGTGTTTTCAGAAGGTCAACCACAAGGAGAGGTATTTGAATCCAAAGATCAATTTGAGGAAGACAAATATTCGAGATCAGATCGAGTATACGCATCCCAAATGGGCCAGTTCAAAGCATCCTGGTTTTCTCGTCGCAGTGGTCTCCTGAAGCTAGGGATAGGTCTTGTCGTCATTGTGTGTCTCTTTTGTGGGGCTCTCCACTATGTAAGATACCTTTCCCATCAAAGAGATTCCTATTCAACCACTAAAAAGACTGAGAAGCTCCCAACAGATTCATCCGTAAAAACTGAATTTACATTTTTTGGAGAAGATTCTCCTTATATTGACAAGGACCACAGAATTGAATTGTCCATAGAGGATTTCATTTCTTTAGTGAGAAAAGCGAATGAACCTAATGTAACGCCAGAGCAGATTGTCGATCAGATTGGGAAAGCGGTCTCTGGTCACCTGTCCTCTAGCTCCGACGGTAGCCAGAGAATCGGATTAGAATATGAGCTCGTCGGGGATACAGGGCGCTTGTCTCTTAATTTTCTGAAAGAACAAGATTCTATGGAACTCAGTAGTGTGACCTATTATACTAGGAAAAGTTTTAGAGGAGAAGTCACGAAAACAAGTAAAGACTATAAGGCTTTGCAAGCTTCATCTGAAGAAGGTCTAGAGTTGACAGAAGCTGTAAAAGAATTAGGAACTCCTGACTTTATGCATAATAATTATGCTATTGGGGGAGTCAAACGAATTACAATCGTCTATACTACAAGGGATAAGATGAGTGTCTTTATGTCTTTTGATGAAACTGGGGGAAGATTCCGTTTGAAAAGTATAAGGAGTGTTGAGGATAAATCATAATCGATAAGATCACCTGAGAATTCCTATTTAGGGGTTGTCAAAAAATTCTGGCCTCTCTACTTGTCTCTATTGGTCCAGAACGTGTTGCTTTGATGAAATCTTTAGATGAGAAAGAATTCTTGCAAATTATGCTATAATAGTAAAATCAAAGAGTTCAAAAGTAGCCTATCTTCCTAGAGGACTGACTACATAGAACAAGAGGTATCGCCATGACTGCACAAAAAATGACTGCACAAGAAATTATCGCCTTTATCGGCAATGCAGAAAAGAAAACCAACGTAAAAGTGACCTTTGAAGGGGAATTGGCAGGAGAGCTTCCAGCATCCGTTGTAAAGCTAGGCAATGTCCTATTTGGAGACTGGAAAGAGATTGAGCCCCTTCTTGCCAACTTAACAGAAAACAAAGACTATATCGTAGAGCAAGATGGTCGCAATTCAGCGGTACCTTTGCTGGACAAGCGTTATTTGAATGCCCGGATTGAACCGGGTGCGATCATTCGAGACCAGGTGACCATTGAAGACAATGCGGTGATCATGATGGGAGCGGTCATCAATATCGGTGCTGAAATCGGTGCGGGGACCATGATCGATATGGGGGCTATTCTTGGTGGCCGTGCAACGGTTGGTAAAAATAGCCATATAGGAGCAGGAGCAGTCCTTGCAGGTGTCATTGAGCCAGCCTCTGCAGAACCAGTTCGTATCGGGGATAACGTCTTGGTGGGTGCCAACGCCGTCGTCATCGAAGGGGTTCAAGTTGGTAATGGCTCCGTCGTAGCGGCGGGTGCGATTGTTACCCAAGATGTACCTGAAAATGTAGTGGTAGCAGGTGTACCTGCGCGCGTGATCAAGACGATTGACGAACAGACACAACAAAAAACAGCACTTGAGGATGCCTTGCGTAACCTATAATAGAGGAATAAGAAAAGGAAGCTGGGGGATACCTCGGCTTCTTCTCAAAAGAGGAAGATAGATATGACACTTGATTTAGTAAAAATTCGGCGGGACCTGCATCAAATCCCAGAAATTGGACTAGAAGAATTTAAAACACAAGCCTATCTCTTGGAGCGCATCGCAGAAATCACCGAGGGAAAAGAATTCGTCGAGCAGCGGACCTGGCGGACGGGGATCCTGGTTTTTCTGAAAGGATCCAATCCAGAAAAGACCATTGGCTGGAGGACGGATATCGATGGCCTGCCCATTATCGAGCAAACTGGCCTTGACTTTGCCTCCCGCCACGAAGGTCGGATGCATGCCTGTGGCCATGATGTTCATATGACCTTAGCCTTGGGCTTGTTGGAGCAATTGGTTCAAGAACAGCCGAAGAACAATCTCTTATTCCTCTTTCAACCGGCCGAGGAAAATGAAGCTGGAGGCATGCTTATGTATGAAGATGGGGCCTTTGGAGATTGGTTGCCTGATCAATTCTACGGCCTCCATGTCCGTCCGGACTTAAAGGTAGGCGAAATCGCGACCAATCGGGGGACGCTCTTTGCAGGGACCTGTGAAGTGAAGCTGACCTTTAAAGGAAAAGGTGGACACGCTGCTTTTCCGCATGAAGCCAAGGATGCCCTAGTCGCTGCTAGCTATTTTGTCACTCAAGTTCAAACCATTGTCAGCCGTAATGTCGATCCTATTGAGGGGGCAGTTGTGACCTTCGGTTCCATGCATGCGGGGACGACCAATAACGTCATTGCAGAAACGGCCTTTCTGCATGGGACCATCCGGACCCTGACCATGGAAATGAACCTCTTGACCCAGAAACGACTCGAGACGATTGCGAGAGGAGTTGCAGCTGCTTTTGATATGGACCTAGAGTTGGAACTCAAGCAAGGGGGCTATTTGCCGGTGGAAAACAATCCAGACTTGGCAGATGAATTGATGACTTTCTTTGATCAAGCAGAAGATGTGACCTTGATGGATATCCTACCCGCCATGACCGGAGAGGATTTTGGTTATCTCTTGTCAAAAGTGGATGGAGTCATGTTCTGGTTGGGAGTGGACAGTCCTTATGCCCTTCATCACCCTCAGATGAGTCCCAAGGAAGAAACCCTGCACTTTGGTGTCAAAGCCATTAGTCCTTTCTTAAAAATGAAAGCCAACCAATAAAGAGAGATGGAAATGAAAGCAAGTATTCGAAAAAGTATATTGAAGAAGATGAAAGGCTTGGAGCCGGAGAACAAGCGAAAGGCTGATCAAGCCTTGATCCAGCGGTTGCGCTCTTTGTCAGTTTACCAAGAAGCAAGCGTTATAGCGACCTATTTATCCTTCCCGCATGAGGTGGATACGAGTTTTCTGATTGATGCAGCTCAAGCTGATGGCAAGCAGGTCGTCATTCCAAAAACCTATCCAAAAGGACGCATGGAATTTGTGGCCTATGATCCGCAGAAGTTGAAACAAACATCCTTTGGCCTCTTGGAACCAGAGGATGGGGCTCAAGTGGTAGATCAGTCGGAGATTGACCTGATCCATGTTCCCGGAGTAGCCTTTCAAAAGGATGGCTATCGGCTGGGTTATGGAGGAGGCTATTACGATCGCTATTTGGCAGATTTTGACGGAGCGACCGTCAGCACCATCTATGCTTGCCAAGAAGCAGACTTTTCACCTGCTCCCCATGATATCCCTGTTAAGGAGGTTCTAGTGGATGAATCAACTATTTGATAAGAAATACCCAGTGACCAGTAGCTTGCTCCTATTAACAACCGGCGTTTTTCTAGCCATGTTATTGCTTCGTGGCTTTGACTATGAATCGGTCCAAACTGTTTACGACTTTGGGGGTGTCTTAGGGGCGGAAATCCAAATGGACCCGAGCCAGAGCTGGCGTTTGCTTGCTGCCATGTTTGTTCATATTGGCTTGCAACATTTTGTTTTAAACATGGTTACCCTCTATTTTCTCGGAAGAATCGCAGAGGATTTATTTGGCTCCAAAGCTTTTCTAGTCCTTTACATCTTATCAGGTTTAATGGGCAATCTTTTTGTGATGACCTTTTCCCCAGAAGTCGTCGCAGCTGGGGCTTCTACCGCCTTGTTCGGCATCTTTGGGGCCATTGCCAGTTTGCGCTTCATTGCTCGGAGTCCCTACATTCAGTATCTGAGCCAAAGTTATACTTCATTGATCCTGGTCAATATTCTCTTTAGCTTTATGCCGGGGATTAGTCTGGCAGGTCACTTAGGAGGCTTGGTAGGAGGAGGGATTCTAGCCTTTGTCTTTCCAGTCTATGGTGAGCGAGATAGCGTGAAAAAAACTTGGCGCTTGGGAGCTCTGCTCCTTTATATAGCTGGAGCCACCCTTCTTTACGCTTGGCCTTTTATATTTTAGCCCTTCAAAGAATTTGTAACGAATTTGTAAATTATCTGAAAACTGAGTGAAGTCTCAGTTTTTTTGTATATAAAAACCAAAAACAAGCAGATACACCCAAAAAGATGCTCTAAAGGTGAATAAAGACAACATAAGAAAGCGCTTGCAAAAAGGGTTGAAAAGGAGTAAACTAACAATTGTAAATATCTTTCTTATCCATTCATAAAAATGGATAAAATATTAAATAAGAGGAGATTTGCAATGAAAAAATGGTTGATTAAGCTCTCGCTAGTAGCGATGGCTATATTGCTCCTTCCGTTTCAAGCTGTTGAGGCTTGCTGTGGATTTATCATTGGACGTCAGTTGACCAAGGATGGTACCACCCTGTTTGGTCGGACTGAGGACTATCCTTATTATCCAAATGGCGGAAAACACAACAAAAACTATGTTGTTGTTGATGCCAAGAATTATAAGGAAGGGGACAAAATTCAGGACGAATCCAATGGTTTCACCTATCCTCATGCTGCCAGTGAAATGAAATACACAGCTACCTATGACTCCGCTCGTGGAGACGGTAGCAACGGTGCTTTCGGAGAACATGGCTTCAACGAAGCGGGTGTTTCAATGACTGCCACTGTTACAGCAATCCCAAATAAAAAAGTATTAGCAAAAGATCCACTAAAAGAAGATGGACTTCCAGAAGCTGCTATGCTCGACGTGATTTTACCTCGTGCAAAAACAGCTCGTGAAGCAATCGAATTACTTGGAAAAGTTATCGAAGAAAAGGGATCAGCCGAAGGAAATACAGTTGTAGTTGCTGACCAAAACGAAACCTGGTATATGGAAATCCTTTCAGGTCACCAATATGTAGCGGTGAAGGTACCAGAAGATAAATATGCAGTCTTTGCCAATACTTATTACCTCGGTCATGTTGATTTGAATGATAAGGAAAATGTGATTGCTTCAAAAGATGTTGAAAAAGTAGCCAAAGAATCAGGAAGTTACAAGACTGATAAAGATGGCAACTTCCATATTGCTAAATCTTACGGACCTGAAAAATATGCTGAAGGCGATCGTTCACGTACCTATGCAGGAATCACTCTATTGGATCCAAAATCAAAAGTGACTTATGAAGATGATGAATACGAACTCTTCCGCTCACCAACAGATCCAAATAAGAAATTTACATTAGAAGATGCCTTTGCTCTCCAACGCAACCGTTTTGAACACTTGAATGGTCGCTTTGTACCGGACGATCAAATCGGTGTCAAGAAACAAGGTGACAATGGTGCAAACGACACAGTTCGCAAAGATCAATACAAATATGCACTAGGTAATGAAAATGTTATTGATGCCCATGTCTATCAAATCAATCCAAAACTACCAAAATCATTTGGTGGTACAGTTTGGCTAGGAATGGGACCATCACGGAACACTCCATATGTCCCATTCTATGGAAATGTGAAAGACACTCATGAAGTCTTTAAACCACAAACAGAAACCTATGATCCAAATTCTTGGTATTGGACTGTTTGGCATATTGACAACATGGCAATCAACAATCAAGATATCTTTGGAAAAACCGTCCAAGAACATTGGAAAGCACTAGAAAAAGGATTTATTGCTGATCAAGAGAAGAAAGATATTGAATATTATTCACTAAAAGATCAACCGGAAGCTGCAAAAGCTGCTGAAGATAAAGTAACGAAAGATGCCCTTGACTTGTCTGATCGCCTTTTCCAACACTTCAAAGATTATGAAAGATTGATGGAAAAACAATTAGAGGCAGCTGGACGCAAGTCAGATCCTTATCGTGCTTCTAAACCAGATAATTATAAAGATCCTGAAGAGTCTAAAGATCCTAAAGAGCCTAAGAAACCAGACACACCAACAGTTTCAGAAAAACCACAAGTTGACGGAAATATTACAAAAATTGAAATTCCTGCTTCTTATTATAGGGCTACCCCTTCTAATAAGGATATCCCAGCAAATGCAGAAGGAAATCCAAACAATCGCTTTGGCTATGCTGCTAACAAGGACAAACAACCATCTGCACCTACCCAAGTAGCAACCCCTGCGAAGCCTGAAGAAACTGTTCAAGCTCCAGCTGAAGCTCCTGTAGCAGGAAACAGTGTAAACAACAATAATCGCTTCGGATCTAATTTCAATCCAGGCGAAATTGAGACTTACCCAAATACAAATTATTCTTACAATGTTCATCCTTAAAAAATAGATAAACAAGAGAATAAATGAAAGAGGAGGCTGGGACAAAAGTCCTAGCCTCTCAATTGTGCGGAGGTGGGACGACGAAATAGAATTCTAACGAATGACCGATTTCTGTCCCACTCTCTTCTTTTTTACAAGAAAAAAGAGATTGACCATTTTGTAGAGTGGCGAACCACTTACACCATATGGTCAGTCTCTTTTGCATCCTTCAGATTCGTATATGCTTTAGTCCGAAGTTTGTTCAGATGTTTCTAATTCTTTTCCAAGATCAATGATGTATTGTTTGAGATCATCTTTAACCTGTGGGTGTTGCAAGGCATAATCAATAGATGTTTTCATAAAACCAAACTTATCCCCTACATCGTAGCGTCTGCCCTTAAATTCACGGGCAAATACTCGTTGGGTCTTGTTTAAGGTATCAATGGCATCCGTTAATTGGATTTCATTTCCAGCGCCTGGTTTTTGGTTTTCCAAAATCTGGAAGATTTCTGGAGTCAGTAAGTAACGACCGATAATGGCAAGGTCACTCGGTGCCTCTTCAGGTGCCGGTTTTTCGACAAAGGTTTCAACGCTATAGAGTCCGTTGATGCCTTCCCCTTGAGGAGCAATGACACCGTAGGCAGAAACTTCTTCATGGGGAACTTTCATGACAGCAATGGTTGAAGCATGTGTCTCATCGTAGTCATTCATCAATTGCTTGGTGAGCGTAGTCGCTGTATCATCTGTAATATCCATGAGGTCATCACCCAGCATCACAACGAAAGGCTCATTCCCAACGAAGGCCTTCGCCTGAAGGACAGCATCTCCAAGGCCGTTCGGATGTTTTTGACGAATGAAGTGGAGGCGCATCCCGGTAGTTTCATCGACCAGTTTCAACAGATCATTTTTCCCTTTTTCCTTGAGGTTGTACTCAAGTTCGAAGTTTGAGTCAAAGTGGTCTTCGATCGAACGTTTTGATTTACCAGTAACAACGAGAATATCCTCGATGCCAGCCTTAAGGGCTTCCTCAACGATGAATTGGATGGTTGGCTTATCCACGATTGGCAGCATTTCTTTGGCCAGAGCTTTAGTAGCAGGTAGGAAACGAGTTCCAAGTCCAGCCGCAGGAATGACTGCTTTTCTAACTTTTGTCATAATAATTCCTTTCTAACTGAAGAATGATTGGTTGTTGATCTGATTGGGAAGGAAGAATTCCTTAGTTCCACTCATTTTCTTCTTTAAATTCGTTGCTCATCATGAAGTTGATGGCTTCACGAATATCTTGCCCTTCATAAATTACTTGGTAGATGGCTTGTGTGATTGGCATGTAGACGTCTAGCTCTTGAGCCAGTTCGTAGGCAGCCTTAGTGGTTGAAATCCCTTCGATGATCATGCCCATGTTGGCTTCGATATCTTCCAGTTTTTCACCACGACCGAGGGCATCCCCAGCTCGCCAGTTCCGAGAGTGGATGGAAGTCCCTGTCACGATCAGGTCCCCAACTCCGGATAGTCCACTATAGGTTAAGGGGCTGGCACCTAGTTTAACACCTAGACGGGTAATTTCAGCTAGGCCGCGCGTGATGATGGCAGCCTTGGCGTTGTCTCCGAATCCAAGCCCGTGGAGGGCTCCAGCTCCGACTGCGATAATGTTTTTAAGAGCTCCAGCCGTTTCTACCCCAATCACATCTGTATTGGTATAGAGGCGGAAGTAGTGGTTGCTGAAGAGTTCTTGAACATAACGAGCTGTTTCTAAATTCTTAGAAGCCGCTGTGATCAGAGTGATATCGCGAACGATGGTTTCTTCGGCGTGACTTGGCCCAGAAACGACCACAATTTCACTACGTAGAGAAGCAGGGATTTCTTCTTCTAAGATTTGCGAAATCCGTTTGTGACTGTTTGGCTCTAATCCTTTGGACGCATGCATGACCTTGACAGGATGGTCCAGAGTCTCAGCGACTTGTTTAGCTACCAAGCGAGTTACCTTAGTCGGAACGACAAAGAGGACCGCATCCGCTCCAGAAAGTGCTTCGTCCAAGTTATGGTAGGCCTTGATCCCTGGATCTAGAAGGACATCCTTAAAGTAGCGTTTGTTGGTATGTTCTTGATTGATTTCGTCGATTTGTTCTGGGACATTTCCCCAGATCTGTACTTCATGGCCATTATCGTGGAGGACTTGAGAAAGGGCAGTTCCCCAAGAACCAGGACCGATGACCGCAACGGTTTGTTTATCCATAGTATTCTCCTTCGTGAAGATTTCATTTCTATTTTACCATACTATAGAGAAAAAAGCTTTGGAATCTAGCTGAATTTCATAGGAAAAGCAAATAATATGATAACTGAAAAAATGTTAGTAATTTTAGTAAATTATTCTTGCATTTATATTCTGAATATGGTAATATTGCTTTCGTATATTACTCTAGCTAGTGATATATAGGAGAAACAAAAAAGAAAAAGGAGTTTATGATGAAAAAAAGCTTAAAAATAATACTGACCTTAGTATTAGTTTTAGCTAGTGTCTTTGGTTTGTCCAAAATTCGGTCGGCCCATGCTGATGGCTCAACAGGAAAGATCCAAATTACAAGTAAAACGATCACACCTGCTAAGTCACCCGTGGACCAGTACACGGACATTAAAGTTGATCTAACTTTCAATGTTCCGAACGGGGTCAAATCTGGGGATCAAGCGGTTATTACCCTCCCTCAGAATCTAAAATTCATCTCGGATCAAACATTTGATGTAATGAGTCCTGATGGTCAATCAGTGGTTGCAAAAGCAGTCATTAATGCTGCAAATAAAACCATCACCTTGACCTATGAAGATTATGTGGAAAAGAAATCAAATATTTCAGGAAGCATGTTCTTTGCAGTTCGGGTAGAGCCTGCAACTGAGTCTCCAAGCAAGGTGCCAATCACCTTGAATGTGGACAACAATCCTGTCCCTGTAGGAAAAGTTGACTTTGTAGTTGACCCAGGGAATGCTGAAAAGACCTTGGACAAGGTTAGCTGGGGGACAGAAACCTTAGCAGATGGTAGCATCACTCGTCAATATGAAGTACGTGTCAATGCCACGAATGCTCCTTTAACAGAAGCGGTTGTGACTGACCAATTGCAAACAGAAGGAATGAACTATGTAGAAGATTCCTTTGTGATTAAAAAAGGGAATTGGGCCGTTAACAGTTCGCATAAATTAGAATTGAAAAACGGGCAAGTTGTCTCTTTACCAGTTGAGTTTGGAGCAGATAAGAAGAGTTTCAAGGTCAGCTTGGGAAATGTAGCCCAAGGTGAAGGTTACTCAATTGCTTATAAGGTGAAGATTCCTTATACCCCTGCAAATGGGGAAAAGTTCCTCAACAATGTAACCTTGAATGCAAAAAAAGTTGTTGAAACTAAGAGCAACCCATTCGTTTATCAAACTGCTGGTGGGGAAGCCCAAGGATATACCTTCTCCATCAACCTCAAGAAAGTTGATAGCCAGGATGAAAACACTGCTTTAGCAGGTGCTGAATTTAACGTGATCCGTGTTGCAACAGGTGCAGTTGTCGGTAAGTTGACAACCAATGCAAAAGGAGAAGCAAGTATTGGTGGCTTGTTGAACACAGCTTACCAATTAGTTGAAACAAAAGCTCCAGAAGGATATGAATTGGATGCAACTCCAATTGATGTCAAAGCAGAAGATTTTGGAACAACAAAAACAGCCCTTAAAACAGTTACAAATAAGAAAATTGTCAAAGAACCGACACCAACCAGTGCGGTCATTGAATTAGATAAGGCCCTTACAGGTCGTGACTTGGTAGACGGTGAGTTTAGCTTTGAATTGTACGAAGGTGCAAACAAACTTCAAACTGTTACCAACAAATCTGGCAAAGTAACCTTTGATGCTATCTCTTACACAGCAGAAGGTGAACACACTTACACTGTGAAAGAGGTCAAAGGCGATAATGCCACTATTGCTTACGACACAGCTGAAAAACAAGTGACTGTTAAAGTTACTCGTGACGGAGATGCCTTGAAGGCAGAAGTCGTCTATCCAGAAAACAAAACATTTACCAATGCCTTCACACCAAACGCAACAACTGCAACAATTGAGTTGACGAAAGAGTTGACAGGTCGTGACTTGGTAGACGGTGAGTTTAGCTTTGAATTGTACGAAGGTGCAAACAAACTTCAAACTGTTACCAACAAATCTGGCAAAGTAACCTTTGATGCTATCTCTTACACAGAAGAAGGTGAACACACTTACACTGTGAAAGAAGTCAAAGGCGATAATGCCACAATTGCTTACGATATAGCCGAAAAACAAGTGACTGTTAAAGTTACTCGTGACGGAGATGCCTTGAAGGCAGAAGTCGTCTATCCAGAAAACAAAACATTTACCAATGCCTTCACACCAAACGCAACAACTGCAACAATTGAGTTGACAAAAGAGTTGACAGGTCGTGACTTGGTAGATGGCGAGTTTAGTTTTGAATTGTACGAAGGTGCGAATAAACTTCAAACTGTCACCAACAAATCTGGTAAAGTGACCTTTGACGCTATTTCTTACACAGCAGAAGGTGAACACACTTACACTGTGAAAGAGGTCAAAGGGACTACCCCAGGTATCACATACGATACAGCCGAAAAACAAGTAACCGTTCAGGTAACTAAAGATGGAGACAACCTTAAAACAACAGTTGTCTATCCAGAAAGCAAGGCCTTTGCAAATACTTACTCAGCTCCAAGTCCAGCAAAAGCTCAGATTTCAGCGAGCAAGATTTTAGAAGGTCGTGACCTAAAAGATGGCGAATTCACCTTTAACTTGTTGGATGAAGCTGGAGAAGTTCTTCAAACAAAACAAAATGCAGCAGATGGTTCTGTAGCATTTGACGAAATTTCTTATTCACAAGAAGATGCAGGAAAAACTTTCCACTACACGATTAAGGAAGTAATCCCTCAATCTCAAGAAAAAGGAATGACCTACGATCAAGCGAGCATCGAAGTGACAGTAACTGTTACGAAAGATGATGCAAGCAATACCATCAAGGCTACAGTGGCGTATGGTGCGAAGACATCCTTCACCAATACCTTTGTCACAAGTGAAATCCCACCAACTCCACCAGTCGTTGAAAAACCAGAAGCTAAGCTTTATACGATTCAGCTTCACAAGGTCAATGGTGAAGGTCGAGCTTTAGCGGGAGCTGTCTTTGGACTCTTTGAAGCGGATGGTAGCACTCCAGTTGCCAACCCATATGGCGAAGGTCAAGCGACAGCGACATCCGATGCTAATGGTCTTGTAAGCTTTGTAGGCTTTGAGGCTAAGGATTATGTAGTGAAAGAATTGACAGCTCCAGAAGGTTACCAACTTTCAACTGCTTCAATCGCTGTCTCTGCAACAGAATTGAGCGCTGCATCAGATTTGGTAGTGGATAAAGGAAATGTAGTGAACCAACCGTTTACTGAAATCCCACCAACTCCGCCAGTTGTTGAAAAACCGGAATTGACTCTTTACAGCATTCAATTGCACAAAGTTAACAATGAAGGCCAAGTCTTGGCAGGAGCTGTCTTTGGACTCTTTGAAGCAGATGGTGTGACACCAGTTGCAAATCCATATGGCGAAGGTCAAGCGACAGCGACATCCGATGCCAATGGTCTTGTGACCTTTACAGGGCTTGAAGCCAAGGATTATGTAGTGAAAGAAATCACTGCTCCAGCAGGATACCAACTTTCTGAAGAAGCGATTACTGTCTCATCTAGTCACTTGATTGCTTCAACCAATCAAGTACTTGATCAAGGTAAAGTTGTCAATAAACCATTCACTGCTATTCCACCAACTCCACCGGTAGTTGAGAAACCAGAATTGAAGCTTTATACCATTCAGCTTCACAAGGTAAATCCATTCTACCAAGATCTAGCAGGAGCAGTCTTCGGACTCTTTGAGGCAGATGGTGTGACACCAGTTGCCAATCCATATGGCGAAGGTCAAGCGACAGCAACATCTGATGCCAATGGTCTTGTAAGATTTGTAGGCTTTGAGGCTAAGGATTATGTGGTGAAAGAATTGACTGCTCCAGCAGGATACCAACTTTCAACTGATTCAATCACTGTTTCTGCGGCGGAATTAACTGCTGCGACAGATTTGGTAGTAGATAAAGGGAATGTTGTCAATCAACTGACTCCTCCAAAAGGGAATACCCCGCCACCTTCTACTGACAAACCAAGAAAAGAAATTCCATCAAATCCTCCAAAAGGGAATACCCCACCACCTTCTACTGAAAAACCAGAAAAAGAAATTCCATCAAATCCTCCAAAAGAAGATAAAAAAGAAGTTCTTCCTTCTACTGGTCAATCAATGAGTGAAGGACTAGTGGCTACAGGACTCGCATTGGCGGTTGCTGGAAGTGCCTTGATTTACAAAAAACGTGAGAATTAATCTCTAAAACAGGTTTTGTTCTAGCCTTGCTAGACAAGCCTGTTTTTTTGCTTTAGGTGATAAAAAATATCTATCAGGCCCTTAAAAAATACATATTAGACGCTCTAAGGGTGGGATGATAAAATAGGGAATAGAAATATCAAAGGAGGGAAGGCCATGTGTAGAACGATTGTTGGAGTCTCTGCCAATCTATGTGCAGTGGATCCAGATGGAAAAAATATCCATTCGTCTGTATCTTGTAAGTTTGCGGAAACCATTAAGCAAGTAGGTGGCCTTCCTATGGTCATCCCAGTGGGAGACCCATCTTTTGCCAAAGATTATATCGAAACAGTGGACAAGCTTATCCTCAGTGGGGGGCAAAATGTCCATCCTAGCTTTTATGGAGAAGAGATCACCATCGAGAGTGATGACTACAATCTCGAGCGTGATCAGTTTGAATTGGCCTTGTTAAAAGAAGCAGTCCGTCAAAACAAGCCCGTCCTAGCTATCTGCCGAGGGGTTCAGTTGGTCAATGTTGCCTTCGGTGGGACTCTCCATCAAGAAGTGGAAGGGCACTGGCAGGGGCTTCCTTTTGGCACATCTCATTCAATTGAGACCAAAAAAGGCAGTGTGGTTGAGCGACTCTTTGGGCAAGCCAGCCAGATCAATTCTGTTCATCGCCAAAGTATCAAAGATTTGGCGCCTAACTTTCGAGTGACAGCTATTGATCCACGAGATCAGACCATTGAAGCCATCGAAGCGGTGGATGGTCATCGCATCATCGGCTTGCAATGGCATCCAGAGTTCCTAGTCAAAGAAGAAAAAGGCAATCTCGAACTCTTCCGCTATCTTTTACAAGAATTGTAAACTCTTTAGGATTTTTTAAGGAGAAAGAGGTAAACTAGTCTCATCAACAAAGACCTCCTAACTTTGTTTGATACAGTTTACTTTTTTCATATAATCTCCTGCAAAAGTCTCCTCCTTTGAGGGGACTTTTGTGCCTTTGTCAGGAAAAATACGAATAGTAGTATAGGGGAGACGCTAGACCAAAGTGATGGTATAATAGAAGAGATGGAAACTATTTAGAATGAAAGAGGAATCATGATGACAAAAATTCGTGGATTTGAACTTGTATCAACCTATACCAATCAAGACTTGCTACCAAAACGGGAGACAGCCCATGCAGCTGGCTACGACTTAAAGGTAGCAGAGCGTACGGTCATTGCACCAGGTGAGATCGTCCTCGTCCCAACTGGGGTCAAGGCCTATATGCAAGCTGGGGAGGTGCTTTATCTTTACGACCGTTCGTCTAATCCTCGCAAAAAAGGCCTGGTCTTGATCAACTCTGTGGGCGTTATTGATGGAGACTACTATGGCAATCCAGGAAATGAAGGCCATATCTTTGCACAGATGAAAAATATCACAGATAAAGAAGTGATTCTTGAAGTTGGGGAACGTGTGGTTCAGGCTGTCTTTGCACCATTTTTAATCGCAGATGGAGATGAAGCTGACGGTGTTCGAACTGGTGGTTTTGGATCAACTGGGAAATAGAGGAATAAAATGGCAGACTATTTATTAGTTGTAGACATGCAGTCAGATTATGTTGCTGTAGGAAAAGCATATCATGAAGAACTGACTGCAGCTGTAAATGACAAAATTGCTACCTATCCCAGCGACCGAGTTATCTATATTCTCAATCGTTTTTTCTGGGAGAGAAAAGACAGAAAGAAGAAATTTGCGACCGGCTTGCTGCTTGTATCTTCTCGTATCTTTGAGAAGCGTCGGGCTTCTTGCTTTACTAATCCAGATTTAAAAGATTTTTTAGAGGGAAATGGTGCTAAAAGCATAGAATTTATAGGGGTAGATGGCAATGGCTGTGTCAAGGCTTCCGTTTTGGCAGCTGTCAAGGAGAATTATCAGGTTTCTGTCGATTTGTCTGCTGTCGGAGTTGCCAACCAGAAGAAATTCTCTAAAACACTGAAGCAGTGGCAAGATTGCGGAATCAAGATTGGATAGTTTTATGGGGATCTTAATATGAAAATTATTTTTGTCCGTCATGGGGAGCCAGATTATAGTATGCTTGATAAACTTGAAAATCCGCAACTCTATAGTGGTTTTGGTCGTGATTTAGCACCATTGACAGGAAAAGGTCGCAGTCTGGCAAAAGAAGTTGCTAAAACTGCATGTTTTGGAAAGGCAGAGATTATTATTTCATCGTCTGTGACGAGGGCTTTAGAAACAGCACATTATATAGCAGTTGAAACAGGATTGGGCTTATTTGTGGAGCCGTTTTTTCATGAGTGGCGTCCAGACATAGATGGCACTAACTCTGATTTAACTAGTGTATTGGTAGCTCATGAATATTATCTAAAACATCAAGGAGCTTTATCTGAAGATTCTCCTTATCGCTATGAAACTGATCTAGAGATGCGTCATCGTTTTTTAACAGCTTTGGAAAAATATAGAAATTATAAAACTATTATCATTGTAACTCACGGAATGCTCATGCGCCAGTTTGTGCCAAATGAAACCATTGATTTTTGCCAAGTTATTGAGTGTGAGATAGAGATTTAGAAAGAGGTATCTTATCGCTAAGAAAAAAACGACATTTATTTGTCAAAATTGTGCCTACAATTCACCCAAATACCTAGGGCGCTGTCCTAACTGTGGTTCTTGGTCTTCTTTTGTCGAGGAGGTTGAGGTCGCAGAGGTCAAGAATGCCCGGGTGTCCTTGACAGGTGAGAAAACAAAACCCATGAAACTGGCGGATGTGACCTCTATCAATGTCCATCGTACTAAGACCGAGATGGAGGAATTCAACCGCGTCCTTGGAGGCGGTGTCGTCCCAGGAAGTCTGGTCCTCATCGGTGGAGATCCTGGAATTGGTAAATCGACTCTCCTCTTACAAGTATCGACCCAACTATCTCAAGTGGGAACGGTCCTCTACGTTAGTGGAGAGGAGTCAGCCCAGCAAATCAAACTTCGGGCAGAGCGCTTGGGGGATATTGACAGTGAGTTTTATCTCTATGCGGAGACCAATATGCAAAGCGTGCGAGCAGAAGTGGAGCGCCTCCAGCCTAACTTCCTTATCATTGACTCTATCCAGACTATTATGTCTCCTGAGATTTCAGGGGTGCAGGGATCGGTTTCTCAGGTGCGGGAAGTGACGGCAGAGCTCATGCAGCTGGCTAAGACCAATAATATCGCCATCTTCATCGTTGGCCATGTGACCAAGGAAGGAACCTTGGCAGGTCCTCGGATGTTGGAGCACATGGTGGATACAGTGCTCTACTTTGAAGGGGAGCGCCACCATACCTTCCGGATCCTGAGAGCGGTCAAGAACCGGTTTGGATCCACCAATGAAATTGGGATTTTCGAGATGCAATCAGGTGGCCTAGTCGAAGTCCTCAATCCGAGTCAGGTCTTCCTAGAAGAACGCTTGGATGGGGCGACTGGTTCTGCTATTGTCGTCACCATGGAAGGAAGTAGACCAATCTTGGCGGAGGTTCAGGCCTTGGTGACCCCAACTGTTTTTGGAAATGCCAAGCGGACGACGACAGGTCTTGACTTTAATCGGGTCAGCCTCATTATGGCTGTTTTAGAGAAACGTTGCGGACTTCTTCTTCAAAATCAAGATGCCTATCTCAAGTCAGCTGGTGGTGTCAAACTGGACGAACCGGCCATTGACCTAGCCGTAGCGGTAGCCATTGCGTCTAGCTACAAGGAGCTTCCAACCAATCCTCAAGAGGCCTTTATCGGTGAGATTGGCTTGACTGGGGAGATTCGTCGAGTGACTCGGATTGAGCAACGGATCAACGAAGCGGCTAAACTTGGCTTCACTAAGATTTATGCGCCAAAAAATTCTCTCCAAGGCATCACAATCCCAGATGGTATTCAAGTGATAGCGGTCTCCACTGTAGGAGAGGTTCTGAAAAAAGTCTTTTCTTAACCAGAGTTTGAAATCGTTTGCGAAAAGGCTTTTCCTGTGCTATACTTTGTCTATACTTACTTAAGGATAGGGGTTAATTATCATGCAATTTTTTACAGACAACAATGTGCAATTCCCTTTGGTCGAGTTATCTCTCAATCAAGGTGAGACTGTCTATATTCAGCGGGGGAGTATGGTCTACCATACACCTAATGTGACCCTCAACACCAAATTAAATGCAAGTGGCTCTGGTGTGGGACGCTTTGTAAAAGCAGTTGGACGGTCAATGGTTTCGGGTGAAAGTACTTTTATCACCCAGGTTTTTGCCCAGTCTAATAATGCTTACCTAGCATTGGCACCTGACTCACCAGGTCAGGTTGTACCACTATATTTGGGTGAAAAGCAGTATCGATTGAACGATGGTGCTTTTCTAGCCCTTGATGGCACGGCCTTCTATACAATGGAGTTCCAATCAATCGGTAAGGCTCTTTTTGGTGGTCAGGGAGGATTCTTCGTCATGACGACCCAAGGACAAGGGACTCTCTTGGTGAATGCATACGGCTCTATTAAAAAAATTGAGCTGAACAATCAAGAAATCACCATCGATAATGCCCATGTCGTTGCTTGGAGCCAGTCTTTGGATTATCGTATTCATTTGGAAAATGGTTTCTGGCAATCAATCGGAACAGGTGAGGGAGTAGTCAATACATTTAGAGGGACTGGTGAGATCTATGTTCAAAGTCTCAACCTTCAGACCTTTGCTGGCTTGCTGAATCGCTATTTACCAAGACGATCATAATGCATAAAAGAGGCTGGGACAAAAGTCCTAGCCTCTCAATTGTATTTGGATTATCGAGCAAGACGCAGTGGTTGAGTGGGCTCTACTACGCTGATTTCATCAGCTTTTACAGCCCTACTCAACTGTGCGGAGGTGGGACGACGAAATCGAATTCTAACGAATTACCGATTTCTGTCCCACTCTCTTTTTCATGTAGGCTGGCAACTGACAATCTGGGAAAAAGATGGTAAGATAGAGAGTAAATAATTTGGAGTTCAAACTATTTTACCAACCAGAAAGGAAGTTCTTATGTCCTATTTTGAGAATTTTTTAAAAGCCAATCAAGCCTATGTTGAATTGCACGGAGACCTTCATCTCCCGATCAAACCGAAAACGCAAGTGGCCATTGTGACCTGTATGGACTCTCGTCTTCACGTCGCACCGGCACTAGGTCTTGCTCTGGGGGATGCCCATATTTTGCGGAATGCAGGGGGGCGCGTGACAGAGGACATGATTCGTTCCTTGGTTATCTCACAGCAACAGATGGGAACGCGAGAAATCGTCGTCTTGCATCACACAGACTGTGGGGCGCAAACCTTTGAGAATGAAGGATTCCGTCAGCATCTGAAGAAGGAACTGGGAGTTGATGTCGGAAACCAAGACTTCCTACCCTTTCAAGATATCAACGAGAGCGTCCGAGAAGATGTTGCTCTATTAAAAGCCTCACCGCTGATTCCAGACGATGTCATTATCTCAGGAGCTGTCTATGATGTCGATACAGGATTGATCACTGAGGTGAGAGATTAAATGTCTCCCATTCGTCTTGGGAGTGACGATGGGAGATTAATTATTTTTATAAAAGGAAAATAATTTAGGAGACAGTAAAATGGTATCGTTATCGAAACCTATATTACGATTATTAGATAAGCACCCTAAAAAAGTAATCTATTTTTTGAGTGCTTTTTTCCCTATGCTAATCATGCTTATTGTATGGGCTATAATTGGTTTATACCCATTTGGTAGCAGAAGTTTAATGTCTGTTGATTTTGGACAACAGTACATTAGTTTTTTTGGATTATTGAAGAATTCAGTCTTATCGGGAGATTTCTCTAACCTGAGCTATTCGTTTACCCAGTCACTCGGGGGACCAATGGCAGGATTGGTTGGATATTATTTGCTGAGTCCTTTTAATCTGATTTTTATTATTACCCCATTTCAATATTATGGGCTTGCCGTCTTTCTCATAATTTGGCTGAGGTACGGAGCAATAGGATTGGCATTTGCTTTTCTATTGATTAAGCGATATAAGGGATTGAGTTCGAAGAAGTATCTTGTTCCCTTGCTATCTACAGCGTATGCTTTGTCTGGTATGCTAGTGGCCTATCAGATGAATGTAATATTCTATGATGCTATGATTATGCTTCCGATAGTCATCGCTTATCTGGAGGAGTTGCTAGACGGAGGTCAGGGCATTAAATACTCTATTTTTCTGGGGATGATGCTATTCTTCCAGTTCTATATGGGGTATATGTCCTCTATTTTTATAGCATTGTATGCTTGTTTTTATGTATCACCTAAATTAAGTGTAGACGGATCTTTTAAGATAAAGATATTGAACTATTTTCATCCACTAATTAGAGCATTAGGTTATTCAATTATTGGGGGTGGTTTGGCTTCTGTAAGTTTACTGCCTATTTTATCAAGTCTTCTCGAAAGTAGAGGTGGTTATAACCCAGGAATGACTTTCTCATTAGATTTAATGATTAAGCCTCTGGATATTTTATCGAAGTTAACAATTGGTGGATTTGATTCGGGAGCATGGGTAACGGGGCCAAATCTACCGAATATATATATAGGTGCCTTTGGATTCGTCGGATTTATTATATATTTTTTATGTAAAAAAATTAGTAGTATAAAGAAATGGTCAGCAGGTGTCGTTACTTTTGTTTTCTTTATCTCGTTTGTAAATGAATTTGTAAATAAAATTTGGCATATGGGGCAAATGCCATTAGGATTCTTTTATCGTTTTTCTTGGCTATTTTCATTTTTTATGCTAGTCTTGGCATTTCAAGCACTAAAAGAAGGAATGGAGATTTCCAAAAAAGGAAAAGTGATTTCACTTATTCTTTTGGTGGCTGCGTGTTCCTATTTATCTAATGCAACTTTCGATTATATAAAACAACTGCAACCGGAGCCTCTCACTCTGATTATTTCTGGTCACTTGCAGTTAATTGTATTGTTTACAATAATCAATGCTAGCATAATATTGTATCTATACTGGAAGTTGTCAAAAGATAATTTGGAAAAGAAAATAACAAGAGTTATTTTAACGAGTGTGTTAATCCTGATTTCAGTCATCTTGGCTGTGAAAGGATTCCTATTCTCACAAATCTGTTTAACTCTTTTCACATATGTCTTTGTAATTTTTTCCATTAAGCCTAAAATGTCCAAAGCAGTGGTTATCTTGCTGTATGGAATGACATTTTTTGAGTTAGGTTATAATGCATATTTAGCACAAGTTGGTTTTTATTATAATGAAATTGATCAGTTTGTAGATGCAACTACTTCAGTGAAACGAGTGACGGATTATGTTAAAAAACATGCTGATAATAAATTCTATCGTATGGCCTCTACCTTTGCGTATTCTAGGACAAGTCCTTCACTTTTAACATACCCTGGCTTGGAGAACTTTAGTTCAACTCTTGAAAAATCAACAATTGATCATTTTTCATATATGGGAAATATAGGGGGATATTTCTCAACAATTTATGCAAATGGAACTCCACTAACAGATGCACTTTATGGTGTTCGATACTATATGGATTTCAAAGATGGAGTTGATAAGCAGAAGGAATCTCAATCTGGGAAAATGAAATTTACTCGGTATACGAATCGTTATGATATGGGAAGGTATTTTACTAAAAAAGTGTATGAGGATGAACGGTACATCGTTCGTGAAAATCCAAATTCTTTTTCTATTGCATATGGAACAAATAACCTTGTGGGTGACTTAAAATTCAACAGAGATGATGCTATAAACAACCAAAATAGAATTTTAAATGCGATGCAGGGTGTTTCAGTTGAAAGTCCTGATTATGTTGATTATTTTACACCTTTAGGTTTTAACGATATTGAGGTGGAAAATGTAGAAGTTATCAAAGAAAATAAGGACAGTGGAGAATACGTCTATAAGAGAAAAGATAATACAAAAGAAGGAGTAATCCGCTATAAATTCACGCCTCAAACTGACAATACTTATTATTTATTTTCTCCACAAACACTAACTGGTAAAAGTGGCTATACAGTTTCAGTAAACGGTGATTTGATAAGTAATTTAATTGTTTTCTCTCAAAGGCAAATTTGGCAGATTACAGATCGAACTTCACAAAAGGAATCGGTTATTGAGTTCAGATTCCAGTTTGATGACATTGATTTATCTCATTTAGTATTATATAGGGCTGATGTTGAAAAGATTAAGGAAGTACTAGATTCGAGAAAGAATCAAGAGTTGAATGTAGAGCAGTTTAGCAACACCCATCTTATCGGTAAGGTGAACATCACAGATGAGAGTACCGTTATGATGACTTCGATTCCATATAATGAAGGATGGAAAATTGAGGTTGATGGTAAACCAGTCGAAACGAAGAAATCATGGGATAGTTTTTTATCTTTTCCAATTTCACGAGGGAAACATAAAGTTGAATTTTTCTTTAAGCAAAAATGGTCCACCATTGGTCTAGGTGCCTCTGTATTAAGTCTAATTACCTTATTTACTATTTGGAAGAAAGAGAATAGACCAGAAAGTCATCCTCTTGCTTCATAAGGAAATAGGAATTCAGTCTTTGCGATGCAAGGACTGAATTTTTGTTCCCAAGTGATGATGAAAGTCGAGGAAAAACAGGAAAAGTTTGTGAAAATTTAATGAAAAAACATGGATATTAAGATGATTTTCGCTGGGTATCGAATCACTGGAGATGGCCTTCGTTGCAGTGTTTGAGAGGCTTTGGCTCTCCTATAAAATCGGATTGACAAAAAACTGAACAATTAGTGAAAAATAATTAAAAAATCTTGCATTTATAAACAGATATGTTACAATAATAATCAAATAATTTATAAAGGAGCATAATATGCAGACCACAAAAGCACGCGTGAAGCGAGTTTTAGCATTTATGAGTCTTTTAGTTTTATCCTTGACAGTTTTTACGACAGTCTTTGCAACTGAAGTAACCAGTTATACGATAAAAACTGAAATTAAGGTTGACAACCAACCGTTAACTGCCGACACGAAGATCACCACTGGTCAAACGATGGAGGCAACCAACGAGATTAGTTTCCCTGACTCACAGCAGATCAATGCTGGTGACACATTGGTTCTAGATCTTCCAAAAGAACTAGGCCTAGTGACCAAGCTAGAGTTTCCAATTGTACACGAAGGCGGAGAAGTAATTGCAAATGCAGTGACAGATCCAAGTACGCAAAAGGTGACCATTACCTTTACAGACTATTTCTCTGAGAATTACAAAGATAAGGTAATGACCTTGAAGTACAATGTCCGTCCAAATGCAGCAAACTTGCCAAAGACGGGAACTTACTACTTTACATTTGGTAGTACTGACTTCACACTAAACTACAACAAGGATGATGGTGAAGCTGGTGACTATGAAATGAAGTATGGTTACCAAGATCCAGAAAATCCTAACCGGATTAAATGGCGCATTGTCTTGAATGCGGTTCAAGACAAGTTGAACAACATGGTCATCAAAGATGACTTCAGCGACAGTGGTCAAGTCCTAGTCGAAGGTTCTCTACGTGCAGTTCGGTATGCAACTCAGCCAGAGAAGATTCCAAATGAAGCGGCTCTCCTTAAGTTGGAACCAATCGATAACTTCACCAAGAAAGCTGAGTTTACCAGAAATGCGGATGGCGGTATTACAGGATTCACGATTAATTTTGGGGATAACTGGAACTGGGCTATGTACATTGAGTACACAACAGAGTTGAAGTCAACACTTCCTGAAGGAAGTAAAGTGGCCAATGTCCTAGAATGGTCAGCTAGCAATTTTGACAAGTCTCGCTCAATCAACGCCTTGACACGTTTGGAAAGTGCTTCAGGTAGCGGTAGTGGGGATCGAACAACTACTACAACAACTACTACAACAACTACTACAACAACTACTACAACAACAAGCACAACCACGTCGACCACGACAACTGAGGAACCAACAACCACGTCGACCACAACGACTGAGGAGCCAACAACCACGTCGACCACAACGACTGAGGAGCCAACAACCACGTCAACGACGACAACTGAGGAACCAACAACTACGTCAACAACGACTGAGGAACCAACAACCACGTCAACGACGACCGAGGAACCAACAACTACGTCAACAACGACGACTGAGGAACCATCAACTACGTCAACAACGACGACAACTACGACTACGACTGGTGAAGGACGTCCAACAACCACTACTACGACAACAACTGGTGGTCCAACCACTGGTGAAACCACTGAACCAACACCGGGAGGTGGTACTGGTGGAGGCCGTAAGAAACTTCTTCCAAGTACTGGTGAGGTCGTAGCAACTGGTCTCGTTATTTCGGGAGTTATTATCCTCATTGGTGCGATTGTCTTAAAACGCAAAATTTCTAATAAATAAACAAAGAGTTTCCGTATGATGGAGAGAGCGAAAGCTCTCTCTTTTTTGGGAGAATGATAGATGGAGAAAAGGGATGAAATTATCAATACTCATTACACTACTCAATGAGGAATTAGTGCTAGCTCAGACTCATGCAGCTATTTCGGCTCAGCTGGAAGACATGCTCGGGAAAGATCTTTTGGATTATGAAATCCTTTATATTGATGATGGAAGCAATGATAAGACCTTTGAGCTAATCGAAGAGCTTGCCAGAGACAATGATCGGGTCAAATATATTCGCTTTAGTCGAAACTTCGGCCGGGAGAGTGGTATCTTGGCTGGTTTTAAGTATGCGACGGGAGATGCTGTCATGGTCATGGATGGAGATTTGCAACATCCGCCCTATCTCATCCCCCTCTTTTTAGAGGCTTACAAGGAAGGCTACGATATCGTCAGTGGACAGCGGACTCGTGATGGTGAATCCTTTGTGGGCAGCACCTTTGCTCGTCTATTTTACTTCCTATCCAACCGCTCCATGGATGTTCATTTGACGGATGGAAAATCCGAGCTCAGACTTCTCAGTCGAAAGGCTATCAATGCTTTTGTTTCCATGCCGGAATACAATCGATTTAATAAAGGTCTGTACGAATGGATTGGCTTCAAGGAGAAAGTCATCCCCTATAAAAATGAACTTCGCAAGGCTGGAAAGAGCAAGTTTGGCTTTAAGAAATCCATGAACTATGCCATTCAAGGGATTATTTCCTTTAATGACCGCCCTCTTCGCGTGTGTATCCAGTTTGGGTTTATCTGTCTAGGCTTGGCTATTCTCTACTTGGTTTTTGAGTTGATAAAGTATATCTTTTCTCAGGGGGATTATGTGAGTGGGTATTTTACAACCATTGCGGCCATCATTCTCTTTAGTGGGGTTCAGCTAATCTTTATCGGAATTCTTGGTGAATACATCGGGAAGATTTACTATGAAGTGAAGCGTCGCCCTCATTTCATTATTGAAGACACCAATATTGAAAAGGCGAAAGAGGATAGCATTGGATAAGGAAGATAGGAGATAGAAGAATGTTTGTCTGGACCAAGCCTTGGCAAGAGCTTTGGAAGAGAAATCCGAAGAGCTTGCTGTATGCTTTTAGCGCCCTGCTCCCAATGGCCATCATGCTGGTCGTTTGGGCTTTTATGGGGACTTTTCCATTTGGAGACAAAAGCTTGATGGCTGTTGACTTTGGTCAACAATACATCAGCTTCTTTGGCTTGTTGAAAAATGCCGTGCTCTCAGGAGATTTATCTAGTTTGAGCTATTCCTTTACCAAGTCTCTGGGGGGAGATATGATTGGGGTGCTCGGCTATTATTTGATGAGTCCTTTTAATATTATCTATATTTTGATGCCCCTCAAGTACTTTGGGTTTGCGGTCTTCTTGACCATTTGGCTCCGTTACGGGGCTATTGGGATGGCCTTTTCCTTCCTTTTGATCAAGCGGTATAAGGGCTTGGAATCTAGGAAATGGCTAGTGCCCCTCTTTGCGACGGCTTATGCCCTATCTGGGATGCTGGTGTCGTATCAGATGAATGTCATTTTTTACGATGCCATGATCATGCTTCCCATCGTCATTGTCTACCTAGAAGAGCTATTGGATGGAGGAGCTCCCTATCGCTATGCCTTTGCTTTAGGCTTGACGGTCTTGCTCCAATTTTATATGGGTTATATGATCTCCATTTTCATCGCCTTGTATACTTGCTACTATGTATCGCCAAGGCTGCTGGTCGAAGGAGATTGGAAGAAGAAAATTAGAAATGTTAGTCTTCCCATCTTGCAGGCTGTAATCTATTCGATTATCGGGATCGCGCTAGCCTCTGTCATCCTTTTGCCGGTCTTCTTCAACCTCATTGAAAGTAAGGGCCAGGTCGGAGGAGGGATGACCTTCTCATTGGCCTTTCAAATTAACCCCTTAGATATTTTTGCCAAGCTAGTTGTGGGTGGCTTTGATAACACCTCAGGCTGGTCTGCTGGGCCAAACCTTCCTAATATCTATATCGGAGCCTTGGGGCTACTAGGCTTTGTATCCTATTTCTTGTCGAAAAAAGTTGTCACCGTCAAGAAATGGGCTGCCGGTCTGGTCACCTTCGTTTTCTTTATTTCCTTTGTCAATGAATTTGTCAGCAAGATTTGGCATATGGGGCAAAATCCAGCTGGTTTCTTTTTCCGCTTCTCTTGGCTATTCTCCTTCTTTATGTTGGTCCTAGCCTACCAAGCGATGAAAGAAAAAATTGTGCTTTCACGCCTAGCCAACCTAGTGATTGGTCTGGTGTTAGCCTTGGCAGTTGTCTATGTCTATTCGCAGAACTATAGCTTTATTGCCAAGCTTCAACCGTCTGGTGTCTCCCGTTACATCAGCCGATTTACTGCCCTTCATTTGTTGGGGCTCCTGGTCGTTGTTTCCTATGGCTTTTACAGCTATTGGGACAGATCCAAGAAGAGCCGGAAAGAAAAGCTCATTCGGATTGGCTGGACTGCTGGCTTCCTTGTCCTTGCCCTCATCCTCTTGAAAGTAGGCTATTTGTTGTCCCAAGTTGGAATCACAGTTCTACTATATCTGCTTGTCCTTCTGGTCTTGAACAAAAAATGGACCCGCTTGTCAGTCGTGGTATTATCTGTCTTGACCTTCTTTGAGCTGGGCTATAATGCCTATCTCTCTCAGGTGACCTTGGGCTATGACAGTGTCTACAAATTTGCAGATGCTGCTGTTTCGGTCAAGCGTGTAACGGATAAAGTCCAGGCAGATGCGGATGAGAAGTTCTACCGGATTGCGACTGACTTCGCCTATTCTCGAACGGTCCCATCCTTGGTATCTTATCCAGGCTTGAGTACATTCAGCTCGAGCTTAGAACGGTCGACCATGGACCACTTTGCTTACATGGGAGATCTGGGGGTCAATGCAGCCACAGAGTATAGCAATGGGACGCCCCTGACGGATGCCTTGTACGGTGTTCGCTATTACATGCATGCCAAGGAGTTCAATCCGAAAGAGATGGAAGCACATCCAGAAAAGATGTATTTCTATCGCTTTACCAACCGCTTTGACATGGGGCGTTACTACACAGAGACTGTTTATGAAGACAATCGCTTTGTCGTCTATAAAAACCCTCATTCTTTCCCTTTGGTCTATGGGACTAATTCTCTCGTGAAGAACATTCAGTTTGGGGCCAACAATGCCTTTGCGAACCAAAACATTATCCTTAACTCTATGGAAGGCCATCAAAAGAATACGGGCGATTATGTCGAGTATTTTAAACCCTTAGCTTTTACTGGGATTGAAACGGAAAATTTAATAGAAGAAAAGGTCAACAAGGATACAGGAGAGGCCATCTATCGACGGGCAGATTCTTCTAAGGAAGGCATTATCCGTTATAAGGTTATCCCTCAGTCCAACAATACCTATTACTTCTTTGTACCAGCCTCCTTGATTCCCAAGCAAGATTACTCTGTCCTGGTCAACAACAAATGGTTGCCAAATAGTAAGACCTTTACCCAAAGGCAAATCTGGCAGCTGACGGACATGACTGAAAATCAAGAGTCAGTCATTGAGTTCCGCTTTAGAACGGATGCCATCGACATGAGCCAGGCAGGTGTCTATCGGGCCGAGCTGGATCAGATCCAAGAAGTGCTAGAGAAGCGCAAGCAACAAGGTCTGAAGGTGACCAAGTTCAGCAATACTCATATTGAGGGAAATGTCACCATTACGGATGATAGTGATGTCATGATGACCTCCATCCCATACAGTGCCGGCTGGCAGGTGAAAGTGGACGGTCAATCCGTCACGACCGAAAGAGCCTGGAATAGTTTCCTATCTTTCCCAATCACCAAAGGGAAACATAAGGTCGAGTTTGTCTTCAAAACCAGAGGCAGCTTGATCGGTGCCCTATTGTCTATTGTCGCAGTTGTGAGTCTCCTTATCATAAGAAAAAGATGGGAAGAGGAGCATGCTTAAGTTTCCTCAACGAGGAATAAATTTCTTAAAAAGAGAGTGGGACAGAAATCGGTCATTCGTTAGAATTCGATTTCGTCGTCCCACCTCCGCACAGTTGAGTAGGGCTGTAAAAGCTGATGAAATCAGCGTAGTAGAGCCCACTCAACCACTGCGTCTTGCTCGACACTTCAAAGACAATTGAGAGGCTAGGACTTTTGTCCCAGCCTCTTTCTATATAAAGGATGAAAATGTGTCAAAAAAATGAATAATAAAAAAATGGACTAAATGGGAAAAAAAGTAAAAAAATGTTAAAAAATAGAGGGAAACTTCGTCTGAATATTCAGAAAGTTTTACGATAAGTAACAACTTTGATATAATTAGTTGACGGAGATGAACAAGTTTGATAACATTTGTTATGTATCAAACAATAAAAATATGAAAAAGGAGATACAAATAAATGAAGGAAATGTTTAATAGACGTCAGCGCTTTTCTTTGCGAAAGTATAGCGTTGGCGTTTGTTCTGTATTACTAGGGACAGCGCTTTTTGCTGTCGGAGCTCCGACAGTAGCTGCGGATGGAGTTAGTGCGTCTACTGACACAAGCAAGGAAACTGTAGAAAGCGTTCAACCCGAGGCTGACCAAGCGCCTCAAGATACTGCTACTACAGCTCCAGGTGAGACTTACGCTCAGGGAGCACCTGCACCTAAAGTGGAGCTTCCAAACCCTGCTTTAGCAGCTGAGGCAAAAGCTGCGACTGAAACTCCAGCCGCACCTGAAGCAAAACCAGCTGTAGAAGCAACTCCAAAAGCAGAAGTGGTTGCAAAACCAGCAGTTGCTGAAGCAGGTGTTACTGCAGAAGAAACTGCCAAACCAGCAGAAAAAGCTGAAGAAGCAAAACCAGCTGCACCTGAAGTAAAACCAGCAGCTGAAGCAAAACCAGCTTCACATGAATCAAACAAACCAAGAGTACGTAATCGTCGTGCTGTTACTAACGAAGCTGTTACTGGAGACCACAACTCTAACCCAGTAGCAGTAAGCACTTACTTAAAAGATGGGGAAAAAGTAACTCCAGAAATTAAAGATGCTAATGGGGCAACTGTAAGCTCTCAACCTGTACCAGCTGGGTACGCAAGAAAAGAAGGAGATGTGTATACTTACAGTATCATAGACCTTACTCGCTTCAATGAGAGATATAATACAAATTATTATACCCGTGCGTATAAAAGATTTGATGATTCTACAGAAACAACTGTTGAATTAATTGATAAAACTACTGGTAATGTAGTAGAAACTAGAACTCTTTCTGCGTCAAGCGGTATTCAAAAATTCACAACTACAACTGCGGCCTCTAATGGTCAATTAACTGTGAAATATGATTACGACAAAGGTTTAGGAGCAGGAGCTGGTAAAACTGACGAACCATTTATTCAATTTGGTTATGAAGTTGGTGCTAGTATTCAAGCTTTAGTAAATCCAAAAAATGAAGCTGAACAAAAATTATATCAAGATGTTTATAACGCTCGTACATCAACTGATATTATTAACGTTGTGGAACCAGCTTATAACGGTCGTACAATTACTGATTCAAACGCTAAAATTCCAAAATTTGTCGAAAAACCGACTTACTATAGAGTAGTCGATAAAAATAATGCTACATTCAATGCAAATAAAACTGATGTAACAGTTCAAGACTACGTACCAAATGGTAATGAAGTTGATTTAGCTAAATATGCAACTAAAGCTATGGAAGGACAACATTTCACAGCGTCTGGTGAGCGTCAATTTGATGGATACAAACTTTACCAAACAGCAAATCCAGATTCGACAACTGGCTTTGTAAGTCGTCCTTACGTAGTTGGTACTAAATTCATGGACGCTGAGCGTGCAGGAATTAAACGGATTAAAGAAATCGTAGGTGAAGATGGATCAGTAGTAGTTCGTGTTTATCTTCTTGATCCAAAACAACAAAGTAAACGTTCTGATGGCACATTGGAAACAGATGGCTACATGTTGTTAGCAGAAACCAAGCCGATTAAACCAGGTGATTATAACAAACAAGAATTAGCAGTTAAGAAATCACCACTTCACACCATTCCTTTCACAGATAGTAAAGGTGTAAACTATCCAGACGGGAAAGAAGTTTCATTTGACTTCCAAACAGCTGCTGGATACACACCGAAGAAGACTGTCTTCGTTCCATTCTTGGGAGATAACATTGGTCACCTTTCACCAAATAGTCAATTAACAAATGGTGCATATGTACAAATTGGTACAAACGTTGACTTATTAAACTCGTTAACACCATATAAACCGACTGTTTACTACTATGTAAAACAAGAGCCAGTCGAAGTTACTCCAGAAGTTGAAAAACAATTGGAAGGACGTGTACTTGTTGACGGTGAGTTTACTTTCAAGTTAACAGAAAAGAGCAGCAGCCCTGATAAACATGAAGAAACAGTTACCAATAAAGATGGTAAAGCTACATTTAGCAAACTTACCTTTAACAAAGTTGGTACTTACACTTACACAATCACTGAGACTCCAGGTTCAGATGCAAACGTTGAATACGATGCAATGACTGTTACCATGACTGTTAAGGTAACTGAAAATGCTCAAGGTGATTTACAAGCTACTGTTAAATACAGTGCTGAAGGTGGATTCAAGTCAGGTGATGAAGATAAAATCTTCAACAACTATGTTGTAGCACCAGTTAAGACTAAGTTTGACTTCAGTAAGAAATTGGCTGGACGTGAACTTAAAGACGGAGAATTCAACTTTGTTCTTAAAGATTCAAGAGGTCAAGAAGTTGAAACTGTTGCCAACAAAAAAGATGGTACAGTGACATTTACTGAATTGTCATTTGACAATACGAAAATTGGTACACATACCTATACTGTAGAAGAAGTTGTTCCAGCAACGAAAGAAGCTGGTATGACTTACGATACTATGAAGGCAACTATTACAGTCAAGGTTGCTAAGAACGGTCATACACTTACTACGGTAACAAGTGTATCATCAACTGGTGGTGTAGATGATAATGGAGCATCAACTGATGGTACTGAAGATAAAGTATTCAACAACAAAATCACTCCTCCGGAAACTCCTGAGTTCCAACCAGAAAAATTCGTCCTTAAAAAAGAAAAATTTGACCTAACAGGTACAAAATTAATGGACGATGACGATGAGCTTCAGGATGAGTACACAGAAACAAATGCAAATCCGTATGCTGATCAAACCAAGAACAACGAAGCGGAAAACATCAATACCAAGACTGTTGAACGTGGTGATAAATTAGTTTACCAAGTATGGTTGGATACTAAGAACTTCACTGACAAGAACAACATCCAATCTGTAGGTATCTCTGATACATACGAAGCAGATAAATTGACTGTTAACGCTGCTGATATTAAAGCTTACGATAGCGAAACAGGAGTTGATGTAACATCTAAATTTGATATTACAGTAGCTAACGGAATCATTACAGCTACATCTAAAGCTTCTATGAACAAATCTTTAGGTGATGCTGATAACACTCAAGTTATCGATACAACTAAATTTGCATTTGGTCGCTACTACAAATTTGATATCCCAGCAACAGTTAAAGCTGATGTTCCTGGTGGGGTAGACATCGAAAACAAAGCCAACCAAATCGTTCACGTTTACAACCCAGTAAGCAAATCTGTCGAAACTCCAGAAAAACCTACTCAAAAACGTGTAAACTCTGTACCAATCACTGCAGAATTCAACTTCACAAAACGTTTGGAAGGTCGTGATCTTAAAGCTGGCGAATTTACATTCGAGTTGAAAGACAGCGACAATGTTGTGATTGCGACTGCAACCAACGATGCAGATGGTAAGATTAAATTCTCTCCAGTGGAGTACACAAATAAAGCTGGTAAAAAAGTTACAGCCCTTAAGTACAAGAAGGGTCAAGAAGGTACTTACACTTACTCTGTAACAGAGGTGAAAGGTACAGACACAACTGTCACTTACGATACTATGAAGGCAGAAGTAACTGTGACAGTATCTCACGACGGTACAGCTAAAGCATTGGTTGCTAACCTAACTGAACCAGCTGACAAAGAGTTCAACAACACAGTAACTCCTCCAACAGAACCTAAGTTCCAACCAGAGAAGTATGTATTGAATAAAGAGAAATACTCTATCACTGATAACAAGCTTCTTGATGATGATGCTGAGTTGGCAGACAAGTACGCAGATACTAATGCGAACCCATACGCAGACCAAACTAACAACAATGAAGCAGAAAACATCAATACCAAGACTGTTAATCGCGGAGATAAGCTTTACTACCAAGTATGGTTGGATACAACTAAATTCTCAGCTAACAACAAAGAAAACGTTCAATCTGTAGGAATCACTGATGACTTCGATGAAACTAAAGTTGACGTTGATTCAACTAAGATCAAAGCCTACGATTCAGTATCTGGTGACGATGTAACAAACAAATTCGACATCAAGGTTGAAAATGGTGTGATGACTGCAACTCTTAAAGCTGGCTTCACTAAGTCACTTGGAGATGCAGAAAACACTCAAATCATTGACACAACTAAATTCGCATTTGAACGTTACTACAAATTCGATATCCCAGCAACAGTTAAAGCGGATGTACCAGGTGGAGCAGACATCGAAAATACTGCCGCTCAAGTAGTAAACTACTACAACCCAGTAAGCAAGACTGTTGAAAAACCAAACAAACCAACTGAAAAACGTGTCAACAGCGTACCAGTACCAGTAGAATTCAACTTCACTAAACGCTTGGAAGGCCGTGAGCTTAAAGCGAACGAATTCAGCTTCGTGCTTAAAGATTCAACAGGTAAAGTTGTTGAAACTGTAAGCAACGATGCGGCAGGAAACGTTAAGTTCTCAGCTATCGAATTCAAGAAAGAACAAGCAGGCGTTCACAACTACACAGTAGAAGAAGTTAAAGGAAGCGACGCAACCGTTACATACGACACAATGAAAGCGAATGTAACAGTAACTGTTTCTCACGATGGAACAGCTAAAGTTCTTGTAGCTACTGTTGGTGATATCGCTGATAAAGAGTTCAACAACGTAGTAACACCTCCAACAGAGCCTAAGTTCCAACCAGAGAAATTCGTTCTTAACAAAGAACAATTCGATATCACTGGTTCTAAACTCGTTGACGATGATGATGAGTTGACAGATGAGTATGCAGATACAAATGCAAACCCATATGCTGACAAAGATACCAACAACGAAGCAGAAAACATCAATACGAAGACTGTGAAACGTGGCGACAAGTTGGTATACCAAGTATGGTTGGATACAACTAAATTCTCTGAAACTAACAAAGAAAACATCCAATCAGTAGGCATCTCAGATGACTATGATGAAGCTAAGTTGGATCTTGATTCTACTAAGATCAAAGCCTACGATTCAGTAACAGGTGCAGAAGTAACAGATAAGTTCGATATTACAGTTAATAACGGAGTCATCACCGCAACTCTTAAAGCTGGCTTCACTAAGTCACTTGGAGACGCAGACAATACTCAAGTTATTGATACAACTAAATTTGAATTTGGACGTTACTACAAATTTGATATTCCAACAACAGTTAAACAAACAGTTAAAGCTGGTGAAGATATCGAAAACACTGCGGCTCAAGTAGTCAACTACTACAACCCAACAACTAAGAAGGTTGAAACTCCAGAAAAACCAACACAAAAACGTGTAAATAGTGTTCCAGTTCCACTTGATCTTAAATTCACGAAATCTCTTGAAGGTCGTCAATTGAAAGATCAAGAATTCACATTCGTTCTTAAGAAAGATGGCAATGTTGTCGAAACAGTGAAGAATGACGCTGCTGGTAAAGTTACCTTCAAGACTCTTGAATTTGGTAAAGACGATCTTGGTAAGACTTATAACTATACTGTAGAGGAAGTAGCTGGAACAGACGCAACCGTGTCATACGACTCAATGGTCGCTACAGTCAAAGTTGAGGTATCTCACGATGGTACAGCTAAAGCGATCGTTGCGAACGTAACAGATGCGGCTGATAAAGAATTTAACAACGTTGTAACACCTCCAGAAGAACCTAAGTTCCAACCAGAGAAATACGTTGTTTCTGAAGAGAAATTCGATATCACAGGTGACAAGCTCGTTGATGATGATAAAGAGTTGGCAGACAAGTACGCAGATACAAATGCGAACCCATATGCGGATGATGCATCAAACAACGAAGCACAAAACTTGAATACGAAGACTGTGAAACGTGGCGACAAGTTGGTTTACCAAGTATGGTTGGATACAACTAAATTTGATGCAGCTAACAAGGACAACATCCAATCAGTAGGAATCTCTGATAACTACGATGAAACGAAGTTGGATCTTGACTCTACTAAGATCAAAGCCTACGATTCAGTAACAGGCGATGATGTAACAGAGAAGTTCGATATCGCTGTGGACAACGGTGTGATTACTGCAACTCTTAAAGCTGGCTTCACTAAGTCACTTGGCGATGCAGAAAACACTCAAATCATTGACACAACTAAATTCGAATTCGGACGTTACTACAAGTTCGACATCCCAACAACAGTGAAAGCTGATGTGGCAGCTGGTGTAGATATCGAAAATACTGCGGCTCAAGTTGTAAACTACTACAACCCAACAACTAAGAAAGTTGAAAAACCAAGCAAACCAACTGAAAAACGTGTCAACAGCGTACCAGTACAAGTAGAGTTCAACTTCACTAAACGCTTGGAAGGTCGTGAACTTAAAGCCAACGAATTCAGCTTCGAGCTTAAAGATTCAACAGGTAAAGTTGTTGAAACAGTAAGCAACGATGCAGCAGGAAACGTTAAGTTCTCAGCTATCGAATTCAAGAAAGAACAAGCAGGCGTTCACAACTACACTGTAGAAGAAGTTAAAGGAACAGACGCAACCGTTACATACGACACCATGAAAGCGAATGTAACAGTAACTGTTTCTCACGATGGAACAGCTAAAGTTCTTGTAGCTACTGTAGGCGACATTGCGGATAAAGAATTTAACAACCGTGTCACTCCTCCAACAGAACCTAAGTTCCAACCAGAGAAATACGTTGTTTCTGAAGAGAAATTCGATATCACAGGTGACAAACTCGTTGATGATGACAAAGAATTGGCAGACAAGTACGCAGATACAAATGCGAACCCATATGCGGACGATGCATCTAACAACGAAAAACAAAACTTGAACACCAAGACTGTGAAACGTGGCGACAAGTTGGTTTACCAAGTCTGGTTGGATACAACTAAATTCTCTGAAACTAACAAAGAAAACATCCAATCAGTAGGAATCTCAGATGACTACGATGAAGCGAAGTTGGATCTTGATTCTACTAAGATCAAAGCTTACGACTCAGTAACAGGCGCAGAAGTAACAGATAAATTCGACATCACAGTTGAAGGTGGAGTGATCTCTGCAACTCTTAAAGCTGGTTTCACTAAGTCACTTGGAGATGCAGAAGATACTCAAATCATCGATACAACTAAGTTCGAATTCGGACGTTACTACAAGTTCGACATCCCAACAACAGTGAAAGCTGATGTGGCAGCTGGTGTAGATATCGAAAATACTGCGGCTCAAGTAGTGAACTACTACAACCCAACAACTAAGAAGGTTGAAAAACCAAGCAAACCAACTGAAAAACGTGTAAACAACGTACCGGTTTCAATTGAGTTCAACTTTACTAAGAAGTTGGAAGGACGCGAACTTCAAGCCAACGAATTCAGCTTCGTGCTTAAAGATTCAGAAGGTAAGACTCTTGAAACTGTAAGCAACGATGCATCTGGTAACGTTAAGTTCTCAGCTCTTGAATTCAAGAAAGGCCAAGAAGGCGTTCACAACTACACAGTAGAAGAAGTTAAAGGAAGCGACGCAACCGTTACATACGACACCATGAAAGCGAATGTAACAGTCACAGTGAAACACGATGGAACAGCTAAAGTTCTTGTGGCTACTGTTGGTGACATTGCGGATAAAGAATTTAACAACCGTGTAACACCACCAGAAACTCCAGAATTCAACCCAGAGAAATACGTTCTTAACGAAAAAGAATTTGATTTAACTGGAACTTCATTATTAGATGATGATAAAGAGTTGGCAGATAAGGTCGCAGATACAAATGCGAACCCATATGCGGACGATGCATCTAACAACGAAAAACAAAACATCAATACGAAGACTGTTAAACCAAAAGATAAATTGGTTTACCAAGTATGGCTTGATACAACTAAATTTGATGCAAACAACAAAGACAACATCCAATCAGTAGGAATCACAGATGACTACGATGAGGCTAAAGTTGATGTTGAAGCTACAACTATTAAAGCCTACGACGGTAAGACTGGTGCTGATGTAACAGATAAATTTGATATCACAGTAGCTAACGGAGTAATCACAGCAACCCTTAAAGATGGCTTCACTAAGTCACTTGGAGACGCAGAAAATACTCAAATCATCGATACAACTAAATTCGCATTCGGACGTTACTACAAGTTTGATATTCCGGCAACTGTTAAAGCGGACGTTAAAGGTGGAGTAGACATCGAAAATACTGCGGCTCAAGTAGTCAACTACTACAACCCAACAACTAAGAAGGTTGAAAAACCAAGCAAACCAACTGAAAAACGTGTCAACAGCGTACCAGTACAAGTAGAATTTAACTTCACTAAACGTCTAGAAGGACGTGAATTGAAAGCTAACGAATTCAGCTTCGTACTGAAAGATTCAGAAGGTAAAGTTGTTGAAACTGTAAGCAACGATGCATCTGGTAACGTTAAGTTCTCTAAACTTGAATTCAAGAAAGAACAAGCAGGAGTTCACAACTTCACAGTTGAAGAAGTGAAAGGTACTGACGGAACTGTCACTTACGATGCGATGAAAGCAGTAGTAACTGTAGAAGTTAAACATGACGGAACAGCGAAAGCTCTCATCACTAACGTAACAGATCCAGCAGACAAAGAGTTCAACAACAAGGTGACTCCACCAGAAACTCCAGAATTCAACCCAGAGAAGTATATCCTGAATGAATCTAAATTCGATATTACAGGTGACAAACTTGTTGACGACGATAAAGAGTTAGCAGACAAGGTAGCGGATACTAATAAAGATCCATATGCCGATAAGGTTGATAACAACGAAGCTCAAAATATCAATACGAAGACACTTAAGAAGGGTGATAAAGTATACTACCAAGTATGGTTGGATACAACTAAGTTCACTGAAGCGCACAATATTCAATCTGTAGGTGTAACAGATAAATATGACAGCGAAAACTTAGACGTCAACGTAGCAGAAATTAAAGCATACGACTCTGTAACAGGAGAAGATGTGACAGCTAAATTTGATATCAAAGTTGAAAATGGTGTGATTACTGCAACTTCTAAGACAGACTTGACTAAGTCACTTGGTGACACAGAAAACACTCCAGTAATCGACACTGCTAAATTGGCATTCGGACGTTACTACAAGTTTGAAATCCCTGCAACTATCAAAGCAACAGCTAAAGATGGTGTAGATATCGAAAACACTGCTTCACAAACTGTTCACCAATACGATCCAACTAAGAAATCTGTTGAGAAACCAGAAAAACCAACAGAAAAACGTGTCGTTAACATCCCAACTAAAGTTGAATTTAACTTCACTAAGAAACTTGAAGGACGTGAGCTAAAAGAAGGTGAATTTAGCTTCGTACTTAAAGATAAAGATGGAAAAGTTATTGAAACAGTTAAGAACGATGCATCAGGAAACATCAAGTTCTCTGCATTAGAGTTCAAACGTGGAGAAGAAGGAACTCACACTTACACTGTGGAAGAGGTTAAAGGTACTGACGCAGGAGTTGAATACGATAAGATGGTAGCTACAGTAACAGTAACAGTTACTAAAGAAGGCAAAGTCTTAACAACAACTTCTCAATTACCGGAAGATACTGAGTTCAACAACAAGGTAATTCCACCGAAACCACCAGTAACACCACCAACACCACCGGTAACACCGCCAACACCACCGGTAACACCGCCAACACCACCGGTAACACCGCCAACACCACCGGTAACACCGCCAACACCACCGGTGACACCACCAACACCACCGGTAACACCGCCAGCACCAGAACTTCCTTCTACTGGTGAAGAACAATCAGCTTCTGCTGCATTGTTAGGCGCTGCTCTTGGTTTGGTAGGACTTGCTGGTCTTGCAAGACGCAAGAAAAACGAAGACTAAACAAGTGGTAGACACTAACGATTCCCGTTAGGATCGTAAATGGTTTAGTTTTCCACAAGGAGGCCTCGCTCTAAGGAGTGGGGCCTTTTTGTTATTTTTTGAAAGCATTGAAATCACGTCTTGCAATATGATACAATAGAGGATATTTACAATAGTTAGGACAAAGATATGCTTATTTCGATTATTTCACAAGGCTTGATCTGGGCTATTTTGGGACTGGGGATTTTTATGACCTTTCGTATCTTGGATTTCCCAGATATGACTACAGAGGGCTCTTTCCCATTAGGGGGAGCCGTTGCGGTAACTCTGATCACCAAAGGGGTTCATCCTTTGCTAGCCACCCTAGCCGCCGTTGGTGCGGGTTGTTTGGCTGGATTAGCAACAGGTCTTCTTTATACCAAAGGGAAGATTCCGACGCTGTTATCAGGGATTTTGGTGATGACTTCCTGTAACTCAGTCATTCTCTTTGTGATGCAACGGGCCAACCTGGGTTTGCTTGGCTACTCAAAAATCCAAGATATGATTCCTATCGCCAGTGGTGTGAACGAGATTATCATTGGGATCATCTTTGTGACCCTGGTGATTGCTGCTATGCTCTTCTTTTTAGATACCAAACTGGGGCAGGCCTATATTGCGACAGGGGACAATCCTGAGATGGCTAAAAGCTTTGGGATCCATACCAGTCGGATGGAGTTGATGGGGCTAGTGGTTTCCAATGGGATTATTGCCTTGTCAGGTGCCTTGATGGCCCAGCAAGAAGGCTATGCAGATGCTTCTCGAGGGATCGGGGTTATCGTCGTTGGCTTGGCTAGCTTGATTATCGGAGAGGTTCTTTTTTCAAAACTGACCTTAGCAGAACGTTTACTCAGTATCGTTATTGGATCGATCATTTATCAATTCTTGATTTGGGCTGTGATTGCTATTGGGGTAAATACCAGCTATATCCGTATCTTTAGTGCTATCATCTTGGCTATCTGTCTCATGATTCCAACCTTTAAAGAGAAACTGCTGAAAGGAGTCAAACTCAGCAAATGACCGCAATTGTAGAATTAAAAAATGCCACCATAGTGGTGAATAATGGCTTGAATGAAGAAAAAGTCATTTTGGATAATGTCTCATTGGAGATTCATGAGCATGACTTTATCACCATTCTTGGGGGCAATGGTGCTGGGAAGTCAACTCTCTTCAACACCTTGGCTGGGACCCTTCCGCTGACGAGTGGTCAAGTCTTGATCAAGGGAGAGGATGTGACTCACTATGGTCCAGAAAAACGGGCAAAATACCTATCCCGTGTCTTCCAAGATCCAAAGATGGGGACAGCCCCTCGTATGACAGTGGCTGAAAATCTCCTGATTGCAAAATTCCGAGGAGAAAAGCGAGGTTTGGTTCCTCGTCGCCTTGCCCACTACAAAGACGAATTTAAAGAGGTTTTGAGCCAGATTGGCAATGGTTTAGAGAGGCATGTCGATACGGCGGTAGAATTCTTATCTGGCGGACAACGTCAAGCCTTGAGCCTTTTGATGGCTACCCTGAAACGCCCTGAACTCTTACTCTTGGACGAACATACAGCTGCGCTCGATCCCAAGACGAGTCAAGCCTTGATGGAGCTGACGGATCGTTTTGTCAAAACAGATCGACTGACTGCCTTGATGATTACCCACCATATGGAGGATGCGCTCAAGTACGGAAATCGCTTGATTGTTATGCAGGATGGAAAGATTATCCAGGACTTGAATCAAGAGGAAAAGGCTAAGATGGCCTTGTCTGATTACTACCGTTTCTTTGAGTAAATTTAGAAACTAGTTTCAGTGTGTAATCGCTTGCAATACCGATATTAAAGGAGTATACTATAGGTGAAGATAAGGGAGAAGGGGTTGATACCAATGCCTTATAGATTCATACATTAGGTTACTTCGCTTTAGGTCTGTCTTCGCTGACACTTGATTGTGCTTTTTATAAAAAAGCTAGAACGTCGGAAATGTTAAATCGGTTGAGCCGTCAAGTAAGTCTGCTTAACTTACTAAATGACATTGAAATACGTGGAAATAGTAGTGGAAGCTTTAGATGGTTTTCGAACTTCGGTATGCTCAACTGAGTGCTTTGTAACAAAACTGAAAGAGAAATTGCAAAGAAAACCACTGGTATGTAAAAACGTACCATGAATAGAAATGAAAATCATAACTGTTGTTTTCGTTAGCCTAAATGGTTAATCGCCTCTTGTCAGTGAAGCAGACCAGACCTCTAGTCCCGTAAGACTGGAGGTCTTTTTGTCTGTCATGGTAGAAAGTCGAGGTGAGGGCAGTGGGATTGCCGTATGCACATGAATATAGCTGTCGAGCTCACTTTAAAGAAAGAGCAATGGAACGATTTGGAGTCGATGAAGATCAGTTGAGACGCTGGGTCAATCAACACGTGCCCTCGCTTCATCATTTTGATAGCAGTTTTGATCAACGGCCCGATACGGAAGCCTATGTAGCAGAGGACGGTGTCGTCTTTGTGTGTGATCTGAAGAATCGGGAATTTATTACCTGCTTCCAAGCTGTCAATTTGACGGTGGATGAAGAGCAGAAGGAGGCCTGTCAAGATATTCATCGTGAGAATGTGCTAGCCTATAAACATAGTCAAAGCAAGCTCCTGAATCGCTATCGCTTGAAAGAAGCCAAAGAGTTACTAGCCAATATTGAAGAGCATCTGGATCGATTTTATAGCTTGTCTCAAACCCTTAAGAAGGGGGCTCTCAGCGATCGGAATTACCAGCATTTGGAAGAACTGCTAAATGAGTTTCACGTGATCAAGGCGGCGATACGGGTGATTGAGAATAAGAAAAATGATTATCATACGGACTAGTGTTTCTTTACCAAGCTGACAATCTAGGCTCTTGATCTTCGTCTTAATAAAGGGTCCTCTATCAGATGATGGAGGGCTTTTGTTTGATCTGATTTTTGAAAAAATCGTGAAAAAATAGTATAATGTTCTAGATATGCAAGAAATTTGCAAAACTGTAATTCGACTTGGTGAGCCAAGGACCGTAAGTATGAACCATCACATAAAGGAGAAAACATGAGTAACATTAAGTTGATTACTTTAGGTGGAGTCCGTGAAAACGGGAAAAACCTCTACATAGCTGAAGTAAATGACTCTATTTTTGTTTTGGATGCTGGACTCAAGTATCCAGAAAATGAGCAACTAGGGGTCGATGTTGTTATTCCCAACATGGACTACCTCTTTGAGAATAGCGATCGTATCGCAGGAGTCTTTTTAACGCACGGGCATGCGGATGCCATCGGAGCTCTTCCCTATCTTTTAGCGGAAGCTAAAGTTCCCGTATTTGGGTCGGAGTTGACCGTCGAGTTGGCCAAGCTCTTTGTCAAGAGCAATGACAGTGTCAAGAAGTTCAATGACTTCCATGTGATCGATGCCAATTCAGAAATTGATTTTGGAGGAACCGTTGTTTCCTTCTTCCAGACCACCCACTCCATTCCAGAAAGTTTAGGAATTGTCATCAAGACTCCTGAGGGAAATATCGTCTATACAGGAGACTTCAAGTTTGACCAAACAGCGAGTGAGTCTTATGCGACAGATTTTGGTCGTTTAGCAGAGATTGGTCGTGAAGGGGTGTTGGCGCTCCTGAGTGATTCTGCCAATGCAGATAGCAAGATTCAAGTTGCTAGTGAGCAAGAAGTTGGAGATGAAATCCTAGATACCATTGGGGACTGGGATGGCCGTGTCATTGTTGCTGCTGTTGCTAGTAACCTATCACGGATCCAGCAGGTCTTTGACGCAGCTGCAGAGACAGGGCGTCGGGTTGTTTTGACTGGATTTGACGTAGAAAATATCGTCCGGACAGGGATTCGTTTAAATAAGCTTTCTTTGGCCAACGAAAAATTGTTGATCAAGCCAAAAGAAATGTCTCGTTTTGAGGATCATGAATTGATTATTCTTGAAACTGGACGTATGGGTGAGCCGATCAACGGACTTCGTAAGATGTCCATTGGCCGTCACCGTTATGTCGAAATCAAGGATGGTGACTTGGTCTATATCGTAACGACTCCATCTATCGCCAAAGAAGCGGTTATGGCACGTGTAGAAAACATGGTCTACCAAGCAGGCGGAGTAGTGAAACAAATTACTCAAAGCTTGCGTGTATCAGGACATGGAAATGCGCGTGATTTACAGTTGATGATCAACCTCCTTCGTCCCAACTATCTGTTCCCAATCCAAGGGGAATACCGCGAATTGGATGCCCATGCACGGCTTGCTATGGAAGTGGGGATTTTGCCTGAAAATATCTTCATTCCGAAGAAAGGCACCATCATGGAATATGACAATGATGACTTCGTTCCTGCCGGTAGTGTCTCTGCTGGAGATGTCCTCATCGATGGGAATGCCATTGGAGATGTTGGGAATGTCGTTCTCCGTGACCGGAAAGTCCTTTCAGAAGATGGGATCTTTATTGTGGCTATTACGGTTAACCGTCGTGAGAAACGCATCATCTCGAAGGCAAAAGTTCACACCCGTGGCTTTATCTATGTGAAGAAGAGTCGCGATATCTTGCGCGAAAGTGCAGAGATTGTCAACCAAAGTGTGGAAGAATACTTAGCTCAGGACAGCTTCGACTGGGGTGAGCTCAAGGGTGCTGTTCGTGATAGTTTGGCTAAGTACCTCTTTGACCAGACCAAACGTCGACCAGCTATCTTGCCAGTAATCATGGAAGTACGCTAGGATGAACATAAGAGGAAAAGTCGATCGTCGGCTTTTTCTTGTCAAGGAAGAAAGAAATGGTGAGGAAAGATAGATGGCAGTAATGCAGATTGAATACTATTCAGAAGCGCTCGCAATGGAGTGGGGGATCAACGTCCTCTATCCAGATGCGTCTCGAGTGAAAAATCCGGATGATCAAGATATCCCGGTCCTCTATCTCCTTCATGGGATGAATGGTAATCAGTACTCCTGGTTGAAACGGACCAATGTAGAACGGATTCTACGTTCGACCAATTTGATTGTCGTCTTGCCTAATACCAATAATGGTTGGTATACGGATACTCAGTATGGTTATCCCTACTACACAGCCATTGCAGAGGAACTGCCTAAGACCTTGGCACGCTTCTTCCCCAATATGACCAAGAAACGAGAGAAGACCTTTATCGCTGGTCTATCGATGGGGGGCTATGGATCTTTCAAACTGGCCCTTCAAACCAATCGCTTCTCGCATGCTGCTAGCTTTTCTGGTGCTCTTAGCTTTGAGGGGCGTCAACTGGCAGACACCGACCTTGGAAGTGCAGCTTACTGGAAAGGGGTCTTTGGAGAGCTAGAAGATTGGACGACGAGTCCTTACTCCTTGGAAAGTATTGCGGACAAGTATTCAGATAAAAAGACGGTCTTATGGGCTTGGTGTGGAGAGCAAGATGCTCTGTATGAGGCCAACAATACAGCTGTGGATCATCTGAAGGACCTCGGATTTGATATCACCTATAGCCATGGGCCAGGAAAACATGAATGGTTTTATTGGGAGCGGGAGTTGGAGCATTTCTTAGCAACCCTGCCGATCGATTTTGAACTAGAAGAACGACTCGATTAGGAAGCTACTCCTTCGGAGATATGCTATAATAGAGTGAAAAGTGCCTGGGCCAGTTAGATGAGAAGCCCAGAATCAATGAACAATTAGGAGAAATATACGTGACTAAAGATATTCGTGTGCGTTATGCACCAAGTCCAACTGGACTACTACACATCGGTAATGCCCGTACTGCATTGTTTAACTACTTATATGCGCGCCACCATGGTGGAACCTTTATCATCCGCATCGAAGATACGGACCGTAAACGCCATGTGGAAGACGGCGAACGTTCCCAACTTGAAAACCTTCGTTGGTTGGGCATGGACTGGGATGAAAGTCCTGAGACGCATGAGAACTACCGCCAGTCTGAGCGTTTGGAACTCTATCAAAAATACATCGACCAACTCTTGGCTGAAGGAAAAGCCTACAAGTCTTATGTAACAGAAGAAGAGTTGGCAGCGGAACGTGAACGTCAAGAAGCTGCAGGTGAAACACCTCGTTACATCAACGAATACCTTGGTATGAGCGAAGAAGAAAAAGCAGCTTATATCGCTGAACGTGAAGCGGCGGGTATTGTTCCTACAGTTCGTTTAGCTGTTAATGAGTCAGGTATCTACAAGTGGCATGATATGGTCAAAGGCGATATCGAGTTTGAAGGTGGCAATATTGGTGGTGACTGGGTTATCCAAAAGAAAGATGGCTACCCAACTTACAACTTTGCCGTTGTCATCGATGACCACGATATGCAAATCTCTCACGTTATCCGTGGAGATGACCACATTGCCAATACACCAAAACAGCTCATGGTTTATGAAGCGCTTGGATGGGAAGCACCTGAGTTTGGTCACATGACTTTGATCATCAACTCTGAAACGGGTAAGAAGTTGTCTAAACGTGACACCAATACCCTTCAATTTATCGAAGATTACCGTAAGAAAGGTTACCTTCCAGAAGCAGTCTTTAATTTTATTGCTCTTCTTGGTTGGAACCCTGGTGGAGAGGACGAGATTTTCTCTCGCGAAGAACTGATCAAACTCTTTGATGAAAATCGCCTTAGCAAGTCTCCAGCAGCCTTCGACCAGAAGAAACTAGACTGGATGAGCAACGACTACATTAAGAGAGCTGACTTGGCAACTATCTTTGAAATGGCCAAACCATTCCTTGAAGAAGCAGGTCGTTTGACAGACAAGGCTGAGAAATTGGTGGAACTCTACAAACCACAAATGAAGTCGGTGGACGAAATCGTTCCATTGACAGACCTTTTCTTCTCAGACTTCCCAGAATTGACAGCAGCTGAGCGAGAAGTCATGGCTGGTGAAACGGTTCCGACTGTACTTGAAGCCTTCAAAGCAAAACTCGAAGCCATGTCAGACGATGAGTTTGTGGTAGAAAATATCTTCCCACAAATCAAAGCGGTTCAAAAGGAAACAGGTATCAAAGGGAAAAATCTCTTCATGCCGATCCGTATCGCTGTTTCAGGGGAGATGCATGGACCAGAACTACCAGATACCATTTACTTACTTGGTCGTGAAAAATCTATCCAGCACATTGAAAAAATGTTGGAAGAAATTGCAAAATAGGATTCAACTTTTGAAAATATGCTGTTCATTTCTAAAAAGTCATCAATTCGATGGCTTTTTTTGCTGAGATAGAGCATAGATATAGCCAAAATGATTGAAAATAGGATTCAATCATGTATAATCAAGAGAGAATAATTTTTGAGGAGAGAGGGGCACCCTTACCTTGCTAAAAAAAACATGGAATAGAGTGACGAGATTTAAATTAGTGAAATCGGGAAAACATTGGATTCGAGTAGCCTGTTCGAATGCTTCTTTTTTGCGCTCTAAAAAAGGAAGAGATGTTTCCAATCATTCTAGTATGGATGCGCCAAGATCTATAGCCTTAAAAGGTTTGATTGCTACTGGTTCTATTATGGGTGCTACGTCAATCGTGCATCCGACGGATGCTGATGAGCTAGCAGGTCCAACTTTACAGTCAGAAATAGCTTCGGAAGTGGGAGTAGTAGGTAAAGATAGCTTAGTGCTGAGCAGTGTGGGACAGTCGTCAACGACGAGTCTGTCTACGAGCGAGTGGTCTCCATCAGAGTTACAGAGTGATTCCCTTTCTACTACATTATCTACGACGAGTTCAGCAGTGCCCTCTACTTCAATAGCGGAAGCTAGCGTCCTTTCAAATGGGGACCAAGAGTCTGTAGCCGTCTCAGATCCTGCTCAGGATAAACAGCTTCAACGTATAGCTCAAGACCTTTATTCTTATATAGAGCAAGCGAAAGAATTGAAGGATGGAGAGGGACTTGTGTTGGAAGCGGAAGGAGCTCTAGAGGCGATCCGTAACCAATTAGCCGATCCGAATCAAGATGGAGAGGTGACTCTTCTTCAGGCGAAATCTGCTCGGAATCGCTTGGTCAATGCTGTGTTAAGAGAGCAATCAGGGAAGAGAGATCCGCGTACAGGTAGTGCCTTAGAAGTGGACAGTGCATTTCGTACTCCATTTGTCATGAGTGGTCCGGCAAATAATCATCTGATCACAGCTTATAATTCTGATTCGATTAAGTTGCAATATATTGTGAGAGAGCAGAATGGTGGCGTTATTCTCACCTATATGGGCTATGCTCCCAACAGTGAACGGGTTGATGGGGTTCTCGTTCCCAACGCAACCTTGAAATCGCCTTTTGCTCCCATGTTGATCGAAGGGAAAGTCGGAGGTACAGAGGTTGTCGAGCCTGGGAAAACTTATACAATCACGGTTCGTTTTATCAATTCTAGAAATCAGTTTCTCGACCGTTCTTTCCGCATTAAAGTCTTACCTCAAAATGATGGCATCCGAAATCCGATTGCTCCGGTGACTTCTAATACTCAAGTGACCGATTTGACCAATCTGACAGAATCAGAAAAAGCGCAGGTTTTGGAAAAATTTAAGGAGGCAAATCCACGTCTACTGGCGTCTAAAGATTTTAAGAGCTATTCAGTCTCTGCAACTGGAGAAATTACGGTTGTCTTCAAGGATAATACGTCTAATACTGTGAAAGTACCTTTGACAGAGGATCCTCGAACGCAGTCGCTCTCGGTGAGTTATTCACAGAGCGTATCTGAAGCGCAAAGTACTTCTCAAATGCGGTCACAATCGGCTAAGTTATCAGAGTCTTTGTCTGAGAACTATTCAGAATCGGAGAGTGCTTCAACATCAATCGTCGCTTCTCAAAGCACCTCGCTTTCTACAAGTCTCTCGGTATCAAAAGCAGCATCTCAATCTTTGAGTGTTTTAGAATCAGAAAGACTTTCAGAATCTGCTGTGGCCTCAGAGAGTGAGTCTACATCAGTCAGTGTGGTGGTATCTGAGAGTCAGTCAACATCTGTAAGTGGTTCAAAATCTTTGAGTACCTCTGTTTCCACGAGTGAGTCAATTTCGACCTCTGAGTCAGAGTCGATCAGCCAGTCTGCGTCGGCAAGTATTTCAGAGTCAGTCTCCGAATCCATGAGTACCTCGATTTCTTTCAGTGAGTCAGTTTTGACCTCTGAGTCGGAGTCGGTAAGCCAGTCTGCGTCGGCAAGTGTCTCCGACTCAGTCTCCGAATCCATGAGTACCTCGATTTCCGCCAGTGATTCAGTTTCGACCTCTGAGTCAGAGTCAATCAGTCAGTCTGCGTCGGCAAGTGTTTCCGAGTCAGTCTTGGACTCCATGAGTACTTCAGTTTCTACAAGCAATTCTGTTTCGATCTTTGAGTCAGAGTCGATCAGTCAGTCTGCGTCGGCAAGTGTTTCCGAGTCAGTCTCGGACTCCTTGAGTGCTTCAGTTTCGACTTCTGAGTCAGAGTCGATCAGTCAGTCTGTGTCGGCAAGTGTCTCAGACTCAGTCTCAGGCTCTTTGAGTACCTCTGTTTTCACAAGTGAGTCTCTTTCGACCTTTGAGTCAGAGTCGATCAGTCAGTCTGCGTCGGCAAGTGTCTCCGACTCAGTCTCGGACTCCTTGAGTACTTCAGTTTCCGCAAGTGATTCAGTTTCGACCTCTGAGTCCGAGTCGATCAGTCAGTCTGCATCGGCAAGTGTTTCAGAAACAATCTCCGAATCCTTGAGTACCTCTGTTTCCACAAGTGAATCTCTTTCGATTTCGGAGTCAGAGTCAGTCAGCCAGTCTGCATCGTTAAGTATCTCCGGATCAATTTCAGAATCAATGAGTACTTCGGTTTCAGCAAGCAATTCTGTTTCGACCTCTGATATAGAGTCAGTCAGCCAGTCTGCATCGTTAAGTATCTCCGAATCAATTTCAGACTCGTTAAATACATCAGTTTCCGCGAGTGAGTCTGTTTCGACCTCTGATTCAGAGTTAGTCAGCCAGTCTGCATCGTTAAGTATCTCCGAATCAATTTCAGGCTCGTTGAGTGCATCAGTTTCCGCAAGTGATTCAGTTTCGACCTCTGAGTCAGAGTCGTTAAGTCAGTCAGTCTCGGCAAGTGTTTCCGAATCAGTCTCGTACTTGTTGAGTACCTCTGTTTCCACAAGTGATTCTATCTCGACTTCTCAATCCGAGTCGGTCAGCCAGTCGGTATCGGCAATTGTTTCCGAATCAGTCTCAGAATCTTTAAGTACCTCGGTTTTCGCGAGTGAGTCTATTTCGACGTCTGAGTCAGAGTCGATCAGTCGATCGGTATCGGTAAGTGTATCAGAATCAGTCTCAGGGTCGTTAAGCAGCTCAGAATCAATTTCAGAATCAATGAGAACTTTGGTTTCTACAAGCAATTCTGTTTCGACCTTTGAGTCAGAGTCGTTAAGTCAGTCTGCATCGGTAAGTATCTTAGACTCCCTTTCAGACTCTCAAAGTGTTTCAGCTTCTCAAGTTGTCTGGGATAGTCAATCGGAAAGTAGTTCTGAATTAGAATCCATTTCTTTGAGTACCTTGGATTCTACAAGAGAGTCGGTTTCAACTTCCCAGTTCGAGTCGACAAGCCAGCTGACATCAGCCATGTTATCAGAGTCAGTCTCTAAATTCATGAGTACCTCAATTTTCGCCAGTGAATCTATGTCGACTTCTCAATCCGAGTTTGTAAGGAGTTCAGAATCTATCTCGAGTTCTTCGAGTCAATCTGCTCTATCAAGCGAGTCCGTTTCGACACCGGAGTCTAGGTCTAACAGTCAGTCTGATTCACTCAGTCTAACCGAGTCGTCATCAGAATCCTTGAGTGGTTCTATCTCAAGAAGTGAAACCCTTTTAGAGTCCTCATTTAACTCGCATAGACAATCAGAGTCAATCAGTCCTTCTCGGTCTGTTTCAATGCATGACTCAGCAAGTGAAGCTCATTCTGGTGGGACTTCGGGAGTGCTCATTCAGTCCCTATCCTCTTCTACTCCAGTGATCCTATCCAATAAAGAAAGCTCATCGAAAACCGTTCTTCCAGCAACTGGTGAAAAGAAATCTACAGCATCAACCTTATTTGCTACTCTTGCATCTTTCATTGGACTAACTCTATTGGGACGCCGTAAAAAAGAAGAGGAAGAATAACGGCATTTCTTTATAGGAAAATATCCGTCTAGTATTCAAAGTGTCTGCAAAAGAATCTCATTTTGAGGTTCTTTTTTTCTATTTTACCCTAGTAGATTTCACGGATTTTAGTAAAAGAAAACGGAATTACTTTTGGGAAGGAAATTTTTTGAAAATTGAATGGTTATCTACCTCAAATTACTTGAATATGTATAGTAATGATGTATAATATTAATGACTATAATGTTTAGGGGATATTCATGTTATTTAAACGTTTGAATGGAAAAGTTAGGGAGCTGGATCGAACGACTCGTTTCAAGTTAATCAAGTCTGGGAAGCATTGGGTTCGATCTGAAAATTCTACCTTAGGTTTATTTAAAATTGTTCGTGGAGAAGTAAAAACAACAGTCGTAACGAAGTCAGATAAGGAGCGGGATGGGATCCGTTCTACAAGTCAATTCGTACTGAAAGGCTTATTGGCGACAGGAGCAACTGTTGGTGCCACCGCTATTATCAATACGGCTTATGCGGATGAAGCAGGTGTTGATGTAGCTACAACTTCTGAATTACAGAAAGAAACCTTAGCAGAAGCGAATAGCTTGGTGATTGGTTCTGTATCTGATGCTAGATCAATGTCAGAAGAAAGTCTAGAATCGACAAGTTCTTCTGCCTCTTTAGGCGAGCAAACATCTGAGAGTCTTTCTGTGTCTCAGAGTGAATCTACTTCAGAAACATTGACGACATCAGAGTCAAACGAGGAAACGACCGAAACGGTTCTGGGAGAAACGGATAAGTCTATCCTGGAACAAAATGTGTCAGAGGCTACCTTATTGACCCAGATGGCTGAAAATCATGCCTCAAACCTTGCAGATGCGGATCAGAAAACAGCTCTCTCAGTTGCGATTGCTAAGGTACAAACAGAATTGTCAACTGGTACTCAGTTGCTTAATGAACATGTGGGGATGCAAGCCTATGTGGATCAACGTCAACGGTTAAATAAGTCTGTTGATGAAATGATGCTTGTACTGAAAGCGACAGGTTTTGTGGGGAATAGCAGTGTAAACGGCAAACCTGCTATTGCAGCTCAGTTGGCACCGATTTATGAAATCGTAACAGACTCTAAAGAGTTGTCCAATATCACTCCTAATTTGGATGATCGAAACGGGGCTAGCATAGAAGACGTTGCTTTGAAATATGAAGATATAGAAAAGGATCCGAATTTAGATAAATCGGTAATAAATCTCGATCCTGTGACTCTTAAGTCTCTGTCTGAGAAACATGATGTGACGCGCTATACCTTTGCTATTTGGGATTTCGTTAATCGAGTGAAGCCGGACCCTCTGGATTATTATGCAACCTTATCCGTCGACCGTAGCTCGATTGGTTCAACTACTCCTAAAGGTCTCGATGTATACTTCCGTCTGGTTAAAAAATCTAGTGGTACGGAGGTTTTTGCTCAAACAGTTAAAGCAAATAGTGTGGTTGAATTTGATTTACCAAAGGAATTAACAGGTTCAGATACAAACCGCCAATATAGGGTTTCTTACTCAATTTATGATGATGGGAAACCTGGAGTTATACGGATGCAAAGTGTGGATTACCAGACTCCTAAGTTTATGATCCATCAGCTTTATGATGTGGTAGAACCTAAGAATGTAGGTATTTATGCACCATCGACCGTAGCATCAATTGTCCCATCACGAAGTGCTGAACACGTCACTTATTACAAGCTCGTTGACGACAAGGGAGAATTCCGGCAAGGAGCTTACGTTCCGAATGGTAGAGAAACTGTTTTGGCCTCTTATGCCCAGGTTGGTATTGAAGGTCAGGAGTACACAGCTTCAGCTGCTCGACAATTGGACGGATTTGTGCAAGTTCCACTGGTAGACTATCATCAGAATAAGATGTCTGGTGTCTTTGATCTTAGTGAAGTCGGGAAACAGACTGTCGAAACCTATCGAGGAGGGGCAAGAGACCACTATATTAAGCTTGTCCGAGAAGTAACGAGTCCAAATGGTGATTATACCTTAAAATACTATGTCTTGGATCCTTCTAAACTATGGAATTACCGCAAAGGAGATAACGGTACAGTATTTGATCTTGCAAATTATACCTTAGTGTATGAAAAGGCCTTTAGAAACGATCATTGGAATGAAACCTTTGAACATCTTGAGACGCGAGAGGTAAAAAGCAAGAAAGAAGATTATTCTCTTACAGTTACTCCTGATTTTTCAGATGGAAAAAACTTTAAGTTAAAAATCTCAGGTTGGTTCTCCTTGACAGAGAAGGTAAGCTATACGGATGAAAAAACGGGTAAGGAATATTCTTTTCGTAAACCATATACTTCCGCTCCAGAAAAGCAGGCACAGCTGAGTGGTAGCCATATTGTGGGTGATGATGCATCACTGCAAGGCGCTGACGGATTTTCTAAGTTTTATCATACAGTTTCGACCGGGGTGAGTTACTCGCCATCGAAGAGTGTGAATTACTATTACCGAAGAATGACTCCTTCTGAATTGCGATCTCAATCACTCAGTTATTCAGCTTCTCATTCGATGTCAGCACAAGATAGTCTTTCCTACTCAGAAAGCAGCTCACAAGTAGTTGCTTCAGAGTCTCAATCTCTATCTGCAGCTGTTTCTCTGTCGGCTCGTCAATCAACCTCCTTATCTGAGTCGATGTCAAATAGTGATTCAGCATCAGATAGCCTATCCATTTCACAGGTGCTCGAATCTCAATCGCTATCTTCTTCTCAGTCTGATTTGCAGAATGATTCAGAGGTCTCTGCCTCAGCATCGGTAAGTAGCTCCTTGTCAGCCTCAGAGAAGTTAGTTTCTGAATCATTAAGTAGCTCTTTATCAACTTCAGAGAAAACCGTTTCTGAATCATTAAGTGGTTCTGTGTCTGTATCGGAGTCGATCTCTTCAGCATCGACAAGCGCTTCGGTATCAGCCTCAGAGGCAACCGTTTCGGAATCAGTAAGCAGCTCTCTATCAACTTCAGAGAAGTCCGCTTCTGAATCATTAAGTGGATCTGTGTCTGTATCAGAGTCGATCTCTTCAGCATCAACAAGTGCTTCGGTATCGGAATCGGTAAGTAGCTCTTTATCAGCTTCAGAGAAGTCCGCTTCTGAATCAGTGAGTGGATCCAGGTCTGTATCGGAGTCGATCTCTTCAGCATCGATAAGCGCTTCGGTATCAGCCTCAGAGAAGTCCGCTTCTGAATCATTAAGTGGTTCCTTATCTGTATCAGAGTCAATCTCTTCAGCATCGGCAAGTAGCTCTTTATCAGCTTCAGAGAAAACCGCTTCTGAATCATTAAGTAGTTCCCTGTCTGTGTCAGAGTCAATTACTTCAGCATCGACAAGTGCTTCGGTATCAGCATCAGAGGCAACCGTTTCGGAATCAGTAAGCAGCTCTCTATCAACTTCAGAGAAAACCGCTTCTGAGTTATTAAGTAGTTCCCTGTCTGTGTCAGAGTCAATTACTTCAGCATCGACAAGCGCTTCGGTATCAGCATCAGAGGCAACCGTTTCGGAATCAGTAAGCAGCTCTCTATCAACTTCAGAGAAAACCGCTTCTGAGTCATTAAGTAGTTCCCTGTCTGTGTCAGAATCGATTGCATCAGTCTCAACAAGTACTTCAGAATCTGTAGCTCAAATTGAATCTTCTGAACTTCAATCAGCCTCAGTCTCTGAGTTGACTTCGGTATCAACCAGCGTTTCCGTTTCAGCATCAACAAGTGCGTCGATTTCAGCAAGTGCATCTGATTCAGTCTTGAATTCCGAGTCTGTTTCAATCAGTACATCAGAATCAACCTCACGCAAGCAAGCATCTAAGTTGGCGTCGGCTTCAGCCTCAGAGTCAGTCTCAACAAGTACTTCAGCATCTGTAGCTCAAATGGAATCTTCTGAACTTCAATCAGCCTCAGTTTCTGAGTTGACTTCGAAATCAACCAGCGTTTCCGTTTCAGCATCAACAAGTGCGTCGATTTCGGCAAGTGCATCTAATTCAGTCTTGAGTTCCGAGTCTGTTTCAATCAGTAGTTCTGAATCAACTTCATACAAGCAAGCATCTGAGTTGACGTCCGCTTCAGCCTCGGAGTCAGTGTCAACCAGTGAGTCTGAATCGGTAAGTAGCTCCGAGTCTGTTTTGAATTCTACATCGGTTTCAGCAAGCGCCTCAGAATCAACCTCACGCAAACAAGCTTCAGAGTTGGAATCTGTTTCAGCATCTGATTCAGTTTCAACCAGCACATCAGTATCTGTAGCTCAAGTGGAGTCGTCTGAACTTCAGTCTGCCTCAGTCTCTGAGTTGACTTCGGAATCAACCAGCGTTTCAGTTTCAGCGTCAACAAGTGTGTCAGTATCCGAGTTGATTTCTGAATCCACTAGTGTTTCAGTTTCTGCTTCGACAAGTGCGTCCGAATCTGAATTGAATTCTAAGTCTATTTCAATCAGTGTATCTGAATCTGATTTAAGCAAGCAAACTTCTGAGTTAGAGTCAACATCAACATCTGCTTCAGTGTCCACTAGTGAGTCTGTATCGGTAAGTAGTTCCGAGTCTGTTTTGAATTCTGAATCAGTTTCAGCAAGTGCCTCAGAATCTACCTCAAGCAAACAAGTATCTGAGTTAGAGTCAGTTTCAGTATCTGCTTCAGTCTCAATCAGTGAGTCTTTATCAGTAAGTAGTTCAGAGTCTGTTTTGAATTCTACATCGATTTCAGCAAGCGCATCCGAATCAGTCTTAAATTCCGAGTCTGTTTCAATCAGTAGCTCTGAATCCACTTCACGCACGCAAGCCTCTGAATTGGCATCCGCTTCATCCTCAGAGTCAGTTTCAACTAGTGAGTCAGTATCAGTAAGTATCTCAGAGTCTGTTTTGAATTCTACATCGGTTTCAGCAAGCGCATCTGAATCAGTATTGAATTCCGAGTCTATTTCAATCAGTGTATCTGAATCTGATTCAATCAAGCAAGCTTCTGAGTTAGAGTCAACATCAACATCTGATTCAGTGTCCACTAGTGAGTCTGTATCGGAATCGATTGCATCAGTCTCAACAAGTACTTCAGCATCTGTAGCTCAAATGGAATCTTCTGAACTACAATCAGTCTCAGTCTCTGAATTGATTTCTGAATCCATTAGCGTGTCAACTTCTGTATCGACAAGTGCGTCAGAAGCAAGTGAATCAATTTCAGTAAGCGCATCTGAATCTGCCCTGTATTCTGCATCTGTATCTGAGTTGACTTCGGCATCAACCAGTGTTTCCGTTTCAGCATCAACCAGTGTGTCAGAAGCAAGTGCGTCAATTTCAGCAAGTGCCTCAGAATCAGTCTTGAGTTCAGAGTCTGTTTCAATCAGTAGCTCTGAATCCACTTCACGCAAGCAAGCATCTGCCTTAGAGTCAGCCTCAACATCTGGATCTATCTCAACATTGGCATCAGCATCGTTCCAAATGAGTGTATCCAACCAGCCTTCGACAGATAGATCGGCTTCGTCTAGTCATTCGATGTCACTGACATCAAATTGGTCATCTGTTTCCGCTTTGGCTTCAAACGCGGTAAACGAATCTACAGTGGTGTACGAGTCTGCTTCGGCGAGCCCTCAGGAACCAAGGAGTACACTTGTTTCATCAAAAGCAAGCCAGCTCTTATCGGAATCGACTTCTCTTTCAACGAGTCGGTCTACTTCTAGCTCGGCAAGCCAATCTCATTCAGAAAGTCAAGCGACTCCTCAGATGAGCTCCTCTGGAGAGAAATCGGCTGCTTCTGTATCCGAAGCAAAATCGACGTCGGACTCTCTCGGAGTGACTTCACGTGAGCTGTTCATCACGCTTGTAGTAGCTTTCTTTGCAGGCTTGGCCTCATTTTTCCATCGTAAAAAGTAAATACAATTATCTTTCTTAAAATTGAAAATTTGCTTATTTCGATTCCTCTGATATACCGGCAGATCCATGAGAGGATTTGTCGGTTTTCTTTGAGAATGTCGGGGTGAAAAGCCTCGTGAAATATGGTATAATGACCGGAGAAAAGCTAGATGAATAGTGGTTCTTCAGATCATCTTCTGAAGAACTTTTTTCTCTTATAGATAAGAGATTGTTTAGGTGAAATGGTTCAGTCTTATGCGAGTGTTTGATGAGCGGATTTAGGTAGGATAACCATTTGAGAGAAGGGGGAGTAGAAGAGTAGGATATGATGAAACAATCTGGAGTTAGGAATCGATTATGTTGGACGATCCTATTCGTCTTTGTTTATGTTTTAGGAAGTAAAATCACCTTACCCTTTGTGGACCTAGCGAAGGTTTTAAATGTGAACGAAGGTACTGCAAGGGGTCTGGAGTTGACGAGTGCTATCATGGGTGGAAACCTTCGTGGCTTGTCCATTTTTGCCCTCGGGCTTTCGCCTTGGATGTCTTCAATGATCTTGTGGCGGTTGTTTACAGTATCTAAACGTCATAACCTGGAGAGAACCAGTTCGGACCTTGTGGAGCGACGGAAGATGTATCTGACACTTGCTTTGGCTCTTGTGCAATCTTTGGCAGTTTCCCTCTATCTCCCGTTAGAAACAGACCTGAGCCCTCTTCTAGTGGTCTCGCTTAATGCCTTGATTATGATAGCAGGTACTTTTTTCTTAGTCTGGTTAGCTGATTTAAATACCGCACTAGGCTTGGGGAATTCTATTGTGATCATGATGGCGGGGATGCTTCTGTACTTACCAGAGGATGTCCTTGGGACCTTATCAAAGAGTGGGCTTCCAGCATACAGCCTTCTGTTTCTATTTCTCCTCTTGTTAGCATTTATGTATATGGTCGTATGCATCGAGTATGCTCGCTATCGGATCCCTGTGAATAAGCTGGGGATTCACAACAGTTTGAAAGCTCACACGTTTTTAGATGTGAAGCTCAATCCAGCTGGAGGCATGCCCTTTATGTATGCCATGACCTTGGTTTCTATCCCGCAATACATATTTTTGCTGGTCCAAGCCATTAATCCCCATGCTTCATGGGCTGGCACTATTGCTAAGGAGTTGGTAATAGGAGAGCCAGCCTGGATATTTCTCTACGGTCTGATGATGGTCCTTCTGTCCTTTGCTTTTGCCTTTGTAACGGTCAATGGGGAAGAAATTGCAGACAAAATGATGAAAAACTCAGAGTATATTGATTTCGTTTATCCTGGAGAAGAGACGCGTAGGTACATCAATCGAATTGTCTTTCGTTTAACGGTTTTTGGGACGCTGTATTTAATCCTGTTTACCGTGTTGCCCTTCCTTCTTCTGCTTTGGGATAGAGGGCTCTTGCGTTTGGTCATGATTCCAGGAAGTTTTCTCATGTTTGTGGGGATGATCTCGACGATCCGGGAGGAAGTTCGAGCTCTTCGCGTGAACCAACGCTATACAAGATTGTTTTAGGAGTTGCTATGTATTACTTTATCCCAGCCTGGTATGGCAGCGAGCGTATTTGGCACAGTACGACGACGCCTTGGTATTGGTCGAAAGATATGATTGAATTTGATGAGACCATTCATCAAATTCGAGTCTTCCAGGAAGCGGGAGTGGAGCGGAAATTAGTGCTTCCACATTATTACCCACAACTGCGTTACTACCTCCATCGGCAAGATTTGTTGGAAACAGACTATCTGTCAATTTTTGATCACATTCAGGGGATTTCCCCTCGCCAAGAGATGATACCGGTCCAGGTCGAGGATTTAGAATGGCCAGCTCAAACAAGCTTTGCCTATACTCCTTTTCAAATAGTGGCTTTCTGTCGCGGTCAGGTCATCGCTAATATCGATTTGGGGACAGATGGGAATCTTCTTTCAGTTAATCGGCTAAAGGATAAAGAAACGGTTTATGTGCAGTATCTAGATGACCGAGGCTTTATTTCCAGTGTCTTATACTACAAAGAGGGAAGTCCGTATTTCCAAGACTATCTAACCCCCGAAGGGGACTGGGTTTTGAGAGAGTTATTGACGGATGCTAGCCACATGGTCTTTGTTAATGAAGCCTTTCAGAAGCAGTTTAAACGAGAAACTTACTCGGACATGGGAGAAGTGGTTGCTGAAAAAATGAAAGCCATACTAGAAGACCTAGTTCCCGGTCACGATCGTATGGTGATTGCAGCCCATCCAGCTAATCTACCCTTTATCCAACAAGTGGAGCGGGGCATTTCAAAGGTTCTCTCTTTTTATGGGCAACGCCAGCCACTATCACAAGAAGATTCCTTGCTTCATTTTTCTTTAAAAGAGGTTGACTTGGTGCTAACTGATAGTGAAAAAACGAAACAAGATTTGCTTCGTCTTGCTCCAAGTATTGCTTCTAAGGTCCATCGCCTGACGTCCTTTGATTCGCGGCTGAGATTGGGAAGCAGTCAAGAGAGGAAAGAGTCGAAAATCTTTTTCTATCTGGATGAAAAGAACCTCCCCTCTCAATCCGCTTTAGAGAAAGTGTTCGAAATCTTAGCGAAAAACCCTTTATTTGAAGTCGTTTTCGCAATCTACAATGCTTCTGATGAAGCAGTAGCGACACTGGATCGGCAGTTAGAAGACTTAGCTGGCGAGATGGGGATGGCTGCTAGAGGTGTTCAGGTTGATTCTCGCGAGCTGGGAGAAAACCACATCCTCGAAGATGCTTCTCTTTTTGAAAAGAAGCTAGATCGTTATAAGGTTCAAAATTTCTTTCATGAGAACGACATCATCAAAGAATTAGAACAGACTCGCTTAATAGTAGATATGAGTGAGGAACCCAATCTGTATACACAGATTGCAGGCATTTCGGCAGGGATTCCTCAGATCAATCGCAGCCAAACGGAGTATGTAGACCATTTAAAAAATGGATATGTCCTGGGGGAGATGGAGGAAGAGCTAGAAAAAGCGATGGACTATTTCCTTAGAGATCTTAAACCATGGAATGAATCGCTGATTTATTCCGTCGAAAAGATTCAAGAATACACAGGCCAGTGCTTGATCGCCAAATGGGAAGGATGGATGGAAAACTAGGATGGACAGAAAGTTGGAAACAGGCCATATTCTTCAAATTGGACCTACAAATTGGCAGGGAGAAGTGACGATCCCAGAAGGTCTGAACTGGCATTATTTTTCTATCCAAACACCTCTACAGATAGAGGATTACATGGCGGAGCAAGGCATCAAGCAGTTTAAGGCCTTGGTGCTGGATCATCCTGAAAGGCTATTGAACTTCAAAGAAGAACTTGCTCTATTTCAGCCCTACACTGTTTTCTATGATCAAACATATGATCAAGAGTCATTTACAGAAGAACTGGATCGTTTGATGCAACTGGTTCAGGCTAAGGCTTGGGATTTTTCTGATAAGGCTCACTTTCTCTATCAACTTCATCGTTTCCTTTATGACGGTCAGTACGGAGATGCTTTTAGCGTCAGAGATTTACGAATTAGAGCAGACTTTGAAGGGATGCAAACGGTCAGAGGGAAACACTTTTTGGAATTAGACGGTTCATATGGAGAGGAGTATACTCCTATAGCCCAGTGGGTCAACACCTATTCTTATAATGGGACAATTCCTACAGATTTATGGTTAGAGTACGAGAAAACGGCAGGCTGTCAAATCCGTTTGCGGGTCCAATTTTTCCAGAGTGGTAGTCTGGGATCGTTAGAGAAGGAACTCGTCTATTCGGAAGTAGACTTGGAAAGGCCGGTTCTAATTGACGAGACTAGTCCTTATTACCTATCCTTTTTACTGGAAGCGAGGGGGCAGGGACAACTGATTATCGGTGCTTTGCACAAGCGCTTCTCTCACGGTCCCTTTGGAGAAATTTCTCTTGGGTCCCAGGTTCTCAGAGACAGCAAGCGTCAGGAAATTTTTGCTTATTTCCATCCAGGAGACCTGAAGCCACCGCTGAATATCTATTTCTCTGGCTATCGTCCTGCGGAGGGTTTTGAAGGCTTTTCCATGATGAAAAATATGGGAGCTCCCTTCATTCTCTTTTCGGATCCGCGTCTAGAGGGAGGATGCTTCTACCTAGGCTCTCCAGAGTTAGAAAAGAAGATTCAGGATTTTATCGATTACCATCTCCAATCCTTAGGATTTGGTCCAAAAGAATTGAACTTTTCAGGTCTATCAATGGGCACTTATGGAGCCCTCTACTATGGAGCTTCATATTCACCCCATGCAATCTTGGTTGGAAAACCTATTGTCAATCTTGGGGATGTAGCGGCCAATCTGAAGTTTAAACGGCCAGATGAATTTGGGACATCACTCGATATGATGCAGTTGCTAGTCGGTCAAGTGACGAGTGAAGGGATTGAGGCCTTGAACAAGCGTTTTTGGGATCGATTTGGTCAAGCAGCGTTAAAGGATACTCTATTAGCCTTGGCTTACATGAGAGATGATGACTACGACCAGAAGGCTTATTCGGATATTTTAGAAGCTCTTTATCACCAACCTGTTCGGATCATTAGTTCGAGTCGGCCGGGTCGCCACAATGATGCAACGGAATCCATCATCGAGTGGTTCTTGACCCAATACAAAGAAATCATGGAAAGAGATTTTGGTAGAAGCGGATGATTAGGATGAGAAAACAAAAAGGTCGCCAGATTTATTGGGGGTCAACCTCTTCGGCAGACTATTTATGGGGGTCTGTTATTCAGAGATTGGCAGTCGATCAGATTCGGTTTACGAATCCTTTAATGCCTTCTGGCCAAGTCTTAAAAACCTGGAAATCCCTCACAAGCTATGGGGAGGATCGGATGGCACCCAGTCTGCCACTTTTGCAGAGAGGACAAACGTACTTACTTGAGGTTCATATGACTTCTAGGCCTGCTCATACGGTAATGTTGGAAATTGTTTGCCAAGACCGTTTTGGTAAGATGGTGGACCGGCAGGTCAGTACAGAGGGGCAGGTCAGGTTTGTTTATCCAGAGCAAGCTTATTCTTACCAAGTGCGTCTCCTCAGTGCTGGGATGCAAGAGTTTACCTTTCACCATATCACGATTTCTCCGATTTCGTCTGAACAAGGAGCTATTCTGATACAGACTAAATAGATTGCATTAAATGAGGACCTAGTGGATTTTATTCAATTGAAAAAAATAAAAAAGATTTTAAAAGAGGTTAATGGCTGGAAAGATAGAATGTCTCAATTGACAGACCAGCAGTTACAAGAAAAGACAGAGGAATTCCGCCGTCGTTTCCGAAAAGGGGAGTCACTGGACGATTTGCTAGCAGAAGCTTATGCAGTCGTGAGAGAAGTTTCTCAGCGAGTCTTGGGGATGTTTCCTTACGATGTTCAAGTCATGGGAGCTATCGTTCTCCACCAAGGAAATATTGCAGAGATGGAAACTGGGGAAGGAAAGACCCTAACGGCAACCATGCCAGCTTACCTGAATGCTATAGAAGGGAAGGGGGTTATGGTGATTACCCCCAATACTTATCTGGCAACTCGTGATGCGGAAGAAATGGGTAAGATTTATCGTTTCCTAGGTTTAACGGTCGGGGTTCCACTCCAAGATAGGGAGGGCGAACTCTCCCCAGCTAGGAAGCGGACGCTCTACCAAGCTGACATTGTCTACACCACTAATAGTAGCTTGGGCTTCGACTATCTTTCAGAAAATTTAACAGCCTCTGTCGAAGGTCAATTCCTAGCAAAGTTTAACTATGCTATTGTGGATGAAATCGATTCTATCTTGTTGGATAGTGCTCAGACGCCCTTGATTATCTCAGGTTCTCCTCGAGTTCAATCCAATCTATATGGGATTGTAGATACCTTGGTCCGAACCTTTCAAAAAGGAGAAGAATACAAGATTGACGGAGACAAGAAACAAGTTTGGTTGACCCCTAAAGGGGTGAAGGCAGCCGAGGCTTTTTTATCCATTCAACATTTGTATAATCCTCAACATCGTGATCTCGTTCGCCATATCAATTTGGCATTACAAGCGCATCAAAACTATACAAAAGATAAGGATTATGTCGTCCGTGTTAATGAAAAAGGGGAGAAGGAGATTGTCCTTCTAGATCAAGCAACGGGGCGTCTCATGGAATTGACTCGCCTTCAAGGGGGACTTCATCAGGCACTTGAAGCCAAGGAAGGACTTCCTTTGACACCGGAGACACGGGCCATGGCTTCGATCACTTACCAAAACTTGTTCAAGATGTTTCGGAAACTCGGCGGTATGACGGGAACCGGGAAGGTTGGAGAAGCTGAATTTCTGGAGACCTATGCCATGTCAGTGGTTCAGATCCCAACCAATCGAAAACGCATCCGCCAGGATCTTCCAGATGAGATATACCAGACCTTGCCAGAAAAAGTTTATGCCTCTATGGCCTACATCAAAGAAGTCCATGCCAAGGGAAATCCGATTTTGATCTTTGCCGGATCGGTTGAGATGTCTGTCTTGTACTCAAACCTTCTCCTTCGTGAAGGAATTCCCCATAATCTCTTGAATGCCAACAAGGCTTCTCGTGAAGCACAGATGATTGCTGAATCTGGTCAAAAAGGAGCAGTGACAGTTGCGACCTCGATGGCAGGTCGGGGGACAGATATCAAATTAGGGCCGGATGTTGCTGCCTTAGGCGGATTAGTGGTCGTCGGGACGGAGAGGATGATGAATCGCCGGATAGATCTCCAGATTCGAGGACGATCAGGACGTCAAGGAGATCCTGGAAAAACCAAGTTTTTTGTCTCTCTGGAGGATGACTTGATCAAAAACTGGGGTCCAAACTGGATCCAAGATAGGTATCAAGATTATGACGTAGAGGATCGACTCCAAGAAGCCAAACCTCTGACTCGGAGAAAATACCAACGTATAATCGCTCAAGCTCAGGATGCGAGTGAAAGTGCTGCGCAAGCTAGTCGTCGCTTGACCTTAGAGTTCGCAGAGAGTATGAACATTCAACGAGATTTGGTTTATAAGGAACGGGATCATTTAATCAGGTTAGATAGACGCTTGGATGGACTGATCGAGAAAATTGCTCGAGAAGTTTTTGCCCAGGTAGCTAGAAACAAGAAGTACCAAGACCCGATGGCCTTCTATCACTATATTCTAGATCATATCAGTTATCAGGTTGTTCCTACCCAGATTCCTCAAGCCTTTCCTTCTAAACAGGCAAAAGAGGATTTTCTCTGGGAGCTAGCCCGCTCTGAGTTGCTTGCTAAATATCAAACGCTTGAATCTGACGAGATCATTGCTCAATTTCAACGGATGGTACTATTAAAGGCTATTGATGAAAATTGGGTGGAACAAGTAGATTATTTGCAACAATTACGTGTGGCCTTATCTGGCCAGTACACCAGTCAAAAGAATCCGCTGGTCGAATTTTACCAAGAAGCCTACTTGTCTTTCGATCGGATGAAGGCTTTGGCAAAAGAGCAGATGGTTCGCAATCTTTTACTCAGTCGAGTAGAAATCAATACAAAAGGGGAAATTGTCCTGTATTTCCCATAAAAGAGGATTTATGACAGTATACAATATCAATCTTGGGATTGGATGGGCCAGTAGTGGCGTCGAGTATGCACAAGCCTATCGGGCCAAGTTGCTACGACAGATCCAAGAACCCGCAAAATTTATTTTTATGGATATGATATTAGCAGACAATATTCAACACTTAACAGAGAATATTGGCTTTAAAGACCATGAAATCATATGGCTCTACACCCATTTTACAGATATAAAAATTGCGCCTACGACTTACACGGTGGAGCAAGTCCTGGCTGGGTTCGCTGGGAGCCCAACGCGAGAAGAGACCACAGGGAAGGTGAAACGCTATTTCTACGAAGACCAAGACAGTTTTTTGACCTGCTATCTTCGGGACGAAAAGAGTCCCTATGTAGAGCGCTGTGAGTATGTTTCTGGAGGGATCCTAGTCAGAAAAGATTATTTTTCCTATACTCGCTACTGTACAGAGTACTTTATCCCCAAAAATAATCAAGCCCATTTGATTGAACGGCGTTTCTACAATGAAGACGGAAGTGTGGCCTATCGGATGCAGGTGGCAGATGGTCAGGAGATTTACCGTTTCCCAGATCGTTATCTCCTGGGCCGGCAGGAATTGATTCGCTATTTCATGCAAACCCTCAACTTGACCAAACAAGATTTGGTGATTTTGGATCGGGAGACGGACATCGGCCAACCCATTTTTGAAGAGGCCCAAAAAGCTCGTCTAGGAGTCGTGGTCCATGCGGAGCACTATAGTGTCAACAGTACTGATGATCAATATATTTTGTGGAACAATTATTACGATTACCAATTTACTAATGCGGATAAGGTGGACTTCTTTATTGTCGCGACAGATCGCCAAAAGGAAGTTTTGGCAGCGCAATTTGAAAAATATACTCAGCATTCTCCTGCTATTTATACCATTCCGGTAGGAAGTCTTGAAAGTCTACCGCAAAAGCACTCTCGTAAACCTTTTTCTTTGATAACTGCTTCGCGTCTGGCGACAGAAAAACACATCGACTGGTTAATTCGAGCAGTTGTCGAAGCAAAAAAAGAGCTCCCAGCCCTCTCTTTTGATATTTATGGAAAAGGTGGGGAGGAGGAGAAATTGCGGTCGCTGATTGAAGAGTTAGGAGCGACGGACTATATCCAGCTCAAAGGGCATATGGATTTGACCGATATTTACAAAGATTATGAAGTCTATCTATCAGCTTCAACCAGTGAAGGCTTTGGTCTCACCTTGATGGAGGCGATTGGTTCTGGTCTTCCCATCATTGGCTTTGATGTGCCCTACGGCAATCAGAACTTTGTTAGAGATGGGGAGAATGGCTACTTGCTTCCGACTGAACCAGATCAGGTTGTGGACAGGATAGCGAGGTCCTTCGCTGAAATGATCCGCTTGTTATACCAGAGCAAAAAGATGGCATCCATGCGTCAAGCATCTTATGCGCGTGCAGAAGATTTTCTAACCAGTAAGGTTGAAAAAGCTTGGTCTCAGTTGATTGAGGAGGTGACCCATGCTTAATGTGTTTGATCGGTTTTCGCGCGAAAGCCAAGATCTGCTCTATTCTTTACAAAGAGCAGGTTACACGCATCCAACAATCGTCTTGGAACCAAATGGTTTTTTACCCGATGGAGTGGAGTCGCCCTTTCTTTACTTTTTAGGTCGACCGACAGGCGAAAAACGGGGGCGCTTCTTTAACGAAGTTTTAGTTCCTGATTTTTGGGAAATTACTGGAGATGCGTCTGGTGGCCGGATTTCCTATTACGGCCAAGAAAAAGCCCGTATCCATTACCAAGGAGCGACTCATAAGCGAATCGTTGAGCGGGTAGAGTGGTTCAATCAAGAGGGACAAGTAAGGACAGTGGATCGCTATGATCAGTATGGTCGCAAAATAGCGGTAACCAGCTGTGATGGTCAGGGCAATCCTTTGTTAACCACCTACTTCGAAGAAGAAGTTGAACGCCTGACAGAAAATCATCAAACTGGTGATCTGATCTTGACACTGGACCAGGAGCCTATGCGTATCTTTAAAAATCGACTAGATTTCTATGTCTTTTATGTCCAATACCGAGGATTTACGTTAGATCAGGTCCTTTTCAATACATTGGCTCAGTCTTTTGCTTTGAGTTTGCAACTCGGCAAAATGGGGCTGGTAGGCCGAGATGTCTTGGTTTGGCAAGAGCCATTACGGGATAGTCTGCCAGGCAATATGCAACTCATCCTAAACAGTCCAGATATACGGACGAAGAAGATCTTCATCCCTCAAAGGGAGACCTATCTCCGTGCTCTACAGTTGGTATCACCAGAGCAACAGGGCTTTTTTGCCCCTCTTGGTTATATCTATGATTTTGTAATCAAAGATGATGTTCGTAAGGATGCTTTTGTATTAACAAATTCAGATCAAATTGAAGCCTTACCTTATTTGTTAGAGCAATTACCGGATGTGACCTTCCGAGTTGCTGCAGTGACAGAAATGTCTCCAGAGCTCATGTCTCTAGTCCGCTACCCCAATTTGGTCCTGTATCAGAATATTAGCCAGGAGCGGATCAAGGAGCTCCTTCACCAATCTAGTATCTATCTAGACATCAATCATTTTGGGGAGGTACAAGGGATTGTTCGCAAGGCCTTTGAGCACCAACAGCTAATCCTTGGCTTTGAGCAGACCTTACATGACCCGCCTTATCTTGCTCAAGAAAATGTCTTTAGGCAAGGAGAAAAAGACAAACTCGTAGCACGCATTAAAGAAATTTATCAATCAATAGAGAACTATCGACACGCAGTTTCAAATCAAATTGCACAGTCTAATGCGATCGAACAGGAAGTATTCCGTTCGAGATTCCAAGAAAGGATAGGTGATAGAAATGCCTGATCAGAAGAAGGACTTGTTCTATAAAGAAGTAGAAGGACGAATGAATGCTCTGAAGCGCCGATCCGCGGAAAAAGAAAAAGCAACGCGCTCGGAAAAAGTCAACCTGACTTTAAATGTTGTTATCGGTCTCGTTATCTTGTTGGGGGTACTGCTCACCCTTTTCCGAGTTTTTGGAGGATAAGATGGAAATGCTATTTGTTGTGCTGATGTTCCTTCTATCGATCAGTTTAATTTTGTTGGTGATGTTTCAACCTCGTCAACAACAATCGCTGTCAACAGATGCGACCAGTAACTTAGGGAAGCCAAATTATTGGCTAGCCCGTCGAGGGATGAAGCTAGCGACCTTGATCGTTAGTGTCCTCTTTTTCTTAGTCTTGTTAATCTATCTGCTACTTGCTCGGGCTTAGAAGGATAGGAAAATAAGAAGAAGGACCTTTCTCTTGAAACAGCTACTTTAAACGGGAGCAGAAGTGGGGTCGATAGGTCTGAATCTTTTCTTCTTGGTGATAACTATTTTTTATGGAAGGTATATGAAATATATATTTTTCAAGCTTTCTATTCTATGATAGACTAAGTGTCACCAAGAGAAAAAGAGGTAGATTTATGACAACATTTCAGATTCATACAGTTGAGACAGCGCCAGAAGAGGTAAAAGAGGTTCTTGAAACTGTTCAAAAAGATAATAACGGCTATATTCCAAATCTCATCGGTCTTTTAGCAAATGCGCCGACAGCTCTAGAAGCCTATCGCACAGTCGGTGCGATTAACCGTCGCAACAGTTTGACACCAGTTGAACGTGAAGTGGTCCAAATCACTGCCGCGGTGACCAACGGTTGTGCCTTCTGTGTGGCAGGGCATACAGCTTTTTCGATCAAACAGATCCAAATGAATGACGACCTTCTTCAAGCTCTGCGCAATCGTACTCCGATTGAAACAGATCCGAAATTGGATACCTTGGCTAAATTCACCCTAGCAGTGATCAATACCAAGGGACGCGTTGGAGATGAGGCCTTAGCTGAATTTTTAGAAGCAGGTTATAGTCACCAAAATGCTTTGGATGTGGTCCTAGGTGTGAGTCTGGCTAGTCTCTGTAACTATGCCAATAACTTGGCCAATACACCTATCAATCCAGAATTGCAGCCCTACGCGTAAAAGAACCAAGCTTGTGCATGAAATGATGGAGCTAAGCTTAAAAATAAGAAAATGAGAAGGAGATTTTATATCTACTTCTTTTTTTGATGATGCCTCCTGGTATTTTATGTTATACTGAAAGCGATAAAATAATTGGAGATCAAGATGAAAAAGATTCCTTTAGCATTTTCAGGTTGTCTATTAGGTTTAGCAGGAGCGGGAAACCTTCTGTCTGATACCTTCCCAGTTCTGGCCCATTTTTTCAGTTTGACGGGTTTGATTCTATGGGTTTTCTTTTTGTTTCACCATCTGATCTACTGGCAAGAAACGAAGATCGAACTTCAAGAACCAGCCCTTCTATCTGGAATGGCGACCTTTCCCATGGCTGGGATGATTCTATCGACTTATCTCCTCCGACTGTTTCCTGCATTTGGAGGACTCGTCCAGATAGTTTGGTGGTCTGCTTTCCTCTTAGATTGTAGCTTAATTTGCTACTTTACCAAGACCCATATTTTTGCAAAACCAAGAGCCAATGCCACCCCTAGTTGGACCGTCCTTTATGTAGGGATTGCTGTGGCAGCCTTGACCTATCCAGTGGTAGGGGTGGTTGAGTTGGCCTATCTGACTCTCGGGTTTGGCTTTGTCTTAACCTTGATTCTTTACCCGCTAATCTATCAGGGATTGAAAACTACCCCTTTACCGAGCCACTTATTGGGGCAAGAAGGCATTTATTGTGCGCCCTTTTCTCTTCTGTTAGCGGCCCTCGTTCGTCTTGGTGGAGCTAGTCTGCCGGTTTGGCTCTTATATATCATGATCGGTCTCTCTCAAGGTTTTTATTTCTTCGTTTTAACGCGTCTGCCCAGAATGATAAAAGAAGGGTTTCAACCAGCCTTTTCAGCCTTAACCTTTCCCACAGTCATCACAGCTACTTCCCTGAAAATGGCCCAAGACTTATTACAAAGTCCTCTTTTAAGGCCCCTTGTCTGGCTAGAAACCATTCTTTGCCTAGCCATTCTTGTGTCTGTGCTAGTGGGCTTTACGACTTACAGAAAAGGGTAGAAGAAAGCTTGATAATCGCTACAATAAGCTGGTATTCCAATAGAAACTAGAGGTTAGAGATGGCTGTCTCGACCTCTTTTTTATCCACTTTCTAATTGAATCCTAGGAATGATTATGGTAAGATGCAATAAATCATTTTTAATCCCTTGAAAGGAATGTATGAAATTTTTAAAGACAAAGGCCAAGCTCTTTTATCCACTTTTATTGCTGGTCTTTTACATCTTGGTACGGCCGCAATTCCGCGAGTTAGCCCAGCTAGTCAGCAACCAAGTCGGCCAAGCCCTTAGCTATTTTTGGACCCTTCTCTTTTTAGAAGCAGGTTATCTGATGCTTGTTTTTTCATTTGTGAAGAAGTACAGTCCACGTACCGTTTTTCAGTGGGCGAAGAAGAAACAATTCCTCCCCGCTATCTACGCTACTATATTCACTAGTTGTGCCATCTATTGGCTGGACTACTTTCTCAGTGGTTTTACCAAAGGACGTCTAGCTATTTATCACTCCTTTCCGGTGACCTTGGAAGCCTTAGGATCTCTCATCCTCTTTGTCCTAGTGGTCATCATTCGACCGATGACAGTAGAATTGGTCTTCCGTGGAGCGCTTGTCCAAGCCTATTTTAAAAAATGGCCCTTCTATGCGAGTGTATGGGCGCCTGCCCTCATCTATAGCGGATTTCAATTCCTCCAGCATCCCTTTACTGTCTTGAGTTTTTTGATCTATACGATCCCTTCTCTTCTGTTTGGATTACTGAATGAAAAGACAGGCTCCTTGTATTATCCTATCCTTGCTCATATCGGACTGAACTTCATTTATAGCCTACCCATCATCTTGTCAACTATCCAGCATCTCTTCTCCTAGTCGTTTTAACAGTACTGGAGGAAGCTTCAAACCAAGGGCCAGAAGGTCGTTGGTTTTTTTTGAAATTATGGTATAATAGAATAAATTTAAAAGAGGGAGTGGGAGTTTGAGAAAAAGCTATCGTGTCAAGCGAGAAAAAGATTTCAATGCCATTTTTAAAAGTGGTATGAATTGTGCGAATAGAAAATTTGTGATCTACCGTTTGCCACAAGAGCAGCCCCATTTCCGTGTCGGCTTATCTGTTAGTAAAAAACTAGGAAATGCTGTGACACGCAACCGAATCAAGCGCTTGATTCGTCATGTTTTGATGAAGCATCAGGATCATCTTGTAGCAGATGATTTTGTTGTGATTGCTCGAAAGGGTGTTGAAGAGCTGGATTTTGACCAAGTTGAAAAAAATCTAGTCCATGTATTAAAATTAGCGCAAGTCTATCGTCAGGAAAGGTAATTACGTGAAAAAGAAATTAAAAGTAGCTAGCTTATTAGGAGGGACCCTCCTTTTATTAACAGCCTGTGGAACGTCTGAAGTGACTTCCCAATCATCAGGCGTTTGGGAAAAATTCGTTTACTTCTTTGCAGAAGTCATCCGTTTTCTTTCTATCGGAGGAAACATCGGAGTTGGGATTATCCTCTTCACTCTCTTGATTCGGACAATTCTTTTGCCAGTTTTCCAATACCAAATGACCTCCTCGCGCAAAATGCAGGAGATTCAGCCACTAGTGAAAGAAATCCAGGCCAAGTATCCTGGGAAGGATTTGGAAAGCCGCACTCGTATGTCAGAAGAAATGCGGGCGCTTTACAAAGAAAAAGGTGTGAAGACTTCCTCTGCCTTCCTGCCTCTATTTATCCAAATGCCAGTTTTGATGGCCTTGTTCCAAGCTTTGAGTCGGGTAGAATTCCTAAAAGTCGGTCATTTCCTTTGGTTGGATATGAGCGCAACAGATCCAACTTTTATTTTGCCAGTTTTGGCAGCCGTCTTCACCTTCTTTAGTACCTGGTTGAGCAACAAAGCCATGCCAGAAAAAAATGGTGGAATGACAGCCATGATGTATGCGATGCCAGTCATGATTTTCTTCTTCGCCATGTACTCAGCCAGCGGGGTTGCTCTCTACTGGGTAGTTTCCAATGCCTACCAAGTTGGGCAAACTTACCTGTTGAACAATCCATTTAAGATCATTGCGGCGCGTGAAGCAGAGCAACAGGCAATCAAAGATATAGAAAAACAAAAACGACGTGCATTTAATAAAGCACAGAAAAAGAAAAACTAAGAAGGAGTTTGACAGATGGTCCAATATACAGGAGTCAATGTTGAAGAAGCCATTCAAAATGGTTTGAAAGAATTAGATATCCCACGCATGAAAGCACATATTACTGTCGTTTCTCGTGAAAAGAAAGGGTTCCTCGGTCTCTTTGGTAAGAAGCCAGCTGTGGTAGACATCGAACCGATTGCAGAAACTACGGTTACAAAAGCTAATCAACAAGCTGTTAAGGGAGTTCCTGAGGAAATAAATGTTCAAAACGAACCTGTCAAGAGTGTCAGTGAAGAGACTGTTGATTTGGGTCGTGTGGTGGCTGCGATTAAAAAAGTTGAAGAAGAAGGCCAAGAAGTTTCGGAAGAGGTGAAGGCTGAGATTCTTAAACATGAGAAGGCTCCTGAAACCATTCTTGAAGAACAAGGTCATGGGGAGATTCTCAATTCAAGTCCTAAAGAAGCTGAGTCACGCCAAACGTCTGATTTTGCTGATTTGGGCATTGAAGTAGAAGAAAGCTATGACATCGAAAAGGTTGTTTCTGATGTCACTTCCTATGTTCAAACAGTAATTGATGAAATGGATGTAGAAGCTAGCATTTCAAGTAGCTACAACCGCCGAACCATCAATATGCAGATTGATACCAATGAGCCAGGCCGTGTGATTGGATACCACGGGAAAGTTCTCAAAGCCCTTCAATTGTTGGCGCAGAACTATCTTTACAATCAGTATTCTAAGAATTTCTACATTGCTATTAACGTCAATGATTATGTTGAACACCGTGCAGAAGTCCTTCAAAGCTATGCGCAAAAATTGGCAAGTCGTGCTCTAGAAGAAGGTCAAGCACAACATACAGATCCAATGTCTAATAGCGAACGCAAGATCATCCACCGTATCGTATCGAAAATGGATGGAGTAACGAGCTATTCAGAAGGGGAAGAACCAAATCGTTACGTTGTCGTCGATATTGAAGGTTAATCTACCGTCTAAAAAAGAAGATTTCAAAAGGGAGAGAGGAGTGTAAGCTTGGTCTCTCCTTTTATTTTTGAGAAGGGAATAGCAGTATGTTTGTTAAGATTAAAGACTTTTTGAATTGTCAGGGGATCAAGTACCTAGCCCCTGCTAAAGCAGGTGAGGATGCGGAGCGAATGTTGGTCTATCGAGAGATGGGCCAAGAAGCTCGCAAGGAGTTCACTCATCTGGTCAGTGATTTTCAGAAGATTTTTCCGCACTTAAAACAAGAGCGGACCAGTCAGTGGATGAATCAAGCCCAAATTCTTCGCCCTCATTTTTGGGCCTATCTCCAAGGAGAGGGAGAAATAGCGGATCCGATGTTCGCCTTGCGACTTTATGGGGATGCGAAGGACTTTGGTGTATCCTTGGAAGTGAGTTTTATCGAACGCAAGAAGGATGAGGAGAGTCTACAAAAGCAGAACCGAGTTTTAACTCTTCCGGTTTCTTCGCCAGTCTATTATTTCGCCCAAATAGAAGGTGTCAGCCAACGATTTCAAGGAACAGAAGCCAATCGTCTGAGACTTCTCAAAGGTGTGGAAGCTAGCCAAGTCCGAAAGGTCTTGGTTAAAGTCGATGTAAATCTATCACAAGCGACTAGCCGAGATGCCATTCTTGAGGAATTAAAAAAAGGAATGGCCTGCTTGCTTCCATACTATGAAGCAACTCGTCAAAGGATAGAAGGAGATGCCTAATAAAAGCGGTATCATTGAACCTGACCCAACAAATTTTTCATAGCTATTGACAAACAGCCTTGAATCAGATAGAATAGTAAAGTATGTTTAGTAACTGATCACATTATAGCCGGCTAAACGAATACAAAATCTATGAGGAGGTATTCATCGTGAAACGTACTTATCAACCAAGTAAACTTCGTCGTGCGCGCAAACATGGTTTCCGTCACCGTATGGCAACTAAAAACGGTCGTCGCGTATTGGCAGCTCGTCGTCGTAAAGGACGCAAAGTTTTGGCTGCGTAATTCAGATAAAAACCTAAAAACCAGTAGAAACTCGAGACTACTGGTTTTTGTTTTGCCAAAAGTGTATTCAGCTATGCTTTCTGTTATAATAGAGTGAGAAATATCGTAGAAAAGGATCCATATGCAGATTTTTGATACCCATACTCACCTCAACGTTGAAGAGTTTGCAGGGAGAGAACAAGAGGAATTAGAACTAGCAAAAGAGCTGGGAGTCATTGCCCATAATGTTGTTGGTTTTGACAAACCAACCATCGAACGAGCAATAGAATTGGCAGACCAGCACCCAGAAGTTTATCTCACCCTTGGTTGGCATCCTACTGAGGCAGGTGATTATAGTCCTGAGGTAGAGGCTTATCTACTGGAACGGCTGAAACATCCTAAAGTCGTCGCCTTAGGGGAAATCGGTCTGGACTACCACTGGATGACAGCACCTAAGGAAGTTCAAGAGAAGGTCTTTCGCCGTCAGATTCAGCTATCTAAGGAACTAGACTTACCATTTGTAGTGCATACGCGTGATGCTCTCGAAGATACCTATGCCATTATCAAGAGTGAAGGAGTTGGCCCACGCGGTGGGATCATGCATTCTTTCTCAGGAAGTCTGGAAGATGCCAAACGCTTCATGGGTTTAGGCATGATGATCTCTTTCTCGGGAGTGGTGACGTTTAAGAAGGCGACAGACATTCAGGAGGCAGCCAAAGAATTACCTTTGGACAAAATCTTGGTTGAAACAGATGCCCCCTATCTGGCACCAGTTCCTAAGCGTGGCCGAGAAAATAAAACAGCCTACACCCGTTATGTAGTAGACTTTATTGCAGAACTACGTGGCTTAACGACAGAAGAAGTGGCACAAGCGACCTATGACAATGCGAGAAAGGTATTTGGCCTTGACTGAGAAAAGAAAAATACCAGAAGTGATTGTTGTTGAAGGCAAGGACGATACGGCCAATCTGAAACGCTATTATGAGGTGGATACCTATGAGACACGTGGCTCTGCTATTAATCAGGATGATTTAGAACGAATTGCTACATTGCAAGAGTTGCGTGGAGTCATTGTCTTTACTGATCCAGATTACAATGGGGAGCGGATTCGTAAAATCATCATGCAAGAAATTCCGCAGGCCAAGCATGCCTTTTTAAATCGTGGCGAAGCAGTACCCAAATCCAAGACCAAGGGGCGTTCCTTGGGAGTAGAGCATGCCAGCTATGAAGACTTAGAAAAGGCCTTATCTGGACTGGTTGGCTCCTATGAAGATGAGCATTTCTTTGATATTACCAAGTCAGACCTGATGCGTCTCGGTCTCTTGATGGGCAGTGACAGTCGCAAACGACGGGAATACTTGGGAGAAGAGCTCCGCATCGGCTACTGTAATGGCAAACAACTGCTCAAACGTTTGGAGTTGTTTGGGGTTTGTCTGTCTCAAGTAGAAGAGGCCTTGGCTTGTTATAAAAAATAGCGATGGAGGTAGCAGATGGGATTGTTCGACTTGTTTACAGATAAGAAAAAAGGGATAGGATATTCTTTAGAGGATGTTCAAGCAAAACATCAAAAGAATCCGCGGCACTTTTTGATTCCCAGTCAAGAAGAAATTAACCAATTGAAGCTTGGGGACCAGGTTCGCCTCATCTTTGTGCTGGATACAGTCTTGGAGAATGGGTGTCGAGCAGAGCGTATGTGGGTCGAACTCACTGAAATCCGCGATGGGAAGTTCAAAGGACGTTTAACCAATCAACCCGCTTATATTACCTCCATCCAGCTTGGAGATGAGCTGGATTTTGCGCGGGAACATATTGCAAGCCTGATGGTCCCCCAGTTGAATCTTGATACACAAAAAGGGGCAATGATTACCAAGGATTGCTTCCTACGACGTGAGATAAATTGGGCAGTTCACGATCTACCTCATCACCCGCAAGATAGTGGTTGGCAATTTTTTACAGGCTATGAGTCTCAAGAAGACTTGGACGATCCGTCTAAGATTGCCATCATTAGCCTTGAAGCGGCCCTGGATATCGAACCCTTGTTGGAGACGGTCTTAGACAAGGATGGAGAAGCTTATGTCTACCAAGCGGAGAAGAACGCATTTGTAGAAGACTGTTAGACTAGCCTGTGGAGAAAAACAAGAGGGCTATAGTCCTAAACTGATTAGAAAAGAGAAAAAATGAGAATTGCAGATTATAGTGTGACCAAGGCAGTGCTGGAGCGTCACGGCTTTACCTTTAAAAAATCCTTCGGTCAAAACTTCTTGACCGATACCAACATCCTTCAAAAGATTGTGGACACCGCTGAGATTGATAAACAGGTCAATGTGATTGAAATCGGACCCGGAATCGGTGCTTTGACAGAGTTTTTGGCGGAAAATGCCGCAGAAGTGATGGCATTTGAGATTGATGACCGCTTGGTTCCTATCTTAGCGGATACCTTGCGGGATTTTGACAATGTGACCGTTGTCAATCAAGACATCCTCAAGGTGGATCTCAACCAGTATATCGCTGAGTTTAAAAATCCAGAGCTTCCGATCAAGGTAGTGGCTAACCTTCCTTACTACATCACGACTCCGATCCTCATGCACTTGATTGAATCCAAAATCCCTTTCCAAGAATTTGTGGTTATGATGCAAAAAGAGGTGGCAGACCGCATCTCAGCTCAACCGAATACCAAGGCTTATGGGTCTTTGTCCATTGCGGTCCAATACTATATGACAGCTAAGGTAGCTTTTATTGTGCCGCGCACCGTCTTTGTGCCAGCGCCAAACGTCGACTCTGCCATCCTCAAGATGGTGCGTCGCGAAAAAGCGGCAGTGGCAGTCAAGGATGAAGATTTCTTCTTCTCCGTCAGCAAAGCTAGCTTTGTCCACCGTCGAAAAACTCTTTGGAACAACTTGACCAGTCGCTTTGGCAAGGCCGAAGACGTGAAGGCAAAATTGGAAGCCGGAATCCAAGCAGCCGGTTTGAAGCCATCTGTACGAGGAGAAGCTCTTAGTTTAGAAGATTTCGCCCGTCTAGCTGACAGTCTTCTAGAAGCAGGAATTAAATAATGGAAAAGACATGGGCTTCAAAGCCCATGTCTTTTTGAGTAATAAAAGGAAAGGACGGGATTTGAACCCGCGCGTGAAGAAAATCCACTTGCCGGATTTCGAGTCCGGTGCCGTACCAAGCTGGGCCACCTTTCCAAGATGCGGAGAAAGGGATTTGAACCCTCACGCCCGAAGGGGCACATGCGCCTGAAGCATGCGTGTCTGCCGTTCCACCACCTCCGCATAGTTCTATTATACTCTTTTTAAAAGAAATGCCAAGAAAAAATAGCATACTTTCTATCGAATGTATGGAGCTAACAGAAAAGAGAGTAGGACAGAAGTCCTAGCCTCTCAATTGTCTTTGGATTGTCGAGCAAGACGCAGTGGTTGAGTGGGCTCTACTACGCTGATTTCATCAGCTTTTACAGCCCTACTCAACTGTGCGGAGGTGGGACGACGAAATCGAATTCTAACGAATGACCGATTTCTGTCCCACTCTCTTCTTTCTTTTACTTATTCATAACTCACTTGAGGATAAAGTTCTTCTTGTTCTGCAGAGGTATCTTTGAGAAGGAAGATAGCCCATAAGAGAGCAAGAAGAAAAACGACTAAGCCAGGGATCCCGCCTTCAGGTCCAAACTCACCACCTGTGATAAAGGTCCGGTTTGAAGTCGTGAAGTACATAAGAGAAGATTCACTATCAAAGCCACTAACATGGAAGCCGTAGACATTGCCCATGATGAAGTTCCAGGCAAAGTGGAAACCACAAGGCCCCCAAATATTTCCTCTCTTCAAGGCATAGACAGCTGTGAAGAGGCCGAAAATAAAGAGGTGGACCGTAGACAGCCAAGAAGCACCATTGTTATTCAAGTGGAAGTAAGAGAACATAGTGGAAGAAATGAGGATGGCAAGGTAGGCATTTTTGTGATAAGAAATAATTGGAATGAGCCAGCCACGGATATAAATTTCTTCAGCAGCTGTTTGAAAAATATAGCCAATCAGAACTAAGATCCAAGATACGAGGAAAGGAAGACTAAATTGAATGCGGTCGAAACGGACATCACCAGTGATAAAGAAGATGATTAAGACCGTGGTAATCATAATGGCACCGACCAAGACCCCCTTAGCGAATTCGGACAGGCCGTTTCCTTTGGTAAAGCCCATGGTCCGAATCGGTCGTTTTTCAATGAGTTTCACCCAGAGGAAGAAGGCAATGATGGTGTAGAGGAAGGACAAAAGGTCTAGAATATTCCACCAGTCAGGAATCCAACTTTGTTTGTTCAAAAAGAAGTTTGTGGAAGCTGTACTAATTGGAGACATGTATTGGGTGATGTAATAGAGAATAAAGGGAGCTAAAAACCAAGGGGTTAAAAACTTCCCTTTTTTTACATTAGAAACGAGAGGGTTACTCTTGGAAAGAAATGAAAAACTCATAAAGGACCTCCTTATAACTGGCAGGGATTAGTAAGAAAGTCAGAAATACTGCCACAAAAATAGGCTCCTTTCATTACTAATCAGGTAGCTTCGTCAATAAATGTATCAGTCTCCGTCACTTCCTTTCTGTCAAATAGTCTGCACTTCCCACAAGAGACATATATATATTATGTCCTTTCCCTCTATTATAAACCTATCTGAAAACGTTTACAACCTCTTATGTGCATCTTGCTCAAAAAAACTGAATGGACTTCTTTTTTCATACCTAAGTAAGCAAGCGCTATCGTATATTTTTTGATATAATGGTAGTATTAACTTTAAAGGAGTGCTAGTTGCAAGGAACGATTGTTAAAGCCTTGGCCGGTTTTTATTATGTGGAGTGTGAAGGGAAAATTTACCAAACACGCGCCCGAGGAAATTTCCGGAAAAAAGGACAAACTCCCTATGTTGGAGATAAAGTAGAATTTTCAGCTGAAGAAAATTCGGAAGGCTATATTTTAAAAATATTCCCTCGAAAGAATAGCTTAGTCCGTCCACCGATTGTTAATGTTGATCAGGCTGTCGTTATCATGTCCGCCAAAGAGCCCGATTTTAATGTTAATTTATTGGATCGCTTTTTGGTCCTCTTGGAGCAAAAAGTCATTCATCCGATTGTCTATATTTCAAAAATGGACTTACTAGAAGATCCGGCAGTTATGCTTCCTTTCCAAGAAGTCTATCGCCAAATGGGGTATGACTTTGTCACTGACAAGGAAGAGCTCTTGCCTCTCTTGAAGGATCAGGTGACGGTCTTTATGGGCCAAACGGGAGTGGGGAAATCAACCCTCTTGAATACCTTGGCTCCAGAGTTGGAACTAGAGACAGGAGAGATCTCCGACAGCCTTGGACGAGGCCGCCATACGACGCGAGCCGTCAGCTTTTATGATCTCAATGGTGGCAAGATTGCGGATACCCCTGGCTTCTCCTCTTTAGATTATGAAGTCGACAATGCAGAAGATCTGAATCATGCTTTTCCAGACATCGCCAAGGTAAGCCAGGATTGCAAGTTCCGTACTTGTACCCATACACATGAACCATCTTGTGCCGTCAAACCTGCTGTCGAGGAAGGGATCATTGCTTCCTTCCGCTTTGAGAATTACTTACAGTTCTTGAGTGAGATCGAAAATAGACGAGAAACCTATAAAAAAGTATCGAAAAAATTACCCAAATAAGGAGACCTGAATAATATGAAAACAAACAAATTAGCTCCATCTATTTTGAGTGCAGATTATGCAAATTTTGAAAGTGAATTGAAGAAATTGGAAGCATCTGGTGCGGAGTACGCTCACATCGATGTGATGGATGGTCACTTTGTACCGAATATCAGCTTTGGTGCTGGTGTAGTTGCTAGTATGCGTCCTCACAGCAAGCTAGTGTTTGACTGCCACTTGATGGTGACCAATCCTGAGCAACATATCGAAGAGTTTGCGCGTGCCGGGGCAGATATCATTAGCATTCACGTAGAAACGACTCCACACATCCATGGCGCCCTTCAAAAAATTCGTTTGGCAGGGGTTAAACCAAGTGTGGTCATCAATCCAGGAACCCCTGTTGAAAGTATCCAACACATTTTGAACTTGGTGGATCAAGTACTTGTCATGACTGTCAATCCAGGATTTGGTGGGCAAGCCTTCCTGCCAGAAACCATGGATAAGATTCGTCAATTGGTTCAATTGCGTGAAGAGAAAGACTTGGATTTCGATATTGAAGTGGATGGGGGAATTGACGACAAGACGATTCACGCTGCGAAAGAAGCAGGGGCAAACGTCTTTGTAGCAGGTTCCTATGTATTTAATGGAGATGTGAATGAACGAGTTCAAACCCTTCGAGCAGCCATCCAAGACTAAGGTTGCGATTGTAGCTGGAGGCCAAGTGGAAACCATTCCGTTAGACTTGGATGTTTATGTCGGAGTGGATGCAGGTTGCCTTTTCCTATTAGAGCAAGGGCTGGAACTATCTTTAGCAGTTGGAGATTTTGACTCTGTTGAGCCAGAAGAATTCCAGAGGATTCAATCTGCGGCTCACGAATTACGGACTTCGGTAGCAGAAAAAAATGATACTGACCTGGAATTGGCGATTAAGGAAGTAGTAGAACGTTGGCCTCAAGCGGAAATTCTAATCTTTGGAGCCTTTGGTGGTCGCATGGATCACCACTTGGCCAGCGTTTTTTTGCCCACTGATCCAGAGATTGCTCCCCTTATGTCGCAACTTTGCTTGATGGACCGACAAAATTATCTCTGCTATCGTCCAGCAGGTCGCCACACCATTCAGCCCCTAGCAGGCTATACGTATGTAGCTTTCATGCCGGTTGAGGGAGCTTCCATCCAGATTGAAGGAGCCAAGTATCCCTTAAATTCGACCAATTATTTTAAAAAAGCTATTTATGGTTCCAACGAGTTTAGCAATCAGCCGATCACCTTAAGCGTTGATCGAGGCTATGCTGTTATCATTTATAGCAAGGATGGGAAATAAGATGGAATTAATCCTTTTTGTATTAGGAGTGGGAAATCTTGTCTTGCTCTTCTTGCTGTACCAACAACGGACAGCTGATAACAAACGGATCCGTGACTTACTAGAAGACCAAGAAGATCATCTTTCGGATCAGCTGGATTACCGATTTGAGAGAGAGCGACAAGCTCAGCAAATCACTGGTCAGCAGATAGAGATGGCGATCAGTGACCGTCTAATGGAATTACGGACAGAAATGCATCAGCAAACGACTGCTTTACGAGCAGAACTTGCTGAGAATTTTACTAAAAACCGAGACAAAACGGACGAACGGATGCAACAGATTCAAGCCTCCAATGATTTGCGGTTGGAGCAGATGCGTCAAACGGTCGAAGAAAAGTTGGAAAAAACCTTGCATAGTCGTCTCCAAACCTCTTTTGAGACTGTCTCCAAACAATTGGAGTCGGTTAATAAAGGCCTTGGGGAAATGCAGACGGTCGCTAGAGATGTGGGGAGTCTCAATAAGGTCCTCTCTAATACCAAAACTCGTGGGATTATGGGAGAACTTCAACTGGGCCAGATCATTGAAGATATCCTAACTCCCGCCCAATACGAGAGAGAGTTTGTAACAGTTCCCCATTCCAGCGAACGCGTCGAGTATGCAATTAAGATGCCTGGTCAGGTAAGAGGGGAATACGTCTATCTGCCAATAGACTCTAAGTTTCCTCTGCAGGGTTATTACCGACTGGAAGAAGCCTATGAAAGTGGAGAGAAAGAGGAGATTGAACGGTGTCGCAAGCTCCTCCAGGCTAGTATTAAACAATTTGCCAAGGACATTCATCAAAAATACCTATATCCGCCTGCCACTACTAATTTTGGGATTCTCTTTTTGCCGACGGAAGGCCTCTATTCAGAAGTGGTCCGCGACCCAGCCTTCTTTGATCGTCTCCGAAGAGAGGAACAGATCGTCGTCGCGGGGCCAAGTACTCTTTCAGCCTTGTTAAATTCCCTATCGGTTGGGTTTAAGACTCTGAATATTCAACGAAGTGCAGATGATATTAGCAAGGTCCTTGCTTCAGTCAAGACAGAGTTCCAAAAATTTGGAGGCGTTTTAGAAAAGACCCAACGGCAGTTGAAACATGCTTCTGGAAACATCGATGAACTCTTAAACCGAAGAACAAATGCTATCGAGCGTACTCTTCGAAGTATAGAAACGTCAGAAAATCTAGATATGGCAAGCCTATTGAATTTAGAAGATGGAGAAGATGATGGTCAAAATTAATCAAATGAAAAAAGACGAATTGTTTGAAGGCTTCTACCTTATTAAGTCAGCAGATGTTCGTCAGACACGGGCTGGAAAGAACTATCTTGCCTTTGTCTTTCAAGATGAGACAGGCACGATTGAAGGAAAATTGTGGGATGCTCAGCCGCATAATGTGGAGCAGTTCCAAGCTGGTCGCGTAGTTCATATGAGCGGACGCCGGGAGGTCTACAACAATACGCCCCAGGTCAATCAATTGACCTTGCGTTTGCCTCAAAGCGGGGAACCGTCTAATCCAGCAGACTTTAAAGAAAAACCTCCGGTGAATCCAGTTGATTTGAAAGATTACCTGTCGGGGATGATTTTCAAGATAGAAAATCCAGTTTGGCAACGTGTGGTGAGGGCGCTCTACAACAAGTACGACAAGGAGTTTTACTCGTATCCTGCGGCCAAAACCAACCACCATGCTTTTGAGACTGGCTTGGCCTATCATACAGCAACCATGGTTCGATTGGCCGAGAGCATCTCTCAAGTTTACCCTCAATTAAATCAAAGTCTCCTCTATGCAGGGATCATGCTCCATGATCTTGCCAAGGTACTGGAGCTTTCAGGTCCTGAAAATACGGAATATACGGTCAGGGGGAATCTCATCGGACACATTGCTCTGATTGATGAAGAAATTACCAAGGTCTTACAAGAGCTGAAGATTGATGATCAAAAAGAAGATGTGATTGTGTTACGACATGTCATTTTAAGTCACCATGGTCTATTAGAGTATGGTAGTCCAGTTCGTCCGAAAATTATGGAAGCAGAGATCATTCATATGATTGATAATCTAGATGCCGAAATGATGATGATGACTTCAGCCTTGGCTTTAGTGGGTCCTGGTGAAATGACCAATAAGATTTTTGCCTTGGATAACCGCTCCTTCTATAAGCCAAATTTAAAAGATTCCTAATAAACTAGAGCAAAAAAGCCTTCTCTTAGTTTGTTAGTAAAAAAACGAGAAACGAATGTTGTAAGACTAACAATGTTCGTTTTTTGGTATAATATGGTATAATACAATAAAAAACTATGTGGAGAGATAATGAAGCTAAGAAGAAGTGAGCGGATGGTTGTGATCTCGAACTACTTGATTAATCATCCCTACGAATTGACAAGTTTAAATACATTTGCGGAGAAATATGAATCTGCCAAATCCTCTATTTCTGAGGACATTGTTATTATTAAACGGGCCTTTGAAGAAATGGAAATTGGACACATTGAAACTCTCACTGGGGCAGGTGGAGGGGTCATCTTTACACCATCGATTTCGGATGCAGATTCAAGAGAAATTGTCCAAAACTTGTGCAATCAATTGTCAGAAAGCAATCGGATTTTACCAGGTGGTTATATCTACCTTTCAGACCTATTGAGCAATCCAAAAATCCTAAATAATATTGGGCGCATTATTGCCAAGGCCTTTCGAGATCAAAAAATCGATGCTGTTATGACGGTGGCAACCAAGGGAGTTCCATTAGCAAACGCGGTAGCCAATGTCTTAAATGTTCCCTTTGTCATTGTGCGACGAGATCTAAAAATTACAGAAGGATCAACGGTCAGTGTGAACTATGTATCAGGTTCCAGTGGCGATCGGATTGAGAAAATGTTTTTGTCCAAACGCAGTTTGAAAGCAGGCAGCCGTGTCTTGATTGTCGATGACTTCCTTAAAGGGGGGGGAACTATCAGTGGGATGGTTAGCCTCTTGGCTGAGTTCGAATCAGAGTTAGCAGGAGTCGCTATTTTTGCGGACAATGCTTCGGCTAGAAGTAAAGATTTATTTGATCACAAGTCACTTCTACGTGTAACCAACATTGATGTAGCAGAAAATAAAATTGATGTAGAAATCGGAAATATTTTCGATAAGGATTAAGTCTGGAGAGGGAGATAGGAAAATGAAAACAATTTTAGACCGTTTTGATCGTAGCCCCCTATGGCTTCGATTGGCAACGATATTCATCTTGACAGGAGTTCTTGTCGGTGGGCTTTATACGGTTCGAAAAAATTCTGCAGACCAAGTTACAGTGGTGAAACAAGAAGCCAAAAAGACAGGTTCTCTTCCTATTAAAAAGAAAGACCCTAAAAAAGCAAAAGAAGAAGAGGAAGCGAAAATCGCTGAAGATGCAGAAAAGGCAGTCGCTCATTTTGAAACGACTGCAACCCAAGAAACCTTAACAGCTGCCCGAGAAGCCGTGGAAAAAGTGAAGGACGAAACAAAGAAACAGGCCTTCCAAGCTCGAATTCAGTACATTGTAGACTACTATGGAATGCAAACCAACCAGAATACTCAATCAACTGATACGAATCAAGCTAGTCAAACAGGGCAACCTCAACAAGTGGTTCCGGCAGAAGTTCCTCAATATCAGTCCAATGAAGTTCCTCAAGTTTCGAATGCTACAATTCCAGCTGTAACGCAACAATATGAACAATAATTTAGCACGGTTTTAAGAAGAAGCAATCGTGCAAAAAAGAGAAAAAAATCTTGACAGTGAAAGTACCGCTATGTTACAATAATAGACGGTACTTTTTACTTTTGGTCTCTCAAGAGTGTACAGGGACGTGCTGACAAATGTTGCAAAAGTACACACAGATGATAGCTGTCACCAAGTGTATCATCACCAAAAATAAAAAAACACAGGAGAATGTAGATGCCTACAATTAACCAATTGGTTCGCAAACCGCGTAAATCAAAAGTAGAAAAATCTAAATCACCAGCTTTGAACGTTGGTTACAACAGTCATAAAAAAGTTCAAACAAACGTTTCTTCACCACAAAAACGTGGTGTAGCAACTCGTGTTGGAACTATGACACCTAAAAAACCTAACTCTGCCCTTCGTAAATTTGCTCGTGTACGTTTGAGCAACTTGATCGAAGTTACTGCCTACATCCCAGGTATCGGACACAACTTGCAAGAGCACAGCGTGGTGCTTCTTCGTGGTGGACGTGTAAAAGACCTTCCAGGGGTACGTTACCATATCGTCCGTGGTGCACTTGATACTGCAGGTGTTAACGATCGTAAACAAGGCCGTTCTAAATACGGTACTAAACGTCCGAAAAAAGCATAAGGAAAGGGGATAAAGAGAAATGAGTCGTAAAAATAGAGCTCCAAAACGTGACGTATTGCCAGATCCGCTTTACAATTCACAACTAGTTACTCGTCTTATCAACCGCGTTATGCTTGATGGTAAACGTGGTACAGCAGCTTCAATCGTTTACGGTGCTTTTGAGCAAATCAAAGAAGCTACTGGAAATGACGCACTTGAAGTATTTGAAACAGCTATGGAAAACATCATGCCTGTACTTGAAGTACGTGCACGTCGTGTTGGTGGATCAAACTACCAAGTCCCAGTTGAAGTTCGTCCAGAACGTCGTACAACACTTGGACTTCGTTGGTTGGTAACAATCGCTCGTCAACGTGGTGAGCACACAATGGTTGACCGCCTTGCTAAAGAAATCTTGGATGCTGCAAACAACACTGGTGCAGCTGTTAAGAAACGTGAAGACACTCACCGTATGGCTGAAGCTAACCGTGCCTTCGCACACTTCCGCTGGTAAGATTAAGATACTAAGGGCGTTAAAAAAGCGACTGAAAATTAGGAAGCTTGACGAAGAATCAAAGATTCTAGGAAAGCTTATCTATTTTCCGAGCTTTTAGCCCGGGTTCAATTGAGCTCGGTCCGCTCTTTAGTTCAATTCAACTTACCATCTCGTAAGTTGAAACCAACACATACATGAGAACACTGAGAACGGGTAGGTCCTGCCTATCCGTTTTTGTTAAATCATGTTATAATAGTATAGAAATAAAAAATATAGGAGAAACAAACCTCATGGCACGCGAATTTTCACTTGAAAAAACTCGTAATATCGGTATCATGGCCCACGTCGATGCTGGTAAGACAACTACAACTGAGCGTATCCTTTACTACACTGGTAAGATTCACAAAATTGGTGAAACTCACGAAGGTGCGTCACAAATGGACTGGATGGAGCAAGAGCAAGAACGTGGTATCACTATCACTTCTGCAGCTACAACAGCTCAATGGAAAGATACTCGTGTAAACATCATCGACACACCAGGACACGTGGACTTCACGATCGAAGTTCAACGTTCACTCCGCGTTTTGGACGGTGCTGTAACCGTTCTTGACTCACAATCAGGTGTTGAGCCTCAAACAGAAACTGTTTGGCGCCAAGCAACTGAATACAGAGTTCCTCGTATCGTATTTGCGAACAAGATGGATAAAATCGGTGCTGACTTCCTTTACTCAGTAAGCACTCTTCATGACCGTCTTCAAGCAAATGCTCACCCAATCCAATTGCCAATCGGTTCAGAAGATGACTTCCGTGGAATCATCGACTTGATCAAGATGAAAGCTGAAATCTACACCAACGACCTTGGTACAGATATTCTTGAAGAAGATATCCCAGCTGAATACCTTGAACAAGCTCAAGAATACCGTGAAAAATTGGTCGAAGCAGTTGCTGAAACTGACGAAGATTTGATGATGAAATACCTTGAAGGTGAAGAAATCACTAACGAAGAATTGAAAGCTGGTATCCGTAAAGCGACTATCAATGTTGAATTCTTCCCAGTATTGTGTGGTTCTGCCTTCAAGAACAAAGGGGTTCAATTGATGTTGGATGCGGTCCTTGACTACCTTCCAAGCCCACTTGATATCCCTGCAATCAAGGGTGTAAACCCAGATACAGATGAAGTAGAAGAACGTCCAGCATCTGATGACGAGCCATTTGCAGCTCTTGCCTTCAAGATCATGACTGACCCATTTGTAGGTCGTTTGACATTCTTCCGTGTTTATTCAGGTGTCTTGAACTCTGGTTCATACGTATTGAACACTTCTAAAGGTAAACGTGAACGTATCGGACGTATCCTTCAAATGCACGCCAACACTCGTATGGAAATCGAAACAGTTTACTCTGGAGATATCGCAGCTGCTGTTGGTTTGAAAGATACAACAACTGGTGACTCATTGACAGATGAAAAAGCAAAAGTTATCCTTGAGTCAATCGAAGTTCCAGAACCAGTTATCCAATTGATGGTTGAGCCTAAATCTAAAGCAGACCAAGACAAGATGGGTATTGCCCTTCAAAAATTGGCTGAAGAAGATCCAACATTCCGCGTTGAAACAAACCCTGAAACTGGTGAAACAGTTATCTCTGGTATGGGTGAGTTGCACTTGGATGTCCTTGTTGACCGTATGAAACGTGAATTCAAGGTTGAAGCAAACGTTGGTGCTCCTCAAGTATCTTACCGTGAAACATTCCGCGCTTCTACACAAGCACGTGGATTCTTCAAACGTCAATCTGGTGGTAAAGGTCAGTTTGGTGATGTATGGATCGAATTTACTCCAAACGAAGAAGGAAAAGGATTCGAGTTCGAAAATGCAATCGTCGGTGGTGTGGTTCCACGTGAATTCATCCCTGCAGTAGAAAAAGGACTTCAAGAATCTATGGCGAACGGTGTTCTTGCTGGCTACCCAATGGTTGACGTGAAAGCGAAGCTTTACGATGGTTCATACCACGATGTCGACTCATCTGAAACTGCCTTCAAGATCGCTGCATCTCTTGCTCTTAAAGAAGCAGCTAAATCAGCACAACCAGCTATCCTTGAACCAATGATGCTTGTAACCATCACAGTTCCTGAAGAAAACCTTGGGGATGTTATGGGTCACGTAACTGCTCGTCGTGGACGTGTAGACGGTATGGAAGCACACGGTGCAAGCCAAATCGTTCGTGCTTATGTACCACTTGCTGAAATGTTCGGTTACGCTACTGTCCTTCGTTCTGCAACTCAAGGACGTGGTACCTTCATGATGGTATTTGACCACTACGAAGATGTACCGAAATCAGTACAAGAAGAAATCATTAAAAAAGCTAAAGGTGAAGCATAATTTTGCCGTCTAGCTAAAAGCTTTCCTCTTAGGAGGAAGGCTTTTTTGATTCGAAAGAGTTCAACCCCTCTTCCTCATAAGAGATAGTGAAAATGAATATGAAAGTTTGTGTAATATTTCTAATCCTACTGAAATCAGTTGCATTTTAGGGGAAGAAAGTATATAATAATATTGTTGAAAGATGATTTGTAACCTATCAAGTTACTCTTTTCACATAAAAAATTTTTTGATTTTCATAAGGAGGAAATCACGAATGGTAGTTAAAGTTGGTATTAACGGTTTCGGTCGTATCGGTCGTCTTGCTTTCCGTCGTATCCAAAACGTAGAAGGTGTTGAAGTTACTCGCATCAACGACCTTACAGATCCAGTTATGCTTGCACACTTGTTGAAATATGACACAACTCAAGGTCGTTTCGACGGTACTGTGGAAGTTAAAGAAGGTGGATTCGAAGTTAACGGTAAATTCGTTAAAGTTTCTGCTGAACGTGATCCAGAACAAATCGACTGGGCTAACGACGGTGTAGAAATCGTTCTTGAAGCAACTGGTTTCTTTGCTAAGAAAGAAGCTGCTGAAAAACACTTGCACCCAGGTGGAGCTAAGAAAGTTGTTATCACTGCTCCTGGTGGAAACGACGTTAAAACAGTTGTATTTAACACTAACCACGACATTCTTGATGGTACTGAAACAGTTATCTCAGGTGCTTCATGTACTACAAACTGCTTGGCTCCAATGGCTAAAGCTCTTCAAGATAACTTTGGTGTTGTAGAAGGATTGATGACTACTATCCACGCTTACACTGGTGACCAAATGATCCTTGACGGACCACACCGTGGTGGTGACCTTCGTCGTGCTCGCGCTGGTGCAGCTAACATCGTTCCTAACTCAACTGGTGCTGCTAAAGCTATCGGTTTGGTAATCCCAGAATTGAACGGTAAATTGGACGGATCTGCACAACGCGTTCCAACTCCAACTGGATCAGTTACTGAATTGGTTGCAGTTCTTGAAAAGAACGTTACTGTTGATGAAGTGAACGCAGCTATGAAAGCAGCAGCTAACGAATCATACGGTTACACAGAAGATCCAATCGTATCTTCAGATATCGTAGGTATGGCTTACGGTTCATTGTTTGACGCAACTCAAACTAAAGTTCTTGACGTTGATGGTAAACAATTGGTTAAAGTTGTTTCATGGTATGACAACGAAATGTCTTACACTGCACAACTTGTACGTACTCTTGAATACTTCGCAAAAATTGCTAAATAATTCATGTGTATGATGAGAGGAGGGTGACCTCCTCTTTTTTTGTACTTTTTTTAGTTCCTCCTCACCTTATTATAGGATTTGCTAAAATGGATTGACAGACCTCTCTTTAAAGGGGTAAACTAAATTTGAGTGAAGATTTCCAATTAAACAAAATGTAAGCGATTGCACGAGAGCAAAGGAGAAGTGTTTTAGGAGATTGGAAATTAGTAAAATAAGATGGAGGTCAAGATGAAAGGTCATCAATTTGAAAAACAACAACGTTTTAGTATCCGAAAATTCAGTGTGGGAGTTTGTTCTGCACTGATTGGATTGGCATTTTTAGGGACGGGGGCTGTCTCAGCGGATGAGACGCATGCTGCGAATGAACAACCCTTAGAAGCCACTTCAGCAACTGCAGAAGATGTAAATCATTTGATCAGAGAAGCTGGTGTCTACACTGCAGATGCTGTCTTGCCAACTACAGAATCAGCGAAACCAGTTGAGGAAGCCACTTCAGCAACTCCAGAGGCTACTTCAGCAACTCCCGAAGTTAGCCCGACGACCACAGATAGTCCAGCGGTTTCAGCGACAGAACAGCCAAAAGCAAGCACAGAAAAAGTAGAAGATTTACCAACTAATGAAGAAAAACAATTAAGACCGAAAGAGGTCAAATTTGATACATGGGACGATTTGTTGAAATGGGAACCTGGTAAACGAGTAGATGATGATTTGAACCGAGCAAGTGTCCCCCTCGCTAGCCGTTTTCAAGGGAAGCAAATCAACGAGCAAGCAAACCCTGATGCAAAGATTCAGGCTCTGTCTAACATGAACTCAAAGGCTAAGGATCATGCTTCCGTCGGTGGGGAAGAGTTTAAGGCCTATGCTTTTGACTATTGGCAGTATTTGGATTCCATGGTATTCTGGGAAGGTCTGGTACCATCAGCGGATGTGATTGATGCTGCTCACCGAAATGGGGTGCCCATCTATGGAACACTCTTTTATAACTGGTCTAGTAGCATCAAGGATCAAGAGCATTTTGCAGAAACCTTGAAAGAAGATAGTGAAGGCTCTAAAACCTTCCCGATCGCACGGAAATTAGTTGATCTAGCTAAGTATTATGGTTTCGATGGCTACTTTATTAACCAAGAAACGACAGGGAACCTAGTAGAACCTTTAGGACCAAAATTAAGAGATTTCCTTCTTTACACCAAGGAGTATGCGAAGAGTATTAACTACCCTATCAAGTACTCTTGGTATGATGCCATGACCTATGAATATGGTCGTTACCATGAAAATGCACTGGGTGAATACAACTATAATTTCATGCAACCTGAAAATGGGGAAAATCCAGTTGATACCTTCTTTGCCAACTTCAACTGGGGCAAATCAGAAGTTGATTATTCTATCAGCACAGCCAAATGGATTCAGCGCAATCCTTATGATGTTTTAGCGGGACTCGAACTTCAAAAAGGGGGCTCTTATAAGACCAATGTGGACTGGAATGCGATTTTAGATGAACATGGCAAGTTGCGTCTATCCCTGGGGCTTTATGCACCTGACACCATTACGGGTCTAGGAAAGACAGGAGAGGGGTATCATACCCATGAAGATCTATTCTGGACAGGTTTCCAAGGTGATCCAACCAAAGGAAAACCAGCAGATCAATCTTGGTACGGGATGTCCAATCTAGTCGTGGATAAAACTCCGATCACAAATGCTGATTTTAATACTTCATTCAATACTGGTCACGGAAAATATTGGTTTGTAGATGGGAAAATTTCAAAAGATGGCGAGTGGAATTACCGATCCGTCTCTGGCTACCTTCCAACATGGCGCTGGTGGGTAGAACATAGTGAAGATAGCACGCCATTGAAAGGGCGCTATGACTTTGATCAAGCCTATAATGGAGGAAACTCGCTAACCTTTGAAGGCGATTTGAAAGCTAATAGCAGTCAAAATGTCATGCTCTATTCGACCAAGATCCCTGTGACAGAAACAACAAAATTAAGTGTCTCTCACAAGGGTGGGGTTGGTGCGGCTGCTTGGGTAGCTGTTGCTACAAAAGAAGATTACTCGGAATACGTATGGAAGGAATTGACGCCAAACGCAGATTGGTCCACTCAAACCTTCGATTTGGGAGACCTAGCTGGCAAGACCATTTATGCCGTTAAGATGTTCTTTGACCATGATGCAGATGTCAAAGACTACAAGTTCAATCTCGGCCAATTGTCGATTACGTCGAACCAAGAAAAACCAGCTGCTCCTTCTGAAGTAACCGTGAAAGGCAAACGCCTGCAAAATGCGCAAGAAGCAGAAGCAGTCCTAAACTTTAAAGGAGTTGCGGATGCAGATTATTATGAAGTCTATGAGAAAGATGGGGATAACTGGCGTCTCTTAACAGGGTCTTCTGCGACAACTGTCTATCTTCCAAAAGTTAGTCGTTCAGCAAGTGCTGAAGGGACCACTCAAGAACTCAAGGTTGTTGCTGTTGGGAAAAACGGTCAACGTTCAGATGCGGGAACTGTAGCCTTTGATTGGGGCATGACAGTGTCGGATACCAGCCTACCAAAAGCATTGGCGCCAAACGTAGTGATTGGGGCGAAAGTCATCGGTTCAAGTTTCCCAGATGCAGATGGTAGTGAAGGTATCGAGGGGATGTTGAATGGAACCATTACGAGCCTTTCAGATAAATGGTCTTCGGCTCAATTGAGTGGAACTGTCGATATTCGCTTGACACAACCACGGACGATTGTTCGTTGGGTTATGGACCATGCAGGTGCGGGTGGTGAATCTGTCGATGATGGCAAGATGAATACCCGTGACTTCGATCTTTACTACAAGGACGAAGCCGGCGAGTGGAAATTGGCCAAGGAAGTCCGTGGTAACAAAGCCCATGTGTCCGATATTACACTCGATCAACCGATTAAGGCCCAAGATTGGCGTCTCCATGTCATTACAGCCGATAATGGGACTCCATGGCAGGCTATTCGAATCTATAACTGGAAAATGTATGAAAGTTTAGATACCGAAACAGTCAATATCCCGATGAAGGATGCTGCAGCGCAAAACTTAGGCAATCATTTTGTCCAAGTCGGCTTCAAAGATGTTCCAGCCAATACTACGCTGACTCTATATGCCGATAAAGAAGCGACTAGCCCAATTGCGACTATGACAGCCGATCAAGCTGGAAATCTGATCTTTAAACCGCTCGCTTTTGAATCGACTCCATCTCTTCTTTACTATCGTGCACAAGCACCAGGAAAAGAGATCAGTAATGTTCTAGCGATTGAAGTTCCAAAAAATGATAAAGAAATTAGTGGAGTTCAATTAGAAGAGGGCTTAGCTAAGAAGGTGTACAGAGAAGGAGATGCTCTCTCCTTGAAAGGAGCGACTCTTCGCGTTCATTATCAAGATGGACAAGCAGATCAACTGGTCAACCTCACCAACTCAGGTGTAGAGATTCATGGATTTGACAGTAGCAAGCTTGGAGAACAACACCTAGAAGTTTCTTATCTTGGTCAGAAATTGGATAAGACTCTCACTGTTTTTGTGGTCAGTGCAGAGGAAGCAGGTGAAAAAGCCGTTGCTGGTCTAGAATTGACTGACAAACCAAAAGTCGAATATATTGTCGGAGAAGCATTTGAAAAAGAAGGCGGACGCTTTACAGTCGTCTTTGAAGATGAAACGACTGAAACGCACGCCTTGACCGATGAAGGTGTTGAAGTAACTGGCTTTGATGCGAGCAAGGAAGGTCGTCAAACTATCACCGTCCATTACAAGGGAGCTAGCACAAGCTTTGATGTCCTCGTGAATCCAAAACCAGCTCTCAATGATGAATACCTCAAGCAAAAATTGGCTGAAGCTGAAGCTGCAAAAGCCAAAGTAGACTTTACTTTTGCCACTCCTGAAGTCAAAGAAGCCTTGTTGGCTGGAATAGCTGCTTCTGAAAAAGTCTTGAAAGAGCATGATATCAGCACACAAGATCAAGTCAATGAGCAGTTAAACCAATTGACCGCTCTCTTGAAAGCCTTGGATGGACAAGCCAATCTAACAAAAGAAAAAGAAACTCTCTCTGCTCTGACAGAGGAAGCGACCACTCTATTAGCAAGCAAGCCAAATCATCCTTCTGGTGATGCTTTGAAGGCACTGGTTGAGAAAAATAAAGAAGTCCTAGACTCTTCAGAACTCACTCCTGAAGCGCTGGCAACCGCAAAAACAGGCCTAGAAACCTTGATTGCGCTCTTGAAAGAAGATAAGCCGGCAGTCTTTGTAGACTCTGCAACTGGAGTTGAAGTTCAGTTCTCTAATTTGGAACCTACTGTTGTTAAGGGGTTGAAAGTCGCGAAAGTTGAAGCAAATCAGGTAGAAAAAGAAGAGCTGAAGGGACGAGAAGCGGCTATCTTTGATATCGAAGGAGTCGATGCAAGTGGTCAGGATGTCGATACACAGCATTCATCACTTGTGAAAATACCTGTGGATAAAGATAGAGAAGTGGAGCAAGTCCTCTTCTTCCCAGAAGGTCAAACACCTCAATCTTTAGCCTTTGAGCGTGTAGGAGATGTAGTCATCTTTACAGCTCCACACTTTACTCACTATGCGATTGTCTATAAGCTAGCAAAAACGGAAGGACCAGATCAGCCAATCCAGCCAGATCAACCTGTGACACCGGACCAACCGATCCAGCCAGAGAAACCTGCGACACCGGATCAACCGGTTCAGCCAGAGAAACCTGCGACACCAGATCAACCGATTCAGCCGGAGAATCCAACAAAACCAGACCAACCGACTGATAATCAAAAATCCCCAGAACAATTGAATCCGATGAAACCAACTGATCCATTGAATCAAAAGGAAAACGGATCAGATCTTCTGGATCAACGAGTTCAACAAGTTTTGAGTCGCTACTTAACACCGTCTAAAGAAGGTTCTTCTCAACAAGATCAAACAAGCAAAGAAACTGACAAGGAATTGCCAACAACTGCAAGTTTAGAGGCTACTTTTGCAGCAGAAGCTGTACTCTTAGCGGCACTTGGAGGCTTCCTCTTGGCCGGTAAGAAGAAAGAAGAGTAAGGTTTTCTAGAGGCTTAAAAAAGTTAAAATCAATCATAAACCTCCTTTGTGAAAAACAAGGGAGGTTTCATGATGTAGATTCTGAATCAGGAGCATCAATCCAGATAGGCTATTATGAAGTAGAAATCCACTATTTTTCTACCTCTTTTACATCTTTTGTGATATAATTATCATGTATTAAAAATAGAAGGAGTCATATCCAATGGCAAAATTGACTGTTAAAGACGTTGACTTGAAAGGGAAAAAAGTTCTCGTTCGTGTTGACTTCAACGTTCCTGTAAAAGATGGCGTGATTACAAACGACAACCGTATCACTGCTGCTCTTCCAACAATCAAGTACATTCTTGAGCAAGGCGGACGTGCAATCCTCTTCTCTCACCTTGGACGTGTAAAAGAAGAAGCAGACAAAGAAGGAAAATCACTTGCTCCTGTAGCTGCTGACTTGGCTGCTAAATTGGGTCAAGACGTTGCTTTCCTTCCAGGTGTTACTCGTGGTGCTGAATTGGAAGCTGCGATTAACGCTCTTGAAGATGGACAAGTTCTTTTGGTTGAAAACACTCGTTTTGAAGATGTTGACGGCAAGAAAGAATCTAAAAACGATCCTGAACTTGGTAAATACTGGGCATCACTTGGAGATGGTATCTTCGTAAACGATGCATTCGGTACAGCTCACCGTGCACACGCTTCAAACGTTGGTATCTCAGCAAACGTTGAAAAAGCTGTTGCTGGCTTCCTTCTTGAAAACGAAATTGCCTACATCCAAGAAGCAGTTGAAGCTCCAGAACGTCCATTCGTGGCTATCCTTGGTGGTTCAAAAGTTTCAGACAAGATTGGTGTTATCGAAAACTTGCTTGAAAAAGCTGATAAAGTTCTTATCGGTGGTGGGATGACTTACACATTCTACAAAGCTCAAGGTATCGAAATCGGTAACTCACTTGTAGAAGAAGACAAATTAGATGTCGCTAAAGCTCTTCTTGAAAAAGCAAACGGCAAATTGATCTTGCCAGTTGACTCAAAAGAAGCGAACGCATTTGCTGACTACACTGAAGTGAAAGACACTGAAGGTGAAGCAGTTGACCCAGGCTTCCTTGGTTTGGATATCGGTCCTAAATCTATCGCTAAATTTGACGAAGCTTTGACTGGTGCGAAAACAGTTGTATGGAACGGACCTATGGGTGTATTTGAAAACCCTGACTTCCAAGCTGGTACAATCGGTGTCATGGACGCTATCGTGAAACAACCAGGCGTTAAATCAATCATCGGTGGTGGTGACTCAGCTGCCGCAGCGATCAACCTTGGTCGTGCAGACAAGTTCTCATGGATCTCTACTGGTGGAGGCGCTTCAATGGAACTCCTTGAAGGTAAAGTATTGCCAGGTTTGGCTGCACTTACAGAAAAATAAGACGGTTCCTCATAAACCATAGAAGAAGCACCGAAAGGTGCTTTTTTTAGAATGTATACAAACTATTTTTATATAAGATAAGTGATTCTGTATCGAAATAAAATATGATCTCATTTTTGAAATTAATCAAGGAAATCCCGAAACTTTCCGCCGTGAGAAAAGTGCTTGAAACATTTGTTTCAAGCACTCGGGAGTTTTGAAACTTTAGGTTCAAAACTAAGTCATGGAACTTCTTCGAAGTTCGCTGACGTCCGTACTCACCTAAGGAAAGTTTTTAAGATGTCTTTATAGATTAGAAGGAAGCTAGTCGATCTTCATTTCCCTGCTTGAACCTTTCTGGAAATATGTTAGAATAAAAGAGATAGAAAGATAGGGGACAATGGATTACTTTAAACGACATAAATTTGACCGTTCCAAATTTCGATTGGGAATGCGGACCTTCAAAACAGGGATAGCCGTTTTTCTGGTTCTATTGATTTTTGGTATCTTTGGTTGGAGAGGACTGCAAATTGGGGCTCTGACAGCTGTTTTTAGCTTGAGAGAAGATTTTGATAAGAGTGTTCACTTCGGAGCTTCGCGTGTGATGGGCAACAGCATCGGTGGTTTTTATGCTCTGCTATTCTTTATGATCAAGATCCTCTTCCACGATGCCTATTGGGTCACCCTGATTTTTGTACCGATTGCGACCATGTTAACCATTATGACCAATGTTGCCATGAACAATAAAGCCGGAATTATCGGAGGCGTATCAGCTATGCTGATTATTACTCTCTCGATTCCTACAGGTGAAACTTTCCTATATGTTTTTGCCCGCATTTTTGAAACCTTTATCGGTGTCTTTGTAGCGATTTTAGTTAATTCAGATGTGGATCGCATTCGAGACTTTATAAAAGAAAAAAGAAAACCCATGTGAGATTATATGACATTTTAATCTTGACATCGGTTTTTTTTGCGTTATAATAGAAGGGAAAGGAGGTCGGATATGAAAGAAAAGGAATTAAGACGAACGTTAGCGGTCTTTCCGATTGGTAGTGTTATGAAATTGACAGATTTAACAGCTCGTCAGATTCGCTATTACGAAGATCAACAACTCATTACTCCGGATCGTACAGAGGGCAATCGTCGGATGTTTTCTCTCAACGATATGGATCGCCTGTTGGAGATTAAGGATTACTTATCTGAAGGCCTTAATATTGCAGGAATCAAAAAACGGATTGCTGAGAAAGAAGCTAAACGCCAAGCTGCCAAGGTAGTTAGCGAGAAGGAAGTTCGCAAGGCCCTTCATCGCGACATTCTTCAGCAAAGTCGCTTTCATACGACCTCATCGCCATATGGTCAGTTACGCTGATCATTCTTTTTACTTATTGCTTTATTCATAAGGAGACACACATGTCAATTACTGTTGAAGATATTCGTCGCGAAGTCAAAGAAAAAAATGTAACCTTTATTCGGTTGATGTTCTCAGATATCTTAGGAACCATGAAAAACGTTGAAATTCCAGCGACAGATGAACAGTTGGAAAAAGTTTTATCAAACAAGGCTATGTTTGATGGATCTTCTATCGAAGGGTTTGTTCGGATTAATGAGTCTGATATGTATCTCTATCCTGACTTGGACTCTTGGACTGTTTTCCCTTGGGGAGATGAGAACGGTAGTGTCGCAGGCTTGATTTGTGATGTCTATACAACAGAAGGGGAACCATTTGCAGGAGATCCACGTGGAAACCTCAAACGTGCTCTTCGTCACATGGAAGAAGTTGGCTTCAAATCGTTCAACCTTGGACCAGAGCCAGAGTTCTTCCTCTTTAAACTGGATGAAAATGGAGACCCAACTCTTGAAGTGAATGACAAGGGTGGCTATTTTGATTTGGCACCTACAGACCTTGCGGATAACACTCGTCGTGAGATCGTCAATGTCTTAACCCAAATGGGATTTGAGGTAGAAGCCAGTCACCACGAAGTGGCTGTAGGTCAGCATGAAATTGACTTTAAGTACGATGAAGTTCTTCGCGCCTGTGACAAGATTCAAATCTTTAAACTCGTTGTAAAAACCATTGCTCGTAAACATGGTTTGTATGCAACCTTTATGGCTAAACCAAAATTTGGTATCGCTGGTTCTGGTATGCATTGCAATATGTCCTTGTTTGATGCCGAAGGGAACAACGCCTTCTTTGATCCAAATGATCCAAAAGGAATGCAGTTGTCAGAAACAGCTTATCATTTCCTTGGTGGTTTGATCAAGCACGCTTACAACTACACAGCCATCATGAACCCGACTGTCAACTCCTACAAACGTTTGGTACCAGGTTTTGAAGCTCCTGTATACATCGCTTGGGCTGGACGCAACCGCTCCCCATTGGTGCGTGTACCTGCTTCACGCGGTATGGGAACTCGTTTGGAATTGCGTTCCGTAGATCCGATGGCTAACCCATACATCGCTATGGCTGTTCTTTTAGAAGTTGGTTTGCATGGGATTGAGAACAAGATTGAAGCGCCAGCTCCTATCGAAGAAAATATTTACATCATGACAGCTGAAGAGCGTAAAGAAGCTGGAATTACGGATCTTCCATCTACTCTTCACAATGCTTTGAAAGCCTTGACGGAAGATGAAGTAGTTAAGAATGCTCTCGGTGAACACATCTACACGAGCTTCTTAGAAGCCAAACGCATCGAGTGGGCAAGCTATGCAACCTTCGTTTCACAATGGGAAATTGATAACTACTTGGACTTGTACTAATCAAATCCATACAAAAAATGAGCTAGGTTTGATTACCTAGCTCATTTTTCATAGATAGAAAATGAGAGTGGGACAGAAGTCGGTCATTCGTTAGAATTCAATTTCATCGTCCCACCTCCGCACAGTTGAGTAGGGCTGTAAAAGCTGATGAAATCAGCGTAGTAGAGCCCACTCAACCACTGCGTCTTGCTCGACAATCCAAAGACAATTGAGAGGCTAGGACCTTTGTCCCAGCCTCATTCTTTTTACTTAGTTTTCTTCATCTGGTGTCAAAATCATCGGGATGATGATGGGTTCACGTTCCGTACTTTCGTAAAGGAAAGGACGGAGGGCATTGACAATAGCACCGTGTACGGTTTGAATGTTGGCATCTTTGTTCTTCAAGGCGATTCGGATAGCATTGAAGAGGATACGTTGACTTTCACGGATCAGGTCACCAGACTCTCTCATATAGATGAAACCACGACTGAGAATATCTGGTCCAGCTAAAATCATTTTTGACTTGAAGTCAACTGTCGCAACAGCTAGGACAACACCGTCTTCTGATAAATCTTTGCGGTCACGAAGGACAGCAGCTCCGATTTCTCCGATGCGATTTCCGTCGACATAGATATCTTGAGCATTGAAACTTCCTGCGATACGAGCCGAGTTGGCTGTTAAGGCAAGGACATCACCGTTGCTCATGATGAAGATGTTATCCTTTTCTACTCCGCAATCACGCGCAAGTCCAGCATGAATTTTCTGCATGCGGTACTCACCGTGAACAGGCATGAAGTATTTTGGCTTGATCAAGCGCAACATGAGCTTTTGTTCTTGTTGACCACCGTGTCCAGAGGTATGGATATTGTTAATCTTACCGTGGATGACATCGACTCCTGCTTCAGAGATGATGTTGATCAGGCGGTTGACGCTAGTTGTGTTGCCAGGAATCGGACTAGATGAGAAGATAACGGTATCACCCGGTTGCAATTGCACTTGGCGGTGGGTTCCATTAGCGATACGAGATAGTGCCGCCATTGGCTCCCCTTGGCTCCCTGTACACATAATGAGGATTTCGTTTGCCGGGTAGTCTTTGATCTCACTTGGTTCAATAATTGTTCCAGGTGGTACCTTGATATAGCCCAGCTCAATCCCGTTGACAATGGCCTTTTCCATCGAGCGTCCAAAGACAACAATCTTACGGCCAGTTTTAACAGCGGCATCTGCAGCCTGTTGGAGACGGAAGATGTTTGATGCAAAGGAAGCAAAGATGATGCGTCCATGAATGCCTTCAATAATCTTCATAATGGATTGGCCAACGACTTTTTCAGAGTTGGTAAAGGTTGGGACTTCCGCGTTGGTTGAGTCAGAAAGCAGACAGAGAACGCCTTCCTCTCCTAGTGCGGCCATCCGGTGCAGATCGGCTGGCTCACCAACTGGAGTAAAGTCAAATTTAAAGTCTCCCGTGCAGACAATTTTTCCTTGAGGCGTGTGGAGAACGATCCCCAAAGGTTCTGGAATAGAGTGGGTCGTACGGAAGAAGGTCGCTTTAATATGCTTAAAGGTCAACTCCGTATTTTGGTTGATTTCATAGAGTTTAGCACCACGAAGGAGGCCATGCTCTTCTAATTTTCCACGAATAAGGGCTAGGGCCAAAGGTCCAGCATAGATAGGCACATTGGCTTGCTTCAAGAGGAAGGGAATTCCTCCGATATGGTCTTCGTGTCCGTGAGTAATCAAGACCCCTTTGACACGGTCGATATTTTCAACGATATAGGAATAGTCAGGAATAACGTAATCAATCCCTAACAAATCATCTTCAGGAAACTTGATCCCCGCATCTACAATGATGATTTCGTCTTGGTATTCAATCCCATAGGTATTTTTACCAATTTCCCCGAGACCTCCAATGGCGAAAACACCAACTTCTTCAGGTTTTAAGGTATATGCCATGGATTAGAACTCCGTAATTTCAAATGCGCCAGACTCTTTTTCATATTCTAGGTGTTGGTCTGACAAGAGGGTGATAAATTCGATGTTGTAAGATGTATTTTCCTCAACAAGGCGACGAGCTTCAATGCGTCCTTCTAACTCATTCTTCGCATCAATATCGAGATAGAGGGCATGAGTCGTTTCACGACGAGGGTTGCGTTCTTTTGTTTCTTGGTAGAAAACTTTGTAAATCATTTCGTTTCGGTTCCTTTCACTTATTCGGACTGTAGCAGAAAAGAAACAGCTAGTAGCTAGCTGAGACACCTACTCTTGCTTTATGTTGTCCTGATTCGATACAATTATTATTCATTATACCATAAATAGGCTCTAAGGAAAAGATGCAAGCAGGGTCTGAAAGCAGAAGGAAGCGCTTTTTTAGAAGGAATAGAGAGCAGGTGATTTCACAGTCTGGGGGTGCTTCCTCTACCGTTTGGCGTCTATTTGTAGTATAATATGAGACAGACAAAGAGGAGAAAATATGAAAGTATTAGCATTCGACACCTCCAGTAAGGCCCTGTCTGTTGCCCTTTTGGAGGAAGAAAACCGATTAGCGGAGTTGACGCTTACGATCAAGAAAAACCATAGCATTACCTTGATGCCCACCATTGAATTTTTGATGGCCAGTATTGATTGGAAACCAACTGACTTGGATCGTATTGTAGTAGCAGAGGGACCAGGATCCTATACTGGCTTGCGGATTGCAGTAGCAACGGCTAAAACTCTAGCTCAAACCCTAAAGATTGATTTAGTAGGGGTGTCTAGTTTACTAGCCTTGGTGCCAGAAGGGATAGAAGGTCTGGCCATTCCAGTAATGGATGCCCGGCGCAACCATGTCTATGCGGGCTTTTACAAAGAGGATACACTTCTCTATCCGGAGGCTCACCTCTCTTTTGAGGCTGTGTTAGAAAGAGCCAAGGGCGCTGAGAAGGTGACCTTCCTCGGTGAAGTGGAAGCCTTTAGAGAACAGATTCAAGAAGCCTTGCCACATGCTTTGATAAGAGAAAGTCTACCGGATGCGGTACGGATCGGCCGATTGGGACTTAAAAAAGAACCTGTCTCTGTCCATGGCTTTGTGCCCAATTACCTCAAGCGCGTAGAGGCAGAGGAAAACTGGCTCAAGGACCATCAAGAGTCTGGTCAGTCCTACATCAAACGCCTATGATCCGAATCGAGAAGGAAGCGGGGCGACTCGATTTAGCCCATCAGTTGGTAGAAATCTTAGACGATGTCTATGGACAAAGTCCTTGGACCTTGGAGCAAATCCTCGCGGATCTTGGACAAGCACAAAATTGGTATGCCTTCGCCTATCATGGGGAAGAATTGGTCGGTTTCTTGGGCATACAAGAAAACCTATACGAGTTAGAAGTGGTCCAAATTGCTGTTCGAAAAAAGTGGCAGGGTCAAGGGATTGCTCGTCAGTTGTTCGAAACCATCCCCTGGGAGAAAGAGGTCTTTTTAGAAGTGAGAGAAGGAAATACTCCAGCTCGGACTCTTTATCAGAAACAAGGATTTAAAGAAATTGGTTGCCGGAAAGGGTATTATCATGCACCTACCGAAGACGCCATTATGATGAAAAGGGAAGCAAATGAAGGATAGATATATTTTGGCATTTGAAACATCCTGTGATGAGACTAGTGTCGCCGTTTTAAAGAACGACACAGAGCTCTTATCCAATGTCATTGCCAGTCAAATTGAAAGTCATAAACGCTTCGGGGGAGTGGTTCCGGAAGTGGCCAGTCGGCATCATGTCGAAGTCATTACGGCCTGTATCGAGGAAGCGCTAGAAGAAGCGGGAATTACAGAGGAAGAAGTCACAGCGGTTGCTGTGACCTATGGACCAGGTCTCGTTGGAGCTCTTTTGGTCGGCCTTGCTGCTACCAAGGCCTTTGCTTGGGCGCATGGAATACCTTTGATTCCTGTGAACCACATGGCTGGTCACTTGATGGCTGCTCAGAGTGTCGAGCCTTTGGAGTTCCCCTTGCTAGCTCTATTGGTTAGTGGTGGACACACCGAGTTGGTTTACGTATCGGAGGCGGGTGATTATAAGATTGTTGGAGAAACCCGTGATGATGCGGTCGGTGAGGCCTATGATAAGGTCGGACGCGTCATGGGCTTGACCTATCCAGCCGGTCGTGAGATTGATGAATTGGCCCACCAAGGTCAGGATGTTTATGATTTCCCCCGTGCCATGATCAAGGAAGACAATCTGGAATTCTCCTTCTCAGGGCTCAAGTCTGCCTTTATCAATCTTCACCACAATGCCGAGCAAAAAGGCGAGACCCTGTCCAAGGAAGACCTATCGGCTTCCTTCCAAGCAGCAGTGATGGATATTCTCATGGCAAAAACCAAAAAAGCCTTAGAAAAGTACCCAGTTAAAACCCTGGTTGTAGCTGGAGGAGTCGCAGCCAACCAAGGCTTACGAGAACGCCTGGCGGCAGAAATCACGGATGTCAAGGTCATTATTCCACCCTTACGCCTTTGCGGGGACAATGCTGGGATGATTGCCTATGCCAGTGTCAGCGAATGGAATAAGGGGAATTTTGCTAGCTTAGACTTAAATGCCAAACCAAGTCTCGCTTTTGACTCGATAGAAGAGAATTTAGAATAGTTAACTAACGAACAGAAAGGACGGGAGGACGATTCCCGTCCCTTTTTTGTTATAATAGATAGCATCAAAAAAGAAAGGAAGAAAGAGTGGAAAAGAATTTTCAGCAGGGGGTCAGGGATGCCCTTCCGACAGCCTTGGGTTATATCAGTATTGGCTTGGCCTGTGGTGTGGTGGCGTCTCCCTATCTCTCCCCTTTAGAAATGGGCTTGATGAGTCTCTTGGTTTACGCGGGGGCTTCTCAGTTTGCTATGATCTCTTTGATTGCCGTTCATTCGTCCCTCATGAATATTGCCTTAACCGTCTTTTTCATCAATTTGCGCAATATGCTTATGAGTCTGCATACCTCCCCTGATTTTAAGGAGGCTAGCCTGGTCCATAATATTGGAATTGGTAGTTTGTTGACAGATGAGAGTTACGGGGTTTATTTGAGTGAAAAATTGAAAAGTGACCGGATCACTGTTCCCTGGATGCATGGCAATAACGTGGTCGGTTATCTAGCCTGGGGCTCCTCAACCATTTTAGGGACCGCCTTGGGTTCACTCTTGCCCAATCCTAGTGCCTTTGGCCTGGACTTTGCCTTAGTTGCCATGTTTATTGGGATTTTTGCAGGTCAGTTTCAAGGGATGCGCTTGACGGAAAAGCTGAAAACGATGTTCTTTGTTTTAGCTGCTGTGGCCCTTAGCTTTTTCCTTTTAACCTTCTTTTTGACCCAATCGTTGGCGGTCTTAGTGGCTACTTTAACAGGTTGTTTAGTGGGGGTGATTTGTGATGCGCGTGAATAGTTGGGTATTCTTGGTTATTTTGATTTCAGCAGTGGTGACCTGGATTCCACGTATTTTGCCTTTTGTTTTGGTCAAATACCGGGGCCTACCAGATCCAGTCCTGCGTTTTCTAAAGTATCTTCCCATTGCCATCATTTTTGCCTTGATCCTTTCAAGTTTAGTGGATGGGAAGGTGGGCCAGCTCCCTCAGGTTCGATGGTTGGATCTGCTAGCAGCCATCCCAACCATGCTGGTAGCCTTTCGCTACAAAAACCTAATGGGCACTGTTCTATTTGGAATTGTCTTGGTCGCTCTCTTACGATTGCTTGTTGCCTGAATCTCCTGAATTTTTAGATAGATTTCTTTTTATTACGAATGTTACAAAAATATTTCAAAAAATACTTGACATTGTGTCATATTGTAATATAATAGTGTCTATCAAATGAAGTGAGGGATCATGATGATGAAAAAATGGACAAGTTTAGCAGTTTTAGGATTAACTTCTGCAAGCCTACTCGTAGCCTGTGGCTCAAAAAAAGAGGAGAACAACTCTTCTGCCAAAGAAGCACAAACGACGGTGAAGTCTAGTCAGAAAAAAGCAAAGGCAGCTTCTGGAAAGAAAGAGACAAAAGCTACTGAAGCTGCTTCACAAGAAGGAGCACAAGCTGCTTCACAAGATGCAGCAAACTCAGGTCAAACCGATACAGGATCTGGTTCTGCAAGCGCTAATAAGGCTACAGATTCGTCTCAAATGGTTCCAGAAGAGCTAGTAGGGACTTGGACAGGAACAACTGAAATTGCCAAAGATGTCCAAATGACAGTGGCTGCGGACGGAACAGTTACTACGACAGCGAACTTCTATCAAGCTGATTTGAATCCTGTTCGTACTGCAACGACGAAAGCAAAGGCAGTCCAAGCTTCTGGCAATATCTACTACTGGGAAACAGACGAACCTGGAGCTTTTGATGCTCTCCTTCCAGGTATTGCTGGACTTGGTGGAGCCAATATGAAGGTAAAAGCCGGTTTCATTTTGGAAGAGGGCCATTATACACCGATTGTATTTGTAACAGGACTTAATGAAGACTTTGATTATAGCAAATACAATGATTTCCGTGTTTCCCTTACAAAATAAAGAAAAATCCACGAATCCCTATGGACTCGTGGATTTTGTTTTAGATAAATTGTGTAATAAAGACAATGAGGATGACGATTGGAATCACAAAGCGAAGCAAGAAAATCCAAGTCTTGAAGAGGAAGCGTTTGGCTTTCTCTTCTCCAACCTTGAGTTCTTCTTGAGCTAGGACTTGGTCAAAGATATAACCTGTAAATAAAGACAGGCAGAGGGCCCCAAAAGGCATAAGGAGGTTAGAAACCAAAAAGTCCATGCAATCAAAGAAGGATTTTCCAAAGAGGGTCCATTTGGAGAGAATACCATAGGATAGAGCTGATGGAATCCCAAAGATAAAGGTCAGAAGGCCAATAATTTGACTCCATTTAGCCCGCTTTTTGTTGTTTTGGTTGGTGACATTTCCGACATTAATCTCTAACATGACGACGGATGAGGTAATGGTCGCAAAAAGAAAGAGGAGCAGGAAGAGCAGATAGAAGAGGGTCCCAAAAGGCATCTTGTCAAAGACTTGTGGAAGGACCACAAAGAGGAGTCCCGGTCCACTAGTAGAAGGAATTTGAAAGGCTGACATAGCTGGGAAGATCGCCAAGCCCGCCATGATGGAAACAGCAATATTCATGAAGACGACGGAAATGCCGGATTGGACCAGATCAGTGTCCTTGTCCAAATAGGAAGCATAGGTCAACATGGCCGTTACCCCAAGAGAGAGGGCGAAGAAAGATTGGCCTAAGGCATAGAGCAGACCTTGGCTGGTCATCTTGGAGAAATCTGGCTTGAGGAAATAGCTGACTCCCTCCCAAGCACCAGCTAAGGTCAAGGAACGACCAATTATGACTAAGAAAATGATGAAGAGAAGAGGCATCATGAATTTTGAGGCCTTTTCAATCCCTTGTTCTACCCCCTTGGAAACTATCAAGACATTGAGGAGGATGAAGATCGCTTGGGCTCCAAGAGCTAACCAGGGATTTGAAATAATGTCCCCGAAAAGCTGGGTGTAGTCTCTAACTGTCAAGACTTGAAATAATTCTCCCAAGGCAACTCCTAAATAAATCAGGATCCAACCACCGATGACACTGTAAAAGGAGAGAAGAATGAAGAGAGCAAAGGCTCCAATCCAGCCAATTCCATCGTAGAAGCGACGGCCACCGAGTTTTCCAAAGGTTTTAATGGCAGAGACACCAGCTGCACGTCCTAGAGTAAATTCAGCCAGTAAGAGGGGAAAGCCGATGAGTAGAGTCGCTATCAAAAAAACGAGGAGGAAACTTCCACCTCCGTTAGCAGCGGTCATATAGGGAAACTTCCAAACAGCCCCAAGCCCAATTGCAGAACCTGCAGAGGCTAGGATGAAGCCAAGTTTTGAGCCCCATTGCGATTTTTCAGACATCGTTAAACTCCGTTCTATTTTCTAAATTAAGAAAAGGCTACTTGAGTTGTCAAATAGCCTTCTCTCAATGGCTCTTTTGAGCCTTTTCTTTGATTGATAGACTTGATTATCCTATCATGATTTTTAAAGACTGTCAAGAAAGCGATTTTCAGGTTTTCATAGTTTTCTCAAAAAGTTAAAAAATTTTCTCAAAAATACTTGACTCTGACCTAAGGGGAGGGTTTATACTATCAATGTAATACTCTTCGAAAATCAAATTCAAACCACGTTAGCGTCGCCTTACCGTACTCAAGTACAGCCTGCGGCTAGCTTCCTAGTTTGCTCTTTGATTTTCATTGAGTATAAGGAGGAAATCATGTACCAAATAAAAGAAGCTGCGCAGCTTTCAGGTGTCTCTGTCAAGACCCTGCACCACTATGACAAGATAGGACTCTTAGTCCCCTTAAAGTCGGAAAACGGCTATCGAACATACAGTCAAGAGGATTTGGAACGCCTTCAGGTCATTCTTTACTACAAATATCTAGGCTTTTCTTTAGAAACAATAGCAGAGCTGTTAAAGGAAGAAAGGAAAGATTTATTGCCCCATTTGACTAGGCAGTTGGAGTATCTAACTCGAGAAAGGCAACATCTGGATACCTTGATTTCCACCTTGCAAAAAACCATTCAAGAACAAAAAGGAGAAAGAAAAATGACCATTGAGGAAAAATTCACTGGATTTAGCTATCAAGATCATCAAAAATATCAGCAAGAAGCGGTAGAGAAATATGGACAAGAAGTCATGGATCAAGCCCTCGAACGCCAAAAAGGTCGCGAAGATGAGTCTACGGTCGCCTTTAACCAAGTCTTTCAAACCTTAGCACAAAATCTTCAAGCTGGTTTACCTGCAACAGCAACTGAAAACCAAAAGCAAGCAGGCAAGCTCTTGCAAGCCATCCGTACTTATGGATTTGACTGCTCTATTGAAGTCTTCGGATATATCGGTAAAGGATACGTCTATAACCCTGAGTTCAAGGAGAATATTGATAAATTTGGACCTGGAACAGCCCAGTACACATCAGATGTGATTGCCCACTATGTTGAAAAACAGAGCAAATAAAATAATCGGCGGAGGACTCTCCGCCGATTATTTTCTATTTTAAATCATAAAGCCAGTCGTCACCGTCTTTATAGTAGAAGAATTCACTGAGATCATCTTCCAAAAAAACACGAAGCATATCAGACATATCATTGGTTGCAAGTTTTAGACGAGATAGATTTTCAAACTCTTCCCACCAGACCTTTCCTTCGTCTGAAGACTGGAGCTCACCAGTAAAGTGTTCGGTCTTGTAAAAAAGGACGACATAACGGTAATCCTCATCATCGTACCAGTCCTTGATGCCACAGAGTTGGGTTTTAGAAATGGTTAGACCCGTTTCTTCTCTCACTTCACGAATGACAGCATCGACAAAGGATTCGCCACGTTCAACATGTCCGCCAGGAAAAGTAATGCCAGGCCAGTCAGGACTAACTCGATTTTGAACCAGAACCTTGTCCCCATTTTTAATCATACACATGTTAACAAATTCGACTGATTCTCTTCTGTTCATTTTTTACAACCTTTGATATTTAATCATAATGCAGACTTCCTGCCACCCAACCGGTGCAGAGGGCAGAAGTGATGTTAAAGCCACCTGTGTGGGCGTTGATGTCCAGGACTTCACCCGCAAAGTGGAGGCCAGGAACCAGTTTGCTTTCCAAGGTCTTGGGATTGATTTCCTTGAGACTGACACCACCTTTCGTTACAAAGGACTTGGCCAAGGACATCTTGCCAGTCACAGGGATTTTGAGAGATTTGATAGACTGGACAAGTTGCTCACGTTCCTTTTCAGTTAGCTGTTTGACTTTTTCAGGATATCCTTGAACAAAGAATTCTGCCAAGCGTTCAGGGAGCATGATTTTCAAAGCATTTTTCAAGGATTTTTCACGGTTTTCTTCAAGAAATGATAGCAAATCACTTTCAGAAAGTTGTGGCAAGACATCTAAGGAGAGGATTTCACCACCCTTGACAAAGCTAGACATGCGTAGTGCAGCAGGGCCTGACAAGCCAAAATGAGTAAAGAGCAGGTCATGGGTGATGACATGCTTGCCATAGCTGAGAGTCACATCGTCCAGTGAAATACCCTGCAAGGCCTTATGCGGAAAATCCGTCAATAAAGGACTCTCGGCAGCTTCAAGCTCGGTAATAGTGTGTTTGAAGTGGCGAGCAATCTCATGGCCGAAACCGGTAGAGCCCGTCGAAGGGTAGGACTTTCCACCAGTGGTGACAATGAGTTTATCACAAGTAAAGGTCTGGTCTGCTGATTTCAGGACAAACTGGTCGTCTATCTTTTTAACCGAAATAATCTCTGTTTGAGTAGCAATTTGTCCACCAAGTTCAATGATTTTCTTTTCCAAAGCCTCGATTATGGTTCGCGATTTGTCGCTGGCTGGAAAAACGCGACCATGGTCTTCGACCTTGAGTTTGACCCCGTTTTCTGTGAAGAAGCGGATGATATCATGGTTATCAAACTGGGAGAAGACACTGTAAAGGAAGCGTCCGTTGCCTGGAATTCCTGCAAGGAGATCGTCCAGGCTTCCATTGTTGGTCACATTGCATCGTCCTCCACCAGTCCCAGCTAATTTTTTTCCGAGTTTCCGATTTTTTTCAATGAGAAGGGTTTTCTGACCATAAAAGCTACTAGAGATAGTAGCCATCATACCAGCAGGGCCTCCTCCGATGACAATGGTATCGTAGTGGTTCATAAGATCTCCTTTTTCTCATCTCATTTCATTTCCAGTTCATTGTAACATAAAAAATGGACCCTGTCCCCAGGCTCCACTTTTTATGAGTTAATCGTCTTCGTTTGGATTTTGACGGAGGTGGATGGAATAACGCTTAGGTGGGTAAATTCCGATTTCAGGACCCCAGCGTGGGAAGAGCTGATTGGTTTTCTTCCCAGCAGCGTACTTGGCTTCTGCAGCCATTTCCCAGAGCTCTTCGTAGAGATCACCTAGCAAAAAGTCAAGCTCTTGATAATAGAGGTCTGGCTTTCCGTAGTCACTAAGGCTTAGTTCCATCAAACCATATACTTGTAGTTTGTGGTCCATGAGTCTGCGTCCGTCCACCTTGTTAGAGTGAACGATAATGCGTCCGAAAGGATCATTTCTCCGGATGCGTTCGAGCTCTTTGTAGGCGTTGATTCCAGAATTTCCTTGACAGGAGAAGAAGTAGATGTTTTTCAAGTCATAGTCAATATAGGAGATATTTCCATTATAGACCAGCTTGACTGGTAGATTACGAACCCGTTTTTTCTCCAGATAGTTGTTAATATGTTCGACCAACATCTTAGAGGGATAATTGTATTCAATGACATAGATCATAGTTTCTTTCCTTTGCTGTTCAATAAATAACTGAGCTGTATTTCAGTTACGATTAGTATACAAGCTTTTGCAGTAGGATAGGGTGAAAAATCTATTTGGTTCATTTTTGAAGCTATTCGGTTCAATTTGGAGGAACAAAGGAGAAAAAATCGCTAAAGGAATACGAAGAAAATGGTGAAGCGGGAGCTAGGAGGGGATTTATTGAAAATGCAGAGAAAATTTACCGAAATTTTTCATTTGTGCTATAATCAAGGGGAAGTAACGTCGTGGAAAGAAGGGTATCATGAGTTTAGAACAGTTAGAGCGGAAATCGCTCCAAGAAATCAATCAATCCGTCAAGGTTCCCAAGGGAACTTCTTTTTGGAGGACCTTGTTATTATTTTCAGGTCCAGGGAGCCTAGTAGCAGTGGGCTACATGGATCCTGGGAACTGGATCACCAGCGTTGTTGGAGGGGCTCACTATCGTTACTTGCTTTTGTCGGTGGTTCTCTTGTCTTCCTTGATTGCCATGCAATTGCAACAGATGGCTGGGAAACTAGGGATTGTCCATCGGAAAGATTTGGCCCAGACAACAGCGACGCATTTGCCCAAGTGGCTCCGCTATATTCTCTGGTTAGTGATTGAATTAGCTTTGATGGCGACAGATTTAGCAGAAGTCATTGGTTCGGGGATTGCGCTCCATTTGCTGTTCGGATGGCCCTTGCTCTTTTCTATTTTGGTCACCATCCTGGATGTCTTCCTCCTCCTTGGACTCATGCACTTAGGTTTTCGCAAGATTGAGGCCATTGTCTCCACCTTGATTTTGACCATTTTGGGGATTTTTATCTATCTTGTGGTCCTATCAAAACCAGATATAGGTGGAATTTTTGCTGGGTTTATTCCCAAAAAGGAAATCGTAGGCATTGGTCTTCCTAAAGGATCACAAGCCTTGACGCTAGCCCTGGGGATTATTGGTGCAACCGTCATGCCCCATAATCTCTATTTGCATTCCTCTATTTCACAGACACGGAAGGTCGATTATGAGGATCCTGCAGATGTTCGTCGGGCTGTACGTTTCATGACCTGGGACTCCAATATTGAATTGACCCTGGCTTTTGTTGTCAACTCTCTCTTGTTGATTCTCGGAGCGGCCCTCTTTTTTGGACACGCTGAAGAAATTGGAGCCTTCTCTAGTATGTATGACGCCTTGCAAAACAATGCCATTGCAGGAGCTATTGCAAGTCCTTTTCTGTCAACCCTCTTTGCTGTTGCTTTGTTAGCAAGTGGTCAGAATTCAACCATTACAGGCACTCTGACGGGACAAATTGTCATGGAAGGTTTTCTTAAATTCCGGCTTCCTCAATGGCTTGTCCGCCTCTTTACTAGGATGTTGGCCCTCACTCCGGTCCTGATTGTCGCCTTTCTATTTGGGGATCAGGAAAGTGTTCTAGATGATTTGTTGGTCTATTCTCAAGTCTTCTTATCTCTGGCTTTACCATTTTCAATTTTCCCCTTGGTTTACTTTACCTCCAATAAAAAAATCATGGGAGAATTTGTCAATGCAAAATGGAATACCTACTTAGCTTACGGAGTAGCTACTCTTCTGACTCTTTTAAACGTCCAACTCATTGTCACAACGCTGTTTAAATAAAAAATCAGCTTTTTCGGACGGGGAAAACATGCTATAATAGGAGAGAAGTCCCCATCGCGCTCGAAATTGGGCAGAAATGGGCAATAAGCATTAAACAAAAGGGCCTAAACCCTTGCTAGGAAAGGAATCTAGAAAATCTTATGATGAACATGCAAGACTTAATTTAAGATTCTTTAGGTCTTGATATCATTAGAAATCTTGATTTTAAAGGCTTTAGAGTTCAAAAAAATTAACGATATTCAATAATATTACATTATATTGGACAGTAAATGGACAGTGACAGAGTGTTTGAAGGAGAGTAAAAGAGGCTTAAATGCCTCTTTTTGAGTGTTTACACATAATTATTGACAGTATCCATAACTACTCACCATCTAAAATATTTTCTAACATTGGTTCGATAGAACTATGTTTCAAGTCCTCTATAAGCCTCTGGGCATAGAAACGATTTACTTCCCGAGCTACATAATATAACATCCTTGCAGCCATTTCTTTACTCAAGTAATCAAAATGCTCATCTTTTAATACATCAAATGCAAGAGATGCAAAAATATCATTTGAAGAAAAAGAGGTTGCAACTTCTTTTAATGATGGAAAAAGTTTTTGAATCAAGAATAGTGCATTTTCTGGGCTTATTTTCATAAATTTAATGCAAGCCAATTTGTAATTCTCTCCTATGTCAATAAGTTCCCGGCACAAATCCACATTCGAAATATTATTAAGATATATCGTTATTGTTTCATCATATTCTCTCTGTTGAATTTTTTTTAATATTTTCTGCTTTGAATCCTTTTGATGAAAAATTCGCAGGTGATAACTTAGTTGTTCAAGCATTTCCCCTGCATCTCTAAACCTTAATTCTGGTTGATAAGAGGTGGCTTTTTGAACAAAAGTTCGTAGAACATGTTTTTCGTTAGTTGGGTTTCCAGTTAAACAAAAATTAACCACCTTTCCTAATGAATAGACATCACTCATTTTAGTTGCATTTTTTAGACCAGTTATCTGTTCTGGCGCACAATAATAAAACTGCCCATAATTATTTGTATTCATAGTCAAATGAGAATGATTGACAGTAGAATCTTTAGCCAATCCAAAATCAGATATCTTTATAAGCCCATCACATAGAAAAATATTGCTTGGACTCAAATCTCTATGATAGATACCTCGAGAATGAACATCAGCCATTATTGTCAATATTTGAAACAACAGATTAAATATTTGGTTTAATTTTAATTCATTATTTACAATATAATCATTTAAAGTAAAATCAGCTTTCTCCATCGTATAGCTAAACTCTGACTCATCGAATTCATAAACTTTAATAATCCCATTTATTTGCGATAGAGACTGCATAATTTCAAACTCTCTTTTAAAGCGACTTTTTAGAGCAGAGTTCTGTTTATATTCATTTTTCAACTTTTTCACAATCCGTTGAGAATGATTTTGTAAATAAATTTCAGCAAAGCCACCTTTAGTGAGAAAGGACTCGTCAGTTTTTATTATTTCTTTCCCCATATGGGCATAGGAATTTAGCTTTTCTTTTAACTTCTCTGCTTGTTTATTCTTAATATCAGTCTTTTCAGAACTACTATCTGGAAGGTCATCATAATAAGTTAGTAAATCCCTTACCAACTTAATAATATCGTTATCAAGAGCTTCATCTATATATGCTTCAAATGACTTTCCTTTTGATAAACCGTACTTTTCCTGAATTTTTACACCAATGGAGTGATAAGTAAATTTATCAAAAGTACGATTTGAAAAATCTAGAACATATCCACCCTCATTAAAAAATTTTTTTATCATGTTTTTATCATGAAATGTGATTTTCGACATTATGATCCCATTCTAACTTATAAAACAATTCTCAAGTTAAACAAAAATTACTGCACATCAATTTCAATTACTATTATACCAAATCGAATCTATGATATTTATCTTTTCAATTTTTTAACAACATGATACAACACTATCCTAATATAGAAATTAATCTAAAATTACAAGAAATACCCAAAGTGTTCCTTTGGCATACATAAATGTCACTTAGAGTTTATCTCAACCGTCAACAGATGGAATAAATTTACTACTATTTTCACAACCAAAACTAAGATTAAGAATAAAAAATACATAATTACTATATGATTGTAGCATAGCATTTGGATAAAGTTCACACCATTATTCTTGAAGAAAAGAACAATATATGCTATCATGGAGGTACAATGAAAAAGCCAAAATTTGAATTTTATACTCGGTTAAATGGACACACCGAGTTCCTAGAATTTTTACAAACTATACCAATTAAAGACAAACAAAAATTACTGGCAACTATCGCCACTATACAAGAGCATGGTCTTTTAGTTGCTCAACGTATGGAATGGGTGAAAAAGCTAGATGACGACATCTTTGAAATCCGCTCAAAGGTTGCTTCTAACATTCAAAGGGCACTTTATTTTCATGTTATCAATGAACGCTATATCATCACCCATGGCTTTACCAAAAAAACACAAAAAACACCCCAGAGTGAGATAAAACACGCTAAGGATTTAAAGAAAGAATTTGAGGACAACAACCATGACCACAATTAAATTTGATGATTTTTTAGAAAACGAACTAGCAGACAATAATTTTAAAGAAGGCTTTTTAACTGAAAAAGCTATTTTGGAAAGTGCTATTGCAGTTTATGACGCACGACAAACAGCAGGTCTCACCCAAAGAGAGCTAGCTTCCCTATCTCATGTCCCACAGTCTACCATTGCTCGCATTGAACGTGGAAATAACACAAGCATTGAAACAATGAGCAAAATTGCACTTGCTCTGAATAAAAATCTAACTATCAATATAAGCTAATAGTCAAATTAAGCTGAATAAAACAGATAAAACCTGCCCATTGGGTGGGGTTTTTGTGTGAGTAAAATGAATGAATCTACTTGACAATTAATAGTTAAGTAAGATAATATGAGCTTATAAAACAACTTTCCTCCTTATATGTATTTTCAGCGTAATTATAATTTATGAACAATTCTTATATTTTACTTAGACATGCCCATTCGAGATTTTCGAGTGATGATTTTAATAGAACTTTATCGGAAAAAGGATTTTCATCTCTTAAGCAGTTGGAGTTTTTGAATTCTTTTAATATTGATTACTATTTTTCTAGTCCTTATAAGCGAGCTTTTGAGACAGTAAATAGTTCTCCTGTACAATTTGATAAGATAGTGCTTGATGATCGTTTGCGTGAAAGAAAATTATCCTCAAGATTTATTGAAGATTCTGAGTTTGAAGAAACGATTCAATATTTATGGCAAAATCCATATAAATCACTTATTGGAGGTGAGTCTAATCAAGAAGCATTAATGAGAATCTTAGATTTATTGCAGGATTTAGAAGAAAGGTATTCAGATAAAACTATTTTACTAAGTTCTCATGGAAATTTGCTAGGAATCTTAATCAATCATTTTGATCCAAATTTTGATTATAAAAAATGGAAGCAGATGACTTTTCCAGATTGCTTTCTAGTTGACAAAGATGATAGTGTGAAAAGAATTATGAAAGTTACTTCTGGGTAATCATTTAGTTCAATCTATCTGATTTTATTTGATACTGTCAATAATTTTGTGTAAACACCCTAGTAGAGTTATGGAGTTTTAATCAAATAAGCTTTCAAGTGTGTCAGAACATTAGCCAAACCCATTATGGATTCGTTGACTTTGCTTGAAATTATAATCTTCAAACAGGGTAACTAAATAACGTTCCAGGGTAGTACCGTGATTAGTTTTTTCTTAATTATATTCAGTAAAAAATTATATTCTGAATAGTTATTTGAGGTTATAATAGACATTTCTTCATTTTTCCGTTATAACAGACACTGACATACTCTTGTAATATTATTTTGGTATAATTAAAATTATAGAAGGAGGCACAGATTATGAGAAAATTAATAGGTATACTACTACTTTCATTATCAATAATTACGTTAATTGCTTGCTCTAAAAACAACTACCAATCTTTAGATGGTGAGTATTATTGGATCTCAAGTGAAAGAAACGAGTTAGCGTTTACTATTAAAGGAAATAATGCTTCCATTGAGCATGGAGAAGCTGACGGCTTTACTATTAACAAACAAAAGAATACGATCGAATTAACTGGACAAAATATTGCAAGTCGAACAGAAGAATATTCATTTAAAGATGGGGTCTTTTCTGTTAATATTAGTGGAGTTAAGCATGACTACTATCTTAAAGATAGTGAAGCGTATAAAAAGGCTCTAAAACAATATGGATATAAATAACATCATTCACACCTATTTTACTGAATAGGTGTTTTTTTGTGCTGAATAGATTACTTCAAAAAACTTTTAAGCTTATTCTTAACCAAATAGTTTATATTTCATGCAAATTAGTTTAATCAAAGAGATTGGATTATATTTTATTATACAATGTATTCATGAATAATTTAAAAGAAGAAAATATTAGAAGAGCGATATGGCATATAAAGCGACATCTAGAAGGACTACGGAATTCTCGAGATGAAGTAGATAGAAAATATGAAATGTTTCATCTGCAATCTAGTGTTGAATGTTTAGAACGTGTAATGAACAACGAAAAACCCTATCCACTTATGGATAGGGAAGAAGTATTTTGAGCATAATTTTTTATAAACGTTGTTTTTACAGAAGTGAAGTAAGCATTCAATACGAATCAATACATAAGAAAAACGCTGATTTCAAGCGTTTTTTCTTTTTGCCAAATGCGATATTTTGCACAGTATTTCAATTCAAACTCTACCTTATTTGGATAAATTGTAAAATATAGTGCAACAAAAAAACACCTCAAAAGTTAGATTTTTTGTCTAACTTTTGGGATGCAGTTCAAATTCTTATCTCTTTTTATTTTAAATTAAAATGTAAAATCAATGGAAAAGTCAGAATTATAATTTTCAATTAGGGGTATCTTGAATTATTTCACTCAACAATTCCGGCCATCTTTGTAGTACTTCTTTACCTATTATTACTTCATCCACAAGGCCAATATTTAATGCGTCAACAAGCCTACATAAATAAGATTTACCTTGTTTCCACCACGTATGGTATGAGTCTATAAATAAAATATGATGAACCTTCACACCTTTTTCATCAAAAATTTGCTTAAATTCAAAACCATCCAATTGAGTCTCATAAACACCATCAGCAATACGGCTTCCAAATGTAGTTGCGTAATAATATTCTTTGATCTCCCAAACTATTTTCGGAGAAATAGTCGCCGGGTAAGCTCCATCAAAGCGTCTCGATGAAGCTCCTATTAATCGGTTCTTAGAATCTTTAACATAGGTAAGATTTCTTGGATCACAATCAAAATTTAGAGACCCTGTTTCCCCAAGCAATTCTCTAAGCGTTTGTTCAGTTAAGATATTCACCATACAAGTCAAAAATGCAGGTTTTTTTTTCTCATTTCTCTGTTTATTCATAGGCAAAAGACAACTAAAAGAATTTGCATCATAAACCTTTTTTAGTTTTTCAAATTCTTTTTCTGCCTCTTCTGCTTTCATAAATAAATCTTTAATACTATTTAGCAGTTTAGCCCTGTCATCAATATATTCAAAAGCATTTTGAACTAAAGTTTCATCGTAAAAGATACTATTTTCATTACAGAAATTTTTTATTTCATCTAAACTATAAAATTTAACTGAATCGTTTCCTCTCTCACTATAACCTAGTTTTTCAGATATATATTTTATGAAAGCCCAGAACTCTAGATTTTGATTTTTGTATTTGTCAAATGGTTTCATTCTTCTCAACCTCGTAAAATAAATCAGATATTGATATTTCTAATGCTAGTGCAACTTTTTGAATATTTTCTATAGATATATTTCTTTTTCCCAATTCTACATCACTTATATATGTTCTATGCAGCCCACACAAATCTGCAAAGTATTCCTGAGACATACATTTTTTTTGACGCAATTCTCTTACTTTTACACCAAAATTCACTTGTATACTTACCATATTCTTGACACCTCTAATCTAATCTAGTATAATACCAATGAATACGATAAGTCTACAGACTATAAGTAACAATAGGTTAGAAACGGAAAAATGGTACCTGCACTTTTAAAATGGATTGGCAACAAGCAAAGATTTGCTGAAGAGATAATCTCATATATGCCTAATGAATTCAACAATTATTATGAGCCATTCTTAGGTAGTGGAGCTGTTTTGGCTCAGCTACTAAATTCAGATAAGAATGAACTCTTTCCAAAATTTAATCATGCATATGGGAGTGATATTCTCCCCTTCTTAGTAGATATTTTCTCACTAGTAAAAAATAATCCACATGAACTTACAGATTATTATGAACGAGAAATAACTGAATACTATGATAATCCTGATACCAAGTATTTGGAAATACGAGACAGATTTAATAATACGCAAAATCCACTTGACTTTTGTCTCCTGTCTAGGACATGCTATTCTGGCGTTATAAGATTTAGAAAATCTGATGGTTTTATGAGCACTCCTAGAGGCCCTCATAACCCTATCAAGCCAGAGACTTTCACCAAAAGAGTTGAACTCTGGAGTTCTTTATTAGAAAAAGCATCTTTTGATGTCATGAGTTATACAGAGTCAATGGATCGTGCTGGACTGGGAGACGTTGTTTATTGCGATCCTCCTTACACACATTCTCAAAGCATTATTTATGGTGCTCAAGACTTTGACATTAATATCCTATGGAAAAAAATAGAGGAATGCAAGAGTAGGGGTGCAAGGGTTATTCTCTCTATCAACGGTATGCGAGACTCTAAGAAGAAGGATATTTCTATCACCCCTCCTGAGGGACTATTTGAAAGAAGCTTACTTGTAAATTGTGGTACATCTATGATTGATCGTTTACAAAATAGTGGGAAAAAAATGAAAAATAAGAAAGTAAATGATCAACTCCTTTTGACGTGGTGATTTGTTTTAATATCCTGTCAATACAATTAAAATAAACAGCTCTTTAATTTTATTAAACTAAAAAGACCAAACTGCTTTTTCTTCTATCAGTTTGGTCTTTTTTTGTATAAAACATGTGTTTTACTATGATTCTTTCACTATCATACTGCTATATTAAATCAGAATTAATTCTCTCTATGCACTATTAATTATATCGGAGCGATAATAATGATCTCTATTTTCTTTGAAGTTTTTTATTCAGTTTAAATAAGCTTAAATCCGTCATTTAATTGGTTAGAAATTCCATTTGTAGATTTAACTAAATATGGAGAACTTATTATTTCGGTATTAGAACACGAATGTTCTATTTTATTGTCTAACATAGTACTAAAAAATCAACTTATTTTTCAGTCATCTCATCTATAAAGCGATTTGTTCTGATCCGAAAAGATCCACACTTCTTTAAACCGGAGGATTGATACCTGATACCTCGTGATGTTTAAAATAGTAATTAGAAACTGTTAATCATTTTAATCTATCTAATCCTCCAGCATAATAAACTACTATAAGCTTGTTTTTGATATAATTTTATAGTCAATATTTAGTGCGTTAGCTTTGAGTAAATATGTAAAGCCAAACTAATCTCTAAAAAACTTAATTACTGTCGAGAAACTTTCTTCTTCTACTTTATCTACATCATAAAATAATGTAATCAATACAGTGGTATAAAATTTCCAACGATAATCCCCACAATTCGCGGATCTTCATCATATGAAAGAAAAATATCTATATACTTTGGATTGATAGAAACTAATCTTAATCCATGTTCCTCACGATAAACTCGTTTAATGTAGGTCTGGCTATTGCAGATTACGGCATAAACTGCACCATCATAATCAAAACCTGTCTCACGAATGAGAGCCACAGAGCCATCTTGATATTTGGGCTCCATCGAGTCTCCAGAGATCCATGAGGCAAAATCATGAGCTAGTTCTTTATCAAAATAAACAGTATCATAGCCCTGATCGTTATAAACCGATGAACCGATACCGGCAGACATTTTTTCGTAAACACGGTATTCGTATAGTTTTTCTGATATTGAAATAACATTCTTACATTGTTCTTTCTGAACTAGGTTTTTGACATAGCTAAGTACTTGACCCTTCCCTTCATCTGATAGAGTATTATATAGCCGGACGATTTCAGGCTCTGTAAAATAACCTATTGGGACCTCTAGAATCTGCTCTAACTGCTTTACCTTTTCTCTAGATGGTTCTTTTACTCCACGTTCCCATGCGGAATAGGCTTGATAGCTAATACCCAATTGATCTGCAATATCCTTTTGTGTTAATTTCAATTCTTTCCTACGAATTTTTAGTTTTTCTGATTGATACATCACTTACCTCACATTAATAGTAATTTCAATTCAGCTTTTTGTTTTGCCTCTTTTTCTGTTAGCTTATTTTTATCCCAGACATAAGCTATAGATTTTCCTTTGTTATAAACGAGCCATACTTTTAGATTGTCATGACAATCCTTTATGGTTTTCCAATTCTCTTGATTTAGAAGTTCAGGGTACTCTTGACTAGTAACGAAGCCTCTTTTGCTTATGGATAGTTCTATCTTCTTAATTAGAGAAGTTTGGTAGTCGTTAAACTCTGTAATAATCTGTTCTTTGATGCTGTGAAACAAAAGGAGTAGAGAAGCATTTTGTCCATCAATATAAGCATCGATAGCTTGTTTAATGGTACTTTCTTGTTCGGGATAATACTCTCTAAGAAGATCTAAAAGGCGAAAAAACAATGCCTGCTTTGAAACATCCAGACTATTTTTAATGTGTTGAAAGGTGTCGCAACTATAATAAATCTTTGACAACAAAACAATGTCAGGCATTAATACTACAGCAGAGAAGATATTCGCTTCTCGCTCTAGTAGGTTCTCTTGATTATCAATAGATTCAGCAAAATAAGTGCCTTCATGCTTAAGTATAAAATGCCCCAGTTCATGACACAGAGTAAAATTCTGTTTTACAATTGGATTATCCTTTTCATAAGAAATACTAACACCTAATTCATCAATAACAGTTAATCCCTCAATCTTGTGATTCGAGAAGTGGTGACTAATTACTTGAATCTGATATTTCTCAATACAATGTTGAAAAAAGTAATTGAAATTATAGTTTAGTAATGAAATATCATTATCTTTCATATATTGGTATAACACATGTTTTGTAGACGTACTTATTCTTGTATACAATTCATCCACAGAATGATACCTCCTTTAAGTATTATTTACTAAACTAAACCAATAAGGTTGAGTTAATTATATAAAAAAGGTGGACGAGTGTCCACTGGAAATTTACTTTTATAAATTATATTGATGTTTAATAGGATAGTAAACAATCAGCATTATAATCTGAGTATATAAAGATACTAAAGCAACAACAAGGTAGGAATCCTGTTGGTGAAGTAATACTACTGAGTCTTCGGATAATTCTACAGTTTTTTTCCTTATCAATTTTATCGCAGATTTATCGTTTGTATAAAAGTTAACGTCAGATACTTCTTTATTATTCACTAATTTTACCGAAAGTTCCTGTCCAGCTTGTAAAAAAGTATCTTCCAATAACGTAATAGATGTACCTTTTTGCATTTTATACTCTGAGCCACTTACCTGAAAGTTAAAGATTTCATCAATAGGATTATTAGTTTTTCGATTTTGAGCAGAATATTCAACAGTAAAGAGCGTATCTTTTGGAATCACTATTTCATATTTTTTGCTTCCCATTGTTAAAGTCGCTCTTGTATCCTCGTTTATGTAATTTTTTCCTCTTAGCAGAATTGAATTCAATAGAAAGATGACAAAGATCATTAAAAAATTGAAAATGATCATGTAAACCCATAGTAGCTCCCTTCTATCCGTTTCTTTTGGTTTAGGTTTAGTAATAAGAGCTTTTGCTTCGGATTTGATTTCATCATTACTTTCTATAGTTACAGACTCAGCTAGTTTTTTCGATTTTGCTTCTGCTTTAACCTTTGCTTCCTCTTTTGCCTTTATTTTTGCTATATGTCTTTTTTCCAAAGTCTTTTTTGTAAAAGTTGAAACAGTTGCATTTAAATAGAAATACAAGATTGATATAACAAAAACTATTAGTAAAGCAACTCCATCTTCACTAGTAAATTTGAATTTGCTCGTTTGTGTCGTCAAATAAAAAATAATAAAGTATAAGCAAACGAAAATAAGGCTAGCTATACTATACTTTCTTATTCTTTTTTTAAAATTATCTTTGCTTTCAACTGCATCAGTCAATGATCCTATCGCACTATCAACTAAAAAAGTTAGTAATGCAATAAATATATACAAAATCCCATTTCCAAAATCCATTATTTTTTCCCTTTAGTTATTCAATAAAATACTTCCAAAATTGATTATTAGTTAATATTTTGTAGTTACTTACAAAAATATCCATACTAACATCATAGAATTTTACTAACGTCACCTCTGTGCTCAGATACATATCCGTCTCCCTATTTTTCCAACAAGCTACTGTACGTTCTGATATACCAAATTGTTTGGCGAGTTAACTTCTGGTTAGTACTTTAAATTTTCTAAGTTCTTTTAAAAATTTCATTTCTCTACTCCGTATGCATAGATCTACTTATCTATTCTTAAAACTTTCTAAAAAGTAAAGAAATTTTATTTTTCATCAAAAAGTTTCTTACGCTCTTCCATAAATTCTATTAACTCTCTTTTAAAAACTTTCTTTTCTTCCTCGGTCAATCCTTTTGAATTCATGCGAAAAAGCAATTCAATATTGTCTAATTCATCTGATTTTTCTTCCGAGTTCCCGACTAAATAATCAACGGACACATTTAAAACTTGTGCAATTTTAACAAGATTTTCTTGTGTTGGTTTTTTTGCTCCACGTTCCCATGAAGCATATGCTTGTTGGGAAATATCTAGTTTTTCAGCTATTTGAGTCTGTGTTAGTTTTACTTGTTTCCTTAGTGTTTTCAAGCGTTCTGCGAATTCCATATGTGACCTCAAAAAAATATTTTAAATTTTTGCAGAAAACCGTTGACATTTACAACTAACGGTTGTATAATATAATCAACAACTGATAGTTGTATAGCAATTGAAAATAATAACCTTATCTTCAAGGCTAAATCACGATCATTGACAATTAAATAAAAAGTGCGTCTGACAACCAGAGGACTGACTATCAAACTACACTAAACTTCGTACCTTTATTGTAAATGTTTTGATACTAAAAGTCAAGTCCGTTTTATGGTTGAAGTGAAGATAAAAAACAAGAATCAATTCTTGTGGGCTTCCACGCATTTCGGACTTTCGCACTTTTCCGAATAGTAAAGTGAACTGGCTTCGCCAAAGGGCGTAAGAGAATCCCTTGGGTATGATCATGACTACCTAAAGAGATTGGCTGGGAAAGCGATGGTAATTGACGCAAAGCACCTTGCTAAACGTTGCCACCGTGGAAAGAGGGATCTTTCCAACCAAATAACTTTTCTTTACTGCTGTCTATCTAATAAGATAGACTTACTCTCAAGCTACTAAGTTCTTTCCTTTTTTCACTTAGTAGCTTTTTTACTTATTACAATAAAGGAGAATGATATGACAAACTTTTTTCGCACTACAATGTAAACGACTCTATGATAACTATCTCTTTACTTATGAGATGTTTGATAGCTCAGAAAGTCTGCTAGCTAAACTATATAGTCAAGCCCTGGTAGATATCGATCGTTTGGTCTCTAAGGCAAAAGAAACAGGATTTGCTTATGGAGATATCGATCTTTATAGTCGCATGTATAAACGCAAAATTTTTAATCACTATTACTCAAGAGTGAAGCAACTAGCTTAACTCTTTTTATTTTACACTCAGAAAGGAAAATCTTATGATCTCAGAAACACTTAAAATGAAACCAGAATTTATTGGCCCTGCTTACTATGAACGTTTAGGAGATGCTCCTAAATCTATTTTTAGAAAAGAAGGCAAATACCAACGTCACATTCTAAACAGCGCAGAGCACGGTGCCTTTCATGTCATTACACCAGCCTCTACAACAGTTTTCCCAGAAGATGCTCTAGTAGAAACTGTCAACCCAATCTTTTTCCCAGACACTGCTTTAAATGGCAATACTGTTGCACCTTATCTCAATGTCTTTGCGGAAAAATTGGTACTTAAAAAATAAGAAATAGAAGGAGAAATTCACATGGCTAAAATTGGATTAAACTACGGAGAAAAACTACAAATTGCTGACAAGACTTATCGTGTTATTACAGACGGGTTAGATGTCCCAGCTGTCCTTGGAAAACTAACTTTCCGAGGCATTGAAGGTCCTGATATCATTTTTGAAGTGGATCGCTCTCAACGAAATCCTGATGGCTCATTTGTACAAGTCAATACAGGTGAGATCCGTGGAATTGTCGTAGGGATTCATTCTTCTGTACAGCACGAAACTCTATTTTTCACTATCGCAGATATGTCTGAGTCTGAAATTGAAGACCTGGGCATTAAATACCGAGAAGAAATTGAACTAGAAGATATTGTTATCACGCATACCCATGTCAATCGCAATGATATCTATAAGCTCTTTGCTTCTAAAATCAAGAAAAAAACTGGAGTCGCACCGACTAAAGAAAACAAACCGGTAGAAAATAAGAAGGAAAACTAGGAGGTGATATAGGATGAAACTCTTTACCTATCGGGGAAAAAGAGTTCGTGTTTTTCATCGTAAACTAAAGGGAATCACATGGTTTATCTGGTGGTTTCCTTTTTTGTTGGCTATTAGTTACTACAGCTACTTACATATAGAAGAATTAAAAGTTCATCCCTTACCTCAAGGATATTTTCTAGGAGCTGGATTTCTCTTTTCTTTGCTTCTCTCTTGGTTTATTAATCGAGTTTGCTACAGGAAGATGCTCTTTTTTCAAAAACTTAATAGTCTTCGAATTCTTTCTCGCTTTTTGCTCGAGAATAACCTTTATCTAGTTAAAAAGGTCAGACGTGAAAACAAGATCATTGAAAAAATCACCTTGCCTCAAGTGTATATCAAACAGTCTCGCTACAAGATTGAAGTGAGCTTCATTCTAGAAGGCAATAAGTTCCAAGATCGCTTTTTAAATCTGGGAGCTACGCTTGAAGTCATGTTTAACGGGGACTTTCGTAATAAAACCTTTGATAACCGTTTTATCAAATATGAAATTGCTATTAACCGAATTGATAGCCGAATCACAATTGATGAAGTAAAAGTCAAGGGATCCAAACTCCAGCTAATGAAAGATGTATCTTGGGATTATATTGAAGAACCTCATCTTCTCATTGGCGGTGGAACAGGTGGAGGAAAAACCGTTGTTCTCATGACCATTATCTACGCTCTAGCTAAAATCGGATTTGTCGATATCTGCGATCCAAAGAATTCGGACCTGGCTGGATTAAAGAAAATACCAGTCTTCCATAGTCGAGTCTATACCAGTAAGGAAGATATCATCAACTGTTTTAAAGAGAATGTAGAGTTCATGGAAAAACGCTATGAATTGATGTCTACTTCACAAAAATTCCAAGCTGGAAAGAACTTTACTCACTATGACATGAAACCAAAATTTATTCTGGTCGACGAGTGGGCAGCTCTCATGGCAAAGATTGATCGTGACTATAGCCAACAGTCAGAACTCATGGAATATCTCTCACAGTTAGTTCTAGAAGGTCGTCAAGCTGGAGTCTTTATTATCTTTGCTATGCAACGGCCCGATGGGGAATTTATCAAAACTGCTCTTCGGGATAACTTTATGAAGCGTCTCTCCGTCGGTCATTTAGAATCAACAGGATATGACATGATGTTTGGAGATGCTAATAAAACAAAAGAGTTTAAAAAGCTAGATGAGATTAACGGAGTGAAAGTCAAAGGACGGGGCTATATCGCAAACAACGGTGAGCTGGCTGGTGAGTTTTTCTCTCCCTATGTACCGCTTGATCAAGGCTTTTCCTTCTACGATGCCTACTCTAAAATTCCTATTATGGAGTTTGAAGGAGAAGATTTTTCAGTATTTGAAGAATACAAACCACCAGTTGAAACAATTGATCCTATAGAGAAAGAGAAGGTTGTAGAAAACGAACCAAACAAGCGACCACTCAAGGAATTTGCGGACGAACAAAATCTTAAAATGCCAACCTTACGCAAGATTATCTATCTCTTAACAGAACAAGGGATCATCTTTGAACGGACTGTATCCGCTATTCTAGTGGATCCTTTTCAAGAAAAACTTCTTCTTGAAATCCTTGCTCAATTTGAAGAGGGAGGACGCAGGTCTTATCCAAAAGCAGTTGAAGCGACGATTGTTCATCATGGGCTAGGACAAGGGCAAGGGCAAGCCTGACCGCAGGTCAGGCGCAGACCGTAGCCCGAAGTTTCTAGGCCATGATGAAACTTCAACCCCCGTTTTCTAATAGGGGGGTTACATTTGGCAAAAACGCCAAGTCCACCCCTCCTCATTCCTTATGGGAGTTGGGTTTTCAATTTTTATGAAGTGTGTCACTTTCGTCAAAAAAGTGTGTCACTTTGTTAGAAAGAGGTGTTGCGATGAATGGACAAAATTAGTCCTTTTCATATTAAGAATTTCAGAAAACAAACAGGACTTAGTCAAAAAGCATTTGCACAAGCTGTTGATCTACCTACAAGAACCTATCGCTCCTATGAAACAGGCGAAAGAGGACTGACGATTGATAAGTTTAGAGAACTAAAAGAGAGACTCGGTTACTATCAAGACTGCGATAAAAACAGTCTTCGAGCTCAAATCGACTATCTACGATTGACCTTTCCTAGATTAAAAGATTTAGATGCTTTCTGTGAAAACTTCCTTCACTGTCACTTAAGCGAATTTACAGATCAAGAAACTCGCCTTATGAACTATACCCACTTGTGGCAACGAGGAGATATCTGGATTTTTGATTTCTTTGATAAGTCTGTGACCAATGACTACCAAACTTGCCTTCAGCTATCCGGGCAAGGATGCCGTGAGTTAGAACTACTTCTAGAAGACAAGGGGATCACTTGGCAGATCTTTCTTCAAAACATTCTTTATTCCTATGAAGACGTTCGGGTGAAGCGACTCGATATCGCTCTAGATGAACTCTATAAGGGTTATGGTCACGAGGACGAACAAATTCAAATTCCCAAATTGATTGATAAACTCTATTCCAAAGAGATTGTCCTAGACACGATCAAGAAATGGAATATCACGGGTGGTGGATCTTTCACAGATAATGAAGACATGGAAGCGAATCACGGCTTGTCCATTTACTTTGGAAGTCGTCAAAGTCAACTCTATTTCAACTTTTATGAAAAGCGCTATGAAATTGCTCGAATGGAAAACATCTCCTTGGACGAATCCTTGGAGATTTTTGGTATCTGGAATCGCTATGAACTCCGCTTTTCAGATCAGAAAGCTCAAGGCATTGTGGAGGAATACATCAATGGTGTAGATCTCGGAGAAATCGCTAGAGGCATCATAAACAAAGAAATCCAAGTCTATGATGGAGTTACTCGTTTTGGAGCATATAAACCCGATGAAAAATGGCAACGGCTCTTTGGGGGTGTCGAACCCTTAAAACTTTCAACCAACCCACAGCCTTACAGTATTGAGCGAACGATTCGCTGGCTGACCTATCAAGTTGCGAACTCCCTTGCACTAGTCACTGAAGCAGATAAAATCCTGCAAACAGAATACATGAAAATGATTCAGAACAGCGGAGAGATCACAGATAGAGGAAAAGCCATGTTACGACTTCTCAAAGCCAATAAACATTATGAACACTAGAAAGGAAAAGCAATATGGAATACAAAGTTCAAATCAATTCACTAGAAAACTTTAAAGCTTGGTCTGGTGGACTAACCACCTTGAACACTGTCCGTGAACGTGGTGGAGTAGATGCCCTAACTGTCATTTGTGAAGATATCTTCTCTGGTGATACACCAACTGAAGGACAAATCAATGACTGGCTCTGGTTCGATTCAGATTTTATCTACCAAGCTCTAGGCTACGATGATCTGCTTGAGGCTTCTTAAGATGTTAAAGAAGATCTATCAAGCTGACTTTTTACTTCTTCCAGAACATGAATTCTGGAATATGTATATCCTCTTACGAAAAGGAAAGGACTTCTACTATGAATGTGCAGGCAGGTGTACAGAAGATCTTCCAGATAGTAGAGGGTTCTATAACTATGAACATGCTTGTTTTACCTTAGATGGTCAAGTGTTGAGCGTAAATAAGAAAATGCGCCCCTCACTCATTGCTTATATTCAAAAGACCATCAAAGAAAACCAAGAAAAATTTAGAAAGGAAATTGAAATGGCTACTAAAACTATTTTTGAAAAGAAAGTCTCTCAAGTCACGAATGAACTGGGAGAATTACTTAAAAAGAAAGATCACAGAGAGGCTTGGACCAAGGCTGGAGAATTAAATAGTCTCCTTAAAAAAGAAGAAGCCAAAGACCTAAAACCTGACCTGATCGAACAACTCCAAACTGAGCTACGAGGCTACTATTACATTAATGGCGAGATCGAAAAAGCCAATAAGCGCCTCTATGCAAAAGGCTCAAAGCTCATTGAACTCGCTACTCTCTAAAAGGAGGATCTATGGATAAAGCCAAACGCTACTTGCTTCAAGCAAAAGAATATCTCTCTCACTTTAAAAAGGTGGAGAAAAAAGGAGGTCCACCAAAACTAAAAGTCACCAATAAAAAGACCGTCAATATTGCAGTCATAGGAGGAATTGCTTTCCTCCTTTTTGTTGGTCTCTTGGGATCTATTCGTGCTATCACACTATCAAATAAGGTAGGTACACTACAAGCTCAAGTAGAGGCTACTAAAAAACAAAAGGCACAGCCAATGGAGTCTAGTAGAAAATACGACTATAAACTCCAGTACTACTTGAACGACTATGTCTATGCTTATTTCACCCTTCCACAAGAAGGGGATAAGCAACAAGCTCAAGTGGAATACTTAAATAGCTTTTACAACTTCATTCCTGATGTGAAAGCTCAAGGTCAAGTTCGAAATCCTAGTGAACTTCTCTACTCTCAGTTAGTGACTGTAGAAGGAAAAGTTGCGACCTATAAGATCAAATATAAGGAAACGATCCGTCGGGATAACAACACAGAAGAAAAAGAAATTGTGACAGGTTTCAATATTCCATTTGATGAAAAAGATGGGAAATATTATGTTTCTGGCCTTCCTTGGTTTTCTGCTATAGAATCCTCACAAGCTGGACACTTTAGCGAAGACGATCAGCTTCAATTAACCGCTAGCGATCACTTTTCAGATACTCAGCGTAAGAAGGTTGAAAAGTTCCTCAAGGTCTTCTTTACCAACTATACTACTAACCAAGATAACCTTAATCTGATTGCTAAGGATGTGGATATTATAGCCAATACCACCTTCAAAACAATTGATTATATCTATCTAAAAAAAGACGGTCAGAATCTAATCGCATATGTCCAAGCAACTTTTGAGGTTGGATGGACCACTCATTCAGAAAACTTCACCTTTATTCTCTCAGAAAAAGAAAAGACCTACTATGTCACAAAACTAGAACACATCATTCCACTGAATTATGCAAATGATAAAGAATAGGAGAACTCTATGAATACAGACAATCTACGAATCTTCCTCCAAGGCGATGGAATTTGGATCCTAACAGCTATTGCCGTGCTCTTAGCGATCAAAGCCTGGCGAAACAGTTCTTGGCTTCAACTCTTCTCAGTCGTTGGTTTCTATGCCGTTATTGTTTCGATTGCGAAAGGACAAGATATCCTAAAAGCAGTCGGCTGGTTCCTGCGACTCTTCGGTATTGAATCAGGACTTTAAGTATGAATGAAGAAAGACTTTATGACTACAGTAAGGGCCTAAATGCTCCTTATTGGATCCAAGAAATTAAGACAAAAAAGGGCACACGACTATGGTACTTTGCGACACCTATGCAGTTGTCCTTTTTCATTGTTTTTATCATCATTTTTGTGGCCATGTTACTCTTTGGAGGATTTATCTTTGTGCCACTCGCAAAAATCACTCACTCAATTTCTCTCTTGCTCTATTGGTATCTTCCTTACAAATTGGCCAAATTTTATACTGAATACGAGCCTCACGGTAAAAAGATGCACGTCTTTATTGGAGATTACCTGATTTACTTTTGGGACTTTAAGATCAATAAAAAAGCTATCTACCATGAAGATCGGATAGAGCCTATAGAAGAAATTGTCTTTGAAAAAACAAATCTATAGAAAAGGAGGACCTATGAGTATTACTTTAACCTATCCTATTAGGGAAACACATGAAAATCTAGCTCTCAAAAAAGATCAAACAGTCGTGGCTTATTATCGTATTCCCAACACTCCTATCACAATTACGGATGATGAAAAAAAGGGCAAACACAAAATCACTGTTGCTCAAATGATGAAGAAGCTCCAGAAAAACAAGTTCTTTGAAATATCTCTGATCCCTAAAGACTATCTCTTAGAAGAGAAAATGCGGGACTTTTCAGATGCTCTAGCAGATGATAGTTTTGGACTAGGAGAAGAACTGCTTCTTTATACAGTGGATCGTCTAACAGATGAAATGGAAATCCCTTATCAGTTTGATTGGGTCGTTGGAGTGACCTTACGCAAACAAAATCATGGAGCGACCGTCAAAGACTTGGCCTATGAGAGCTTCAATGAGTTCTCAGAAAAAATTGCCAAGGGTCTTGGCTATGAATATGAATTAAGTCCCACTTGGTATGAAGACTATAAAAGTGATGAATTCACTATTTTTCAAGCCTTCTCCGTTCTTCGGGCAAAACGGTTATCCAATGAAGAACTCTTTTATTACCAGCGGATGCAGTACCTTCGCTATATCCCTCACTACAAGAAGGAGGTGCTCGCTAATCGTGCTCAATTCAATATCACAGATACCTTGATCAAAGTCCTAAAAGGTGGCTTTCTTAAGCTAGAAAGCCCTTATGGATCTTCTTTTGTGACTATTCTTCCGGTTGGTAAATTTCCTGTTCAATTCAATGGTTTTCATCTTGGCGAATTTATCCAACGCTTAAACTTTCCCGTTGAGCTACGAATCAAGGCAGAATTCATTGATACCAACAAGATCAAGGGACGAATGGGACGATCGAATACACGTTACAGAAACATCATGGAAGAGGCAGAAAATACTGATACTGTCCAACAAGATGAGATCATTATGGGTTCCATCTCCCTAAAGGACTTAATGAAGAAAGTCGGAAACAAGGAAGATATCATCGAATATGGAGCCTATCTGATTATCTCTGCTTCAAGTGTGAATCAGCTCCGTCAAAGACGACAAGTGGTTTTGAACTACTTTGATGATATGGGAGTCGAAATTAGTGAGGCCTCTCAAGACGGACCCTATCTCTTTCAAGCGCTGCTCTATGGAGAAAACCTCCAAAAGAAAACTCGCACCTGGACACATATGGTCACAGCTCGTGGATTTTCAGAACTCATGCCCTTTACCAATACCTCTTCTGGGAACCGTATCGGTTGGTATATCGGCCGAGTAGATAACTGGACAGGTCGTTGGGACAATATCGCTAAAGCTATTGACTCTTCTAAAAATATCGTCCTCTACAATGCGACAGTGGGAAATAAGGAAGATATCGCTGGAAAGATCACTAAGAACCCACACATCATTATTACGGGCGCAACAGGACAAGGGAAATCTTTCCTTGCTCAGATCATCTTTTTAAGTGTAGCTTTACAGAATGTCAAAACCCTTTACATTGATCCTAAACGAGAACTTAGAAATCACTATCAAGAAGTGATTAACTCACCTGAATTCGCACGCCTCTATCCTGAACGAAAGAGACAGATTGAGAACTTTAACTTTGTGACACTAGATAGCTCGCTTCCATCAAACCACGGTGTCTTAGATCCTATTGTCGTTCTAGATAAAGAACAAGCTGTAGAGGTCGCAAAAAACATGCTCGAGTTTCTACTACAAGCAGTAGATGATGTCACGATGGACCAGAAAACAGCGATCACAGAAGCTATTAATGCGATTGTAGAAAAACGAGTCGCTGGAGAGAAAGTCGGCTTTAAACACGTCCTAAAAGTGCTGAGAGACTCCACTTCCTCTGAGATAGCGTCAGTTGGTCGTTATCTGACATCAATTGTGACGAACTCTATCTTGGAACTAGCCTTTTCAGATGGGACCACTCAAGGCCTTAACTATGAATCACGAGTGACCATCCTAGAGGTCAATAACCTCAAACTACCAAAAGATGATTCCACAAAAATTTCAGATCATGAACGCAACTCTATTGCTCTCATGTTTGCGCTTGGAGCCTTCTGTACCCACTTTGGAGAACGAAATGAAAATGAAGATACCATTGAGTTCTTTGATGAAGCATGGATTCTTATGAAGTCCGCAGAAGGAAAAGCCGTTATCAAAAATATGCGTCGGATTGGACGCTCCAAAAATAATACCTTGGCACTGATTACTCAATCTGTACATGATGCAGAAAATGATGATGACACAACTGGATTTGGGACCATCTTTGCCTTTTATGAAAAGTCTGAACGGGAAGATATCCTAAAACACGTCAATCTCGAAGTCACTGAAAGCAATCTCGAATGGATTGACAATATGATCTCTGGTCAATGCCTGTACTATGACGTGTATGGTAATCTCAATATGATCTCTGTACACAACATCTTTGAAGATATTGATATGCTTCTAAAACCAATGAAAGCTACGGTATCATCAAGCCTTGAAAATAAATACGCTAGTTAGGAGGTGAATCCATGCAAGAAGCTTTTGACAAATTAAGAGGAGTCGATATCTTCTCTCTCAAGTCCTATATGGAGCCAACTGGGTTTGCTTCCTTTAACGGGGCTTGGGTTCTGATTAATGAGCTTTTCGTCAACTTCTTCTTTTTCATTCTAAACGCAGTGGTGGGCTTCTTTTCTTTGCTGATTCGAATTCTTGAAAAGATTGATCTCTATTCCAACTACAAGAACTATGTATTTAATGGAGCGATGAATATCTGGAAAGGATTCATCGGTTCAAGTTCTGGAGGAGTCGCAAAACAATCACTCGTTTCAATGTTGCTTCTAATACTAGCTTTCTATCTCTTTTATCAGTTTTTCTTTTCGAAAGGAGCTTTTTCAAGAACTCTCCTTCATGTCTTTTTAGTTCTTATCCTCGGTTTTGGTTACTTTGGAACAATCGCTGGAACATCAGGTGGTCTGTATCTACTAGATACCATTAACCATGTCTCTCAAGATGTCACTAAAAATATCACGAATATCAAGGTGGAGTATGGAAATAATAAATCCATTAAAATTGGTGATTCCATGGCAGATAGCTATATAGCAGAAACCTCTTATAAAGCTTACGTTTTCGTCAATACTGGACAAGAAAATGGGAAATATAAGAACAGCCAAGATGGGAAACAAGAGACTTTTGACGATAGTAAGGTATTAGGAACAGGCGATAAGAATGGAAACTTTAAAGCGGTTAAATCGAAAGATCGTAATAAATATCTGGATGAACTAGGAAATGGAGCCAATGATGATGGTGAAAAGAACCGGTGGGTTTCAGCTATGCCCGATTTCATTTTCACTCGCATGTTTTATGTCATCTTCAAAATCTGTGAAGCCTTCGTATTAGCGATACCGGTTATTTTGATTCAGATGTTAAACGTCATTGCTCAGACACTTGTCCTGATGATGATCCTGCTCTTTCCGATTGTGCTATTGATGTCTTTTGTACCAAGAATGCAGGATCTGATTTTTGGAGTCTTGAAAGTCATGTTTGGCGGGTTGCTTTTCCCAGCTATCACGAGTCTACTGACTTTGTTAGTCTTCTACATTGAGAAAATGATTGAAAACATCGTCATTACTGGCTTTGATGGCATCCTTAAAACTCTTCCATCCTTGATCATCTTTGGCCTTGTCTTTAAACTACTCATTTCAGTTGTCTCAAAAGGACTTGTATATTTCCTTCTATGGAAATACAAAGCTGAGTTGATCCAATTCATTCTTGGCTCTAAAGCACGAATGGTGGCGAGTGATATTGGAAACAAAGTTGAAAAAGGAGTCACAAAGACCAGAGAGGTGGCTTCACAAGTGCCATCTAGAAGCCTTTCATCTGCTCAACACCTTGGAAACTTTGCCTTAGCAAGTGCTGGTTTTGGAGCTGGGATGATGATGAATGCCAAGAGTCACTTCCAAAATGTTGGTTCTTTCTTTACCAATAAGGAATCAGAGCACCAACCTGATGAAGTGGTCCCAACGGAAACGCTTGAGACTCCAATAAGTCCAGATGCTCCAGAACCAAACATTCCGAAAACGAAGCCAATGCTAGAAGGGATTAAACCAGTTGAGGAAAAAACACCAACTCCTTCAATGGAATCCCCAATCACAGCGGAGCCAACACCAAGTTCAAACGAGGAATTCCAAACTCTTAAAGAAGAATGGATTTCTCCATTTAAACAACTCCGCATTAATAGTATTGAGCGCAAATTAGAAGGATATAAAGACCCTCAAGCTATGTACAAAGCCCAAGGATCGAATGCCTTCACTCGTGCTTATAGAAAGACTATGACACGAGATGATAAATTGAGAGCCAATATTGAACGAAGAGACCGATTAACAGAACGCTTAAAACAACTTAGAGGAGAATGATATGAATACCAAGATACGCTCAAGAACTGCTTTTCCAAGAGTTCTTGAAGAAACTCTTTATCAAGCCTACCAAGAAGGAAAACGCTCAGTCGATTTCCTTCTTTTGTTTCCAGTCTCAGAACAAGAAAGAGACCAAATCATCCTACAGGCTAAGTCCTATTCAGTCGTTTTAGATGCAAAATGGCGTTTTGGGACTGTTTTGTTCACTGCTTATATAAGACATTAACTAGAAAGGAGATTCGATGAAAAAACTAAAATGGTTTCTATTAGCCGGTCTCATTCCTCTCTTTCTACCGGTCCTCATAATCATTATCCTTATGGGGGCTGTCGGAGGTGGTGGGACGAATGGCTCACCCCAATCCCAAAATGGAGTGACTTATGCGGATCACTGGTCAGATGGAGATCCCTATACTCACAACCTACTGGTTCATCGCTTCGGTATTACAGCAGAGCAATTAGATGGCTTTTTAGATACGTTAGGAATCTCCTATGATAAGAACCGAATTAATGGGAAAAAGCTCCTCGAATGGGAAGCTAAATCTAATCTTGATGTCCGTGGAATCGTTGCAATTGCACTGAATGAAAGTTCTCTTGGAACTGCTGGGGTAGCCACTAATCCTGGAGCCAATATGTTTGGTTTTGGGGCCTATGACTCCAATCCAGAATATGCCAATAACTTTAACGATGAGGTTGCTGTTGTCGGATTAACCCAACAAACCATCATTGGAAATAAAAACCAAACTTTCAAAATTCAAGATGACAAGGCTAAAAAGTTTGCGAATGGAACGCTCAATCCAGCAACTGATGGCGGGGTCTATTTCACAGATACCACAGGATCGGGAAAAAGACGTGCAGAAACCATGCAAAAACTGGATGCCTTCATTGATGAACATGGAGGAACACCAAAAGCTCCTGAACAAACTACAGGAAAAACTAGAGATGGTGGAGGAGTAACTTCAAATGATATACCGGTAGGTTACAGTCTGACAACAGCTATTGATACCACAGGATATATCACTAGTACCTATCCTTGGGGACAATGTACCTGGTATGTCTTCAACCGTGGAAAACAAGTCGGAGTCAACTTTGATCCATTTATGGGAAATGGTGGACAATGGATGAATAAGCCAGGTTTCACAACAACCCATACACCAACAGAACACTCTGCTCTATCGTTTAGCCCTGGACAAGCTGGAGCTGATCCAATATACGGACACATTTCATTTGTGGAACAGGTCAAATCAGATGGTTCAATTCTCGTCTCAGAGTGTAATGTAAAAGGGTTAGGGATCATTAGTTACCGCACATTTGATGCAGAAACTGCCAAACAATTTACCTATGTTATTGGACATTAGAAAGGAATAGATATAGATGATTCAAGTTGTAGATAAAAATGATTTAATGGAATTGATTGGATATTCTGAAACACAAGCTAGTAAATTAATACGAAAAGCTAAGAGCCAGCTTGTACAAGAAGGATTTGAATGGTATAAGAACAAACGCATTGGACGTGTACCAATTATCACAGTTGAATCCATTCTTGGTTTTCAAATACAATTAAAAAATGATATAATTGAGGGGAACCTTCAAAACGCTGTCATGACTGAAGGAGAAAAATAGCATGGCGGTAATTAAACAGGATGATGGACTGTGGCTAGTTGATATTAGTGATGGTAAAAGTTCCTTAACTGGCAAACGTACACGACATCGTAAATCTAATTTTTTAACAAAAAAAGAAGCAGAGGAATATGCGGCTTATTACCGTATCCATAAGTTAAATCAGATACAGAATACACAAAAACTTACCATTTCCTCTCTTTATGTAATGTTAAAAGAAGAAGATGAGCTTCGTGGAAATAAAAAAGGTACAGTAGATACCCAGAACTCATACTATACCCAATATGTAGCGCGATTCTTTGAATACGCTGATATGTCTTCAGTTACCATTCAAGATGTAAAAAAATATCGAGATTGGCTAATTGAACAGCCAAGTGTAAAAGGTGGGACACTTACACCAATGCATATTAACCAACAAATGATTTTTGTTCATAAGTTGTTTGATATTGCTATTTCGAAAGGATATAGACAGGATAATCCATGTGATGCCATTCGGAAACTTCCAGAAAAGCATAAAGAAATGTCTTATTATACTCCTGAACAATTCAAGGAGTTTGAATCTTATTTTGAAGAAAGTGAGTATCCTTTTAAACTTCTGTATCGTGTACTCATGTTTACGGGAATTCGTATGGGGGAGGCACTTGCCTTAACTTGGAGAGATGTTTTTCTTGACGAGGGATATATTAAGATCCGTAAGTCAGCCTATTATCGCAATGGGAAAATACATATTGGATCTGTAAAGACGACTCAATCAAATAGAGAAATCTATATCCATAAAGCTTTTGTGGATGAGTTGAAAACCTGGAAGTCAGTACAAAGTCAGAGACTGTCTAAGCTAACTGATTCAACAGATGATTTGCAGATTTTCCAATTTTCAGGGGAGCCTATGACTGCTCCGAATGTCTCTAACTTTAGAGCAGCATTCAAGAAACGATTGCCAGAAGACTTCAAATTGATTCGAAACCATGATTTTAGGCATTCACATGTAGCTTTTTTGATAAATCAGGGATTGAGGAGAGGAGAAGGAAAGGATTATATCTTTTTCACTCTAATGAAACGACTAGGACATAGTTCTATCAATACAACAATAAATATCTACTCACATTTGTTCCCATCACAACAAAAAGAAGTCGCTAACGCATTTGACGATTTTTAAAAAAATGGGCAGAAGTGGGCAGTAAAAATTAAGCAACAGGGTCTAAACCCTTGATACGAAAGGAATCTAGAAAATTTTATGATGAATATGCAAAACATGATGAAGCAAGCACAAAAGCTTCAGAAACAAATGGAACAAAGCCAGGCAGAGTTGGCGGCTTCTCAATTTGTTGGCAAGTCTGCTCAGGATTTGGTAGTAGCTACCTTGACAGGTGATAAGAAGGTGGTATCCATCGAATTTAATCCGGCAGTAGTGGACCCAGAAGATACAGAAACTCTTGCTGATATGACGGTTCAAGCCATCAATGCGGCCATCGAAGAAATTGATGCGGCAACCAAGAAAAAATTGGGAGCTTTTGCTGGTAAATTGCCATTCTAAGCATACAGAGAAAGAGAGTGGGACAGAAATCGGTAATTCGTTAGAATTCGATTTCGTCGTCCCACCACCGCACAGTTGAGTAGGGCTGTAAAAGCTGATGAAATCAGCGTAGTAGAGCCCACTCAACCACTGCGTCTTGCTCGACAATCCAAATACAATTGAGAGACTAGGACTTTTGTCCCAGCCTCTTTTTAGTCGTTAAAAAAATTGGAGAGGTCCAATCCACCAAAAGGAGAGGTAGAAAAGGATTCTTGTTCGGTTAGGAGTTGCCGGGCCCGGTCTGATTCGAGAAAGGCTTCATAAACAAGGGCAGTCATCCGGGCATCTTCTAGGCTATCGTGGGATTTTCCAGCCACCCCTAAAAACTGAGCAACTGTATGGAGCTGCAAGTTCTTGATCCCATGGAGGTCAGAAGGCCGGCGTTTAGAAGCTTCCTCAAAGACATCAACAGCATATTGGTCTGTGAACTCTAGCCCATTTTCCGCTAGGATAGGGAGGTCACTCTTGATGGCATTGTATCCAATGAGGGGACTATCTGCAACAAAATCTCGAAACTCCGTTAGAACTTGCTCGAGTGGGGGAGCTTGGAGGATTTTATCAGATGTAATCCCGGTGAGGCCATTGATAAAGCTCTTTAGTGGTTTATCCGTATAGGCATAGGAATCGTAGTGGGCAACTTCTTGGCCATCTGCAAAGCGGACGGCAGAAACTTGGATAATGTGGTACTTTCCTTCAAATTGATTAAATTCTAAATCAAAGGAGACATAGTGGCTTAATTCTTTCAAGGGAACTCCTTCATCTAATGGGTGTTTTTGGATTTTCTAATTGTTGAGGGGAGGGAAAGGCATAGAAAAAACTGACCGAAGTCAGTTTTTAGCGACCAAAGACACGTCTCCAGAAGCCTTTACTCTCTTGTTCTTGAACCTTTTCATTGGCTTGATCTAATTCCAATTTCAATGTTTCGCGGTCATTCATAGCCTGGAGGGTTAGCTGTTGTTGTTGGTCGAGCTGTTTGTCTTTTTCAGCGATCTGAACATCTTTGACACGCAACTGCTCATCCTTTTTAGCTAATTGCTCATCTTTAGATTTTAGCTGGTCGTCTTTTGATTTTAGTTGTTCGTAGAGACGAACGATTTCAGCATTCTTCTCGTCGACTAGAATCTCCATTAGTTCCCGTTGCTTGACATCATCACTGACAGGCTCGTCTTCAAAGATGGTCTTTTTGTAGATTTCTTCTAGTTTGATTAAGCCACTACGGGTTACGACGGTAACTCCCTTATCATTTTTTTCTGTATCTTCAGGATCTAGGGCCTTGACACGGTTATTGACCGCTTGGCGACTAACTCCTAGAATTTCAGCAATTTCGCTGACTGTTTTTTCGATAGCCATAATATCCTCTAAACTCTTTTTCTATGAAATACTCTCTTAGATATTATCATAAGTAGGCAAGGCTGTCAAATCAAGCAGGCGAATGAACGACTGGAGAAAAGGCTGTAATCTCTCAATCCATTTCAGGAAGGGTTAGGCTGGAGTTGGCCAGATCAATGGTGAGTTGGTAGTCCGTTTGGTCGCGGACAGTGATCTCGAAATCGGTTGTATAAAGGACAAGGCGAAGAGTAGTCCCTTTTTCCAGCTTGTAGATGGTTGGTTGGAGCTCAAAGTCGAATTCCATCCATTCCCCTGGGGTTACAGGTTCGACTTGTAAAAGATCATGACGGTTTTGAAGGTTGAGATACCCCTTTGTAATTACTCGTTGGCCGGCTTCCTTGAAGGGCAACTCGGTCAAGTTGTCTAGCATATGGTAACGACCGTTATCAAGGGTACGGACGGATAGGACGGCTGGATAAGGCTGGAGGTACTTCTTGCTTCCTAGCTCCATCAGTTGGGCTGAGAGCAAGCCCTTGTCAGTGCTAGATTGGAGCCGTAGGTGAAGGCGAGCTTTTCCGTTGAGGTGTAGGTCTTTTTCTATCGGAAGATCAATGGTCACTTGCTGGGCCTTATCTTGGTAAAGATCGGTTAAGAAGGTTGGATAGGCCTTGCCATAGCGCTCATAGTCTTCTGTAGCATAGCGGTTTTGGATAACTTTTTCACTGTCACCAAGAGAGAAGGTCCGCCGAGCTGTTTGGCTGCCAAAATCTTCTAAGCTAGTCCAGCTTTGCTCTCCTGTATTGTCCTGCCAGATGACAGTTGGCAATTCATAGCTTGAATCGTAGCCCAGTAATTTTTTAGAAAGTAGGGCATTCATGCTTTCACGGAAGTCAATGGACTGCCAGTTGTTGAGATAGACATGGGCCCCATTGTGGTAGAAGAGGTGTTTCCTGATGTTTGCTGGAAGAGCCTGGAACATATTATAGACATGAAGGGGTTTGACGTTCCAGTCTTGCGAACCATGGGTGAAGACGACTTCAGCCTTGACTTTGTCTGCCTGGAGGAGGTAGTTACGGTCGTGCCAGAACTGGTTGTAGTCCCCTGTTTTGCGATCTATTTGTTCCTTGAGCCGTCCCAAATCAGCGACATGGGCTGCATGGTGGCGGAGATAGTCTCCAGCCCGAAGGGCACGTGAATAGGTCAACTCAGCGAGCGAATCAAAATCCTCTCCAGGATAGCCACCAGGACTTGTGACAAGGCCATTTTCGCGGTAGTAGTTGTACCAAGAAGAGATACCGGCTTCTGCGATGATGACTTCTAGGCCATCAACCCCTGTGGTAGCCAGTCCATTGGACATGGTCCCTAGGTAGGATAAGCCCGTCGTAGCAACCTTGCCGTTAGACCAATCAGCCTTGATTTGGCGTTGGCGACTATGGTCTGTGAATGCACGACAGCGTCCATTGAGCCAGTCGATGACATTCTTGTAGGCCTCGATTTGGCGGTAATCCCCGTTGGTCATCAAGCCTTGGGAGTCCTTGGTCCCTAGACCAGAGACGTAGAGATTGGCAAAGCCACGGGCGAGAAGGTAGTCATTGAGAGTATAACTGCTGTTGATATGAGTGAGGGTTTCTTCAGCCTCAGAGACCAGTTGAGCTTCTCCAACTGGGTCAACGATTTCGAGCGTGGGTTGACTGACTTGGATGCTTCTTGCTTCTTTTTTCTCCAGGTCCACATTCATATTATAGAGCGCCTTGTCACTGGCCTTGTCATTGGTTCCTTGGTGATAAGGGCTGGCAGTCATAACAGCTGGAATCTGACCTTGATAGCGAGGGCGAATAATATTGACTTTGACCAGATCCGGAAGACCATCTTGATCGCTATCAATCCGACTTTCCACATAGACCACCTCACGGATCACATCATGGCAGTTAAAAGTGGCTAGACTTTTTCCGTTGAAAAAGTGGTAGCGATTGTCTTCAGGGATCAAGCTATCACTGACCAACTGCTCGATTAGTAAATTCCCTTTGACTGTTCGAGTGTTGAGGAGGTGATAGAGATTCTCTACCAAGTTTCCATATTTAATCGGAAATTGGACTTCTTTCAAAAAGCTGTCCGTATCTTCAAAGTCAATAAAATAGTGGAAACCGAGCAACTGGAGAGCTACTGTGTAAAAAATCTCCGGCGACCATTCGCGGTCAGATTGGAAATAGCTCAGGAGATCTGTTTCAGCATCCGCCACTAGGTTAGAGAGAGGATAATCTGTATTTTTGTAGGTGAAATAAACCTTGCGAACAAACCATTCAAACAGTTCTTTCTCTGTAAGATGAAGGGGAAGGTCAAACCCGATTTCTTTCAGTTCCTTTAGAATGTCTGCTTGGTCGACTGGTAGATAGCTATATTGATTGAATTTCATAGGATGCTCCTTTTATCAGCTTCACTGTTTCTTTACTTCTTATATTATACGTGATAAAATAGTATTTGTCTAAAGACCTTTGATCTCTGAAGGAGGGTGTCATGGTGAGAAAATTATCTGTTGAAGAAGTTGCAAGAAGACGGACTTTATTGTTTGGGGTTCTTGCCGTCATTTTTGGGATCCTCATTTTTCGAAACGGTGTTGGTTTCACAAAATTTTCCTTGGATCTATTAGCCATTTACTTTTTAGTTGATGGACTAGGAAGCTTTCTTCTTCGCTTTTTGTTACGTAGCAAGTCTATTTCCTATAGCCACTCTATTTGGTTTATTTTTCTTTCACTTGCGTTGATCTGGTTGAATCGACTGAGTAGTCTGCCCGTAAACTTAGTTGTGATTTGTTTAGGGGCATATCAGTTGGGGAGTGCCATTGTCTATGGGATCACATTTTGGCTTTATAAGGCCAATCGGGTAAAAGGAGGCTGGCTCTATTTATGGGATGCGCTTTTAAACGGTGGGATTGGTCTAGCAACTGTCTTGGAACCTGGTTCAGATGGGCACTTCCAATTTATCCTCTTGGGGGCTTATCTGGTCTTGTTGGGGATTTCTAATATTCGAGATGGTATTTTATTTGACAAAGACCAACAAGGCCAAGAGTTAAAACGTCGCTTTCGTATTAGCCTACCGGTTATCTTTGCAGCCTTTATCCCTGCTAAGGAGTTAAAACGGTTTAACCAGTTTCTTCAAAAAGGGAGCTCGGCGGGACACACAGGCCCTTATCGATTGGTGAAAAAAGAAGAAGAGGCAAGGGAATTAGAAATTTTGGTTCATACTTCTGACAGCAACTTATTTGGAGCGATTGGGCATGTAGATATTTGTTATCAGGGGAAGGTCATTTCTTACGGAAGTTACGATCCCTTTTCAGAGCGTCTATTTGGGACGATTGGGGATGGCGTACTGTTTAAAGTGGATAAGGAACCATACATCGAACTATGTAAAAAAGAGAGTCAAAAGACGCTGTTTGGCTACAGCCTATCCCTTACCGAAGAAGAGAATCAGGCAGTAGAGAAGCGTCTAGCTGAAATTGATCAGTTGTTAGAACCTTGGGATCCACCTAGTAGGTTACTGGAAGACGGTCAGCCGACCTACGCTTACAAATTGAAATATGATTTAGGGGCTGAGCTATATAAATTTACTTCTTCGCGTTTTAAATCTTACTTTGTTCTGTCTACGAATTGCTGCCTGTTAGCAGATTCCATTGTGGGACAGGCGGGAACGGCTGTATTAGATGTGCGTGGAGTGATTGCACCAGGGACCTATCAGGATTACTTAGAATACGAATTTGAAGCTCCAAACGGGCGGGTCCATACACGAACAGTATATTAAGTAAAGAAAGACAGATTCAAAATTTTGAGAAATCTGTCTTTTTTGCACAAGATTTCTTGTAAAAAAAAAGAAAATCTTTTAAAATATAAAAGACTTGGAGGAATTATGTGCATAAATAAGATTAGTAGTATTTCACCCGTATTAAAAACAAACAATCGAAATGTCAATCAAGAATTTTTTGAAAAGGTCTTAGGAATGAAAACCCTGTTGGAAGATGGGGCTTTATTATCCCTTGGAGATCAATCGAAGACAGACCGCCTCTATTTAGAGGAATCCCCTAGTATGAGAACCCGTAAGGTTGAGGGACCAAAACGCTTGGCTTGCTTAAAGATTCGCGTGACCAACCCGCAAGAAATTGAGTGGCTTCTGGCTCGTGGTCATCAAGTTGATCGCCTCTTCAGAGGGGAAAATGGCTATGCCTTTGAAGCTCTTTCGCCAGAAGGAGATCGTATCTTGCTCCATGCGGAAGAGCAAGTGGACAGTTTAACTGAAATTGAGGAAGTTCCAGATTTTCAAGCGAATGAAGAGTTTACAACCTTGACGGAGTTTTTCGTAGAAAAGATAGTTCTTCGTGTACCTAATGTAGAGACTTCTACAGCTTTCTATCAACAACTACCTGGCTTAGAAGAGTATTTAGACTTAGAAGCATCAGATGGTCCGGACCTCACACTAGCTAATGGACAGACTTGGGACCTTTGTCAGGTCAAGGTCATTCTAGAGCCATTTGTAGCAAGTGAAGTGGCCTCTTGCTTTGGAGATCAGGTGACTTTTGTACCAAAAAGGCAACAATTTGTCTTGGTTGAGGATCCAAGCAAGATTGAATGGTGGTTCGAAGCCTAAGCAAGTCTTTGGCTGATTGAAATGAGTGAAGAAAAATGGAAAAAATCATCCAAAAAATTCAAGAGCAAATAGGAGCAGGCATCTACCCAGGTGCCTCTCTTGCGCTCTATCAGAAAGGAAGCTGGCAGGAGTATTACTTGGGGCTAGCTGATCCAGCTAAAAAAGAGCCTGTTGTTGCCGGACTAACCTATGATTTGGCCAGTGTGAGTAAGGTAGTCGGAGTTGGAACGATTTTTGCTTTCTTGGTCCAGCAAGGGAAAATCGATATCGATCGCCCCTTAGCCTCCTACTATCCGGATATGGAGCAAGCAGAGGTGACTATCCGTCAGCTCTTGACTCATACTTCTGGACTGGATCCTTTCATCCCTGGACGAGATGACTTGGATGCTGAGGGCTTAAAAGAAGCCTTGCACTGCTTGAAACTCAAGGACAATCGCCAGTTCCACTATACGGATGTCAATTTTCTTTTGTTGGGCTTTCTTCTGGAGAAGTGGTTTGGTCTAGACTTAGACCATATTTTTCAGGAGCAAGTCTTTGAACCTTGGCAAATGAAGGAGACTACTTTTGGCCCGGTTTCTCAAGCCGTTCCAACTCTTCGTGGCCTTCCAGGTGGCGTCGTCCATGATCCGAAAGCGCGTGTGCTGGGAGTCCATGCTGGAAGTGCAGGCCTGTTCTCGACTATTAGAGATATGGAAATTTTCCTGGAGCATTATTTACAGGATCCTTTTGCAGAGATTCTATCGCAGAACTATGCCTTAGAAGAAGGGAAGACGCGCTCTCTGGCCTGGAATCTGGAAGGAGACTGGTTGGACCATACAGGTTATACAGGAACCTTCCTTCTCTATAACCGCAAGCTCCAATTGGCGGCTATTTTTCTATCCAATCGGACCTATGAAAAAGATGAGCGGGCTCAATGGATACTAGATCGAAATCAACTGATGGAGCTCATCAAAACAGAAATGGAAGTGGCCAGTAAAAATCCTTCCTAAGACGGAGAAAGAAGCGTGGTTTAGCCATCGCTTTTTTTCTTTTTTTATATTAAAATGGTAGGAGAGAGGATTGTATCAAGCAATCTATAGCAGAAAGAATGAAGATAACTGAGAGACGTATGACTAGATCGATAGGTGTCGGACAGGCACATAGCAAGATTATTTTAATAGGAGAGCATGCAGTTGTTTATGGCTATCCAGCCATTGCCTTGCCTCTCCTTCACATTCAGGTCACCTGTCAGATTGTACCTGCGGATCGTCCGTGGGTCCTTTTTGAGAATGATAGCTTATCTATGGCTGTTTACGCTTCCTTAGAGTATTTGGGGATTGAGGAGGCGGCCATCGCTTGCCGAATTGACTCCATGATTCCGTCCCAGCGGGGGATGGGGTCTTCGGCTGCTGTCAGTATTGCAGCAATTCGAGCAGTCTTTGATTACTTCAAGCGGGATTTGAGTCAAGAGACTTTGGAAATCTTGGTCAATCGAGCGGAAATGATTGCCCATATGAATCCTAGTGGGCTGGATGCCAAGACCTGTCTAAGTGATAAGCCTATTAAATTCATTCGAAATGTCGGTTTTAGTGAATTAGAGGTTGATTTGGGTGCCAAGCTGGTTATTGCAGATACAGGTATCCGTGGCCATACCAAAGAAGCCATTCAGAAGGTCAAGGATTTGGGTACAGAGGCCCTGGCAAGTTTCCATGAAATTGGACTTCTAACTGAGCAAGCAGAAAAAGCTCTTGCCCAAAAAGATGCTCCCACCTTGGGACGTATCTTAACAGACTGTCATCATTATTTGCAGGCAGTAGGAGTGAGTTGTCCAGAAGCGGATCAACTGGTGGAACTAGCCTTAGCGAGTGGAGCTTTGGGAGCCAAAATGAGCGGTGGCGGGCTCGGTGGCTGTATCATTGCCCTTGCTGCAGATCAGGAACAAGCAGAGATGATCGCAAAAGAACTAAGAAATAAAGGAGTGGAGGAGTTATGGATCGAAAACCTGTAAGTGTGAAATCGTATGCCAATATCGCCATTATTAAGTATTGGGGTAAGGAAAACAGTGAAGCGATGGTACCATCAACTAGTTCCATTTCCTTGACCTTGGAAAATATGTATACGGAGACTCGCCTCAGCCCTTTGGGACCTGAAGCCAAGGCTCATGCCTTCTATATTGATGGGGTCTTCCAGAATGAAGCGGAGCAGGCCAAGATTGGAGCAGTCATCGACCGCTTTAAACCAGAAGGGGAGACAGGCTTTGTTCGGGTTGATACCAGCAACAATATGCCGACAGCTGCAGGACTTTCTTCTAGTTCTAGTGGTTTGTCTGCATTGGTAAAAGCCTGCAATCGCTATTACCAACTGGGCATGACTCAGGCAGAACAAGCTCAAGCGGCTAAGTTTGCTTCCGGCTCGTCATCTCGTTCCTTCTTTGGGCCTTTGGCTGCTTGGGACAAGGATACTGGAGCAATCTACCAAGTAGAAACGGATCTCAAACTGGCCATGATCATGCTGGTGTTAAACGACCAGCAAAAGATTCTTTCCAGTCGGGAAGGAATGAAACGGTGCACAGAAACCTCTGCCAATTTCCAAGAATGGATTAGCCAGTCAGCCCAAGATTACCAAGATATGCTGGGTTATCTGAAGGACAATGATTTTGAAAAAGTAGGAGAATTGACCGAACGGAATGCTCTTCTCATGCATTCTACAACCAAGACTGCAAGTCCACCCTTCTCCTATTTGACGGATAAGAGCTATGAGGCCATGGAGTTCGTGCGCTCTCTTCGTGAAGAAGGGAAACGATGCTACTTCACCATGGATGCAGGCCCCAATGTGAAAGTTCTCTGTCTAGAAGAGGATCTGGAGCAGTTGGTTCCACTTTTTGAAAAAGACTACCGTATCATTGTTTCCAAGACCAAGGATTTGACCCATGAAGAATAAGAAAGAAGTTCGAGCAGGTGGGAAGCTTTATATTGTTGGGGAATATTCTGTATTAACTCCTGGACAAACAGCGGTTATTCAGTTTATCACTATTTACATGCAGGCAGAAATCCAACCAGCCCCTATGTATCGGATTCAGTCGGATATGTTTCCCTACGCGGTTGACTTGACTCCGCAGGCAGACTATGCATTGATCCAAGAGACCGTGCATCTGATGAACGCCTATCTCCAGTCACAAGGAGTAACACCTGTTCCTTTTGATTTACGTATTTGGGGGAAATTTGAGCGAGAGGGTAAGAAATTCGGGATTGGTTCTAGTGGAAGTGTCGTCTTGTTGACTCTCAAAGCCATGGCAGCTTTTTATGACTTTCCTTTGTCAGCAGACTTGCTCTTTCGCTTGGCCTGTTTGGTGTTGATTCGGCGTGGAGACAATGGCTCTATGGGAGACCTAGCCTGTATTGCCTATGAAGGCTTGGTTAGCTACCGATCCTTTGACCGACGTGCACTAGCTGAACAATTACAAAATCAGGATTTAAACCAGGTCTTAGCCCTTGATTGGGGCTATGAAATTCGGCCCCTTGCCCCTCAGTTGGCCTACACTTTTTTAGTGGGTTGGACCCAAGAACCTGCTATTTCAAGAGATTTGATTAACCAGGTTCGTTCAGCCATTGATCCAGTCTTCTTAGAGGGGACGGAGCAGGCTGTACAAGACCTCTTAGTTGCCTTTCAAGAAGCAGACCGAGACTTAGCCTGGTCCTCTATCCGTCGAGCTAGTGATTTACTTCTATCTCTGAGTGAGTTGATTTATACCAAAAAACTAGCCCAATTAAAGAGGTCAGAAGAGGGACTAGAGGTCATCGCAAAATCCAGTGGTGCTGGAGGAGGAGATTGTGGGATTGCCCTCGCATTTGAGGAGGCTGATGCCCAAGAGATCGTCAGACGCTGGCAAGAAGCAGGGATTGATTTATTATATTCAGAAAGGATGGGAGAGTATGACGACCAACCGAAAGGATGAACATATTCGCTTGGCCTTGGAGCAGACTCCAGGTTACAATAGCTTTGATGAGGTTGAGTTGATTCATTCCTCTTTACCAAGTATTGATTTAGATCAGGTCGATTTGACGACTCATTTTGCGGGTCGTGATTGGGAATACCCTTTTTATATTAATGCCATGACAGGTGGTAGTGCCAAGGGGGGAGAAATCAATCGAAAGTTGGCCCAGGTGGCAGAAGCCTGTGGCATTCTCTTTGTGACGGGTTCCTATAGTGCAGCCCTAAAGGATCCCCAAGATGAGTCTTATCGAGTCAAGGACCTTTACCCGGACCTTCTCTTTGCGACCAATATCGGGATCGACAAACCGCTTGAGCTAGGTTTGCGGACCATTGAGGAGACCCAGCCTCTCTTTCTCCAACTCCATGTCAACCTCATGCAGGAGCTTCTCATGCCCGAAGGAGAACGAAGCTTTAGAAACTGGCAAGACCATTTAGCAGACTATGCAAAGCATCTACCTGTGCCGTTGGTGCTAAAAGAGGTCGGTTTTGGTATGGATGCCGGAACTATCCAAAGAGCCATCGAACTAGGTGTCAGGACCGTTGATATTTCTGGTAGAGGCGGAACCAGTTTTGCCTATATCGAAAACCGTCGGGGAGGAAATCGTTCCTATCTCAATGACTGGGGACAAACAACAGTCCAAGCCCTACTTGGGACTCAACCACTGATGAATCAGGTTGAGATTCTTGCCTCTGGTGGCGTTCGTCATCCCTTGGATATGATCAAGGCGCTTGTTTTAGGAGCCAAGGGGGTCGGTCTTTCTCGAACCATCTTAGAACTGGTAGAGACGAAGTCTGTTGAAGAGGTCATCGCCCAAGTCAATGGTTGGAAAGAGGATTTACGCCTGATTATGTGTGCTCTTTCTTGTCAGACAATTGCCGATTTAAGAAAGGTTCCCTATCTTCTCTATGGCCGTGTAAAAGAAGGGTACGAACAAATCTCTTCCATCCATGATTAACTTCAAGAAACTAGCAAAAATCCCTCCGTTTACACGGAAGGATTTTTTAGTTATTTTGACGAATTTTCTCTAAAACAGCTTGAGCTTTTTCTAGGTTAAAGGGTCTATCCTCTAGCAGGGCTTGCACCACGGGAGCTACCTCTGACGGAGTAGCGCCAGCAAGCAGGGCGAGTGACTTAGCCTGAAGTTTCATATGCCCATGTTGAATGCCGGTGCTGACCAAGGCCTTAAGCGCAGCAAAGTTTTGCGCCAGGCCAACGGATACAATAATCCGTGCAAGAGTCTGGGCATCGGGATTTCCAAGTAGTTCATGAGCCACCTGAACACTTGGATTGAGTCCGATGGAGCCTCCCTTGGTAGCGATGGGCATAGGAAGGGTCAGCTGACCTTCTAGGACTTGCTGTTCTGGATGATGGATCCAACTAGATAGTCCTTGAGCTTGTCCTGTGAGGCTAGCATAGGTATGGCCACCTGCTTCAATCGCGCGCCAGTCATTCCCAGTTGCTAAGACGACAGCATCGATGCCATTGAAAATGCCCTTGTTGTGAGTGGCTGCTCGATAAGGATCAACAGCCGCTAATTGACTGGCCAGAGCCATTTTCTGAGCGATTTCGGCAGCTTCCTTGGGATCGCGACTGAGAAAACGGTAGTCTATCTTACACCTGGCAGTGACGAGAGCATCTGTCGCTAGGTTGGACAAAATAGCCATTAAGCCTTGACCCCCGGATAAGTCTTCTAAAGGGTCGACCAGGGCTTCTAGCATAGTATTGAGCATGTTAGCCCCCATGGCCTCTTTGGGATCAACGGACAGGTAGCAAATGAGAAAGTCCCCTTTCTCCTCAATCCAGAGGTTTCGTGCACCTCCTCCCCGTTTAACGATGGAAGGATAGGCTTGATTGGCCAGCTGGAGAAGGTCTTCTTTAGCTCCTGTAATCGCCTGAATGGCCTTTTCTTTATTGCTCACATCATAGAGAGCTACTTGCCCAATCATTTGGCGCTTGTGAACCTGGGTCTGAAAACCGCCTGAACGCTTGATTAGGCCTGCAGCGTATGAGGAAGCGGCAATGACAGAAGGTTCTTCCGTCACCATTGGGACCTGGACTTCCTGCCCATCTATCTGGAAGCCGGGAGCCAGACCAAAGGGTAAGGCCAAGGTGCTAAGGACATTTTCGACCATTTCATTGGCAAGAGAAAGGGGCAATGTTTCATTGTCCCTTAATGTTTGTAGTCCTTCTTCTGAAAGGAGTCCGGCCTGAGCCAGTTTCTCGATACGCTCTGCTGGACTTGCTTTTGAAAAACCAGTTAATTTAACCATGGTGTTCTACCTTTACATAGGTTCGTTGGTGTTCGTTGATTTCTGATAAGGCAAAGGTTTGATCTTGGTAACCTTGGAAGGTTTGATTGCCTTCAGCATCTAATTGTGCCTCTTCGAAGAAGATCTTCTCATATTCGGCAATCGTAAGAGCTTTTCGCTGATCCAATTCTGCCATACGGTTTGGATGGAGCATTTGCTCAAATCCTTCAACCAAGTGAGCGCTAAAAATCTCAGCAACTGCGCCACTTCCGTATCCATAGAGGGCAATCCGGTCGCCAGCAACCAGTTGAGGTTGATTCTCTAAGAGAGAAAGCAAACCTAGGAAGAGGGAACCCGTATAGATATTCCCAACCTTTTGGCTGTAGAGAATCGATTGTTCAAAATTGTATTGCAATTGGGCTTGTTTCTCAGGAGAAAGACTCTTGTCAAGAATCTTTTTTAAGCCCTTAAGAGCAAGCTTCGGATAAGGTAGGTGGAAGCAGACCGCCGCAAAATCATCCAAGGTCAAACCAGTCCGTTTTTGATACTCTGTCCAAGTTGTTTTCAAGCAATCCAAGTACTGTTGAGTTGAATAGATTCCATTGACAAAGGGGGTGCTTGAGTAGTTGGGGCGCCAGAAATCCATAACATCCCGGGTTTGAGCCACATTATCATCGTTGAATGCTAGGATACGTGGGTTCTGCGTCACCAACATAGCGACAGCTCCAGCTCCTTGCGTCGGCTCTCCAGGGGTGTCGATTCCATATTTTGCAATATCACTAGCAATGACCAAGACTTTGCTTTGTGGGAATTTTTCAACATGGAGTTTAGCATAGTCCAAAGCGGCCGTTGCAGCATAGCAGGCTTCCTTCATCTCAAAGCTCCGGGCAAAGGGTTGGATACCCAGAAGTCCGTGAACGAAAACAGCAGCAGCCTTACTCTGGTCAATTCCTGACTCAGTCGCTAGGATGACCATATCGATTTCTTCTTTTTCTTCTTCGGTTAAAATACTATGGCTGGCACTTGCTCCAAGTGTGACGATATCCTCTGTAATAGGGGCAATACTCAGTTCTTTCAATAAAAGCCCTTTACTGAGTTTTTCTGGATCTGTATTTCGAGCAGCCGCAAGCTCACTTAAGCGCAAGACATACTGGCTGGTCGCAAATCCAATCTTATCAATACCGATTGTCATAAATAACCTCTTTTAATTTGATATCTACTAGTATATTTCGTTACTATTTTACCATATTTGAGAGCAAAACTCCCTTGAAAAAGCCAGAACAGAATGGAAATCATTCTTAGGACCGAGTTGGACAAGGGGATTGTTTGAAAAAGAGAGGAGGAAAATCAAAAAGAGGCTGGGACAAAAGTCCTAGCCTCTCAATTGTCCTTGGATTATCAAGCAAAACGCAGTGGTTGAGTGGGCTCTACTACGCTGATTTCATCAGCTTTTACAGTCCTACTCATCTGTGCGGAGGTGGGACAACGAAATCGAATTCTAACGAATGACCGATTTCTGTCCCACTCTCTTTCACCTGTTAGTCTTGCTTATCTTTTTTAGGATTGCTCATGATTCGTATGAAGAGTTCTTTGCATTTGTCTCTTAGAACTTTTTCGTAGAAGACGATTAAAGCGATGTACACAATCAGAAAGTTCAAGGTCAGATAGAACAAGTCAAATGAATTACGGGCATAGTAAGTCGCTGATTGATAGGAGGGGAGGGCTCCTAGGATCATCCAAGGAAGATACTTGACATACTTGTTTATCATCATACAGCACCTCGCATACTCTAAAGGATTTGTTATTTCACTATCATTGTACTCCTTTTAATCAAAAATGCAAGCGATTACATAGATAAATTTTGAAAAACCAATGCTAATTGGCATTGGTCATTTTTCTTTTTTGATGGCGTTGGTAAGAATGGTAGAGTTTCAAGACGACAGACCCACTAGCCATCCCGATGGAGATGACCAAGGCCAGAATAACAACCAGGGTTACACTGGTTACTGCCTGTTGATATTGGCCACTGACAAAGAAGGAGGTAGTCCGATAGGAAATATATCCAGGAACCAGGGGAGCGAGAATAGCCAGCATAAAGACAACGACAGGCGTCTTGTAGATGATACTTAAAATTTGACTGATACAAGAACCGACAATGGCGGCGATAAACGTCGCGATAATAACATTGGTAGGTCCTTTCAAGATATAGTAGAGCAACCAAATGGCCATGCCTAGAATGCCTCCCGGGATGAGCATAGAACGTTGCACGTTGAGGACGATTAAAAAGGTGATGATGGCAATCAAACTGGCCACCGCTTGGATTAAAAAGTCTGTTAGGTTCATTATTTTATTTCATAAGGACTAGGGCGACGGTCGTTCCGGCACCAAGGGCAAGAGTAATGAGGAGAGTCTCAAAGAGTTTACTCATCCCAGAATTGAGGTGGTTGTTCATCAGGTCTCGCACCGCATTGGTCATGGCAATACCAGGAACAAAGGGCATAACACAACCGGCAATAATGAGATCGGTATTGGAAGGAAAACCACTATATTGAGACCAAATATGGGCCAAAAAGCCAAAGACAAAGGCTGCCGCAAAAGCAGTGGCAAAAGGGATGCGCACGTATTTCTCAACTAATAGAGAGAAAGCAAAGGCAAAGACAGTCGCAATACCTGCTCCAATCGCATCATAGAAATTCCCGCCAAACATAATGGAAAAAAAAGGGGCACTAAGAGTAGCTGCAATGGTTAACTGCAGATTGGTATAAGGGACTGCCTTTTGTTTCAATTGGCTCAAGGCTTGGTAGGCTTCTTCGAGATTGATGTGTCCGGAGACTAATTGGCGAGAAATCTGATTGACATCACAGACCTTCTCGATATTGTAATTGGTCCGCAGGATCCGCTTCATCCGCGTGATATTGGCATTTTCGATTGAAAAGAAAATAGCGACTGGCATCGCTAAGGCATTACAATCATCGATTCCTTGAGAATGAGCAATCCGGATCATGGTATCCTCCACCCGATGGATTTCAGAACCACTCTCTAAAAGGAGGGTTCCTGCCAACATGAGGACATCAATCACGCGGTCCATATCTTTAGACGCTTCCATTGTTCTTCCTGTTCTGTTAATAGATTGCTTCCATTATATCAAAAATTCGCTGATTTGTACTAGAGTTGCCACAGATTTAGTCAAGATAGGACAAGAAAAAACCAGCCGTTTCCGACTGGTTTGAAAGATCTATTTGAATCTTAGCTCAATGCATCATCCATTGAAAGAACTTCGTGGAAGACACGTTGTGTCAATTCAGTTTTTTGTTCTGGAGTGAGGTATTTGGTGTTTACACAGTATCCAGAGATACGTACGATAACATCTTCACCGCTCATGATTTTTTCGTAAACATCGTTCAAGTCCATAACGTTCAAGTTAACGTGTTGTCCACCGTTTTCAAAGTAACCATCAAGGATTGTTACTAAGTTATCAACTTGTTCGTCACGAGTTTTACCAAGAGCACGAGGTGATACTTGAGTTGTCAATGAGATACCGTCAGCTGCATAACCAAAGTCAAGGCTAGCAAGTGAGTTTAAGTTTTGCAACCATCCACCTTTCGCTTTGTTAGATGGGTTAGCACCTGGCGAGAAGAATTCCAATTTAGACAAGTTCACAGAACCATCTTCGTTGAGGTATACCCCTTTGTGGACTGGAGAGTTACCAGTTTGTTTAGAGTAAGCAACGTTAGAAGTGATAGTAAGAAGTGAAACTGTCGCTTCAGCGTTCTTGTAAAGTTTGTGGCTGCGAAGACGAGTAGTGTAAGCTTCGATCAACCATTCTGCCAATTCGTTAGAACGTGGGTCATCTTCACCCCAACGTGGGTATTCACCGATTGTTTCGTAATCGTAGATGTAGCCATTTTCGTCACGGATTGGTTTAACTGTAGCGTACTTGATAGCTGACAATGTATCAACAGTGTTAGCAAATCCACAGATACCGAATCCCATGTTAGCGCGTTGGTGAGTTGGCAAGAAGGCCATTTGAACTGCTTCATAGTTGTACTTATCAGTCATGTAGTGGATGATGTTCAAAGCATCTACATAAGTGTCAGTCAACCAGTCAAGTGATTTTTCGAAGTTTGCTTTAACTGATTCGAATTCAAGAACTTCGTCGCGGATTGGTTCGATGTCAAATACTTTGTAGTCTTTATGAACATCGTCGTAACCACCGTTCAAACCAGTAAGAAGAGCTTTAAGCACGTTTACACGAGCACCGAAGTACTGGATGTTGTGACGTTGTTCTTCGTTTTCTGGGTCAAGTGGAGATACACAACATGAGATACAGCTCATTTCACCGTATCCGTCTTTGGCCATTGTTGTTACACCTTCGTATTGGATAGAAGAGTGTTTGTGGCTCATGTGCATACAGTAGCGACGGAAGCTATATGGCAATTTGTCAGTCCAAAGAACTGTCAAGTTTGGTTCTGGAGAGTTACCGATGTTGTCCAAAGTGTTCAAGAAACGGTAGTCCATCTTAGTAACACGGTGACGTCCGTCGTTACCCATACCAGCCATAGAAGTTGTGATGAAGGTTGGGTCACCTGAGTACAATTGGTCGTAAGCTTTTGTACGAGCAAATTTAACAGTACGCAATTTCATAACGAAATCGTCAACGAATTCTTGGATTTCAGATTCAGTGTAAGTACCACGAGCCAAGTCACGTTCAGCGTAGATATCCAAAACGATTGGCACACGTCCAAGAGAAGTAGCAGCACCGTTGATCACACGGCAGACAGCCATGAAGGCGATGTTTGTCCATTGGATTGCTTCTTTTGTATCGAAGGCAGGACGACGTACGTCTACACCATAAAGGTCACCCAATTTAACAACTTCTTGAAGTGCTTGGTATTGAAGGTTTACTTCTTCACGAAGACGGATTGTTTCTTCATCGATTTCAGTAATCGCGTTCCAGTCGTTTGCTTTTTCAGCCATCAAGTAGTCAGCTCCATAAAGGGCCAAACGAGCATAAACCCCGATGATACGTCCACGTGAGTATGCATCTGGAAGACCAGTTACAGTGTGAGCGTGACGTGCACGACGGATGTTTGTAGTATAAGCACGGAAGATACCGTCGTTAACTGTTGTTACATATTTAGTGAAGATTTCATGCACAGCTGGATCTGGCTCATATCCATTTTCTTTCAAAGTAGTTTCCGCCATACGGATACCACCACGAGGCATGAAGTTCAATTTGAACAACTCATCGTTTTGGATACCGAAGATGAGTTCGTTTTCTTTGTCGATGTATCCAGCTGCAATATCAGCGATAGATGTTGGACGAGTATCGTATGGGAAACGAGTTTCTTCGTAGTGCGCTTTTGTTTCTTCAACAATCTTCTTGATGTGAAGAGAACGTTCAGTTGGTCCAGCTAGGAAGCTTTCATCTCCATCATAAGGAGTGTAGTTAGCTTGTACAAAGCGTGAGACGCTGGCTCTTTCTTTCCAGTCTTCCCCTTGGAAGCCTTCCCAGGCTTTGTCAAAAATGTCTTGTGCTTCAACAACTGTTTTAACAACCATGTTTAAATCCTCTTATATCTTTCTAGCAACAAATCTGTTGCACTTACAATAGTAGTATACCACATAGAAATCGGTTTCACAAAGGGAATAACAAAAAGATAATGTATTCTTTTATAATACAGAGCAGGAGTTTTGAATAAACTGTATTATATTTTTGCCTTGAGAAAAGTGGGAATTAGTAGGAAAAAATCGTTAATAGAGATATAATGAAAAAGGAGGTTGCCTATGCTCATATTTCCTTTAGTAAATGATACGAGCCGTAAGATTATTCATATGGATATGGATGCCTTTTTTGCGTCCGTTGAAGAACGCGACAATCCCCAATTAAAGGGAAAGCCGGTCATCATCGGACATGATCCCCGTTTGTCTGGCGGACGAGGCGTGGTATCGACCTGCAATTATGAGGCTAGAAAATATGGCGTCCATTCGGCGATGAGTTCCAAAGAAGCCTATGAACGGTGTCCTCAGGCCGTTTTCATCCCTGGCAACTACGAGAAGTATCAAGCAGTTGGTCTCCAAGTCAGAGAAATTTTCAAACGCTATACTGATCTAATTGAGCCCATGAGCATCGACGAAGCCTATTTGGATGTGACCAATAATAAGCTTGGTATTCATTCTGCTGTCAAAATAGCCCGCTTGATTCAGCATGACATTTGGAACGAATTGCACTTAACCGCTTCTGCTGGAGTTTCCTACAATAAGTTTCTAGCAAAAATCGCCAGTGATTACCAGAAGCCTCGGGGCCTGACTGTCATCTTACCCGAGCAGGCTCAAGAGTTTTTGAGTCAGCTGGACGTAGCTAAGTTTCATGGCGTGGGGAAAAGGACGGTAGAGCGACTACATGATTTGGGAATTTATACGGGAGCAGATCTCTTAGAAGTTCCAGAAATGACTCTAATCGATCACTTTGGTCGCTTTGGTTTTGACCTCTATCGAAAGGCCAGGGGGATCCATAACAGTCCTGTCAAGAGCAATCGCATTCGCAAGTCTATTGGAAAAGAACGCACCTATCGAAAATTGCTGGTGGCAGAAGATGATGTGCTAAAAGAACTAGCAAACCTATCTGAAAAGGTGGCGAACAGTTTGACCAAGCATCAGAAAATTGGTAAGACCTTGGTTCTCAAGATTCGTTATGCAGATTTTTCAACCTTGACTAAAAGACGAAGTTTAGAAGAAGCAACCAGAGATCCAGAAGTCATTCAAAGAGTGGCCCAGGAGCTCTATCAGAGTCTGGAGGCCAACCCATCAGGTATTCGCCTCTTAGGATTGACCCTCACTAATTTTTCTTCTGAGTCTCAGGAATCGTATGAAGGATCTTTAATAGAAGAAACCCCGTAGGTATACTTGCCCTACGGGGAATTTTTAACTAGTTTTTGAAGAAATGTTGAATCTCTTCCTCTGTGAGTCCGATCATGGGATCAATGCTTAAGTAATTGTCTTCTGTTAATCGGTAGCCTTGTTGAGAAAGTTGGGAATCAGATGAGTCAGAGTGGTTTTCAACTGAGACGAGCTTGCTCTGGGGCTCTGTTTTTTTAGCGGGCTCTTCCAGATGGACAGGGCTCTGTGAGGAAGAGTCTGTACGCTGAGGAGGCACATCAGAAAAGCGTTCAATCAGATAGGTTTTGCGAGCAGTACCAGTATTCTGTGTCGCAAAGTGAAATGCAGTGTATTCTCCCAGGAGGATGAGCTTGCTCTTGGAACGAGTAATGGCCGTGTAGATCAGATTGCGTTGAAGCATCCGTCGACTCTGATTGGTCAAGGGAAGAATGACCACAGGGAATTCGCTCCCCTGAGACTTGTGGATGCTCATGGCATAGGCCAGGCGAATCTTGTACCATTCATTGCGTGGGTAGACCAATTCATTGCCGTCGAATTGAATGGTGAGTTCATCTTGCTTGGATTCGGTATATTTAGCCGGTAAGAGGTCGGTGATGTAACCAATATCTCCGTTAAAAACATTGCTCTCAGCATCGTTGACTAAGTGGATGACCTTGTCACCATTTCGATACTGGCAATCCAGCGCTTGAAAGAATAGAGCATCTGTTTCTAATGGATTGAGAAGCTCTTGCATGAGGCTGTTTATTTGATCAATACCTGCAGAACCGCGATACATAGGAGCAAGGACTTGGATGTCCCGGGCCGGGATGCCGTTGCGAAGGGCAGCGCTGGTGATTTTTTCAATCATGGGGGCGACGAGCTCGCTCGGCGCTTCAAAGTAGGAACGATCCGGCTTTTTCTCCGTGAAGTCAGGAGGCAGGTGACCTTTTCGAATCTGGCTGGCCAAAGTGACGATGGTTGAATCCTCGCTTTGACGGAAGATGTGTTCCAATTTGACTTGAGGGATGCTTGGGATCTGTAAGAGATCGGACAAGACTTGTCCAGGACTCACAGAAGGAAGTTGATCGGCATCACCAACAATTAAGAGTTTAGTATTGGAGGAGATATTGCTGAGAAGCTGATTGGCTAACCAAGTATCCACCATAGAAAATTCATCGACAATGATGAAGTCAGCATCTAAATAATCGTCCAAGTGACTCGTGTCGTCGTCTCCCGTCATTCCCAAATGGCGATGGATGGTTGCACTAGGAAGAGCAGTTAGTTCACTCATCCGGCGGGCTGCTCGACCGGTTGGAGCCGCTAAGAGAATTGGTAATTGAGATTTCTTCCGAAGGTCCAATTGGTGCAGGCGAGCGTAGGTTCCGATAATCCCATTGATAACGGTTGTCTTTCCTGTTCCTGGTCCACCTGTTAGTACAAAGACTTTCTGCTGGATCGCTTCTTGGATGGCCTTCCGTTGTATGGGATCGTAGTGGATAGCAAGCTCTTTTTCAATCTGTTTGATTGTTTCCTCGATTTTTTCTAGCTCGAAAGATTCTTGCTTTCCTTTTTCTAGTAGGCGACCGATATGGCTTCGGATCCCTTCTTCTGCAAAGAAGAGGCTGTTGTTGAAAATCTTAGTGTCAATGTTTTGCACCTTGTCTTCTTCGATGAGGCCGGCCAATTCTTGGGCAATGCTGGCTGGATCTAGCTCGACGGGCCGGGATGCTTCTAAGAGTTGGATGGTGGCCTGGAGCAATTCTTTGGCTTCAACGTAGGTGTCCCCTGTTTCTAATGAGAGGGTCAAAAGACTATGGACAAGCCCAGCTCGGAAACGTTCAGGTGCATCACTGGCAATCCCTAATTCTTCTGCTAGTTGATCGGCAATCTTAAAGCCCATTCCTTGAATATCTTCGACCAGTTGATAGGGAGCCGATTCGACGATTTGCAAGGTTTCTTCCTTGTAGAAATCTTGGATTTGGAAGGCTAGTTTATTGGGGATGCCATAGTTAGCAAGTTGGGCGAGGACCCGTTCCGTACCATAATTGAGCTGTAGTTTTTCGACAAAGGCCTCGCGATTCTTTTTAGAAAGTCCGGAGATAGAGGCCAGCTTTTCAGGTGCTTGAAGGATTTTATCAATGGTATCCTCACCATAGAGATCCACGATCTTTTGGGCGGTTTTGAGTCCAATTCCTTTAAAATGGTCACTAGAAAAGTATTTAACCAAGCCTTTGCTAGTGGGTTTGGCTCGTTCATAGCGAGTCATTTGCAACTGTTGGCCATATTTCGGATGATGGACCAGTTCTCCCCAGAAGGTATAATCTTCTCCTTCGACGATATCCGCCATTGTTCCAGTGACGATAATTTCAAAGTCATCATAGTCCTCTGCATCTGTATCATTGATATCCAACAATAAGATACGGAAAAAACTACTTTGATTTTCAAAAATGACCCGCTCAATGGTTCCTGAGAAATAGTATTCCATGCAGAGTTTCCTTTTAAGTAGTAATCAGAGAGAGGTTATCTCTCAAAAAGATATTGAAAGAGGCTGGGACAAAATCCTAGCCTCTCAATTGTCTTTGGATTGTCGAGCAAGACGCAGTGGTTGATTGGGCTCTACTACGCTGATTTCATCAGCTTTTACAGCCCTACTCAACTGTGCGGAGGTGGGACGACGAAATCGAATTCTAACGAATGACCGATTTCTGTCCCACTCTCATCATGGGTTAATAAGTCTGGAATGGAAGGAGTGGCCAGAGGCGAAGAACGGCTTCTCCTTTGATTTGATCCTTCTTGAAAGCCCCAACCTGTCGGCTATCTTTTGAAACGATGCGATCATCACCAAGGAGTAGATACTCGTCATCCAAGAGCTTTTTCGTGAAGGTCGCACTTCCGTCTTTATCAACGGTGAAAGCTTCGGCTATCTGTGCCATTTGGCGGAAGAGCTCTCCATTTTCTTCGAACCCTTTTCCAGAATAGGTTGACTGTAATTTATCCTCTTTGAATTTTTGAATGTATTCTTTCAAGTAGGGCTCGTCAGTTTCTTTGCCGTTGATATAGAGGACATCGTTTTTGTACTCAATTGTTTCGCCAGGGAGTCCAATGACTCGTTTAACGATTTCTTTGGTTTTTCCATTTTCTGTTTCACTAGCGACTACGATATCAAAACGGTCGATAGGTAGTTTATTGATAACAAGAAGGTATTCACTGTCTGCCAAGGTTGGATCCATAGAATGGCCATCGACACGTACGGGAGTCCACAGATAAATACGCGAGAGAATAATGGCTCCAATAATGAGGCCAAAGAGCGCCCATTCTTTCAGGAAAGAACGGACTGGATTATTTGATTTTTTTGAACGTTTCATGACTTATCTTTCTATCAATTTTTTTGCTTTTTCTGTATTTTTAAAGTGAAGTTTGGCACTGTAGTCAAGGGCTTGAATGCCATAGGCCTGTAATAGTTGAGCAGCAACCTTATCTGAGGGAGTACCAGCCCCACTAGGAAGGGTATAGCCTAGTTCTTGACTCAAGTCTTCCAGATTTTGGAGGAAGAGGTCACGAGCAATAATGGAACTCACAGCGACCGCCAGGTATTTTCCTTCGGCCTTCTCTTCTAGGGTGACGACTTGTGGGACCTGATTCGCTTCTGCCTGAACATAGCGATCATAGTTTTTCTTGGTCGTAAAGGCATCGACCACAATTTTTTGAGCTTTTGCCCCTTGTTGCAAGAGCAAAAAAATAGCCTGATTGTGGAGAGCGACCTTGACAGAAACCGCATTGTAGCCAGAGGCGATGACCTGATTGTATTTTTTAGGTGTCAGCAGTAAGGCCTGATGTGGGATTTCTTTTTTGAGAATCGGTGCGAGAGCTCGAATTTTTCGATCATCCAGGGTCTTAGAGTCCCCAACTCCTAGACTTTTTAAGCGGGCATGTTGGTCCGGGCTGACCAGTGAAGCCACTACAGCAAGCCCTCCAAAGTAAGAGCCGTTTCCGACTTCGTCTGTTCCGATTAAGGGGAAGTCTTGTCCGGCCTGTGCTTGGTCTATCGGATCTTGTTGGTAACCGAAGAACTCTGCATAGCGCGTCGCCTGACTACCTTGTAGGACAACTTTTCCTGATGTGTAAATCGAAATTGTTGCACCAGGTGCCTTAAAAAAATAACGGATATATGGATTTTTTGAAGGTGCCAGATGGTCTTGGTACTGACCAACAAATGCTTGGATATCCTCATTTTGAGGGGACAATGTAATTGTTTCCATAGTCCTTATTGTATCATAAAAGCTAGATGAAAGGCCAGAAAAAGACCAGCTGAGTTTAGTCTGAAAGAACTTCTTTTAGGCTTGCTTCAATTGCTTGAGGATCGGTTTTTGAAGAGAAGCGGTGGACGACCTGGCCTTGGCGATTAATCAAGAATTTGGCGAAATTCCATTCAATGCGGGAACCCAAGGGACCGCTAGCCTGTTCTTTTAACCATTGGTAGAGGGGGCTGGCTTCTTTCCCATTGACTTTTATTTTGGCGAAGCGAGGGAAGCTGGTTTGATAATGGAGGCTACAAAATTGATTAATTTCTTCTGCGCTCCCCGGCGCTTGGCCCATAAACTGATTGCATGGAAAGTCCAGGATTTCAAAACCTTGGTCATGGTAGCGCTCATAGAGCTCTTGCAATCCCTGGTATTGAGGGGTCAGGCCACAACTTGTTGCTGTATTGACGATGAGGAGTACTTGGCCTCGATAAGCTTCTAGGGAGAAGGGGCTCCCATCTTGGGCGATTACAGTGAAATCATAGATAGTCATTTTACACGTCCTTTCCTACTTTCTCTATTGTATCACGCTTGGGTCGAAAAAAGTTAAACCGTGGCCCTAGTACCTCCAGTATTTCCTATGGGAAGGGGATTTTCCTACTGACAAGCGGGCTAGATTTTGATATAATATCGTGAGGTGATTTTTTATGTCCAGCTTAAATAGATACAAATTTACTTTCGGTAATAAATCGCTGACTCTCACAACCAATCATGATAATCTCTTCATGGAAGAAGTTGAACGGGTCGCGAAGGAAAAATATGAAGCGATTAAAGAACAAATGCCAGCTGCTGATGATGAGACTCTGGCCATTTTATTAGCAATCAATAGTTTATCAACACAATTAAGTCGTGAGATTGAGTTTGACGATAAGGAAAAAGAATTGGAAGATTTTCGTCGCAAGGCCCTAGATGGCCTGGTCGGTAGATCATCTAATTAAGGGGAGTTGCATGTTTTCAATCCTGATTTTATTCATCCTAGCTTGGAGTTTTTATATTGGGTATTCACGAGGATTTTTGCTTCAAGGATATTATTTTTTAACCATGATGGTGGCCATGTTGGTCGCAGGCTCAGGCTATCAGTCCTTGGCAAAAACCATTAGTCTATGGATTCCATTTTCGAGTGCAACACAAGCTTCAAAATCCTATTTTTATGGTGCAGACCAACTCTTTCACTTAGACAAAGTTTTTTACGCTGGTTTGGCTTATTTCATCTTGTTTGTTTTGGTCTATGCGATTGGTCGAGTGATTGGACTCTTTATTCCCTTGATTCCAACGCCTGAAAAATGGGAGGAGTTTCCGTTTCAGATCGCCAGTGGTGTTTTAGCTGTCCTGGTGACCTACTTTGTTCTGCAAATGGGATTCACAATTCTATCAACAATCCCCATGGCAGCCATTCAAGATCGACTCCATGGAAGTTTCCTCATTCGATTTATGGTGCAGTATAGTCCCCTTACAGCAGGCCTCTTGAAACAACTTTGGGTTGTAAAAATCTTAGGTGCGTAATCACTTCTCATCATGTGTAAAGTTCATGAGAGATATTATAGAAAGGAAGGGGAGGCTCAGACCAAAATCAGCCTCCTTTTCTGTTGTGGAGAAACATGAATCAAAAAATTCTCGAAACTTTAGAGTTTCAAAAAGTCAAAAACTTAGTAGAGCCCTATTTGCAAACGGAGCAGGGTGAAGTAGAGTTGCAGGAATTAGCCCCGCTTGCAAAAAAAGAAGCAATTGAAACCGCCTTTCTTGAGATGGCGGATATGGCTCAGATATTTGTGGAGCATCCGCACTTTAGCGTGCCCACCATCCAAGAAATTCGTCCAGTGACCAAACGTTTAGAACTAGAAACATCGCTCAATATTGATGAATTATTAGCGGTGAAGAAAGTCTTGCGCGTGACCCATGAATTGCGAAATTTTTATGATGAATTAGAAAATGTCCGCTTGGAAAAACTGGATCGAATTTTTGAAAATCTAGTCGATCTTCCACAGTTGCAGGGAAGTCTACATGCCATTAATGAGGCTGGATTTATTGAAAACTTTGCCAGTGAAACCTTGGCCAAAATTCGTCGGCGTATTCAAGAGAATGAACACCAAGTAAGAGACATTCTCCAAGAATTGCTGAAGACCAAGTCAGAAATGCTGGCTGATCAGATCATTGCTAGCAGAAATGGGCGAAATGTCTTGCCGGTTAAAAACACTTACCGTAATCGGATTGCCGGTGTGGTGCATGATATTTCAGCTAGTGGAAATACCGTCTATATCGAACCTCGAGCGGTCGTCAATCTCAATGAAGAGATTGCTAACCATCGTGCGGATGAACGCTTTGAGATGCTTCGGATATTGGAAGAAATTTCAAACCTTCTTCGTCCTCATGCGGGGGAAATCCGGAACAATGCTTGGCTAATTGGTCATATTGACCTCGTTCGTGCCAAACATCGCTTTTTACAGGATCGAAAAGGGACCATTCCAGCCTTGTCAGATCAAGGTGAAATTCAGCTCTTGCAGGTTCGCCATCCCTTGATTGAGAAGGCTGTTCCCAATGATGTCCACTTCGGAAAAGACCTCACAGAGATTGTGATTACAGGACCTAATACGGGTGGGAAGACCATCATGCTGAAAACCTTGGGACTAGCCCAATTAATGGCCCAGTCAGGGCTGCCTATCCTAGCGGAGTCTGGGAGCAAGGTGGCTGTCTTTACAGAAATCTTCTCAGATATTGGGGATGAGCAATCGATCGAGCAAAGCCTTTCCACCTTCTCCAGTCACATGACCAATATTGTTTCTATTTTAGAGCAGGTCGATGAGGAATCCTTGGTCTTGCTAGATGAGTTGGGGGCCGGAACGGATCCTCAGGAAGGGGCCTCGCTAGCTATCGCTATTCTAGAAGATCTCCGGTTGCGAGGGATCAAGACCATGGCAACCACTCACTATCCAGAGCTCAAGGCCTATGGGATTGAGACCCTTGGTGTCCAGAATGCCAGCATGGAATTTGATACTGATACCTTACGACCAACTTATCGCTTTATGCAGGGGGTTCCGGGGCGCTCCAATGCCTTTGAAATCGCGCGTCGCCTAGGCTTGTCAGAAGTGATCGTGAATCACGCGCAAGGAATGACCAATCAGGATCGGGATGTCAACCGTATCATTGAAAAATTGGAAGCACAGACCTTGGAAAGTCGCAAACGCCTCGAGTCCATTCGAGATGTCGAACAGGAAAATCTGAAATTCAACCGCGTCCTCAAGAAATTGTACAATGAATTGACCCGAGAGCGGGAGACAGAGCTCAACAAGGCTCGTAAAGAAGCGCAAGAAATTGTAGATTTGGCTCTAGCAGAAAGCGACCAGATCTTACAAGGTCTCCATGCCAAATCGCAACTGAAGCCCCATGAAATTATTGAAGCCAAGTCTCAGTTGAAGAAATTGGCTCCAGAAACGGTCGACCTATCGAAAAACAAGGTCTTGAAACAGGCTAAAAAAGCCCGTGCTCCAAAAGTAGGAGATGAGATCTTGGTGATCAGCTATGGGCAAAGAGGAAGTCTTACCAAGCAGCTCAAGGATGGTCGTTGGGAAGCCCAAGTGGGACTAATAAAAATGATCTTGGAAGAAAAAGAATTTAATCTCCTGAAAGCTGAAAAGGACGTTTTTCAACCGAAAAAACGTCAGGTCCACGTGGTCAAACGTTCAAACACGAATGGGCCTCGGGCTCGCTTGGACCTTCGTGGCAAACGATATGAGGAAGCTATGGAAGAATTAGACAGCTTTATCGACCAAGCCCTTCTCAACAATATGGCCCAAGTCGATATCATCCACGGAATTGGAACGGGGGTCATCCGGGAAGGGGTCACCAAGTACCTTCGTCGCAATAAGCATGTGAAAAGTTTTGAATACGCTCCTCAAAATGCAGGAGGAAGCGGAGCAACAATTGTTACTTTTAAATAAGCAAAGAGTCAGTCGTGCCTTTCCATCAGGCACGCTTTTTGCTATAATACAGTCAGTTTAAACGGAAAGTAGGAAAGCTTATGACCCCTAATCGTTCGTCAGATTCTTGCACCACCATTCTAGTCGGAAAAGATGCCAGTTATGATGGTTCAACAATTGTAGCTCGCACGGAAGACTCTCAAAATGGAGTGTTTACCCCTAAGAAATTTATCGTCGTTCAACCAGAGGATCAACCCCGTCATTATCGGTCAGTCTTATCTCGTTTTGAGATAGACCTGCCCGACAATCCTGTTCGTTACACAGCAGTTCCGGATGCCATTCCAAAAGATGGTATCTGGGGAGAAGCAGGGATCAATCGTTACAATGTAGCCATGAGTGAGACAGAGACCATTACGACCAATAGCCGAGTCCTGGGGGCGGACCCTCTGGTGGAAAGTGGCATTGGAGAGGAAGACATGTTGACTTTAGTTCTTCCTTATGTCCAGACTGCTCGTGAGGGCGTACTACGCTTGGGGAAACTCCTAGAGGAATACGGGACTTATGAGTCTAATGGAGTGGCTATCAGCGATGTCAATGAAATCTGGTGGTTGGAAACCATCGGAGGTCATCACTGGATGGCCCGCCGTGTACCTGACGATGCCTATGTGACCAATCCCAATCAATTGGGAAGTGATCGCTTTGAGTTTGATCGTCCGGAAGAGTTTTTATGTGATCCAGACTTGAAAGATTTCGTGGAACGTCACCACTTGGCCTTGGATTTCGATGGTTCGTCCTTTAACCCTCGTTATGCTTTTGGTAGCCAACGAGACAAGGACCGTCATTACAACACACCACGTGCTTGGGATATTCAACGTTTCCTCAACCCAGAAGTAGAGCAAGATCCTCGTTCCTTCTTCCTTCCTTGGTGTCAAAAACCTTATCGCAAGATTACGATTGAAGATGTCAAATATGTCCTTAGCAGTCACTATCAGGATTCAGTTTATGACCCCTATGGTTCAGAAGGGGATACTCATAGTCGTCGGACCTTCCGTACCATTGGCATCAACCGGACTAGCCAGACTGCGATTCTCCAATTGCGGCCAAATCGTCCACAAGAAACAACCGGCATTCAATGGCTTTGCTATGGATCTATGCCTTTCAATACGGCCGTTCCTTTCTTTACACAGGTAGATACGACACCGGATTATTTTGCTAACACGACAGAAAAAGTGACAACGGATTCCTTCTATTGGACCAATCGGATTATTGCTGGTTTAGCAGATGCCCACTATAGTCATCATGTTGGAGATTTAGAAGATTACCAAGAAAGCACTATGGCCCTTGGACATGCCCGGATTGGACGAGTGGATCAAGCCTTGGCAACAGGGGATATCGTTGACTTTGAAAAAGAAAATCAAGCCATGAGTGATCAGATTCAAGAAGCGACGGATCGCTTGTTGGATAAGGTCTTATTAGATGCAAGCAACTTGATGACCAACCGTTTCTCTTTGAGTGACTAGTTGGGGATTGCTGGGGAATTTTCATGGAAACTTCTGAAAACGTAAATATCATCTAATTGCTTTATTCGCTCTTTCGCCTCCGATGTTTAGGGAAAGCAAAAGCTACTTTATGAAAAAAGAAAAAGACCAGATCGTGTGATCTGGTTTTTCTGAATTAATAGCGTTTTTCTTTGGGCCAATCTTTCATTTCAGAAATAGCTGTAAAGAGGACGTCTGTTGATGAGTTGAGGGCTGTTTCACAAGAATCTTGGATGACACCAATAATGAAGCCCACGCTGACTACTTGCATAGCAATATCATTGTCGATACCAAAGAGGCTGCAGGCGACAGGAATCAAGAGGAGGGAACCACCAGCTACTCCAGAAGCCCCACAGGCTGAGACGGCTGCAACGATACTGAGGACCAGGGCAGTCCCAAAGTCGACCTGAATGCCTAAGGTATTGACAGCAGCTAGGGTCAAGGTGTTAATAGTGACGGTAGCTCCGGCCATATTAATAGTAGATCCCAGAGGGATAGAAACTGAGTAAGTATCGGGATTGAGACCTAGTTCCTTACAAAGTTTCATGTTGACAGGGATGTTAGCAGCGGAACTTCTAGTAAAGAAGGCAGTTAATCCACTCACTCGTAGACATTTAAAGACTAGTGGATAAGGATTTTTGCGAATCATGATGTAGACAAAAATCGGGTTGATGACGAGAGCAACGAAGGACATGGTGCCAACTAAGAGAAGTAAGAGGAGCCCATAGCTCTTGAGTCCATCAAAGCCTTGTCCAGCAATCGTCGTATAGACCAAGCCTAGAATTCCAAATGGAGCTAGGTTAATAATCCATTCGACGATCTTGGAAGTAATATCTGCTAGGGTTTGCAGGAGATCCTTGCTGTGCTCGCTAGCTTCTCTCATAGCAACACCAAAGACTACGGCCCAGGATAAAATCCCGATATAATTGGCCTGAATAAGGGCGTTGAGGGGATTGTCTACAATTTTTAAGAGAAAGTTACTGATGACTTCCCCTAGTCCATCGGGAGAAGTTCCTTCAGCACTAGTTCCCGTTAAAGAAATGGTAATAGGGAAGAGATAGTTAACCAGGACCGCTACCAAGGCTGCCGCAAAAGTTCCCAGGAGGTAGAGGACAATGACTGATTTCATATTGGTTTGGGTTCCCTTTTGGTGTTGGGAGAGGGCGTTAGCGACAAGGGCGAAAACTAAAAGAGGAGCAATTGCCCGCAAGCCACCTACAAAGATTTCCCCTAATAGACCAATTGCAGATGCTTGAGGAAGAAGCAAAGCTAAGAGAGCTCCAACGAAGATTCCAATTGCAATCCGCTTCATAAGGTTGGTTTTGTTCCAAGTTTGAATGAGCCGTTTAACCATAAGGACCTCCTTTTTCGAAAGTTTATCGTCCATTATACGATAGAAAGGGCGCAAAATCAATGGTTATTTAAATAAGGGTGCTGGTTCTATAGCCTAAAATCTGATATAATCAAACCATTAGAAAAAGAGAGAAGGAGATTGATAGAAGGTATGAAGAATATTTTTTCTCGCTATGTCAGTCAGTTTGATTGGACCAAAATCATGGATGAATTGGTTTCGAAATTGATTTCCTTAGCTATTTTATTTATCTTATTTTTACTTGCAAAAAAACTACTTCGTAGCTTGGTGAAACGGATTTTAAAACCATCTTTGAACTATGTAGGACAAGATGACGCTCGGAAGAAAACGATTTTGCGTTTGGTAGAAAGTCTGTTAACTTACTGCCTTTATTTCATCCTCATTTACTGGATTCTTTCCATCCTCGGCTTACCTGTTTCTAGTCTCTTAGCTGGAGCGGGAATTGCAGGAGTTGCCATTGGGATGGGAGCTCAAGGCTTCTTATCGGATTTGGTCAATGGTTTCTTTATTCTCCTTGAGCGCCAATTGGATGTTGGAGATACTGTTCGAGTGACGAATGGTCCGATTACCATCGCTGGGACAGTGTCGAGTGTCGGCATTCGGACAACCCAGGTGAGAGATGCAGATGGGACCTTGCATTTTATCCCCAATCGCAATATTATGGTTGTCAGCAATCTCTCTCGGGGCAACCAGCGCGTCTTAATTGATATGCCGATTTCTGCTCAAACTGATCTCGATAAGATTTATCAAATATTCCAGCAAGTCAACGATGAACAGGCACAGAAACATCCAGAAATCTTAGATGGTCCAACGATTTTAGGACCTCAAATCGAAAAGGGAACGGGTCGCTATTCCTTCCGCGTCGCTATGATGGTCCAGTCGGGGAGCCAAGTGGCCATTTACCATCTTTATTATAAACTCTATCATGATGCCCTCTTACAAAATGGGATTGAGATTCCAACAACTTTTTCTGTCACACCCTAATAAAAAAAGACCCATCGGTCTTTTTTTTATTCTAAAATGAGCATACCCTCTTTAACAGCAAAAGGATCTTTTGGATTAATCCGATCGTAGAACATGACCCCATTGATGTGGTCAATCTCATGTTGAACGACGATGGAGTTGTAGCCTTTGAGTTTGATGCGGTGTTTTTCTCCTGTTTTGTCAAAGTAGTCCACCGTCACGCGCGCGTGGCGGACCACATAACCGGGAACATTACGGTCTACAGAGAGACAACCTTCTCCGTCTCCGAGAGCCGCATCTTGGACTGAGTGGGAGACAATTTTAGGATTGTACATGACTTCTTGGATGGAGTATGCTTCTTTTGGAGGATTTCCTTCTTCATCCTCTGGGTTTGGGACGAGGACAGCAATGATGCGTTTAGAAATGTCTAATTGAGGGGCAGCGAGTCCAACTCCTCCTCGAAGACCCAATTTTTCCGCCATGACAGGATCCTGTGAATGGTGTAAGAACTGCATCATTTTTTCCCCAAGAATGATCTCTTGATCTGACAGTGGGAAAGTGACCTCTTCTGCGATAGCTCTTAAAGTCGGATGGCCTTCGCGGATAATATCATTCATATCAATTAGATGGGCAGCTTTTGTAATGGTTTCAATTGCAGACATGTTCTCATTCACTCCTTTTTTCTAGAAACCATCATATCATAATTCCTTCTAGAATGAAAGTTTCCCAATTGATTGAGGGGTGCTGATGGACTAGACGGGCTGTAAACTAGGAAAGGAAAGAATCTTAGGCCAGTTCATGGTATAATGATAAGAAGAATGAAGGAGATAAGCATGCGTCTAGATAAATATTTAGTGGACTGTGGAGTGGGAAGCCGAACAGAAGTCAAGCAAGTCCTCAAGCAGAAAAAAATTCAAGTCAATGGGAAGGTGGAGACATCTGCCAAGGTTCACATTGATCCAGATAAAGACCAAGTGAGCTATCTGGGAGAAAGTTTATTCCATGAAGAGTTTGTTTACTATCTGCTCAATAAACCCAAGGGGGTCATTTCAGCAACGGAAGACGACCACCATCAAACAGTCTTAGATTTGCTAGATGATACAGCGAGACGCAAGGAAGTCTTTCCTGTCGGACGGCTGGATATCGATACTCATGGCTTACTCCTCTTGACCAATAATGGTAAGCTGGCTCATGCCATGCTATCGCCCAAGAAGCATGTGGACAAGGTCTACCGTGCTCAAGTGGCTGGAATCATGACCCAGGAAGATGTCGTCCGCTTCAAAGAAGGAATAGAATTGAAGGATTTCACTACCCTGCCAGCTGATTTGGAAATTCTGGAGGTTGATCGAGAAGCCGATAGTTGCTTGGTTCAGATCCGCATCGCTGAAGGAAAATTCCATCAGGTCAAGCGCATGGTCGCAGCTTGTGGCAAGGAAGTCACCGATCTCGAGCGGATTTCCATGGGTCCATTGAGTCTAGATCCCGCTCTCAAATTGGGGCAGTGGCGTAGGCTCCAGCCCTCTGAATTGGCTTTTTTAGAGGTCTTTGGAATCCCATTATAAACAAAGGGAAAGCTAGCAAACTGAGGATACAGGGAGCTAGTTTTTTGTTTGTGTCAAAAAAATGAACGTTACAGACAAAAAATATATAAAATTGCTTGTACTATCAAAGCAAATCAACTATAATGAGAAAAGATAGGTTTTGTGAAAATCTGTAATAGGGCATCATCTTCGTTACTGGCTGGACTTATCTACTAAACGTAAAAAGGAGAAAAATCGTTTATGAAAAAGTGGCTCTATGCTGTTGTGACAACAGTTGCCTTGTTTTTATTAGCAGCTTTAGGATTTGCTAAACCCAATGGGGTTACTAAAGCACATGCCGATACGATCAATGATGTTGTAAGCTCTGTGAACATCTCTAAAGCGACTGGCGGTGACTTAACAGAACCACTCGGTGTTTGGGAAAGTTTCAATGTTGAAGCAAACTTTGTTTTACCGAATGGTCGTGTAAAAGCAGGCGATCAAACAGTCATCCAACTTGGAGATGGTTTTAAGGTTTTTGAAACAGATACCATTGACCTATTGGATCCAACTGGCCAAAAAGTTGCAACTGCGACAGTAGATGATCAACGAAAAGTCATCACGGTGACCTATACAGACTATCCTGAAAAAATGGCCAATGTAACAGGGAAGTTGCGTTTCTTTGCTCGTGTAGACCACTCCGTGATTAAGGGAAATACAACACTTGATTTTACGCTTTCAGTTGATAAAACAGTCATTTCAGGTGGAAAGGTTGATTATAAAGGAGTCAATCCAGGTGAGTATCCTCCAACTCCAGAGGTCTTTAGCAAATGGGGCTGGACAAACTCAGGCGATAAATTGAAATTGACTTATACCTTGAACATCAATCAAGGTCACACTGCCCTCCATAATATTGATATTAAGGACCAATTAGCCTTTACAGATGGTAAAATCAAGGTAGATTCAGTTAATATCCATACAGGAACTTGGAAGATCAGTGACGAAGATGGTGCCTATCATTTGCGGGATACCACAAATGTAACCAGCCATTATTCTCCGGTTGTCAGTGAGGACGGTCGTTTTTTAACTGTTCATATCGGGGATCTAGCTCCTGAGCAAGGGATGACCATTCGCTATGATGTCTATTTGGACAAGGTCCCAGCCATCAATACAGAATATAAAAACAATGCGACGATGACTGCCACAGAAGTCAAAGAGCAACACAAAGAAGCAGATATTCTATACCAATTCTTTGAAGGAGCCTTCAATGGTGAGAAATATTCCTTCACAATCCATAAAAAAGGAGAAAATGGTCAAGCACTTGCAGGTGCTGTCTTTACTGTGACAGCAGATGACACTGGTGAGCAAGTCGGAACCATTACCACAGATGAGAAGGGTACAGGAACCGTTGCTGGCTTGATCAAGCAAGCTTATACTGTTCAAGAGATTCAAGCTCCGACAGGATACGTCCTCTCAGAAGAGCCAATTAAGATCAGCAAAGAAGATTTTGGAAATGACCTTGCGATTTCGCGTGAAGTCATCAACAAAAAAGAAAAAACTAGCATTTCTGGTCAGAAAACCTGGAATGACAATGACAATCATGATGGTAAACGCCCATCAGCCATCACCATCAATCTTTTAGCGAACGGTGTAAAAGTAGCTTCTAAAGAAGTGAAACCAGATGCGGAAGGCAATTGGCTCTATCAGTTCGACAATCTTGATCTTGTTGACGATGCTGGTAATCTCATTGCCTACACAGTTTCAGAAGAACCTGTTGCAGGGTATGAAACAAGTGTTGAAGGAACGAATATTACCAATAGCCGTACACCAGAAGTGACAGAAGTAGCTGTCAAGAAAGTCTGGGATGATAAGGAAAATAAAGATGGCCTTCGACCAGATAAGGTAACAGTTCGTCTGCTTGCGGATGGTCAAGAAGTGGCCGTAAAAGAAATCACCGCTACTGACAATTGGCAGGCAAGCTTTACGGATCTACCAGTATACAAGGAAGGCAAGAAGATTGTCTACACGATTACAGAGGATCCAGTAGCAGGGTATACAGCAACTATCGATGGTTTTACGGTAACCAACCGTCATACACCACCGACAACCCCGCCACCGTCTACGACTACACCTCCACCAGCATCTACGACTCCATCGACCACCACACCAAGCACATCGGAGAAACCAGGAACTCCAACTACACCAACAGAAGGAAAGAGAAAAATTCTTCCATCAACTGGTGAAGCCACTTCTTATGGCTTGTTCGGAGTAAGTGCTCTGTTAGCTCTTGTTGGTGCAGCGATGCTGTTAAGTGGTAAACGGAAAGCTGACTAACAACTACAATATAAATAAGACAATGATCTGAAAAGATAATTGTCTCAGATTGAAGATAAAGTCTTCTGAAAAATTTTCCTTAGGTGAGTACAGACGTCAGCGAACTTCATCAAAGTTCCATGACTAATTATTGAGCCTAAGGTCTCAATAATTCCGAATGCCTGAAACAATTATGTTTCAGGCATTTTTCTCACAGCGGAAAGTTTTGATCTTCTTAAATGGCTAAAAATAAAAGTCATTTTCGGGTAATTATCTAACTTTTTTATGTAAAAAAATTTGTCTCTATTCTAAGACAATGATCTGAAAAGATTCTTGTCTTTTTCTGTTAAAGGGCTTCTAGAATAAATGATTCAAAGAAGCGTATTTCTGTTTTTGAAGGGAGCATAAGTGTTTGACAGAAAGATGAAATCTTGATAGAATGGATAGGTCGAATAGACAACTAACTCTTTCTTGGTAGCAGGATATGCCAAACCTGCCACTCGGATAGAGCATAAAGAAAAGGAGCTTATCATGGCAATCTCAAAAGAGAAAAAAAATGAAATCATTGCACAATACGCACGTCACGAAGGTGACACTGGTTCAGTAGAAGTTCAAGTTGCTGTCCTTACTTGGGAAATCAACCACTTGAACGACCACATCAAACAACACAAAAAAGACCACGCAACTTACCGTGGTTTGATGAAGAAAATCGGTCGCCGTCGTAACTTGTTGGCTTACCTTCGTAAGAACGACGTTAACCGTTACCGTGAGTTGATCAACTCTCTTGGCCTTCGTCGTTAATTCAAGATACAAAGGCCGTCAAAAGCACAAAGCAAAAATAGGAAAATTGACGAAGAAACCTCAGTTTCTAGGAAATTTTATCTTTTTTGCCAAGTGCTTAGGCCGTGTTCGATTGAATACAAAAAAGTTAAGTTACTCTATTGTAGAGTAGCTTTTCTTTTTTTACTAGAATTTCAATATTATCTTCGGCTCGGTGCCTTGTCTAGAACCGTTTTATCCAGCAAGAATGGAGAGAGTTGGACAGAAATCGGTAATTCGTTAGAATTCGATTTCGTCGTCCCACCTCCGCACAGTTGAGTAGGGCTGTAAAAGCTGATGAAATCAGCGTAGTAGAGCCCACTCAACCACTGTGTCTTGCTCGACAATCCAAAGACAATTGAGAGGCTAGGACTTTTGGCCCAGCCTCTTTTTTATTGTCTTTTTTCGAATAAGATTCATCATTCTAAGTAAATCGTTTCATTTGACAGATGTAATAAACAGAGTTACAATGGGTGTATCTTAAGAAATAGAGGTTACTGATATGATTGAAATTACATATCTAGATGGTGCAAAACAAGAAAGAGTCATGCATTTTGATTCTTATGAAGAGTTTGAACGCTCTCAACAGACCTGCTTGATTGGTGTGGCGGATTACTATCCAGTTCAAAAATTGACTTATAATGGGCACGAACTCGATTACAACGGAACTTACGGAGATGTCTTCTTCTATTTGATGAAGCAAGACCTCGATCAATACAAAAACTAAAGGAGAAAGAAAATGGTAAAAGCAATTACAGACGCAACATTTGAAGCAGAAACAAAAGAAGGATTGGTCTTGGTAGACTTTTGGGCGACCTGGTGTGGTCCATGTCGCATGCAAGCCCCTATCCTAGAAAAATTATCCCAAGAACTTTCAGAAGATGAATTAAAAATCCTGAAAATGGATGTGGACGAAAATCCAAATACAGCTCGTGCTTTCGGCATTATGTCCATCCCAACCCTACTCTTTAAAAAAGATGGGCAAGTTGTCAAACAAGTAGCAGGTGTGCACACCGCAGACCAAATCAAGGCCATTGTGGCTGAGTTGAGTTAAGAAAAAAAGATTGGAGCTATGTTCCAATCTTTTTTTAATGATAAAGAGAAACCTGTATCTTTCAATCGTACATTGTAGACAAGGTATACGTCATTAGATTATAGGCAGCAGGTCAAGTCCTGTCACATCAAAACTCTAAATTTTGAAACTTTTTATAACCAATGATTAGGAGAATAAAGCCATAGACGAGGGTAATGCCCAGGGCTCCCAAAAATGCTTGTGGAGTGGACAAAATGTCGTCATTAAGCAATCTGTTATATCCATTCGGGAAAAGCATTGCAATGCCTCCGCCAATCATTGAAGTCATCATGCTTGCAATTGTTAAAATAATTGCAACCACTATGGTTGAGCCTATTTTTAAATAAAGGCATAACACAGAAGCGACAGTTACTGAAAAAATATCTTTTAAAAAGATTCCAAAAATATCCTCTAGGGTTGATAAAGTAATAGATAAATCATTATCAAAAAAGGTATTCGAGGCAAAAGGAAACTGAACGACCCTGGTAAAATAGACTGTAGTAGAAACACAAGTAAATAGAATATAAAAAAGTACCAAGATTGAGAGTAAACTAAGATATTTTGAAAAAAATATGTTCTTACGGCTTAAATCTCTATAAAGAAACATGGTATGATCATCTATCTCTCGTCTAAAGACAGAAATTGTCAAGAAATAGATTGCAAGAGTAGGTAAGATAAATGAATCTGCTGAACTGATCATCATATCTAGAAAGGCTATCCCACTTACTCTATTGTCTCCTATTACGGAAATTTGCATGAAATTAGATTTTCCAAAAAAGGAAGCTAGAAGAAAGATAACTGGAAATAAAACGAATAGCAGGTAAATCTTGCTTTCTTTACGCTTCCAGACAGATGTGAAAATGGCAGGTAAGATTTGTTTCATATTACTGTCCTTTCGTAAAGATCTCTTTTAGGTGGTTCTCTTTCACCTCTATCTTCTCAATCAAGGCATGATTTCCTAAAGTTTTAAAAATCTCATTAATCTCTTCAGAGGTTATCTTTGTGGAAATATCTAAAACATTGCCTTCTAGAATGACGTCATCACTTAATAAAGACTGAATCCCTTCAAGATTCTTAGTTTCCTTCAAGTACACAAGCAAACTAGGACAAGCTGCACCGTCAAAAGCGTCTGCTAACTGCCCTGCCTCAATATAGACATAACGTTCACACAAGGCTTCTAGCTCTCCTAATTGGTGGCTAGAAATAAGCATTGAAATTTGTCTCTCATTAGACCACTGTTTCAAAATATCAATTAATTTCTGAACACCAATCGGATCTAGTCCAACGAATGGTTCATCTAGAATAAGGAAGTCTGGTTCGGCAACCAAAGCAATTGCCAAGGCTGTCCTTTGCTTCATACCAAAAGAAAATCCTTTTGGTTTTCTATTTCTAGCTTCCCATAGTTCTACCAATTTTAGAGTTGGTTCAATATTTGAAAAAAGTTCCTCTTTCCCATGTAAACGTAGATAAAATTTTAAGTTATCAATAACGGACATTTCTGGGTAGAATACTGGATCAATCATAATACCAAAGTCTGTTAATACATTGTCTTTACTATGAATATCGATCCCATTATAGGTAATAAGTCCAGAAGTTGGTTTTAGTGATTTTGCCATCAACTTCATGAGTGTCGATTTACCTGCCCCATTTCTACCAATCAAACCGACAATCTCCCCCTTATTGATTTCCATATTGACGTCTTTGAGTGAATAAAAGTCATTCCCAACAAATTTTTTTGAAATACTTTCGATTTTTAGCATATCTAGTTTCCTTTCAATTTTTATAAATAATAAATGAGTCAGCTTGCTCTTTTTAAAACTCTATTCTTTCAAAATTCTTTCTAGCTGAGAAATAGCTAGGTAAGAAGTAAATGCAAGACAAGCCAATGATGATTAACAGCGTTAAACCAAACTTACCTGCTTGTAAAGCATTTGCATAAGTGGTTGGAATCACATACCTTACTCCAATCAGTAAGGGAGCTGTGAAGGCGAATAAAGTGAAGAAGATTCCTACTAAAACAGCCACTAAGGTCTTAGATTTAATGGAAACCATCGCAACCATGACGGTTGTTATAAGATTAAGTAAAACCACAGAAAGAATCGACAAGATAGATTTCTCAACTAAAATAGAGCTTGAAGGTAAGAAGTTAGAATTAACTCCAAATCTAGGCAACATAATGCCATAATAGGTAATGAAAGTTGCAAAAAAAGTTCCAAATAAATAGATTAGATAAATCAATACGAGTCCGATTATTTTAGCATTAAATATTTTAGAACGCTTAATATCTTTGTATAAAAACATGATCTTACTATCAATTTCATCTCTAAAAACGGAAGAAATCAGGATCGAAAAAATGAGTACTGGGATTGTTAAACGATACTGTGTTAAAAGAGTGATATCAAAGAAAGATAAAAAACTATTCGTATAGTCGGTTTTCATATCTTCCATATTTCCTGCCAAAAATGGAACAAGAATAGGTAATAGACAAAAGGATAAGAAGATCTTCGTATCTCTCCTTTTTAAAATAGATTGAAAGACAGCGGTTGTTAATCTATTAAACATGGGCTAGTTCTCCTAACTATAATCATAAACAGAATGTCGGTGAGTTCACTAAACAATTGTAACTCGGTTTTAGTTTTCTAAGTTCTTACATACAACAGTATATTTCAAATTCAATAAAAGAAATGATCAATCTAATAAATGGTCTGTTTTTTATAATGAATGGAATTATAAAAAACAGACCATTTATTCTAGTTTTAAAGTTATCCTTCGTGCATCTTTAATTCATGAGTGAATTCATGATCTATACTTTTTGTTTCTAAAGTGACTTTAGGATATTTGGAAAGGATTTGTTTGACATTGGAAAGACCGATACCTCGTCCTTCTCCTTTGGTTGAGACTCCATATTGGAAAATATTTTTAGTAGGGATCTTATAGTCAGCAGTGGTATTATAGATGACTAAAATTTTATTTTCATTCTCTTGAAAATAAGTAAAACTAATTCTTGGAGATTCTGCGTTAACTGCAGCTTCTATGGCATTATCTAAAAAGACAGATAGTATCGTAATAAAATCGACTAAATCTATTTGAGGAGTTCCGATAGGTTCAGCTATTTCTACAGATACATCAATTCCTCTATTTTGTGCTTCAATCAATTTTGCGGATACAACCGATTTCATTGCTAGGTTTTTTAAATGAACAAGTTTAGCAATATCGTATTGACTATTGTAAAAGGATTTATCAGACTCTTTCAGTACGGCATTATAGATCCTCTCTACCCCATCCATATCTCTTTTCTTTATCGATTCATTTAAGCTGACTAATATATTTGTATAATCATGACGAAAACTTCTAATTTCTTTATATAGCGATTCAATATGATGACTATATGAAGTAAGATTTTTTAATTGATTATCCTTACTTTCCTGAAGCTCTTTTTCTTTATTTTTCTTAGCTTGATCATTCATTTTGAAAATAATTCCAATTGTAAAAATAAGATACAAAATCAAAATATTTCTTCTTAAATATACAAAATCTATAGAACTAACAATATAACCATATTCGCTAAGATGTATTAGATTATCAAGTAAATATACTGACATTACGTAAAATATAAGAGAGTAGCAGAACAATGAGACCTGTTTCTTAAAATTCATTTGTCTATTCAATTCTTCACTTATTACTTTGAAATCTATCTGTAATAACTTAAAGAATCCAAAGCAAAATAAAAATCCAAGACAATAGTCAATCCAAGAAGACCAAAAAAAATTATACCATTGAGCTGCAGATAATCTAAATAAAAAACGATCGTATAAGTTAGCAAAATTTGAAAAAATTTCAAAAATGACAAATGGAAAAAAACTATAAAAGATATATTGAGACCAATTCCAATTATATTTGTTCTTAACAATAATTAATGACAGGGGCAATAAGAAAATCTCCCCCCAAAAAACAATGTCATAATTTATAATATAAATTCCTAGAAAAATAAACGGAAGTAAAAGATAATATAAATTTATTTTTTGATTAGTAACATAAGATAGAATCACTATTCTAAATATCCAAGAAACTAAAAATATTCCTTCAAACTCTAGAGTCATTTTTTATCTACCTTTTCAACTAGCCCCTTCAGTTTTAAACGTGATACAAAGCATGATTCATTGTTTTCAAAATAAACAATATGATTTGCTTTATCAATACGAACGACATTCTCTGGATTTACAACGTAAGCTCGATGACTTTGGTAAAGTCGCTTGTCGGTTTTAGCAATATCTGAGACTTTACCATAAAATTCCATGTGTCCTTTTTTAGTTGTTAAAACGACCTTATGAACGGTCGAAGATGTCTCAAAATATAGAATATCTGAGAAAGGGACTTGAATCTGGGAATGCTCTGATTTAAAGCTGAAGGAATCCTCCCCTATTGTCTTATTGACGTTCTCAGCAGCATGTATCAAAACAGATGAGATCGCTTCCTGATAATCCTGATCATTTAATCCTTTATCAATAAAATCCAAAGCGGAGACACGATAACGATAGGTAACGGGCATGAATTCTGAGTGAGTCGTTACGAATACGATTGAAGCGCTAGGATCTTTTTCACGAATCTCACGCGCAATTTCCATTCCTTTTTTTTCTTCCCCTTTAATTTCAATATCTAAAAAAAAGAATTGGTGATTTCCTGTCTCTTTGATGGCCTCTAACAATTGTGTTGGCTTCCCAAATACCTCTAAGTATTTATACTTTAGATGATGATCTGTCATACATTTCTTGATTGCTGTTTCAATACGAGTTTGTTGTAGAAAATCATCTTCTAATACAAAGATATTTAGCATATTTCTCCCTTCTGAACTTATTGATCCTTTCATCCTAGAAAAAATTCAGTCATATTTTCTCTTAAACTTGTCTTTGAAGACACTGTTTGTTTATCGAATATGGTTTCTCATTTTTCTGTAATGATAATTTTTACAGCTAGATGATTTGTTCATAATCCTTATTTTATCATAAACACACCTCAAGGAACATCTTTGGTTAAAGTAGATATGTTTATAAAAAATCGGGCACAGTAAACTAAGAATGAATCTCTAATTTTTAAATTGCCCTAATAGAGATATCCTACCATATATCGAAAACTTTTGGAAATGCTGATTTAATGCTATTCTTGAGTTTTTAAAATTTTCTCTAGTAAAAGAAAAAGATTGAAGAAAGAGTCCATTTTGGACTCTTTCTTCAATCTGAAGTCAGCAAAAATTGGTGACTTTTTATGTAAATGATTAACAAAATTAAGAAAACCACACTGGAGGAATTCTTACTGACCCAACTCTTCACTATAGGCGATAATCTGATCAACTGTGTCTGACAAGAACTGAATCGTATCGCGAAGTGGTTTGTCCGTCGAAATATCTGCTCCGATAATCATCGCAGACTCAAGTGGGGTCTTGCTGCCACCAGATTTGAGAAGGTCCAGCCAATCTTTGGCTCCATTTTCGGAGTTCTTCAAATGCAGGTAACCTGCGGTTGAGATAACTAGGCCAGCTGAGTAGGTATAGCTGTAAAGCCCCATGTAGTAGTGGCTTTGGCGCATCCAGGTTAAAGCTGCATCATCATCGATTTCTACAGCGTCGCCCCAGAATTCGGTCAAGACTTCCTTCATGATGCTGTTGAGCTTGCTAGCGCCGAAGGTACCACCTTCTTCGATCAGGGTGTAGACCTTGCGTTGGAAGGCCGCTTCCAGCAAGTGGGTGATGAAGTTGTGGAAGTAGGTGTCTGTCAAACGGTGAGCCAGGGCAAAACGTTTTTGACGAGGATCGTCAAACTGCTGTTCCAAATAGTCGCTGAGGAGGAGCTCGTTAAAGGTAGATGGAGCTTCCACATAGTAGGTTGACATGTGGGCGTTGAAGTAGCTTTGGTTGTTGTCTGAGAAGATGAATTGACCAGAGTGTCCGATCTCGTGGATCAGGGTATAAACATCGCTCATGCGCCCTGTCCAACTCATCAGGACATAAGGATGGACGCGATAGGGGTCAGCCGCATAACCACCGGAATCCTTGCCTTCGTTGGCCGCAAAGTCGACCCAACGTTCGGTTTGGTAGCGGGCGATTTCGCGAGAATATTCTTCACCAAGTGGTGCCACAGATTTCATGACCAAGTCATAAGCGTCATCAATGGTGACATCTGGGTTGAGCGCGCTGTCCAAGTCCAACTTCCAATCAGCAAAGGTCATTTTTTCAAGGCCGTTGACCTTGGCCACGTGTTTGAGGAATTTTTGAGCGACCGGAGCGAAGTCCCTCATGATCAGGTCAATCTGACGGTCAAACATAGAACGATCCACTTCCTGCTCAGCCAAGAGATAGTCAAAGACAGAGTCGTAGCCTCGCATATCTGCGATCAGCTTTTCAGACTTGACTTGGGCTAGATAGGTGGCAGCAGCAGTGTTTTGGTGCTTGCGCAATCCTTCTGAGAAGGAACGAAAGGCTTTTTCACGGACTTCTGCATTCTCATGGTTCTGGTAGAAGTTTTCATAGGTGACAAAGCTATTCTTGTAAACTTTTCCATCCACTTCAAAATCAGCTATTTCAAAGTCACCTGCCCGCATCTTGGTGTAAATGTCTTGCGGTCCGTAGAAGACTTCACCGAGGTTTGTCAAAGTCTTTTCCACATCAGCTCCCAAGTAGTGGGCTTTTTTGATTTTAGCTTGGCGAATGGCAGAAGTAAGATGAGGCAATTGTCCGAGACGTTCGAGGACTTCCTCATCCGCTTCGACTAAGGCATCATCAAAGAAAGAGAGTTCGACGCTGGCCCAAGTTTCGAAATCCATCCCCGCTTGGGCAATTTCTGCAAAAGCTTCATCACCAAAGTCTGTCGTTTGTGGCATAAAGCTGTAGTTGCCGATGTGGCTGAGTTGGATCTGAATCTGTTCCAAGACCGCAAAGGCAGTTTCAAAGTCTTCAAAAGTGTGGAGCTTGCCCTTGTAGTTGCGGACAAATTCATTGATTTCCTCGCGCGTCTTTTCAATGGCGCGTAAGAAGTCTTCCTGGTCTTGGTAGAGGGCTGTGAGATCCCAGAGTTCGTTCTCAGGAAATTCAGAACGTTTTTTTAATTCCATAGTGTTCTCCTTTTTGATCAAATAACTATACTAAGTATAGCAGAAAAAAGGGCAGAATGATAGGTGGATGGGGGATCTTGTCAAAGCCTGACTGCTCCAATAAGAAAACAAGGATTCTCTAGCTTTTTGAACTTCTTTTGGTATAATAAAATGGAGAAAGTTCTAGGGAGTATATGATGAAAAAAATCTATAAAGTTAGCTTGGCAGCGATGACGTTGCTAGCCCTGGTGGCATGTGGACCTAAGCGACGACCTCGGACGCAACCTTCTACAGTTCAGAGTGAAGTAGCAGATGGAAAAGGTTCTAAGAAAACATCGTCTGGGCATGAGTACTATCAAACGGTTCTTGAACGTTATCAGGCATATTCTAGGGCTATCGAGGCAGGTGATAGTGCAGGTTTAGAGACCAAACTAAAAGAAATAGATCCTCAGTCCGATGAGTATGTTTATGCTAGGTATCTTCAAACCCTGGGGAGAAAACCAAGTCTTTCCTATTTTTATACGGATTTGGATAAAGATGGGCGGGATGAGCTCTTGATTGGAAATGGCCAAACAGTATCAGCGATTTATTATCTAAAAGGCCAGCAACCAGAATTGCTCCATACGGCTTTTGTAGCTTCCTCTGGCGGTTCTCGCTCAGGTTTCCAAATTTTTGAGGATGGTTCAGTCATTTATGCTAGCTTTTCGTCTCTTCAACCAGAGGTGGATCTAATTCATTACAAGTTCCAAAAAGGGAAACTTGAGACTGTCAATCAGATCCAAATAAAAAATGGGGACGGCCAGAAGCCAGAAAAAGCCTTGGGGATTACAGCAAAAGAATTGGATCAAGCAAAATTTGGATGGAAAGAACTAGAGACCGGTAAGAAGGCGACGAGCCAAGCAAGTAACTCAGAGTCGCAAACAAGTAGTTTTCAAGTCCGCGTAGGAGTTTCAGATCTTCGGATTCGTAAAGAAGCATCGATCAAGGGAGAGGAAGTTGGAATGATCCCACAAGGTGTTTATACGATCACAGAGAAGGTTTCAGCTGACGGTTATACCTGGGGAAAGCTCCAGTCTGGCCAGGGGTGGATTGCGCTTGAATTCACGACGAGAGTGGAGGGTTCTAATGCAGCTACTTCAAATAAGGGAAGTGGTGGGATGAATATTCAAGAGATTCAGAACGGAGATTTTTCAAGTATTTCGGGGACTTGGCGAAATGGCTTGGGATGGACTTTGGAATTTGATAAAGATGGCTTGACCGGAAATCAATTTTTTACAGATGGTAGTGGGGTCGTCAATAACATTAATCCTGATCATAGCTATATTACTGGAGCTATTCACAGTTCAAAACCGAATACAGCTGGTGGAGCAGCAATTTCGTTTTTACCAGCAGGGACATCTATCAAACCAGATAGTAACTATAATAGTGATCCGTCAGATACTAAAAAAGATCGAATTTGGATTGGGCAGCAGTACATTTGGAACCCAGAGGACTTCTTCTATCGTGTAGATTAATAGAATTGTCATTTACCTAGGAAGCACTTAGTTGTGTAGTGAGTAGAGATTTCATGTAAACTTTAAAATAGATAGCACCTATATCTAGCTCTAGAATTTTAAAATAAGTGGAAATCAAATATTCCTCGAAAAAGGCTTTTTAAGCCTTTTTCTTTTGGGCTTGAATATGGTAAAATAAAGGTTATACGTGCTTGGATACAAAGATGAGGATATAAGATACAGATAGATGCTTGAAATCCTATGCTATCAGGTGTAATTGAACCCGCCTACAACTCTGTGGAAAAAGATAAATACTCCTAGGAGCGGTCGCTCCGTCGTTGGATTTCCTATTTTCCTTTGAGTTGTTTAACGGCTTAGTATCTTGGGAATTGAACCCGGCCGAAAAGCTGTGTAAAAAAGATAAACTGTCTTGTCTTCATCGAAGACTTCGTCAGTTTCCTATTTTTACTTTGCTTTTGACGTCCTTGGTATCTTGATGAATTGAATTTTGACCTCATTTCTTAGGAAAAAAGATAAGCTTCCTAGCACTCATCGAGTGCGGCGTCACCTTCCTATTTTTCTACAGAAATGTTCGGCAAGCCGAACCGTCCAAAATATCTTGGTAGTTGAACACGGGCTAAATCCCTAGTGAAAAAGAGAGATTTCCTTGTGTGCGTGGCACACTGCGTCAATCTCCTATTTTCATACGGGATTCTTCACGCCCTTTGTATCCTGATTTTTGTAGGCAAGTCGTATAATTTTATCAATCCAAAGGGGATTACAATGACAAAACAAGTGTTTCAAACGACTTTTGCGGGTCGTGAGTTGATCGTAGAGACTGGCCAGGTTGCTAAGCAAGCAAATGGTTCTGTTGTCGTGCGTTACGGTGAGTCAACTGTCTTGACGGCAGCTGTCATGTCTAAGAAGATGGCAACTGGGGATTTCTTCCCACTCCAAGTTAACTACGAAGAAAAAATGTACGCAGCTGGGAAGTTTCCTGGTGGTTTTATGAAACGGGAAGGACGTCCTTCAACGGATGCGACTTTGACAGCGCGTTTGATTGACCGTCCGATCCGTCCCATGTTTGCGGAAGGTTTCCGTAACGAAGTGCAAGTCATCAATACGGTCCTTTCCTACGATGAAAATGCATCTGCACCAATAGCAGCTATGTTTGGTTCATCCTTGGCCTTGTCTATCTCAGATATTCCATTTGACGGCCCTATCGCTGGAGTCCAAGTAGGTTATGTCGATGGTGAGATCATCATCAACCCAACTCAAGAACAAGCAGAGCGCTCGCTTCTTGAATTGACAGTAGCTGGTACCAAGCACGCTATCAACATGGTAGAGTCTGGTGCCAAAGAATTGTCAGAAGAAATCATGTTGGAAGCTCTTCTGAAAGGACACGAAGCCGTTAAAGAATTGATTGCCTTCCAAGAAGAAATCGTTGCGGCAGTCGGCAAAGAAAAAGCAGAAGTTGAATTGCTTCATGTAGATGAGGAATTGCAAGCTGAAATCATCGCAGCCTACAACAGTGACCTTCAAAAAGCGGTCCAAGTAGAAGAAAAATTAGCTCGTGAAGCTGCAACTCAAGCAGTCAAAGACCAAGTCACAGCCGTTTACGAAGAAAAATATGCAGACCACGAAGAATTTGACCGTATCATGCGGGATGTGGCTGAAATCTTGGAACAAATGGAACACGCAGAAGTGCGCCGTTTGATTACAGAAGATAAGGTTCGTCCTGACGGTCGTAAGGTCGATGAAATCCGTCCTTTGGAAGCGGTTGTTGACTTCGTTCCCCGTGTGCACGGTTCAGGTCTCTTTACTCGTGGACAAACGCAGGCTCTTTCTACCTTGACGTTGGCACCAATGGGTGAAACGCAAATCATCGATGGTTTGGATCCAGAGTACAAGAAACGCTTTATGCACCACTATAACTTCCCTCAATACTCTGTAGGGGAAACGGGTCGTTACGGTGCGCCTGGTCGCCGTGAGATTGGTCACGGTGCTCTTGGTGAGCGTGCTCTTGAGCAAGTCTTGCCAAGCTTGGAAGAATTCCCATACGCGATCCGTCTGGTAGCAGAAGTCTTGGAATCAAACGGTTCTTCTTCTCAAGCCTCTATCTGTGCGGGAACTCTTGCCCTTATGGCTGGTGGTGTGCCAATCAAGGCGCCAGTAGCTGGTATTGCAATGGGTCTCATTTCTGATGGAAATAACTATACAGTACTGACAGATATCCAAGGTTTGGAAGACCACTTTGGAGACATGGACTTCAAGGTTGCAGGTACGCGTGACGGGATTACAGCCCTTCAAATGGATATCAAGATCCAAGGGATTACTGCAGAAATCTTGACGGAGGCTCTTGCTCAAGCCAAGAAAGCTCGTTTTGAAATCCTTGATGTGATCGAAGCAACCATTCCAGAAGTTCGTCCAGAATTGGCTCCAACTGCTCCGAAAATTGATACCATCAAGATTGATGTGGACAAGATCAAGATTGTCATCGGTAAAGGTGGAGAAACCATCGACAAGATCATCGCTGAAACAGGCGTTAAGATTGATATCGACGAAGAAGGTAATGTATCTATCTACTCAAGTGATCAAGCAGCGATTAACCGTGCTAAAGAAATCATTGCTGGTTTGGTTCGTGAAGCCAAAGTGGACGAAGTTTACCATGCCAAAGTTGTTCGTATCGAGAAATTCGGTGCCTTTGTTAACCTCTTTGACAAGACGGATGCCCTCGTTCACATCTCTGAAATGGCTTGGACTCGCACCAACCGTGTCGAAGACTTGGTAGCGATTGGAGATGAAGTCGATGTGAAGATTATCAAGATTGATGAAAAAGGCCGTGTCGATGCTTCTATGAAGGCTCTCTTACCACGCCCTCCAAAACCTGAACATGCAGAAGAAAAAGGGGATAAGGGTCATCGTCATGGCGATCGTCCTCGTCACCACAAACCTAGACAAGACTTTGCCAAAGATGCAGGTGAAGAAACAAAAGAATAAGCAATCAAAAGAAAGGAGCACGGTATGGGATGGTGGCGTGAAACCATTGATATTGTAAAAGAAAATGACCCAGCAGCACGTACCTCGCTGGAGGTCCTCTTGACCTACCCAGGGGTTAAAGCGCTAGCTGCTCACCGTGTTTCTCACTTTTTGTGGAATCATGGCTTTAAGCTTCTAGCTCGGATGCACAGTCAGTTCTGGCGTTTTTGGACCCAGATTGAGATCCATCCAGGTGCGACCATTGCTTCTGGTGTCTTTATCGACCATGGAGCGGGCCTCGTAATCGGAGAAACGGCCATTGTTGAAAAAGGCGTCATGCTTTATCACGGGGTGACGCTCGGTGGAACTGGGAAGGATACAGGGAAGCGCCATCCGACGGTCCGTGAAGGAGCTTTGGTCTCTGCTCATGCCCAGGTCATCGGCCCAATTGAGATTGGAGCCAAGGCCAAAGTGGGAGCAGGAGCGGTCGTGGTCTCCGATGTACCGAGTGATGTGACTGTTGTCGGAGTCCCTGCCAAGATTGTGCGGGTGCACGGCAAAAAGGATGAGCCAATCATTCACCAGGAAGAAGAAAAACGCGAATACTACGTGAATAAGATGGAGCACGCCAAGGAAGCTAGTCATCGGTCTTCTAGCTTGTAAGGAGATAGCTACGTGATTCAAGCAACCAATACATTGAATGACCACCAACTATTGGAAGCAAAGGCTCTGATTGCTACCTGTCAGAACTATGACGGAACTTTTCGAGAGCCCTATCTCTCCAATATGCTTAATTTTGACCCAAACATGCCCGCCTTTTTCCTTTATTATGAAAAAGGCGAACTTGTTGGCCTATTAACAGTCTATGCAGATGACCCAGATGTGGATGTGACGATACTGGTCCACCCCAACCATCGTCGTCAAGGCATTGCGCGGGCTTTATATAGAAGTTATGAGAAAGAAACGGCCTCTTATCCAATTGAGTCTGTTACCTTTCAGACAGAGCGTATTTTCCTAGAGCGCCATCCTGATTTCGCCAGCAACTGGGGACTGGTCGAGGATGAAGATACAGAAACCTGGTTAGGACGTGATCGAGCCGCTTATGCATTAGATTCCCGTTCGGATGTCGATGTGCTCTTGGCGGAGTCTTCTTATCTCGAAGCCATTGCCAGGCTCCATCATCAAACGTTTTCAGATGAAACGGAATCGCCGGAATTAAGCCACAGATACATTTCTGAGGCCTTGAAGGATCCCGACAGCTTGCTTTTTATTTTACTCAAGGATGGTCAAGTCATTGGAGTTTGTACCGTCGATGTATCTGGAACTAGCAACTACCTCTATGGACTTGCAGTAGTAGAAGATTATCGTGGCAAAGGTTATGGGAGCTACCTAGCAAAATCCCTTATCAACCAACTGATTGAGCAAAATGACAAGGCATTTCAGATTGCCGTGGAAGACAGCAACCTAGGTGCCAAACGCTTATATGAAAAGATCGGTTTTGTCAAACAGACCCAGGTGGTTTATCTGAAAGCAAAAGTGTAGAACTAGAAAGGTAACTACAAGAATGGCAGTATATTTTTACGGCTGTATCACCATGGATGGCTACTTGGCAGACAGCCAGCACAGGATAGACTGGCTGCATCAGCTTGGTTCTGTAGAGGATACAGGCTATGATGACTTTTACAGGCAAATGGATATCACCATCATGGGCAAGCGGACCTTTGAGGAAATCCAAGATTTGCAAGATGTAGAAAGTTTTTATCAAGCTACGGAAAACTATGTCTTTACGCATGATAGGCATCTGCCTGTCAGTAATTACCAGCCAGTAGCTGGGGATGTAGTGGACTTTGTTCATCAGATTGACAAAGGCAAAAATGTCTTTGTGATTGGTGGTAATTCCTTGGTAGGACCGCTCTTGGATGCGGATCTTTTCGATCACCTCATTATTCAGATAGCGCCCCTTATCCTAGGAAAGGGGGTTCCCCTCTTTACCCAAGAGGAAGGGCAGCGCTTTTACCAACTGGATAGCCTCAGACAATTTGGTCCTTTTGCAGAGCTGGTTTTCAGCCGAAAAAGTCAGAAATAGAGAAGGGAGTGGACCGCATGATTAAAATTTACGACACCATGTCTCGTGATTTGCGAGAATTTGTCCCAATAGTGGACGGCAAAGTCAAGATGTATGTTTGTGGGCCAACGGTTTACAACTACATCCACGTAGGAAATGCCCGTTCAACAGTAGCCTTTGATACCATTCGTCGCTACTTTGAGTATCGTGGCTACGAAGTTGCCTACATTTCCAACTTTACAGATGTGGATGATAAGATTATCAACCGTGCCAAGGAAGAAGGCATTACGCCTCAGGAAGTGGCAGACAAGTACATTGCGGCCTTTCGGGAAGATGTGACGGCTTTGGGGGTCAAGCCTGCAACTCGTCACCCTCGTGTGGTTGAGTTTATGGATGACATCATTCGTTTTGTCACCGACTTGATCGAAAAAGGCTATGCCTACGAGAGTCAAGGGGATGTTTATTTCCGTGTGGAAAAATCCCACAACTACGCCAAATTGGCTAATAAAACTCTAGAAGACTTGGAGTTAGGTGCTTCAGGTCGGACAGACGAAGAGACGGCTCGCAAGGAAAATCCTGTCGACTTTGCCCTTTGGAAAGCTGCCAAGCCAGGTGAAGTTTCTTGGGAAAGCCCTTGGGGGCCTGGTCGTCCGGGATGGCACATCGAATGTTCGGTCATGTCAACGGGGATTTTAGGAGATACCATTGATATTCATGGGGGTGGAGCCGATCTCGAATTCCCGCACCATACCAATGAAATCGCTCAGTCAGAGGCTAAAACAGGCAAGACCTTTGCCAATTACTGGATGCACAATGGCTTTGTCAATATTGACAATGTCAAGATGTCCAAGTCCTTGGGCAACTTTATCACTGTGCATGATGCTCTCAAGACCATCGATGGCCAAGTGCTTCGTTTCTTCTTTGCGACCCAGCACTACCGCAAGCCCATCAACTTCACAGAAAAAGCTGTGCGCGATGCGGAAACCAACCTCAAGTATTTGAAAAATACCTACGAGCAACCTTTCACAGGAGAAGTGGATCCAGCAGACTTGCAAAGCTTTGTGGACAAGTTTGTAGCGGCTATGGATGAAGATATCAATGCGGCAAACGGAATCACCGTCGTCTTTGAATTGGCCAAATGGATCAACTCAGGACATTACAACCAAGATGTCAAGGAGGCCTTGGCAAAGATGTTAGAAGTCTTTGGAGTGGTCTTTGTCGAAGAAGTCTTGGATGCGGATATTGAAGCCTTGATTGCTGAACGCCAAGAAGCGCGGGCTAAGAAAGATTTTGCGCGAGCAGATGAAATTCGCGATGAATTGGCTGCGCAAGGGATCAAGCTTTTGGATACAAAAGAAGGTGTAAGGTGGACACGTGATTGATGTCAATCTGATTAATGGGATTGCCCTGGCCTTTGAAGGAGATGCGGTTTATTCCATGTATATCCGTAAGCATTTGATTCTGCAAGGGATGACCAAGCCTAATAAACTCCACCAGACTGCGACTAGGTATGTCTCTGCCAGGGCGCAAGCTAATCTGATTGCGACCATGCTTGAGGAAGATGTTTTGACAGACAAAGAAGTTGAAATCTATAAGCGCGGTCGTAATACCAATAGCCACACCAAGGCCAAAAATGCCGACGTCGTGACCTATCGTATGTCGACAGGTTTTGAAGCGGTCATGGGTTACTTGCATTTGACAGACGAAATCAACCGCTTAGAGGAATTGGTGGCTTGGTGTATTCAAAAAGTGGAAGAAGGGACAAAGTAGTGAAAGATATCAGAGAGTGGTTCCCTCAGGCAGAGGTGACGGATCACCCCAATCCACCAGAGGGTTTTGTGGCCATTCCCCTACAGGCCCAGCAATGGTTGCAATTGAAGGAAGAAGAGCTAACCGAGAGAGAAAAACATTTGATTGCCTGGTTGGCTAGTGAGGAAGATCTTACTCCCAATCCTTGGTACCAATACCTGATTGATGGGAAAGGGGAAGCCCCTCAAGTCATCAAAAAGATGCAACTCGTCTATTGTCACCTCTCACATTCGACAGTAGAAGGTATTTCTTCCTGGCTAGAGATGATGCAGACGCTCTTGCCAAACTTTCGAGCAACCTTGCAACTGAGTGGACAAGATTATGTGCTTATTCTGGATCAAGAGCAGTCGCTAACTGTGGCTGATATCTTAAAAGATACCGTCTCTGCCATGGAGTATGACTTTAATATTCGCTTATCCATTATGGTCGGGCAGGTATGGACAGAGTCAAAAGATGGAAAAGTGTCTCCTGTCATCCGAGCAGAATGGGCAGCCTTTAGAGCCTGGATCCGAGAAGGGCACCAAGGTGTCTACCGCTTTTCTCAACTCTATCTGTGGGGAATCGAGCAGGCAGATTTGGATCTCCATCCTATCAAAGAACGCTTGCATCAGTTGATCGGGAGTCAAGACCAGTTGCAGGATATCATTGTTGCACTGTGGGATAACGGAGCAGTTGTGACCAAGGCGGCTCAGCAACTCTATCTCCATCGGAATTCCCTTCAATACAAGATGGACAAATGGGAAGAGCTAACAGGTCTCCAACTGAAAAACCTGACAGATCTAGCTCTTTGTTACCATTTGGTTCTACAGGATGTGATGTAACGGAATAAATAGTGGGTTTTGTGCAACTTGCACAAAACTCTTTTTCTTTTTTGTGAGACTTGCCATAGCTTTGTAAAACGTTTTCATTTACAATAGAATTATAAAAATCAAAGGAGTACCATCATGGTAGAATTAAATCTCAAAAATATTTACAAAAAATATCCAAACAGCGAACACTATTCAGTTGAAGACTTCAACTTGGACATCAAAGACAAAGAGTTTATCGTTTTCGTAGGTCCTTCAGGATGTGGTAAATCAACAACTCTTCGTATGATCGCTGGTCTTGAAGACATCACAGAAGGTGAATGTTCGATCGATGGTACTGTTGTAAACAACGTGGCACCTAAAGACCGTGATATCGCCATGGTATTCCAAAACTACGCTCTTTACCCACACATGACTGTTTATGACAACATGGCCTTTGGTTTGAAATTGCGTAAATACAGCAAGGAAGATATCGACAAACGTGTACAAGAAGCAGCAGAAATCCTTGGCTTGAAAGAATTCTTGGATCGTAAACCAGCTGACCTTTCTGGTGGTCAACGTCAACGTGTGGCTATGGGTCGTGCCATTGTCCGTGATGCAAAAGTGTTCTTGATGGACGAACCTTTGTCAAACTTGGATGCCAAATTGCGTGTATCAATGCGTGCTGAAATTGCGAAAATCCACCGTCGTATCGGAGCTACAACTATCTACGTAACTCACGACCAAACAGAAGCGATGACATTGGCAGACCGTATCGTTATCATGTCAGCAACTAAGAACCCTGCTGGTACTGGTACAATTGGACGTGTTGAACAAATTGGTTCTCCGCAAGAAGTGTACAAAAACCCAGTGAACAAATTCGTAGCTGGATTCATCGGAAGCCCAGCGATGAACTTCATTAACGTGAAATTGGAAAATGGCTACATCGTTGCTAACGGTTTGAATTTGAAAGTTCCAGAAGGTGCTTTGAAAGTTCTTCGTGAAAAAGGCTATGAAGGCAAAGAATTGATCTTTGGTATCCGTCCAGAAGATGTGAATACAGAGGCTGCTTTCCTTGAAACATTCCCAGAATCAGTAGTAAAAGCAACCATCTCTGTATCTGAGTTGCTTGGTTCTGAATCTCACTTGTACTGCCAAGTTGGTGACAACGAATTCATCGCTAAAGTGGATGCGCGTGACTACCATGAAACAGGTGCAACTATCGAACTTGGATTTGACTTGAACAAAGCTCACTTCTTCGATAAAGAAACTGAAAAAACAGTATACTAAAATTTGAATAATATAGAGGCTGAGACGCATGTCTTGGCCTTCTATTTATTAAAGGAGACAAGAAATGGAAAAAGATTGGTGGAAGGGAAAAGTCGCTTACCAGATCTACCCGAAAAGCTTTAAGGACAGCAATGGCGACGGGATTGGGGACCTGAAAGGAATTACTCAAAAGCTAGATTATCTTGAAAAACTTGGAATCGATATTCTCTGGCTATCCCCTATTTACAAGAGTCCTTTTATTGATCAGGGCTATGATATTTCAGACTACTATGCCATTGATCCCATCTTTGGGACTATGGAAGACATGGAAGAGTTGATTGCGGAAGGTAAGAAGCGGGGCATTTCCATTATTATGGACTTGGTGGTCAACCACTGCTCCAGTCATCACGAGTGGTTCCAAAAAGCTTTAGCGGATCCTGATGGCCCTTATGCGGATTACTTTTATTTTATCGAAAGTGACAAGGAACCCAACAACTGGGAAAGTTATTTTGGAGGCAGTGTCTGGGAACCGGTACCTGGCACTAACAAATACTATCTCCATTCTTTCCATAAGGATCAGCCGGACCTCAATTGGCAAAATCCTGTCCTGCGCGAAGAAATTTACACCATGATCAATTGGTGGTTGGACAAGGGGATTGCGGGCTTTCGGATTGATGCCATTATCAATATTAAAAAGGATTTGGAATGGCGTTCGCTTCCATCAGATCGTGCCAATGGCCTGGTCCCAGTGCCGGAATCATTGGTGAATGCCCACGCGATTGAACCCTTCTTGCAAGAGTTAAAGGAGCGAACCTTTGCTAAGTACAATGCCTTCACTGTAGGGGAAGTTTTCAATGAAACCGACGAAGAATTGCATTTCTTTATCGGAAAAGATAGTGTCTTTTCTTCGATTTTTGACTTCAAGCAAACCATGCTAGGTCAGGAAGGAAAGGGCTGGTTTGACCATACTCTTCCAACAGCAGATGAACTTAAGGAAAGTATTTTTCAAGCGCATGAGCGCGCGGATAGCATTGGGGTCCTCTCAACCATCATTGAAAATCATGATGAGCCTCGTGGTGTGTCCCACTATATCGCAGAAGGTCCTGTAAACGATACCAGTAAAAAAGCCCTAGGAACCATTCAAGTGTTGCGCAAGGGAATTCCTTTTATCTATCAAGGTCAAGAAATTGGGATGGAAAACCAAGTCTTTGAATCAGTGGAGGATTTTGATGATATCGCAACGATCAATGGCTACCATGTGGCTAAAGAAGCTGGTTTGAGCGAGGAAGAAGCCTTGGCAGCGATTGCCAAATACAGCCGAGACAATGCGCGGACGCCGATGCAGTGGACAGCAGAGCCAGGTCTGGGCTTTAGCGATGGACCAGCTTGGTTGATCAGTCCCAAACCGGATTATTCCATCAATGTGGAAGACCAGGAAAAGGACCCAGACTCCATCTTGAATTATTATCGTCAGCTGACGGCCTTGTATCGCCATCCTCTCTATGGAAATACCATCCGGTTTGGAGATATGATCCCAGCTTATCGGGATCGTGAAAACATCATCGCCTTCGAACGTCGTGGGGACAAGCGTCTCTTAATTGTCAGCAATTTTCAAAATCGTCAATCTAGCTTGGACTTGCCAGCTCCGATTGAAACTGTCATTTTAACTAATGTCACGGGACTATTCCAAGAAGGAGAACAAGTGTTAGAATTGGCCCCTTACCAAACCATCGTGTTGGAATTAGCAGAATAGAAAAGAACCTTCGCGTCTGCGAAGGTTCTTTTCATGTCGTCCAAGTCTATACCTGGAACTTATTCAACTTCTTTCTTTTTCAAGAGGAGGAATCCACCGCTAACGGCTAGCAAGAAGCTTGAAAGGATAAAGTGTCCACTTGAGTGATCTCCAGTTTGTGGCAATTGTGGCTTGGCTGGATTTTCTTGGAAGCTTTGTCCAACTTGGTAGGCCAAGGCTTGTACACTTTCTCCAGTTTCAGCTGTAGTTTCTTTTTGTGGAAGGAGAACTGTAGGAGTGTCCTTCTTGGCCAAGATTGGCTGTTGAGTGGTTGTTTGGTTATGAATTGGAACTACCACTTGATCTGGGTCTTTAGCTGGAACGTAGTCTGTCAAGGTAGCTAACTTACTACCAAAGATCGCATTGGTTACCCAGCGGAAGAAGTGGACAGGGTGTTGGCGATTGGTTGGATTTCCAGCATAGACAAAGAGTGGTTGGCCGAGAAGTTCCCCAGAAATGGCCATGACCTTATTGGCTAGGACCTCATTTTTTGGCCACCAGCCCGCAATGTAGTAGTCGCTTGAAGCGATGCTCATCAAGGTCTTGAAGTTGCTTGGAACTTTTTCAATCCAGTTTCCTGAGTTGGAGTAGAAGAGGGCGTTCTTCTTGTAACCACTGGTCAGTGGGTCTTGGTCATCAATGATGGCCTTCATCAAGCCTTCGTAGTCACTGCCACCTTTTAGTTTTTCAGCATCAAATCCTGAAAGAACTCCCAATTTTTCCAGTTTCTGCATGGCTTCCCCGCCGATGACGAGAGTTGGTTTCTTTCCGAAGATGGAGGCATCATAGCGATTGTTTTCAAGCACAATGACATCGGCCTCTTCAGGAGTATCGACGATTTGGAAACCTAATTTTTCAAGAACCAAACTAGTATGAGCAGGCGCATCTACTCCAGTCCAATTGTAGTGATAATTAGGTGAGTAGATTTTCAGTGGTTTTAAGGTTGGACCGTTTGGAACCTTGTAGAGGGCTTCACCGTAAATAGCATAATTTGGAAGGAGCGATGCGAAGGTATCGCGGTCAACGATGTAACCATCATCTGTTAGGTAAACAGATTTGCCTTGGGAAATCGCCTTGTTTACTGCTTGAACAGCGCTAGCTGATGTATTGGCGATGACGTAGTAAGGTGCTTTCGGATCGATCTCAGAGGTCCGAGTCGCGCGAGTGGCTGTGACTTCTCCAAGTTTTCCAGCAAAGAGACCGTCCTTGAATACAGGTTCTGCCTTGAAGCCTTTCATATCAGGGAAGTTAACGAGAAGTTCTGCATACATGGCTGCCCAGGCGGATTCATTCGAACCTTTATAGAGGATATGGTTGGCATAGCCCCGTTTGGCTTGGGCCATATCAATGACTAAGTCTCCTTTTTTGTAGCTGCCTGTATCTTCTTTGAGTTCTTTAACGAGGACACCGTTTCGTTTGAAGTAGTCGATCATATTGAAGGCTTCTTGGGCGTCATTGTCCTTGTCGAGGCTCATTGGGATGACATAGTAGTCTGGGAAGAATTTCGGACGACCATTTTTCACACGTCCAACGATTTCCCCATTTGGACCGACCAGTTCGTTTTCTGCTTTTGGATCTTCAATTTTGTTGAGACCACGTAAGTAGAAGTTGAGACGCATTTCAAGGAGTTTGTCTGGATCTTGGTTGAGGAAGTCAATGCCTCCGAGGACAGCATTACGACCAGCATAATAAGATTCTTGGTTGGATTCTGGAATTTCAATCGTATGGCCTAGGATACCGTGATAGACAGCATAGACACCTGTATACCCAGAGAAGGAATCATCCCAGCCATCTCCCCAGTCTAGTTTTGGAATGATGTAGCTATCGTATTTGGAATTGGCAACTCCAGCCCGTCCCATATGACGGGCATTTTCCAACATGAGGTTGGACATAAGGTCGTATTCAAAGTTCGGATCATGTGGAGGTGTTGCAGGCTCGATCAAGAATTCTTTGACAAATCCATGGATATCATAGAGAGCGATCGGATTCCACTTGTTGATCATTTGGATGACGGTACGCACTTCTGGGTTGGTTTGGTAGCTAGCATCCCGGTTTGGGTCCAGTCCATTGGCCAAAGCACGCAAGTTGAGAGCATCCCCGTCTGGGTTTTCCGTGAAGTCAAACAAGAAGATAAATTTGTTTAAGAGAGTTGGGATGTCCAGAGTCACATTCTTGACGTTACCAGCTTCGTCTGTCGTTTTAAAAGTGACTTGATCTTCTGTGGCGAAGGTACGGAAGAGACCAGTGATGATATCAATACCAGGTTGTTCATCCGCATGCGTATTATGAACTAGGACAGGCAGTTTGTAATCCAAGGTCTTGTCCTTCAAAGCTGCCAGCATTTCACTTGGTTTGGTAAGAGCTTTTGGATTGGTAGATGAGAGGTAGTGGTCAATACTTGCTTGATCCTTACTCACAATTCCCATCTTCATGTCCCGGCCTTGGGCGCTCTTGCCAAGAGTTTCGAGCTGAACCAGACGGTCTGTTTTGGCTTCTGCCTTTGTCTGTTCAATGGAAGCTAGCATTTCCTCGTGGGTATGGAAATCTTTATATGGACGGAAGGTTAGATTCTTGCGAATAGTTAGTCCAAGATCTGCGCTGGTTCCAACCAAAGTGTGTTCACCGATATAGTTTCGATAGGTCCGACGGATATTATTGGGGCTCCGAAGACTTAAATCTTCACCAAAGAGTTCCTTGACAGTAAAGGTTAGATCCAAATCATTTCCGTTTTTGTTCTCTTCAACTGTGATGAAGGGATCTTTGGACAGAGTACCTGTCTCCATATCCCAAGTTTTCCATTCTTCTAGTGGTTTGTCGTCCAAGGTCCAGTTGATCTTTCCGGCAGCCTGAGCTTGATCCTTGACGGTATCCGTCAGCGTCCCTTTTTCAGACATGTAAATAGGGCTATCAGTAAGACTGATAGTAGGCTCTGCGTTTGCAGCCCGCTCTGTTACAGGGGCTTCTACTTTGGCTGTAGGACTCGCTGTGTCTGAAGCGGTCGGAGAGCTTTCTCCTGTCCTAGCTGGACTAGCAGTCGCTTCTGTTGCAGGGGCAGGATTTGTTGCCTCTGTGCTGCTTGCCGGACTAGTACTGGTTTCCTCTGGCTTGAGGACGTTTTCGACAGGTGTAGCAGGACTTGCTGGTTCAACAGTGTCCGCAGCAACTTGGCCTTGTGCGAGGAAGGCTAATAGGACAGCGGTAGAGAGACTGAGTGCGTTTGTGTACAAACGCTTCTTATAAGAAGAATGCATAAAGAGACCTCCTTTGTTCTTTACATGTATGCACCCCTATCATAACACTTTATGACAGCGCTTTCAATATATATGGAGGTTTTTCTCTTAAAATTCGTTATAAATTGATGACAAAGAAAAAAGAGCTGGAAAAATCTTTCCAGTCTATTTTTTATAGATCTAAAGATAGAGCTAAGCTTGAAGTTCCTTCTGATAATTTTGATAAAATTCGACCTTGAAGGAGATGAAGGTTTCAAGATCTCGCAGGAGTTGCAAAAGGGTCGCTCGGGTTTCAAATTCTTGACGAGATCGAGGAAGAGGTCGTTCACGAAAGACTGCTAGATAGCGATTGATTTCATCAAGAAGGAATTGAGCTGGATTTTCCTGACTGAGTTGGCTGGCTGTTTTAGCAAAGAGTTGAGCCAAAATAAGACTCTCGCTCGCGGCTAATTGGCAGTTGTTTACGTTGTTGGCCATGTCTCGCAGGATATTATTTTGGCGCTTGCGCATTTCAAAATAGTGGATATGGTAGTTGGTCTGATGGAAGAGGTGGTTGGAATGGTCTAGATACACCAAATCGAGAGCCTCTTTTAAGATAGTATCTAGCTCACGAATCAAGCTGGCATCGTTGCTTCCATCTCCTTTTCCCAGAAATTCTGCAAACCGATAGAGAATCTTCTTGAGTTGTTCCTCAACAATCTCGTGATAGCGATCAATTTCTTCTTGTCGAGAAGGCATATAGAGATTGGCAAGGAGAGCAAAGCTGGTTCCAATTAGGAAAATAGCCACTTCATTTCCTAATAGGGCTAGAGAAGTGGATTTTTCTAGCAGGAGATGGGTAACCAGGACGGAACTTGGTGTGATGCCAATTTCCCAGCCTTGTAGAAAAGCAAGTGGGACATAGGTAGCCAGATAAAGACCAAGAGCCCAGAGATTGTAGCCGAGAATCTGAAAGGCTAAGCTTCCAAGGAACAGGGCTAGAAGCATGGACATAAAGCGGTTGTAGGCCAATCTAGCTGTACTGCGACGGGTATCGGTAATGCTGAGGATGGCAATAATCCCCGCAGAGGTGGCGTAGGCCAGACCTAAAAACTCTGCAAGCAAGATGGCCAAACAGGTGGCGAGGACCATCTTGATGGTTCGGTGAATAAGTGGCATAATGCTGATTCTTTCCTTTTTCTAAACTAGTTTTATTATACCACAAGCAAAGTGGGCTACTCCAAATGTTTCACCAGATATGGCAATTGTGTTATACTAGTTTCATGGAAAAAAACGATATTGTTTACGGCGTTCATGCCGTCACAGAAGCACTGATCGCAAATACAGGAAATAAATTGTATATCCAGGACGATTTGCGAGGAAAGAATGTAGAAAAAATCAAGGATCTGGCTGCAGATAAGAAGGTGTCCATTTCTTGGACTCCTAAGAAGACCTTACAAGAAATGACAGAAGGGGCTGTCCACCAAGGTTTTGTCTTGCGAGTTTCAGAATTTGCCTATACGGACTTGAATGATATCTTGGCCCAGGTAGCTGATCAAGACAATCCCTTGCTCTTGATTTTGGATGGCTTGACCGATCCCCATAACTTAGGATCCATTCTCCGAACAGCCGACGCTACCCAGGTGGCTGGAGTCATCATTCCCAAGCACCGTGCTGTTGGGGTGACACCTGTTGTTGCCAAGACCTCAACTGGAGCAGTAGAGCATGTCCCTATTGCTCGGGTGACCAACCTTAGCCAAACCTTGGATAAGCTCAAAGAAGCAGGTTTTTGGATCTTTGGGACCGATATGAATGGAACGCCTTCTCACAAATGGAATACCAGTGGGAAGTTGGCCCTCATCATTGGAAACGAAGGCAAGGGCATTTCGTCCAATATTAAAAAGCAAGTGGATGAAATGATCGCGATTCCGATGCAGGGGCATGTCCAAAGTCTGAATGCTAGTGTCGCGGCAGCAATCCTCATGTATGAGGTCTTTCGCAATAAACTATAATAGAAGAAAATCCTAGGAAGGGGGAGTCGATGAAGGAAAAGATTTTGTTAGTGGACGGCTACAATATGATTGCCTTCTGGCAGGAAACCCGTCAGCTCTTTAAGAAGAGTGAGCTAGATGCCGCACGAACGATCCTCCTAGAAAAGCTTAGTCACTATGCCAGCTTTGAAGGCATTCGCGTGATTTGTGTGTTTGATGCCCAATATATGCCAGGGATTCGTCAGACCTATGAGGAATTTCAAGTCCAAGTGGTCTTCACAGCGGAGGATGAAACCGCCGATGACTACATTGAACGCTTGGCGGCAGAGCTCAATACCCCCCTTCACCAAGTATCAGTCGCGACGAGTGACTTGAATGAGCAATGGACGGTCTTTGCTCAAGGAGCGCTCCGTGTTTCGGCGCGTGAGCTGGAGAAGAGAGTCGCCGTTGTCAAAGCTGATTTGAACCAGGCGCGAGGAGCCGTCAACGATCAAAAACCACCGATACGGCCTTTTGACCAAGAGGGCCTACGTCAACTACAAAAAGAGATGGGAGCAAGTAAATGACCTTTAAAATTTTAACAGATTCAACTGCAGATTTAGATGAAAGATGGGCACAGGAGCATGATGTAGAAATCGTCGGTTTGTCGATCCAAGTCGATGGGACTCATTATGAGACAGTAGGTCCAGACAAACTTACTAGCCCCCAATTATTAGCAGAAATGCAAAAGGGTGCTAAACCAACGACCAGCCAGGTCAATGTTGGGCAATTCCAAGAGATTTTCAAGGGTTATGCTCAGCGCAAGGAAGACCTCCTTTATATCGCCTTCTCTTCAGTCTTGTCAGGGACCTACCAGAGTGCGGTCATGGCAAGAGACTTAATCCTTGAAGACTACCCAGAAGCTGTGATTGAAATCATCGATCCAAAAGCTGCAGGGATTGGAGAGGGCTACTTGTCTATGCTAGCAGTTGAGGCGCGTGATGCAGGAAAGAGTTTGGATCAAGTTAAGGAAGAGCTGATGGAAGTTGCCCCTAAGTTACGGACCTATTTCTTGGTGGATGATCTCTACCATCTGATGCGCGGAGGACGTCTCTCTAAGAGTTCAGCCATCGTGGGAAGTTTGGTCAACATCAAACCCCTTCTTTGGATTGATGCAGAAGGCAAGTTAGCCCCTATAGCCAAAGTTCGGGGGCGTAAAAAAGCCATGCGAGAAATGCTTTCACTCATCCAGGATGATATCGGCCACAGCACAGCTTTGGTTTCTTACACGGACGATCTTGCTGGAGCGGAAGAGCTCAAGGCTCAATTGTTGGAGAATCCGGCCATCTCTCAAGTTTTGATTATGCCTTTAGGTCCAGTCATTGCAGCCCACGTCGGTCCTAATTCTCTCATCGGCTTTGTCATAGGAAAAGAAAATCGCAAATAATTTTTAAAATCGGTTGACTTTTATTTGAAAAATTTGATACAATAGTAGGCGGTATTGTTTACCCCATTTGTAAGGCCCCGGAACCTTTCAAATAACTCGCGGACCGGAACATCCGCCCTGTAAACAAAAACGATATTCATAATAGGAGAAATCATGAACAAAACTACATTCATGGCTAAACCAGGCCAAGTAGAACGCAAATGGTACGTTGTTGACGCAACTGATGTACCTCTTGGACGCCTTTCAGCAGTTGTTGCTAGCGTGCTTCGCGGAAAAAACAAACCAACATTCACACCACACACTGATACAGGTGACTTCGTAATCGTTATCAATGCTGAAAAAGTTAAATTGACTGGTAAAAAAGCAACTGATAAGATCTACTACACTCACTCAAACCACCCAGGTGGATTGAAATCAATCTCTGCTGGTGAACTTCGTTCTAAAAATGCAGTTCGTTTGATTGAGAAATCAGTTAAAGGTATGCTTCCACACAATACTCTTGGCCGCGCTCAAGGTATGAAATTGAAAGTATTCGTTGGAGCTGATCACACTCACGCTGCACAACAACCAGAAGTTCTTGATATTTCAGGACTTATCTAAGGAAAGGAACAATAAAGTATGTCACAAGCACAATATGCAGGTACTGGACGTCGTAAAAACGCTGTTGCACGCGTTCGCCTTGTTCCAGGAACTGGTAAAATCACTGTTAACAAAAAAGATGTTGAAGAGTACATCCCACACGCTGACCTTCGTTTGGTCATTAACCAACCATTCGCAGTTACTTCAACTGTAGGTTCATACGACGTTTTCGTTAACGTTGTAGGTGGTGGATACGCTGGTCAAGCAGGAGCTATCCGTCACGGTATCGCTCGTGCCCTTCTTCAAGTAGACCCAGACTTCCGCGATTCATTGAAACGCGCAGGACTTCTTACACGTGACTCACGTAAAGTTGAGCGTAAGAAACCAGGTCTTAAGAAAGCTCGTAAAGCATCACAATTCTCAAAACGTTAATCAATACGATTATATCAACGTTTACAGACATTCAAGAATTATTTCTTGGATGTCTTTTTTGTTTCAAAAAATCAAAGTTCACCCCAAAATTCACCCCATATTCACCCCATCAATTTTTTAAACTACGAAAAGCAATATCACCTACAGTCTGATTGACTTTATCTTTGATATTAACGTAAGTTTTTGTAATCTCTTTATCACTATGAGTAAGAGCTTCTGAGAAGGCTTCAAGAGAAACACCTGCTTGTTTAGCAAGAGTAGCACCAGTATGTCTTAGTTTGTGTGGTGATGCTGGTGCTAATTCGGGATGTCTTCGTCTGACTGATTTCATCTTGATAAAACTTAAAATTTTTCTAATTATAACGAAGCATAGTCAAAAAGCTATGACCTCTATATTCACAAAAAAATCCAGACCAATACTAGTCCAGATTTCTTGTCTATTAAACATTCTTTTCAAAGAATGGAAGAACGGCTGTAACGGCTTTGTCAACGCAATTATTTAACTGTGAGAATCCGACGCACATAAATTTTAAATGGCGTCTCAGTCACATTTAAATTTATGAGACGCTTAGACGTTAGGCTTTCAATTTGTCAAATTTTGCTTTGACATTTGCCTTGAATTCTTCAAGTTTAGACTTGCGTTCGGCTTTACGTTCAGCCTTCATTTGTGCACGTGCCTGGTTGTAGAGGTCTTCTTGGACTTGCAGAGCTGCTTCGATTTCGGCTACGACGGTTGCTACATCCCAACGCACGATTTGGGTGTCGTACTTGGTGAAGTAAGCATCGATGACTGCTTCGTTGTTTTCTTGCACCAAGGCGACAACGGCTGTTTCGCCGTCGATCAATTTTTGAGACACAACGTCAATCAAGCCAGCTTCTGCCGTATCAACGGTATCACCAGCAGCCAAACCATAGAGGCTGCCAATACCATAACCAAACAAGACGCCGATAGGACCACCCAAAAGCCCGATAACTGCACCGAGCAAGCCACCTTCTAGGGTTGCATCCGTCGTTGAATCTTCAAAGTCATAGCGTTCTTTTTCAACGATGTGACCGTTTTCATTTTTGACCAAGGCGATTTGAGCAACCTTGGTCGTCTGAGTTTGGCGGAAAGCCTTCAAATCCGCAAAGGACTGATAAGCTTCGCTTTCAGTGTTAAAGACTGAAACTACTAGGTTTTCCATAGTTAGTACCTCTTTTCTAAATATATACGTTCATTATAATACAGTTTCAATCACTTTTCAATCATTTTAGTGCGACATTTTAATTGATATGTCGCGTTTATCAGCGTCAAAGAACAGTTTCAGGCAGCGGTATATCTTTGCCATATCCCAGCCCAGACACTCTGGCGACTCTGAGTGATTATCAAGAAAGGCGTCCAGCAACATCTTAAAGCCTCCCGTGCAAAAAGTAAATAAATAGTGTTTTTCCTGTATGCCTGTCACACGGCTAAAAGACCGCTTGACCAAATCTTCCAGAAAATTATAGCAGATATTATGTACCAGCTCTGTGTAGCGAGTCTGATGAGCGTGCCGAATCACATCGACACTTTTATAGAATCTGCCAACTGTTTCCTTATGGTCGAATCCTTGAAAGAAGTCGCTTTATTCGTCGGTCAAGACAATTAATTTGGCTGGTGCAACTGATTCGCCAAGCTATGAACAAGCAATTATTACCTTTTGAAAGCAAAAATGGCAATTATGAAGGTGAAGCTACTCAGGTCTTAGTTCTTCTATCCAATTACTATGCAGACAAAAAACTATTTGATGAAAATACAGATGAATATGGAAATATCTTGATTTTAAAGGATTCATCCATCATTTCTAAATTATCGGCTATCCCAGATTTATTAAAAAGGGGATCTAGTAGGTAACAATAATATCGAATATATCAAAGTACGCAATATTAGGATTTCTTCAGAGGTTGAGTTAGAGTCAGATGTTGATGGGGATAAGTCGGATAATCTGCCAATAGATATAAAAATACTAGAAAACAGGCTTGAAAAAGGCTCGTAAAGCTAGCCAGTTCTCTAAACGTTAATTCGTTGCTGGACAGCAGAATACAAACGAAAACACTTTGCATCTTGCAAGGTGTTTTTTTCTATGAGAACTGGCGGTGCGCAATTAGGATAGCTCTAGCGACTTTAGTCGCATAGAGATATGCTATGCACAGTTGCCTCAAGAAAACAATGCTTCTTGGTCCACCCTGTTAGACAAGCTTCAAAACCAAGGAATCCAACAGATTTCTCTTGTAGTTACAGATGGCTTTAAGGGGCTTGAGCAGATTATCAGTCAGGCTCACCCATTAGCTAAACAACAATGTTGCTTAATTCATATTAGTCGAAATCTAGCTAGTAAAGTGAAACGAGCAGATAGAGCGGTTATTCTGGGGCAATTTATAATGATTTATCGTGCTGAAAATTTAGAAATGGCAGGACAAGCTTTAGAGGACTTTCTCGCCGAATGGAAACCAAAGTATAGGAAAGTCATGGAAAGTCTGGAGAAGACGGATAATCTTTTAACTTTTTATCAGTTTCCCTACCAGATTTGGCACAGCATGTATTCGACAAACCTCATTGAGTCTCTTAACAAAGAAATCAAACATCAAACGAAAAAGAAGGTTCTTTTTCCTAATGAGGAGGCTCTGGAACGTTACTTAGTTACGTTGTTTGAAGATTATAATTTCAAGCAAAGTCAACGAATCCATAAAGGGTTTGGTCAATGTTCTGATACACTTGAAAGCTTATTTAATTAACACTCCGTAACTCTACTTAAGTGTTTACACATAATTATTGACAGTATCAAAAAATAAAGTATATTGTTTTCATCATAATATAATTAAATATCAGTATAGAGAATTTTATCTATATATCAGATATCAGCAATTGCTTTTGCTGTCATTTTTCGCTACAATAGTTACAAGGAGGAAATAAACATGTTAAAAGAAGTATTAAACGTCGTAAAAGTTGCGAAAAAATCATCTCTCTTCTTAGGAGGGGTAGCATTTGGGACGCTTGGCTTGAAAGTCTTAGCAAGTAAAGAAGCTAAGAAAGGCTATTCTAAGGCCTTGGCTAAAGCTTACAAATTGAAAGATGGACTGGATGCATCTGTTTCTGTTGTAAAACAACACGGTGATGATGTTTTACAAGACGCTAAATATTTATACGAACAGGAAAAGAAAGAAGAACAATTAGATAGCCTGACAGGTGAATAATATGTCTTTTAAAGTGCTACACAGAGGATATCAACATATCCGATTATCGTCCTCGTTTTCACTGACCTTGGATATTCAAGATTATCTTCGTTCCTTGGCTAAAGATGAAAAAGGGATCGACTCTATTCAGTTTTATATGGATCAGCAGCACTTTACTCTACGTATGAAAGAAGGCTTCTCTGTATTAGAAAATGCAGAGGCCTTTTTAAAAAAAATTGACAAGGGGAAAGTTTCGGACTTGATGACTCTTCCCATTCGTAGAGAAGAGAGTGCTTATTCAATTGTATCGGGTGCAGCGATTAAGCGTTTGCTGTTTCGAAGTTTTGTACCCTACCCTATTCGTTATATTTGGACTTGTTATCAGGCTTTGGGTTATGTCAAAGAAGCCTATCAAACTTTAGCGCGCAAGGAACTAACCATGGAGGTCTTGGACTGTTCGGCCATTTTGTTGTCCTTGTTTATGAACCAATCCAAGACAGCTAGCAACATCATGTTTATGCTTGATTTGGGTAATCATCTGGATCAGTGGTCTTTAAAAAAAACAGCAACAGATTTGGAACAAAGCCTTCTTGCTAAAGAAAGTGATGTTTTCTTAGTGCGGGGAGACATGGTCATCAGCATCAAGAGTTCTGATGTTCAAGTAGGTGATGTATTAGTTGTCTCCCAAGGTAATGAAATCTTGTTTGACGGCCAAGTGGTTTCAGGATTAGGCATGGTCAATGAGAGTTCCTTGACTGGAGAGAGCTTCCCTGTTGAAAAGAAAGAGGGAGATTCTGTATGTGCGAATACTGTTTTGGAAACAGGAGAGTTAAGAATTCGTGTGACTGATAATCAGATAAACAGTCGTATTTTGCAACTCATCAATCTGATGAAAAAATCTGAAGAGAGTAAGAAGACAAAACAACGTCATTTTATTAGGATGGCAGACAAGGTTGTAAAATATAACTTCTTAGGTGCTGGTTTGACTTATCTGTTAACAGGTTCGTTTTCAAAAGCCATTTCCTTTTTATTGGTGGATTTTTCATGTGCTCTAAAAATATCCACACCTGTAGCCTACCTTACGGCCATAAAGGAAGGTCTAAATCGAGAAATGGTTATTAAAGATGGTGATGTATTAGAAAAATATCTGGAAGTGGATACTTTCTTGTTTGATAAAACGGGTACCATCACGACGAGTTATCCTTTGGTTGAAAAGGTTCTTCCTTTCGGAGATTATACTGAGAAAGATATTTTAAGAATAAGTGCATGTTTGGAGGAACATATCTATCATCCTATTGCCAATGCAATTGTTAAACAAGCTGAAATTGAAGGCATTGAACACGAAGAAATGCATGGCAAGCTTCAGTATGTTGCAAGCAAAGGGATTAAATCGCAAATTGATGGTCAATCGGTTGTCATTGGAAATTATGTACTAATGCAAGACGAACAGGTAAGAATTAGTTCTGAGCAGCTGGCCTTGATTGAGCAATATAAGACTCATTACAATTTATTGTTTTTGGCTTATAAGAAAGAATTAATTGGGATGTTTTGTATCCACACTCCCTTGAGAAGCGAGGCGAAAGTTGCATTGAAAAAGCTAAAGCGCCAAGGGAAAAAACTGATTCTGGCAACTGGTGATACGTTGGCTAGAACAGAAGAGTTGGTTAAAGATCTGCCATTTGACAACGTTTATACTGATTTAAAACCAGATGGTAAGTTTCAGTTGGTTCAGGAATTACAGAAAGCTGGCCGAACTATTTTGATGGTTGGAGACGGGTTAAACGACTCTGCTGCCTTGACGCTTGCAGATATTGGGGTTGTGATGAATGAAAGTGCTGATATTTCTAAGCAGATGAGTGATATTTTATTATTAGATAATCGTTTAGATTTCTTCGAGGAATTGAATTCTTTATCTGAATCGTTGCAGAAATTAATTCAAAGAAATATTCAAGAAACAGTTGTAATAAATGGAAGTTTAATTGGATTTGGGTTGTTAAATTGGTTAAGCCCATCTAATCTTTCGATATTGCACAATCTGACTACTTTAAGAATCGTCCTTCGTAGTCTTTCTATTAAAAGTAGGTAAGAGACCGAGAAGCTGAGGTTATAAAAACTAAAAGGAGTTGTCTCATTTGAGAATAACGGTTCTTTGTCAACTGTAGTGGGTTGGTGGAAAATTATACCCTGGAGAGGACCAAATTGGTTCTCTCCTTTTAAATATTGAAAAAACCATTGGCAGTGGACATACTTTAAGACTATATATTTCTGAAACTAGTTTCACAATACAAATATTGACATGCAATTATTAATTGGTGGATTTTAAGTTGACATCTACAAAGGTTAATGTTAGAATACATTCAAAAATATATTTGAATGAGGTGTTTTATGATTCAAAATATTGTTACTTCAATAATCCTGTATTCTGGGACAGCCGTAGACTTACTTATTATCCTAATGTTATTTTTTGCCAAAAGAAAAAGCAGAAAGGACATCATTAACATCTATTTAGGACAATTTCTAGGCTCTGTTAGTCTAATATTCCTAAGTTTGCTTTTTGCATTTGTCTTAAATTATATTCCTAGTAAAGAGATTTTAGGTTTACTCGGTTTGATTCCAATTTTCCTAGGCCTCAAAGTTTTGCTTTTAGGAGATTCTGATGGAGAAGCTATTGCAAAAGATGGTTTGCGAAAAGACAATAAAAACCTGATTTTTCTAGTCGCTATGATTACTTTTGCAAGTTGTGGCGCTGACAATATTGGTGTCTTTGTCCCATATTTTACCACCTTAAATTTAGCGAATTTGATAGTGACTTTACTTACTTTTCTAGTCATGATTTATCTCTTGGTTTTTTCTGCCCAAAAATTAGCACAAGTCCCTTCTGTTGGAGAAACTTTGGAAAAATATAGCAGATGGTTTATTGCCGTTGTCTATTTAGGATTGGGGATGTATATCCTGATTGAAAACAACAGCTTTGACATGCTATGGGCTGTGTTAGGCTAGGAGAAAAAATTATGAAAAAAGATAGTATCTGTCAAGTGGATGTTATAAATCAACAAAATGTTACAACCGCAACGAACTACCTTGAAAAGGAAAAAGTCCAAAAATCACTTCGCATTTTATCAAAATTTACCGATAATAAACAGATAAATATCATCTTTTATCTCCTTGCCGTCGAAGAACTCTGTGTCTGCGATATAGCCTGTTTATTAAATCTCAGTATGGCATCTGCCTCCCACCATCTTCGTAAACTAGCCAATCAAAACATCTTGGACACTAGAAGAGAGGGGAAAATTATATATTATTTTATAAAAGATGAGGAAATCAGAGATTTTTTTAATCAACTAGGATAACAACTATTTTTACTACTTTTCCATGATTATAGGGAGATTATATATGAAATTTTTTGATGAAAATTACTCACAAGAAATACCTACTCGTATTAAATGTTTAAGAAAAAAGTATAATTTAAAGCAAAGCGACCTAGGTAATGCAGGTCAAGTTAGGCAAATTGAAAAGGGAGAAATTTGAAAGAATTTGTATCTTTTATTTTTTGTTTCATTTATGCCCTATGCTACTGGAATAGTTAGTAGTCATTTCATGAATCATACGGCACAGCTCTTTTATGGACTGATCGTTATTGTTTCAACGGTAGCAAACTGTTTTTTACATAAAGTAATTGATAAACCCAATATAGATCAGAAAGAATTACTTGAAGCTACCGCACAATATAGGAAGTTATTGATACCTGACCTAATAATTAAAGGAGTGGGATTGATTCTATCCTTAATTGTCTATCCTCTGATTATGATGTATAGTGTTTTAATTGCGGCATTTTACATCATAACTTTAAAAACACTATCCGAAAAAAGAGTGAATAACTAAAAAACGGTGACCAAAGTTAGGTGTATTATTTTAATGCTTAGAGACCTAAACTATTTCCCCGTTTAAAAAATATTGATTCAAATTTTATGAAATCAATTAGTAGATATCGTTCTGAAAAGCCCTGATATTACGCTATTTTTAGTCCATCTGAAACCCATACTTTCCAAACCAGGCTTGAAAAAAGCTCGTAAAGCATCACAATTTAGTAAACGTTAAAACTTATTTAAACTTATTGAAAGCATTTCGTATCAAAAATACGGGATGCTTTTTCTGTTCACCCCAAATTTTTGTAACTAGGTGATACTTGAAATTAATACAAATTTGGTTGTTTTTGATAAATCTAAGCAACACTAAATGATGAAGTGAAAGGGGATGAATCTTTGATAGTATTCATTTATTGTGAAATATGATATATTTATTAATTAGATGGATGAATACTTCTAGAGTTAAATATAGCATAATAGGGACAGACTTTTTGGTTTATTTTTGTTTGTAGTCGGATTATGAAAGAATATCCAATATTATGCGATAAGATAGAATGTTACAAAAAAGAAAGGGGATGCAATCCGATGAAGAAAGACAGATTAATTGTATTGACAGATGCTGTTCTAGCAATTATTATGACCATCTTGATTTTAGAGTTAGAAAAACCAACAACACCAAGTCTTGAAGCTTTTTGGGATTTACGGCAAAATTTCTTTGCTTGTTTTCTTTCCTTTTTCTGGTTGGGATCGTTATGGATGGCACTAAACACATTATGGGAAAAGGTTGAGAAAATTTCCTCAGAAATTATTTGGTGGAATTTGTTTCTACTCTTGGAGCGGCAGGAGTTCTCTTTGGAGAATTTCATGCCATCCAAGATACCAGTCTGAATGATGTGGTGGACCGGATCTATATAAATGTCAAGGATTTACCGTTTCAGTCCTTGGGAGCTTTAGCTAATATCCTGTCTGATGTTAAGAAGGGACTGATTCAAGACAGTCATATCTGGTCTTTCTTCCAGTCATTTTTCAAACAATATCAGTTGATAATCAGCTTAAATCAGATCTATCAGTTTGTCTATCTTTCTCTGATGGAGATCATGTCCTATCTTCACTTTGATTATTGGAAAAAACGGCTCGGTCAGGAGCTAGTATGAATAAGGAGAACAAATGAGACGTTTAAAAATGTTATGGCATATTATACAGGTTACGGGTTTTACTCGGTTTGCTCTGAGTTTTGTGACCTTTGTTTTTGGGTCAGGAGGCGTGCTTTTCCTAGTTGAACCTGCTATCACAAATTACGGAGACGGTCTTTGGTATGCTTTTGTGACTTCGACGACTGTCGGCTACGGGGATCTCCTAGCTGTGACCTTGATTGGAAGGATTACCAGTGTCTTCTTGACGATTTATGGGCTCATATTTTTTGGCTGTTTATCAGCTGTTATTATTAATTATTATACCGATTTAAATAAGGAAAGAGGAGAGGACAAATGACTGCCAATTATTCAACACGGGAATTCCGTGAGAAATTATATGATGACCTTCATGTTCGATTAAGAGATACAGTGATTTTGATGTGTGCGATTTTTATTGCCTCTATAGGTCTAAATACGAATTCAACAGCTGTCATTATTGGAGCCATGTTAATTTCACCTCTCATGACACCGATTGTTGGACTGGGATTCGGTTTAGCTATTTTTGATACGCGTTTAATCAAGCAATCTCTAGAGGTTTTATTGACTCAAGTGTTGGTCAGTTTGCTTGTCTCGACTCTGTATTTCTGGATTTCTCCCTTGTCTTATGCAAGTAGCGAGTTGATCGCACGAACCTCTCCAACCATTTGGGATGTTCTCATTGCTATTGCTGGTGGGATTGCTGGTGTGATCGGTTCAAGGAAAAAAGAAGCAAACAATATCGTGCCAGGAGTAGCCATTGCTACAGCTTTGATGCCGCCTATCTGTACTGCTGGCTATGGTTTAGCTAATGGGAATGTACGATTTTTATTGGGGGCTCTCTATCTTTTCTTGATCAACTGTGTCTTTATCATGCTAGCCAACATTGTTGGAACAAGAATTTTGATGAGAAAATCTCCTTTAACTTCATTTAAAGAGCTGAGCATTAAAATGAGAATTGGCTTGATTTCTTTGATTGTATTGTTGATTCTTCCAGCTAGCTATTCGGCAGTTACTCTGACAATAGAACAAGCGCGCAAAGAAGGGATCAAACAGTTTGTAGGAAAAGAGTTCGCCAATTATACGGTTATTAATCAAGTCTACAAGTCAAGTAACAATGAATTGGTCTTGACGGTTGTTGGAGATCCGATTTCAGAAGAAGAATTAGAAACACTCCACCAAAAACAAGCCTCTTACGGTATTCAATCTGTTCAATTGAAAGTGAATCAAGTTCAGAACTCGCCAACATTAGATAGTGAAGCGACCAAGGAATTTTATGAAAACATTGACAAGTATATTGATCAAAAACTCTCTGAAAAAGATTCACAAAACGATCTCGTAAAAGAAAATGAAGCAGACAAGGATTGAGGACAATGAACTGAATCGGTTTTTACGCCGTGTTTTTCTTGTATCTTCCTCTTTCTTACTTATAGCAGGTTGTTTTTGCTTGAATAAGAAATAAATTAGAAGTTCTATCATCTAAGAAAAATGATGAAAAAAATCATTTAACTAATGGTGTGAACGTTTAGTGTTTATCAGCTCCATTCTCTGTAATTTTGGGGGTAAAATCCACACCATTTAGATAAAATTAGTTGAATTTGATTGGAAAAACGCTTTTATAAAAGCGGAGAAAAGTCTTGATATTACGCTGTTTTTAGTCCAACTGAAATTCATACTTTCCAAACCAGGTCTTAAGAAAGCTCGTAAAGCATCACAATTCTCAAAACGTTAATCAACACGATTATATCAACGTTTACAGACATTCAAGAATTTTTTCTTGGATGTCTTTTTTTGTTCAAAAAACTAAAGTTCACCCCAAAATTCACCTTATTGTTTTAGTGATTTTAAGGCAAATTCACCAACTGCCATAGGAACGACATTAGAAGTATTGACATAATTCTGAGTTGTTCCTGTATCGCTATGAGTCAAAGCTTCGGAAATAGCTTCTAAACTCATGCCGGATTCTTTAGCTAAAGTTGCTCCTGTATGGCGTAACTTGTGAGGTGTGGCATGTGCAAGTTCAGGGTATCGCTTTCTGATAGTCTTCATCTTATTGTTGAGATAGTCAGCGTGTAAAGGTTTATTGACGTTTCTTTTGGTGTCTATATAAGTAAAGACAAACTGTTCAGAGAGTATGTCTTGCATGCTGTTTACTTCTTGTCTCTTGTTTTAGGCTTTGAGATAATAGCGACAACAGAAGTAGTTGTGGACTATTTTTATGAATGTTCAAATTAATCATTAGAAAATTGTTGGCAGTTGAGAGCTCTAAGTAAATCATTTTGATACAATTTATAGTCGCACATAGATAGTATGTCACAAAAGAAACTGCGGCTCGTTAAAAATTTCATTTTTTCAGAGATAGGTCTCTTTTTACATGATTTGCCTATTAATATGAGTAAATGTTAAGGATAAGTATTCTTTTTATTGTTTGGCGAATGCCGCCCTTTTGCCACAAAGGAGTATCAACATCTTTCGAATGGAATAGTTGACAACTGTTTTTAAGAATTATACTATTGAATTGAATAGATAAGGAGTTGATTTGATGCAAGAGACAATGATTGATTACAAACAAAATATTTACCAAGAGCTATCTCGCTTAACAAAGGGGATAGGAAGTGAGAAGCGTCTTGATATTTTAAATATATTATCACAGGGACCAAAGACAGTTGAGGGAATTGCGCATGCGACGGGTCTCTCTGTTGCCAATACTTCGCGCCACCTTCAGGTTTTAAAAGAAAGTCACTTGGTGGTGACGAGTCGAAATGGTAATTTTATCCGTTATAGCTTGGCTTCTGAAAAGGTTGTCCAGTTAGTCCTTCTGTTATTTGCCGTCGGTGAAGAACAGTTAGCAGAAGTCAGAGCGATTGAGTCAGCCTATGATGAGGCAGCTGGTGTTCCTCAGATTGAGCTCGCGAATGCAATTGAATTAGCAGCTAAGACAGATGCTCTCCTACTTGATTTAAGGCCTGTTGAGGAGTATGAGGCAGGGCACTTGCCAAAAGCTCTTAATTTACCAATCGATGAGTTTGATCAAAAAAAAGCTCAGCTTCCCAAAGAGAAGACCATCATTGTTTATTGTCGCGGGCGCCAATGTGGCTATGCTAACCTAGCAGCACAGGATTTACAGAGTTTGGGCTACAGTATCTATAGTCTCAATCGCAGTTTTGCTGATTGGAAGTGGGGTGCATCCTCTCGTTCAGAACTTGAGAGTGGGGACAGAAATCGGTAATTCGTTAGAATTCGATTTCGTCGTCCCACCTCCGCACAGTTGAGTAGGGTTGTAAAAGCTGATGAAATCAGTCTAGTAGAGCCCACTCAACCACTGCGTCTTGCTCGAAAATCCAAAAACAATTGAGAGGCTAGGACTTTTGTCCCAGCCTCTTTTCTTATAACCGGAGACTCGTGAGCAAAATCATTGCAAAATAGATTTAGTGTGCTATAATTCAATTATTCAATAAAAAAGTTGAATTTCTTTTTTACTCAACCTATTCAACAATTTTATTGAATTATATCTTTGAAATGCTTCTTATTTAGTATCTCAAAGAAACTAAGTGATACAAATTGGATTTTTAAAAGGGCTAAGTTAACCTTTTTGAAATTCATTCTTTTATTCTTATACTATTCAATTATATGATTGAATAGTAGCGATTTATTTTAGATAGGAGTTTTTTATGACGACACAACTAACAACCGAAACATTTGCTAAAGCTATCCAAAATGGGGTGAGTCTTATCGATTTTGGGGCGCAGTGGTGCCCACCTTGTCGGATGATGGAACCGGTAGTGGAAGAACTTACAAAGGACTTTGACGGAAAAGCAACGATTGCTCAGGTGGATGTGGACCAATCACAAGATCTGGCCAATCTCTTTGGCATCCGTTCTATCCCAACAATGGTGATTTTTAAAGATGGCAAACCCGTTGATGCTCTTGTTGGTGTTCATCCTAAACAAACATTGATGGAAAAAATCCAAGCACAGTTATCATGAGGTGATTTATGTATGATACAATTATTGTAGGTTCAGGACCTGCAGGGTACACAGCTGGCATTTATTTAAGTCGAGCTGGTTTGAAAAATCGATTGATCACAGGCTATTCTGAGGGGGGGCAATTAACCACCACAACCCTCGTAGAAAATTATCCAGGTTTTGAAAACGGGATTGAAGGCAATAAATTAGTCCAAACAATGCGCCGCCAAGCAGAACAGTTTGGCACCGAAATGACCTTTGGATTTGTTCAAAAAATTGAAGGCGAATCTTCTCCTTTCAAGGTACATCTGGATAATGGTGAAATCATTGATACCAAGGCCGTTATTATCGCAACAGGCTCTAGCGCTAAATACCTAGGGATTGAAGGCGAAGAAGAGGCCGTCGGAAAAGGTGTCAGCGCTTGTGCGACCTGTGATGCTTTCTTCTATAAAGAGCGTGAAGTCCTTGTAGTTGGCGGGGGTGATGTCGCTATGGAAGAAGCCCTCTATTTAACACGCTTTGCATCGAAAGTGACCGTTGTCCACCGCCGCAATGAGTTACGCGCATCTGATATTATGGTCAAACGGGCTCAGGCAAATGATAAAATTCATTGGATGTTAAATTACACGCCTGTCAAAGTTACATCTAATCTGATGGGAATGACTGGTTTGGATGTTCGTAATAATGAAACAGGTGATATTGAGCACATTCAGGCTGACGGTCTCTTTGTGGCCATTGGTCATCAGCCAAACACCGATTTTCTTGATGGGAAATTAGCATTGGATGATAAAGGCTATATTCAAACACAGGCAGGAACAGCAAAGACCTCTGTTGCAGGTATTTTTGCAGCTGGTGATGTGCAAGATCCAAAATACCAACAAGCCATTACTGCAGCAGGCAGCGGTGCCATTGCTGCCCTAGATACATTGGCCTATATTGATAACCTATGATGAAATCAGTCACGTCTAGTATCGAATTAGAAGAACTGTTAGCCGAACATCAAAATCTAGCTCTTCTTGTTTCAGGAAATCAATGCAGTCTATCGTCTCTTGGACAAAAAGAACTCATAGACACGGCTGAACGAGAGCATTTGGTGCTTTACCAAGCAGATATTTTTCAAGTGCCCCGTCTCATTTCTTTATTTGGCATTCAGCCCACCCTGACGAGTTTATTAATCTTTAAAAAGGGTCAATTAGTGGAGAAGAAAGAGGTTTAAATGGCAAGAAAAGCTTTGATACAAAGGAAAAAGAAGGCCTACACGGTTCAAGAATACTCACGCTGTTTGGCATGCGGCCGCCCGCATTCGGTCTACCGCAAGTTTAAACTTTGTCGGATTTGTTTACGCCAGCAAGCTTACCAAGGTGTCATTCCTGGGTTGAAAAAAGCTTCTTGGTAGTGGAAAGAAAGGAAGGAAGAAATATGGAAATTAGTTACTGGTCAGATATTGCCTGTCCATTTTGTTACATTGGTGCTAGTCGGATGAAGCGTGCTATGGCAGCTGTTGGTTTAAACCCGGAAGATTTGATAATGAAAGCTTACCAGCTAAATCCCAATGCGCCTTTAGAAACAAGTGAAACCATGCTCACAGAGTTTGCTGCCAGTCACGGTATGACCACTGAGCAAGCTAAAGCTCAGTTTGCGCACATGGAAAGTATGGGAAATGAAGAAGGGCTTCGTATTGATATGGCGGGGATTATCCCAACCAACACCTTTTCAGCTCACCGTCTTATTAAATGGTCGCAGAAGTATTTAGATAAAAAAGATCATCAAAATTTCATTACGGCCTTGTACCATCTTTACTTTGAAGAACATGCCAATATTGCGGATCATTCTGTGTTACTAGCTGTTATTAGTGAGTTCGCTCTACCACAAGAAGAGGCAGCGCAGGTACTTGCTGGAGATGCGTTTGCTGACGAAGTCAAACGCGATATCTTAGAAGCCCATCAGTCAGGCGTTCAAGGTGCACCTTTCTTTGTTCTGAACAATAAGTATGGCATTTCAGGTGCTCAGCCTTATGAATACATGTTAGCGGTATTAAAACAAATTCAAGCAGAGGAAGGAGAACAATAACATGATAGATACCCCTTTTCAACTACTAGATAGCAATTCAGAAGAGAAAAGTTTAGTTTGTGGGATTGATGGCTGCAGCATAGAGCCCTCAGCACAGCCGTTAGAAACTCCCTCTCAGCCATTAGAAAAAAGCAGTCATTAGGAGGACAGAATGGAAAAACAAAGAGTAGAAGCTTTGTCAGATGCTATATTGGCCATTATTGTCACAATTATGGCCTTGGAGTTACAGTTACCTAATGAATTGACCGTAGCAGGACTTAGAAGCATGCTACCCATGCTTTTTATCTACATTACTAGTTTTTTGCAAATATGGCAGTCTGGCTATATTATCATGAACTCTACAAATTAGTAGATCATGTCAGCTTTCGTTTATTTGGAGCCAATAGTTTTTGGCTTTTAACAGCTAGTTTTGTTCCCTTAGCGACTCGAGGGATTGGACAGCATTCCGCTAATTTTGCCTTTCTCCTGTTTTACCTCATCGTTCTTGCCCTTTGGGATGTAGCTTGGATAATTATGACAGCAATGGTGATCAAGACGAGTCAAAGACCGTTATCAGCTGAAGAAAAAAAGATACCTTATCGGTGGGCACTATTATATGGATTGCAGCTAGTACTCATATTATTAGTTGGTTATCTTTTTCCAAATTTCATTCCTTTTGCCCCGCTACTGATGATTATTAATGTTATCTATGGTTTTTTAAACAACAAATCTTGAAAAAGACTAAAAATAATGGCTAACTAGCATCGGTTATAAAAACCAGGCTTGAAAATGGCCCGTAAAGCATCACAATTTAGTAAACGTTCTTCGAAAGAACTACAATACTTACAAAGAGCACCTTTCGAGGTGTTTTTTCCTATACCCAAACTAAATCAAAGATAAACAAAAACCACCCTATCTTCCACAATCAAACGTGACGGTAGAAAATAGAGTAGCTCTAGAACGTTAAAAATTAGTTATCGTCTTTGTGAAGGATGTTTTTCACACCGTTGATAGCTCCTTCAACAGCTTCTTTTGCATCTTCGGCAACTTCTTTAGCTTTTGATGCAACTTTTTCAGCAACGCCTTCAGCTTCTGTTTTTGTGTCGCCGGTTACTTTACCGAGACCTTCCTTAACAGAACCTTTAACTTGGTTTAATTTATCTTCTAATGACATAGCGCCACCTCCGTTAAGTAAATAGTTTTTTAATCTGAATTCAAGACAGTTCATTTAAAAAATTAAAACTATTTAGTTCAGATTAATATAAGTATATACCCTCTGAAATGGAAAGTCAAATATTCGCTACGGTATTCTGAAAGTTGGAGTGAGTCCTTACGATATCGTGAAAAAGAGGGATGAATAAGTTACTGCCTTGTTTTCTAATTGAAAAAACTTCAGTTTTCAGCTACTTCAAAGCAAAATCGTCCAGATGATTAAGGGATAATATATTGTAGAATCGTCAGGCTAGAAAATCTAAACGGCTGTTTTCTCCTATCAAAGTGGAGTAAAAAACAAAAGAAGATGCCACTTTCTGTTCAAAAAGGTACAATTTAGGAGTTTGTTGATTTAAAGATTTTTTCGTGTGCTATACTAAAATTGTCAAAGTTGCAACTAGACAATATTTTTTAATCTAATAAATATAAGGAGATATTCATAATGAATACAAAGATTTTGGAACAATTTGATGGTTTAGATAGCGATATTCTTTCAACAGTAGCTGGTGGTGCGATTTTTAATACTATATATATGGGGCCACCCCCAGTTTCAGGTGGTCCGAATGGCTGGGAATATTACCGTAAGTTGATTGGACCACTTGAAATGCGAAGTTTCTTCGCAATTTAATGAGTATCGGCTAAAAATTTTTTGTTGGTGGAGGATGATATGAAATATGCTAGACATGGAGTCGCTTTACTACTCCTGTTATATCTATTTGTTTTTGGAATCGATGGCCTTGGTATCTACTTAACCGGAGTTTTCAATGGTGATGTAAGTTTTCTTTATTTCATGTATTTGATTCTCTACTCTTTGCTACTCATCGCCATTCTATTTTGGTTTAAAAGACAGAAGATAGCCACCTGTTCAAACAAACAGAAATGGAAGTGGTCCTATCTGGCGTATTTTGCTTTGGTGTTTTTGTGGTTCTTTTTTGAAAGATGGGTGTTGCAAACTTTTCAAGATTTGCTTGTTCCTGTTGTTCGTCAAACCAAATTGCCAACCTCTATTTATCTAAATGGCCCCGGCATTTCGGCTACTCTGTTTTTTGTCCTGGCAACCGTTACATCTCCTATGATAGAAGAATTCATTTTTAGAGGATATCTGATGAATGTCTTCTTTAAAGAAAGCAAATTCCATTTAGATGTTTTACTTTCGGGCTTTCTCTTTGCGGCCTTTCATCTGATTCATCAATATCGGGATCCTGTCACCTTTGCTCTTTATTTCTGTTCGGGGCTCTTCTTCGCTGCTGTCTATAAGAAATCTAAAGATATCCGGTTGCCCATCTTCTTGCATGCCTTTAGCAATTTTCTCACTTTTTGGAAACCAATCTGGATTTTCGTCTACAACTATATCTATTGGCATTTTCTTGTTTAATATCTATTGTCTTTGAAGGTGGCATAAAATGGTAAATTAGGAATCGGAGTGTAGTATAATAGTCATAGATGATGAACTTTAAAATGAGAAGTATATAGAAGAGAATTAGCAACATGAAAAACATCTTAAAAACCTACCCTGTTGTCAGTATTTTAACTTTCATTTGTTTATTTTTAGGAGTTCTCACTTCTATTTATGGGGATGCTATCTACGACCTATTGGCCTTTCATTCACAACCAGTATATCATTGGCAGTATTTGAGTGGAACCTTGATGCATGGAAGTAAAGGCGCTCCCCTCTGGTTTTTATGGCTACATCTGTTTTTGAATGGGCTCATGATTCTTCCTTTTGGTGGACTGCTGGAAAGGAAAAGAGGCTCCAAGCATGTCTTGTTTGTTTTTCTGACTGCGACAGTCATCTCCTCTATCGCCTTTCACTTCTTAACACTGGGACAAAAAATTCAGGCGACGGGGATTTCTGCGGTTGGTTATGCTTTTACAACTGGAGGAGTCATGCTTCTGCCTAAGATATGGAAAGAATTTTCATGCACCGTAAAATTGTGTTATCTTTTCTTAATCCTTCTATCTATCCTGATGCTACTACCAATGATCACCGGATGGATCTCGACCTTCTTGCATCTTTCGGGGATTGCTAGTTACCTTTTGATTTTATCTTCAGCCGCTACCTTAAGAAACATCGCTTGAGCCATCCGTTGATTGATCATGCTATTCAGATTTACAGACATTCAAGAGATTCTCTTGGATGTCTTATTTTTATTTGTAAAACCGAACCTTTTCTAAAACATTTAAGCGATTTTAAGGGGAATATGCTACAATGGAAGCAAATAAATAGAATGGAGCAGTGAAATGAAAGCAATTATTACAGTTGTCGGAAAAGACCAAAAAGGAATCGTAGCAGGTGTTGCGACTAAAGTGGCAGAGTTGGGACTCAATATCGATGATATTTCACAGACCGTATTGGATGAGTACTTCACTATGATGGCGGTCGTGACATCGGATGAGAAAAAAGATTTCACACAGCTTCGTTCAGAATTAGAAGAATTCGGTCAGTCTCTTCATGTAAAAATCAATATCCAGAGCGCTGCGATTTTTGATGCCATGCACAATTTGTAAGAGTGAGGTGGTAGAAATATGGACATTAAACAGGTAACAGAAACCATTGCCATGATTGAGGAGCAGAACTTTGATGTTCGGACCATCACCATGGGAATCTCACTGCTAGATTGTATTGATCCAGATATCGATAAGGCGGCTGAAAAAGTCTACCAGAAGATTGTAACAAAGGCCAAGGACTTAGTAGCTGTCGGGGATGAGATTGCAGCAGAACTCGGCATTCCGATTGTGAATAAGCGGGTTTCGGTCACTCCTATATCCATTATTGGAGCAGCAACCAATGCGACAGACTATGTGCCCTTTGCCAAGGCGCTGGATCGTGCGGCTAAAGAAGTTGGGGTCAACTTTATCGGTGGCTTCTCAGCCCTGGTTCAAAAAGGCTACCAAAAGGGGGATGAAATCCTTATCAACTCCATACCTCGCGCTCTAGCAGAGACGGACTTTGTCTGCTCTTCGGTTAACATTGGTTCCACTAAGACAGGGATCAATATGACAGCTGTCCGAGACATGGGCCGTATCATTAAAGAAGCTTCCCAAGCAGATCCGATGGGGCCAGGGAAACTGGTGGTCTTTGCTAATGCAGTAGAAGATAATCCTTTTATGGCAGGGGCTTTCCACGGTGTCGGTGAAGCGGATGTTGTCATCAACGTTGGGGTTTCTGGTCCTGGTGTTGTCCAACGGGCGATTGAAAAAGTTCCAGGTGCAAGCTTTGATGTATTGGCTGAAACCGTTAAGAAGACTGCTTTCAAGATTACTCGTGTTGGGCAATTGGTTGGTCAAATGGCTAGTGAACGTCTCGGTGTGGAGTTTGGGATTGTAGACTTGTCTCTCGCGCCAACGCCAGCTGTTGGGGATTCGGTTGCCCGTGTCCTCGAAGCTATGGGGCTTGAAGTAGTAGGAACCCACGGGACAACCGCAGCGCTGGCTCTGCTCAATGACCAAGTGAAAAAAGGCGGCATCATGGCTTGTAACCAAGTTGGTGGTTTGTCAGGTGCCTTCATTCCAGTCTCAGAAGATGAGGGGATGATTGCAGCGGTCCAATCGGGTCATATCAACCTGGAAAAATTGGAAGCCATGACTGCCATCTGTTCAGTCGGTCTGGATATGATTGCCATCCCAGCTGATACTCCGGATACGACCATTGCAGCTATGATTGCCGATGAAGCGGCTATCGGAGTGATCAACCAAAAGACCACAGCAGTTCGGATTATTCCTTATGGAAAAGAAGGCGATATGTTAGAACTTGGAGGACTTCTTGGATCTGCCCCCGTTATGAAAGTTAACAAAGCTTCGTCAGCTGACTTTATTGCCCGTGGTGGTCAAATTCCAGCCCCAGTTCATAGTTTTAAAAATTAAAAAATGGCCCTGGAGCATAATGATTGCTCAGGGCTTTTACTATTGACCAAGCTAGTGAAAGTGAATCTAGAGGTCATCTCTGCCAGTTTCCTTATAAAAAATGATATAATAGAAGAACGTAAAAGGAGATCACATGGCGAAAACAAGATTATTTATTATTCGGCATGGAAAAACCATGTTTAATACGATAGGTCGTGCTCAAGGTTGGTCGGATACGCCTTTAACTACTCAAGGAGAAGAAGGTATCCGTGAATTGGGGGTTGGGTTGAGAGAATCTGGTTTGGACTTTGTCCGTGCTGTTTCCAGTGATTCAGGTCGCGCCATTCAAACTATGGGGATTGTTTTAGACGAGCTTGGACTCACAGATCAGATTCCTTATACTTTCAACAAAAAGATCCGGGAATGGTGTTTTGGAAGTTTTGATGGTGCCTATGGAGGAGAGCTGTTCCGTGGAGTCGTTCCCCGTGTTCTGAATATAGAAGACTACAAGAAGTTAACACTAGAAGAGTTAGCGAATGGGATCTACCAAGTGGATACAGCCGGTTGGGCTGAACCATGGGATGTGTTGAAAAAACGGATTGTAGATGGTTTTGAAGAGATTGCGAAAGAAGTTGAAGCTAAGGGTGGTGGAAATGTTCTTGTTGTCAGTCATAGCATGACGATCGGTTCCTTTGTGTGCATTTTAAATCCAGAGATTGTGCTAGATCCAAGGGTTGAAAATGGCAGTGTTACCCTGGTAGAATATGAAAATGGACACTTCTCGATCCAGACCATCGGAGATGAATCTTATCGCAAGCTAGGTGCTAACTGGTTAGAGGCCCATTCAGAAGAAATTGATGTGAAAAAATAAGATATCTTATATAAGAAGAAAACAATTGCAGGAGGATAGAAATGGCAAAGACAAAATTGTATATTGCCCGTCACGGAAAAACCATGTTTAATACGATCGGTCGCGCCCAAGGGTGGTCCGATAGTCCCTTGACGGAAGCTGGCGAACGAGGGATTCATGAATTAGGGATTGGTCTGCGTCAAGCAGGAATCCAGTTCCAACAAGCTGTGTCCAGTGACTCTGGTCGAACCATTCAAACCATGGGGATTGTGCTAGAAGAATTAGGGTTAACAGGTAAAATTCCTTATCGCTATGATAAGCGTATTCGCGAATGGTGTTTTGGAAGCTTTGATGGCGCCTACGATGGAGAACTCTTTATGGGGGTTCTGCCACGTGTCTTTCGGGTCGATGATTTCCATCATTTGAGCTTGATGGAGTTGGCTGAAGGAATTGTCGAAGTGGATACAGCAGGCTGGGCAGAGTCTTGGGAAACTCTTCGCGATCGAATTTTGGAAGGTTTTACGGCAATTGCCAAGGATGTTGAGTCTCAAGGTGGTGGCAATGCTATCGTGGTCAGTCATGGGATGACCATCAGCACCTTGATTTACCTGATTGATCCAAAAGCTTTTAAAGAATTGGTCTTGGACAATGGTAGTGTGACTGTTATTGAGTATGAGGATGGCCAACTTAAACTAGAAGCAGTTGGAGATATGTCATACCGACAGGTTGGAGCAAAATTGTTAGAGGAAGATCATGACTAAATACAAACTTGCCAAGAAAAGAGAAAAGAAAGTTAGCTGGATCGTGCTCTGTTGTTTAGGTCTCTGTCTGATCGGAGCAGGAGTGGGTATTTTCTATTTGAAACCTCAATGGCTTCATATGAGCTCTGTTGAAGATAAAAAAGTAGAAACAACCACTCCAAAAAAAGTTGAAAAAAAGGAAGAAAAACCTAAAACAGACCTTCCCCAAGCTTCTAGCAAGGATTGGAACCTAGTCCTGGTCAATCGGGACAACAAGTTAGCCGAGCTGAACCCTCAGTTAGTTGATGTTGAAGAAATCAAGGTGGATAGTCGGATTGCAGAACAAACGAAACAGTTTCTAGCAGCGGCGAGAGCTGTCGCGCCTGAAGAATCCTTGATTTCGGGTTATCGAAGTGTGGAGGAGCAAACAGAACTCTATAATGAGCGGGTAGCGCAGTTAGAAGCTACGGGTCTTTCTCATGAGGAGGCAGAAGGTCAAGCACAAGCTCAAGTACAGGTTCCAGGTGCTAGTGAGCACCAGACGGGTCTTGCGATTGATATGAGTGCTCCAAATGGACAGTCTGAAGAGGTAGCCCAGCAGATTATTGCTTTGGCTCCCCAGTATGGTTTTGTTCTCCGCTATCCAGAAGGGAAAAATGCGATTACAGGTGTGGACTATGAAAACTGGCATTTTCGCTACGTTGGTGTAGAAAATGCCCAGTATATGGTCAAGCATCAGCTGGTTTTAGAAGAATATATTCAAAAATTGAAAGAAGCAGGTTTATAGGCTTTTTAGACAAGTATCGGTCTTAAGAATGATTTTTAGCACTCTTTGAAAAAGAGTGCTAATTTTTTGGATTTTTCTCTTGACTTTCTCTTGAGAGGGTGTATAATAGAATCATGGTTTAGCACTTGAGTGTTTAGAGTGCTAAATACGAAAGAGAGGTGAGGTCATGGTTACAGAACGTCAAAATGAGATTCTAAATCTTGTCGTTGATATCTTTACCAAGACCCACGAACCAGTCGGTTCAAAAGCACTGCAAGATGTCATTCAATCTAGTAGTGCCACTATCCGAAACGACATGGCTGCCCTCGAAAAGAAAGGCTTATTAGAAAAAGCCCATACTTCGAGTGGCCGAATGCCTAGCCGAGCTGGTTTTCAATATTTTGTTCAGAACTCACTTGACCTAGAGCTGATTGATGAACAAGATGTCTACCAGGTGGTGAAAGCCTTTGATTTTGAGGCCTTTAAGTTAGATGATATTTTGGATGCTACGGCTAAGTTGCTGGCCCAGATGACGGGCTACACCGCAGTCATTCAGGATGTTGAACCGACACGACAGCGCTTGACTGGTTTTGAGATTGTTCCATTATCCAACCACGATGCCTTAGCGGTTCTGACCTTGGATGAATCAAAGCCTGTTACCGTCCAGTTTGCGATTCCAAAGAATTTCTTAACCAGTGACTTGGAAATCTTCCATCAGTTGGTTCAAGAACGTTTCATTGGAAATACAGTTTTGGATATCCACTACCGCTTGCGGACGGAGATTCCACAGATTGTACAGCGCTATTTTAAGACGACAGACAATGTATTGGATCTGTTTGATTACGTCTTCTCGCAATTGTTTCAAGAACTGGTCTTTGTAGAAGGAAAGGTTTCATCCTTAACCTACGCCGATCTTCAGACTTATCAGTTCTTAGATAACCCTCAACACGTAGCTCTTGAGTTGCGAGGGGGGATGGCGGAGGACCAAATGACCCAGATCCTGGTTGCTGAATCCCAAGAGAAGGCCTTGAAAAATGTGACCGTGATTAGTCACAAATTCCTGGTTCCTTATCGTGGGATGGCCCTCATGCATGTGATTGGTCCCGTAGAGATGGATTACAGGCGTGTGATTAGCCTCGTCAATGTTATCGGCCGAGTGCTGGTCATGAAGTTAACGGACTACTACCGTTACCTCAACAGCAACCATTATGAAGTAAATTAAGACCAAATGAAAGGGGTGTATGCCTTGACAGAAGAAATCAAAAAAGAAGACGTGAAAGAAGAGGAAGTTGTCGAGACAACTGAAGAAGTTGTAGAGGAAACCAACCAACCTTCTGAATTAGAAGAAGCACAAGCGCGTGCCGAAGAATTTGAAAACAAATACCTTCGTGCCCACGCAGAAATGCAAAATATTCAACGTCGTGCCAATGAAGAACGCCAGCTCTTGCAACGCTATCGTAGCCAAGATTTGGCAAAAGCAATCTTGCCATCACTTGATAACCTTGAACGTGCCCTTGCTGTAGAAGGGTTGACAGATGATGTGAAGAAAGGCTTGGAAATGGTGCAAGAAAGCTTGATTCATGCTCTGAAAGAAGAAGGAATCGAAGAAATCGCAGCGGACGGAGAATTTGACCATAACTACCACATGGCCATTCAAACAGTTCCAGCGGATGATGAGCATCCGGCTGATACCATCGCACAAGTCTTCCAAAAAGGCTACAAACTCCATGACCGGATCCTACGCCCAGCCATGGTGGTTGTCTACAACTAGGCTATCTTGTCCGAAATGACAATAAACTATGAAAGAAAGATAAATAATGGTTCAGCTTTACCAATAGTGAGCGAAGCGAACCAAAGGCGATACTCTTCGCCGTGGCGCTATTTTCGCAAACTTTGAGTCTTTAGGCTCAAAGTTTAGTCAAAGAGATTGACGAAGTCAAGCTCTGACGGCGTCGCCACTTAAGAAGAGTATCAAAAAGAAAAAAAGAAGATAAAATTTAAGGAGAAAAACACATGTCTAAAATTATCGGTATTGACTTAGGTACAACAAACTCAGCAGTTGCAGTTCTTGAAGGAACTGAAAGCAAAATTATCGCAAACCCAGAAGGAAACCGCACAACTCCATCTGTAGTTTCATTCAAAAACGGTGAAATCATCGTTGGTGACGCTGCAAAACGTCAAGCAGTCACAAACCCAGATACAGTTATCTCTATCAAATCTAAGATGGGTACTTCTGAAAAAGTTTCTGCTAACGGAAAAGAATACACTCCACAAGAAATCTCAGCTATGATCCTTCAATACTTGAAAGGCTACGCTGAAGAATACCTTGGTGAAAAAGTAACCAAGGCTGTTATCACAGTTCCAGCTTACTTTAACGATGCTCAACGTCAAGCAACTAAAGACGCTGGTAAAATTGCTGGTCTTGAAGTAGAACGTATCGTCAATGAACCAACTGCAGCAGCTCTTGCTTACGGCTTGGATAAGACTGACAAAGAAGAAAAAATCTTGGTATTCGACCTTGGTGGTGGTACCTTCGACGTATCTATCCTTGAACTCGGTGATGGTGTCTTTGATGTATTGGCAACTGCAGGAGACAACAAACTCGGTGGTGACGACTTTGACCAAAAAATCATCGACCACATGGTTGCAGAATTCAAGAAAGAAAACGGCATTGACTTGTCAACAGACAAGATGGCTCTTCAACGTTTGAAAGACGCAGCTGAAAAAGCTAAGAAAGACCTTTCTGGTGTGACTTCAACTCAAATCAGCTTGCCATTCATCACTGCTGGTGAGGCTGGACCTCTTCACTTGGAAATGACTTTGACTCGTGCGAAATTTGATGATTTGACTCGTGACCTTGTAGAACGTACAAAAGTTCCAGTTCGCCAAGCCCTTTCAGATGCAGGTTTGAGCTTGTCAGAAATCGACGAAGTAATCCTTGTCGGTGGTTCAACTCGTATCCCTGCCGTTGTTGAAGCTGTTAAGGCTGAAACTGGTAAAGAACCAAACAAATCAGTAAACCCTGATGAAGTGGTTGCTATGGGTGCGGCTATCCAAGGTGGTGTGATCACTGGTGATGTCAAAGACGTTGTCCTTCTTGACGTAACACCATTGTCACTTGGTATCGAAACAATGGGTGGTGTCTTCACAAAACTCATCGAGCGAAATACAACAATTCCAACATCTAAATCACAAGTCTTCTCAACTGCAGCAGACAACCAACCAGCCGTTGATATCCACGTTCTTCAAGGTGAACGCCCTATGGCAGCAGATAACAAGACTCTTGGACGTTTCCAATTGACTGACATCCCAGCTGCACCTCGTGGTATCCCACAAATCGAAGTAACATTTGACATCGATAAGAACGGTATCGTATCTGTTAAGGCGAAAGATCTTGGAACTCAAAAAGAACAAACCATTGTTATCCAATCAAATTCAGGTTTGACAGACGAAGAAATTGACCGCATGATGAAAGATGCAGAAGCAAACGCTGAAGCAGATAAGAAACGTAAAGAAGAAGTAGATCTTCGTAACGAAGTAGACCAAGCAATCTTTGCGACTGAAAAGACAATCAAGGAAACTGAAGGTAAAGGCTTCGATGCAGAACGTGATGCTGCCCAAGTTGCCCTTGATGAGCTTAAGAAAGCCCAAGAAGACAACAACTTGGACGAAATGAAAGCAAAACTTGAAGCGTTGAACGAAAAAGCTCAAGGACTTGCTGTGAAACTCTACGAACAAGCTGCAGCAGCCCAACAAGCTCAAGCAGGAGCAGAAGGCGCACAAGCAACAGGAAATGCAGGCGATGACGTCGTAGACGGAGAGTTTACTGAGAAATAAAATAGTCCAGTGGACTATTTTATCCCGAGCTTGAAAATCAGGCGAGTATAAGAAGAAATCCAGAGGTTGCAACCCAGCCTCTGTTTTTCGGTAAAATAGAGGATGTTGCGTATGAAAAAAGTACTTTGTATTATTTATCCTAATTTTTCTCTTTATGAGATAACCACTTTAACGAGTACTTTAGCTCTGTCTTTTGATATCACGATTGATTATGTAGCTTCTGAGAATTCAATAGTTGTCTCTGAGGATGGTTTGCCCTGTCAACCGACGAAAACATTGGATCAAATCCGTATAGAAGATTATTCTTGTGTGATTTTGCCAGGAATGGTAAATATAGGTCCTGCTCTACAAGATGAGAAATTGATCTCGTTTTTGAGAAGTCTTGATGGGCAAGATATCCTAATTGCAGCCATTTCTTCAGCGCCCCTTTTATTGGCGAAAGCAGGCTTGTTGAACGAAACGAAATTTACAGGTGGAATTTGGCAAAACTTCTTTGACTATTTTAAATTTCTTCCACGTGAGAATTTCCAACCGAAAGTTATTGTCCAAGATAAACAAATCATTACGGCTATCGGTTTTGCACATCAAGAGTTTGCAAGGAAAGTGATTCTAAGTCTAGGGTTGGCAGAGAATACGGACAACTATTTTAAAGAACAGAACGAGTATGCTGAAGAGGATTTGATGTTTACTCTATCGGATGAAGAGTTTGATCAAGTGAAGCAGAGTATAGAAAACACTCTCTAAAGATTTACATGAAAATTATAGAAAGGAACAAGGAGTGTTTGGTAAATTGTAGCTGAGCTCTGAAGTTTCTTACTCAATGTAAAAGAAAAGAATTGAACCCGACCTAAATCGTGGTTTGATTCACAATATCAATAGAAAGGATAAAGAGTGTTCGAGAAATTGAACTCGAGCGGAAAGCTTGGAAATTAGATAAACCTCCTAAGAAATCAGGATTTCTTGTCGGTTTCCTAAATTTCAGTCGCTTTCTGTTCGCTCTTAGTATCTTGCATGAACAATACTGAATTTTACGACCGTTTGGGCGTTTCGAAAAATGCATCTCAAGATGAGATCAAGAAAGCCTATCGGAAATTATCTAAGAAATATCACCCAGATATCAACAAGGAGCCTGGCGCTGAGGAAAAGTACAAGGAAGTTCAAGAAGCTTATGAGACTTTAAGTGACGAACAAAAGCGGGCGGCTTATGACCAATACGGTGCTGCAGGAGCCAACGGTGGTTTTGGCGGTTTCGGTGGCGGAGCTGGTGGTTTCGGTGGTTTTGATGGCGCTGGCTTTGGTGGCTTTGAGGACATTTTCTCAAGCTTCTTTGGTGGAGGTGGAAGTCGCAATCCCAATGCTCCACGTCAGGGAGATGATCTTCAGTACCGCGTAAATCTCAAGTTTGAAGAAGCCATCTTTGGAACTGAGAAGGAAGTGAAGTACCATCGGGAAGCTAGCTGTCGGACATGTGATGGAACTGGTGCTAAGCCAGGAACAAGTCCAGTAACTTGTGGACGCTGTCATGGTTCGGGTGTCATCAATGTGGATACGCAAACCCCACTTGGGATGATGCGTCGCCAAGTCACCTGTGATGTCTGCCATGGTCGAGGAAAGGAAGTTAAGGATCCTTGTACTACCTGTCATGGGACTGGGCATGAGAAACAAGCCCACAGTGTTAGCGTGAAAATCCCTGCTGGGGTCGAAACAGGTCAACAAATCCGCCTCTCTGGACAAGGAGAAGCTGGCTTTAATGGGGGGCCGTACGGAGACCTTTATGTAGTCGTCAATGTTGAGCCAAGCGACAAATTCGAACGGGATGGATCAACCATCTACTATAAATTGAACTTGAACGTTGTTCAAGCTGCTCTTGGAGATACGGTTCATGTACCAACGGTTCACGGCGATGTCGACTTAGTCATCCCTGAAGGAACCCAGACTGGTAAGAAATTCCGCCTCCGTGGCAAAGGAGCACCAAGCTTGCGTGGTGGATCTGTGGGAGATCAATATGTAACTGTTAATGTGGTGACACCAACAGGTCTAAATGACAAGCAAAAAGAAGCCCTTCGTGCATTTGCGGAAGCTGGTGATATCAAGGTAAGTCCAAAGAAAAAAGGCTTCTTTGATAAGGTGAAAGATGCCTTGGATGATTTATAAAAATAAGGAGGCTGGGACAAAAGTCCTAGCCTCTCAATTGTCTTTGGATTGTCGAGCAAGACGCAGTGGTTGAGTGGCCTCTACTACGCTGATTTCATCAGCTTTTACAGCCCTACTCAACTGTGCGGAGGTGGGACGACGAAATCGAATTCTAACGAATTACTGATTTCTGTCCCACTCTCTTTTTTTATCAAGAAAAACACCTCCGAAACTAGGGGTTTCAGAGGTGTGGCAAAAGAATCAAATTAAACAATACCTTGGGCAATCATCGCATTTGCAACATTTTCAAAGGCTGCGATATTGGCACCAGCAAGATAATCTTTACCAAGACCGTAGGTTTCAGCAGTTGTTTTAGCAGTGTTGAAGATGTTGGTCATGATATCTTTCAAACGACCATCCACTTCTTCTCGTGTCCATGAAAGACGGAGGCTGTTTTGGCTCATTTCAAGAGCAGATACAGCAACCCCACCAGCATTGGCGGCTTTGGCAGGTCCGTAAAGGATGCCATTTTCTTTGTAGACTTTGATGGCTTCAAGGTTGCTTGGCATATTAGCTCCTTCAGAAACAACTTTAACACCTTGAGCAACTAGGCGTTTAGCTGCTTCACCGTTAATCTCATTTTGAGTCGCACATGGAAGAGCGATGTCATAGTTGCCAGCATAAGTCCATACAGAACCTTCGTAGTAAGTAGCAGTTGGCTTTTCTGCAGCGTATTCTGTCAAACGAGCGCGACGTTTTTCTTTGACGTCTGTAAGAAGGTCAAAATCAATACCGTTTTCGTCGATGACATAGCCGTTTGAGTCAGAGACTGAGATGACAGTTGCACCAAGTTCAGTTGCTTTTTGAAGAGCGTATTGGGCTACGTTACCAGAACCTGAGATCACGACTTTCTTACCAGCAAAGCTGTCGCCGTTAGCTTTAAGCATTTCTTCAGTATAGTAAACCAAACCATAACCAGTTGCTTCTGGACGGATCAAGCTACCACCGAAACCAAGAGGTTTACCAGTCAAGACACCGGCATCAAATTGGTTAAGGCGTTTGTATTGACCGTAAAGGTATCCGATCTCACGTCCACCGACCCCGATATCACCAGCTGGGACATCAAGAGAAGGACCGATGTGTTTTTGTAATTCTGTCATGAAGCTTTGGCAGAAGCGCATTACTTCAGCGTCAGTTTTTCCTTTAGGATCGAAGTCAGATCCACCTTTACCTCCACCGATAGGAAGGCCAGTCAAGACGTTTTTAAAGATTTGTTCGAAGCCGAGGAATTTCAAGATCCCTTGGTTTACAGTTGGGTGGAAACGAAGTCCGCCTTTATATGGACCTACAGCTGAGTTAAATTGGACACGGTAACCACGGTTCACTTGAACCTTTCCATCACGGTCTACCCAAGGAACACGGAAAGAAATTACGCGTTCTGGCTCAGTGATACGGGCCAAGATGTTTTCTTCAATGTATTCTGGATGTTTTTCAAATACAGGTTCCAAAGTGCTAAGGAACTCTTCAACAGCTTGAAGGAATTCTGCTTCATGACCGTTGCGAGCTTTTACGGTTTCGAAAGTGCTTTGGATATATTCTTTTGCAGTTGTCATCTTGTTTCTCCTTTTTGATTGAAACGACTTCCAGCAAATTGGCTAATTACTGGCATCTGGAGGCACTGCTAGAAGCAATGTCATGTTTTATTACGTGGAACATTATAACAGACTTTTTTTGACTTGTAAAGAAAAAAGTTGAATTTTCAGAAAATTTCCACAGCTAATAGAGGATGGTAAAAAGATACCTACCTTGGACTTGCTCCAGTTGAAATAATGATACGATTTTTAGCCTTTTTTGAGCGAAAATCTACTCCTTTTCGAGTAATGTCTTGTTATTTCCGGACGATCCTTCCTCTTTTTTATTTTTTTAGCCATCCATCCTCTTTTTCATGCTATAATGACTGTAAGAATTTATTTCAAGGAGTAGAAGATGGTATCGACAAAAACAACTATTGCAGGTTTTGAGTTTGACAACTGCCTGATGAATGCCGCGGGTGTAGCCTGTATGACAATTGCAGAACTTGAAGAAGTAAAGAATTCTGCTGCGGGAACATTTGTGACGAAAACTGCGACCTTGGAGTATCGTCAAGGGAACCCAGAGCCACGCTACCAAGATGTGCCGCTAGGATCTATTAACTCGATGGGCCTTCCCAACCAAGGCTTGGACTATTATTTGAATTACTTGTTAGAATTGCAAGAAAGCGATCCAGATCGGACCTTCTTTCTATCTCTTGTCGGCATGTCTCCCGAAGAGACCCATACCATTCTAAAAAAAGTGCAAGACAGTGACTTTAAAGGCTTGACGGAATTGAACCTCTCTTGTCCCAATGTTCCTGGTAAACCTCAGATTGCCTATGACTTTGAGACGACCGATCGGATCTTGTCAGAGGTATTTGGCTATTTCACCAAACCTCTTGGCATCAAGTTACCACCTTACTTTGATATTGTCCACTTCGATCAAGCTGCAACGATCTTTAACAAATACCCACTCAAGTTTGTCAACTGCGTCAACTCGATTGGAAACGGCCTTTATATCGAGGATGAATCCGTTGTGATTCGTCCTAAGAACGGTTTTGGTGGAATTGGTGGGGAATACATCAAACCGACTGCTCTGGCTAATGTTCATGCCTTTTACCAACGTTTGAATCCAGAGATTCAGATTGTGGGAACCGGTGGGGTCTTGACTGGTCGTGATGCCTTTGAGCATATCCTTTGTGGCGCTAGCATGGTGCAAATCGGAACCACGCTTCATAAAGAAGGAGTGGTGGCTTTTGACCGCATTACAGCTGAGCTTAAAGCCATCATGGAAGAAAAAGGCTACCAAAGCCTGGAAGATTTCCGTGGGAAATTGCACTACATTGACTAATCTTTCGAAAAGAACTTCCTCAAGTGGATGCTTGGGGATTTTTTCATGGATTCTTGTCAATGGAGAACATTCTGTTCCTAGTTTTAGAGAAATTTCATTTTTATAGAGAGAAAAAGGTGTACAATGAAGGTGAAAAGGAAGGTGGTTTATATGGGAGAAAGGGATGTGATTCAAGAAGCAAGAACGATGATCAAAACTCTTCGAACAGCCTTTTCTAGGGACTTTATCCCCAGTCCAGATGCCCTTCGATTTTAGGAAAATCTAAATCATATTTTGGAAGTTTTATTGAGGGCAAGACAGGTAGACAATCGCCTATTGATCGAGTTGGAGAAGTTTTATCAGAATGCGAGTTTATTGATTGGTTTGAGTGGGCTTCGTTTGAATGAAGAGTCCTTTCAAGCCTGGCGGGCTTACGATCACTGGCATTACGAAGCTGTGAAATCTCAGTTACAGGTATATGGACCAAGCATGATCTTGTAAGCCACTGAGTGTTTGCTTAAGAAATATTGAGGAGGTGTGTGACATGTCTCTCGTGCATGATTTTTTTCATCAGTTTTTAGTATCTATACGGAATCTTGGTTACTCGCTCTTTTTCTTATTTGAAAAATAAGCATCTCCGAATCCCTTTTACTAGTACAGTAGAAGGGATTTTTGATGCAGAATCCTTGAAAATCTGAGGCTATTGGATTATGATGGAGCTAATAGATGTCAAGCGTTCCTTGTAGGGAATGCGGGAAGCGAGGAAAAAAGATGGCAGAGATTTATCTAGCAGGTGGCTGTTTTTGGGGCTTAGAGGAGTATTTCTCACGGATCCCTGGTGTAGAAAAGACAACGGTGGGGTATGCCAATGGCCAGGTGGAAACAACCAATTACCAATTGATCAAGGAAACGGATCATGCAGAGACCGTTCAGGTCGTCTATGATCCAGACAAGATTACCCTCCGAGCGATTCTACTCTACTATTTCCGTGTAATTGATCCCTTCTCCATTAACAAACAGGGAAATGATCGAGGGCGTCAGTACAGGACGGGTGTCTATTACCTAGACGAGGCAGATCGTGAGGTGATCGCCCAAGTGTTTGCGGAGCAAGAAGAACAACTGGGAACTAGGATCGTAGTTGAGCTAGAACCGTTACGCCACTATATCTTGGCTGAGGACTACCATCAAGACTACCTCAAGAAGAATCCTGGAGGCTATTGCCATATTGATGTGACAGATGCTGACCAACCCTTGATTGATCCGGCAGCCTATCCAAAGCCCAGTCAGGAGGAATTAAAGGCAGGATTAACAGAGGAGCAGTACCGAGTCACCCAAGAAAGTGCGACAGAGCGTCCTTTCCACAATGCCTATGATCAGACCTTTGAAGAGGGGATCTATGTAGACATTACGACGGGGGAACCTCTCTTCTTTGCCAAGGATAAGTTTGCGTCTGGCTGTGGATGGCCGAGTTTTTCCCGTCCCATCGCTAAAGATGTCGTTCACTATTACCAGGATCATAGTCACGGGATGGAGCGAATTGAAGTTCGTTCCCGCTCAGGCAATGCCCACCTCGGCCATGTCTTTACTGATGGACCAAGAGACCAAGGAGGTCTTCGCTATTGTATCAATTCGGCCTCTCTACGCTTTATTCCTAAAGAGGAAATGGAGGCAGAGGGATACGGGGACCTACTCAGGCAAATGCACTAAAAGAATGATTGAGAAAGGGGGCCCTGAGCCCTCTTTTTTTAATTTCTTTAGTCCCTCCGTTTATCTATTCATGGAAGTTTAGGTCAGTCTGTTTTCTTTTGTCAAAATTGTGTTACAATGAAAAAAAGGCCTGCCAGATGACGGAGTGGCCTTTGATGAGAGCAAGAGAAATGGATAGGAAGAGAAGAAGATGAAGAATTGGAAGGATCTCCTAAAGAGATGGAGTGAGGTCGGGAAAGATATCCTCACGATGCTTAATGACTGGCTTGATATTGGATTGGAAAAGGTGACAGCTTTCCGCTTGACCAACGAACAGTTTGTCTATGGATTGCTGATTACAGTATTTGCGGCTGCAAATCTGGTCTTATGGGTTCAAAAATGGAATGGCTTTCCCATTACAGCACTAGAGATGCCGGAAGTTGTTGAAAAACAAGAAGAAATCCATCCGGATCAGTTACCGCATACCGCTCGGATCATGGCAAATGGGGATCAACTCTACCATGACTTGATTTATATGAGTGCAGCCAAGGAAGATGGAAGCTATGATTTTTCTGAGAATTATCACTATGCTCAGGAATGGTTGAAGCAAGGGGATCTGGTTTTGGGGGATTTTGAAGGTACTATCAATTCGGATTATGGCCTTTCTGGATATCCGATTTTCAATGCCCCTGGGGAGGTAGTTGCTTCGATCAAGGATGCGGGCTATCAGGTGATGGACCTGGGACATAACCATATCCTCGATTCTGGCTTGGAAGGGCTGTTTTCGACTGCGAAAGCCTTCGAAGATGCGGGGATCCAAACGGTTGGTGTCTATCCGCATGAGACGCGAGGTCAAGCCCCTATCCTGATTAAGGAAGTAAATAGAATCAAGATCGCGATTTTGGCTTATTCCTACGGCTTTAATGGGATGGAGTATAATCTGGAACAAGAGGACTATGACAATCGTCTATCGGATCTCAATGAGGAGCGGATGCGTCAAGAAATCCAAAAAGCTGAGATGGAAGCGGACATTACCATTGTCATGCCTCAGATGGGGATTGAATATGAATTAGAGCCAACAGAGGAACAAAAGGAGCTATATCATAAGATGATTTCTTGGGGAGCTGATATTGTCTTGGGTGGCCATCCTCATGTCGTCCAACCTGCCGAGATTGTGGATAAGGATGGACAACAGAAATTGATCATTTATTCTATGGGGAATTTTCTTTCGAATCAGCGACTGGAAACCATGGAAGGGATAGAAAATGCTCAATGGACGGAACGGGGTGTTCTGATGGATATCACCATTGAGAAGGTAGGGCGTAAGACCCGGATCAAAACAGCAACAGCTCATCCTACTTGGGTCAACCGGACGCCGAAGGGCAGTTATTCTCCTGAAGGCTATGAACTCTATCATTTCCAGACTTATGTCTTGGAGGACTGGATTGAAGGAGGCAAGTATCGGGATCAATTGAATGATGAAACAAAGGCGCGTGTCGATACAGCCTACCAGGAAGTGAAAGAACGTGTGAATTTGAATTGGCAATAGGAAGGGGCGAATTAAGGAATGGACAAACTTGGATGGTTACCAATTGGATTTGTTGGACTGATCATCGTTATGACTCTAACAAATCAGCTATCAACGATTCTTCTGAGAAAAAAATTAGCCAAGGCTTGGGAGGGTAAACCTTTTTTCATAAAAAAAGATAGTGAAGAAAGTTTAGCGGAAACAATGCTCTTGGCTTCTGCACTCCAACCGACAGATAGCCAAGTAGACGGTCAGACTTGGCATGATTTGGACCTCTATAGAGTCTTTGATCAGTTGAATTATACACAGTCTAGTATAGGGGCTGAGGCCTTGTATCAGAAGATGCGTTTGATTAAATTTCAACCAGAAGCATCCTTGCAGGAGTTAGAGGATTTTTTTGACCATCACCCTGATCTTCGTCTCGAGGTTCAAGTTGTCATGAACCAATTAGGAAAAAAGAACCACAATATGGCTAGAAGTATTGTGGCTAATCCAGGGAAACAGGATTCGAAGATCTATCTTTCTCTCTATATTTTCTTAGCCTGTTTGCCGGTCTTCTCGCTTTTCTTCCTTCCATTTTTTAAAATTCAAGCGATGATGGTCTTGGTGGCGAGTGCGACCTTCAATATCATTTTTTCGAGCATTCGGAATTGGTCGAATAAAATGCGCTTGGATCGAGTTAGTTACTTGGTTCGTATCTTTGCCTCAACGGAAAAGCTTAGCCATTTAGCGATTCCAAAACAAGAAGCCCTCAAACAGGCTGTCCAACCATTTAAGAAGACGAAAGTTATTTCCGGAATCTTACAAAGTCCAACAGGAAGCTCAGATATGGAAATTATTCTGATTTACCTTAATTTTCTTTTCTTAATTCCGCAGATTGCTCAAGTTTATATCTATCAGCAAGTGAGGATTCATCAGAAAGAAGCTCAGGAAGCGATCAATCTTTTGGGAGAATTGGAAGTAGCCATCAGCCTTCTACGCCATAAGCGTGATGTTGATTTGGTCTGTCATCCCAGCTTTAAACAAGAAGTCGGGATTAAAGGTAAGGGAGTCTACCATCCTTTACTAACGGATCCGGTTGCTAACGACGTTCGTTTTGAAAAAAATATGGTGATTAGTGGGGATAATGCCTCAGGGAAATCTACTTATCTAAAAATGGTAGCCATTAACTGTATTCTAGCTCAGGGCTTGGGCTTCGCCTATGGCGAAAGTTTGGAGCTTTCTTATGGACATGTCATGACTTCTATGGATGTCAGCGATGATATTGAGGTTGGCGATAGTTATTTTATTACAGAGAGCAAAACGATTCTCCGAATGATTGAGAGTCTGGAAAAGTCTGGCTTTCATTATTTCTTTATTGATGAACTCTTTAAGGGTACCAATACCATTGAGCGAATTGGATCTGGCTTGGGGATTGTCCGCTGGCTATCTAGACATGATTGCTTGTATATGATTTCAAGTCATGATATTGAGCTAGTCGCGGCGTCTGGTGCAGTAAATGATAACTATCATTTTGATAGTCGTTATGTCGACGGGGAAATCGTCTTTGATTATCAGATAAAGCAGGGGGCTGCAGTAACGAAGAATGCGGTCAATACATTGAAAAGCCTCCATTTCCCTTCAGAAATCACTCAAACTTCTCAAGAATTAATAAGGCAATATGAAGAAACAGGGAAATGGTCTTTACATAGCATGATCGAGAGTTAAAGAGGTAAGTTGCCTCGTTTTATCTGAGATTTCTACTGGTAAAAAACTAAAAGCCCCTGGAACATAAGTTTCAATTGTGTTCCGGGGGCTTTTACTATTGGCTCCATTGGTTAAAGACATGCTTTTCTGTATTGACTTGGAGTGATCTGATAGTATTTCTTGAATTGGCGATTAAAGTTTGAGAGGTTGTTGAAGCCAGATTGGCTAGCGATATCAATGATTGCCAGATCGGAATGCTGGAGGAGATGGGCAGCTTTTTTCAGCCGATATTGGATGATGTACTCCATACAAGAGATCCCTAATTGTTTCTTAAAGAAATTCATAAAGTGGGTCGGACTAAAGTGGCACAAGTCTGCTAATTGCTCAATCATAAGCTCCTCTTGGTAATGGTTCGAAATATGGTCGAGGACCAAACGAATTTTTTCTTCTCTTCGATAAGCATCCGTTGAAAACTTCTTCTCGACAATATAGTGGTGAGAAAAGAGGAGATAGAGGAGTTCATTGAGCTGGGATTTGAGTCGAAGTTCATAGAAGGGACCTTGTTCTCTTCCGTTTGCCATACAGGTTAAGAGGCTCTGTTTGATTTCTTCGTAACCGGGTGATTGGGCTTGAATCCGTCGAACAAATTCAAAATCACCATTGTAGAGGGGTTGTAAATATTTTAGAGTGGCAATATTTTTATGAGTGATTCCGATCAGGTCCAGATTAAAATGGAGGACATCCATGGTATGGGAAGAACTCTGGATGGGATGAATGGAGTGAAGGGCATTAGGGCGGATCAAAATAATATCGCCTGGTTGACTATGAAAATATTCATAGTCGATATGGAATTGAGCAGTCCCTTCGTTGACATAAATAATCTCAATATCAGTGTGCCAATGAAATAAAATATCCGGTTGGCCATTTTGGGTGCGAATCTGTTTGATTGAAAATGGGAAATCGCTATTGGTAAAGGATGTTTGGCGGTATAAGGTCTTTGTGTTCATGCCTACCTCTTAGATCTTTTCGGGAGTAGCAGACGCTTTGATTAGGTGTGAGAGAGGGTCTGCTAGTTACTTCATACAGGGAAAATCTATTATCTATATTATAATAAAATTGGACCGAAAATTAAAGAGGATTCGGTGGAATTTCTAAAATTTTAAGGGTGGGGAGAAGGGAGCGCTTGTGGAAAAGAAACCCCAAAATGACTAGGAAATGGTGTATAATAGGGAAAAGATAGAAAGAGGTGGCTGGTATGATACAAATGATTGCGACAGACATGGACGGTACTCTGATGGATGCGCAAGGAGAGATTGACCGTGAGCGTCTGAGCCGCATCTTGGATCAGCTAGACCAAAGAGGGATTCCCTTTGTTATTGCGACGGGGAATGGCTATAGCCGTATGGCTCATGTCTTGGGAGAGCTGAAAGATCGCGTCACCTTGGTTCTAGCCAATGGTGCACGGATATTAGAGAAGGGAAAGCTCATCCGAGAGTGTAGCTGGCCTGAAGAGCTGGTGCAGGAGGTCTTGCGCTATCTAGAAGGTCGAGAAGAAGAACTTCATCTGGTCGTCAGTAGCCTATCTGGAGCCTATGCCAAGAAAGGAACAGAGTTTCCTCTTTTAGAGCAATTGATGACGCCTGAGTTAGCTGCAGCTTTTTACAGACGGATGCGCTTTGTGGATGATCTGGTCCAAGAGCATGGTGAGCAGGTTCTGAAGATAAGTGTCGTCACTGACACTGAAAAAGTCGGAGCCTTTGTGCAAGAGTTGCGCGAAGAGTTTGGGGAGCGCCTGCTTCCAGCAGCTAGTGGCTATGGGGCCATCGATATTCTGCAACCGGAGGTCAATAAGGCTACAGCCATTCAATTCTTGGAAGAACAGTGGGGCGTTGATGGTGGGCATTTAATGGCATTTGGCGATAGCCAAAACGATGTGGAAATGCTGGAGTTAGCGACCTATTCCTATGCGATGGAAAATGCGGACGTCCATGCTCGACAAGCAGCCCGCTACACAGCGCCATCTCACCAAGAAGGTGGGGTTTATGAAATGATTGAAGCCTATTTGGACGGAAGACTAAGTTTCGACTAGGCGAGTAATCTACCGCACATAGTTTCTACCATACGAATCGAAAGGAGTCTTTATGGCTGTACAATTATTGGAGACCTGGCTCTTGAAAGAACAGGCAAAAATACAACAGAACTACCGAGAGCTGAATCAAAATCCTTTGAAGGAACCCGATATTCTTTTTATAGGCGACTCTATCATCGAATACTATCCTCTTCAGGAGTTGCTTTTGACGGATCAGTATATGGTGAATCGGGGAATCAGAGGCTACAAGACAGACCTCTTAAGAGAGAATCTAGATGCCCATATTTTTGGTCAAGCAGTGGATAAGATTTTCCTACTAATCGGAACCAATGACATTGGCAAGGAAATGCCCTTGTCAGAAACCATTGATAACATGTCCATAATCCTCCAGGAGATGGTGCGACTCTTGCCCTTGGCGCAAATCAAACTTGTTTCGGTTCTCCCTGTGAATGAGGGAGAAACCTACAGGGGGACAGTCTATATCCGGACCAATCAAAAGATTCAGACCCTGAATCAGGCTTATCATGAGCTGGCTCAAGGAATGATGAATGTCGAATTTATCAATGTTTTTGAGAGCTTGCTCGGTGAAGATGGCCAGCTCAAACCAGCTTATACAACAGATGGTCTTCATTTAACAATTGAAGGATACAGGGTTTTGAGTAAGGCTCTTCAAAACGAACTATAACCCATCCTAGCAGGGAAAATCTATTTTCCGCTAGGATTTTTTGATACCTTCTGTGGAACAGTTTGGTAAAGCGCTCCATTTTGTACTAATTTCATAAGATCTAAAAACCTTGCTGTTATGCGGTTTATTCCTTCTGTTATAAAATAGTTTGCAGAAACAGAACAGATTTTGCTGTTGTGTTATGTAATAGTTTCAGGTGTTCAGTGAGCATATTCTTATACAAGGGCAATAAAACGTGATAAATTGATATAGTAAAGTTGTTTGAAACGTTTTCACTCTTTGTCGAATTCAGTTCAAAGACTGACAATTATTTTTATTGAAGGAGAGTTATCATTATGACTCAAGGGAAAATTACTGCATCTGCAGCAATGCTCAACGTATTGAAAACATGGGGCGTAGACACTATCTACGGTATCCCATCAGGAACACTTAGCTCACTTATGGACGCTTTGGCTGAAGACAAAGATATCCGTTTCTTGCAAGTTCGCCACGAAGAAACAGGTGCTCTTGCAGCGGTTATGCAAGCTAAATTTGGCGGTTCTATCGGTGTTGCAGTTGGTTCAGGTGGACCAGGTGCGACTCACTTGATCAACGGTGTTTACGATGCAGCTATGGATAACACTCCATTCCTTGCTATCCTTGGATCACGTCCAGTTAACGAATTGAACATGGATGCCTTCCAAGAGCTTAACCAAAACCCAATGTACAACGGTATCGCTGTTTACAACAAACGTGTCGCTTACGCAGAGCAATTGCCAAAAGTGATTGACGAAGCTTGCCGTGCTGCCGTTTCTAAAAAAGGTCCAGCTGTCGTTGAAATTCCAGTAAACTTTGGTTTCCAAGAAATCGACGAAAACTCATACTACGGTTCAGGTTCTTACGAGCGTTCATTCATCGCTCCTGCTTTGAACGAAGTTGAAATCGACAAAGCTGTTGAAATCTTGAACAACGCTGAACGTCCAGTTATCTACGCTGGTTACGGTGGTGTTAAAGCTGGTGAAGTAATCACTGAATTGTCACGTAAAATCAAAGCACCAATCATCACAACTGGTAAAAACTTCGAAGCGTTCGAATGGAACTACGAAGGTTTGACAGGTTCTGCTTACCGTGTTGGTTGGAAGCCGGCCAACGAAGTGGTCTTTGAAGCAGACACAGTTCTTTTCCTTGGTTCAAACTTCCCATTTGCTGAAGTATACGAAGCATTTAAAAACACTGAAAAATTCATCCAAGTGGATATCGACCCATACAAACTTGGTAAACGTCACGCCCTTGACGCTTCAATCCTTGGTGACGCAGGTCAAGCAGCTAAAGCTATCCTTGACAAAGTGAACCCAGTTGAATCTACTCCATGGTGGCGTGCAAACGTGAAGAACAACCAAAACTGGCGTGATTACATGAACAAACTCGAAGGTAAAACTGAGGGTGAATTGCAATTGTATCAAGTTTACAATGCAATCAACAAACATGCTGATCAAGACGCTATCTACTCAATCGACGTAGGTGACACTACTCAAACATCTACTCGTCACCTTCACATGACACCTAAGAACATGTGGCGTACATCTCCACTCTTTGCGACAATGGGTATTGCCCTTCCTGGTGGTATCGCTGCTAAGAAAGACAATCCAGATCGCCAAGTATGGAACATCATGGGTGACGGTGCATTCAACATGTGCTACCCAGACGTGATCACAAACGTTCAATACGACCTTCCAGTTATCAACGTTGTCTTCTCAAATGGCAAATATGCCTTCATCAAGGACAAATACGAAGACACAAACAAACACTTGTTTGGTTGTGACTTCCCTAATGCTGACTATGCGAAAATCGCTGAAGCGCAAGGTGCTGTAGGATTTACAGTTGACCGTATCGAAGACATCGATGCAGTTGTTGCAGAAGCTGTTAAATTGAACAAAGAAGGTAAAACTGTTGTTATCGATGCTCACATCACTCCACATCGTCCACTTCCAGTAGAAGTACTTGAGTTGGATCCAAAACAACACTCAGAAGAAGCTATCAAAGCCTTCAAGGAAAAATACGAAGCTGAAGAGCTTGTACCATTCCGTCTCTTCTTGGAAGAAGAAGGGTTGCAATCACGCGCAATCAAATAATTCCTCTCGTCGTATTTATTCTTTGATTTTCATAGAGAGAAACTTAAAAAGATCGGAGTTATCCGGTCTTTTTCTGGAGGATAACAAATGAATTTAAATCAATTAGATATTATCGTTTCAAATGTTCCCAAAGTCTGTGTTGACTTGGAGCGTATTTTGGATAAAAAGGCTGATTATGTTGACGACGGTTTTGTTCAGTTTACAATTGGCAGTCATTGTCTCATGTTATCACAAAATCACCTGATTCCTTTGGAAGATTTTCAGTCAGGAATCATTCTACACATTGAAGTTGAAGATTTGGAACAGAATCAAAAGCGTTTGAAAGAATTAGGGATTGAGATTTTACATGGTCCAGTTGTGACCGGTTGGGGAACAGAATCCCTGTTAGTTGAAGGCCCTGCTGGTCTAGTTATTGATTTTTATCGTATGAAATAGGATGCTTAGTCATTTGAAGTTAACCATAATTATTCTTAAAACAGAATATGAGAATATGAACTATTGAAAGATCGGAGTCATCCGGTCTTTTTATGTTGCGCTTGAATAGAAACAATCTTAGAATAGTATCAGTTTTTCCTAGGATGCTGTAAGACTTTCGGATTAGACAGGGATATAATAGATTTAAGGATGAAAGCGAGGTAGGAATATGACTGACAAACTACAATTTCCAGATGGTTTCCTTTGGGGTGGGGCGACGGCTGCCAACCAATGTGAAGGAGCTTATAATGAAGATGGCCGCGGCTTGGCCAATGTGGATGTGGTACCGATTGGGCCTGATCGTCACGCGATTATTACGGGTCAGAAAAAGATGTTCGACTTTGAAGAGGGCTATTTTTACCCGGCTAAAGATGGTATTGATATGTACCATCGCTACAAGGAAGACATTGCCCTCTTTGGGGAAATGGGCTTTAAAACTTATCGACTTTCTATTGCTTGGTCACGGATCTTCCCACAAGGGGATGAACTGGAGCCAAACGAAGCGGGACTACAGTTCTATGAAGACCTCTTTAAGGAATGTCACAAGTATGGCATTGAGCCCTTGGTGACCATTACCCACTTTGACTGTCCCATGCATTTGATTACCGAGTACGGTGGTTGGCGCAACCGCAAGATGTTGGGCTTTTATGAACGTCTCTGTCGGACCCTCTTTACTCGTTACAAGGGCTTGGTCAACTACTGGCTGACCTTTAATGAAATCAATATGATCCTCCATGCGCCATTTATGGGAGCGGGTCTCTGCTTCGAGGAAGGGGAGAATGAGGAGCAGGTCAAATACCAGGCAGCCCACCATGAGTTGGTCGCTTCAGCCATTGCCACTAAGCTTGCCCATGAGATTGATCCGAACAACAAGGTCGGCTGTATGCTGGCAGCAGGGCAAAATTACCCGCATACTTGTGCTCCGCGTGATGTTTGGGCGGGTCTAGAAGAAGACCGCAAGAACTACTTCTTCATCAATGTGCAGGCGCGTGGGGAATACCCTAACTATGCTAAGAAAGAGTGGGAACGTCAGGGAATCACGGTTGAGATGACCGAGCAGGACCTTCAATTATTAAAAGACTATACAGTGGACTTTATTTCCTTCTCCTACTATGCCAGTCGGGTCGCTTCAGGCGATCCAGCTGAAAGGGAGAAAACAGCGGGCAATATCTTTGCCTCTCTGAAGAACCCCTACCTAGAAAGTTCAGAATGGGGTTGGCAGATTGACCCTCTGGGTCTCCGCATTACCCTCAATACCATCTGGGATCGTTATCAAAAGCCTATGTTTATCGTGGAAAATGGATTAGGGGCAGTTGATACACCTAATGAAGCGGGGGAAATCGAGGATGATTATCGGATTGCCTACCTGGCTGCCCACATCAAGGCTATGCGAGATGCCATCCATGAAGACGGCGTCGTCCTCTGGGGCTATACGACTTGGGGTTGTATTGACCTGGTCTCTGCTGGGACAGGAGAAATGAAGAAGCGCTACGGCTTTATCTATGTTGACCGGGACAACGAAGGCAAGGGAACCTTAGCCCGTTCGCGTAAGAAATCCTTCTATTGGTACAAAGAGGTCATTGCGACCAATGGGGCTTCTGTTGAGTAAAAGTCTCCTCTAGAGCTAAACCATCTTCTGGATGACTCTCTGACAGCAAACTAAAAAGCTTAGAATCCCAACCAAAGCTGGGGTCCTAAGCTTTTTGTATGTCGTTAAGGCAAGTCCTTATTGATTTACTGGTCGTAGTCTAAGACATTGTTTTCGATGACAAACTTAGATTCAGCGGAAATGCTGGCTTCTCCTAGTTGCAACTGAGAACTTCCGTCTGGTTTCATGATGTGCCACTGACCGTCCTTGTGGGCAAAGATAGCCTGAAATGTGACGTTATCACTCTTGTCTCGAATCGGCAGAACAAATGCTTGATCTGTATTCTCTAAGAGAATCTCTTCTTTTTTTTCAAAGTTATAGATATAAAATTGCCCAGTTCTTTGCCCTAAACCATGAAGTTCATCGACTTTTTGCCAATTTTCAAAATTTTTCTGAACTAGGGATTCATTAAAAATCTTGTTGAAGGTTTCGTTCCGTTTCTTGGTTTCTTCCTCGTCTAGTGTTTTCTGAAACTCTGCAACCTTTTTAGTCGTTTGGACGGTTTGTCTGTTTTGCTCCCTGATTTGCTGGCGGTGGATGACTCGCATCATTCTTGCACCAACGCCCAGGATGACGAGAATGGATACAAGGCTGATTTGAGTTTTGGCATTTTTTTTCATAGATGATTCTCCCTATTGTGTCATTGGTCCTATTATACCCTTTGAAAGAAAGGATAGTCAAGTTCATCTTGTGATGACCTACCATGCAGCTCTACCTGGGGACTATAGGATTTTATCAGATTTTCATTGACGAAGGTCCCTTTATTTGATAGGCTAGGGGAATAGAAATGATTTCGTAAGCATAGAAAAGAGGAGTGAGGCAAGTGGCACGCATCTTATTAATTGAAGATAATAATGATATCCAAGAAATTTTGTATAGTCTCTTAAGCGAAGACCATGAGGTGCTTCAGGCTTTTTCAGGTACAGAAGGGCTACGACTCTTCCAGCAAGAAAGCATTGATTTGGTCCTTCTCGATATCATGCTCCCTGGGAAAAATGGGGATCAGGTCCTTGAGGAAATCCGTTTGCAGAGTCAGGTACCGGTCATCATGATGACAGCTCTTGGTGATAAACACCTCATTAGCCAGTATCTCCTTGCAGGTGCCAATGATTATATCGTCAAGCCCTTTAATCTGGATGAGGTGGCGGCTCGGGTGACGGTGCAACTGAGAAATAACCTCACTCCGGCACAGGAAGCTCCATCATCGAAAAAGCTGACTGTTAAAAATCTGGTTCTGAACCCAGAAACCTTTGAACTGGAGTCTGGAGAAAAAACGCTTCGCTTAGGTAAAAAGGAATTTCAAATTTTTGAAACTTTATTGGCGCATCCAAAGAAGATTTTCACCAAAGAAGAATTGTATGAGGCAGTCTGGGAAGAAGTCTATCTGCCTGGAGACAATACGCTCAATGCCCAATTGAGCAATCTCCGAAAGAAAATTGCCCAACTCGATCCTAATGAGGATTACATTGAAACCGTCTGGGGCTTGGGGGTTCGCTTGAAAGGAGACAAGTAATGTGGGGAGTCGTTCTAGTTCTAGTCTTCCTTGTCCTTCTCTTGGGACTGGGCTACGTTCGCCTGCTTTCTGCCTTAAGAGATTTGCAGGAGCAGATTCAAAAGAAGCTCCAAAATGGGAGTGGGGTACGGTTGACGTCACGTGTTTCAAATAAAGAATTGGTCGCCTTGACCAAACAGGTCAGTGAGCTCTTTGACCAGATCGAGCGGACCAATCGGATTGCCTTTCAAGAGAAGAAAACCTTGGATATGGCCATCAGTAATATTGCTCACGATATTCGGACGCCTTTGACCATTGCGTCTGGTTATACCCAACAAATCATCAAGGGTGGGACGCAAGAAGAGGAAAAACTGAAAAAAATTGCTTCCAATCTTCAAGTCGTCTCAAAACGCTTGGAATCACTCTTGGAATACAGACGCTTGATGGAGGGTGCCATTCAGCCTCGGCTTTCAGACGTTAATCTCAGCCAAGTCCTAACCCAGCAGTTATTCCAGTATTATGATAGCTTGTCTGAGGCGGGGATTGCACTAGAGGTAGAGTTAGAAGAGCATCTCCATTATGCTACTGATCCGGAGCTGTGGGAGCGCCTCTTGCAAAATATGCTCAGCAATGTCCTCAAGCATGGGAAGGAAGAGGCCCGTTTGACCCTGACTTCTGATGTGGAGACAATTCGGGTCGAACTGCGAAATATTGTGCAACAGCCGATTCAACACTTAGACCAATTAGCTAGTCGCTTCTACTCCGAAAATCTATCGGACACAGAGGAGTCTTCTGGCCTGGGTCTCTACATCATTCAAAATTTTGTAGAGATCTTAGGGGGAGACTTGCAACTGGCAACGGAGGCAGACTGGTTTATCTTAACCATTACATTAAAAAAATGAGAGTGGGACAGAAATCGGTCATTCGTTAGAATTCGATTTCGTCGTCCCACCTCCTCACAGTAGAGTCCACTCAACCACTGCGTCTTGCTCGACAATCCAAAGACAATTGAGAGGCTAGGACTTTTGTCCCAGCCTCTTTGTTTTTATAAATCTTTGTGTTTAAAGGTAGCGAGTCCCAGGAAGCCGAAAACAAGGATGAATCCAAGGGCGATAGAGAGGGTATTGTTGGTTGCGATCGTACTTTTGACCATGGAATATTGGAATTCCAAGTTTAGATAGTGCAAAATGTCGATGTCTTTAAAGAAGAGCGCAGGAAGGCTTAAGAAGATATTTCCAACGAAGTAGCCAACGAAAGCCAAGGTGATGGATTGGCTAGCGTAAAGAAGGAAGGAAATGATGCTGACCCAAGCCAGGGTGGAAAGGAACTGAATCAGCACGGTCAGTCCAAAATGAGCAAGGAAGTGCTCTGGCATGGTTCCAAGTCCATTGTAGAGGGTCGCGATCAAGAAGACGAGACCATAAGAAACGAGAAATTGGAAGAGGGCAATGGTCAGGACAACGGCGCTTTTAGCAAAGTAGTAGCTGGTGCGCGAAACCCCATAGGCCAGATTATTCTTGTATAAGTTTTGCGTTAAGTCTGTTCCTAGAACCAAGGTGATGACAATAATGGTAAAGAGGATAGTCACACTGATGCTGGAAGAGTAGTTGGTCAAGGCTTTAAAGCCCGTCCAAACTTCGGTTGCTTGGGGTAATTTGGATTCCGTATTGACGCCGACGTGGCCGGTAGCTCCAAAGATGACTCCAGACAGGATGTTGAGAACGAGAATGGCTTCTGTAATCCAAAAACCTTTAGAGCGAAAAAGTCTGTAAAAATCTGCTTGAATGGTATGCAACATGATAAATCTCCTAAATGAAATATGTGGGATAAGTAATGCAAGACGGTGGGTTGACTAGTCTACCAAGTCCGTAAAGAATTTTTCCAGATCTTGGCGGGCATAGTAGATTTCATCCACGTCAATATCCTCTTGAACGAGCGCTTTGACAATAACTTTAATATCGTGAGTCTGTCCAAAGATATGGATTTCTCCATCCTTATCGATGACCTTGATACGGTGATGGAGCTGATCCTGGATCAGTTGACTGGCAAGAGCTAGTTGGCTAGTTTTGAGGATGATGTAATCTTCTCCTTGTTCTTCGAATTCAGCCTTGCTAATTTCTTTGATCAGGCGTCCTTGGTCGACAATGCCAAAGCGATTGGCAACCAGATAAAGTTCGGAGAGGATGTGACTGGAAATGAGGATGGTCATGCCGAGTTCATCGTTGAGGCGCTTGATCATCTGGCGGAATTCCTTGATTCCGACAGGATCGAGACCATTGATGGGTTCGTCCAAAATGAGGAAGTCGGGCTTGGCAATGAGCGCAATCGCAATTCCCAACCGTTGTTTCATACCGAGTGAAAAATCGCGGAATTTCTTCTTACCCGTATTATTCAGGCCAACATAGTTCAAGGTTTCTTTGATGACCTGGTCGGGATTGGGGATATGGCGAGCCTTGCAGTAGTAGACTAAGTTTTGGTAGGCGGTCATATGCTTGTGAGCCACAGGACTTTCAATGACAGATCCGACCCGTTTCAGGGCTTGTGTCCACTGAGAGCGATTCGTGGAAGCGAAGAGGGAGACGCTTCCGTCAGTTTCTTGAATCAGCTGGGTGATGACCTTGATGAGGGTGGTTTTCCCTGCCCCGTTCTTACCGATGAGGCCGTAGACGTCGCCTTTGCGAATGGTGAGATTCACATCATTTAAGGCGTATTGTTGACCGAACTTTTTACTCAAATGGGAAATTTCTAATACTTTTTCCATGGTTTTCTCCTTCGTCCAAATGACTAGTTGTTTTCTTTACACTCTTAGTATACAGCTTGCTTTTCAAATAACTATCAAGCAATTCTCAAATATTTCTAAAAAAAGAGAGTGGGACGGAAATCGGTAATTCGTTAGAATTCGATTTCGTCGTCCCACCTCCGCACAGTTGAGTAGGGCTGTAAAAGCTGATGAAATCAGCGTAGTAGAGCCCACTCAACCACTGCGTCTTGCTCGACAATCCAAAAATAATTGAGAGGCTAGGACTTTTGTCCCAGCCTCTTCATTTTAGAACCCACCAACAAACTCCTTGATGGCTTGCGCGAGTTCATTGGGTTTCTGAGTATTGAGTAGATGGCCCCCGTCTGCGATTTCTAGATAGTGACCTTTAGGCAGGAGATTGGCCAACTTTTTAGAAGAAGCCTGATTGGCCCCATCTTTGCTGCCGCAAATCACTAAGCTAGGAAGAGGGCAAGTTTTAGCGGTATCGGTTAGATTGAGGCTTTTTAATTCGGTAAAGATTTGCAACATGTGCTGTTTATTGGCCCCCTGCTTTTCAAAGACATGTTTGGGAATCAGACGAAAAAGGAGAATTTGGAGCCGATAGAGGAGATTGGTGTTGAGTTTGTATTGCGTCCCTGAAAGCACCAAGCCCTTGAGTTGTTGCAAGTCTCGGCTGGAGAGATCGAGAGCGAGAACGCCTCCCAGTGAGAGTCCAACCAGAATAAAGGGTTCGCTTTCTTGTTGGAGGTACTCCGTCAATCTTTCTTTGGCCTCCTGGTAGCTTTCGCTTGGATGGGAGAAAATAGCGAAAGATTCAGATTGCAAGGGGGAAAGTGCATCTTGGACCCCTTGCCAAGAGTGGGCATCCTGTCCTAGGCCATGTAAAAAAATAAGTTTCATTCTGATTCCTCTCTAGTGAAATCGAGTGGATAGAGGCCACGCAGGGCATTGCAGGCATAGACTTGGTCAGCGACTTCTAAATCCTTCAGCGTTAACAGTTTTTCTTCTACTTGTCCAGTTTCTAAGAGATGGCGGCGGTAAATCCCGTCGAGGATAGGGAGGTGAGCTGGAGGCGTGTAGCGCTGGCCGTCAATCTCTAGGATGAGATTTCCGATGGTCGTCTCTAGCAAGGTTCCGTCTTCTAAATAGTAGATCTGCTCCTGTTCTGACCGGCTGAGATGGTCTCTCTGACTCGTTTTGAAATAGGTAAAAGGTCGGTCTAATGGAGCAGTTTGTTTTCTTAGTTGAGCTTGCAGATAGCTAGCTGGCAAGTCCTTCAGCTCGGCAATAGCCAGCTTGAAGGCCCCGTTTTTTTGCAAGGCAATGCGGCAACGATAGTCAAGGCTAGGATCCAAATGGGCAAGCTCTTCTTGAAGTTTTTTCAGGAGTTTTGGCTCATCATAAGGATAGGTAAAGTAGCGACTGGCCTCTCTCAAACGGGTCAGGTGTTGCTCTTTGAAAGTCAGCTCTCCTTGGTGGATGCGGCCGGTCGTCAGGAGCTCAAAGCGAGGCTCTTGTCGGTAGAGAACAGCAGACTTTTGCTTGGTCTCTTGGTATTCACTTTCCCATTTGCTGTCCCAAGTGATGCCCCCTCCTACGCCATAGATGGCTTTGGTGCCTTGCATTTGAAGGGTTCGGATAGCCACATTGAAGATCCGTTTCCCTTTTGGAAGAAGGATACCGATCGTTCCACAGTAGACTCCGCGAGGAGCAGCCTCTGTCTTTTGAATAATTTCCATAGTAGAGATTTTCGGTGCCCCTGTAATCGAACCACAAGGAAAGAGGGCTTGGAAGGTTTGAACCAGGTCGATCTCTGGGCGCAAGCGACTTTTAATGGTCGACGTCATCTGCCAAACGGTAGAGTATTGCTCAACTTGGCAGAGACGGGTCACCTGCTCACTTCCAATTTCCGAAATCCGGTTCATATCATTGCGGAGGAGATCTACAATCATCATATTTTCCGCTCGATTTTTGGGGTCTGCTTCTAACCAAGCTGCCTCTTCAAGATCAGCTTGGTTGGTGAGGCCACGACGAGTAGTCCCCTTCATGGGGCGCGTGGTCAATAGCCGATCTTCTTGTTCAAAAAAGAGTTCAGGGCTGATAGAGAGGATGGACACATCATCGTGCTGGATAAAGGCATTGTAATGGGCCTTTTGCTCTACCACTAAGCGATTATAGATGGCCAAAGGATCAGCCTCTAGCTCTTGAGAAAGCTGGACAGTATAGTTGACCTGGTAGGTATCTCCTTGACGGATGTGGTGCTGGATGGTCTCAATGGCTTCTTGATAGGCAGGCGCCTCGACCTCTTCCTTCCAGTTGGCAGGTAGGTCCACAGCCTCATAGTCCTCTGGGAAAGGAAGGGTTTCTACTTTCTCGTGAATGGTGAAGTAGAGGAGATACTCTCCCATGAGAGGTGCAGGATGGACAGCTAATTTTTTCTCAAAAGCAGGAGCAGCCTCATAGCTGACATAGCCTACGGCATAAAAACCAGCTTCTTGGTAAGTTTCCACTTCTTTAAGAAGGTCCTCGACTTGATCTATGTCTCTGGTTTTTAATTCCCTTATGGGCTTGGTGAAAAGCTGTCGCAATCCAAGCTCTTTAAAATCAATAATGGTTTGTTTGTGCATGCTTTGAGTATATCAAAAATAGAGGGAAAAAGGTAGATAAGGATCCAAAGATTCCTTGCTTGGCCTTGCCTTTCATGCTAAAATAACCATAGAATCTGCATTTAGCAAGGAGTCGGACATGAAAAAGAATCCCCTCTATAACACCTCTAGTATCAGCTTTTTTCAATACTTATTTGCGATTGCAGTGATTATGGTGCATAGTGGTCGCTTAACTTCCTATGAGCCGGTGCATTTTGCTCTTAAGAGTATCCTGGGCAGGATGGCAGTACCATTTTTTATTGTCTGTGCTAGCTTTTTCCTCAAGCAATCACTAAGGGATTCGAGGAAAATAAAGGCCTATCTGGTCAAAATCGTTAAAACTTATTTATTTTGGAGTTGTGTCTATCTTCCATATGCCTGGTTCTTTTTTTCTAGTCTCAACCTCCCAGTATCTCTCTTTCCAGCTGGCGTCCTCATCGCTCTGGTCTATCTGGGAATGTGTTACCAACTCTGGTATATCCCTGCCTTTTTGCTGGGCCTGTTTTTGGTCAATCAATTGGTCAAACGCTTAGGTATGGTTTGGACGGGGGTGATCACCTTTCTTCTTTACTGCTGGGGCTTGATCGAGACCTATTCAGCTTATCTGGACACCACGAGTCTTCTCAAGGGTTACAGCTCTACAGCAATTTATTTTTTACAGCTCGAAATGGTCTCTTTTACACGCCCATTTTTATCTTTATGGGTTACTATCTCTATGATCATTTTCATGCACAAACCTTTAGGGTTCACCGTTGGGAAAAGCTATCTCTCGCCTTTGGCTTGTTCTGTATGGAAGGCATCATCATTTTTCAACATGAAGGAATCGATAAGAACTTTTACTTGCTCCTTCCCTTTGTGACGGTCTATTTGGTCAATGCCTGCCTGCGATCGTCCTTTTTGAAAAGCTATGATTTGCAGTACTTAAAGCAGATGAGCATGGCGCTTTACTTTTCGCATCCAATCTTTATCGAATGGGCTCGCTATGGCTTTAGCAATCTCCCACTTTCTTATCCAGACAGGGGCAAGCTGATTTTTGTGGCCGCCTTGTTGGGAAGTCATCTCTTTGGATTGGTCATGCTCTCTTATCACAATTGGCAAAAAGTAAGGAAGAATCGAAGTCTTGAACAGAGGCTGGGACAAAAGCCCTAGCCTCTCAATTGTCTTTGGATTGTCGAGCAAGACGCAGTGGTTGAGTGGGCTCCACTACGCTGATTTCATCAGCTTTTACAGCCCTACTCAACTGTGAGGAGGTGGGACGACGAAATCGAATTCTAACGAATGACCGATTTCTGTCCCACTCTCTTTTTTATCTTAAGGAAGACTGATAAAACAGCTGAGAGTTGAAATTCCTTTCGAGTTTGGTTATGATGAAAGGGATTACAAGTGAAATCAAAAAGGAGAAGGGCATGAAGAAAAAATGGTGGCATGATGCTGTGATTTATCAAATTTATCCCAAGAGTTTTTTAGATAGCAATGGGGATGGGATCGGTGACCTCAAGGGGATTACGAGTAAATTGGATTATTTGGAGAAGTTAGGCATTACGGCTATTTGGCTGTCTCCTGTTTACCAAAGCCCTATGGATGATAATGGCTATGATATTTCAGACTATGAGAATATTGCTGCCATCTTTGGGACCATGGAGGATATGGAGAAGCTGATTGCAGAAGGGCAAAAGCGCGATATTAAGATCATTATGGATTTGGTGGTCAACCATACATCTGATGAACATGCCTGGTTTATCGAAGCGAAAGAAAATCCAAACAGTCCAGAGCGGGACTACTATATTTGGAGGGATCAACCCAATGATCTTCTCTCGAACTTCAGTGGTTCAGCTTGGGAATTGGATCCAGCTTCCCAGCAGTACTATTTGCACTTCTTTAGTAAGAAACAACCAGACCTGAATTGGGAAAATGAGACCCTTCGGCAGAAGATTTACGATATGATGAATTTTTGGATCGACAAGGGGATCGGTGGTTTTCGGATGGATGTCATCGACATGATTGGAAAAATTCCGGATCAGAAAATCGTGGCCAATGGTCCCATGCTCCACCCCTATCTGAAAGAAATGAATCGAGCGACCTTCGGAGATAAGGATTTGTTGACGGTTGGAGAGACTTGGGGAGCTACACCTGAGATTGCCAAGCAATACTCTGGTCCTGACAATGAGGAATTGTCAATGGTCTTTCAATTTGAACACATCGGGCTTCTCTTCCAAGAAGGCCAGCCAAAATGGCACTATGCGAAGAAGCTCAATGTTCCTAAGTTGAAAGAAATCTTCAACAAGTGGCAGACGGAACTGGGCATGGACGAAGGCTGGAACTCCCTCTTTTGGAACAACCATGATCTTCCTCGGATTGTTTCTGCCTGGGGAGATGACCAAGCTTACCGGGTGAAGTCCGCTAAGGCTCTAGCCATTCTTCTTCATTTGATGAGAGGGACGCCTTATATCTACCAGGGTGAAGAGATTGGCATGACCAACTATCCTTTTAAGAGCCTAGACGAAATCGAGGATATTGAGTCTATTAACTACGCTAAGGAAAGCCTAGAAAAGGGAGTAGACTTCGACACCATTATGGACCAGATCCGGCATATTGGCCGGGATAATGCTCGGACTCCGATGCAGTGGTCCAACCAGCCACAGGCTGGTTTTACGACCGGTCTTCCTTGGCTAGCAGTTAATCCAAACTATCATGAAATCAATGTAGAAGCGGCTTTGGCCGACTCCTCATCCATTTTTTATACCTATCAGCAATTGGTTGCTCTCCGTAAGGAACAAGACTGGTTGATTTCTGCGGATTTTGAGCTAGTGGATACAGCAGATCAAGTCTTTGCCTACCAACGGGTCGATGGGGACCAACGCTATTTGATTGTGGTCAATCTGTCTAATCAAACCCAGAGTTTTGAACTGGAGAAAGACTACCAGTCTGTCCTCATTAGCAATACAGAAGTAGAGCAGGTCAAAGAGAAGAAGGTATTGGAGCCTTGGGATGCTTTTTGTGTGCAACTAACTAGAGCATAAATTACTACAAAGAGGCTGGGACAAAAGTCCTAGCCTCTCAATTGTTTTTGGATTGTCGAGCAAGACGCAGTGGTTGAGTGGGCTCTACTAGGCTGATTTCATCAGCTTTTACAGCCCTACTCAACTGTGCGGAGGTGGGACGACGAAATCGAATTCTAACGAATGACAGATTTCTGTCCCACTCTCTTGTTTTAGAGGAGACTAGGGCTGGTCAATGGGAGGATCCTCGGCCTGCCTGGTAGAAAGCTTATAGTTATTTTTTATAAGGACTATTAGTTCTGGTGAATGGCAAGAGGTGAAAACCCTTGATCTATAAGGTTATAGTTTCTGGCTATATCGTAAACCATTGAAAAGCAATTATACAGAAGGTGCTTCTTCTGATAAGATAGACTCAACTTGAATTTTTGGAGGACAAAACATGTCAACAACAATTATCGGATTCCCTCGTTTGGGTGAATTCCGCGAACTAAAATTTACAACTGAAAAATATTTTAGAAACGAAATTACTGCTGAAGATTTGTTAGATGCAGCAAAAGAGTTGCGTGCTAAACACTGGAATATTGTCAAAGAAAAAGGGATTACTGAAATTCCATCAAATGATTTTTCACATTATGACAATTTCCTAGATGCTGCTTTCCTTTTCAACGTGGTTCCTGCATCGGTTCAAAACTTGGACTTGTCTGACCTTGAACGCTACTTCGCTTTGGCGCGTGGTTACCAAGGTGAAAAAGGGGATGTGCGTGCTCTTCCAATGAAGAAATGGTTCAACACCAACTACCACTACATCGTTCCAAAATTTGAAAAAACAACAGAAGTCAAATTGGCTGGTCACAAGATTTTTGATGAGTACCAAGAAGCCAAAGAATTGGGTCTTGACACTCGTCCAGTTGTGGTTGGACCATTCACTTTCCTTCAATTGTCAGACTTTGAAGAAGGCGTAAAAGCAGAAGACTTCGTAGATAGCTTAGTGGCTGCTTACCAAGATGTTTTTGCTAAATTGGCAGAGCTTGGTGCGACTCGTATCCAACTGGATGAAGCAGCTCTTGTCAAAGACTTGACAGCTGAAGAAAAAGCTCTCTTCTTGAACCTCTACAACAAACTCTTGGCTGACAAAAAAGGTCTTGAAGTCTTGATCCAAACTTACTTTGGTGACGTGCGTGACATCTATGCTGACCTTGTAAAATTGCCAGTAGATGCTATCGGTCTTGACTTCGTTGAAGGGAAGAAAACTCTTGAACTCGTTAAAGGTGGCTTCCCAGCAGATAAGACTCTCTATGCAGGGATTGTCAATGGTAAGAATATCTGGCGTAACAACTACGAAGCAAGCTTGGAAATTTTGAAACAAGTTCCAGCTGAAAATGTTGTCTTGACAACTTCTTGCTCACTGCTTCATGTGCCATTTACGACTGCCAACGAAGACTTTGAACCATCTATCTTGAATCACTTTGCTTTTGCAGTTGAAAAATTGGAAGAACTTCGTGACTTGGATGCTATCCGCAACGGTCAAGGTGAACAGGCTCTTGCAGCAAACAAAGAACTCTTTGCGACAGAACGTGTCGGAGCAAATGCGGAGCTTCGTGCGCGTATCGCTGGATTGACTGATGCAGACTACACTCGTTTGCCAGCCTTTGCAGAACGTGAAGCTATCCAAGAAGATGCCTTCAAACTTCCAGCCCTTCCAACAACAACGATCGGTTCATTCCCTCAAACCAAGGAAGTTCGTGCGAAACGTTTGGCTTTCCGTAAGGGTGAATTGTCACAAGAAGAATACGATGCCTTCCTTGCTGAAACTATCGACGAATGGATCAAATGGCAAGAAGAAGTTGGATTTGACGTGCTTGTACACGGTGAATTCGAGCGGAACGACATGGTGGAGTACTTCGGTCAAAACTTGTCCGGTTACCTCTTCTCTAAGAATGGTTGGGTACAATCATATGGTATGCGCGGGGTTAAACCACCAATCATCTGGGGTGATGTCACTCGTCTTAACCCAATCACTGTTAAATGGTCTAGCTACGCACAAAGCCGTACGGACAAACCTGTTAAAGGGATGTTGACTGGACCTGTTACCATCCTTAACTGGTCATTCCCACGTGAAGACATCTCTATCAAGGATTCTACTCTTCAAATCGCTCTTGCTATCAAGGATGAAGTTCTTGACCTTGAAGCTGCAGGCGTGAAGATTATCCAAATCGACGAGGCTGCTCTTCGTGAGAAATTGCCACTTCGTCGTAGTGACTGGTACGAAGACTACCTTGACTGGGCTATTCCAGCCTTCCGTTTGGTACATTCAACAGTAGCACCAGACACACAAATCCACACGCACATGTGTTACTCAGAATTTACAGATATTATCCCAGCCATCGACAACATGGATGCAGACGTCATCTCATTTGAGGCAAGCCGTTCAAACCTTGAAATCTTGGACGAACTCAAAGCGAAAAACTTCCAAACAGAAGTTGGACCTGGGGTTTACGATATCCACTCACCTCGTGTGCCTAACGAAGGCGAAATCGATCACACTATCGAAGCTATCCTTGCCAAAGTACCAAGCAGAAAAGTTTGGATCAACCCTGACTGTGGTTTGAAAACACGTGGAATTAAAGAAACAAAAGAAAGCTTGATCCGTCTTGTAGAAGCGGCAAAAGCTGCTCGTAAAGCGCTATAAAGCAAGTAGAAATTCCTAAGCTTGCTCGATAGCAAAAAAAGAATTGCTCAATCAAGAAAGGAATACATTTGATGACTAAGCAAACACCGTCGCTCTCCTTTGAGGTTTTCCCTCCAAATCCTGAAGTAGGCAATGCCAAGCTCTTACGTGCCTTGGAAAATATGCAGGAATTAGCTCCACACTTTATCAGTGTGACAGCTAGCAATAATAAATACAATATCAAAGAGACGACGGTTGCTTTAGCCAATCATATTCAGAATGAATTGTCTATTCCGACCATTGCCCACTTACCTGCCATCTATCTAAGCAAGGAAAAAGTAGCAGATACCCTTCATGAATTAGATCAAGTAGGGGTTCATCGGATTTTGGCCCTTCGTGGTGATATTATTCCTGGTATTGAGCCTTTAAAAGACTTTCGTTATGCAACGGACTTGATTGAATTTATTAAAACAGAAGCTCCTCACTTTGATGTGATCGGTGCTTGTTACCCAGAAGGTCACCCAGATTCGCCAAACCAAATTTCAGATATTCAAAATCTGAAAAAGAAAGTGGATGCTGGATGTTCGAGCCTAGTGACTCAGCTTTTCTTTGACAATGAGCGTTTCTACGATTTTCAAGATAAGTGTACCTTGGCGGGAATTGATGTTCCCATTCATGCAGGGGTGATGCCAATTCTTAACAGAAACCAGGCCCTTCGCTTGTTGAAGACTTGTGAAAATGTTCATATCCCACGGAAGTTCAAAGCCATTCTGGATAAGTATGAACATGATCCAAAATCTCTTCGTGCGGCTGGTTTAGCCTATGCGGTGGATCAAATCGTTGATTTGGTCACACAAGATGTTGCCGGTGTCCATCTCTACACCATGAACAATGAAGATGTAGCCTATCATGTCCACCATGCAACAAAAGCCTTATTTGAACACCAACCAAATTTGGAAGTGATTTAATCAACAGTCTAAGCAGGAATTGTAGAGATTGAGAAAAATTTTTCTCAGTCTCTTTTTTACTTGGGCCAATCGCTTGCTAAAAGACAACTTTTTTTTTATAGTATTAATATGAAGATTTTGGAGGCGCTTGCAATGAAGAGAGAACTCACGTTGAAGTTATTTGGACCCCCTAAGGTTGTTTTCCAACAGAAAGACATCCGTTTTTCCTTCTCGAAGATGGAGGCTTTATTTTATTACTTAGCTGTATCGGGTGAGGTCAACCGTGATGAAATTGCGGGCATTCTCTGGGGGGACAAGGAAAACCAAGTCGCTCGGAAAAATCTACGGAATACTGTTTACCAAGCTAATAAAATCTTTGAAGGAGATGTCATTGTTTCTCCAAGTAGGAGTAGCTTGGCCCTTAATTCTGAGCTGAATCTTTCTTTGGATGTCCAGCTTTTTGAAAGGGATCCGATAAGCAATTTACATCTTTATCAGGGAGATTTTCTGGAAGGCTTCTACGTCAAGGATGATGAGGACTTTGACCAGTGGGCTTCCCGTAAACGGAGCGCTTATAAGCAACTCTATATTGAAAGCTGTTATCAAAAGATTGACAAAGAGGGGCTGGGAGACCCTGGTATAGAGTCCTTACTCCACCATTTAGTAGAGCTGGATGAATTTGAAGAAAAGAACTACCAGCTCTTGATGGAGTATTATAGAGTTCATCACCAGCTGGGGAAATTTTTTGAGACCTATTACAAGCTGGTGGATTTATTGGATCGTGAGCTGAATGTTCGTCCTAGTCGAGTGATAGAAGAACTGTATCATTCTGTTTTGGAAGCTAAGCGAACCCATAAACAGAGCAATCGTGTGAATGTCCGAGAACTCCCTTTCTTTGGTCGCAAACGAGAACTATCCCAACTGGAGGAATACCTCTCCTTAGTTAAGAAGGGGGAAGCTGTTGGACCTTTCTTGCTCATGGGACAATCTGGAACAGGCAAGAAACGGTTGATGCGTCAATTGGTCTTGCTGTCCAATCGTAGTTTTAGCTTTGTCAAGCTGGAAGGCAAAGTCGGCAGTCGCCAAGAAGAAGGAGGGATCTGGGACGACCTCAAAGCTTCCCTAGAGAAAGTGAGTGGGGGCTTGGAAGCTCCTCCTCTAGGAAAAGCGGACAATCTCCCTGCTGTCCGGAAGCAACTTCAAAGACTCAGCCAAGAAAAACCTCTTCTAATTCTTCTCGAAAATGCTCAGTGGATTGATGCAAGCTCATTAGACAAAGTGAAGCAATTAGAGGAGAAAAAAGGCAAGGAAAAATGGCAACTGATTGTTACAGCAGAAGGGCCCTTGCCGGATTTCTTGGTCCATTTCTTTGGGAGCCTGAAAGTAGAGAGACGGTTGTCCCGGCTAGAGTTGACCAATTTTTCTGCAAGTGAGAGTAAGGCCCTTTTGCAAGGGGAACTGGGGCAGATCGAGCCAGTGGTGATTGAGCAGATGATGGAGTGGAGTGAAGGCAGTCCCTTCTTGTTGTCCAGCTACATAGAAGAGTGGAATGAGAAGGAAAGTTTAGAGCCACTACCGGATATTATTCAAGCATATCTTGCTCAAGAACTAGGGGTCATGAGCAGTGAAGAGGAGTCCCTTCTTCATTATTTGTCTTGTTTTCATAAACCGATTTCCATGTCTATCTTGGCAGAGTTGACAGCAACAGATCTTTCTGTTTTAACGGGATTATTAGAGCCTTTAGCCCAAAGAGGAATCATCTCAATAGTGGAGGAAGGGGAGGATCTCTTGGTCCAATTTTGTAAGCGATTGGTAGCCATGTACTTCTACCAACTCCTATCACCTGCCAGACGACGCCTCTTCCACCAACAAATCGCTCAAAAACTGGAAGAAACCTTAGAAGATTCGACAGACCTGCTCTTCTATAAGGAAATAGCTTACCAATACAAGCAGTCCCAAAATCTCTTGCGTTCCTTGTCCTTTGAGTTGACCTACTTAGAGGAAATCCTTCAGTTGGAACATGAACTGTTCCCGATTTATTCTAAGGGGGAAGAAGGGGGAGTAGCAGATGGTGAAAATAGCCATTTGGATATTTTTGGGGAACTCTCTCGTCTTCGTCGAGAACTGGATCAGCTTTTTTCACGACACCAAAAAGATAGAGACTACAAGTATTTGCAACTGCGCTACTTGTATTTAGAGGGGCGCTACTTCATTCGAAGTGGTGAGTACCAAAAGGGGATTCATGATATTCAAAAGGTCATCTCCTATGCGCGGGAACTCAAACGGCTCGACTTTCTTTTAGAAGGGTACCGGCAAATCATTTATTATTGCATTCAAACAGAAAATATTTCTGAAATGGCCTATTACACAGATTTGGCTTTAGAAGATGCGATTCAGGCCAACAACCATGAAGCGATTGCGATTCAGTTACGTTTGAAGGGTTTGTACCATTTGATGGTAGGGGATGAGGAGCAGGCAACCCGCCACCTCTATCGCTCCATTGATTGCTTTAGTCTGACCAATAGCATGCAGGCCAAGTATGCCATTCAAATTGCAGCATCTTTAGCCTACCTGGCTGAAATAGAGCAAGTGAGAGGGCATTTTCAAGTAGCTGTCACCCATTTGGAAGAGGTCCTACGCTTGGTGGGAGATCAATCTGTTGATTCAGTCCGAGTGGTGTTTGAAATTGATCTTGGGATTGCCTACTATTGGAAGGGAGATTTGGTCCAAGCCCGCTTCTATTTTGACAGGGCTCAAAAGGTTTTGTCCGGCGTTCGCTTCCCTTGGAAGGAAGAATTGCTCGAATTTTATCAATCCTTAATCGCCTGTCATTTTGGCGAGCAAGAGAAGGTGGCAACTTATCTGGCTCGTAAAGAAGGAACCATGAAGCAAACGACGAATGCGCGAGACAAGGGGATGGTTTGTTATCTCTTAGCCTTCTTGGCGGCCCAGAAGGAACAAGGAGAGCAACTGGTTCCTGCTTTGAGCTCTTTCTTGAAAGAAGATAAGGGCTACTACAAGAAACTGGCAGAGCAACATCTGACTCCGTATAGAGACCGTCCCTTCCTCAAGAGATTAAAAGTCCTCTAGTATAGCTCATCAAGTGTCACGAAGGAAGAATAAAAAAAGGCTTATCAACACCCAAGGGATGGATGTTGATAAGCCTTTTGTATGTTAGAGAGGTTTTGCATCTTATTTTTGTTGGGACAAGATTTGGGTCAAGTAAAAGATAAAGGTTGCAGCCAGGTTGGAGGTGTGGTTGTCAATATCATGAGGAGGGGAAACTTCCACAATATCAAATCCAATCAGTTTGCCGCTAGCAGCAATGTGTTGGAGCAACATTAGGGCTAGTTTTGGATCCACCCCAAGTGACTGGATGGCACTGACGCCAGGGGCAGAACCAACGGCAAAGCAGTCCATATCGATAGAGAGGTAGGCCGCTGTCTGTTTTTCTAAGAATTGATCAATCCGATCAAGAATGGCCTGGTGGCTCATCCGGAAGAGATCTTGTCCTGTTAAGAAATCAATGCTTGGTGTTTTTGCCACATAGTTGAATAGGAACAGGTTGTTGCTGTGTTCCTGGATGCCCAAAATCAAGTAAGGGAAATCTTTGCTCTCTTCTTTTGCGTGGTCTGCCATTTGGCGAAATCCTGTTCCAGAGTTGGGACCAGTTTGGTCGTAAGGACGCAGGTCAAAGTGAGCATCTAGATTGATGACAGCCAATTGTTCATCTGGTTGCAAGGAGGATTTGAGGCCCAGATAGTGGCCGTAAGCTGTTTCGTGACCTCCCCCAAGGACGATTGGTTGAATATTTAACTCCAACATTCGTTTGACGGTTTGAGAGAGACTCTCTTGCAAATCTTCAAGAGAGCGATTGGGGCCATCGATATTCCCGACATCAAAAACTGTGACATTGGTCCCCCAGTGCCAAGGAAGTTTGGCAAGTTGGGTTCGAATAGCGTTTGGGCTTTCGACAGCACCGACGCGACCGTTATTGATATAGACTCCTTTATCGCTTTTAAAGCCAAGGATTCCAAAGGTGACTTCTTCAAAAGGAGTCAAGCTTTCATCATTCAAATCCAAAAACTTCGTCAGCATTCCCCATTTGGCTGTATAGGGATTGTCTTCAATACTGCCTTGGTAATAACTGTAAGTCATTGGGTAATAATCTCTAAGCACGTTACATGCCTCCGTTTGTTTGTATTTGGCTAGAAAGGCAAAGGCTGAGAAAATTTCTCAGCCTTTTTTTGCTGTATCCTTACTGTATCAGTATTGAATGCTTAAGTCAACTGCTTTTTCGATGGTTGCTAAGAATTCTTCACTTTCAACGACAGCAGATGCCTTATTGAGTTCTTCAAAGATTTCGATGTCCTTGTCAAATTCAATGAAGGCCACCTTGCTGCGAATCATGTCATAGGCTGGTTTTGTACCTTTACCAAGTTCATGATTTTCTGGTTTGAGATCCAAGGCTTGGCAAGCTGCCATGATTTCAGTAGCAACGATGCGGCGTGAATTCTTAAGAATCTCAGCCGCTTTACGAGCTGCTGTAGTTCCCATGCTGACGAAGTCCTCTTGGTTTTCACAAGATGGGATAGAGTCTACGCTAGCTGGGTGAGACAAGATTTTGTTTTCAGATGCAAGAGATGCACAAGCATACTGCGTAATCATGAAGCCTGAGTTAAGGCCAGGGTGTTTGACCAAGAAGGATGGCAATTTGCTGAGTTGGCTGTTGACCAATCGTTCTACCCGACGTTCAGATACGTTACCAATCTCAGAAAGGGCAATACCCAAAAAGTCAAATGGTTGAGCCATTGGTTCACCGTGGAAGTTACCTCCTGAAATGACGTGACCTTCCTTGGTGATGATTGGGTTATCCGTCACAGAGTTGATTTCGATTTCAACTTTTGTTTTCACATAAGCAATAGAGTCCTTGCTGGCTCCGTGGATTTGAGGGATACAACGGAGTGTATAAGGATCTTGTACCCGTTGTTGAGTCGCAACAGTGGTATTTTTGCTTCCTTCAAGGAGATTACGGATGTTACGAGCAGTCGCCAATTGTCCACTTTGAGGACGGATGGTATGAAGGTCTTCTTCAAATGGACTGGTAATACCATTGTGAACTTCCATTGAGAGAGCACCTGCAATATCAGAGAGTTTGAGCAATTGAATACCGTCGTAAGTTGCAAGAGCTCCAATACCGGTTAGGACCGTTGTACCATTAATCAAGGCAAGTCCTTCTTTGGCAGCCAATTGGATCTTTTCGATACCAGCTTGGTCGAGAGCTTCTTGACCGCTCAAAAGTTGACCTTTGTAGTAGGCATGTCCAAGTCCCAACATTGGGAGAACCATGTGAGAAAGAGGGGCGAGGTCACCAGATGCTCCAAGAGAACCTTTTTCTGGAATATAAGGAGTCACTCCTTTGTTGAGCAATTCTAACAGTTTTTCAACGGTTGATAGACGAATGCCAGAATAACCTTTTAAGAGTGAGTTAATACGGATTAACATAATAGCACGAACGGCATCTTCAGGAAGTGGATCGCCAAAACCAGATGCGTGAGTACGAATCAAGTTTTCTTGAAGTTGGACAGTATCTTCAGGAGAAATGCTGACATTACAGAGGGAACCAAATCCAGTGGTCACACCATAGACAACACGTTTTTCACGGACGATATCATCGACAATTTTACGAGATGCGATGACAGCTTCTTTTGCTCCTTCGTCTAACTCACATTGGGCACCGTGCCGAGCGACGGCGATGACCTCTTCCAGTGTTAAGCTGTTACCATCTAAATGAATCAATTGAGTCATATAAAACCTCCGATTATGAATTGTTCTGTAGAAGTAGATTTGTTTACTTCGGTTTGAATACCAAACGTGAGCCCATTGTCTATGATTCTTAGAAGGATTGAAAGAAGTCTTAGAGAAAAGAGCTCAGGTTTGATATTCGTGGCTTCTTAGATGGGCTAGGGAGCAAAGGAATGCTTTGCTCCTGCCTAAGTTCCCATCTAATGTGTAAATAGAATTGGTGAGGACTGTTTTATTTTTTAGCTAGTTTGTCACCGTGGAAAACAAAGTAAAGTCCACTAGCGATTACTAGACCGATAGCTCCCCATACAAAGTTCATTAGATTGTCCCCTGCAATCATCAAGATACTGATGACAACAGCCAAAATTGGGATAACTGGACCGAATGGCACTCGGAAGGTAACCTTTTTCTCTGGGTACATTTTTCTGAGTTTGAGCGCTGCCAAAGCAGTCGGAATATATTGGAAGAAACGGAAAACAACACTGAAAGTTGCTAAGGATTCGAAAGATCCAGATAACAAGAGTAAGAATGCAAAGAAACCGGAAATGATAATGGCAATGACAGGAGCATTCTTAGAGTTTGTTTTTCCAAGTTCTGCTGGCAAGAGTTTTTCGTCTGCTAGGGCAGCACCGAAACGAGGAACCATAATGGATTCACCGATGTTGAGACCGGCGATTGAAATGAGAGCACCATAGGAGACAAGAGGGGCACCGATAGGGCCAATCATTTTAACAAATGCGTCTTGTACTGGTGCCTCGGTTCCCATAATGCCTCCACCAAGCATAGCGATTGTTCCAGCGATGATCAACATGTAGAGAACTGAGACGATACTGATGGATCCCAAGATAGCACGAGGAACGTTCTTTTCAGGGTTACGCATTTCCCCTGCAACGATGGACATGGTTTCGAATCCGATAAATCCATAGAAGATGTAAACAGCGGTACTAGAAATAGCACTAAAGAGATTTGATCCACTTTCCAATTGAAGGAAAGGTGTGAAGTTGCCCTTGCTCACACCACCAGGAATAAAGAAGATGGCGAAGAGAGAGAAGAGGACAATTGGGATTAATTTTGCAACAGTAGCTGTCAGAGTGAACATCTTAGATGTTTTCAGACCGGCGATGTTCATAAGACTCAAGAGAACCAACATAACGATACTAATCGCTAGGTTGTGACCTTCGAATGCTGGGAAGGTAATGATGAAGATCTTAGCAAAACCAGCTAGCATAGCAGCCCAAGCGATAACGGTAACGGCCCAACCGAGAATTCCGACATTAAAGCCGACAAAGTCACCGAAAGCTGCTTTGGAGTATTGCATGGCTCCACCGTTTTTATCAAAGTAGCCAGCCGTTTCAGCCAGACAGGCTGATAGTAGCATGACAAGAATAGCTACCCCAAACATGACAGCTAGGGAAGCTGGTCCTAAACCGGCATAAATTTTTTGAGGTAAAAGGAAGATACCAGATCCGATGACGGCATTGATACCGTATAGAGTGGCACCGCTAAAGCTGAATTTCGCTTTTTCTTGTTCCTCAATCGACTGTTTATGTGCTCCGTTCATAATGTCTCTCCTTTAAAACATTATCTTAGCGCAGTCCAGATAGCAATCGGTTGCTTCCCAGACTGAAGGGGTGAAAACGTAATTGTCATCTCTTGAAGAGGAGATGCTTGTTCGATCAACAGGAGCTCGTGAGTTTGGAGGGAGTAAAGTTGTCCCTTTTTCCATTCAAGTGTTAGTGGACAGAGAGCATAGATCAATTGATAGCGACTCTGGCTCGTAACACTTTCTTGTGGGGATATAGCACTCATATGCCCCTGATAGGAAGGTTTATAGATGAGATTAAAGTCTTGACAGGTCCCTTGACTAGATACGGGATCTCCCCCGTCAAAGAAGTAGCTTTGAAAGGGCTTTAAAACCACTTCTTTACCTTGATGGGTGAGTGTAATCGATGAAGTCAGAGGCATCAAGATTCGGTGGTAACCAGTGAGATCGGTAAAGTCACTTTTTTCAACCTCCACCGTTGCAGTAGAGAGGCGAAAATCAAAGGTCCGATCTGGATAACTTCCCTCTTTCGGAGAGAGGAAGAGTTGGGTGGTTTGGCCACCAGACCAAGTAGAAATCTGATAATCTGCGGGCGTGAGATGAAGGATAGTCACCATAGGACGTCCTCTTTCTTAAAAGAGACCAGTAATATTGCCTTGGGCATCGATATCAATCTTTTCACTGGCAGGAACTTTAGGTAGACCAGGCATGGTCATGATCGTACCAGTGAGAGCTACGATAAAGCCAGCCCCTGCAGCTACCTTAAGGTTACTGATTTTGACAGTGAAGTCTTTTGGTGCACCCATCTTCTTCGCATCATCTGAGAAGGAGTATTGTGTCTTGGCCATACAGATTGGAAGATTTGAGAAACCAAGTGCTTCTAATTCTTTGAGTTCGCGTTTGGCCGCTGGTGTTAGGCTAATGCCTTTTCCACCATAGACTTTTGTGACAATCTTGGTCAATTTTGTTTCAATGTTGTCTTCTTCGTCATAGACATAAGAGAAGTGGTTTTCTTCTTGAGCCAGTTGAATGACTTTTTCAGCTAAGTCACGGCCACCAGCTCCACCATTTGCCCAGACATCCGAAATGACAACATCTACATTGCGTTTCTTACAAGATTCATAGACAGCTTCAAGTTCCGCTTCTGTATCCAGCGGGAATTTGTTAATGGCAACGACTACAGGTAGGCCATAGACTTCTTGGATGTTGGCCAAGTGTCTGTCAAGGTTTGGAAGACCATCAATAACGGCTTGGACATTTTCTGTAGCTAAGTCCGCTTTGGCAACTCCACCATGCATCTTGAGGGCACGAATGGTTGCAACGAGGACAACGGCAGAAGGTTTGAGTCCTGCCATGCGGCACTTGATGTCGATGAATTTTTCAGCACCTAGGTCTGCTCCGAAGCCAGCTTCTGTAACAACATAGTCTGCATATTTGAGAGCCAACTTGGTAGCGAGCACGCTGTTACAACCATGGGCGATATTGGCAAATGGACCACCGTGGATGATAGCAGGAGTATGTTCTAACGTTTGTACCAAGTTCGGATGAATGGCATCTTTGAGAACAGCTGCCATGGCACCACCAGCTTTGAGGTCTTTGGCTGTCACCGGCTGTCCTTGGTAGTTGTAACCGATAATGATGCGATCGAGGCGTTCTTTTAAGTCAAGGATATTTTCTGAGAGACAGAGAATAGCCATGATTTCAGACGCCACCGTGATGTCGAAACCATCTTCACGAGGCACTCCGTTTGTTTTTCCTTGAAGGCCATCTACAATATGGCGGAGTTGACGGTCGTTCATGTCGACCACTCGTTTCCAGGTGATGCGACGAGAATCGATGCCCAACTCATTACCGTGGTGAATATGATTGTCAATCAAGGCTGCAAGCAGGTTGTTGGCAATCCCAATGGCATGGAAGTCACCTGTAAAGTGAAGGTTGATGTCTTCCATAGGAACCACTTGGGCATAACCACCACCGGCAGCACCACCTTTGATTCCAAAGACAGGGCCAAGAGAAGGTTCACGGAGAGCAATGACGGCATTCTCACCGATAGCAGAGAGGGCATCTACTAGACCAACAGAGGTGGTTGTCTTTCCTTCTCCGGCAGGAGTAGGAGAGATAGCTGTCACGAGGATCAGCTTGCCATCTTCCTTATCCTTTAGTTGTTCCAGTTGATTGCTATCGATTTTTGCCTTGTACTTTCCGTAGAGTGAGATATCTTCTTCGGTTAATCCAAGTTCAGCAGCGATTTCCGTGATGGGCTTCATTTGAACAGAATTGGCAATTTCAATATCCGATAAAACCATAGAATCCCTTCTTTCTTTGTAGGTATTGAAGTTATAAAGTTGATTGATCGGTTTAGGATAGGCTTTCTAAAATGCTTTGGTAAATGCCATCTGCAAGCTCAGAACCTGTTTGGAGGAGCTTGAGTCCCTTGCCATGGTATTCTTGAACGAAGTCTTGGTCCTTGATTCCTGAAATGTTGATCAGGACATTGAGCCAAGCACCTTGAAGGCCAGCCTTGAGATTGAGAGCAGCCACTCCTAAGTCGCTCGCTGCATTGGTGTTGGACTTACCAACAGCTTCTTTTGTTGTTTCAAGAGCCTCAACGATGAGCTCCATCATAGAGAATGGAGATACGGTCGCATGTTTCAAGGCTTTTTGCATGGCTTCGCGACGAGCGGCTTTCTCTTCTTCGGTTTCTTTTGGAAGATCAAAGACTGCTGATACGACGTTGAAAGCTTCTGTATCCTTGTCAATAGCTTCTAGTAATTGGTCTTGGAGTTGGGCACTTTTTTCGTGAACCCCTTTGATATGGTCTTCAAATTCAGCGTATTTCTTCTTACCAATGGTCAGTTCGCAGACCATTTTGGTAAGGGAAATCCCATTCGCAGCAGATAGGGCAGCAGCAGAACCACCACCGGGAGCTGGAGCGTCTGAACCAAGAACTTTGGCAAACTCCGTAATACTTAAGTCAACTAGTTTCATAGAACTCCCTTTCTAACCCAACAAGTGATTTTCTAAGACTTGTTTGCTGTAGTCAAAGTCTTCTAATTGCAAGTAGTACTCAGCAGAGTCAATCAAAGCCTTAGCAGGAGCCAGTCCGATGAGTTCTGTTCCGACGATTCGAACTCCGTAGCGTTGTGCTTCGAAACGAACGGTTTCAACGACACGATACAATGGGAATTTTTCCAAGTTGACCATGTTGATAGAAACTTGGGCGATGTTGCGATCTTCTAGCATGACACCGATCGCTTTACAGTATTTGTATCCACCGCTGGATCCACGAATAATTTTCGAAATGTTGTTGGCAATTTCTAGATCATCTGTGTCAAGGTTGACATTGAAGGCAACGAGCGGCATACGGACACCAACAGCCGTAACCCCTGCAGTTGGGTGAATCTTGCGTTCACCATAGTCTGGCTTCCAGTCTTCTTCCAACAATTTTTCTGGCATGCCTTCGAATTGACCTTTACGAACTTTAGCAAGGTTGGTGCGTTCTGGACGAGTTGCGGCATCTTCATAGAGGAAAATTGGAATCCCTAATTCACGATTGATGCGTTCCGCTACTTTATGTGCGATTTCAACACATTCATCCGTTGTGATATCTTTGACCGGAACGAATGGACAAACGTCTGTTGCTCCCATACGAGGGTGTTCGCCTTCGTGTTTGGTCATATCGATGTTTTCAGATGCGTATTTTACCAATTGGAAAGCCACTTCTTGAATGCTTTCTTCATCCCCAACGAGTGTAAAGACGCTACGGTTGTGGCTGGCATCAGACGAGTAGTCTAATAATGTCACACCTGGAATGCTTTTTGCAGTAGCGACTAATCCGTCAATGACAGCCTGATTGCGTCCTTCAGAAAAGTTTGGAATACACTCAACAATTTTTGCCATATGATTACCTCTTTTTATAGGAGAAGTTGGGGGAGGAGGAGTCTTTGAATTTTCCTCCCTTTCTCCATTTTTATTTTTTATAATTAAAACAATTTTTGAACCGCATCTTTGACCAAATCTTCATCTGCAAGATAAGGAATGGTGATGTGGTCTGTACCTGCATGGAGACGGTTGTATTCGATCGCTGTTTCAATAGCATGATCGTTCCGTGCCCAGTTCCGACGAGCAACCCCTCCCATGGTATCCCATGAAATAGCAGACTTGATAATTTCATCGATCCGGTGGCTACCGTCTAGAACGAGACCAAATCCTCCGTTGATGGCTTTACCGATACCAGTACCACCACCATTGTGGAGAGCAACAAGGCTCATACCGCGAGCAGCGTTACCAGCGTAACATTGAACTGCCATATCGCAAGTAACGTTTGATCCATCTTTGATGTTGGATGTTTCACGGAATGGAGCATCTGTACCAGATACGTCGTGGTGGTCACGTCCAATCATGACAGGTCCGATCTTGCCTTGGCGAATGAGTTCGTTAAATTTCAAAGCAATGTTGACACGGCCCATACAATCTTGATAGAGGATACGAGCTTGAGTACCAACTACTAATTGGTTCTTTTCAGCATCGCGAATCCAGTTGTAGTTATCACGGTCTTGGTAGCGACGAGTTGGATCAATCGCTTCCATCGCTGCATGGTCAGTTGCAATCAAGTCTTCATGTTTACCGCTGAGGCAGACCCAACGGAATGGACCGTAACCATAGTCAAAGAGCATAGGTCCCATGATATCTTCTACATAAGATGGCCAAATGAAGCCGTCTTTGTCATCCAAACCATTCTTAGAAATTTCCTTGATGCCTGAGTCGTAAACAGATTTCATGAAGGCATTACCGTAGTCGAAGAAGTAAGTACCTTTAGCCGTTAAGTCTTTGATGACTGCGAAGTGACGAGCCAAGGTTTCATCGACGAGGCGGTGGAAGGTTTCTTTGTCTTCTGCCAACAAACGTGTCCGTTCTTCAAAGCTGATACCAACTGGACAATACCCACCATCGTAAACGTTGTGGCAAGAGGTTTGGTCAGACAAGAGATGAACATGAACTTGGTGTTCATTGACATATTCGAGCAAGTCTACGATATTACCATGGTAGGCAATCGAAGTTGATTCACCAGCTTCCAGCGCTGCTTGGGCCAATTTCACAGCTTCTTCTGCACTGTCTGTCACTTGGCTAATCCAGCCTTGAGAGTGACGGGTTTCGATACGAGAGAGGTCAACTTCTGCAACAATCGCAACAGCTTTTGCAATTTCAGCTGCTTTCCCTTGAGCGCCACTCATACCACCGAGACCAGATGAGATGAAGAGTTTACCAGTTAAGTCACCATCATCAGCAACGCCGAGTTTAAGACGTCCAGCGTTGAGAAGGGTGTTAAAGGTACCATGGACGATTCCTTGAGGACCGATATACATCCATCCACCTGCAGTCATCTGACCGTAGTTGGTAACGCCCATCTCTTCAGCGATTTCCCAATCGTGCATGTTGTCATACTCACCAATCAAAAGACCGTTGGTAATGATAACGCGAGGAGCTTCTGGTTTAGACTTGAAGAGGCCAAGAGGGTGACCAGATTCAACAACTAAGGTTTGGTCTTCTGTCATCACTTCCAAGTATTTCTTGATCAAGTTGTACTGCATCCAGTTAGCACAGACAGAACCTGTTTCTCCGTAAGTGACCAATTCATATGGATAAAGGGCAATTTCAAAGCTCAAGTTGTTATCGATCATGACCTGCATGGCCTTAGCAGCAGTGCATTTTCCTTTGTACTCATCAATTGGTTTTCCATAGATCCGATCTTTTGGACGGAAGCGGTAGCCATAAATCCGCCCGCGAGTTTTTAGTTCTTCTAAAAATTCTGGGATCAACTCTTGGTGGAATTTTTTAGGGATATAACGCAGAGCGTTTTTAAGGGCAATCTCAGTTTGAGCTTGCGTTAAGCGGAAGCCTCTATCAGGTGCACGACGGATGCCCTCTTGAAAAGTTGCCTTTTCAGGTAGGACATCAAAGTCAAGTTTGACAGACATAGCAGCTGCAATTTCTTTATCGTCTATAAATGACATAGTAGGAACCTCCTTATGTATAAACTATGAATTTATATTTTCTTTATTGTATCCAAGAAACGTCAATAAAGAGTCAAAAATAAATTTAATTTTTAATAAAGCAAAAAAAAATGAGGGGAAAACTTTTTGACTTTTTTTTGACGCTTTTTCTTTAGAATTGTAAAATGAATAATAATGGAAATAGAAAGGAATGTTTTCATATGTCTGCTGATGTACTATTAACCCACTTTAACCAGTTGTTTTGTCCAAATGATCTAGGCCATCCTCTTTATGGCAAGGAGATGGCAGATGCCCAAATTCTTTCGGATGCATATATTGCCATTAAAGATGGAAAGATTCTTGCAGTTGGAACAGGTCAACCAGATCCAGAATTGATTGACGACCATACGGAAGTGAAGTCTTGTGAAGGAAAAGTTGCGACCCCCGGTCTGATCGATTGCCACACCCACTTGGTCTATGGAGGTAGTCGTGAGCATGAGTTTGCTAAAAAGTTAGCGGGAGTTTCCTATTTAGATATTCTCGCTCAAGGCGGTGGAATTCTGAGCACTGTTCGAGCGACACGAGAAGCTTCATTTGAGAATCTTTATGACAAGTCTAAACGTCTTTTGGATTATATGTTGCGCCATGGGGTGACAACTGTTGAAGCTAAAAGTGGTTATGGGTTGGATTGGGAAACTGAAAAACGGCAATTAGATGTGGTAGCAGCCTTGAATCACGACCATGAAATCGATCTCGTTTCGACCTTTATGGCAGCTCACGCCATCCCGACAGAGTACAAGGGCCGTTCAAAGGAATATTTAGATCTCATCATTGATCAAATGCTTCCGAAGGTGAAAGAAGGCAATCTGGCTGAATTCTGTGACATCTTCTGTGAAAAAGGTGTTTTTACAGCAGATGAATCTCGCTACCTTCTGTCGAAAGCCAAGGAAATGGGCTTCAAATTAAGGATTCATGCGGATGAGATTGAGTCCATCGGTGGCGTGGATGTAGCGGCTGAATTGGAATCCACTAGTGCAGAACACTTGATGGTGATTACCGATGAAGGCATTCAGAAACTAGCAGCCGCTAAAGTCATCGGAAATCTTTTGCCGGCAACAACCTTCAGTCTAATGGAAGATACTTATGCACCGGCTCGTAAGATGTTGGATGCTGGTATGGCTATTACGCTAACGACTGACAGCAACCCAGGCTCTTGTCCGACAGCCAATCTTCAGTTTGCTATGCATCTAGGTTGCTTTATGATGCGTTTGACACCAGTTGAAATTCTCAATGCAGTGACTATTAATGCGGCTTATTCAGTAGATCGTGCCAAAACGATTGGCTCTTTCGATGTTGGAAAACAGGCTGATATCACGATTTACGACGCACCAAATCTAGATTATCTCTTCTATTTCTTTGCGACGAATTTGGTGACAGATGTCTATAAGAATGGTAAGAAAGTAATTTGATTCTCTTTATTTTAAATGAGACCTAAGAAGAAAAATCCCCTCATCAGAATGAATTGATGAGGGGATTTTAGTGCTTAGAAAAGAGTTTCTAAAGGGGGATTGGGACGTTTTAAATCCCAACCTTGACATCTGGAAATCGCTCAGATACCTGTGCAAAGAGAGTGTAGAGTTGCTCTTCTGCGTTCTTCTTATTCCGAATTGCTAAACGGTACTGTTTCTTTGGTTTATCCTTGCGGGTGTAGCACAATTGGAAGATAGAGCGGGCTATGCCGGATTGACGAACGCGAGTTACATGTAAGTATAGTTGTTGCACATCTCGCAAATCGATCGTTTGTGTTCCTCTGAAATAGGTGATCAAATGATTTTTGTATAAGATAACTTTTAAATCTTGATTGTAGTAACTGGCCTCGTCAGCCAAACGGCTAAGATCTCCTTGGAGTTCGGGATAGTTTTGGTGGAGTTCCTGATAGGAAGCAATGGTCCGTTTCCGAACGGAGAAGCTAGCTACAACCATTGTAATGGCAAGTCCAGCTAAAGCAACTGAACCTAGCAAGAGGAATAAGGAGTCTTTGTTATATTCCGTAAGGCTCAAGTAATAGCTAGTCGTCATATTGAGTGATACGATAGAAGTAGGGTCAAGGAGGGAATGAATGTACTCACTGTAGCCAACAATGCGACCGTTACGAGATGTATTTTTGCTATCCTTTGCCAAAGGAGCTAATTGTGTTCCTTTTAGTTGATAAGGATCAGACTGCAGTTCTCCTTTTTGAGCTTTATCGACAATCGCTTTGATAGTAGCATCGTCTTTTTTTGCTTCGATCCCTGCATATTTACCATCATTTTGGTTATCGTATTGGACAATATAGAGTACATGTCTTTTGCCCACAGTTCCGACAGGTTCTGGGGTAATATCATAGATCAGCATCGTTACAGGGTCCCCAGACTTTTCTGCCTTCGCAAAGCTAGTGGCAGGATTTTGGTGACGCATCCATAATGAAAATACTAAACCTGAAAATACTAGGAAGAAAAGGGCAAGTACTAGACCTGAAACAAATCCTTTATTGCGTTTTTCCTTCAACATAACGATCTCCTTTAGTTTGATATTTAAAGTATATCATGAAAAATTTTAGGTGACAAGGAGATTTATAACTAGCTGATTCCCTAAGGAACTTTAGGCAGTTTAGCCCCAAAGATAATTGTAAAAAGATGGGAAAATGGTTTGATTTTAGAAGAAATTTGCAACTTTTTATAAAAAACTATATTTTTTTTATTTTTTTCTATATACAAATAGATAAATTATTGATAGAATAGAAAAGAATTGAATTAAATTTGGTTCGCGCTCGTTCTGTTTTCATTTAGTGAGACAGAATGTTTATAACCTAAATACTTGCACTGGATTCTAATTCATCAGAATCATAGCTAGAATTTGAGAGGAGACAATATGACTGTTGATTTTAACAGCAAAGCTTACTTGGATAAAGTGGATGCTTGGTGGCGTGCAGCGAACTACATTTCAGCTGCTCAAATGTACTTGAAAGACAACCCACTTTTGAAACGTGAAGTAGTAGAGAATGACTTGAAAGCTCACCCAATCGGACACTGGGGAACTGTTCCAGGACAAAACTTTATCTACGCACACTTGAACCGTGCAATCAACAAGTATGACTTGGATATGTTCTACATTGAAGGACCAGGTCATGGTGGACAAGTTATGGTGTCCAACTCTTACTTAGATGGTTCTTACACAGAATTGAATCCAAATATCCCACAAAATGAAGAAGGTTTCAAACACCTATGTAAAATCTTCTCATTCCCAGGAGGGATTGCATCTCACGCGGCGCCTGAAACTCCAGGATCTATCCACGAAGGTGGAGAACTTGGTTATGCATTGTCACACGCAGCTGGAGCTGTTTTGGATAATCCAGATGTGATTGCTGCAACTGTTATCGGTGATGGTGAAGGGGAAACTGGTCCATTGATGGCTGGATGGTTAGCCAATACCTTCTTGAACCCAGTCAACGATGGTGCTGTTCTTCCAATCTTCTACCTCAACGGTGGGAAGATCCACAACCCAACTATTTTCGAACGGAAAACAGACGAAGAATTGGCCCTCTTCTTTGAAGGTCTTGGTTGGAAACCAATCTTTGCTGACGTAACAGCTATTTCTGACGACCATGCAGCAGCTCATGCTCTGTTTGCAGAAAAATTGGATGAAGCAATTGAAGAAATCAAGAAAGTTCAAGCAGAAGCGCGCAAAGGATCTGCAGAAGAAGCTACTCAACCAGTATATCCTGTCTTGATTGCTCGTATTCCTAAAGGCTGGACTGGACCAAAAGCTTGGGAAGGAACACCAATCGAAGGTGGATTCCGTGCCCACCAAGTTCCAATCCCAGTAGATGCTCACCACATGGAGCATGTAGATGCCCTTCTTTCATGGTTGGAATCATACCGTCCAGCTGAGTTGTTTGACGAAACTGGTAAATTACTTCCTGAGATTGCTGAAATCGCACCAAAAGGTGACCGTCGTATGGCCATGAACCCAATCACTAATGCTGGTGTGATCAAGCCAATGAACACTGCTGATTGGAAGAAACACGCCTTCAAGATTGAAACACCAGGCGCGATCATGGCACAAGATATGATCGAATTTGGTAAGTATGCAGCAGATCTTGTGGATGCAAACCCAGACAACTTCCGTATCTTTGGACCAGATGAAACCAAATCAAACCGTCTTCAAGAAGTCTTCACACGTACAAGCCGTCAATGGTTAGGACGTATGAAACCTGACTATGATGAAGCTTTGAGCCCTGTTGGACGTGTAATTGACTCTCAATTGTCAGAGCACCAAGCAGAAGGAATGCTTGAAGGATATGTCTTGACAGGTCGTCATGGATTCTTCGCTTCTTACGAATCATTCCTTCGTGTTGTAGATTCTATGATCACTCAACACTTCAAATGGTTGCGTAAATCTAAGACACACACGACATGGCGTAAAAACTACCCAGCCTTGAACTTGATTGCAACTTCAACTGTCTTCCAACAAGACCACAATGGATACACTCACCAAGATCCAGGTATCTTGACTCACTTGGCTGAGAAAACTCCAGAATACATCCGTGAATACTTGCCAGCAGATACCAATAGCTTGCTTGCAGTGATGGACCAAGCCTTCAAGGCAGAAGATGTGATCAATTTGGTCGTTACTTCTAAACACCCACGTCCTCAATTCTACTCAGCAGATGAAGCTGAAGAATTGGTACGCGAAGGCTACAAAGTGATTGATTGGGCTTCAACTGTTTCAGCAGATGAAGAACCAGATCTTGTCATTGCAGCTGCAGGTACAGAGCCGAACTTAGAAGCTCTTGCAGCCATCACAATCTTGCACAAGGCATTCCCAGAATTGAAGATCCGTTTTGTCAATGTTGTAGATATCTTGAAATTGCGTCACCCTTCAGTAGATGCGCGTGGACTTTCAGATGAAGAGTTCGACAAAGTCTTCACAACTGATAAACCAGTCATCTTTGCCTTCCACGGTTACGAAGGCATGATCCGTGACATCTTCTTCAACCGTCACAACCACAACTTGCGTGTGCATGGATACCGTGAAAACGGAGACATCACAACACCATTCGACATGCGTGTCATGTCTGAATTGGATCGCTTCCACTTGGCACAAGATGCAGCCAATGCAGCTCTTGGAGAAGCAGCAAGTGAATTTGCAGCTCAAATGGATGAGACAATTGCCTTCCATAATGCCTACATTCGTGAACACGGTGATGATATCCCAGAAGTACACAACTGGAAATGGGAAAATGTAAATAAATAAGTTTATTTCAAAAGAAATCAGAAATTATTCTGATTTCTTTTTTTTATAATTTTAAAACAGGTATCTTTGTACAAGGAATACTACTGGGCAAAAACAGATTCTCGAATACTGGATAGAGAAATCTGTTAAAATTCAATAAAATAGTATATTTTTTTAGATTGCATTGACTTTGCATAAGATTAGGACTAAAATATAGGTGCGGAAACCGCTTACAAATTTAAAAGGAGGTCTGGTTATGGTGAGCGACAGACAACAACGTTTTTCTTTACGAAAATATGCAGTCGGCTTAGTATCAGTGCTTGTCGGATGCTTTTTTTGTGGGGCGACTGTTTTAGCCCAGGAGCAGGAAGGACAGGTAGATGTACCTGCTATTGTAGCAAAAGAAGAAAGCCAAGAGGTGAATCTGTCAGCAGGACAGGATAAAGGCTCAAACGAAGATTTATCGACGGATAAAGGGAGGGAGGAATCTTCTCCACAAGAGCAACCGAAGGCTGAGAAAACTGTTGAAATAGCCCCTTCCCCTACTCAAACCAATCCAGCTTCGAACCCTATTCCTGAAAAAGATGGTATTGAAAAGAAGGAGCAAGAAGATCGCACTATTTCAGCACCTCAGGTAGTAGCCAATAAAGAAGCTACCTCAGCAACCATAGTAGATGAAAGCCGTGTTCAGGCCTTGGTGCGTTTGGAGACCAAGAAACAAGATGCAACGGCTCCTCTCAGTATTGCAGAGCAGATCAAGGATAATGCACCAATCAAGGAAGCAGTATTAAATGAACTAAAGGAAAAAGGCATTGAATATACGAAATTAGCCGATTTTGATCTGGTCTTTAATGGTTTCGTTCTAGAAACCAAGTACAAGGATGCCTTGAAGATTCGTCAGTTAGCGCGTGTGGAAAAGGTAGAAATTACTCCCTTAACGGCTCAGGCGGATGCACAGCCTAGCGCAATGAAGCAGAATACCCTACTTCCTACAAAAGTTAGTGATGAAAATGAGTTGATCAATTTACAGCCTCTCTGGGACAAAGCAATCAAGGGCCAAGGTCGGGTGGTAGCCGTTTTAGATACGGGCCTTGATGTCCACCATAATTTCTTTAGTTTAACGGATAAAAGCAAAGCCAAATACCAGAATAAAGAGCAGATGGAAGCTGCTATGAAAAAGGCAGGTATCACTTATGGAAAGTGGTACAACGATAAGGTGGTTTATGCCTATAATTATTCAGATATGAACGATGAGATTCGAGAAGACGATCCACGTTCGCATGGGACCCACGTGGCAGGGTCGGCTGTTGGGAATGCGACAAAACCTGTGCCAACTGGCGAATATCTAAAGGGTGTCGCACCAGAAGCTCAGCTTATCTTTATGCGTGTTTTCTCTGATAAAAAGGGTATGACAGAACAGGGCTTTATCGTAGCCAAGGCCGTTGAAGATGCGGTCAAGCTAGGTGCAGATACCATCAATATGAGTTTTGGTGGGGTCAATGGGTCTGAAGCAGATACCAATCCCTTAACCCGTCAAGCCTTCGAATTCGCTCGTAAAGCCGGTGTTGTCATCAATGCTGCAGCAGGGAATTACGCCGTGAGTGGATACTGGCAGGCTAAGCCAAAAGCAGATGCGCCGGATACTGGAACGATTGATGAACCCGCCATTGAAGATGGGGTTCTAGCTATTGGTGCCTTCAATAATCAGATCAATCACGAAACGACCATGCGTCTGGAAATCCCGGCTCTAAAGGATAAGAAAGAATTCCAAAATGGCCTCGTAGATCTCCCTGTCTATCGACTGATTTTCCCAGCAGAAGGTCCTCAGTCCTATGTTTCAGTTCAAAAAGGTGGAGTAGATACTTACCGAAATGCTGCGGTGAAAGGAAAAATTGCTCTGGTTGAGAGTGGCGGGGATGTGACGGATGAAGAGAAGGTCAATGCCCTCAGACAAGCAGGTGCAAAAGGTGTTTTGGTTTATCAGAATGAAGAGCAAGGAGATAGCCTCCAAAAACTTCCGATGGGCTATTGGGGTTCCTTCTATCCGGTCAGCGTCTTGAACCATGCTATCGGAAAAGAGCTAGCTGCTCATGCTGGAGAATACGAGCTCATCTTCCACCAAGAAGTCAAGAAAGTACCTTATAGTGAAGCAAACAAGATGCTCTTCTTTACGGGTTGGGGGCTTTCTGCAGAAGGAAAACTAAAGCCAGACGTTACTTTACCTGGTGGAATGGTCTATTCAGCGATTCCAGATGGTTTGTATGATATGGATGAAGGGACTAGTATGGCGACGCCCCATGCAGCAGGGGCAACAGCCTTGATCAAGCAAGCTCTAGAACAGCGGTTCCCAACTTACAGTCCAGAGCAAATCCATACGCTTTTGCGCCAATTAGTCATGAGTACAGCCAGACCTCATTTTGATCAGGAAAGTAAGAGCTACTCATCTGTCCGTCAACAAGGATCTGGTCTCATGGATGCTGCAGCTGCAGCTTTTGGGGATGTCTTTGTAACAGGTGGAAAAGGAACAAACAGCAGTTTGACGCTTGGCAATGTCAAGGATACCTTTACGTTTGAGGTTACGGTGCACAACCTAAGCTCAGAAGCAAAAGACCTCGTTTATCATACGGTCGTCAATACTGATCAGGTGGAAAATGGTCGCATTAGCTTGAAGATGCGTCAGCTATTGGATCAAGTGGGAGAAAAAACCATTCATGTTCCAGCTATGGGAAGTGTGACAGTTCCAATTTCTGTAGATACCAGTGCCTTTACAAGTGAACTCACCAATCAAATGAAGAATGGTTACTTTTTAGAAGGATTTGTCTTCTTTAAAGATACCAAAACCAAGAAAGACCTCGTAAGTCTTCCGTATATCGGCTTCAAAGGGCAGTATCAGGACTTACCAGGTATCGAAAAGCCTATCTATGCCTTCACTGGGGATGAAAAACCATTCTATTATTATGCAAATGAAAAAGCAGATAAACCTGAAAAAGACTCAGGAGATCACTTTACAGCCTTGGTCAGCACTATTTGGCGTGGGGGTAAAGAAGTACAGGTTGTTCTGGGAGAAAAAGACGGGCATTATGATGGAAACCAACTAGTCTTCTCGCCAAATGATGATGGTTCCTATGATAGTGTCAAGCTCAATGCAGTAGTTTTGAGAAATGTAGACAATATTCATTTGTCGGTCTATCGTGCAGATGACCTCAAACGCGAGCACCCTATTTTTGAACAAGGCAATGAAAGTCAGAAGAAATCCGACTATGGTTGGCGGATTAATGACCGTAGTAAGATTCTTTATGCGACTCAGTGGGCAGGCAAGGACAATAACAATCAGCTAGTGCCAGATGGGGACTATCAATATGTAGTCACTTATCGTCCAAGCACACCAGGTGCCAAACCTCAAGAGATTGTTCTAAAGGTCCGAGTCGATAAGCAAGTGCCACAACTGGCTAATACCAAGGATCTTTTTGATCCAGCAACTCGTATCTTTAAGCCGGGTGAGATTATTGAAACGGGTAGTGGGCTAGCTGGAAAATACCTCTCCTACCAAAAAGATGGTCAGGAAGTGGAAATTAGTCCAAATGAAGATGGAACCTACTCTATTCCAGAAGGAGTAGATCTAAAAACTGTGCGCTTCTATATTTGGGATCAGGTCAATAATACCAACACCTTGACCTTGGATGGTAAGACTGTTTCAGAAGAAAAAACGACAGAAAAATCAGGGACGGAGGAAGCAAGCCCGATCGCTGCGACTAACCAAGCAACCGTCGGTCGCCTAGAGGTACAAATTGTAGATGAAAAAGGCGAAGCAACTAATCAATACCCAGAAATGATGCGTTACCAAGTCTTTGATAGCAAGGGAAATCGGGTTGACCAGGAATTTAACAGCTATTACGAAGACCCACTACCAAGTCTTCCATTTGGAACCTACACTGTAAAAGTTGTCAGCCAAGATCAAAATTACTCTTGGGTATCTCCAACTACTGTGACAGTCGAACTGAGCAAGGAGCACCCTGAAGGAGTGGTCAAATTTGTCTACCACTATATCGATAAAAATCGCTTTGACCTCGTCTTTGATAAAGAACTTCCAGATGGAACCCGCGTCTTTGCTATTGATCGGAAAACTGGGCAAAAAGTGGAGTTGGATCAAACCCTATATGAACCAAAGACATTTGAAAGCATCCTAATCAATGGAGAGTATCAAATCCATATTGATCTGCCAAAAGGTTATCGGGCAGTAGAAAATGATTTCGTCTATACAGTAACTAATCGCATCAATCGCTACTTGACCAGTTTTGTAGAAGTCTCAGAAGCTCAGGTGGAAGATTCAACTGTCCCATCCACTTCTCAACCGTCACCTATGACACAAAAAGGTAAAACAGGATTGAATCAGGAGGCTCAACAAGTCACTCCTCAACCGTTACCTATGACACAAAAAGGTGAAACCGAAATGGATCAGGAGGCTCAGCAAGTCACTCATCGACCAGTAACTTCTCTACCACAAACAGGACAGGAAAATGAGCAGCTAGGGATTGTAGGCTTTATGGTTCTTCTTCTCACTTTCGGTGTGATCCGAATGAAGAAAAATCATCCAGATCAAGTATAACTATCTCTTAGTAGAGAGAATCGAGTTGGGTTAAGGTGGTGTAAGAACTGACTTAACCAAGTATATAAAAAGGAGTTTTTATGGAATTTCATCGACAACAACGTTTTTCCATCCGTAAATATGCGGTTGGAGTTGCTTCAGTCTTGATTGGTATGGTCTTTATGGGATCGGTGGTTTCAGCCGATACTGTAACACCGACTCCAACAGCAGTAGATTCTTCGGTACTAGTATCCGATAGCACAACGACAGATGAAAAGGCAACAGAGCCGCCAATCGTTGCTGCTAAGGAAGATATCCCTGCTGTACCAGTAGAAGAATCGGCTTCCGTTGTCCCTGCTCCAGCAGAGACAGAGGGGAAGGACCAGGCAAAGCAACCCCAGAACACTTCTTCAGTTGCTAGCATTCCTTCAAATGAGCACTCAAAAGAAGAAAAGTCCTTGTCCCCTTCTGTTATTGCAAGGCCAAAAGACAATCCTGAAGTTGTTGCGACGGACACTCCCAAGGAAGTAGCTAAAGAAACTCTAGAAGATGCAAGTCCAGTCGAGGTCCTAGTTCGCCTGAAAGAAAAGGTTTCGGATGGAAGTGGAGCAGGATCTCCGACTTCAAAAGAAGCTCGTATCCAGCAAACCAACCAAGATCATGAACAATTTTTGAAAGAACTTGAAAGACAATCCATTCAGTTCAAAAAATTGTATGACGTTAATTTGCTCTTTAATGGACTGGCTCTAGAGACGACCTATGGAGATGCTAAAAAGATCCGGGGACTAGCACGTGTAGATGCCGTAGATTATGCTCCACTCGGTCGGACCAGAGTAGCGGAGGACCAGCCTGCTCCTGCATCACCAGCTTCAACTACGACCAAGGTCAGTGAAGAAAATAGCCTCATCAATTTACAGCCACTCTGGGATAAAGGCATCAAAGGTCAGGGACAGGTTGTAGCAGTTATCGATTCAGGGGTGGATCCGGCACACGATATTTTCCGCCTGACAGATATCAGTAAGGCCAAGTACAAGAGTGAAGCAGAAATTGAAGAAGCTAAGAAAAAAGCAGGCATCACTTACGGAAAATGGTACAACAATAAAGTCGTCTACGTTCACAACTATAGTGATATGAATGATAATGTTAAAGAAGACGATCCAATCTCTCACGGAGCCCACGTGGCAGGAACGGCTGTGGGTAATGCCTCTCAACCATCCCCAAATGGTGAAATTATCCGAGGTGTCGCTCCAGAAGCCCAGCTCATGTTTTTACGTGTTTTCTCAGATACTAAGGGCGGGCAGGTTCAAAATTTCATCTATACCAAGGCGGTAGAAGATGCCATCAAATTAGGGGCTGATTCCATCAATATGAGTTTAGGAACCGCATCAGGCTCTATTTATGATGTTGGAGAAATCACGCGCCAGGCCTTTGATGCAGCAAGAAAGGCGGGAGTAACCATTACAGTTGCTTCTACCAATATGGCCACCAATGGCTTCTGGCACAGCAAGCCACTTGCAAGCACACCAGATTATGGAATGACAGGGACCCCATCCGTCAATCCCAATGTCCTTTCGATCGCTTCGATTAATAGTCTGACCAAGCATGAGTCGACAGAAGCAAGCTTGACAGTAGAAGCGTTAAAAGGTTCGAAAGACTTCCCAGATGGCAAAATTCCGATGCACTCCTTTGTAGAACGCGACGCCTTTCGTACGACGATCCCTCAAAGCTATCTCCATGTAGAAAAGGGAGGGATCGACCACTACCAAGCTGATAGTATCAATGGTCACTTAGTCCTTACTGAACGAGGCGGCGAAGTTTCTGATGTGGATAAGATCAAAGAACTTAAAAGAGCTGGAGCAACAGGTGTAATCTTTTACCAGACCGAGGAGCAGGGCAATAATCCCGTAGGATTTGACTTAGAAGGTCTCGGAGAACGATTCCCAGTTGGGGTCATTGGGCATGATGCCGGAAGTGTCCTAGCTCAACATGCCAATGACTACCAGCTCCATATTGCCAACAAATTCAAACGTGTGCCTTACGATGCGGCTAATCAACTATCCGACTTCTCCTCTTGGGGCCTATCAGCTGATGGCGACCTCAAACCAGATGTCACCCTCCCAGGAGGTATGATCTATTCATCTGTTAATAATGGAGAGTACTATATGGATAGGGGGACCAGTATGGCTTCTCCCCATGCAGCAGGAGCCACTGTGCTGGTGAAACAAGCCTTGAAGGAGCGCTTCCCTCATCTCAGTCCAGAACAGTTGCAAGTTCTTGTCAAACAAATGACCATGAGTACGGCCGTTCCACATGTGGATGAGGAGACCCAGGCCTATTCTTCTGTTCGTCAGCAAGGGGCAGGGGTTATGGATGTTACAGCTGCAGCTCTAGGGGATCTCTATGTAACAGCCAAAGATGCCAAAAGTAGTCTAACACTTGGCAATGTCACCGATACCTTTGAGTTTGACGTAACCATCCACAATCTTTCCAATAAAGATCAGTCTATCCGCTATGAAACCACCCTTCAAACAGACCAAGTCCAGGATGGCAAATTCACCCTTCATCCGCGTTTGTTAGAAACCCTAGATGGCAAGGAAACCATCACAATTCCAGCCAATGGTCAGCGGACGATCCACGTGTCAGTTGACGCAAGCAAGTACAAGGAAGAGCTCAGCAAGCAAATGCCAAATGGTTATTTCTTAGAAGGTTTTGTACTTGTCAAAGATGCCAGCACCAACAAACATCTGGTCAGTCTCCCTTATGTTGGCTTCCATGGAGATTACCAAAATCTTCGCGGGATCGAAAAGCCTATCTACGAATATACAGGTAGTGACAAGCCATTTTACTACTACAAGGACAAGACAGACTATCCAGATGAAAAAGTCCCAGAAACGCCAGAGCGTCATCCAGACAACCATTTTACTTCTTTGATTAGTTATGTCTATGAAAATGGAGAGTCTGTAGCCAAAACTCTAGGTCAAGATGGGGATAACTTTGATGGGGACCAACTCTACTTCTCTCCAAATAATGATTCCAGCTTTGATAGCATCAAGGTCAAAGCCGTCATGCTTCGCAATGTAGAAAATGTCCATCTTTCTGTCTACAAGAAGGAGGATACGGCACGAACCAACCCGATTTACGAAGTTGGAAATGAAGTGCATCGAAAGACTGACTGGAGTTACCGGATTGGGAATCGCAGTGAAGAGTTTTATGAAATCTCTTGGGAAGGCTTGGACAAAGATGGCAAGCAATTGCCGGATGGAGAATACCAATTTGTGATTACCTACCGTCCGACTGCTTCAGGAGCCAAACAACAAGAACTCAACTTCAAGGTTAAGATTGACAATACGGCTCCAAGCATAGAGACTGGAAGTGCTCAGTACGATCCAAAGACCCGGATTTTCCGTCCAGGTAAGGTGATTGAAACCGGCAGTGGACTAGCAGGAACTTATCTGTCCTACGTCAAGGACGGGGAAACAGTAGCCTTGGAACCTCAAGAGGACGGCAGTTATCTGCTTCCAGAAGGGGTGGACCTCTCTACTGTTCGTTATAGCATTTGGGATAAGGTCTACAATACCACTGAGATGGACATCAAAGGGAAGAAAATAGAGGCAACGCCCCCAACGAATGAAGCCAGCTCAGATGAACAACCAACCGAGACAGAGACTGAAAAACCAAAGGCTGAAAAGGGGACCTTAGAGGTCGTCTTTAAAGATAGCAGTGGAGAAGTGATTTCTTATTATCCATCTGTCGTTCGTTACCAGGTAGTGGATGACCAAGGGCGGGTTGTGGAAGGAGAGTTCAATGCTTCCTACAATGGCGGTACCTTCCCAGACTTGCCTTTCGGTACTTATATAGTCAAAATCACCTTATCGGATTACCATTATGATTGGGGAACAGAATTGGTGAAGAAGGTGACCATTTCACCTGAAAATCCACAGCCGAAAGTGACCTTTGCCTTCCACTATTTAGATGAAAATAAACTCACTATTGGATTTGATCAGCCAGTTCCGATAGGAACGGTCGTAAAAGTGGTAGGCAAAGACGGTATTAGTCGCCTTCTTCCACAAAGCATCTATGATTTGCAGCGCTTTGAGACCATGCTGATGAACGGATCTTATCGTGTCCATGTGGAACTCCCGGCAGGCTATCGTGCATCGGAAAATGATTTCCTTTATGAAGTGGCCAATCAGATCAATTTCCATCTTCTTTCTTTCGTCAAAGCTAGCCCAGAAGAGTACGGTGGAGCGATCGTAGCACCAGTGGATCCAGCAACTCCTGTAGCTCCAGTGCTGCCAACCAAACCAACAGTTCAACCAACTGAATCAGAAAGCAAAGAATCAGACAAGGTTAAACCAGTCGCTGTTACCTATCATACAGGTGCTCAAGAAGCTGTAGTTACATCTACACCAGTAACTGGTCTTCCAAAAACAGGTCAAGAAGACTTGGTTTCAACAGTCCTCAGCCTCCTTGGTATGACCTCACTGGCTGTAGCAGGGTTTGTAGCTCGCAAAAAACGTGAAGAAAACTAATAAAAAAAGGAAGATTCCTCTCTAGGAGGACTTCCTTTTTAATATTTTCTTTGTATTAAGCGATTAGATACATATTGTATTAGTAATCAATCACGTGTTCGTTTATTAGCATTCAAATATAACTTTTATTGTTGAAGCCTTAATTTAATAGAGATTATTGATCAAAAATTATAAATAATATAAGCTATTTAGCGTTCTGTCACTTCAATTGGATCTAGTATAAAAAGTTCACCTGTAGAAAATTCTCGAATAGTAGCTTTTATATGAATGTTTTGACCGATCCCAATACCATCTCCACTGAAATTCCTAAAGACGGAGGTTGGAGCAACATCATTGAATTGAAAGGCTGGACCTGGAGAAGCAAGATCAGGGCCAGGATAATCACCTGCATAGATTAAAATATCATAACGCGTTTTATAATTTCCATGAGGATTGAAATAAGCTATATAGCCATTAAATTCAACAACTTTCCCCTTGAATTTTTGAACAAAATTTGAAATTGCAGTTGGATCTTCAGTTTTTAATATAGAAGCAAATTCAGGATTGTTATCAGGATTAATAACCTGTGTTTCAGATGGAGTAGGAGTGTCAGATGTGTTTGAAGATGCTTGAGAGGAGCTTGATGAAGTCGTGGTTGAACTAGAAGAAGTTTTGGAGGAACTAGGAGAGGACTTAGTGTCAACTGAAGAGGAACTAGAGTTCTTTTTTGTGTTTTTATCTTTCTTCTGTGTTGAATCTTTAGTTTCTTTGTTTTCAGATTTATCTTCTTTAAAGGTATGATAGATTACTGTAATTTTAGCATTTTTAGGGAATTCTTGTCCCTCGGTAAAATCAGTATCTCCGTTAATAGTCACACTTTCAATTTCTCCATCTTTTTTTAACCAACCAGTGACAAGATCTTCTATTTTATCAGTTTTGACATCTGTAAAACCAGCATCTTTTAATTGGTTAACGACGACTTTATAATTTTTCTTATTTATGTTCTTAGATGATATAGGCAATTTTATATTGGTCGATTGGAAATTATCTTTATTTTCTGAGCACGAACTCAAAAAAAGTATGACGATAATAGATAAGATTGTACTTTTGATAATTTTCATAATTAATCTCCTTTTCGATTATATTGTTAATATATTCTTTTGTTTTTATTATATAAATCTATTGATAAAACGTCAAGGTAATAGAAAAGAAATTTAATAATTTCATTATTGTTACATATAAACGAGGTATATAATTACCACATTTGTTTTTTAGATAAACATATTTACCTTGAAAATTCTGTATCTTTCTTTATTTAGGGAAAAGACATATAAAAAAGTCGTAGCTTATATTGACTACGACATTTGATCAATAGTTGATTAAGTGTTCATTTCCACTTTCTTCACCCAGACACTGCGGACAAAGAAGAGGCTGACGAGGGCGAGAATTAGGAAGATCCCTGCGACATAATAGTAAGGTTGGTCAAGAGTTGTTGAGCGACCTGATAGGTTGACAATGCCTCGGTAGAGGGCTCCTGCAGTTGCCGTAGCAACTGCAGAGTTCCAAAGATTGAGCGTGATTCGAGAAAGGCCTTTTACCACTAATTGCAGAGCCACTAGCAGGGCACCACCGATCAAAGGAATCAAGAAGAGGTAGTGCATGAAGGCAGAGGTTTCCCCAAAACTAAAGTGTTCGTAGATGCGACTTCCGACAAAGAAGAATGCTGAGATTAGAGTGTACCAGAGGATGGTCTTTTTCACTCGTTGTTTAATAGGATTAGTAACCGATGTAGACAATGTCACTCACCGCCCTTTCTGAGATAGTACCATTTGTTGTTGGTTTGTTAATAACCTGGCCGTTGAAGTAAAGGGTAGAAGAACCACCACCGTCCAGGTTATAGGCTGTTTTAACGCCATAAGATTTCATCACTTCAGCTAATTGGTAGAGAGAAAGACCTTCACTCTCTGAAGTACGTCCATCTGAGACGACAATGATGTAGCGGTTTTCATCGATGATCCCGATGGCTGTTCGTGGGTTAGAAGACATGGATTGACCTACTTCCGAATTAGTATCAACGACAATTTCCCCATCTTCAACCAAGGAAGGTCCGAAGGCAAGGAGATTGACGACCCCATCTTTGACCAATTGCTCAGCTGAGATTTCATCCTCGTAGATAATCTTGAAGGAACCATCCTTATAAATGGCTAGGTCGCCATTGCTAGAGTCTTCACGAACCGTATCGCGATAAACCACTCCGTTTCGGATGACATAGCCGGTACTATTGGCTCCGTAGTAGTCACCATTGACGGCTAGAATAGCATTATTCTCAGCTGCCGTGACAGATGTCTTGGCTGTCACGTTTGTTCCATAGGTATTTTGGGCTAGAGCCGTCTTGAGATAGTCTGAGGAGCTAACCGTAATATCTGCAATGTAAACCTGGGTATTTTCAACTGTTTTTTCTGTCAAGTTTACCTGGATATTGTCATCGGAGTAACTGCTATCTGTAGTTGTCGCAGAAGCCGCAGCTTGTTTAGCAGCTTTAGTATCAGTAGTCGTAGCTTTGACTGTTTGGATAGCATCCGATAAGACAAAGGTCTTGAGCATAGAATAGCTGAGGGAGCTTGTTAGCAGGATACCAAAACAAGCAGCGTAGGTATAGGATTTTTTAAAGAATCTCATGAGTAGGTGCAGTCCTTTCCTTGAAAATGATTTTTTTCTGAATCAGCCATGAGACGACGAAAAGCAAGAGTCCGACGATCACCTTGCTAAGGAGCAAATGGAGACCGAAGCTTGTATAGAAAAGTCGAATCAAGAGGGTATCGAGAATAAAGAGTCCAATAGCAAGTCCCAAGTAACCACTTCCGGTTCGGGCCACGCTGTCTTTGTTCTTAAAGACGAGACGTTTATTGGTCGAGTAGTTAAAGATGGAGCTCGTCACACGAGCGATCCCGTTTGCCAGGAGGATCCGGAGAGTAATCGGCACCGCCATCATCACGAAAAGGAAGAAGGCATAGACCAGGTAGTCAACGATAAAACTACTCAGGGAAGATAGGGCAAACTTGAACATGTCCTTGTAGATCATGAGGCCGTCTCGAATAGGGCGGAAGTGAGACCCTTCATTGTCATTGATATAGACTGTTTCAATCGGAACTTCTAAGATGGGGAAGGACTTGCTCGCTGCAAGGAGCACATTCATTTCGTACTCATACCGTTGTCCCTCAATTTCTAACATAAAAGGGATCATGTTAGTTGTAAAAGCTCTAAGGCCAGTCTGCGTATCTGTCACAGGGACCCCTGTTTGTTGCTTGAACAAGAAGCGGGTCAACTTATTTCCAAAAGCAGAACGTAAAGGAACCTTGCCTGAAAAGGCACGTGCCCCTAAAATCAATTGGTTTAGATTTTCTTGCGACTGTTTGGCCACGCGGAAGATATCCCATACCTTATGTTGGCCATCGGCATCGGCAGTGATGACTGTCCCGTATTGCCCTTGCTCTTGAATGTAGGTGTAGGCTGTTTTGAGAGCCCCTCCTTTTCCAAGGTTCACTTCGTGGTGAAGGACGGTAGCAAGTCCGTCTAATTTTTCAAAAATAGCTTGGCACTCCTCAGAACTACCATCATCCACAACGATAATGGAGAAGTCACATTTTTCTCTTAATTTTTGAACCAGCTTGAGAAGTTTTTGATCGGGTTGATAAGCGGGGATGACTAAATAATTCATAACCGTTCCTCGTTTCTTGTTTGTGATGAAGGTAGTATAACGGCTCTTTCTTAAAGGTAACTGATATCAGTTTTCTTTAAGGAAAGGAAGAGATTTCCTTACTGTCAAAAAACTTGAGAAATACATAGAAGAAAAATAAATTTCTTCGAAAAGAATCAAGAGAACGTATTTTCACTTGCCATCTATCGCAAAGTCTGGTATAATAGTTTCTTGTGAGCAAACCTCACTTACCCCTTGCGAAGACTTGGGGTCATTAGACCAAAAGGAGGAACATATCAATGGCTAAATACGAAATTCTTTATATTATTCGTCCAAACATTGAAGAAGAAGCTAAAAACGCTTTGGTAGCACGCTTTGACTCTATCTTGACTGACAACGGTGCAACTGTTGTTGAATCAAAAGATTGGGAAAAACGTCGTCTTGCATACGAAATCCAAGATTTCCGTGAAGGACTTTACCACATCGTAAACGTTGAAGCGAACGACGATGTAGCTCTTAACGAGTTCGACCGTCTTTCAAAAATCAACGGTGACATTCTTCGTCACATGATCGTAAAAGTTGACGCGTAAGCCCTAACGAATAAAGAAGGTGACTAATGATTAACAATGTTGTACTTGTAGGTCGTATGACTCGAGATGCTGAACTTCGTTATACCCCTCAAAATCAGGCTGTTGCGACATTCTCACTTGCTGTTAACCGTAATTTTAAAAACCAAAATGGTGAACGAGATGCGGACTTTATCAACTGTGTGATTTGGCGTCAACAAGCTGAAAATTTAGCAAATTGGGCTAAAAAGGGTGCCTTAGTTGGGATTACAGGTCGTATCCAGACTCGTAATTATGAGAATCAGCAAGGTCAACGTGTTTATGTCACTGAAGTCGTAGCGGACAGCTTCCAATTGTTGGAAAGCCGCGCGAATCGTGAAGGACAAGCTGGTGGAGGCTATGCTTCAGCTGGAGGATTTGCAGGAAATGCAGCTCCAAGCTTTGGAGGATCTGAACCATCGAACGCAACACCAAACTTTGGACGTGATGACAATCCATTCGGAGCTAATCCAATGGACATCTCGGATGACGATCTACCATTCTAAGAATGGGTTTAACGAATTAAAACTATAAAGGAGAAATAAACATGGCTCAACAACGTCGTGGCGGATTCAAACGCCGTAAAAAAGTTGATTACATCGCAGCAAACAAAATTGAATATGTTGATTACAAAGATACTGAGCTTCTTAGCCGTTTCGTTTCAGAACGTGGGAAAATCCTTCCTCGTCGTGTAACTGGAACTTCAGCGAAGAACCAACGTAAAGTAACAACAGCTATCAAACGCGCTCGCGTAATGGCTTTGATGCCTTTCGTAAACGAAGATTAAAAAAGAGGTCCAGTGGACCTCTTTTTCATGAGCTTGAAAACAAGAGAGCGAATAAGACCCTTACGGGTCTTTTTTTCAGATCCAGTGGACCTCTTTTTCATAAGCTTGAAAATAAGAAAGCGAATTAAGACCCTTACGGGTCTTTTTTTACGAGCCTGGAAATGTGAGAGCGAGTTGAGGTCCAGTGGACCTCTTTTTCATGAGCTTGAAAACAAGAGAGCGAATAAGACCCAGGTGGGTCTTTTTTTCAGGTCCGGGGGGACCTCTTTGACCTTTCCTAAGCTCTAATCATGCTATAATGAGGGGAGAAATATATCAAGGAGCGCAACATGAAGGAAAGTACGATCATCAGAAGGATGATGAAATCTGATATTGAAGAGATCTCTCAAGCCTTTATCCATCAAGGGTGGCTGGGTAGAGAGGATACCTTGACCAGCTATTTGCAGGATCAGGAGAATGGAGAGAGGGATGTATTAGTAGCTGACTTTGATGGAAGTGTGGCAGGTTATATCACTATATTGCCTGATGCCAAGCACGGTCCTTTCGTGGGAGTCTATCCTGAACTAACTGATTTTAATGTTTTTGAGCTATTTAGAAATCGAGGAATTGGGAATCAACTCCTAGAGGAGGCGGAAAAAAGAGTCGGGCTACTGTCAGAGATTGTTACTTTAGGGGTTGGTTTACACTCGGGTTATGGCCCGGCTCAAAGGCTTTATGTTAAACGGGGGTATATCCCAGATGGATCTGGAATTTGGTTTAGGGATCAGCCCTTGGCCCCTTACAGTCCATGTGAGAACAATGATGACTTAGTTCTCTATTTTTCAAAAAGGTTGAACAAGGAAATATAGTAAATCAAAAAACGGATGAAATTTTCATCCGTTTATTTTTAGCGTCGTTGAGGTGCTGTATTGGCGCTCTTGATATTGTATTTTTTCTTCAAGTAGTAGCGGAGAAGAAGAGCCCCACCACCGAGTAAGAGCATGAACCAGTTTGGTACACGCGGGTTGAGGAATTGTGGGAGCAGAGCAGTGACCATGAGAATCACCACCCAAAGAATCATCGCCAACATTAAGATAGGGAGTGACTTGGTTAGAGCCGGACGTTTCATGCCACGTTTTGAAACATCGTAGTACTGATAGAAGTAGTAATACATCAAATAGAGCACAACCCCACCAGCCAAGCTACCAAGAGTCAAGGTGAGAAGTCCATAAGTAGTTCCCTGAGGTGCAAATAAGTTCATGAAGGCTGAAATCGCAGCAAAGAGACCGAAGACAAGAAGGAAGGAATCCGTAATCATGAGAAGAGGAGTATCATTTTCTTTTGGATGCTCTTTTTCATAGCGTTCCTGATTGCTAAATGCATTGGCCCAAACAGTTGGCGCTCCAAAGAGAGTTCGTGCCGTTACTCCTTTTGGTTGGTTTTCAAAGATAGCTGGAAGAATCTCTTCAATTAGGCTGGTAGCCTCTTCTTCCGTTTTGCCATTTTCAATCAATTGGTGTTTAGCGATACGAACGAATTCTTGGTTTTTCTTACTTAATTGGGTCAAATCAAATTGAGACATACATACTCCTTAGTTATATTTGTAGGTGTTAGAACCATTTTTTATGGATGAGGTAGACGACGAGGGAGCCGGTCATGGCGAAGGCGATAAAGATAATGAGCCAAAAGGCATTGGGTTCCCCGTTGAGCGGAAGATCATTGTTCTTGAAGTTCATCCCGTAGGCCGAGAAAATCATGGTTGGAATGGACATGACGATGGTCACCATGGCCAAGGTCTTCATGATATTATTCTGGTTGTTGGAGATGATCGATGCGAAGGTATCAGTCATGGAGTGGAGGATGTTTCCATAAATATCCGCCATCTCGATGGCCTGTTGGGTCTCAATCAAGGTATCTTCCAACAAGTCCTCGTCTTCCAGGTATTTCTTAATATTGCTGGTAGCGCTGGTTAATTTTTTAATCACGCGCTCATTAGTTTTCAGAGAGGCCTTGAAGTAGACGATGGTCTTTTCCAGCTCCATCAGTTCAATCAGTTCTTCGTTTCGAGTCGACTTGTGCAGTTGACTTTCAATCTGTTCACTCTTGCGATCCAAGGTACGAAGCGCGGTCAAGTAGAGCTCGGCATTTCGATAAAGGATCTGAAAGATAAAGCGAGACCGCATGAAGGTATAGAAATTCCGCAAGCGACGATTGATAAAGGAGTCTAGGAGAGGCAACTCTTCCAAACAAGTGGTGATGATAGCCTCTTCTGTTAGGATGATTCCCAAAGGGATGGTGACATAGTAGGTCTGATTGTTCCGTTCTTCCTTGATGGGAACGTCCACGATGATCAAGGTATACTCATCTTCGATGGTCATACGGGACATTTCTTCCGCATCGAGTGGTGCCCGTAAGTCGGCAATATCGATGTTAAAAGCAGAGGCGATTTCCATCGATTCACTTTGGGAAGGATTGACAAGGTTGATCCAGCTACCGGGTTCCAGTGTCTCTATTTCTTTAAATTCAGTCGTTGTTGATAAAAAGACCTGTTTCATGGTGCCTCCCCTTGTTTTTTTACACCTTAACATTATAACAGAAAAAGCACGCTTTTGGATAAAAGAATGCTGAAAAATTTGATATAATGAAGGATAAATAAATTGATGAAAAGTGGAAGAAATGCTCGATAAAATTGTCATTCATGGAGCGCGTGCTCATAATTTAAAAAATATTGATGTTGAAATCCCTCGAGACAAGCTGGTTGTGGTCACTGGTTTATCGGGTTCTGGGAAATCGAGCTTAGCCTTTGACACTCTCTATGCAGAAGGACAAAGACGTTACGTAGAGAGTTTATCAGCCTATGCTCGCCAGTTTTTAGGAAATATGGAAAAACCTGATGTGGACTCGATTGATGGCTTAAGCCCCGCCATTTCCATTGACCAAAAAACAACCAGCAAAAATCCGCGGTCAACGGTTGGTACGACAACGGAAATCAACGATTACTTACGTCTTTTATATGCTCGTGTGGGGACTCCCTACTGTATCAATGGCCATGGGGCGATCACCGCTTCTTCGGTCGAGCAGATTGTAGACCAAGTTTTGGAACTGCCAGATCGCCAACGCCTGCAAATCTTAGCTCCCATTGTTCGCAAGAAAAAAGGCCAGCATAAGAATATCATCGAAAAGGTTCAAAAAGATGGCTATGTCCGGGTGCGTGTGGATGGTGAGATCTTTGATGTGACAGAGATCCCAGAGTTGTCAAAAAGCCAGCAGCACACCATCGAGGTTGTCGTAGACCGGATTGTCATCAAAGACGGCATTCGTTCTCGTCTCTTTGACTCTGTAGAAGCAGCTCTCCGGATCGCAGATGGCTACGTGGTCATTGATACTATGGACGACAATGAACTGCTCTTTTCAGAGCATTATGCTTGCCCGGTATGTGGCTTTACCGTCCCTGAATTGGAACCCCGCCTCTTTTCATTTAATGCCCCCTTTGGCTCTTGTCCAGATTGTGATGGACTAGGGATCAAGCTAGAAGTGGACTTGGATTTGGTTGTTCCAGATTCTAGCAAGACTCTCCGTGAAGGAGCGCTTGCACCATGGAACCCGATTTCCTCTAATTACTATCCTCAGATGTTGGAACAGGCTATGATCCAGTTTGGGATTGATATGGACAAGCCCTTTGAAGACTTATCTCCAGAAGACCGCCACTTAATTTTTTATGGGTCTGATGGCAAGGAGTTCCATTTCCATTATGAGAATGAATTTGGTGGGGTTCGCGATATTGACATTCCTTTTGAAGGAGTCGTCACCAACATCAATCGCCGCTACCACGAAACTTCTAGTGACTTCACCCGCAATCAGATGTTGTCCTACATGAATGAATTGACTTGTGCCACCTGCCATGGTTATCGCTTGAATGACCAGGCCTTGTCTGTCCGAGTAGGAGGAGAGAAGGGGCTACATATCGGGCAAATCTCTGACTTGTCCATTGAGGACCATCTGAAGGTGATAGCTGATCTCCAATTAACCAAGAATGAAGAGACCATTGCTCGTCCGATTCTCAAAGAAGTCAAGGATCGCTTGAGCTTCTTGAACAATGTTGGCTTGAGTTATCTGACCCTTTCTCGCTCGGCCGGGACTCTATCTGGGGGGGAGAGTCAGCGGATTCGCTTGGCAACTCAGATTGGTTCCAATCTCTCAGGAGTCCTCTATATCCTAGATGAGCCGTCAATCGGTCTCCATCAAAGGGACAATGACCGCTTGATTGCTAGTCTTAAGAAGATGCGTGATTTGGGAAATACCTTGATCGTCGTCGAACACGATGAGGATACCATGAGAGAAGCTGATTATCTGATCGACGTCGGTCCAGGAGCCGGAGTCTTTGGAGGCGAGATTGTTGCGGCTGGAACGCCTAAGCAGGTAGCCCGCAATAGCAAATCCATCACTGGTCAGTATCTTTCTGGTAAACGGGCCATTCCAGTACCAACTGAACGGCGGGTAGGCAACGGACGCTTTATCGAGCTGACAGGTGCCGCTGAAAATAACTTAAAAGAGGTGACAGCACGCTTCCCGCTTGGCAAGTTCATTGCTGTAACTGGCGTTTCTGGCTCAGGGAAGTCAACCTTAGTCAACAGTATTTTGAAAAAGGTTCTGGCTCAAAAATTGAATCGCAATTCGGAGAAACCAGGGAAATACAAAACCATTTCAGGTGTCGAGCACATTGATCGACTGATCGATATCGATCAAAGTCCGATTGGGCGCACTCCACGCTCAAATCCAGCTACCTATACAGGAGTATTTGACGATATTCGCGATCTCTTTGCCCAAACCAATGAAGCCAAGATTAGAGGCTACAAAAAAGGCCGCTTTAGTTTCAATGTCAAAGGGGGCCGGTGTGAGGCTTGCTCGGGAGATGGTATTATCAAGATTGAGATGCATTTCCTACCGGATGTCTATGTCCCGTGTGAAGTCTGCCATGGGCGCCGCTACAACAGTGAAACCCTGGAAGTTCACTATAAAGAAAAGAATATCTCCCAGGTTTTGGACATGACCGTCAATGATGCAGTCGATTTCTTTAAACACATTCCAAAGATCAATCGCAAATTACAAACCATCAAGGATGTCGGCTTGGGCTATGTGACCCTGGGACAGCCGGCAACGACACTTTCCGGAGGAGAAGCCCAGCGGATGAAGTTGGCTTCCGAGCTTCATAAGCGCTCAACTGGTAAGTCCTTCTATATTTTGGATGAGCCGACAACAGGTCTTCATACAGAGGATATCTCTCGTTTGCTCAAGGTCTTGGAACGCTTTGTAGATGATGGCAATACCGTTTTGGTCATTGAGCACAACTTGGATGTGATTAAGACAGCGGACCATATCATCGACTTAGGACCAGAAGGTGGTGTCGGTGGTGGTACCATTATTGCAACAGGGACACCAGAAGAAGTAGCCAGCAACCCAGCTAGCTTTACAGGACAGTATTTGAAAGGGAAATTACAATGAACCAACGAATTACAAATCTACGAACTAAAATGAAGGCACAGGATCTAAAAGCTGTCCTCATTAACAACTTGAAAAATGTTTACTATTTGACAGGTTTCTGGGGATCAAATGGGACTGTTTTGGTAACAGAAGAGCGCGTGGTCCTCTTTACGGATTCTCGCTATACCATTCATGCCCATGCGACTTGTTTCCCCTTTGTTGAGATTGTTGAGACCCGCAATGAATTGGAAGAAGCAGCAAAAATTGTCAAAGATGCAGCTATCCATGAACTTGGCTTTGAGGATGAGATCACAGTTGCCTATCAGACCCGTCTGGCAACGGCTTTCTCAGGAGTCTCTCTAAGGGCCTTGTCTGATTTTGTGATGGAATTTCGTTTGATTAAAGATGAGACAGAAGTGGCAACCATCCGCAAGGCCTGCAGTATTTCAGATCAAGCCTTCCTAGATGTGCTTGAATTTATCAAGGTTGGTCAAACAACAGAGTTAGAAGCTGCGACCTTCCTGGATTTCAGAATGCGAGAATTGGGAGCTTCAGGTGTATCCTTTGATATCATCTCTGCTGCGGGAGAACGCTCTGCTATGCCCCATGCGACTCCTAGTGATCGCATTATCTCTGCTGGGGATGCCTTGACCTTGGACTTTGGCTGTCTTTACAACCATTACGTGAGTGATATGACTCGGACCATTTATGTAGGTCATGTCAGCGATAAGGAAAGAGAAATTTACGAAACGGTCTTGAAAGCCAACCAAGCTCTCATTGCTGAAGCGAAGGATGGACTAGGTTTCCGTGATTTTGATAAAATTCCTCGAGACATTATTGAGGCTGCAGGATACGGTCAGTACTTTACTCATGGAATTGGACATGGAATTGGTTTGGATATCCATGAAGAACCCTACTTCAACCAAGCATCAAAAGAAGTTATCAAGGCGGGGATGGTTTTGACAGATGAGCCAGGAATCTACATTGAAGGTCTATCAGGTGTCCGGATTGAAGATGATCTTTTGATTACGGAAAGCGGCTGTGAAGTCTTGACCCTTGCACCAAAAGAGTTGATTGTGATCTAAGGAAATTTGCAGAGACAGATTTGAGAAATCTGAGCATTTGTGATAGAATAAAGAGTAATATATTTTTTAAAAAGAGGTATGAAAACATGATTGAAGCAAGTAAGTTGAAAGCTGGTATGACTTTTGAAACAGCTGATGGAAAATTGATCCGCGTTTTGGAAGCTAGCCACCACAAACCAGGTAAAGGAAATACTATCATGCGTATGAAATTGCGTGATGTTCGTACTGGTTCAACTTTTGATACAAGCTACCGTCCAGAAGAAAAATTTGAGCAAGCTATTATTGAAACAGTACCAGCTCAATATTTGTATAAAATGGATGACACAGCTTACTTCATGAATACTGAAACATACGACCAATATGAAATTCCTGTTGCCAATGTTGAGAACGAATTGCTTTACATCCTTGAAAACTCAGAAGTGAAAATCCAATTCTATGGAAACGAAGTGATTGGGGTGACTGTTCCTACAACTGTTGAATTGACAGTTGCTGAAACTCAACCATCTATTAAAGGTGCTACAGTTACAGGTTCTGGTAAACCAGCTACAATGGAAACAGGTCTTGTGGTTAACGTTCCAGACTTCATCGAAGCAGGACAAAAATTGATTATCAATACAGCTGAAGGAACTTACGTTTCTCGTGCCTAATCAGCTCTAAAATAGGTCTGATAGAAAGGAACTTCTATGGCAACTGAACAATACGGCGAAATCGTCATTGCACCTCGTGTGCTAGAAAAAATTATTGCGATTGCGACTGCAAAAGTAGATGGTGTTCATTCTCTTGAAAACAAGAGTGTATCGGATAGTCTTTCAAAACGTGCTCTTGGTCGTGGGGTTTACCTTCGTACACAAGAAGATGGTCAAATCTCTGTTGATATTTACCTCTATCTAGAGTATGGTGTGGCAGTCCCTAAAGTAGCGGTTGCAATCCAAAAAGCAGTAAAAACAGCTGTCTACAATATGGCGGACGTCACATTGGATGATGTCAACATCCATGTAGTTGGAATCGTGACTGAAAAAGCAGCGAAACCTGATTTGAAAGATTTGTTTAATGAGGATTTCCTCAATGACTGATATTTTATTTGAATCACGTCGTGATCTACGGGAGCGTGCCTTTCAAGCTCTGATGAGTTTAGAGTATGAAGGGGATGTTGTAGAAGCGTGTCGATTTGCTTTTACTCATGACAAAGAGGAAACAGACCAGGAAGTGGAAATTCCAGCTTTTCTCCTCAATTTGGTATCGGGTGTTCGTCAATCAAAGGATGAATTGGATCAACAGATTGCCCAACACTTGAAAACTGGCTGGACCGTAGAACGCTTGACTCTAGTGGAGAAAAACATTCTTCGTTTGGGTGTGTTTGAAATGACTTCCTTTGATACACCTCAATTGGTTGCGGTGAATGAAGCAATTGAATTAGCAAAAACTTTTTCAGATGAGAAATCTGCTCGGTTTGTGAATGGTGTCTTAAGCCAATTTGTGACGGAAGCAGAATAAAAAAGAAGCTACCTAAAAGGTGGCTTCTTTTTTGTGATTAATTTCTTACTCATTTACACACTTTTGCCGGGTAAAACACTAACAGGGAGAAAATAGCCTGTAGTCTTTACCTCTTTCCCTTCGATTTTCTGTAGAAGAAGATCGACCGTCAGGTGAGCAATCTCTTGTAAAGGTTGCTTGATGGTGGTTAGACGGGGGAAAAATTTTTCAATAAAGTAGGTCCCGTCGTAGCCAATGACTTTGAGGTCTTCTGGAATTGAAATGCCGAGTTCATCAGCAATTTTCATCACCAAAATCGCCGTTAGATCGTCAGATGCAAAGATAGCATCAGGTTTTTGCTGGGTCAAGATAGACTTGATTTCCATTTCTTTGCGAATGGGGGAATAATCACTAGAAACATTAATGATTTGTGCTCCTGGCAGTACCGAAGCAAACCCTGCATGGCGAAGACCTGTTGGGGAATTGGAGTTATCATTCCCCGTAATCATGATAATCTTCTTTGCACCTGTCTTGGCAAGGGTTTCCGCAGCAAGGACGCCACCGGCGTAGTTATCTGAGGAGACGACAGGGATCTCAGGTGATAGGTTTCGGTCAAAAGCGATGATAGGAGCTGTAACTCGGTTATAATCTTCAATTCCCAGATTATGACTACCAGAAATAATACCATCTACTTGATTGGCTTCTAGCATTTCAATGTATTCACGTTCTTTTTCAGAATCATGCTCGCTATTACAAATAATGGTTTTATACCCATGTTTGAACAGTTCTTCTTCCAATTTATCGATTAATTCTGCATAGAAGACATGACTGATTTTTGGGAAGATTAAGCCGATTAATTTGGCTGATTTTCCTTGTAGGCTCCGAGCGATTGTATTAGGCTTGTAGCCCAACTCCCTCATGGCCTCTTTGACTTTTGAGATAGTTTTTTCAGATAAATAGCCCTTTTTATTGATGACTCGTGAAACTGTCGTAGGGCTGACGCCAGCTAATTTGGCGACATCAGTGAGCTTTGCGACCATAGTCTAGTTCGTAGTATGTTCCAGTAGGTGTTCCAGATTTAATCAAAATACCAGTTTGATTAGCATGCGGGAAGACGCGACCAGAGAATACTTTTTCTCCTTTGTTGATAAAAATTTCAAAAATAGAATGATCGACGAAAATAGTAGCAGTTGTAGCTTGGTTTTCGATCGGGCAAGTACGAGTAGTCCCAAACTCTTGGGCATATTGTTCACCAGCTTGGCTACGATCGACAATGACTTGACCATTTGCAATATCGAAAGTAATAGAAAGACCTTTTCCTTCTTTATCTGCTAGGAGAACAATCTCACTTTTGCTATTCGCTTCAAAGGCTAATTCTAACTCGTAACAATTGTTGGTAACCTCTTTGTTACGAAACTCGGATGAAGAGGAGCGGAGCTCTTTTATAGCTTCAACTGGATATTGATAAAGTTTACCGTCCTTAATACTTAGCTCTTTGACCAAAGAGAAAGCTCCTTGGTGGTCATAACGATCAGATGGATAAGCGACATCTGGTAGACCTAACCAGCTAACAGTTAAGGCTCTTCCATCAGGAGCATTGAAGCCTTGAGTTGCATAGGCTTCGAAGCCATAGTCTAAGTTTTGCAATTCAGATACATCAACTAAACGAGCCTGTTCAGGATCAAAAGAAGCCCCAATCTTATACATATTTGGGTAGATATTGTCGTAATCGAGGACCGCTTTGTCCAAACCTTGAGGGCAATAAAGAAGGATAGGTTGCTCGCCGACGAAGACCAAGTTAGGACATTCCATCATATAAGCTGTACGATCATTGTTGAAATCAAGATCTCCTACTTCAACCCAGTTGGTATAATCGTTATTCACTGCTTTGTAAAGACGAACGAATCCTTTTTTCTCAAGGTCTTGACCACCGACAATGGCGTAGTATTGGCCTTTGAAATTAAAAATCTGTGGGTCACGGAAGTGATCAGTAGAATCAGCAGGTTGATCAATCAAGATTTTGTTGATTTTTTCAATCTTTCCTTCTTTGTCCATCAAAGCCCCGATTTGGTAGGGATGGCGGATCCAGTTCTCATCTCGTACATTTCCTGTATAGAATAAGAAAAGTTTGTCATCGAATTGCATAGCTGATCCAGAATAGGCTCCATGGCTATCTAAAGGTGTGTCTGGAAAGACCTTCACTCCGGTTTCGTTAAAATGGACTAAATCGTCACTTTCGAGTTGTACCCAAGACTTCAATCCATGTGCGGCTCCAAACGGAAAGTTTTGGTAAAAGAGGATCCATTTGCCGTCAAAATAAGAGAAACCATTTGGATCATTTAAGAGACCAGATGTTGGTTCAACATGGTAGTGAGTATGCCAAGGGGATTTGGCCATATTTTCTTTAATTTGTTTCTTTTCTTCTTCGGTCCAGTCTTCATACCGTTTGTACCGAAGTTCGGTTGTCCATTCCATTTGACTCCTCCAAAATTTTTCTTACTTCCATAGTACCGATTTCTAAAAAAAAAAGCAAGAATTTGGCCAAATAATTGAGAAAAAATGTCAAACGTTTATCATAAAATATCGAAGTCAAGCCTAGTTTTGATTTATGAAAATAAATGAAAGTATGAAAGTTTTTGAAAATTCAAAAACAAGATAGAGGTTTTTATATAGAGCATACGGGCTTTTTAGTGAATGAAAATAAGAAATCCATCTTTCAAACAATCAAAAATCGCAAATAAACACCAAAAACATTCTGCAAAACGGTTGACATATTCTTAATACGTGGTACAATTAAGAGCGTAGAGATGGTTTAACCGTTTTCAAAACAATAAAAAATAAGGAGATTTTTGCAAATGTCAAATACAGAAATTGCAAAAAAAGTCATCGATGCAATCGGTGGAGTTGAGAACGTTAGCAGTGTTGCTCACTGTGCGACTCGTCTTCGCGTGATGGTTAAAGATGAATCAAAAATCAACAAAGATGTTGTTGAGAACATTGAAAAAGTACAGGGAGCTTTCTTTAACTCAGGTCAATACCAAATCATCTTTGGTACTGGTACTGTAAATAAGATCTACGATGAAGTAGTAGCTCTAGGCTTGCCAACTTCTTCAAAAGATGAAATGAAAGCTGAAGCAGCGAAACAAGGAAATTGGTTCCAACGCGCAATCCGTACCTTCGGAGATGTTTTTGTCCCAATTTTGCCAGCAATCGTTGCAACTGGTTTGTTTATGGGAATTCGTGGTGCTATTGCTCAAGATCAAGTGCTGGCTTTGTTTGGTACTACAGCAGACGCATTTAAATCTACAGATTTCTATACCTATTCAACAATTTTGACAGATACTGCGTTTGCTTTCTTCCCAGCCTTGATTTCATGGTCTGCGTTCCGAGTGTTTGGAGGAAATCCTGTTCTTGGAATTGTAATTGGTTTGATGATGGTTAGTCCGACACTTCCTAATGCGTGGGTTGTAGCGGAAGATCCTTCTAAAGCAGCAACATTCTTTGGTATCTTCCATCATGTAGTTGGATTCCAGAACTCAGTTCTTCCCGCTTTCTTCGTTGGTCTAATTGGTGCAAAACTTGAAAAATGGCTCCATAAGAAAATTCCAGATGTCTTAGATTTGTTATTGGTTCCATTATTTACATTAACAATCATGTCATTCCTCGCTTTGTTTATTATTGGACCATTCTTCCACAGCATCGAGGAACATGTACTGAATGCAACTAAGTTTATTTTAAATTTACCATTCGGCCTTGCAGGTCTTCTTATCGGTGGGGTTCATCAGTTGATTGTCGTTACTGGTGTCCATCATATTTTTAACCTTCTTGAATCGCAATTAATTACTTCGGATAAAAAAGATCCATTTAATGCAATTATTACAGCTGCTATGACTGCACAAGCTGGTGCGACTTTAGCGGTGGCAGTGAAATCAAAATCTCAAAAAGTGAAAGCTTTAGCATTTCCTGCAACTATTTCTGCCTTATTAGGTATTACTGAGCCTGCAATCTTTGGTGTGAACTTGCGTTATGTGAAACCATTCGTTATTGCTTTGGGAGCAGGTGCTGTAGGTGGTTGGATTGCATCTATGTTAAACCTTGCTGGTACAGGATTTGGTATTACAATTATTCCAGGAACACTTCTCTATCTAAACGGTCAATTATTGAAATATGTATTTATGGTTGTATTTACAACTGCACTAAGTTTTGGTTTGACATATATGTTCGGTTACGAAGATGAAGCTTCATCAGTTCCTGCAGAAGACGAAGAAGCTGGTGCAATTATTGAAGAAGAAACAACTGGAACTGTTCCAGCATCTCTTCAAGATGAAACCATCATCTCTCCAATCGTTGGTCAAGCGGTTGCTTTAGAAAACGTAAATGACCCTGTATTCTCAAGTGGTGCTATGGGACAAGGGATTGCCATCAAACCAACTGAAGGTGTTGTATATGCTCCGGCGGATGCTGAAGTAACCATTGCTTTTGCAACTGGACATGCTTTTGGCTTGAAGACAGCCAATGGTGCTGAAGTTTTGATCCACGTTGGGATTGATACAGTTTCAATGAACGGTGAAGGATTTGATCAGAAAGTTGCTCAAGGTGACAAGGTCAAAGCTGGCGATGTTCTTGGAACATTTGATTCTGCTAAAATTGCAGCAGCTGGTCTTGATGATACAACAATGGTCATCGTCACAAACACAGCTGATTATGCTTCAGTAACTCCAGTAGCTAATGGTGCAGTTGCTAAAGGCGATGCGATTATTGAAGTAAAAGCATAATCTAAAATAGGATTACTCAAGGACTGGTTAGGGCTTCCTCCAGTCCTTGAATTTTGTTTGGAGGTGAGGCTTGGAATAAAAAAGTCGCTCACCTAATGTTTAAACATAAATAAGAGTAGTTTTTTCTATAAGGAATAGAAGTGAACCGTTTCCCTTTGTGATATAATAGAAAAAAAGAGAATTGAAAAAGAGGTTTGATATGACTAAATTATATGGAAGTCTTGAAGCTGGTGGAACAAAGTTTGTTTGTGCTGTAGGTGACGAAAATAATAACGTCATTGAAAAGACACAGTTTCCGACAACAACCCCAATTGAAACCCTTGATAAATGTATTGAGTTTTTCTCTAAATTTGAAAGTCTTGCTGGTTTAGCCATTGGTTCATTTGGACCGATTGATATTGATAAGAATTCAAAGACCTATGGTTTTATTACAACAACTCCCAAACCACATTGGGCAAATGTAGATGTGGTGGGAGCTTTCCGTCGATCCTTGAATGTACCGATTTACTTCACCACTGATGTGAATAGCTCAGCTTATGGTGAGGTCGTGGCTCGTAATAATGCGGGTGGTCGTATTGAGAACTTAGTTTACTACACAATTGGTACAGGGATTGGTGCAGGTGTCATCCAGCGTGGTGAATTCATTGGTGGAGTGGGACATCCTGAGATGGGCCATTATTATGTTGCCAAACACCCGATGGATGTTGAAAAAGAATTTAATGGTGTGTGTCCATTCCACAGAGGCTGTTTAGAAGGTCTTGCGGCTGGCCCAAGCTTGGAAGCTCGTACCGGTATTCGTGGGGAAAATATTGAACTGAATAGCTCTGTATGGGATATCCAAGCCTACTATATTGCCCAAGCTGCTGTCAATGCAACTGTAACCTTCCGCCCAGATGTGATTGTATTTGGTGGAGGAGTGATGGCACAACAACACATGTTGGATCGCGTTCGTGAAAAATTCACCGTCTTATTGAACGGCTATTTACCAGTGCCAGATGTTCGTGACTATATCGTAACACCAGCAGTAGCAGGAAATGGTTCAGCGACCTTGGGTAACTTTGTCTTAGCAAAACAAGTCAGCAAAAAAGACTAATAAGTTAAGGTTGAAATAACATAAAGCATCAAAATGCTAGGGGGAGGGAGTTCTTCGTCGGGAAGATGGATGAATGACCTTCTCTTTTTTAGCAAGAGAGGAGAAATGATGGAAAAAGCCATTATGAAGGATCCCTTCTTTTTGAGTCAAGTGTCTGAAGAAGCGACAAAAGAGGATTTGTATTTGGCGCAAGATTTACAAGATACCCTACGAGCTCACCAGGAAGCCTGTGTTGGCATGGCTGCTAATATGATTGGTGTACGTAAGCGGGTGATCATCATCCAACTAGGTTTGATGCCCTTGGTTCTCTTTAATCCTGTTCTAGTTAAGAAAGAAGGGATTTATGAGACAGAAGAAGGCTGTCTTTCTTTGCCAGGAAGTCGAAAGACAAGTCGCTTTGAAAAGATTCAAGTTTCCTACCGTGATACCAATTGGAAACCTCAGCTCATAAGCTTAGAAGGTTTTGTGGCCCAGATTTGCCAGCATGAGCTCGATCACCTGGAAGGGATTTTGATCTAGCTGAGCTGTTGCTTGTTAAATGACTGATTGAAGAGAAAATCCTTATGAAAAAAGAATGTTTGTTCTATGAACGGGTTAGACCATTTTTTGTGACCCATCCCTATTATCTTTCTTTATTAAAGTGGACCAATAGGCTCGTCACCTTGTTGATGCCTCTCCTTTATTTCTATGTTCTTTGGGCAGCCTATCTAAAGGCTAGCAAGACTTGGATTGTGCTTGCTTATCTTTTGGTACCAGCAACTGGTTTTATTGTATTAAGTGTCATTCGAAAACGAATGAATTGGCCGCGTCCCTATGAGCTGGGGACTTTCCCTCCGTTACTGAATCGAGAGGGGAAGGGGAGTTCTATGCCAAGTCGGCACGTCTTTTCTGCGGCGATCATTTCTACAGTAGCCTGGGGAGTGCATCCTCTTCTATCGGTCCTTGGTCTGTCCTTGGCTCTTCTATTGGCGGGGGTTCGTGTTCTGGCTGGAGTCCATTTTGTTCGTGATGTTGTGGTTGGTTTTTTATCTGCTATTCTTTGGGGGTTCTTTTGGTTTTATCCCTTGGGGCTTTTTTAAGAATAAGGTCAGGAAGAAGGATGAGGTGAACGATAAAAGAGGCTGGGACCAAAGTCCTAGCCTCTCAATTGTCTTTGGATAGTCGAGCAAGACGCAGTGGTTGAGTGGGCTCTACTACGCTGATTTCATCAGCTTTTATAGCCCTACTCAACTGTGCGGAGGTGGGACGACGAAATCGAATTCTAACGAATGACCGATTTCTGTCCCACTCTCTATTTTTGTATCGTTATTTCATCTAGATGGAATTTTTGGAAAAACCGTTCGCGTTCTTCTATAATAGCAGGACTTGGGTTTTTGAGGGAAGTTAATAAATCAACCAAGTCAGGTGTGACTTCTCGAATCAGCTCCCCCAGAGACCAAATGGCTGTTGCAATATGAATCTGGTTTTGCGAAGTTTCGATAATTTCTAGAAGTTTAGGGATGGCAGACCGGTCATTAGCATTGGCCAAGGCAATGATGGCATTTCGCTGAAGGATATTTTTCCCCCGCCAACTACCAGCGACCATTCCGAATTTTTCTTTGAATTGACCATTGGATAGCTCGATAAAGGGGATTAATTCTGGGTGAGCTAGTTCAGGGTCAATGTCAGTAGCTAGTGGGTTATCCAGACCACGATTGTAGGGACAACAGATTTGACAGATATCACAGCCGTAGATGACCGTTTTAATCTTTTTACGGAATTCCATATCCATCATCCCCTTGTCTTGGGTCTGAAAGGACAGACAACGTCGGGCATTCATGGTGCCATCTCCAATTAAGCAAGATGTCGGGCAGGCTTCTACACAGCGGTTACAATCTCCACAACCATAGTCGACTGCTTGGTCGGGTTCAATTTCTAGGTTGGTGATAAGCTCCCCTAAAAACATATAAGAACCATATTCTTTTGAGATGACGAGGCCATTCTTGCCGATAAATCCAATGCCAGCCCGTTGAGCAACGGCAGTATCCACCAAGGCTCCGGTATCCACCATGCCCTTGTATTCGAAGTTAGCCGTCAATTCTTCAATCCCTTTAGCCAGGCGGTCCAACTTATCCTGTAGGACATAGTGGTAATCTATGCCCCAACTGTTGGGAGTAAATTTTCCGCGTTTATAGGCTGTCTTCTGAGGTTGTTGTTTTAACTTGTGAGGATATGCAACGGCAATGGAAATAATCGTTTTAGCAGAAGCTAAACTTAAGCGTGGCTGGATTCGTTCTTCGATATTTTTGTGCTCAAACCCTGAATTTCGGCCTTCCTCTACAGCTAGGCGGAGGGATTTTTCTAAATAGGAAAAATCATCTGCGGTGGTAAAACCGATTTTTGAAATACCGATGGAGTGAGCCAATTCGATAATGGATTCTTTGAGATTCATATACCTATTATAGCGAAAAGCCGGTAAAAATGCGAAAAACGTGCAAAAAATTAAAAAGGGGATGAAGGGATTTGTAGAGCTTTCAAAAACGAATGAAATTTTGTATAATAAGGTATTGAATACAAGGATATATGGAGGCAGGTATGTCACAACCGTTATTTTTACAATCCGTCATGCAGGAAAAAATTTGGGGTGGAACTAGATTACGAGATGAGTTTGGCTATGAAATCCCGAGCGATCATGTTGGTGAATACTGGGCTATTTCGGCCCATCCCCATGGTGTTTCAGTTGTTAAAAATGGGCCTTATGCTGGAATGGGCTTGGATCAACTTTATGCAGAGCATCGTGAATTATTTGGAGATCGAACAGAACCGGTCTTTCCTTTATTGACAAAGATTCTGGATGCCAATGACTGGCTCAGTGTTCAGGTTCATCCAGATGATGCCTATGGAATGGAGCATGAAGGAGAACTTGGGAAAACCGAATGCTGGTATATTATTGCTGCGGATGAAGGGGCGGAGATTATCTATGGTCACCACGCCCAGTCCAAGGAAGAATTACGTCGAATGATCGAAGCCAAAGAATGGGATGATCTTTTAGCACGGGTTCCTGTGAAAGCGGGAGATTTCTTCTATGTTCCAAGTGGAACCATGCATGCCATTGGTTCGGGTATCTTGATTTTGGAAACCCAGCAATCAAGCGACACGACGTATCGAGTTTACGACTTTGATCGCAAAGATGATCAAGGGAATTTACGTGAATTGCACATTGAACAGTCTATTGATGTCCTGAACTTAGGTGCTCCGGCAAATAGCCGACCAGTTGAGGAAAAAGTTGACCACTTGTCATCGACTTTGTTAGTGGCCAATGACTTCTTTGGTGTTCACAAATGGGTCATCAATGGGGAAGTTCGATTTGAAAAGACCCATGATTATAGTTTGGTGAGCGTTCTCTCAGGGCAAGGAAGTCTTCAGGTAGATGGGGTAGATTATCCGATTGGAAAAGGAGAACATTTTATCTTAACGAGTGATATCCAGAATTGGACCTTATCAGGAGAAGAGATGGAATTAATTGTCAGTCATCCATAAACGTAGATAGAAGGTTGAGTCGTCAAGTACTTAACCTTTTGTTGTTTTAAGGATTTTTCTAATAGATGAGCAAAAGGTGAAATGGATAAGGGAAAAAAGAGGGGGAAACCATCTTCTAATCAATGGAATTTCTTGATGGATAAGCTACAGTGTGCTATAATAAAAAGAACGTTTAAAATTTAAGAAATTTGAAAAGTAAGGATACTAATGGCTAATTTATTAAAAACAATTATCGAAAATGATAAAGGTGAATTAAGACGATTGGAAAAGATGGCAGACAAGGTCTTCTCCTATGAAGATCAAATGGCTGCCTTGTCAGATGATGAACTGAAGGCGAAAACAGAAGAATTCAAACAACGCTACCAAGATGGTGAATCATTGGATGATCTCCTCTATGAAGCTTTCGCAGTAGTTCGTGAAGGTGCTAAGCGTGTCTTGGGCTTGTTCCCTTATAAAGTACAGGTCATGGGGGGGATTGTTCTTCACCATGGTGACGTTCCAGAAATGCGTACAGGGGAAGGGAAAACCTTGACTGCGACCATGCCGGTGTATTTGAATGCCCTATCTGGTAAAGGGGTTCACGTTGTTACGGTCAATGAATACCTGACAGAACGTGATGCGACTGAGATGGGAGAATTGTACTCATGGCTAGGTCTTTCAGTTGGGATCAACCTGGCTGCAAAATCACCTTCTGAAAAACAAGAAGCTTATGCTTGTGATATCACCTATTCAACCAATGCGGAAATCGGTTTCGACTACCTGCGTGATAACATGGTTGTTCGTGCCGAAAACATGGTACAACGTCCTTTGAACTATGCCTTGGTCGATGAGGTAGACTCGATCTTGATTGATGAAGCCCGTACTCCATTGATTGTTTCAGGTCAGACTTCTACAGAAACTAGCCAACTCTATCACATGGCGGATGCCTTTGTGAAATCTTTGGAAGAAGAAGACTATATCATTGATGTTCCTTCAAAAACGATTGGTTTGTCAGATTCTGGGATTGATAAGGCTGAAAGCTACTTTAAGCTTGAAAACTTGTATGACATTGAAAATGTTGCTTTAACACACTACATTGACAATGCCCTCCGTGCCAACTATATCATGATTTTGGACATCGACTATGTGGTCAGTGAGGATCAAGAAATCTTGATCGTCGACCAATTTACAGGTCGGACCATGGAAGGACGTCGCTATTCTGATGGTCTCCACCAAGCGATTGAGGCTAAAGAAGGTGTACCAGTCCAAGAAGAAACCAAAACATCAGCTTCTATTACTTACCAAAACCTCTTCCGGATGTACAAAAAACTTTCAGGGATGACAGGTACTGGTAAGACAGAAGAAGAAGAATTCCGTGAAATTTACAACATTCGCGTCATTCCAATTCCAACAAACCGTCCGATTGCTCGTATTGACCATCCAGATCTTCTCTACCCAAGCTTGAAATCGAAGTTTAAGGCTGTAGTAGAAGATGTAAAAGCACGTTACGAAAAAGGACAACCAGTCTTGGTGGGTACCGTTGCCGTTGAAACCAGTGACTATTTATCTCGTCTCTTGGTCGAAGCAGGAGTTCCCCACGAAGTTTTGAATGCGAAAAACCACTACAAAGAAGCGCAAATCATCATGAATGCTGGTCAACGTGGTGCCGTCACCATCGCGACCAACATGGCCGGACGTGGTACCGATATCAAGCTCGGTGAAGGAGTTCGTGAATTGGGTGGACTATGTGTCATTGGTACAGAGCGTCATGAAAGCCGTCGTATTGATAACCAGTTGCGTGGACGTTCTGGACGTCAAGGGGACCCAGGTGAATCTCAATTCTACCTTTCTCTTGAAGATGAGTTGATGCGTCGTTTCGGTTCAGAGCGCATCAAAGCCTTGTTAGATCGCTTCAAACTAAGCGAAGAAGAATCTGTCATCCGATCTAACATGTTTACACGTCAAGTTGAGGCAGCCCAAAAACGAGTGGAAGGGAACAACTATGACACTCGTAAGCAAGTCCTTCAGTATGATGATGTCATGCGGGAACAACGCGAGATTATTTACTCTCAACGCTATGATGTGATTACTGCGGATCGTGATTTGGCTCCAGAAATCAAGGCCATGATCAAACGAACCATTAAACGGATCGTTGAAGGAGCAAGCCACTCAAGCAAGGAAGAACGTACGGAAGCTATCTTGAACTTTGCCAAATACAATTTGGTCCCTGAAGATACCATTTCAGAGAGCGATATTGAAGGCAAATCTGATAAAGATGTGATTGATTACTTGTTCAAACGAGCTGAAGAGGTTTATGAAAACCAAGTAGCGAAATTACGCGATGAAGAAGCAGTCAGAGAATTCCAAAAAGTCTTGATCCTTCGTGTTGTGGACAGTAAGTGGACAGATCACATCGATGCCTTAGACCAATTGCGTAATGCTGTCGGTCTCCGTGGCTATGCGCAAAACAATCCTGTGGTTGAATACCAATCTGAAGGATTCCGTATGTTCAACGATATGATTGGTTCCATTGAGTTTGATGTGACTCGTTTGATGATGAAAGCTCAAATTCACGAACAAGAACGCCCACGTACTGAACATAGTATTTCAACGACCGCGACTCGTAACATTGCCGCTCAAAAAACTGATTTACCAGAAGATCTTGATTTGAGTCAAATCAAACGCAATGACATCTGTCCATGTGGATCTGGTAAGAAATTTAAAAACTGCCACGGTAAAAAACTCTAATCGTATGAAAGGATCTGCCTATGTCTTTTACAGCTACTAGCCCAATCATTGATGAAACAGCAGTAACTTCTCTTTATCGCTTAGAAGGTGAACAGTTGGCTCGCAAAGAAGCGCGTGATCGTGAACTAGCCTCTATTTTAAAGGGAGAAGACAAGCGCATTTTGCTTGTGATGGGGCCATGTTCATCAGATAATGAGGAAGCAGTGATGGAATATGCTCGTCGCCTAGCAGCCCTTCAAGAAGAAGTCAAAGATCAGGTCTTCATTGTGATGCGGGTCTATACTGCCAAGCCTCGGACCAATGGAGATGGCTATAAAGGCTTGATGCATCAGCCGGATACTGCTTCAGAACCAAGTTTTGTAGCTGGTTTAAAGGCAGTTCGTCGCCTGCATCATCGAGTGATTACCGAAACCGGATTGACAACAGCAGACGAACTTTTGTATCCAGAGACCTACCCATTTGTTGAAGATTTACTTTCCTATGTTGCTATTGGGGCCCGTTCTGTAGAAGATCAAGGCCACCGTTTTGTGGCAAGTGGGATTTCAGTCCCAACTGGATTGAAAAATCCGACATCTGGAAATCTGTCTGTCATGTTTAATGCGATTTATGCTGCACAGCATGGGCATCATTTCTTCTATAATGGTCGTTCTGTGGAAACAAATGGAAATCCATTCGGACACGCTATTCTGCGTGGAGCTTTAGACGCGAATGGGAAAAACATTCCAAACTACCACTATGAAGATTTGCTAGAAGCTGCTCATCGTTACCAAGCCTTGGGATTGCAACATCCATTTATCTTGGTTGATACCAATCATGATAATTCTGGGAAAAAATTTGCTGAACAGATTCGCATTGTCAGAGAGACCCTTAGTAATCGAAGCTGGAATCCAATTATCCATGATGTGGTTCGTGGATTTATGATTGAATCTTATCTGGAGGACGGTCGTCAAGATCAACCAGAAGTATTTGGTCAATCAATCACAGACCCATGCTTGGGTTGGGAAAAGACAGAAAGCTTAGTACGAGAAATATATCAGTATGTAGCTGAATAAGAGGAGAGGGCTGGAGAAAACATTCTCAGCCCTTTCCTTCTTAAATGGAGTTGCGAATAGAGAATTATCAAAGAGGAATAGATATGATTGTTGGACATGGGATAGATATCGAATCGATCCAATCCATTGAAGAAGCCTACCAGAGACATCCCAGATTTGCTTCCAAGGTATTGACAGAGACAGAACGAGAACGATTCGATCAATTATCCGGGAAACGGAAAATGGAATACCTGGCCGGACGATGGTCTGCAAAAGAAGCCTTTTCCAAGGCTTGGGGAACAGGAATTGGACCAGTAGGATTTCAGGATCTGGAAATTCTAACCAATCAAAAAGGAGCTCCCTATTTTTCTAAAGCCCCTTTTAGTGGAAAGATATGGGTTTCGATTAGTCACTCAGGCGATTTAGTTTCGACCAGTGTCATTTTGGAGGAAAGAAATGAAAGCTAGTATACATAGACCAACGCGAGCATATGTGGATGTGGAGGCTATTGCCTATAATGTTCGACAAATACAGGACCATATTCCGAAAGAGACCTTGACCTTTGCGGTTGTCAAGGCCGATGCATACGGCCATGGGGTTCAGCCAGTGGTAGAACGCTTATTGCCAATGGTAGATGCTTTTTGTGTCTCCAACCTAGACGAAGCCATAGAAGTACGCCAAGTAGCTGGTGAAAAGCCGATTTTAATTTTGGGAGTTGCTCCAATAGATTTCATAGAGATTGCCATCAAAGAAGGAATTCGTTATACAGTGGCTAGTCTCGAGTGGTTGAAATCTTTATTAGCTAAAAAGTCTGATTTGACTGGTTTGAAGCTTCATATTAAAGTGGATTCAGGAATGGGACGAATTGGTTTCCGTTCAGCAGAAGACTTGAAAGAGGCTATGATCTTATTAAGAAACCATGGGGCAGAAGTGGAAGGGATCTTTACCCATTTTGCAACAGCTGACGAGAAAGATGACCGTCATTTCCAAGGACAATTGCAACGATTTAAGACCCTGTTGGAGCTTTTGCCCTATACTCCAGAAATCGTTCACGCCAGCAATTCAGCAACGACTTTATGGCATGCTGATACCATTTTTAATGCTGTCCGACTGGGCGATGTCATGTATGGCCTCAATCCAAGTGGAAGAGAGTTAGAACTACCTTACAATATTCGTCCTGCTTTAAGTTTGGAAACAGAATTGGTGCATGTCAAGCCACTAGAGGTGGGGCAGACAGTTGGCTATGGAGCGACCTATCAGACTACTGAGGAAGAGTGGATTGGGACGATTCCGATTGGGTATGCAGATGGCTGGACTAGAGATATGCAAGGTTTTCATGTCCTTATTGATGGTCAATTCTGTCCAGTTGTCGGTCGCGTATCCATGGACCAAATCACCATTCGCCTACCCAAGGCCTATCCGATTGGGACCAAGGTGGTATTGATTGGAACAGATGGTGATCTAGCTATCACGGCAACGGATGTAGCAGTCTATAGAGGCACGATCAACTATGAGGTGGTTTGTGTCTTGAGCGATCGCGTACCAAGAGTTTATCGTCCAACAAAGGAAGTCAGTGGGAAGTAAGCTGTTTAAGTTTTCCTAGCTTCCTTTCATAAAAAGTTCGAGATGAAAGAGGTTGATGACGGAGGTCCCAGCCTCCTTTCTTATCTAGGAGGAATGAATGAACTTACACCAACCACTCTCTGTCTTACCAGGAATTGGACCAAAATCAGCAGAGAAATACAAGAAATTGGGAATCGAAACGGTTGAAGATCTCTTGCTCTACTTTCCATTTCGATATGAAGATTTTAAATCAAAAAATGTTTTAGACTTGGAAGATGGAGAAAAAGCGGTCGTTTCTGGACTTGTCGCAACTCCAGCCAATGTTCAATATTACGGCTACAAACGCAACCGTCTTCGCTTCACCATTAAACAAGGGGAGCTGGTGTTAGCAGTTAGTTTCTTTAACCAGCCCTATCTAGCGGACAAGATTGAACTGGGGCAAACGGTGGCTGTCTTTGGTAAATGGGACAAGGCCAAGGGAGCCTTGACAGGGATGAAGCTACTCGCGCAAGTCGAAGATGACCTTCAACCGGTCTACCGCTTGGCTCAAGGGGTGAGTCAGTCTGCTCTAGTGAAGGTTATCAAAACAGCTTTTGAAGCAGGCTTGGACCAACTATTGGAAGAAAATTTGCCCCAAGTCCTAATGGACAAGTACCAGTTGCTTTCTCGCAGGCAGGCGGTCAGGGCTATGCATTTTCCCAAGGACCTTGAGGAATACAAGCAGGCCCTGAGACGAGTGAAATTTGAAGAACTGCTCTTTTTCCAATTGCAACTGCAGGTCTTGAAGGAAGAAAATCGTTCAGTCGGGCAGGGAATTGTACTGGATTGGGATGAGAAGAAGCTAAAAGCTCTTCAAGCCAATCTTCCCTTTGCTTTGACAGAAGCCCAGGAGCGGAGTCTGAAGGAAATTCTAGCAGATATGCGCTCTCCTTACCACATGAATCGTCTCTTGCAAGGGGATGTCGGAAGTGGAAAAACTGTCGTTGCTGGACTAGCCATGTATGCTGCTGTGACAGCTGGCAAGCAAGCAGCTTTGATGGTACCGACAGAAATTTTGGCCGAGCAGCATTTACAAAGTTTGACCTCTCTTTTTCCTAATCTTAGAATCCTTCTTTTGACAGGAAGTCTGAAAGCTGCGGAGAGACGAGAGCGATTGGCTTCGATTGAAGCAGGGGAAGTGGACCTTATTGTGGGAACCCATGCCTTGATTCAGGAGGGAGTTCATTTCCATGATTTAGGCTTGGTCATTATTGATGAGCAGCACCGTTTTGGTGTAGCCCAAAGACGGATCCTGCGTGAAAAGGGCCAAAATCCTGATGTCTTGATGATGACAGCAACCCCAATCCCTCGGACCTTGGCGATCACTGCTTTTGGTGATATGGATGTTTCGATTATCGACCAAATGCCAGCTGGTCGAAAAGACATCATCACCCGATGGGTCAAGCACCAACAGTTAAACTTGGTTTTGGATTGGTTGGTTAAAGAAATTCAAAAAGGTTCCCAAGCCTATGTTATTTCTCCCTTGATTGAAGAATCTGAAGCACTGGACCTCAAAAATGCTATCGCCTTAGAGGAAGAATTGATTGCCTACTTCGGAGATCGTGCCCGTATTGCCCTCCTCCATGGTAAGATGAAGGGGGAAGAAAAAGAGGCTATTATGCAGGCCTTTAAGCTAGGAGAAATAGACTTGCTAGTTTCTACAACCGTTATCGAAGTCGGGGTCAATGTTCCCAATGCCACTGTCATGATCATCATGGATGCAGACCGCTTTGGCTTGAGCCAATTGCACCAGCTGAGAGGTCGGGTAGGACGTGGAGATAAGCAGTCTTACGCAGTCTTAGTTGCTAATCCCAAAACGGAATCAGGCAAGCGTCGGATGAAAATCATGACTGAAACAATCAATGGGTTTGTCTTGGCAGAAGAAGATCTCAAGCTACGGGGCTCTGGGGAAATCTTTGGAACGCGTCAATCAGGCATACCAGAATTTCAAGTGGCCAACCTCATTGAAGATTATCCGATCTTAGAGGAAGCGCGAAAGGTAGCTGTTCAGGTGGTCACGACTCCTAAATGGCGGGAACACCCAGACTGGCACTGTCTGTCTCTACATTTGGAACAGAAAGAACACCTGGATTAAGAAGTGATAAAAAGAGAGTGGGACAGAAATCGGAAATTCGTTAGAATTCGATTTCGTCGTCCCACCTCCGCACAGTTGAGTAGGGCTGTAAAAGCTGATGAAATCAGCGTAGTAGAGCCCACTCAACCACTGCGTCTTGCTCGACAATTCAAAGACAATTGAGAGGCTAGGACTTTTGTCCCAGCCTCTTTATCTTATTTTAAGTTTGTGGACCTATAATCGTAAAAAACAGAAAAGAGGTCCTAGCTATGAGAACCATGTTAAAATTCATTTTGTCAGTCATTATCTTAGTCCATCAAAGCTATTTTTAACTTCAAAAGGCGGATGGATTAACCGTCACGCCTTCTATTCTTATTTTACCCTTCCATATAGTCTCTTAATTCTTCATCTTTTAAGCCAGCATTGATGGCAATCAAGAGTTTTAACCGAGCCTTGGCGGCATTGAGCTCTTTTACAAAGAAGATACCGTGATCGTGAAGTTGAACTCCGCCCCCGTCGTAAGCATAGACGGGTTCTGCAATCCCGTTAAAACAACGGGAAACCAAGGCAATGGGAAGACCGGCTTCCTGAAATTCAAATAGTTTCTCAGCTACTTCCTTAGGAAGATTTCCTGCTCCAAAGGCTTCAATAATCAAACCATCCATTTGATGGACATCTAGTAGATCAAGGAGTTCTGTTTTCATGCCAGCATAGGCGGAAATAATGGGGACGACTCCCTTGATTTCTTGCAAATCAAAACGCACACGGGGTTCAGCTGTTTTGAAGAAAAGAACTTCTTTTTTCATAACCAATCCTAGAGGACCATGTGTTGGGGTCTGGAAGGTGCTGACATTGGTTGTATGTGTTTTGGTCACGTACTTGGCTGCATGGACTTCATCATTCATCACGACCAAGACACCCTTGTCTTGTGATTTGGAATCTGCCGCAACTCGGATGGCCGTCAGATAGTTATAGACACCGTCACTTCCTAATTCGTTGGAGCTTCTCATGGCTCCTGTCAGGACTACAGAAATAGTTGGCAAGTCCATGGTATCTAAGAAGTAGGCTGTTTCTTCGAGAGTATCGGTACCATGGGTGATGACAATACCATCATACTGGTAAGCCTCTTTCTGAATCTTATGATAGAGTTGCAACATGTGCTGAGGAGTTACATGAGGGCTTGGTAAATTTAAAAAATCTTCTGAAGTGAGCTCAATCCCAGCTAGTGACAAATCAATATGGTTCATGGGGTTGGCTGAATTGGTCACGACAGCTCCTGTGGCATCAGCCTGCATGGAGATGGTCCCTCCTGTATGAAGGGCCAAAATTTTCTTAATCATGTGTGTCTCCTTGAAATGTGTGTTATAATTTATTGTATCATAAAACGGAAAGAAAGCAGTCATCATGGAAATAAAAGCGGTCTTTTTTGACATTGACGGAACCTTGGTCAATGATAGTCGAATGGTTTTAAAGTCAACTGAAAAAGCCATTCGCGCCTTAAAGGAACAAGGGATTTTTGTTGGTTTGGCGACAGGGCGAGGACCGTTCTTTGTCCGTCCTTTTATCGAGCGTTATGACTTTGATTTCGCAGTCACCTATAATGGTCAGTATATTTTTACCAAGGACAAGATTTTATCTGCCTCTCCGATTGATAAGAAGAATCTTCGTCTCTTAATTGAATATGCAAAGAAACATCGCATCGAAATTGCTTTAGGGACAGAAGATGGAGTCGAAGGCTCTCGCATTATGAGTTTTGGGATGAGTCCGATTTCTCAATGGTCTGCACGTTTTGTACCGAAAGGTTTTTCGAAGGCAGTTAGTCAGGGCTTCAACAAGGTAGTCAGCAAGGCTGTTCCTCAGGATCAAAAGCAACTGCTACAAATTGCTCAAGGACCGGTTTATCAGGTTCTCTTATTAGCTAGTCCCAAGGACACCCAAAAAGTTGAGCAAGCTTTTCCTGAATTAAAATTCACTCGTTCTAGTCCCTTTGCGGCAGATGTCATCAACCCTGATAACTCAAAAATGGAGGGGATTCGGATTGTAGGAGAAGCATTTGGCTTCTCGATGGACCAAGTTATGGCCTTTGGAGATTCTGATAATGACATAGAGATGCTCTCGGGTGTTGGCTTGTCGATTGCAATGGGCAATGGAACCAGCAGGGTCAAAGAAGTAGCTCAGCACACAACGACCAGCAATACCAAAGACGGGATCCAAAAAGCGCTGGAACATTTTGGCATTATCACGGATCAGTCACTGTTTGTTAGTCGCGACGATCACTTTAATAAGGTCAAAGCCTTCCATCAACTCATGGATGGTCAAACTCAGGAAGAACCAAAGGCCTGGGACAATCAAGAGGCTCTTTACCGAACCATGTTTAAGCAGGAGGAATTGGTTGAATTTATTCGGGCAGCGAGCAAGGATGAAGCAACCTTTGATCGTTCAATCGAAAGCTTGCATCAAGCCCTAGATGAGGCAGCCAATAAGGTTCGTAGCAAGCATCCAGCTGAGATCTCCATGGTGGGGCAGGTCGATGCCTTGATTGATACGCTCTATCTGACTTATGGTAGTTTTGTTCTAATGGGGGTCGATCCTGAAGAGGTCTTTGAGATTGTACACCGCGCAAACATGGGGAAGATTTTCCCAGATGGTCAGGCTCACTTTGATGAAGTCACGCATAAAATTTTAAAACCAGATGACTGGGAAGAAAGGTATGCACCTGAGCCAGCTATTCAAAAAGAGCTGGAACGGCAAATCAAAGCTTATCAAAAACATTGCTCTGAAAAAACAGTAGAATCTGAAGAAAATAAAAGAGAGTGGGACAGAAATCGGTAATTCGTTAGAATTTGATTTCGTCGTCCCACCTCCGCACAGTTGAGTAGGGCTGTAAAAGCTGATGAAATCAGCGTAGTAGAGCCCACTCAACCACTGCGTCTTGCTCGACAATCCAAAAACAATTGAGAGGCTAGGACTTTTGTCCCAGCCTCTTTGTTTTTTATAAAGTTTATAAGGTCTTTTCGGTCTCACGAACCACTAACAAATCAACTTTGGCATGGCGGAGGATGTATTCAGAAGAAGAGCCAACTAGTAAACGTTCAAAAGCATTTAGACCAGTCGCCCCAACCATGATGAGATCAACTTCCTCTGCTTCAGGGATATCAGTCGCTAAGAGGACTTTTGGATTTCCCATTTCGACCACTGAAGCAATATTTTGGACACCGGCTTCTTTTGCACGTTTGATATAACCTTCTAATAGTTCATTAGCCTCTGTTTGGAATCCTTCATACACTTCGGCATCAAAACTAGAGACACTTTGTAAGGCACGTGTATCAACGACATGAGCAAGGGTAAGTTTTGAACCGTTTCGCAAGGCTACATTCACACCTTTCTCAAAAGCGAGTTCAGCTTCGCGAGATCCATCAACTGCAACCATAATGTTTTCGTATTTTTGAGACATGTTCCGTCCTCCTTTAGTGCTTGAAAACGTGAAAATGAAATGGATGAGCCCATTTATGTTACCTATAATTATATTTTAAACTTTTTAGCATAGAAAGTAAAGGTCAAATAAGCTATCTATAGGATTTCATCTAGAATGAAAGAGGTTGCTCAGTTGTACTCAAGATTAACTAGTGGTATAATGGAAGCAGTTTGATAAAGTGAGGAAAAAATCATGAAAGAATACAATAAGTCCGTCAAGCTAGAGCACGTTGCTTACGATATTCGTGGTCCAGTATTAGAAGAAGCGATGCGCATGCGGGCAAACGGGGAGAAGATCCTTCGCTTAAATACAGGAAATCCGGCTGAATTTGGTTTCACGGCTCCCGATGAAGTCATTCATGATTTGATTATGAATGCTCGGGATAGTGAAGGGTATTCAGATTCAAAAGGAATTTTTTCTGCCCGTAAGGCAATTATGCAGTATAGCCAATTGAAAAAGATTCCGAATGTTGAGATTGATGACATCTATATTGGGAATGGTGTTAGTGAGCTAATCGTAATGTCCATGCAAGGTTTGTTGGATAATGGCGATGAAGTTCTCGTGCCAATGCCAGATTATCCTCTATGGACAGCGGCAGTCAGCCTAGCAGGTGGTAATGCTGTGCATTATATCTGTGATGAAGAAGCAGAGTGGTACCCAGATATTGATGATATCAAATCTAAGATCACCTCAAACACCAAGGCCATCGTCGTGATCAATCCCAATAACCCGACCGGGGCTCTCTATCCAGATGAGGTGTTGTTGGAAATCGTCGAGATTGCGCGTCAACATGGTTTGATTATCTTTGCAGATGAAATCTATGATCGCTTAGTTATGGATGGAGAAAAACATACTGCGATTGCCAGCCTGGCGCCAGATTTGTTCTGTGTTAGCATGAACGGTTTGTCCAAATCACACCGCATCGCGGGCTTCCGTGTGGGCTGGATGGTCTTGTCTGGACCCAAACACCATGTGAAAGGCTATATCGAAGGTTTGAACATGCTCTCTAATATGCGCCTGTGTTCAAACGTGTTGGCTCAACAAGTGGTTCAGACTTCTTTGGGAGGCTACCAGTCAGTGGACGAACTCTTGCTTCCAGGTGGTCGAATCTACGAACAACGGAACTTTATCTATAAGGCCATCAATGATATTCCAGGACTCTCAGCTGTCAAACCAAAAGCCGGTCTCTATATCTTCCCTAAGATTGATCGAGAAATGTACCGAGTAGATGATGATGAGCAATTTGTCTTGGAATTCTTGAAACAAGAAAAGGTTCTTTTGGTTCACGGACGTGGATTCAACTGGAAAGAGCCAGATCATTTCCGGATCGTTTACCTTCCTCGAGTAGAAGAATTGGCTCAAATTCAAGAGAAGATGACCCGTTTCTTAAAACAATACAAACGATAAGCAGATAGAGAGAGTGGGACAGAAATCGTTAATTCGTTAGAATTCGATTTCTTCGTCCCACCTCCGCACAGTTGAGTAGGGCTGTAAAAGCTGATGAAATCAGTGTAATAGAGCCCACTCAACTACTGCGTCTTGCTAGACAATCCAAAGACAATTGAGAGGCTGGGATTTTTGTCCCAGCCTCTTTTTTGACTGAGTGAAGCGAATATTTTGTTACATAAGGATAATTATTCTGAATTGAATAGAATTGTAGAAAAAATAAATAATTTTCAGATAATTTGATTGAAATTCCCTCGCTTATATGATATACTTTAGCTGACTATATGCGAGGTTTATTATGGCTAAATTATTAGAAAAAACGAGAAAAATTACATCTATCTTGAAGCGTTCTGAAGAACAGTTGCAAGACGAAATGCCTTACAATGCAATTGCCCGTCAACTGGCTGATATCATTCATTGTAATGCTTGTATTATTAATAGCAAGGGGACTCTCCTTGGTTATTTCATGCGTTACAAGACTAATAATGACCGGGTTGAGGCTTTTTTTGACAATAAAAAATTACCAGAAGATTATGCTAAAGCAGCTAGTTTAGTCTATGATACAGAGGCAAATTTAGATGTGGACCACGATTTAAGTATCTTTCCAGTAGAGACCAAGTCTGAATTTCCTGATGGCTTGACGACCATTGCTCCTATTCATGTATCTGGGATTCGCTTGGGATCTTTGATTATCTGGCGCAATGATAAAGAGTTTGATGACGATGATTTGATCTTGGTTGAGATTGCTAGTACAGTAGTTGGGATTCAAATGTTGAACTTCCAACGAGAGGAAGACGAGAAAAATATTCGTCGCCGTACTGCAGTCAATATGGCTGTGAACACCTTGTCCTATTCAGAATTGCGGGCAGTTTCTGCTATCCTTGGTGAATTGAAAGGAAATGAAGGACAGTTGACGGCTTCTGTCATTGCGGATCGGATTGGTATTACGCGCTCTGTGATTGTCAATGCGTTGCGGAAGCTGGAGTCAGCAGGAATTATTGAAAGTCGTTCGCTTGGGATGAAGGGAACCTACCTCAAGGTGTTGATCCCAGATATTTTTGAAGAAATTAAGAAAAGAGACTACTAATGACTAAAGCGTTAATTTCGATTGACTACACCTTTGATTTTGTAGCGGATGAAGGTAAGCTTACTGCAGGAGCTCCTGCACAAGCCATTTCTGAGAGCATTGCCCAGGTGACCCAGTGGGCCTTTGATCAAGGTGCCTATGTCTTTTTTGCTATTGATGCTCATGAAGGGAATGATCCCTTTCATCCAGAGAGCAAGCTTTTCCCACCCCATAATATCATTGGGACCAGTGGGCGGGACTTGTACGGCCCCTTAGCTGATTTTTATCAGCAACATCAAGCGGATCCACGTGTCTTTTGGATGGACAAGCGTCATTATTCTGCTTTTTCAGGAACTGATCTGGATATCCGCCTCCGGGAACGTGGCGTAGATACGGTTATTTTGACGGGAGTCTTAACGGACATTTGTGTCCTCCATACAGCAGTAGATGCCTATAATCTGGGCTATCAGATCGAAGTGGTCGCGCCTGCAGTGGCGTCGCTCACTCCTGAAAATCACCAGTTTGCTTTAAATCATTTCAAACATGTTTTGGGAGCAAAAGTGGTGAATGAACAATTAGAAGAATTGTAAGATTAGAGTTCGAGGAGAATGGCCTAATGCCTAGCCTTCCTCGGACTCTATTTTCTTGCCAAACTACCGCATAAATACTAAAAATATGGTAAAATAGAGGGTATTGAAAAATCATCATTTCACGAAAGGAAGCAAGATGAAAATTACGCAAGAAGAGGTAACCCACGTTGCCAATCTTTCAAAATTGAAATTCTCTCCAGAAGAGACAGCTGAGTTTGCGACAACCTTGTCTAAAATTGTCGACATGGTGGAATTGTTGGAAGAAGTGGACACAACCGGTGTGGCTCCAACAACAACCATGGCGGATCGTAAGACCGTATTGCGTCCGGATGTTGCTGAAAAAGGGACGGACCGTGACCGCTTGTTTAAAAATGTACCTGAAAAAGATAACTACTACATCAAGGTACCAGCTATCCTAGAAGATGGAGGAGATGCCTAATGTCATTCAACCATAAAACCATTGAAGAGTTACACGCTCTCCTTGTCTCTAAGGAAATTTCAGCAACGGAATTGACACAAGCGACGCTTGACGATATCAAGGCGCGTGAAGAAGCGGTTAATGCTTTTGTAACGGTGGCCGAAGAAGCTGCCCTTGCACAAGCCAAGGCTATTGATGAAAAAGGAATCGATGCAGACAACCTCCTGTCAGGGATTCCACTCGCTGTCAAAGACAATATCTCAACAGATGGCATCTTGACGACTGCGGCATCAAAAATGCTCTATAACTACGAGCCAATCTTTGATGCGACAGCTGTTGCCAATGCCAAAGCCAAAGATATGATTGTCATCGGGAAGACCAACATGGATGAATTTGCCATGGGTGGATCTGGTGAGACTTCTTACTATGGACCAACCAAGAATGCTTGGGACCACAGCAAGGTGCCTGGTGGATCTTCTAGTGGTTCTGCTGCAGCTGTAGCTTCAGGTCAAGTCCGTTTGTCCCTTGGTTCAGATACTGGTGGCTCCATCCGCCAACCGGCTGCTTTCAACGGGATTGTTGGTCTCAAACCAACTTATGGAACAGTTTCCCGTTTTGGTCTCATTGCCTTTGGTAGCTCACTCGACCAAATTGGACCATTTGCACCAACGGTCAAGGAAAATGCCCTCTTGCTCAATGTCATTGCCAGCGAAGATGCCAAGGACTCGACATCTGCCCCTGTACGTGTAGCTGACTTTACTTCTAAGATTGGTCAAGACATCAAAGGCATGAAGATTGCCCTTCCGAAGGAATACCTCGGTGAAGGGATTGACCCAGAAGTCAAAGAAACTATCCTTAATGCGGCCAAACACTTTGAAAAATTGGGAGCAACTGTCGAAGAAGTCAGCTTGCCTCATTCTAAATACGGGGTTGCCGTTTACTACATCATCGCTTCATCTGAAGCTTCTTCAAACTTGCAACGTTTCGACGGTATTCGCTATGGTTTCCGTGCGGAAGATGCCAAGAACTTAGATGACATCTACGTGAACACTCGTAGCCAAGGCTTTGGTGATGAGGTCAAACGCCGGATCATGCTGGGGACCTTTAGTTTGTCATCAGGATACTACGATGCATACTACAAGAAGGCTGGTCAAGTCCGGACCCTTATTATCCAAGACTTTGAAAAAGTCTTTGCGGATTACGATTTGATTTTAGGTCCTACAGCACCAAGTGTAGCCTTTGATTTGGATTCGCTCAGCCATGATCCAGTTGCAATGTACTTGGCGGATTTGTTGACCATTCCAGTTAACTTGGCAGGTCTACCAGGGATTTCGATTCCTGCAGGCTTTGCCCAAGGACTGCCAGTTGGTTTGCAGTTGATTGGTCCTAAGTATTCCGAAGAAACGATCTATCAAGCCGCAGCAGCATTTGAAGCAACGACGGATTACCACAAGCAACAACCCCTTATTTTCGGAGGTGACAATTAATGAACTTTGAAACAGTCATCGGACTTGAAGTCCACGTTGAATTGAATACAAACTCAAAAATTTTCTCACCAACCTCTGCCCATTTTGGAAACGAGCAAAATGCCAATACCAATGTGATTGACTGGTCTTTCCCAGGGGTGCTTCCTGTCTTGAACAAGGGTGTTGTGGATGCTGGGATCAAGGCTGCTTTGGCGCTGAATATGGATATTCATCAGCACATGCACTTTGACCGTAAGAACTATTTCTACCCTGATAATCCAAAGGCCTACCAAATCTCACAATTTGACGAGCCAATCGGATATAACGGTTGGATTGAAGTGGAACTAGAAGACGGTACGACTAAGAAAATTGGGATTGAACGTGCTCACTTGGAAGAAGATGCCGGTAAGAACACCCACGGAACAGACGGTTTCTCTTATGTAGACCTCAACCGTCAAGGGGTCCCATTGATCGAAATCGTATCTGAAGCAGATATGCGTTCTCCAGAAGAAGCCTACGCTTATTTGACAGCTTTGAAAGAAGTCATCCAGTACACTGGTATTTCAGACGTCAAGATGGAAGAAGGATCGATGCGGGTCGATGCCAACATTTCCCTTCGCCCATACGGCCAAGAGGAATTCGGTACCAAGACGGAGTTGAAAAACTTGAACTCTTTCTCAAACGTCCGTAAAGGTCTTGAATACGAAGTACAGCGCCAAGCGAAAATCTTGCGATCAGGTGGGGTCATTCGTCAAGAGACACGCCGTTATGATGAAGCGAATAAGAGCACCATTCTTATGCGTGTCAAAGAAGGAGCAGCGGATTACCGTTACTTCCCAGAACCAGACCTTCCCTTGTTTGAAATCTCAGATGAGTGGATCGAGGAAATGCGCACAGAGTTGCCAGAGTTTCCAAAAGACCGTCGTGCTCGCTACGTGGCAGAGCTTGGCTTGTCTGACTATGATGCCAACCAATTGACAGCGACGAAAGTTACTTCTGACTTCTTTGAAGCAGCCGTAGCCCTTGGTGGCGATGCCAAACAAGTGTCTAACTGGCTCCAAGGTGAAGTCGCACAATTCTTGAACGCAGAAGGCAAGACGCTGGAAGAAATCCAATTGACACCAGAAAACTTGGTGGAAATGATTGCCATCATCGAAGATGGAACCATTTCATCTAAGATTGCCAAGAAAGTCTTCGTTCATTTGGCGAAAAACGGTGGTGGCGCGCGTGAATACGTCGAAAAAGCTGGATTGGTACAAATTTCAGACCCTGAAATCTTAATCCCAATCATCCATCAAGTCTTTGCAGACAATGAAGCAGCCGTTGCCGACTTTAAGTCAGGGAAGCGGAATGCGGACAAGGCCTTCACCGGCTTCCTTATGAAAGCAACCAAAGGCCAAGCCAACCCACAAGTAGCCCTCAAGTTACTTGCCCAAGAATTGGCGAAGTTGAAAGACAGTGAATAAACGGAACGGGCACCTTTTGGTGTCTGTTTTTTTAGTACTTCATAAGTGGGGTGAAAATTATATCTATTTTCGAATGGAAAATAGTCAGTTAAGCTTTCAATCCTCCTTGACAAAGTTTGTGAAAAGGCTTACAATATGATTATCGGGTTTCCTGAAAGGGAATTGCAATTCATAGAAAAATAGGAGAATCATATGGAAACAATGAAAGCTGCTCGCTGGCATGGCAAGAAGGACGTTCGCATCGAGGAAGTAGAAGTACCAAATATCCTTCCGCATCAAGTAAAGGTTGCTGTTAAATTTGCAGGAATCTGTGGAACAGACTTGCATGAATACTTAGACGGACCAATTTTTATTCCAACTGAAGAGCATGTTTACTCTGGTCAAAAGGCACCAGTAACTCTAGGGCATGAATTCTCAGGTGAAATTGTGGAAGTCGGAAGTGATGTGACTCGTGTCAAAGTTGGGGATCGTGTAACAATCGAACCAATTTTGGCAAAACACAACTTAATTGGTGATTATAACCTCGATCCAAACTTGAATTTTGTTGGCCTTGCTGCAGATGGAGGTTTTGCTAAATATTGTGTCCTAGATGGAGATTTGGTCCATGTGATTCCAGATAGCTTGAGCTATGAACAAGCTGCTCTTACAGAACCTGCTGCTGTTGCCGTTTATGCAGTTCGTCAGTCTGCTTTGAAAACTGGGGATACAGCTGTTATCTTTGGTTTGGGCCCAATCGGTCTTTTGATCGTGGAAGCTCTCCGTGCAGCTGGAGCATCGAAAATTTATGCGGTTGAATTGTCTCCTGAACGCCAAGCTAAGGCTGAAGAATTGGGTGCCATTGTGGTTCGCCCAGAAGAAGGTGAATCAATCGTTGAAGCCATTCATCGTTTGACGGATGGTGGAGCGGATGTTTCTTATGAAGTGACAGGGGTTCCTGTTGTTCTTGGACAAGCTTTGGCAGCTGTGCATAAGGCTGGTGAGTGTATGGTTGTTTCTATTTGGGAACGTGAAGCCAGCATCAATCCAAATGAATTCGCCATTCAAGAAAAGACCCTCAAAGGGATTATCGCTTATCGCCACATCTTCCCTAAAGTATTGGAATTGATGGAACAAGGCTACTTCTCTGCTGAAAAATTGGTGACCAAGAAAATTAAATTGGAAAATATCGTTGAAGAAGGATTTGTTGAATTAACACAAGACAAGGCCCAAATTAAGATTTTAGTTGAGCCATAATCTACCATACTTTTAGAATATAACCAGTCCATTTGGACTGGTTTTTTTAATGAGGGAGAACAATAGAAAAAGGTAGTATAAATTACGAAAACGCTTGCATAAATAATTTTAACATGCTATACTGGTTGAACACTAATCATTTTAAGGAGACATTTATGAAACAGAAACCTTCTGTGACAGGCGATAAACAAGTCGTCTATGCGATTCGTCGATTGAAAAATGGTGTTGGTTCGGTTGCGATTGCGACAAGTTTAGCCTTATTAACGGCCTTTGCTAGTCCGGTCAGTGCGGATGAAGCCATCAACACCCCTGCACAAGCCTCAGAAGTGGTGACAAGCCCTTCTAATGAAGAGGTGAGTTCTTCATCTGATGTGAAACCAGCTACGAAGACTGAGACAATTGGAACCCCAAAAGTGGCGGATGAAAGTGTTACAGCGCCTGAAAATGTAAGCGCACTCACTGAAGAAGTGGTATCTACGAAGTCTGAGAAGGCAGAGGAACCGATTGCTGATCAGACTATCCGGATTCACGTGAAAAAGCTACCGGAAGAAAACAAGGAAACGCAAGGCCTTTGGACCTGGGATGATGTTGAAAAACCATCTGAAAACTGGCCGACAGGTGCCCAATCCTTTAAGGATGCAAAGACAGATGACTATGGCTATTATTTAGATGTCAAGCTTAAAAATGATCAGGCTAAGAAGATTAGCTTCCTCATCAACAATGTTAAAGGGGACAATATCACAGGGGACAAGTCAATTGAATTGCTTTCTCCAAAAATGAATGAAGCTTGGTTGGACGACAAATTTAAAGTTTATTCTTACCAGCCTCAAGCAGAGGGAACTGTCCGAGTAAATTACTACCGGACAGATGGCAACTATGACAAAAAATCTCTCTGGTATTGGGGAGATGTACAAAATCCGAGCAGTGCCGCCTGGCCAGATGGGACAGATTTTACAGCGACAGGGAAATATGGTCGTTACATCGATATCCCCCTAAAGGAAGCTGCAAAAGAATTCGGTTTCTTATTATTGGACGAGAGCAAGTCTGGAGATGATGTGAAGATTCGACAAGAAGATTATAAATTTACTGATTTGAAAAACCATAGCCAGATCTTCTTACGGGATGATGATCCGACCGTTTACACCAACCCATACTATGTCAACGATATCCGTATGACGGGGGCTCAACATGTCGGTAAAGAAAAAATTGAAGCCAGCTTCTCGACCTTGGCTGGAGCACAGAAAGAGGAGTTGCTCAAGCGGACCAAGATCACGGATGCTCAGGGCAATCCTGTCACCATCTCGGACCTGCTTTTAGATGAGAAAGGCAAGAAAGTAACCTATACGGGGGATTTCTCACAAGTTGATCAGTCCTATACCGTTCAATACGATAATGACCGCTTTACGACCAAAATGAACTGGCGCCTCAAGGATGAAGCCTATAGCTATGATGGGACTCTCGGAGCTCATCTTCATGAAGCTGGGAAAAAAGTGGATCTCACCCTCTGGTCACCAAGTGCGGACAAAGTATCTGTTGTCGTCTATGATAAGAAGGATTCTGAAAAACTAGTTGGCCGTGTGGCTCTGGAAAAAGGGGAGCGAGGCACTTGGAAGCAGACTCTTTCAGGTGATTCAGGACTGGGAATCCAAGATTATACCGGCTATTTCTACCAGTATGAAATTGAACGCCAAGGGAAAACCTTCACAGTCCTTGATCCTTATGCCAAATCGTTGGCAGCTTGGAACAGTGAATTGGCCAAGACAGATGATGTCCATAAGGTAGCAAAAGCAGCCTTTGTTGATCCAAGTAGATTAGGTCCGAGTGACTTAACCTATGCGTCCATTCCAAACTTTAAGAAACGGGAAGATGCTATCATCTATGAAGCCCATGTCCGAGATTTCACTTCTGATCCGGCTTTGGCATCAGAGCTTAAGAGTCAATTTGGGACCTTTGCCTCCTTTGTTGAAAAATTGGATTACCTCAAAGACCTTGGTGTAACGCACATTCAACTCTTACCAGTTCTATCTTATTACCACGTCAATGAATTAAAAAACAACGAGCGCTTGTTAGAGTATGCCTCAAGCAATAGCAACTACAACTGGGGATATGATCCACAGAACTACTTTGCCTTGACAGGTATGTACTCAACCGATCCAAGCAATCCTCAAAAACGAATTGAAGAATTCAAGAATTTGGTCAATGAAATTCATAAGCGAGGAATGGGAGTGGTCCTAGACGTTGTCTATAACCATACAGCGAATGTCGACATCTTTGAAGATATCGAGCCAAATTACTACCATTTCATGGATGCGGATGGGACGCCTCGGACGAGCTTTGGTGGTGGACGCTTGGGTACAACCCACTACATGTCCAAACGGGTCTTGGTCGATTCGATCAAGTATTTAGTGGATACTTACAAGGTAGACGGTTTCCGATTTGATATGATGGGCGACCATGATGCGGCCTCTATCGAAGAAGCCTACAAGGCAGCCCGGGCTCTAAACCCAAATCTGATCATGTTGGGAGAAGGCTGGGTGACCTATGCAGGTGATGAAAACAGTCCTGTACAACCAGCAGACCAATCCTGGATGAAGAAAACAGACACGGTTGCAGTATTCTCAGATGATGTTCGTAACAATCTAAAATCGGGCTATCCAAATGAGGGACAACCAGCCTTTATCACCAATGGAAAACGAAAGATTGCAACTATCTTTAAGAATCTCATCGCACAGCCAACCAATTTTGAGGCAGATAGTCCCGGTGATGTTATCCAATACATTGCAGCCCACGATAATTTGACCCTCTTTGATATTATCGCTCAGTCTATCAAGAAAGATCCTAGCATTCCAGCTAATAATGCGGAGATCCATCGTCGCTTGCGTCTCGGAAATTTGCTGGTCTTGACAGCTCAAGGCACACCTTTCCTTCATTCTGGTCAAGAATATGGTCGGACCAAGCAGTTCAAGGATCCAGCTTACCGCACGCCAGTTTCTGATGACAAGGTTCCAAACAAATCTCATTTGTTGGTAGATGAAAATGGAAAACCATTTGACTACCCTTACTTTATCCATGATTCCTATGACTCAAGTGATGCCGTCAACCACTTTGATTGGGAAAAAGCAACCAATGAAGCCCTCTATCCAGAGAATACGCGCTCTCGCGCCTTCACCAAAGGATTGATTGCCCTTCGTAAGTCGACAGATGCCTTCCGGATGGATAACATGGAAGAAGTGAAGAGTCGCGTCAAGCTTTTGACGATTCCAGGTGAGAATGGTGTGGAAGAAGAGGATCAGGTGATTGGCTACCAAATCACTGCCAGCAATGGAGAAGTATACTTGGTATTGGTCAATGCAGATACCAAGGCGCGTGATTTTGCTCTAGGAACTGACCTAGAACGCTTTAGAAATGCGGATGTTCTAGTGGATGGGGAACGTGCAGGTGTTATCAATTTGACTGATCCAAAAGGAATTTCTTGGACAGAAACAGGACTTCGACTCGATGCATTAACAGCAACTATCTTGCGCTTGTCTACTAAGGAAGAAGTTGAAAATCCTGTTCTCCCGGATCGTCCTGAATACCATACGCCGGTATCTCCATCTCCAAAGAAAGTCCTTCCTTCGCAAACTGCTCAACCGACGCCACAGCTTCTTGCTCAAAAGAAAGAAAATACAGAGGTTCAAGCTTTAGCTCCTCATCATGACTCCGTGTCAGTTGAAAATGGAGAAGAAGCAAGTCCAGCCCGCGCGCTTCCTCAAACAGGAGAAGCGAGCTCCAACCTCACCAGCTTGGCCGGGCTTCTACTTTTAGGTAGTCTCGGATTAGGGATGGCTAAGAAAGGGAGAAAAGAGGACTAATCTCTTCTAGATAGGCCCTTAAAAATACTTTTTAAATCCTACAGTAAATCAGCCCATTTGGGCTGATTTTTGTGTTACAATTAGGATGTAAAAAAAATCTGTGGAGGCAGCATGTCTACAACTCTAAAAGGGACTCTGATTACTTTAATAGCGGGGATTGCTTGGGGACTATCCGGAGTCAGCGGGCAATATTTAATGGTTCACGGATTTTCGGCTATTGGCTTAACAAATCTTCGTTTACTTTTTTCTGGCATTGTCCTTATTATTCTTTCCTGCCTTGCAGATAAGGAGAAGTTTTTGGCCTTTGTCAAAGATAAATCTTCCTACCTTCCGCTCCTTAATTTTGCCTTTTTAGGATTGTTATTGACTCAGCTAACCTATTTAGAGGCGATTGCAGAATCCAATGCTGGGACAGCCACTGTGTTACAGTATCTCTGTCCAGTGGGTATTTTGGCTTATACCTGTGTCAAGGATAGAGTGGCCCCTACACTAGCAGAAGTGGTTTCGATGCTTCTAGCGATTGGTGGCACATTCTTAATAGCAACACACGGTCAAGTCAACCATCTGGCCATTAATCCCAAAGGTTTGGCTTGGGGAGTGGTGTCAGCCTTTGCCTATGCCCTCTATATCATTTTACCTCTTAAATTGATTCAAAAATGGGGAAGTATGCTGGTAATTGGAGTTGGGATGGCCATTCCAGGAATCTTGATGCTCCCTTTTAGCGGTCTTCTTTCTTCTTCTGGAAACTACAGACTGGATACCTGGATGGCTCTTTTTGGTTTGGTGGTCATTGGGACGATTTTTGCCTATACAGCCTTTCTGAAAGGGACCTCTCTGGTAGGGGCTGTTAAAGGAAGCTTGCTGGCATCCTTTGAGCCGATTTCGGCGGTTTTCTTTGCCTTTGTCATTATGAAGGAACATTTCTTTATCATTGATTTTTTGGGGATGGGCATGATTCTGTTAGCAGTCCTCCTCATCACCCTAAAAGACTTCATTATTCAAAAGGAAAAAGGGATTCTATAAATAAAAGAGGCTGGGACAAAAGTCCTAGCCTCTCAATTGTCTTTGGATTGTCGAGCAAGACGCAGTGGTTGAGTGGGCTCTACTACGCTGATTTCATCAGCTTTTACAGCCCTACTCAACTGTGCGGAGGTGGGACGACGAAATCGAATTCTTACGAATTACCGATTTCTGTCCCACTCTCTTTTTACATCATTTGCCAGAAATAGTCGATGATATAGGTGAGACCGTAGGTGTAGATGACCAAAGTAATCGGTTTGCACAAAATAATAATCGTCATGTAGCGTTTGAAGGTCATATTGGTCAAACCAGCTAACATGCAGAGGAAGTCTGCAGGGCTGATGGGCCAGATCATCATGAAGATAAAGAAGCGATCGAACCGTTTGCCTTCATTGAGCCAGTTAATATACTTGTCGTAAGTCTTCTGACTGACCATAGACTGGACAAACTTAGGCCCGTACATTCTTGCGAGCTGGAAGATAATGGCACAGCCAATGACAATTCCAATGTAGTTATAAACGGTCCCAACGATGTGGCCATAGATAAAGACACCAGCGACAGATGTTAGAGCGCCGGGGATAATAGGGACCACTGTTTGAAGGATCTGAAGAAGGATAAAGAGAGGAGGTCCAAAGATTCCTGCTTGGAGAATAAAGGCCGACAAGGTTTCCTTGGATTGGAGGATACCAGCAAAGTAGGCCCAGATACAGAAAGCAAGGGTTGCAAGGGCTCCAATGATGGAGGACCAATTGATGATTTTTTGGAGGAGAGGAGAAACCTCCCTCAATTTTTTTTCTTTTGCTATCATAACTCTTCCGTGTAGTTTTTCTACTACTATATCATGTTTTTGAAAGTTTGTAACGATTTTGTCTATTTTAGATAACAAACCAAACTATGCTTTTTCCAATAGGGGCGATGAAGCAAGTGCAAAATACGTCCAATTATGCTACAATGAAGAGAATATAAAAAATGGAGAACAACGTGTCAATCGAAAATTACAAACCAGATTTTGCGGTGGAAGTGGCCTACGATCTCACCGTTGCAGACTTGAAAAAAGAGGGCATCAAGGCGGTCCTTGTGGATTTGGATAATACCTTGATTGCTTGGAATAATCCGGATGGAACTCCTGAAATGCGCCAGTGGTTGCATGACCTTCGTGATGGCGGGATTCGGGTCATCGTGGTGTCCAATAATAGTCCTAAACGGGTCAAACGTGCGGTTGAGAAATTTGATATTGACTATGAAGCTTGGTCACTCAAGCCCTTTACCTTTGGGATTGATCGGGCTCTCAAGCGTTTCCACTATGAGAAAAATGAAGTGGTCATGGTGGGGGATCAACTGATGACCGATATTCGGGCTGCTCATCGGGCGGGCATTCGTTCGATTTTGGTTAAGCCTTTGGTCAAGCATGATTCCATCAAGACCCAGATCAACCGAGCGCGTGAACGCCGTGTTATGAAGCAAATGGCCGAAAAATATGGTCCGATTGTATACAAAAAAGGAATTTAAGAATGGAAGAATTATTCTGTATTGGCTGTGGAGCGCCCATTCAGACAGAAAACAAAGAGGGACTAGGCTATACTCCCCAATCAGCTCTTGAAAAGGGATTGGAAACAGGCGAAGTTTATTGCCAACGCTGTTTCCGTCTCCGTCACTACAATGAAATTACAGATGTGCATCTGACAGATGATGATTTCCTAAAATTGCTTCACGAAGTAGGAGATAGTGATGCCCTCGTGGTCAATGTAGTGGATATTTTTGACTTTAATGGCTCCGTCATTCCTGGATTGCCTCGTTTTGTAGCAGGAAATGATGTCCTCTTGGTCGGAAATAAAAAGGATATCCTGCCCAAGTCTGTCAAGGACAACAAGGTGACCCATTGGTTGATGGAGCGAGCCCACGAAGAAGGTATGCGTCCTGTCGATGTGGTCCTCACCTCTGCCCAAAACAAGAGTGCCATCAAGGATTTGATGGAAAAGATTGAGCAACACCGCAAAGGCCGTGATGTTTACGTGGTGGGTGTGACCAACGTAGGGAAATCGACCCTCATCAATGCGATTATCCAAGAAATCACTGGGGACAAGGATATCATCACGACCTCTCGCTTCCCAGGGACGACACTGGATAAGATTGAAATCCCACTGGACGATGGATCCTACATCTACGATACACCGGGGATTATCCATCGCCACCAGATGGCTCACTACTTGACAGCTAAAAACCTCAAGTATGTCAGCCCTAAAAAGGAAATCAAGCCCAAGACTTATCAGCTCAACCCCGAGCAAACCCTCTTCTTGGGTGGTTTGGGGCGCTTTGACTTTATCAAGGGAGAAAAGCAAGGTTTCACAGCTTTCTTTGATAACGAACTCAAGCTTCACCGAACCAAACTCGAAGGAGCGACGGCCTTTTACGACAAGCATGTCGGAGGCTTACTAACCCCTCCTAATAGCAAGGAAAAGGAAGACTTCCCACCATTGGTTTCCCATGAGTTTACCATCAAGGACAAGACGGACCTCGTCATTTCTGGACTTGGCTGGATCCGTGTCAATGGAGAAGCTAAAGTAGCCGTCTGGGCACCAGAAGGCGTCGCCGTCGTATCACGCAAAGCTATCATTTAAAAATATGAAAGGAAACCGTTTCTTTTTAGACAGGGGCGAGTGCAACGAGCCTAGAAAGGATACTTTTCACTGTGGTGAAAGCCTAAGTAGATGTTTTACTACTTAGGCGCGGAAAGTTTGAGACCTAGGCTCAAATTTAAGTCATGGAACTCCGTAAGGAGGTCGCTGACGACCGCCACCACAAGAGAAAAGTATCAAAAAAGAAGCATTGTAAAAACATGACATTAACATCCAAACAACGGGCTTTCCTCAATAGCCAAGCCCACAGCCTCAAACCCATTATCCAAATCGGGAAAAACGGGCTCAATGACCAAATCAAAACCAGTGTTCGCCAAGCACTAGACGCTCGCGAACTGATCAAGGTGACCCTTCTTCAAAATACAGATGAGAACATTCATGAAGTAGCGGAAATCTTGGAAGAAGAAATCGGTGTGGATACGGTTCAAAAAATTGGACGCATCCTGATTTTGTACAAACAATCAAGCAAAAAAGAAAACCGGAAGATTTCAGTCAAAGTAAAAGAGATCTAAGAGACACAGGAGAGCAGGTATATGGCCATTGAACTATTAACCCCCTTTACCAAGGTGGAGTTAGAGCCAGAGATCAAAGATAAGAAACGCAAACAAGTGGGAATCCTCGGAGGGAATTTCAATCCTGTCCATAATGCCCATCTTGTAGTTGCGGACCAGGTCCGCCAACAATTGGGCTTGGACAAGGTCCTTCTCATGCCAGAATATGAGCCTCCGCATGTGGATAAAAAAGAAACCATTGATGAGCGTCATCGCCTGAAAATGTTAGAACTAGCCATTGAAGGGATTGAAGGACTAGAAATCGAGACGATTGAGCTAGAGCGTAAAGGGATTTCTTATACCTACGATACGATGAAGTTGCTCAATGAGCGAGACCCTGATACAGACTATTACTTTATCATTGGAGCCGATATGGTGGACTACCTGCCAAAATGGTATCGGATTGACGAGTTAGTGGAGATGGTCCAGTTTGTCGGTGTTCAACGTCCCCGTTACAAGGCGGGAACCTCTTACCCCGTGATTTGGGTCGATGTTCCCTTGATGGATATCTCTTCTAGCATGGTTCGCGAGTTTATCGCTCAAGGTCGGACGCCCAACTTTATGCTTCCAAAACCAGTCTTGGACTTCATCAAGAAAGAAGGTTTGTATCAATGACCTATGAAAACTATCTCGGATTTTCTCGTGAGGTCTTGCTCGAAAAAATGGGTCAAATCCTGCCAGAAAAACGGTTAACCCACTGTTTAGGAGTTGAGAAGGCCGCACGTGACTTGGCCAAACGCTATGGTGCAGATGAAGAACAGGCTGGCCTAGCAGGTTTGTTGCATGACTATGCTAAGAAATTATCGGATCAGGAATTTTTAGACTTGATTGATCGCTATGAGTTGGATCCAGCTTTAAAAAACTGGGGCAACAATGTCTGGCATGGAATGGTTGGGATTTACAAGATCCAAGAAGATCTCGGGCTGACAGATCCAGCTATTCTTCGCAGTATTGAGATTCATACAGTGGGAAGTGGGCAGATGTCAACCTTAGACAAGATTGTCTATGTAGCAGATTACATTGAACACAACCGGGCCTTTCCAGGGGTGGAGCAAGCGCGCGACATCGCTCAAGTCTCTTTGGATCGTGCCGTGGCCTATGAAACAGCTCGTACAGTCGAACACCTGGCCCACCAAGGATTGCCCATTTATCCCCAAACCCTTGAAACCTACAACGCCTTTGTGAAGTATTTGAAAGAGGAGCAGTGAGTGAAGACAGCTTTTATCATTATTGATGTACAAAATATCTTAGTGGAAACAGGTTTTGAGACAAAAAAGCTCTTAGAGAAGATTACTTATTTACAAGATCAGGCTAGAAGCAAGAATATCGAAATTATCTATGTTCAACATATTGAAACGCCAGAGGCTATCACCTCGGAAGATTGGCAGTTATCTCCACTGTTGAAGAGACAGGCAAATGAAAAGGTATTTCAGAAGCGATACAATAGCATGTTTAAAGAGACAGGATTAAAAGAATACTTGGATCAACAAGGGATTGAACAACTGGTCCTGTGTGGCATGCAGACAGAATATTGTGTCGATACATCCGTCAAAGTGGGGTTTGAATACGGCTATAAGCTGGTCATTCCAGAAGGAGCTGTTACAACCTTTGATGGAGAGGATATCCCAGCAGAAACGCTCAATGAATTTTATGAAAATATTTGGGAAGAACGTTTTGCGGATGTCTTAGACTACAAAACAATTTTTTAAAGAAAGAGGACTAAATGAAAGAAAAAGAATTACTTGAACTTGTTGTTAAAGCTGCCGATGAAAAACGTGCAGAAGATATTGTAGCTTTGGATGTTCAAAGCTTGACCAGTGTGACAGACTACTTTGTTATCGCGAGCTCTATGAATAGCCGTCAGTTGGAAGCTATCGCAGAAAATATTCGTGAGAAGGTTGTTGAAGCTGGCTTTAATGCTAGCCATGTAGAAGGGAATTCAGCTGGAGGTTGGGTCCTTCTTGACCTAGGTGGTGTAGTGGTCCATGTCTTTTCAGAAGAAATGCGTGCTCATTATAACCTAGAAAAGCTCTGGCATGAAGCAAGTGCTGTCGATCTTTCAGCAGCCCTAGCATAAGCAGGTAAACTCAGTTGGTGACAACTGGGTTTTGTTGGTTAAATTGAAATTCTATGGAAAGAAAGGATGGGGCCTCGTGTTTGGTTAGGTTGGTAACGGAACACGAGCTAAAAGCTGTGAGAAACAGAGTAACTTTCTTGGTGTCTGATGATACGTCGGAAAGCTTTCTATTTTCTCTATGTCTTTAACGCTCTTTGTATCATGATTATGGCGACTTATGAAACCTTTGCGGCTGTCTATGATGCCGTTATGGATGACAGGCTGTATGATTTGTGGACGGATTTTTCCCTCCGCCATCTCCCAAAGACAAAAGATAAGAAAAAATTACTGGAATTGGCGTGTGGGACAGGGATTCAGTCTGTCCGCTTTTCCCAAGCTGGTTTTGATGTGACAGGGTTTGACCTGAGTTCTGATATGCTGAAAATCGCTGAGAAAAGAGCGGCTTCAGCCAAGCAAAAGATTGATTTTATCGAGGGCAATATGCTGGACTTGTCGCAAGCAGGTAGCTACGACTTTGTGACCTGCTATTCCGATTCCATCTGCTACATGCAAGACGAAGTAGAAGTGGGAGATGTCTTCAAAGAAGTCTATAATGCTCTTAATGAAGATGGTGTTTTTATCTTTGATGTCCATTCGACCTACCAGACTGATGAGGTTTTTCCAGGCTATTCTTACCATGAAAATGCGGAAGATTTTGCCATGCTCTGGGATACCTACGAGGATGAAGAACCTCATTCGATTGTCCATGAGCTGACCTTCTTCGTCCAAGAAGAGGATGGCTCCTTTAGTCGCCATGATGAAGTCCATGAGGAGCGCACCTATGAAGTCTTGACCTATGATATCTTATTGGAGCAGGCTGGCTTTAAATCTTTCAAATTGTACGCAGACTTTGAAGATAAGGAGCCGACAAAGACCAGCAAACGATGGTTCTTCGTGGCACAGAAGTAGGACAGTATGACAGTTACAGGTATTATTGCAGAATTTAATCCCTTTCACAATGGGCACAAGTACCTGCTGAAACAGGCAGAGGGGCTGAAGATTGTGGCTATGTCCGGGAATTTTGTCCAACGTGGTGAGCCTGCCATTGTAGACAAGTGGACGCGAGCCCAGATGGCTTTGGAAAATGGAGCGGACCTGGTGGTCGAGCTCCCCTTTCTCGTGGCTGTTCAGTCAGCTGACCATTTTGCCAAGGGCGCGGTGGAGATCTTGTCCCGTCTGGGAATTGATCAATTGACCTTTGGGACAGAAGAAGTCTTGGATTACCAAGCGATTGCGACAGTTTACTCTGAGAAAAAAAGAGAAATGGAAGCTTTCCTACGAAGTCTTCCAGAAGATTTATCCTATCCACAAAAGACCCAAAAGATGTGGGAAACCTTTGCTGGAGTGGAGTTTACAGGGGCTACTCCCAACCATATCTTGGGCTTGGCTTATGCCAAGGCTTGTGCTGGGAAGGCGATTGCGCTTAAGCCCATCCAACGGCAGGGAGCGGGCTACCATTCAGAAGAAAAAGAAGTGGCCTATGCTTCTGCTACGAGTCTTCGCCTTAACAAGGAAGATCAGGACTTTGTTGACAAATTTATGCCCAATAGCCAACTCTTTCAGTCGGCTCCGCAGGTGACTTGGGAAGATTATTTTCAACTGCTCAATTATCAAATCCTAACCCATCCGGATCTGACACAGATATTTCAGGTCAATGAAGAACTGGCCAATCGGATAAAGGATGCCATTCGAAGCGCGAGCTCTGTGGAAGACTTGGTTAACCAGGTGGCGACCAAGCGCTATACCAAGGCGCGTGTGCGCCGCATTTTGACTTATATCTTAGTAGGTGCGAGAGAAGAAATCTTGCCGACCGCTATCCATGTCTTGGGCTTTACTGAAAAAGGCCAAGCCCACCTCAAGTCACTAAAAGGTCAAGTGAACGTTGTGACACGAATTGGCAGAGAACCTTGGGATGCCTTGAGCCAGCAAGCAGACCAAGTCTATCAATTGGGCCATCCCCAACTACCGGAACAAACCTGGGGCCGGGTGCCAATGAGAGTGGAAGAATAAACAGTTTACTTGAGGGTGGGGATTTTTTGATAGCTGATATAGAATTATCAAGTTCTCTGCTGGAAGAAAATTCCAATAAAATCCACCGTTAAAAATAGAAAATTCTAGTCTAAGTTAGGCGATTTGTGATATAATGTTAAAGATTGAAAATAATATGAACCAAACACAAGGAGAATCCTCATGGGACGTAAATGGGCCAATATTGTAGCCAAGAAAACTGCCAAAGATGGTGCCAACTCAAAAGTATATGCCAAATTTGGTGTTGAGATCTATGTAGCCGCTAAAAAAGGTGAACCAGATCCAGAATTGAATACTGCTTTGAAATTCGTTATCGACCGTGCTAAACAAGCGCAAGTGCCAAAACACGTGATTGATAAAGCGATCGATAAGGCAAAAGGAAACACGGACGAAACCTTTACAGAAGGACGTTACGAAGGGTTCGGACCAAATGGTTCTATGTTGATCGTTGATACCTTGACGTCAAACGTTAACCGTACAGCTGCCAATGTCCGTGCGGCTTTTGGTAAAAATGGTGGGAACATGGGAGCTTCTGGTTCTGTATCTTACCTCTTTGACAACAAGGGTGTCATCGTCTTTGCTGGTGACGATGCGGATGCTATCTTTGAGCTTTTGCTCGAGGCAGATGTGGATGTAGACGATGTCGAAGCAGAAGAAGGAACCATCACTGTTTACACAGCTCCAACTGACCTTCACAAGGCTATCGTTGCCTTGCGTGAATCAGGTATCGAAGAATTCCAAGTGACTGAATTGGAGATGATTCCTCAGTCAGAAGTGGAATTGTCAGGGGAAGACTTGGAAACCTTTGAAAAACTCTACAGTGTTCTTGAAGACGACGAAGATGTTCAAAAGATCTACACCAACGTAGATGGATTCTAATAGAAATAGACCTTTGAAGATGATTTCTTCAAAGGTTTTTTTCTTGTGCTTCGGCTTTTTAGGAAAGGTGGGAGAGGTCATGAAAACAATGATATAGTCCCTAGCTATAACTGAGAGAAAAAAATAGGAATTAGACGAATAGAGATCACAGTGATAGAATAGAACTATGCTAGAAAGGGGACGAGAAATGGTTTCATTTTCCTATGAACATCTAGTGCCCATTCGGCATTATGTGCATCAGCATCCAGAATTGTCTGGACAAGAATACCAAACCACAGCTTATCTCAAAGCCTATTTGGAAAAGCTTGGTGTACGCATTTTAAACAGTGGATTAAAAACAGGCTTGATTGCTGAAATTGGGCAGGGTAAACCTATCATTGCCCTTCGCGCAGATATTGATGCCCTTCCAATTCAGGAGAACACGGGTCTCGACTATCAAAGTCAAAACCCTGGTGTCATGCATGCCTGTGGTCATGACTTCCACCAGGTGAGCCTCTTAGGGGCTGCAGAAGTCCTAAAAGGTATGGAAGCGGACTTAAAGGGAACGATTCGATTCATCTTTCAGCCAGCTGAGGAGACTTCTGAGGGAGCATCTGCTGTATTAGCGACCGGACACCTAGAAGATGTAGAGGCTATCCTTGGCTTTCACAATATGCCGTCTTTGCCTGCGGGTCAGTTGGCCTTGCGCCCAGGAGCTATGATGGCAGGGGTTGAAAAATTTAAGGTGACTGTCACTGGGGTGAGCAGTCATGCTGCCAGGCCGGATCTCGGTTTGGACACTGTTGTAGCAATCACTAGTATGGTCCAGCAGTTGCAGACCTTGGTCTCTCGCACGGTTTCGCCATTTGAGACAGCCGTTCTATCTGTGACCCATATCGAAGCTGGTTCAACCTGGAATGTTCTACCAAAGTCTGGTTATTTTGAAGGAACTATTCGAACCTTTAATCCAGATCTCCAGAAACGCCTAAAAGCGGATTTCATTCGCGTGATTGAGCAAATCTCCAATAGTACAGGAGTCATGGTCCAGTTTGAATGGGGCAAGACGCCCCCGGTCACCTATAATGATAAGGCCTTGGCTAAAAAAGTCTTTCGCTGGTCTAAGTCTTTTGCAGAAGTTGTAGAGGCTCAGCCATCGACAGCGGGTGAAGATTTCGCCTTTTATCAGGAGAAAATCCCAGGGGTTTTTGCTTTTATTGGATCGAATGGTGCACCGGATGCACCGGATCTCCACCATGATAGCATGGTCATAGATGATGCTGCTTTTGCAGTATCGGTTCCCTATTACGTAGAAAATGCCCTCGCTTTGCTGGAAAAATTTTCAACCAAATGAGACGTGATAGATAAAACCTATCACCTCTATAAAGAAAATATAATACCCAAGAGTTAGGAATTTTGATATGATGGAAAAAGCTGTTTTTTTACAGAGGAATAAACAATTTTAGTGAAAAGGAGAACAAATGAAATTGAATAAATTCATCAAATATGTTGGTTTGAGTCTTGTGGGCTTGGCGGCAGTTGGGACTTTGGTAGCCTGCTCATCAAAGTCATCAAGTCAATCAAGTGGAAAACGGACCATTGAAGTCGCTACGGTTGGAACAACCAAACCCTTCACTTATGATAAGGATGGGGAATTGACGGGTTATGAAATCGAAGTCATGCGTGAAATCTTCAAAGGATCAGATAAATATGAAGTCAACTTTAATAAGACGGAGTGGTCTTCAATCTTTGCAGGCTTAGACGGTGATCGTTACCAAATCGGTGTCAGCAACCTTAGCTACGATGAAAAACGTGCGGAAAAATACTTGTATCCAAATCCTTACGCAAAGAACCCAGTGGTCTTAGTGGTTAAAAAAGGATCAGGCATCAAGTCATTAGATGATATCGGTGGCAAGTCTACAGAGGTCATCCAAGGTACATCTACAGCGAAACAGTTGGAAGCCTACAATGAAGAGCACAAGGATAATCCAACAGAGCTCAAATATACAGAGGGTACCATCCAATCCATTCTGGCTAATTTGAGCGATGGCCGTTCAGATTATAAGATTTTTGAACGTTTGACAGTTGAGGCCATCATCAAGGACCAAGGCTTGGATAACTTGGAGGTCATCGAACTACCAAGCGATAAACAACCATACGTATACCCAATCCTTGCTAAAGGTGAGAAAGAATTGGAAACCTTCGTCAACAAACGGATCAAAGAATTGTACGAAGATGGGACACTGGAAAAATTGTCTAAGAAGTACTTCGGTGGAACTTTCCTTCCAGAAGCTTCTGATATTAAATAAGGTTATTTAAAAACATCATAAGGAGAAAAGAATATGAAATTAACAAAACTTTTTGGAGTAGCAGCTCTTGCTACCGTTGCAACATTTGCTTTAGCAGCATGTGGTTCTTCAAAATCATCTAAATCATCTGATAAAGATGGTGTGACAACTGTTAAAGTTGGGGTGATGAGCTTAAGCGATACAGAAGAAGCTCGTTGGAAAGAAGTGCAAAAGAACTTGGATGACGCAAAAGCAAACATCAAGTTGGAATTCACTGAGTTTACAGACTATTCTCAACCAAACCAAGCTGTTCGTGATGGCGATGTGGATATCAATGCTTTCCAACATTACAACTATCTTGAAAACTGGAACAAAGAAAACAACGCAGACCTAGTTTCTGTTGCAGATACTTACATTGCGCCAATCCGTCTTTACTCTGGTACAAAAGATGGGAAAAATAAATACACAGATGTGAAAGACATTCCTGAAAAAGGAACGATTGCAGTACCCAACGACCCAACAAACGAAAGCCGTGCTTTGTATGTATTAGAATCAGCTGGTTTGATCAAGTTGGATACAAAAGATGGGGAATTGGCTACCATCAGCAACATCAAAGACAATCCAAAGAATTTGACAATTTCTGAGTTGGACGCTTCTCAAACAGCTTCTTCACTTCCATCAGTTGATGCAGCGATCATCAATAACACTTTTGTTCGTGAAGCAGGTATTGATTACAAGAAAGCTCTCTTTGTAGAAAAAGCAAACAGCAATTCTAAACAATGGTACAACTTGATTGCAGCTAAGAAAGATTGGAAATCATCTGATAAAGCGAAAGCAATCGAAGCTATTATTAAAGCTTACCATACTGATAATGTGAAGAAAGTGATTGAAGAATCTTCAGACGGTATGGACCAACCAGTTTGGTAATCAAGAGGATGAATAGAGAGGTGGAGAAGATTTTCTCTACCTCTTATCGTGTATAGTAGGAGGAAATGATGTCGAATCCAAGAGAGACAGAACAAATACGCAAATTTGAAATCGATGAGGTCGCTCAGCATTATTTTGAAGTCCTAAGAACTCTCATCTCCAAGCGCTCCATCTTTGCCCAGCAGATTGGTCTAAAAGAAGTGGCAACCTACTTGGGAGAAATCTTCACAGCTGCAGGGGCTAAGGTAACTGTTGATGACAGTTATACAGCGCCATTTGTTATTGCTAAATTTGTTTCACCCAATCCGGATGCGAAGACCATCATTTTCTACAACCATTACGATACAGTTCCAGCAGATGGCGACCAGTCTTGGACAAGTGATCCCTTCACGCTTTCGGTCCATTATGGGACCATGTATGGTCGAGGGGTAGATGACGACAAGGGGCATATTACCGCACGCTTGACGGCTATTCGAAAATATATCCGTGAGAATGGTGACCTTCCGGTTAACATTACCTTTATCATCGAAGGAGCAGAAGAATCTGCCTCAACAGATCTGGACAAGTATCTAGCTAAGCACAAAAAACACTTGCGTGGGGCAGACCTCTTAGTCTGGGAACAAGGGACCCGTAACCAACAAGGGGAACTGGAAATCTCAGGTGGAAACAAGGGGATTGTTACCTTTGACATGGTGGTCAAAAGTGCAGATGTGGATATCCATTCCAGCTATGGTGGGGTGGTGGAGTCAGCATCCTGGTATCTGCTCAATGCTTTGTCCAGCCTTCGAGATAAAGACGGTCGCATCTTGGTGGATGGCCTCTATGATTTGATTGAGGAGCCTAACGAGCGGGAATTGGCCTTGATTGACCGTTATGCCAATAAGACAGCAAACGATGTGACTGAGATTTACAATCTCCAATTGCCTATCTTGAAAGAGGAACGCAGTGAGTTCTTGAAACGATTTTATTTTGAACCAGCTATGAACATTGAAGGCTTGGGGACAGGCTATCAGGGTCAAGGAGTCAAAACCATTCTACCTGCAGAAGCTCGAGCCAAGATGGAAGTTCGGTTGGTGCCTGGCTTGGAACCCAAACAAGTCTTAGAATTGATTCGTGCTCAGTTGGATAAAAATGGCTTTGAGAAGATTGATCTCGTCTATACACTAGGGGAAATGAGTTATCGGAGCGATATGAGTGCGCCTTCCATTCTCAATGTCATTGATCTGGCCAAACGCTTTTATCCAGAAGGGGTCTGTGTCCTTCCAACAACTGCAGGCACTGGTCCCATGCATACGGTCTTTGAGGCCTTGCAAGTTCCTATGGCTGCCTTTGGAATCGGAAATGCCAATAGTCGAGATCATGGTGGGGATGAGAATGTGAAAATTGCTGACTACTATACCCATATTGAATTAATTAAGGAGTTAATCACAAGTTATGAGTAAAGAAATTATCAAATTGGACCATATCGATGTTACCTTTCATCAGAAAAAACGGGAAATTGTAGCCGTGAAGGATGTGACCATTCATATCAATGAAGGGGATATTTACGGGATTGTTGGTTATTCTGGAGCAGGGAAATCAACTCTTGTACGGGTCATCAATCTCTTGCAAGTACCGTCAGCAGGAACGATCACCGTAGATGGGGATGTCATCTATCAAGATCAGGTGACCCTAAATGCGGCTGCTTTACGCCAAAAACGTCGGGACATTGGTATGATTTTCCAACATTTCAATCTAATGGCCCAAATGACCGCTGCTGAAAACGTGGCTTTTGCCCTCAAACATTCAGACTTATCTAAAGAGCAAAAGGCTGAAAAAGTAGCCAAGTTGTTGGAGCTAGTTGGACTGTCAGATCGGGCGGACAACTATCCTGCTCAATTGTCAGGTGGACAAAAACAACGGGTGGCGATTGCGCGTGCGCTCGCCAACGATCCAAAGATTTTGATTTCTGACGAATCAACATCCGCCCTAGATCCAAAAACGACCAAACAAATCCTTGCTCTTCTGCAAGAGCTGAATCAGAAGTTGGGCTTGACAGTGGTCTTGATTACCCATGAAATGCAGATCGTTAAAGACATTGCCAATCGAGTGGCTGTCATGCAAAATGGTGAATTGATTGAAGAAGGTTCTGTTTTAGATATCTTCTCTAATCCTAAGAATGAATTGACGCAAGACTTCATCACAACAGCAACAGGAATCGATGAAGCCATGGTGAAAATCAACCAGCAACAAATTGTTAAGCAATTGCCAGCTGATTCTGTTTTAGCCCATTTGAAATATTCTGGTTCGGTGACAGACACAGCGATTATTAACGATATTTATAAACAGTACCAAGTGTCTGCAAATATTCTACACGGAAATATTGAAATTTTGGATCATACCCCTGTTGGTGAATTGGTTGTTATCCTAACTGGGGAAGCAACGAATCTATCTGCAGCACAGCGGGATTTACAAGCAGCTGGTGTTTCTGTGCGTGTCTTAAAAGAAGGGAGTAATGCATGATTGACTTTATTCAAACCTATCTACCAAATGTTTATCGGATGGGCTGGAGTGGCCAAGCTGGATGGGGGACAGCGATTTATCTGACCCTTTACATGACCTTTATCTCTTTTGTGATTGGTGGTTTATTGGGCTTAATTGCAGGTTTATTACTGGTCTTGACAGCACCTGGTGGGATTATCGAGAATAAATTGGTTTTCCATATCTTGGATAAAATCACTTCCATCTTCCGTGCGATTCCTTTTATCATCTTGCTAGCCTTGATTAATCCCTTTACTCGTATGATTGTCGGAACTGGGATTGGTCCTACGGCAGCCTTAGTTCCCCTATCTTTAGCTGTCTTTCCTTTCTTTGCCCGCCAAGTTCAAGTCGTTTTATCTGAGCTTGACCGAGGTGTGATTGAAGCGGCCCAAGCAAGTGGTGCAACCTTCTGGGATATTGTTGGTGTCTATCTTCGTGAAGGACTTCCTGATTTGATTCGCGTCACAACCGTGACCCTCATTTCCTTGGTTGGTGAAACAGCTATGGCGGGAGCGATTGGAGCGGGAGGTCTAGGAAATGTCGCTATTTCTTATGGTTACCAACGCTTTAATAATGATGTCACCTTACTAGCAACCTTCTTGATTCTGCTGTTGATTTTCTTTATTCAATTTATTGGTGATTTCTTGACCAAGAAAATTAGTCACCGGTGAGGATGGGTAAGGTATATAAAATGATACAGAAACATCAGTTTAAGCAGGTTGCAGCCTTTGCAGGCCTGTACTTTCTTGCCATTGGCTTAGGCGTCCTACTTGGAAGTCTGGTAGACAATCGAGGAAATATGTTTTATGCTCCAGCTTTCTCCGCCCTAGTGGGTGGAGGGATCTATCGAGTCTATGTTGAAAAAATTCAACGAACAGGAGCCATTCTAATAGTCGCTCTTGTGATTGGTGCCTTTTTCCTTTTCACCCATCATGGGGCTGGAGCCTTTCTTCTTGCTGTTATTGGAGGTCTTTTGGCCGAATTGGTCGCAGCCCGTGGACACTACCAGTCGAAGGTAGGCAATGCGCTTTCTTTCCTCCTCTTTTCCTTTACGACGACAGGGCCCATTCTGATGATGTGGATTCAACCGGCTAGTTACCGTGCTTCTTTACTAGCACGTGGGAAAGCGATGGATTATATTGAACGCGTTATGGTACCGTCGAATATAGAGACAGTAAGCTGGTTTTTATTGACCCTTCTTCTTGGAGCTCTACTAGGTTATCTTCTTGGACAATTGGTCTATCAAAAGCTAGATAGAAAATAAGAGATGGAGAAGAAATATGCACAATAATTTACTAGTCCTTCAGTCAGATTTTGGTCTGGTAGATGGGGCTGTCTCTGCTATGATCGGGGTTGCTTTAGAAGAATCACCAACCCTCAAGATTCACCACTTGACCCATGACATCACACCTTATAATATCTTTGAAGGAAGTTACCGCCTCTTTCAAACGGTGGATTACTGGCCAGAAGGAACGACCTTTGTTTCGGTCGTTGATCCGGGTGTCGGCTCTAAACGAAAGAGCGTCGTAGCTAAAACAGCGAAGAATCAATACATTGTTACTCCGGATAATGGAACCCTATCTTTTATCAAGAAACATGTAGGGATCGTTGCCATTCGTGAGATTTCAGAGGTCAAAAACCGTCGGGCCAATACTGAATTTTCTTATACCTTCCACGGGCGTGATGTCTATGCCTATACAGGAGCTAAGTTGGCCAGTGGGCATATCAGCTTTGAGGAAGTGGGTCCAGAGCTCAGTGTCGAACACATTGTAGAAATCCCAGTGGTGGAAACTGTTATAGAGAATAATCTTGTCAAAGGAGCCGTTGACATCTTGGATGTACGTTTTGGTTCTCTTTGGACCTCGATTACTCGGGAAGAGTTTAATCATTTGGAACCCGAATTTGGGGAACGCTTTGAAGTAACCATCTATAACAATGACATGCTGGTTTACCAAAACCAAGTGACCTATGGCAAGTCCTTCGCCGATGTGCGGATTGGCCAGCCAATCCTTTATATCAATTCCCTCTACCGTGTTGGTCTTGCCATCAACCAGGGATCTTTTGCCAAGGCCTATAATGTAGGAGTTGGGGCTTCTTGGCATATTGAGATTAGAAAAATAGAAAATTAATAGGAGATATAATATGAAACAAAAACAAGCTTTTTCAATTAAGGATGTTGTAGCCATTGGGGTTGGAGCAGCCCTCTTTGTGGTCATTGCGATGATTCCAATTCCGGCGCCAGCTCCAAATACGAGCATTCAGTTGCAGTTTGCTCTTCAAGCTCTCTTTAGTGTGATCTTTGGTCCGATTGTTGGTTTCTTGATGGGCGTGATTGGTCATGCTATTAAGGACGCTATGTCAGGTGGTCTTTGGTGGACTTGGATCATTTCTAGTGGCTTGTTTGGTCTCTTTGTTGGTTTGTTCCGCAAACAAATCGGTGACCTCAAAGGAGAAGTGACCAAGAAAGAATTGATCGTTTTTAACGTTGTGCAAGTCATTGCCAACTTGCTTATTTGGGGATTGATTGCTCCGGTTGGGGATGTCTTGATCTACCACGATAATCCAAATAAAGTCTTCTTACAAGGTGTTGTTGCGGGTTCTGTCAATGCTTTAGTGGTAGCTATTGCAGGTTCACTCCTCTTGATTGCCTATGCTCGTACCCAAACAAAAGATGGAAGTTTGTCTAAAGATTAATAGAAAATAAGAAAAAAAGCCTGGGAATCCAGGCTTTTTTTTGTGTATCGAAAATATTTTTTACAAAATGTAAAATATATATTGCAAAATATAAAATATAGTGTATAATAGAGCTATAAAAACAAGAAAGGAAAAGCCTGTGGCGAAAAATCTCAAATTAAAAATGGCCCGGGTCGAGCACGATATGACCCAGGGGGATCTTGCAGATGCCATCGGGGTGACCCGCCAGACCATTGGCCTGATTGAGGCAGGGAAATACAATCCAACCCTCAGCCTCTGCCTGGCCATTTGTAAGACATTGGATAAGACACTGGATCAACTGTTCTGGGAGTAACAGTTTTTAACAATAGAAAGAGGAATCATATGAAACAAAAGAAAGAACCAATTGTAAAAGATGAACGGACCATGCTGATTGATGGAAAAATTGCGGGGGAACTTGTTCTTGGAATGACCTGCTTTATTGCAGTATCCGCCTTTGTGAAAGCTAGTATCCTGGACTTGGACCTACTAGCCTATATACCAGAGCTCATTCTCTTGATTGCCATGGGAGCTTATGCCCTTGTCAGAAGGATTAGTTCTGGGATTGATGTTCGAGATATGTTAGAAACAGACAGCTGGTTCAGTCGCATTGGCTCAGGTATCTTATTTGCCTTATTTGTGGTCGCAACGGATGTGATTGGAAAGCGGGAAACGATGAGCTTTATGCTTAGTCCCAAGTATCTGCTCAAAATCGTTCTTGCCATTCTAATCTTTGCCTTTCTGACTTATCTGTTAGAAAAACCACTCGCCTTCATCAATCGGAAAAAACAGAAGAAGATCGAGGCAGAATTAGAGGACTAAGGGGGTAGCCTAAAAAGTTTTTAAAGAATTTGAATAAAAGTCTGGAGTCCCAGGCTTTTATTTTTCGGTCAAATAAATTGCATTCGTTTTCTTGGGAGAGTATACTGGTATAGTTGAATGAAAAATTCTGATAATTTAATCTTAGAAAAGAGAATCTTATGGCAAAACCTATTCGTGTCTTACTTTACTATAAATATGTTCCCATCGAAAACGCAGAACAATTTGCGGCAGACCACTTGGCTTTCTGTAAGTCGATTGGCCTCAAAGGGCGTATCCTAGTCGCTGACGAAGGGATTAACGGAACTGTTTCTGGCGACTACGAAACTACGCAAAAGTACATGGACTATGTTCACAGCCTTCCAGGTATGGAAGACCTCTGGTTCAAGATGGATGAGGAAGAAGAGCAAGCTTTCAAGAAGATGTTTGTTCGCTACAAAAAAGAAATCGTTCACCTTGGGTTAGAGGATGAAAACTTTGATGAGGACATCAACCCCCTTGAAACAACAGGTGCTTACTTGTCTCCAAAAGAGTTTAAAGAAGCTCTTCTAGACGAAGATACCGTTGTCCTTGATACTCGTAACGACTACGAGTACGACCTTGGACACTTCCGTGGGGCTATCCGTCCAGATATTCGCAACTTCCGCGAGTTGCCACAATGGGTTCGTGATAACAAAGAAAAATTCATGGACAAACGGGTTGTAGTATACTGTACGGGTGGTGTCCGCTGTGAGAAATTCTCAGGCTGGATGGTCCGTGAAGGCTACAAAGATGTCGGCCAATTGCACGGTGGTATCGCAACTTACGGAAAAGATCCAGAAGTTCAAGGAGAACTGTGGGATGGGAAGATGTATGTCTTTGACGAGCGCATTGCGGTTGATATCAACCATGTCGATCCAAGCGTTGTCGGAAAAGACTGGTTCGATGGTAAACCTTGCGAACGCTATGTCAACTGTGGAAATCCTTTCTGTAACCGTCGGATTTTGACTTCAGAAGAGAACGAAGACAAGTACCTCCGTGGTTGCTCACACGAGTGTCGTGTTCACCCACGCAATCGTTATGTTGAAGAACACAAGATGTCACAAGCAGAAGTTAGCGAGCGTTTGGCAGTTATCGGTGAGACGCTTGATGGAGAACCTGCATAAGGTAAAAACAGCCCTTTGGCTGTTTTTTTATATGGAAAATCATGAAAATTTGTGCTATAATTTGGTAAGCGATTACATAAAGGAGAAAACAAATGTCAGTTGTGTTTTCAATTCGAAATAAAAAGAGTATGTTTGGTTATCAAAAAGTGATGCCGGCTAAAGATGTATTAAATTTGGTGGAGGGAGTACTTACCTACAGTTTTGAGGAAGCCATGCTTAGTCGCTCTCTCAAAGATTTTCCAGCTATGCTGTGTATCCGCTATGGAAAGAGCTGTTTGCCAATCATCCTTCGTTATCTGGATCAAGAGCATGCTTATCAGTTCATCCTTGCAGATTTTGCAACCCTTGAAGATTGGCGACTCATTTTAGAATGGCTCAGTGCCCTTGCTCGCCAGTTGGGAAATGAGATTCACGATAATTTGGGGACCAGCTATGACGCAGATTCTATTTTCTCTTTTGACTATGAGACCTATTTGTTGAAGAATTTACAGAATCTAGAAAAAGACCCTGACCTTCATCAATACCAGCTTCAAGGATTTGCTCATCCTGTTATCTTAGATCGTGAGCTCCTCCGTAAAATCTTAGATTCTCCTCAACCTTTAGAGGAGTTCAGTCAAGTGGTTAAAAAGGTACAATACAGCTCCGCTTTCTTTAGTCAAGTCCGTTTCTACCGTCAGAACGAAACGGGAGGCATCATTGGCAGTTACAGTCTAACAGAAGATACGGATACCGTTTTGCCACGTGTGCCTTTTGTGCCTGCAGAGTTTGTAGAGAAGGTCAATATGGATGAGGTCATCGACTGGAAAGTGAACTTAGTGGAAATCACTGGGAATCTCGATATGCCAGAGAGTTATAAGCCGGTGGCAGCTGTGAATTTAGAAGCTCTACTGGATGCTTTGGACTCAAGTGAATTTGAATTATTGGATGCCAATCAAATTGAAATCAAAAAATTGTCCAAGGAACGCTTGTTGCAATTGGCCCAACTCGAATAAAAAAAGTTCTCAATTCTGAGAACTTTTTTTGTTAGTTTGATTCGTGTGGCAAGATCAAGTTGAGGATGATTCCTGTCATAGCTGAGAGAGCTGTTCCTGCCAGGGTCACTGGACCGAGTTTCAGTGTTGCTCCACCAAGTCCAAGAACCAACATGGCACTTGCAATAATTAGGTTGCGCATCAAGCTGAAGTCAACGCGTTCTTTGATTAAGACTTTCAAACCGTTACTTGCGATCACCCCGTAGAGAAGGATGGACATCCCACCGAGAACAGAGTTTGGAATGGTAGAAATGAGAGCAGTAAATTTACCAAAGAAGCTCAAAGAAAGAGCGATCAAGGCAGCATTTCGGATAACGGAAACAGAAGCAATACGAGTCATCCCAATCACTCCTGTATTTTCTCCATAAGTGGTATTAGCTGGACCACCAAGAAAGGCCGATACAGAAGTTGCAATCCCGTCACCAAGAAGGGTACGATGAAGTCCAGGTTGTTTCAAGAATTGACGGCCACAGATTTGGCTAAGCACCGTATGGTCACCGATATGTTCTGAAATCGTTACGATAGCGATTGGCAAGATGGCGATAGTTTCAGGACCAAAGTACAAGTTGTATTGTTTGAAGGCACCACCTGTATTGAAAGGAAGATAGAAGCCAGGAATCTCAAACCAGTTAGCTTTGAGGACTGGTTTGAAGTCAACCAAGCCCAAGCAGACTGCGAAGACATAGCCACCGATAATGGCAAAGAGGAAAGGAATAATTTTGAAGAAGCCTTTTCCTTTGGTGTTGATGAAGGCAGCGATTAGGAAGGTCACGACAGCGACAAGGGCGTTTTTCCAGTCTCCTCCTTCAACAAAACCAGCGTTCTTAACAGCTGATCCTGCAAGACCTAAACCAATAACGATGATCATAGGTCCAATGACAACTGCAGGAAGCAATTTGTCAATCCAGCGAGTGCCAGCAACTTTAACACCTGCTGCGACAAGCACGTAGATCAGACCAGTCAGGATAACCCCAGTTTGGGCCGCATCGACTTTTCCGCCCATTTCCTTCATCGCCAGAGCCATGGCTGTGATGAAGGCGAAGGAAGAGCCGAGGTAGACAGGGACTTTAAATCCGGTACAAGTCATATAGATCAGTGTCCCAACACCTGATGCAAAGAGGGCAACAGATACGGGCATGCCTAAGATGAGTGGTACCAGGATGGTTGCCCCAAACATGGCAAAAACGTGTTGGAAACTTAATAAGATTCCTTTTAGGGGTGCCGGATTTTGGTCGACATCCAGGAGCAAATCAACAGTTGATTCTTCTTTCATAATAACCTCACTTTTGGGCACCAAAAAAGAGCCCATGATTTTTTTGAATAGCAAGGGCCCTCAGATTGTTCATATTCTGTGTCTTTGTCACCTCACGGGATGACATTAAAAACCTTTGCTTCTAAGAAGTATAGCAGAAAAAATTCGTTTTGTAAACGAATTTTTCCCGAGCCTAGAAATGAGAGAGCGAGGCCGTTTTGTAAACGAATTTTTCCCGAGCCTAGAAATGAGAGAGCGAGGGAGGGTTAGTAAGAGTGACATGATTGTATCAGGCAAGAGGTCGACAATTGACGTAGTGATTGAGTGATCCCTCTTCATTTTCTTTTGGAAGAAAATTGTATTGTTTCCTACCACAAAAGGCGAACAAGTGGGGCTTCTTGCTCCTTTGTTAGAAGGAAAGAAGCCGGTTTTGTGGTATAATAGAGGACTAGAAGTAGAATAAATGAAAGAGGAGCAAGAGATGCTGTTAGAAGAATTTGATGCCAATCGACAGGCGATTATCAATCCACAAGACCTGCACGGTCCAATTGAAGGATTTCCTAAAGTAGCCATCTCTTGCTTTTCAAGAGTGACCTTTGCGCGCTTGCTTGAGAATTACAATCATGAGGTGATCACAAGAACCTCCATGGCTAACTTTGAAGTCATTGTCTATGGGATTACGATTGGAGACCAACAAATTGCGGTCTTTAATGCGCCTGTTGGGGCTGCTTCCTGTGTGGGAATTATAGAGGATTTGATTCAATTTGGGATGGAAAAACTCGTTCTCTTTGGAACTTGTGGGGTTTTGGACCAAGATATCGAGGCGACCTCCATCATCATTCCGACAGCTGCCCTTCGAGACGAGGGAACCAGTTACCACTATCTTCCGGCCAGTGATGAAGTGGAAGTGAACAAGGGAGTCCTTCCTCTCTTCCAATCTTTTCTGGATAGTCACAAGGTTTCCTATCAGTTGGGAAAAGTGTGGACGACAGATGCTCCCTATCGAGAAACCATCGACAAGATGAAGCGTCGAAAGGAAGCAGGAGCCATCTGTGTCGATATGGAGTGTTCTGCAGTGGCGGCCCTAGCAACTTTTCGAGACTTTGCTCTCTGCCATTTCTTCTATGCGGCGGATCACCTCTCGGAAGAAAAATGGGATATCCGAACCTTATCCAGTCATGAGGACTTAGATAGTAAGGATCGAATCGCAGAGTTGGCAATGCAATTTGCGCTCTTATGGGAAAAGGCAAACTAAATGAAAGAAGCAATCATTGAATTGAAGGATTTTTCCTTCCAGTATAAGGCCCAGTCTGAGCCAACCTTAAAAGGGATTAACCTGACCATTTATGAGGGAGAAAAGGTCCTGATTGTGGGACCATCTGGCTCTGGTAAGTCAACGATTGGTCAGTGTCTAAACGGGATTATTCCCAATATCTATAAGGGAACCAGTAGTGGGCAATTTCTCATTCAAGGGACAGAAGCCTTTGATCATAGTATTTACGAAAAATCTCACTTGGTCAGTACGGTTTTACAGGATACGGATGGCCAGTTTATCGGTCTTAGTGTAGCAGAAGACTTGGCTTTTGCTCTTGAAAACGATATGGTGGAGCTGGATAGCATGAAATCTCGGGTTCACACCTGGGCGGAGCGCTTAGATTTGAGCAAGCTCTTGGACCATCGGCCTCAAGATTTATCCGGTGGGCAAAAACAGCGGGTGAGCTTGGCGGGTGTCCTGATCGACGAAAGTCCGATCCTGCTCTTTGATGAGCCACTAGCTAATCTAGATCCCAAGTCGGGTCAGGATATCATTGATCTAATCGATCAAATTCATGAAGAGCAAGGGACAACAACCATTATCATCGAACACCGTTTGGAGGATGTGCTCTATCGTCCTATCGATCGGGTCATCTTGATCAATCAAGGGCAAGTCCTCTTTAATGGGGAGCCAGATGAGTTGTTGAGAACGACACTGCTGGCTGAAAATGGGATTCGGGAGCCCCTCTATTTAACAACCCTTCGCCAGTTAGGCCAGGATATCAGCAAGCTACCGAATTTGGACAAGGTGGAAAAAATACCACTTGAAGATTTATCAGTGGAAATTCCAACTCCACATTTTGAAAAAGGTGCAGAGGCAGAAGCAATTTTAGAGCTTGGTCATTTGAATTTTGCCTATCAAGAAGGCCAGCCTATTCTTAAAGATCTTTCTTTAACCGTTCCAAAAGGCCAACGGCTAGCGATTGTTGGTAAAAATGGGGCTGGAAAATCTACCCTTGCTAAGGCGATTTGTGGCTTCATCCAGACGGAAGGAACCTATTTCTCAAAGGGAGAGGATATCAAGGGTGATAGTGTCAAGGAGCGAGCAGAGCGAGTAGGTTATGTCCTGCAAAATCCTAACCAGATGATTTCATCGACCATGGTGTTTGATGAGGTAGCTCTCGGTCTTCGCTTGAGAAATGTCCCAGAGGACCAGATTGAAAATCGTGTCCATCAAGCCTTGAAAACCTGTGGTCTCTATGAGTTTCGTAAGTGGCCGATTTCTGCTCTATCCTATGGCCAGAAAAAGCGGGTGACCATCGCTTCGATTTTAGTACTGGGGCCTGAGGTTTTGGTACTGGATGAACCGACGGCAGGCCAGGATCAACGAAACTATACAGAAATTATGGATTTCCTTGATGAACTCCAGCAAAAGGGGCATACCATTGTCATGATTACCCATGATATGCAACTGATGCTGGATTATTCCGATCGAGCGATCGTGGTGACGGATGGGCAAATTTTGGCAGATTTGACGCCGGCAGAGCTCTTGACCCAACCAGAAATTTTAAGACGGGCTAATTTGAAAGAAACGTCTATTTTCGCCTTGGCAAATCGACTTGGTGTCGATCCGCTTGCCTTGACCCAGTTTTATATGAATCAGAAGGGGGTAGGTCATGAATAATCGCTTAGTCGGCTACCATGCCGGAACCAGCTTTCTGCATCGCCTCTCAGGCGCTAGCAAACTCCTATTTTTATTGTTGGTATCATTAGCGGCCATGTTGAGTTACGATACCCGCCTGTTATTGGTCATTGGTCTAGGTGCCCTCGCCTTATTTGCGACCTCAGGCATTCGTTTGAAAGACATCTCTTTTATTCTTAGTTTTGCCCTGGTCTTTGCTCTTCTCAATGTCTTGATGGTCTATCTTTTTGCCCCTCAATATGGGGTAGAAATCTATGGAGCAAAAACAGTTCTTCTAGATGGTTTAGGGGCATATAGCATCACAGCTCAAGAGTTGTTTTATCTTTTCAACCTAGCTTTGAAGTATGTGTGTACCATTCCGCTGGCTCTTATTTTCCTATTGACCACCCATCCTAGTCAATTCGCTTCGAGTCTTAATCAGATTGGGGTGTCCTACAAGATTGCTTATTCAGTGAGCTTGACTCTGCGCTATATTCCAGATGTGCAGGAGGAATACCAGATTATCAAGCTCTCCCAAGAAGCAAGAGGGTTGGAGTTGTCCAAAAAGGCCAACTTTGTCCAGCGGGTGAAGGGAAATCTTCAGATGATTTCTCCCTTGATTTTTAGTTCTCTGGAGCGGATTGAAACGATTTCTACAGCCATGGAACTGCGTCGCTTTGGGAAAAATAAAAAACGGACCTGGTACACCTATCAGGAGATGACGACTCGTGATCGTCTGATTATTCTAGGGTCCGCTCTGATGGTAGTCCTGAGTTTGGTCTTGATTTGGGTGAACCAAGGTCGCTTCTATAATCCTTGGAGGTAAGAAAATGGCAGAAACAATTTTAGTAACAGGAGCTTCAGCTGGCTTTGGTCAAGCTATTTGTCAACGCTTAGTTGCCGATGGACATCGAGTGATTGGTGCGGCTAGACGCATTGAAAAATTACAGGCCCTTCACGAAGAGTTGGGAGAAGCCTTTTATCCTCTTCAAATGGATGTAACAGATCTCACTCAGGTGGATCAGGCACTTTCCAGTTTACCAGCAGATTGGGAGCAGATTGATGTCTTGGTTAATAATGCTGGCTTGGCCCTAGGCCTCGCTCCAGCTCAGAAAGCAGAGACTGCAGATTGGTTGACCATGATCCAAACCAATATCATCGGTCTGACCTATTTGACCCGGCAAATCCTCCCCCAGATGGTGGAAAGAAATGATGGGTATGTCATCAATATGGGGTCGACTGCTGGGACGGTTCCCTACCCAGGGGCCAATGTTTATGGTGCTTCCAAGGCCTTCGTTAAACAGTTCTCTTTAAACCTACGTGCCGACCTGGCTGGAAAACAAATTCGGGTGACCAATATTGAACCAGGTCTCTGTGAAGGGACCGAGTTCTCATCGGTTCGCTTTAAAGGGGATGAAAAACGGGTAGAAGCTCTCTATCGAGACGCTCATGCTATTCAACCTGAAGATATAGCCAATACGGTGTCTTGGCTCATTCAACAACCCAAGCATGTCAATGTCAATCGGATTGAAATCATGCCAGTTTCCCAAACCTTTGGCCCTCAACCGGTCTATCGGGGTGACTAGTTTTACTAACCAGCTCTGTCTAGTGCTGGTTATTTTTCCATGTTGAGGATAGAAAATAGGAGGAGAATATCCATGTCAAAAGCCTTAGTGATTGGATCCACTGTTTGTGATATTATGGTTTATCTTGATCGTCTACCAAGTAGGGAAGGGGACGCCCATATCCATGAGCAGACTTGGTCTCTTGGAGGGTGTGCCTTTAATGTCGTCTCCGTACTTCATGCTTTAGGTCAAAAGGTTGACTTCATCTCGCCAGTGGGGACGGGTGTCTACGGGGATTTTGTCAAGGCAGAACTAGAAAAGTTGGGTATCCAAACCCCTATTTCAGTAACAGGAGCGAATGGTTGCTGCTATTGTTTCATTGAGTCGGATGGCGAACGAACCTTTTTATCAGATCATGGAGTGGAATATGGTTTTCAGAAGGAATGGCTACAGTCTCTGGAGCAGGAAAGTTATGACGCTATTTATCTCTGTGGCCTCGAAGTAGAAGAACCGACCGGGATGGAACTCATTCAAGCTGTGTCAAAACTTGAAGGCCAAGTTATCTTTGCACCAGGGCCTCGCGGCCTCTTGATTCCCAAGGACCGACTGGAAGCAATTTATGACCTCCAACCCATCCTCCATCTCAATGAGGCAGAAGCCAGGGCTTTTTCAGCTTGTGAAGAGATTGCTGAAGCAGTTAAGATCCTTTACCAGAGAACAGGGCAGTTAGTCACCGTCACTTTAGGAGAAAAAGGAGCTATCGCTTACGATGGTAGCTGGTATGAGGCTATCGGATTTCCGACAGAAGTTCTTGATACCGTAGGAGCAGGAGACAGTCATCTGGGAGCCTTTTTAGCAGCATCCTTGCAAGGGGTAGATGTAGAGGATGCCTTAATCTTTGCTAACCGTTTAGCAAGCAAGGTTGTGGCGACTAGGGGAGTTCATCTGACTCAGGAACAGTACCAAGTACTAAGAGCAGAACTCGCACAAAACTAAAAAGGAGTAGGGAACATGTCCTACTCCTTATTTGACTTTATCCGCTTGTCCCTTTGTATCTTATTGAAATGAACACGGGCTGCGGATTGTGTCAAAAAGATGAATCCTCCTAGAATCATTTGGATTCTGCGTCGAATTCCCTATTTTGACTTTATCCGCTTAGCCCTTTGTATCTTACTACAATGGCCGCTTATTGGGCATGCCAGCTTTTCTTGGATATTTATTAGGAGTTTCTTTTTTCTTCTCCACAACAGTGATGTAACGAGGATCTCCATTTGGCAATTCATACTGTAGATTGTTTTCGACCTTGCTAAAAAGGATGTTGAGGGCATTTTTTGCTTCTTCCAACTCTTCTGGAGCATTGCTAGCTTTAAGTGCGAGGAGTCGTCCTCCAACTTTCAGATAGGGAATGGTCAGTTCAGAAAGGACCTGCATGCGGGCAACCGCACGAGCGGTCACAAGGTCAAATTGAGCACGGAAGGCCTTGTCTTGTGCGAAATCCTCAGCCCGTCCATGATAGAAATGAACCCCGCTCAAGCCTAACTCTTCAGCCAGCAGGTGGAGAAAGTTAATCCGCTTATTGAGAGAATCAATGATGGTCACATCCAGTTCAGGGAAAAGAATCTTCATAGGAAGGCTGGGAAAGCCAGCACCAGCTCCGATATCCAAAAGACGGATAGGTTGATTTTCAATTAAGCCCTGCAAAATAGGCGCGATAGAATCATAAAAATGCTTGAGATAGACTTCGTCTTTATCGGTGATAGCGGTGAGATTAATTTTCTCATTCCATTCTACGAGGAGCTCGAAATAGCGTTCGTATTGTTCTTTTTGTCGATCAGTTAATGGGAAGCCGAGGTCGGCTAAATGGGCATAAAATTCTTCTGGTTTCATAAGATAATTTTACCACAAAATAAGGGAAATTTGATATACTGGTAGAAAGAAATGAAAGGAATTCAATAAAATGATTTGGATTATTCTTGGGATCTTAGTGGTCCTCGCATTTTTGGTCGTTGGAGTATACAACGGCTTGGTCAAAAGTCGGATGCAGACTCGCGAAGCTTGGAGTCAAATCGATGTGCAATTGAAACGTCGGAATGACTTGATTCCAAACTTGATCGAAACGGTTAAAGGGTATGCCAAGTACGAAGGAGATACTCTTGCTAAGGTCACTCAACTTCGTCAACAAGTTGCTCAAGCATCTTCACCTGCAGAAGCAATGGCAGCCAGTGATGCTCTTTCACGTCAAGTAGCAGGCATCTTTGCGGTTGCGGAAAACTACCCAGACTTGAAAGCTAACACCAACTTCATGCAATTGCAAGAAGAATTGACCAATACAGAAAATAAAATTTCTTATGCCCGTCAATTGTATAACAGTGTGACAAGCAACTACAATGTGAAATTGGAGACTTTCCCAACAAATGTGATTGCTGGAATGTTTGGCTTTAAACAAGCCGAATTCCTTCAAGTGCCTGAAGAAGAAAAAGCAGTACCAAAGGTGGACTTTAGCGGATTAGGAGACTAATATGCTGTTTGACCAAATTGCAAGCAATAAAAGGAGAACCTGGATTCTCCTTATTGCTTTTTTCATACTCTTGGCTCTAATCGGAGCAGCCGTTGGCTATCTCTGGTTAGGCTCCTCACTTGGTGGCGTTATCCTTGCTTTGATTATTGGTGGCATCTATGCTTTTAGCATGATCTTTCAATCGACTGAGGTCGTCATGCGAATGAATGGAGCGCGTGAGGTAACTGAGGATCAAGCCCCTCAACTCTACCACATTGTGCAAGATATGGCTATGGTGGCTCAGATTCCCATGCCCCGTGTCTATATTGTAGATGATCCATCCATGAATGCATTTGCGACAGGATCCAATCCTCAAAATGCTGCTGTTGCAGCAACGACAGGTCTTTTAGCTGTGATGAATCGGGAGGAATTAGAAGCAGTCATTGGACACGAAGTTAGCCATATTCGCAATTACGATATCCGCATCTCTACCATTGCAGTGGCCTTAGCCAGTGCCATCACGATGCTCTCTAGTATCGGAGGCCGGATGATGTGGTGGGGCGGTGGCCGTAGACGGGATGATGATCGAGAAGGTGGAAGTGGTTTAGAAATTATTGTTCTGATCCTTTCCTTGATTGCCATCGTTCTAGCTCCTTTAGCGGCGACCTTGGTGCAGTTAGCTATTTCTCGTCAAAGGGAGTTCCTAGCAGATGCTTCCAGTGTCGAATTGACACGGAATCCTCAAGGGATGATCAATGCTCTTTTGAAACTGGATCATAGTGCGCCCATGCAACGAGAAGTCGATAGTGCTAGTAGCGCTCTCTTTATCAACGATCCAAAAAAAGAATCAGGTTTTCAAAAGCTCTTTTATACCCACCCACCGATTGCAGAGCGGGTGGAAAGACTAAGAAGAATGTAAAGCAAATCTACAATTAGTAAGATTGAGAGTGTGAGAAAACTGTTTTTCTTTACAAATCTAATAAATTCTATAAAAATGAAAGAAATTTATTCGTTAGAATGATTCAGTCATCTATTGAAACTTTCCGCCGTGAGAAAAAGTGCTTGAAACACTACGTTTCAAGCACTCGGGAGTTTTGGAACCTTAGGTCCAAAACTAAGTCATGGAACTTCGATGAAGTTCGCTGACGTCCGTACTCACCTAAGGAAAGTTTTAAGGATGACTTTGTCTTCAATTTGAATCCACCGGACGGTGGATTTTTTATTTGCTTGATAAGAGGACAGTACCGAAACCAAGGAAGGCAAATATTCCCCAAGCAAGAGAGAGGTTCCAGATAGCTAAGCTAGAGAAAAGGGCTGTTCCAAGTGGCATGGCAAAGCTTACCATCAGTCCCAAAAAGCTAGAGGTAGAAGCTAATTTTTCAGCTGGCAGTTTGCTCATTAAAAGACTGGAAACTTTTGGATTTATTTTTGCAACAAGATAACTGAGGAAAGTGATGAGTAAAAGGGAAAGGATATCCCAGCGTACCAAAATATTTGTGAGGCCAAGGATGCTCAGGCCACTTGCAATCCACAGTAGGATATGATGGAGCGATTGCTTGGAAAAATAGTCATGGGGTGTCAGGCTAGCCCAGACCATACTTAAGATCGTTACAGCTTCTAAAATCAAGAGAGATTGGCTGAAGCTCAAATGAAAGAAGGGAGAGTGAAGCAGTTGCAAATTGTAGATCCCAGAGATGGATCCCCCTAAGGCATTGATGAAAATTAAGGATAGGAGAAGTTTTCCAAAATTGTGAACCTCTTCGTCTGCAAAGATAGTGGTGACATTGCGATACATGTCTCGACATTCTTGAAGGAAAGAAACGTTCTTACTAGAATCCGCTTGAATAGGTTCGTGGGTCAGTTGACTTCGTCGGATGAAAAGACAAGTGGAAGAAAGGAGAAATGTCAGAGCATTGATCGAAGCGACTAGTGCAAAATTTTGATGGCTGATGGCTAGAAGCCAAACTCCTAGAGCTTGTCCAGAAATCGAGCAGACCATACTAAGCAGTTGATTAAAGGAATAAGCTTCCATTAAATCCTCGCTAGGGATGTTCTTCTGCATAATGGGAAGTTGCAAGCCCCCGCGATAATCACTGAAACAATCTGACACAATATTCAAGAAGCAAACGATCGAAAAGGCCAGGTAACCTGGAATCTTGGTCATCAGTGCAATGATGACGAAAAGAACAGCTTGCAGAAAGCCCATTCGGATTAGCCAGTCAGCTTTTTTAGCGGTGTAATCGGCCTTTATTCCAATGAAAATGGTGAAAAGACTTGGGATAAAAACAATGAGATTGGCGATCCCAACTGCGAGACTTGGATGGGGCATGCTAGCCGCAAAGACCACAAAGACAAGGTTGTATATTGCAGCACCAATGGTATTCAAAAAACGTGAAAGACTGAGTAAGGCAAAGATGGGATTGCGAAATAAGAGTTTCATAAGCTTTCCTCCTTCTGTTTAGCAGATAAAATAACTTCTCTTGAATGGTGCAAGACCTGCTTGATAAGAGACAGTTTCTCTTCTTCTGTCAGTTCTAATTTTTCCTCTTTAAAATAAAAACTAGTATTTTTAAGGAAATAATGAAGGAGACGATTCTTTGGTTTGCTTATCATACTGGGACCTCTTTCTTTTCTTGATGATCCTATTGTACCCCCTAAAAGCAAGAAGATTTACATGTTGCATATTTTCAACAAAAAAACCACAGAATAGATCTGTGAGTTTTTAGGATTCCTTGATGAGTTCTTGCATGCCCTGTTTGTAGTAGTTGGCACTGACCTTACAATCCAGAATAGAGAGGACCTGGATGGCCTGTTCCATCTTTTCAAGACCAGTTTCTTTTTCTCCCTTTCGATAGAGAAATTCCCCTTTGGCATAGAGATAAACCGTCCGAAGGTAGGCTTCGTTTTCGGAGTAAAAGTGGTCCTTGATCAGCTGATCAAAATAAGATGCATCTTCAAATTCATTTGAACTGATGGCCAGAAAAAAGCCATTGAGAAAAATAGAGTTGAGGGCAGGAAGAGAAGAGTCTAGGAGAAGCTTGAAGTCCTCCCGTTGGACCAATTCCTCTGTGTACTGTCGATAGAGCTGACTGGAAAAAAGTGGAGAGGTTAGTGAAAATAGGCTTAATTCAAAATTTCCCCAGACCATGACAGAGAAGAGGTAGTCATAGAGGAAATCTAGTTCCTCTTGGTTAGCAGTCAACTCTACCTCAGTAAAGTTGCCAAGCATTTGGGCCTTGAGAATAATGCTGGCTAAGAAGTCTTCTTTTTTGTGCTCTTTCTGATAAGCTAGCTGGTAGCTTTGGTACAAGGCTTGATCATGTTCCAAGCTCATGTTTTCATAGTGCTCTTTCAACAATTTGGGGATAAAGGAGTGCTGATCGATCCCTGCTAGATGGGAAAACTCACTGAGGCTTGTTTTGATCTGTTGCAAGGCATGAAAAAAGCGTTGGGTCGTCAGGTCATTTTCTCCTCTTTCAAATCGTGACAGCATGGAGCGCGAAAACTCCCCGCCTGTAGCTTCTTCTAATGAAATATGGCGACTTTCCCGTATTTGTCGAAAAACTGCTCCGATGTCTTTCATGTTTTCTCCTCTATCTATACAAGGACCAATGCCTTAGCAAATGAACCTCTTTTATCCAAGAGATTGTGGGACCTTGGTGTACAACACCAATAGGTCTAGTACACTGTATCTTTTTCATGATTATAACAAATTTTTTAGGAGACTTCTTGGTTGAAGGGACAGCTTCATGATATACTAGTAGTATCTAGAAGATGTGAGGGCAAAAGAATGAACTTATATACACAAGAAATCCGTAAAAATCCTGAAGGACTGGCTTTTGATCAAGAGTTGGATTTGCTAAAAGAATTGCAAAAGCGCAATCCAGAAATTCTTGATTTAAAGGATGTGACAGCGACAGGGCGAGTAGCCTATGATACAGGTCTCTATGTCTTGGATTACCAATTGACCTATACCATCGTCCTTGCCTCTAGCCGAAGCATGGAACCCGTTGAGCTTCAAGAGAGCTATCCTGTGACAGAGGTGTTCGCTGAGGACGCACAGTCAGAGGCAGATATCGAAGCTCTTGAGGAAGATCTGATCCTTCCCATCGAAGGGGGCAGAATTGATCTGAGTGAAAGCGTGGCAGATAATATCCTGCTCAATATTCCTCTCAAGGTTCTCACTCCGGAAGAAGAGGCCGGACACGGCTTTATCGAGGGCAATGATTGGAAAATCATGACAGAAGAAGAGTACCAAGAAGCTCAAGCGGTTAAGAAAGAAGAAAATAGTCCTTTTGCTGGTCTCCAAGGTTTATTTGAGGAAGAATAGGCTAGGGATGACATATTAAAAATCTAAACATAAATACAGGTCTTTTCTTTGAGGAAAAGACTTCTTTTGATATACTAAGATTTATAAACAACAGAGGGGAGACCTCTGAAAAAAGGAGAAAAATATGGATACATTATTTATTCCAGGCTGGTTGATAACAGGTCTCATTGTTGCTGTCATTATTGTAGTTTTGCTTGTAAAAGGCTACGTGAACGCTAAACCAAACGAAGTTGTTGTTATTACAGGTCTTCGGAAGCAACGCCACTTACGCGGGAAAGCTGGTTTTATGATTCCCTTTGTCGAACAACGCTCTTATCTTGATATTGAGCAATTCTCGACAGATGTTCGGACATCTGAAGCAGTCCCAACACTGGACTTCATTAACGTCCGTGCCGATGCAGCTGTTAAATTAAAAATCGGTACAACCGATGAGATGATTGCCCGTGCTGCAGAGAACTTCTTGAACTGGAATACGACAGATATTTCCAATTCTGTCCAAGATGTCTTGGAAGGAAACTTGCGGGAAGTGATCGGTCAGATGGAGCTCCGTAAGATGGTCAATGACCGTCAAGAGTTTGCCTCAAAGGTGCAAGACAACGTAGCGCCAGACTTGGCTAAAATGGGTCTGGAAGTCATCGCCTTTACGGTTCAATCTTTCTCTGATGAAGGGGGAGTCATTGATAACCTTGGTATCGAAAATGTTGAAACCATCAAGAAGGATGCCTTGATTGCTAAAGCCAAAGCAGAACGCGAGCGCAAAGAAGTAGAAGCGGAACAAGATAAGCTAGCCAACGACAAACGCGTCGCAGCCGACCTTGAAATCGCGCAAAAACAAAATGAGTTGAAACTCAAACAAGCAGCCCTCAAGCAAGAAGCAGATATTGCTCAAGCCAAGGCAGATGCTGCGAAAGGGATTGAGGCAGAAGTGCAACGTCGTGAACAAGAGCGCGTGGCAGCTGAAGCCAACATCATGAAACAAGAGAAAGAAGCGGAAGTTAAGGAACGCGAAGTTAAGGTTCGTGAGCAAGAATTGGATGCCAACATCCGTAAGCAAGCCGAAGCTGAAAAGTATGCTCGTCAACAAGCAGCCGAAGCAGAATTGATCGAACGCCAACGCAAGGCGGAAGCTGAACTTTTCGAAACACAAAAAGAAGCGGAAGCTCGGAAAGCTCAAGCCGAAGCAGAGAAATTTGCCCAATTGCAAGAGGCAGAAGCCATCGAAGCCAAAGGTCGTGCAGAAGCTGAAGCCATTCGCTTGAAACTAGAAGCCGAAGCCAAAGGTTTGGACCAAAAGGCAGAAGCGATGAAGAAAATGCAAGAAGCAGCCATTACTGAAATGGTCGTTGATAAGTTGCCTGAAATTGCGCGTGCTGTCGCTGAGCCATTGACCAAGGTGGATAAGATCACCATGTATGGTGAAGGAAACGCCTCTAAGATGGTGGGTGATATCATGCAAAGTATCGATCAAGTCTCTCAAGGAGCTGGATTTGATATCCGTCAATTACTAGCAGGAGCTCTTGGGGTCAATATGACGGTCAACAAACTCAAAGAAGGAGAACAACCGGTCATTGAAGCGGATGAATTAGCTTCAAAAGAAGATTAATGCCATTCATAAGTAAGTGTCTGAGAACTGTTTCTCGGGCACTTTTGTTTTTAAGATCAAATGACTTGTATGATCTTCTCTCTCTTGGAGAAGTGGGAAGCTATTTTCTACTTTCATTTGATGTCAAAAAATGGTAGAATATAGGCAAACTATAAAGAGGAGTGTCACATGACTAAAGCAAACTTTGGTGTTGTTGGTATGGCCGTAATGGGTCGTAACCTTGCCCTTAATATTGAATCTCGTGGATACACAGTTGCTATCTATAACCGTAGTAAAGAAAAAACAGAAGATGTTGTTGCTTGCCATCCTGAAAAGAACTTTGTGCCAAGCTATGATATCGAAAGCTTTGTAAACTCAATCGAAAAACCACGTCGTATCATGCTCATGGTTCAAGCTGGACCTGGTACAGATGCAACCATCCAAGCCCTTCTTCCACACTTGGATAAAGGCGATATCTTGATTGACGGAGGAAACACTTTCTACAAAGATACTATCCGTCGTAATGAAGAGTTGGCCAACTCTGGTATCAACTTTATCGGTACTGGTGTCTCTGGTGGTGAAAAAGGTGCCCTTGAAGGTCCTTCTATCATGCCTGGTGGACAAAAAGAAGCGTATGAATTGGTAGCAGACGTTCTTGAAGAAATCTCTGCCAAAGCACCAGAAGATGGCAAACCATGTGTGACTTACATCGGTCCTGATGGAGCTGGTCACTATGTGAAAATGGTCCACAACGGTATCGAGTATGGGGACATGCAATTGATCGCAGAAAGCTATGACTTGATGCAACACTTGCTTGGACTTTCAGCTCAAGATATGGCTGAAATCTTCACTGAGTGGAACAAGGGCGAATTGGACAGCTACTTGATCGAAATCACGGCTGATATCCTTGGACGTAAAGATGATGAAGGTCAAGATGGACCAATCGTAGACTATATTTTGGATGCTGCAGGAAACAAGGGAACTGGTAAATGGACTAGCCAATCAGCGCTTGACCTTGGTGTGCCTTTGTCACTTATTACGGAGTCAGTATTTGCACGTTACATCTCTACTTACAAAGAAGAACGTGTACACGCTAGCAAGGTGCTTCCAAAACCAGCAGCCTTCAAATTTGAAGGAGATAAGGCTGAGTTGATTGAAAAGATCCGTCAAGCCCTTTACTTCTCAAAAATCATTTCATACGCACAAGGTTTTGCACAATTGCGTGTCGCTTCTAAAGAAAATAACTGGAACTTGCCATTTGCAGACATCGCTTCTATCTGGCGCGATGGATGTATCATCCGTTCTCGTTTCTTGCAAAAGATCACGGATGCATACAACCGTGATGCAGACCTTGCTAACCTTCTTTTGGATGAGTACTTCTTGGATGTCACTGCTAAGTACCAACAATCTGTTCGTGATATCGTAGCTCTTGCTGTTCAAGCAGGTGTACCAGTACCTACTTTCTCAGCAGCCATCACTTACTTCGATAGCTACCGTTCAGCGGATCTTCCAGCTAACTTGATTCAAGCGCAACGTGACTACTTTGGTGCCCACACATACCAACGTAAAGACAAAGAAGGTACTTTCCACTATTCTTGGTACGACGAAAAATAATTGTAGGTTATGACAAAGCGGATATTACTAGTAGAAAATGAAAAGAATTTAGCGCGCTTTATTGATTTAGAACTTCAGAAAGCTGGCTATGTAGTTGATTTGGTAGAACAAGGGGAAATGGCCTTGAAACTCCTGCAGGCTACAGAATATGATTTAATTCTTCTCAATTACGAACTAGAAGATATGAGTGGGGAAGAGTTTGCCCAGCGTCTGAGCAAGATTCGTCCTGCAGCAGTCTTGATTGTCTTGGATAGTCGTGAGAAAATTTCAGAGCATATGGAGAGTATCCAACGATTTGCAGTATCTTATGTCATCAAACCATTCGTGATCAGTGATTTGGTTGAGAAAATCATCGCTATTTTTAGAGGCCGTGATTTTATTGACCAACATTGTAATCAGATGAAAGTTCCCACTTCCTATCGGAATTTGCGAATTGATGTCGAGAATCATATGGTGTATCGGGGAGAAGAAGTAATTGATCTGACACGTCGTGAATATGATTTATTAGCAACTTTGATGGGAAGCAAACATGTCCTTAGTCGGGAGCAACTCTTAGAGCGGGTGTGGAAATATGAGAGTACAGCAGAAACCAATATCGTTGATGTCTATATTCGCTATCTTCGTGGGAAAATAGATCTTCCAGGACAAAAGAGCTATATCAAAACTGTCCGAGGTGTCGGCTACCAAATGCAAGAATAACAACAATCCCTTTGATGAGAAATCTCAAAGGGATTTTTTTGTTTGTCAAAAAAGAAGAAAGAAAAATTTTTAAAAAAATTTTTTTAAAATCTTGTGAAAGAAGCAAACGTTTGCCTGGATTACAGTATTCCCAAGGCCTTTGTATATAATGTTTGTGAATTAAAAATTTACATGTAAGGGCTTTACAAAAGAAAAAAAAGTGGTATAATAGTAAGTGAAATATGCAAACGTTTTCTCGTATTGCGGGCATTTCAATTTTATAAGGAGGTCGAATGATGAATAAACAATCATTCAAAAGTCTATTAAGCTTTGAATTTTGGCAAAAATTCGGTAAAGCGTTGATGGTGGTCATTGCAGTTATGCCGGCGGCAGGTCTGATGATCAGTCTTGGTAAAACCATTGCAATGATTAATCCAGAACTTGGTTTCTTGGTAACTACCGGTGGTGTTCTTGAACAGATCGGTTGGGGGGTTATCGGAAACCTCCACATCCTCTTTGCTCTCGCTATCGGTGGTAGCTGGGCGAAAGAACGTGCGGGTGGGGCCTTTGCAGCAGGTCTATCCTTTATCCTGATTAACCGGATCACTGGTGTGATGTTCGGTGTAACAGGAGATATGCTGAAAGATCCAGAAGCGAAGGTGAAAACACTTCTTGGTGGATCTATCAAGGTTGCTGATTACTTCACGAGTGTGTTAGAATCACCTGCCTTGAATATGGGAGTTTTCGTTGGGATTATTGCCGGTTTTGTAGGGGCAACAGCCTTTAACAAATACTACAACTACCGCAAGTTACCAGATGCCCTATCATTCTTTAACGGGAAACGCTTTGTTCCATTTGTCGTTATCCTTCGTTCTGCAATTGTGGCTCTTATCTTGTCATTCTTATGGCCAGTAGTCCAAACAGGAATTAACAACTTTGGTATTTGGATTGCTAACTCAAAAGAGACTGCTCCAATCTTAGCACCATTTGCTTTCGGTACCTTGGAACGTCTCTTGCTTCCATTTGGTCTTCACCACATGTTGACTATCCCAATCAACTACACACAATTGGGTGGTACTTATGAAGTGTTAACTGGTGCAGCAAAAGGCACTCAAGTATTTGGTCAAGATCCACTTTGGTTGGCTTGGATTACAGACTTAGGAAATACAAAAGTTTCTGACCCTGCTACTTACCAACACTTGTTGGATACTGTCACACCTGCTCGTTTCAAAGTGGGACAAATGATCGGTTCATTCGGTATCTTGATGGGGGTTGCCCTTGCCATTTACCGTAATGTAGACCCTGATAAGAAACACAAATACAAAGGGATGATGATTGCGACTGCTCTTGCAACCTTCCTCACAGGGGTTACAGAACCAATCGAGTACATGTTTATGTTCGTAGCAATGCCTCTTTACCTCGTTTATGCAGTGGTACAAGGTGCAGCCTTCGCGATGGCAGATATCGTCAATCTCCGTGTCCATTCATTTGGATCAATTGAGTTCTTGACTCGTACACCAATGACCATTAAAGCTGGTATTGGTATGGATATCATTAATTTCATCTGGGTAACTGTACTTTTTGCAGTGATCATGTACTTCATTGCAAACTTCATGATCCAGAAATTTAACTACGCAACTCCTGGACGTAATGGAAACTACGAACAAGCTGAAGGAGATGTAGATGCATCTGAAACTTCAGGTTCAGGTAAAGTGGCCGCTGCTTCTCAAGCAGTTAACGTGATCAACCTTCTTGGTGGTCGTGCCAATATCGTCGATGTAGATGCATGTATGACTCGTCTTCGTGTCACTGTTAAAGATGCTGAAAAAGTTGGTACAGAAGAACAATGGAAGGCTGAAGGAGCTATGGGACTTGTCATGAAAGGACAAGGGGTCCAAGCGATTTACGGTCCAAAAGCGGACGTCTTGAAATCAGATATCCAAGATTTGTTAGACTCAGGTGAAGTGATTCCTGAAACTCTTCCAAGTCAAAAGACAGCGGCTCAACAAGCAGAAGTTGCCTTTAAAGGGGTGACGGAAGAAGTTCACTCAGTTGCTGAAGGACAAGTCATTGAATTAGAAAAAGTTCAAGATCCAGTCTTCTCACAAAAAATGATGGGTGACGGATTTGCAGTTGAACCAGCAAATGGTCAGATTGTTTCACCAGTAGCTGGTAAGGTGACAAGCGTCTTCCCTACCAAACATGCGCTTGGTTTGGTAACAGAATCTGGTCTTGAAGTCCTCGTTCATATCGGTCTTGATACTGTAAGTTTGGAAGGTAAACCTTTCACAGTGAAGGTAGAAGAAGGCCAAACAGTGGCAGCGGGAGACCTATTGGTAGAAGCAGATTTGGATGCTATTCGTGAAGCTGGACGTGCAACTTCAACAGTTGTAGTCTTCACAAATGGTGCAGCTATTCAATCTGTCACTCTTACACAAACTGGTCAACTTCCAGCAGATGCTGTGGTTGCTAAGGTTGAATTATAATCTATGAGAGTTATTCCTTGTATCTATTGGATACAGGGAATTCTCTATTAGGAGAGTAGGATCATGAAATTTTTAACTTTAAACACTCATAGTTGGATGGAAGAAAATCCCCAACAAAAATTTGAGGACTTATTAAAAGACATTCTTGCAAAGCAATACGATGTGATTTGTTTCCAAGAAATAAATCAGACCATCGAAAGTCCAGTTGTTCCTGTTAATGACTTGTACCATCCAACTCCTTCTGCGGAGCCGATCCATCAGGATCACTATGTTCGTTGTTTAGTTGAAAAATTAGAAGAAGAAGGATTGAGCTACCACTGGACCTGGGCTTATAACCATATCGGCTATGACCGTTATCATGAAGGTGTGGCGATTCTATCGCGTACCCCAATCCAGGCAAGCGAACTCTTGGTTTCAGATGTGAATGATCCAACAGATTATCATACACGACGGATTGCCATTGCAGAAACCCAAGTTGATGGGAAAGACATTGCTGTTGCCAGTGTCCACCTCTCTTGGTGGGACAAAGGCTTCCAGCAAGAGTGGGCGCGTTTAGAAGAACGCTTTAGCCAATTGCAAAAGCCTTTGATTTTAGCTGGGGACTTTAATAATCCAGCTGGGCAAGAAGGTTATGAAGCCATTTTAGCGAGCCCGCTAGCTCTTCAAGATAGCTTTATTGAAGCACGCCAGACCAAGGGGACTTACACTGTAGGTCCTGGAATTGATGGATGGGATGATAATCAAGTCCCCTTGCGGATTGATTATATTTTCACCTCAAAAGAATGGGTTATCGAACGGCTAGAAGTTGTGTTTGATGGTTCTAGTCAGCCTCTCGTCAGCGACCATTATGGTTTGTCAGCTGACTTGTATTTACCATAATATTCAAATCCCTATCCCTCCAGGAGGCTAGGGATTTTCTTTATTTCCCTTGCTTTCACTTTAGCCCTAAATATGATAGAATAAAGTATTAAGAAACGATAAGGAGGGTGTCCATGCGGTGTCCAAAATGTGGCGGAAATAAGTCTAGTGTTGTAGATAGTCGCCAGGCAGAAGATGGGAAAACGATTCGTAGAAGAAGAGAATGTGATGAATGTCATCATCGCTTCACCACTTATGAACGAGTAGAAGAGCGGACTCTTGTTGTGGTGAAAAAAGATGGCACCCGGGAACAATTTTCTAGAGATAAAATATTTAATGGGATTATTCGATCTGCTCAGAAACGTCCCGTGTCGAGTGACGAAATTGAGGAAATTGTGGGTCGAATCGAACAAAAGATTCGTAGTCAGAGTGAAAATGAGATCCAGAGTGACTATATCGGATCACTTGTCATGGACGAGTTAGCAGAATTGGACGAAATTACCTATGTTCGATTTGCGAGTGTCTATCGTAGTTTCAAGGATGTTGGTGAATTGGAAAGTCTCTTAAAGCAGATTACCAAAGGAACGAAGAAGAAAAAGGAAAAATAGATGAAGCCCAATACTTCATTTTCTTTCTTGAAGAATAATTATTTAGCGCCTACAGGAGCCTCTTTCACGCATCTGTATGGACCAATATTAGGTGTTCAAGCAAGTCAATTATATACTTTTCTGCTGAGTCTCTATGATCAGGGGAAAGAAAAACGGCTGATTGCTGTTGTTTTAAATCATTTGGATCTAGGGTTCGCTCATTTTCTCGAAAGTCTAGACCGTTTGATTGCCATGAATTTACTAGAGGTTTTTGAGACAGATGAAGGACTTCAGTTCCGATTTTTGGCTCCGCTAGAAGCAGATCAATTTTTCGCGAATGTCGCTTATCAGAAGTTGCTGGAGAAAAAAATAGGAGAAGCAGCAGTTCGTGACTTGCTTCCTGAAAAACCAGAGGGAGAGAAACGGAAGGTGAACTTTGCCTCTGTTTTTGGGATTGATGGTGTTTCGACCCCTCAGAGGAAAGTATCTTCCTTCAGTTTAGAGCACTTTAAACAATTAATGGTGCGGGATGGCCTTCGTTTTGAGAACGAACAAGAGGACCTCTTAGTTCTTTATGCCATCACCGAAGAGAAGAATTGGACTTGGTACGAGACCTATCTGTTGGCCAAAGAGACAGCGGTTAATTTGGTCATTTCGACCAAACGGATGAGACAAAAACTGACCCAAGAGCCACAAGAAAAAGGTAAGGATGAGTTCACTCCGCAGGAAAGAGCTATTATCCGGGAAGCTAAAAATAAGACTAGTCGTCAATTTTTAGCAGGAATTAAAAAAGCGCGTAAGGCTGTTGTGACCCAATCAGAACGCCAAGTAATTTCTGACTTGGCCCGTTTAGGCCTGTTAGATGAAGTTATTAATGTGATCTTGTTGTTGACCTTTAACAAGGTTGCTTCCGCCAATCTCAATGAAAAGTATGCCTTAAAAGTTGGAAATGACTTTGCTTATGAGGGGATAAAGACGGCTGAGGAGGCAGTTCTGAAGATCCGCCAGCGCCAAGACTCCCATTTACAAAAAGCAAAAGAGAAAGTAGCTAAGAGTGGGTCAGCGACAGGAAAGACCAATGTTCCGAAGTGGAGTCAGCCTAACTATACCAATCAGACTAGCCAAGAAGAACAGGCTAATCTGGAACAACAAAAACGAGCCTTGCTCGAGAAATTAAATCAAGGAGGGGAGTAAATGGAGAGCGTAGGGAAAACCATGTCCCAGATGAATCGATCACAGCAGTTCAATTATGAAGAATTGGTAGCTCAAATTCTCGCCGAACCTGAGATTGCAACCTTTATTCAAAAGGAAGGTTTATCGGATGTAGAAATCCGTCGTAGCATTTCCAAATTTAACCAATACATCAGTGAGCGCAATCGCTTTGTCCTTGGGGATGCAGATTATATTGCAAGAGGGTATAAGCCTGTTTTAGTCATGAATGAAGGTTATGCGGATGTTTCCTATGAGGAGACACCTGAATTAATCGAGGCACAAAAACAAGCCGCTATCAATAGACGCTTGCAGCTGATCAACTTACCAAGCACCTTGAAGGAAGCTTCCTTAGCCAAAGTCGACTTGGATGATCGTGGGCGTTTTGGAGCCTTTGAAGAGTTGGCCAATTTTGTTGCTTCCTATCCTCAAGCTCGTAAAGGGATTTTTCTATATGGAGATTTTGGAGTTGGGAAAAGCTATATGATGGCAGCCCTTGCTCACGACTTGTCTGAAAAACGGCAGGCTTCTTCAACGATTCTGCATTTTCCAAGCTTTGTCATCGATGTCAAAAATGCGATTAACACAGGACAAGTTAAAGAGATGCTAGATCAAGTCAAGAAGGCTGAAATCTTGATTCTTGATGACATTGGGGCAGAGCAAATGTCGCCTTGGGTGCGGGATGAAGTCTTGCAAGTGATTTTGCAACACCGGATGCAGGAGATTCTTCCAACCTTCTTTACCTCCAATTTCAATTTTGAAGACTTGGAACGTCATTTTGCTACGTCTCGGAATGGAGATGAGACTTGGCAAGCCAAACGTGTCATGGAGCGAATTAAGTTCCTGGCTAAAGAAGTGCGCCTAGAAGGAGAAAATCGCCGATGAATACTGTTATTGATTTGATGAAATCTCATTCCTCTGTCCGTCGCTTTAAAGAGGAGGATATCAAGGAGGAAGATCTTCGAGCGATCCTAACAGCTGGGCAAATGGCTTCCTCTTGGAAAAATTTTCAGTCCTATTCCATCATCTTAGTGAGAAGCCAAGAAAAGAAAGAGGCACTGTATCAATTTGTCCCTCAGGAGGCCATCCGTCAATCCTCTGTCTTCCTATTGTTTGTAGGAGATCTCAACCGAGCTGAAAAAGGGGTTCGGATGCATACGGATCAATTCCATCCAGAAGGACCGGATAATTTGTTGATTACTTCTGTAGATGCTGCCTTGGCAGGTCAAAATACTTTGTTGGCTGCAGAGAGTTTAGGCTATGGAGGGGTCATTATCGGCTTGGTGCGTTATCAAGCTTCTGAAGTGGCTAAATTATTTAATTTACCAGACTATACCTATCCTGTCTTTGGGATGGCTTTAGGGGTGCCAAATCAGAATCATCCTGTTAAACCACGCCTTCCTTTGGAAGCTGTTGTATTTGAGGAAAGCTATCAAGTGCAGACTCCTGAGGTGATTGAAGCCTTTGACCAAGTACAGACTGCCTATGCTGGAGCACGGGCAACAGATACTTGGAGTCAACGCTTGGCTGCCCAATTTGGACAGGAGGAACCAGCTGCTACGGCAGAGTTATTAAAGAAACACCAACTAGAAAAATAAGAGAAAAGAGGATACCATGGCTTTACCTACTGTTGCCATTGTAGGACGTCCTAATGTCGGGAAATCCACGCTCTTTAACCGGATTGCCGGTGAGCGGATCTCCATTGTCGAGGATGTCGAAGGAGTTACTCGGGACCGTATTTATGCAACGGCGGAGTGGCTAAACCACCAATTTAGTATTATCGATACTGGCGGGATTGATGACGTGGACGCACCTTTCATGGAGCAAATCAAGCACCAAGCTGAGATTGCCATGGATGAAGCCGACGTCATTGTCTTTGTAGTATCTGGAAAAGAAGGGATTACCGATGCGGATGAATATGTCGCTCGGATGCTCTACAAGACTCACAAACCAGTCATTTTAGCAGTCAATAAAGTGGATAATCCAGAGATGCGAAATGACATCTATGATTTCTACGCTCTAGGCCTGGGAGAACCCTTGCCAGTGTCATCTGTACACGGGATTGGTACAGGGGATGTCTTGGATGCCATCGTTGAAAATCTTCCAACGGATCGCGAAGCAGAAAATCCAGACGTCATTAAGTTTAGTTTGATTGGTCGTCCAAATGTTGGAAAATCAAGCTTGATCAATGCCATCCTTGGAGAAGACCGCGTCATTGCTAGTCCTGTGGCTGGGACTACGCGAGATGCGATTGACACCCATTTCACGGATGCTGAAGGCCAAGAATATACCATGATTGATACTGCAGGAATGCGGAAATCTGGTAAGGTCTATGAAAATACAGAGAAGTATTCTGTGATGCGAGCTATGCGGGCTATCGATCGTTCGGATGTAGTCTTGATGGTCTTGAATGCGGAAGAAGGTATCCGAGAGTACGATAAGCGGATTGCCGGATTTGCCCATGAAGCAGGAAAAGGGATGATTATCGTGGTCAATAAGTGGGATACCCTTGAAAAGGATAACCACACCATGAAGCAATGGGAAGATGATATTCGCGATCAATTCCAATATCTTTCTTATGCTCCCATTATCTTTGTCTCTGCTTTGACCAAACAACGCTTGCACAAGCTACCAGACATGATCAAGCAAATTAGTGAGAGCCAAAATACTCGCATTCCTTCGGCTGTCTTGAACGATGTCATTATGGATGCTATTGCCATTAATCCGACACCGACAGATAAAGGAAAACGCCTGAAAATCTTCTATGCGACTCAGGTTGCTACCAAGCCACCAACTTTTGTGGTCTTTGTCAATGAAGAAGAACTCATGCATTTCTCTTATCTTCGTTTCTTGGAAAATCAAATTCGGAAAGCCTTTGTCTTTGAAGGGACCCCGATTCACTTGATTGCTCGGAAACGGAAGTAGGGCTTTATGAAAATTTTGAAACAAGGACTCCTGCTTGTTATCACATTTTTTGTATTTCTGGGACTGACAGCTTGCAGCCTTGAAAGAGAAGAAACCTATGAGAAAAAATTTAAAGACAGTCTTGTTCGAGTGACTATTCGACATAGATCCAATCAAATGATCTCTGAAGAGTTTTGGGCTGATAATTTTAATGTACATATTGAAGATGACTCTGAATTCGAATATATAAAAAAAGAGATTGTTGATTCCAAAAAAGGAATTTCGGGCTATACAACAGATGTGAGTCGTACGAAAGAGGATGGGCTGATGATTCATACCAAAATCGTCTACCAAGACCTAGATGTTGAAGCCTTCAATAAAGCCAATGATGAGAAAAAAACGATTGGAGAACTGGTCGACTATTCAGATCATATCAAGAACCTCAAAAAAGAAGGTTTTAAGAGAATAAAATAAAGAGAGTGGGACAGAAATCGGTAATTCGTAAGAATTCGATTTCGTCGTCCCACCTCCGCACAGTTGAGTAGGGCTGTAAAAGCTGATGAAATCAGCGTAGTAGAGCCCACTCAACCACTGCGTCTTGCTCGACAATCCAAAGGCTAGGACTTTTGTCCCAGCCTCTTTTTGAATGAAAAAAGAAAAGTGGACTTAGATGATTGTAAAATGAGGTATTGAATTCTTTGCAATTCTTTGTCTTCTTTTTCTATTTTAGAGGGGATATGATATAATAAGGAGATAAACATAAGGTGGTAAATATGGCAAAATTAATTCCTGGGAAAATCCGTTCAGAAGGAATCCTTCTCTATGAAAACGGCAAAGTAACCCTACAGGAAATGAAAAATCAGTACCTCTATTTCAGAATTGACAATGACTCCCTCCGATATAGCCTGGATGATCAAGCAATTTTTTGTAGTTGTGATTTTTTCCAGAAGAAAAAATTCTGTGTGCATTTAGCTGCGGGTGAAGCCTTTTTAAAAAATGATGAAAAAGGGAAGGAACTCTTGCTTGGTTTGGAGCAAGATGCAACAGAAAGCCAAGAAACAAAGGAAAAAGTATCCTTTGGAAGTTTGTTTTTAGATCAGGTCCTACCAAAAATTGAAAGTAAAGAGATCCGTTTTGGTCTCTCAGCAACCGGTCATGTGGACGACTATTCTGGTCAGTTTTTGTGGACCCTTCGTATCTATCGCAGACCGGATGAGAGAACGTATGTAGTGCGGGATGTTGTGGCTTTTTTGCAAGCTATCAGAAAACAGTCCCATTTTGCGATTGGGAAAAGTTATTATGAGCCGATTTCCTATGCGGCCTTTGACCCTGAAAGTCGCGCCTTGATACGATTCTTAGAAGGGTTATTATCGGGGGACACGGTACATGATGCTCTATTCTTTCCAAATGGAGGCCGTCACCTTTACTTTCCAATGAGCTTCTTTGAAGAGGCTGTGCAATTATTGATGGACTTACCGTCCTTTACCCTTGAAGTCGGGATGGATACCTATCAGGAAGTTTTCTTTCAAGAACTCCAGGAAGATTCAGGCTTGTTTTCTTTCCAAGTCGTGGAAATGAAGGAGTTTATCGAACTACAGGTCCAAGTAGCTTCCTATAAAATGGTGGAAGGTCGCTTTCTTTTGGCAAATGGCCACTTTTACCAAATCTCTCCACTTCAAAAGATTTTGATAGAGGCTGTTCAGAGTTTACCCCTATCCAGTGATCAGAAGAGACATGTTCAATTTGATTTGTCAGATCAGACCAAATTGACCTATAGCTTAGAGCAATTCAGGAAAATTGGTGAGGTGAAAGCACCAAGTAACTTTTATATCCATGATTTTCAACCTCACTTTACCTTCGATTTATCTGAACAGGGAGAAGTGTTGTTAGAAGTAGCTTTTGTCTACGAAGACCGTATCGTTCGCTCTGACCAAGAACTTAAGAATCTGCCTTATTCCAGTAATTTTGATAAGGAACGTTTGGTCTTTGAAACCATTTTGGCAGCTGGTTTTACCAATCAGTTTCAAACCAAACGTTCTCCTCTTCTTCCTAAACAAATCTATCCTTTCTTTCAGCAGACCCTTCCATTATTTGAACAACTAGGAGAGGTGGACGTTTCGGAGAAGTTGTTGGATTTGTATCAGGTGGAGAAGCCTAAGATTGATATTCAAACCAGTGGCCGACTGCTTGAAATTGGTTTTGAATTTGACTCCATTAATCCCTCTGAAGTTGACCAAGTCATGAGTGCCTTAATCGAGAAGAATGACTATTATATCAGTCAAACAGGAAAGGTCCTTATCTTTGATGAAGAAACCAAGCGGATCAGTCAGACCTTATTGAATCTTCGTGCAAAGAAGACAAAGACAGGGCAGTTGCAAACCAATCGCATTGCAGCTTTCCAGCTCTCCCAGTTATTTGAGACGGCTGACAATGTCCAATTTTCTGAAGAGTTTCGTCATTTGGCTCATGATTTGATTCATCCAGAGCAATTTCCATTAGGTAAGCTGCAAGTAACAGCTAAACTACGAGATTATCAGGAACTAGGAGTCCGCTGGCTATCCATGCTTAATCACTACGGTTTTGGGGGGATTTTGGCAGATGATATGGGACTTGGAAAGACACTCCAGACTATTGCCTTTCTCTCGAGTGTTGTGACATCAGATTCTAAGATTTTGATCTTAGCTCCATCTAGTTTAATCTATAATTGGAAAGAGGAGTTCGAAAAGTTCGCCCCACAAATGAAAGTAGAGGTCATTTATGGCCTTAAAGCAAGTCGCGACGAGATTATTGCAAGCAATCCTCAGGTAGCGATTACCAGTTATGCTTCCTTCCGTCAGGACGTAGAGCAATACGAAAAAAATCAGTACCAATACTTAATCTTGGATGAAGCGCAGGTCATGAAAAATTCCCAAACCAAGATTGCTCAATACTTACGGAAATTCGATGTTCCTCATACTTTTGCTTTGTCGGGAACACCAATAGAAAACCATGTGGAGGAACTCTGGTCGATTTTCCAAATTGTTCTTCCTGGTTTATTTCCCGGTAAAAAAGAATTTAAACAATTGAGTCCAGAGACCATTTCTCACTACGTCAAGCCTTTTATCATGAGACGGAAAAAAAGTGAAGTCTTGCAGGAACTTCCGGATCTGATAGAGATGACCTATAAGAATGAATTGGCTGACGATCAAAAAACAATCTATTTGGCTCAGTTGAAGCAAATGCAAGACCGCATTCTAAGCTCTTCTGAAGAGGAACTCAATCGCAGTAAGATGGAAATCTTATCTGGCCTGATGCGTCTTCGTCAAATTTGTGATACGCCATCCCTCTTTTTAGAGGATTATACTGGGGAAAGCGGGAAGTTGGATAGCCTTCGAGAACTGCTAGAGCAGATCAAAGACGGCAACCAACGTGTCTTGATCTTCTCACAATTTAGGGGTATGTTGGATATCATTGAAAAAGAGTTGGATGCTCTGAAGATGACTTCTTTTAAAATCACGGGATCTACGCCAGCTAATGAACGCCAAGACATGACCAATGCCTTTAATTCCGGTCAAGGAGATGCCTTTCTCATTTCCTTGAAAGCAGGTGGAGTTGGTTTGAATTTGACAGGTGCGGACACGGTTATTCTAGTTGACCTATGGTGGAACCCTGCGGTAGAAGATCAAGCCATTGGCCGTGCCCATCGAATGGGACAAGATAAGAATGTTGAGGTCTACCGGATGATCACTCGAGGGACCATTGAAGAAAAAATACAAGAGCTCCAGACCAGCAAACGTCATTTAGTTTCTACCATATTAGATGGTACCGAAACGCGCTCTAGTCTTTCTATTGAAGAAATTCGGGAAATTTTGGGTATTTCGGTGGAATAACTTGAAAAATAAAATGAATAGTTTATAATTAATGAAGTGTCGAAAGGAAGAAGAAGGATGACGGATAAGCATTTCCCACAAGTAGCAGATGATGAAATCATGCTAACTCAAATGCCCCATATGAATTTATATGATGACGGGGACTTCATTAGTAATATTCTTGGAGAGTATACAGATAAAAATTATTTAGAATGGGAGCCGATTGCTACTGGAAAGACTGCAGAGCAGCCCTATCAGAAATCCCTTCAAAAGTCTCTTCAAAAACCATTTGAAGTGCCCAAGTCAAGAAGGCAGCCAATGGCTCCGGATTTCAAGGAACCTGTTGATAAAAAGAGCCCGGCAAATCGCTACGCAGAAGAGGCGCGTGAAGCAGCGCGAGCTGATTTGAAAAAGAAGCGAACGGCTCCTTATTTAACAGCAGATATTGCCTCTAAACCCAATCGGAAAAAATTCACCCCTTCTTTCATACCAAAAGTGAAGCCAACAGCTCCTTTTCAAAAAGAAAATCCAGGTGAATTAATCAAATATGGCGAGCGACTGAAACAAGAGCAATTGATTCTTTTAGAGGAGGCAGAGGAACTTCCGGTTCAAGAGTCTCACCAAGAAGAAAAGCCAAAGAAGAATAATTATGATTTCTTGAAAAAGAGTCAAATCTATAACAAGGATCATCAAAACATCCAAACGAGACCCATTAAACAAGAACTCGATGTGACCAATCTGGACTAGCAGGAGGAGAAACTATGTCAAAAACATTTCATTTTATCGGAATAAAAGGAGCAGGTATGAGCGCCTTGGCTCTGATGCTCCATCAGATGGGACACACTGTACAAGGATCTGATGTGGAGAAATACTACTTTACACAAAGAGGTTTAGAGCAGGCAGGGATTACCATTTTACCATTCAGTGAAGAAAATCTTACCGGTGATCAAATCTTGATCGCAGGGAATGCGTTTAAACCTGAAAATAATGTAGAGATTGCTTATGCAGATGCTCAAGGCTACACCTATCAACGCTACCATGAATTCTTGGGTGAATTTATGCGTGATTTTGTCAGCATGGGAGTAGCAGGAGCTCACGGGAAAACTTCTACTACAGGGATTTTGTCCCATGTCTTGTCTAATATCACAGATACCAGCTATTTGATTGGTGATGGAACTGGCCGTGGTTCCAAAGGTGCTAAGTACTTTGTCTTTGAATCAGACGAGTACGAACGTCACTTTATGCCTTACCACCCAGAGTATTCGATTATCACCAATATTGATTTTGACCATCCTGACTACTTTACTGGCCTAGAAGATGTCTTTAATGCCTTCAATGATTATGCCAAACAAATCTCCAAAGCCTTGTTCATCTATGGGGAAGATCCTGAGCTTCGTCGGATTACAGCTAATGCCCCAATCTATTACTATGGCTTTGAAGAAGAGGGCAATGATTTTGTAGCCAGTGATCTCTTGCGTTCTACTACTGGATCAACCTTTACTGTTCACTTCCGTGGAGAAGATTTGGGACAGTTCCAAATCCCATCCTTCGGACGTCACAATATCATGAATGCTACAGCGGTCGTTGGTTTGCTTTATATCGCTGGATTCGATCTTGATTTAGTTCGGGAACACTTAAAAACATTTGGCGGGGTCAAACGTCGCTTTACAGAAAAGATTGTCAACGATACCGTCATCATTGATGACTTTGCCCACCATCCAACTGAAATCATTGCTACTTTGGATGCGGCACGTCAAAAGTATCCAAGTAAGGAAATCGTAGCGGTCTTCCAACCTCATACCTTTACTCGGACGATTGCTCTCTTGGATGAATTTGCGGATGCCTTGAACCAGGCCGATGCAGTTTACTTGGCACAGATTTATGGATCAGCCCGTGAAGTGGATCATGGGGATGTAAAAGTGGAAGATCTAGAAGCGAAAATCATCAAGAAATCAGGTGTGATTACAGCTGAAAACGTTTCTCCACTCTTGGATCATGACAATGCTGTCTATGTCTTCATGGGAGCAGGAGATATCCAGACCTATGAATATTCATTTGAACGTTTACTTGGGAACTTGACCAATAACGTTCAATAAGGAGATACCATGCAACCAAACCTTAGGATTCGGTTTGCTAAAGAAATTGATTGGGATGAGATCGAACAGATCACGTCCCAAAATTTTTCTTTTCAAAGTGCTAAACGACAAGAACTGAACGGATTCAGGACCCTGGTCTTGGAATTTGAAGAGCAAGTGATTGGGAGTTGCCTGATTCAAACAGAGGATCAGCTCGAAAATCCCTCTTTAAAATTATTGTGGTTGGAAATTCTTCCAAACTTTAGAAAACAAGGTTTTGGTACCTTGTTACTGGCCTCACTCAAGTCTCTTGTAGCTCAAGAATCCTTGTTAGGAATTCATGTGCTCTGCCAGGAAGAACTGATTCCGTATTTTGAAATGAATGATTTCCAACTAGAGATAGGGGATAACGAAGAAGGAGTTGAGGGCTATCAACTAAGTTGGTGCCTGTCCCTATAGAAAGGAAGAAAAATGAACATTCGTCGTGCAACTATTGATGATTTAGAAGCCATTCTTGCCATAGAACTGGAAAATTTTAGTCCAGAAGAAGCAATAGATGAGACAGTGCTTGCCAAACATATCGAATCGTTTCATAATAGCTTTTTAGTGGCTGAAAAGGATGGCCAGCTCCTAGGCTATCTAGAAGGACCAGTTACTCAAAAGAGATATGTGGATGACCGTTCTTTTACAGTGGATGTAAGGGATGAGTCGCATCTAGCAGGAGGTTTTATTACCATTACAAGTCTTTCGATAGCTCAGTCTGCACAAGGCTTAGGGGTTGGGAAAGCCCTGCTTGAGACCATGAAGAGGGTTGCTTTAGAAGAAGGACGGGAAGGGATCAGCCTGACCTGTCATGATTACTTGATTGAGTATTATGAAAGGAACGGCTTTGTAAACGAAGGTCGCTCGGCCTCTAACTATGCTGGGGAAGTCTGGTACGATTTAGTATGGGAGGTCCCATCAAGTAAGTAATCAATAGGATTTGAGGCCCTCAAGCCTCGTTCCTATTGATTTTCTATCCCTTTTAAGATATAATATTAAGGATTATGACAAGGGGGGTCAAGTATTTGACTGATAACCAACAAGAGAATGAAAAATTATTAAGCTTTAAAGAGCGGATTCTCCGTGATCTTGAAGAAGCAAATAAGCAGATTGTACAGGTTGAAAAAGAATATGATTTACCTGTTCAAGAAATCTCTAGTCCAGAAAACAAAGAAGAAGAGACGGAAGGATCACTTCCTGAACTTGTGTCAGAAGAGTCCGAAGTTCAGGACAAAGTAGAAATTCCAGAGGAAGCAGAAGTACCAGAAGTTACGGAAATTCCCGACCTTAAAGGTAGAGAAGATGAAACTCAAGAAGAAACACCTCTACCAGTTCAAGAGCCAACTCGAGAACCAGAAGTCTCAAGTCAGCCCGTAAAAGTTTCGAAAAAAGAAACCCCGGTATCTAGTGTTTCGCGCAAGGATCGTGACCAACGTGTTCAGAAAAAGAAAAAACAGAATACTATTGCTAAACGAATCGTCTTGACGGTTCTAGGAATTCTTTTTGTCTTAATGGTTGCAACTGGAATTTTCGCAGTGACCTATGTTCGATCTAACTTAAATGCAATGGATGTCAAGTCTACAGAGTTTGTAACCGTTGAAATTCCTGCTGGATCTAGCAATCGTGAAATTGGGACTATCTTGGAGAAAAAAGGCTTGATTAAGAATGGTCAGTTCTTCAACTATTACACCAAGTTTAAGAATTATGGAAACTTCCAATCCGGTTATTTCAATCTACAAAAGAGTATGGATCTAGAGACCATTATTCAAAAATTGCAAGAGCAAGGGACCAAAACTCCGGAACCACCGGTCTTAGGAAAAATTACGATTCCTGAGGGCTACACAATTGATCAAATCGCGCAAGTGGTTTCTGTGGATGCTAGTTCTAAATCTGGTGCCAAGACTCCATATACGCAAGAAGAATTCTTAAAAGTAATCCAAGATGATGCTTTTATTGAAAAGATGGTAGCCAAATATCCTAAGTTACTAGCAACCTTACCGTCCAAAGAAAGTGGGGTACGCTATCGCTTAGAGGGCTATCTCTTCCCAGCTACTTACGGTTATGGAAAAGATAGTAAAATGGAAGATCTTGTGGACCAAATGTTAGCTGCAATGGACCAAAATCTTTCAGCCTACTATGACACTATGGAAGCTAAAAACATTGATGTCAATGAGGCATTGACTCTGGCTTCTTTGATTGAAAAAGAAGGCGCTACAGATAAAGACCGCAAGGATATTGCCAGTGTCTTTTATAACCGTTTGAATCAAGATATGCCTCTTCAAAGTAATATTGCCATCTTATACGCACAAGGTCAATTAGGCAAGAAGACGACTCTGAAAGAAGACGCAACGATTGACACCAATATTGATTCACCTTATAATATCTACAAGAATACTGGTTTGATGCCTGGTCCAGTAGATAGTCCAGGGCTATCTGCAATTGAAGCAGCCGTCAACCCAAGCAAGACAGACTACCTCTACTTTGTCGCAAATGTAGAGACAGGGGAAGTCTATTTTGCGAAAACTTTTGAGGAACACACTAAAAACGTGGAAGAACACGTGAATAGCAAATTAACAGAAAGCAGCTCAAACTAAGGAGGATGTGGCATGCCACACCTTTTTAGTTCGAAAAAAATAATAGAAAAGAGAAAAGAGAAATAAATATGGCAGAAAAAACCTATCCAATGACCCTTGCTGAAAAGCAAAAGTTAGAACTTGAATTAGAAGAATTGAAATTAGTTCGTCGTCCAGAAGTTGTAGAGCGGATTAAAATTGCTCGTTCATACGGAGACCTTTCAGAAAACAGTGAATACGAAGCAGCTAAAGACGAACAGGCTTTTGTTGAAGGACAAATCTCAAGCCTAGAAACAAAGATTCGTTATGCTGAAATTGTCGACAGCGATGCTGTCGCTGTTGATGAAGTAGCGATTGGAAAAACCGTTACTGTTCAAGAAATTGGCGAAGACGAAGAGGATGTTTACATTATTGTTGGTTCAGCTGGGGCGGATGCTTTTGCTGGTAAAATCTCGAATGAAAGTCCAATCGGTCATGCCTTAATTGGTAAGAAAACAGGGGATACTGTGACGATTGAAACTCCAGCAGGAAGCTACCAAGTGAAAATCTTGAACGTTGAAAAAACAGAATAAAAAGAGAGTGGGACAGAAATCGGTCATTCGTTAGAATTCGATTTCGTCGTCCCACCTCCGCACAGTTGAGTAGGGCTGTAAAAGCTGATGAAAGCAGCGTAGTAGAGCCCACTCAACCACTGCGTCTTGCTCGACAATCCAAAGACAATTGAGAGGCTAGGACTTTTGTCCTAGCCTCTTTTTTTATAGTAATGGAAAAGGCCGAGATATTATCTCGGCCTATTTGTATGTATTAGTTACGGTTGCGTTGTTTTCCAGCGTTTCGTTTTTTGTTTCCGTTAGTTGGAATAGAACGATTAGAGTTGGCTGGATTGGTAGGTGTGATATCCTTTTTAATGCGACGTCCATTGGATGCTGGAGCTTTTGGAGGATTGTTTTTATATTCCTCTGCAACTTGTTTCCGCAATCTTGGACGGATGAGATAGTTAATGACAAATTGTTGAATAATCTGTACAAAACCACCGACTACCCAGTAAAGGGTTACACCAGCTGGTGCCATCAAAGAGAAGACTGCAATCATAATTGGGCTTACAAGAGCTGTTTTCTTCATGGTTTCTCTTTGGTTTTCATCTTCGATACCATGGAGAGAGAGCATACTTTGAATGTAGTAAAGAACAGCAACAACTAGGGTTAATGCCAGACTTTTTGAACCGAGATTAATGCCAAGGAAACTGCTCTTGCTGACTCCTGGAGTATACTGAGCTGCAAAATAAAGGGCAGAGAAGAATGGCATTTGAATCAACAAAGGCAGGCATCCAATACCACCGAATGGGCTGACGCCGTTTTCTTTTTGGGCATTCATCAATTCAGAATTGGCAAGTAGTTTTTCTTCTTGAGTCTCTGCATTTTTAATACGTTCTTGAATCGGTGCAAAAATCGGTTTGAGGTAGTTCATCTTTTCTGATTGGTAGGTTGCCTTCCAAGATTGATAAATACCTAGAGGGAAGATGATGATTCGAACGATTACGGTTACTAAGATAATCCCTAGACCAAAGCCAAGTCCAAGATCCGTCGCAAAGAAATTGATGGCTTCTCCCATTGGTTTTCCAATGAGATTCCAGACGAAACCGGTCGGTTGTTTGGTCGTCTTGTCAATGCTGACACATCCCGTTAAGAGGAGGAGGGCAGACAAGCTGAGGGCTGCAAGTAGATAACGTTTATATTTTTTCACGAGTTTTTATCCTTTAATTTTAAATAATACCTTTCTATTCTACTGTTTTTTTATCAAATTAACAATAGTTCTCTGGACTTAATTTGAAATTTTAAAATCTTTGTAGGGTTCGAAGTTTGCCAGATGGACGTCCAGATAAGAAACCTTGGAAAAAGGAGTAGGACCTTTTCGTATTTCTTGGATAAATTTGGCCATGAGGGCATTGTCTTCGCAGGCAGCAAGGATAGTGACTGTGCCGTCATCATTGTTCCAGACTCGACCTGTAATACCTCCGATTTCTAGTGCTAAGCTATAAACTCCCCAGCGAAAGCCAACACCTTGGACCCGACCTTGGGCTGTCATTTCAACTTTTTGCATGCTTGTCCTCCTTGTGATTGAATTCCTACTCAGGACGGAGAAGCTCCTCCTGTGAATGTGGTATAATAGTCTTATGAATATTATAACCTCTAAGTCCAATAATGGGATTAAAAAAGTTAAAAAACTTCATCAAAAAAAATACCGAACAGACTCCTACCTCATCGAAGGATGGCATCTTTATGAAGAAGCTGTCAATCATCAGGCACCGATTGAACAAGTCTTTGTTTTGGAAGAGTTTGTAGATAAGATCAAGATAGATGCGAAGGTGTCCATCGTATCTCCTGAGGTTTTAGCAGAAATTTCTGATTCAAAAAGTCCTCAAGGAATTGTGGCTGAGGTCAAGATAAATCCGATCCATCATCTTCAGCTGACCCAAGGACGGTATTTGTTGTTAGAGGATGTTCAAGATCCAGGCAACGTTGGAACCATGATTCGGACTGCTGATGCAGCGGGCTTTGATGGGGTGCTTTTAACCGATCAATCGGCAGATTTGTATAATATGAAAACCTTGCGCTCTATGCAGGGGAGTCATTTTCATCTTCCTGTTATCCGTTTACCTAAGGAGCAACTCCTAACAGCCATTGAAGAAAGTCAGCTACCTATCTATGCGACCACCTTGTCCCAAAACTCCGTTGACTATAAGCAAGTGGAGAAAGTCCCTGCTTTTGTACTGGTCATGGGCAATGAAGGACAAGGAATTAGTTCCAAGATGGCTGAGAGTGCAGATCAGCTGGTTCATATCACCATGCCAGGTCAGGCAGAGAGCCTGAATGTCGCTGTTGCTGCTGGGATTTTGATCTTTTCTATGATTGAAGAATAGTGCGCTAGTCAGATGTGAGGAGGTGAGACGCATGTATCGACAAGACAAAGAATATATGGCTGAGGTCGGACATTTGATCCAGCATCCCAAACTTCAAAAATTAAAGGAAATTCCCCACCATATTCATTCCAACCGCTTGGAGCATTCCATTCATGTTAGCTACACCAGCTACCGCATTTCTAAGAAGATGGGTTGGGATACCAAAAGTACAGCAAGGGGAGCACTCTTACATGATCTTTTTTACTACGATTGGCGACAGGTCAAATTTAACAAGAGCCATGCCTGGGTACATCCTCGGATAGCTGTCCGAAACGCAAAAAAGATAACAAGCCTCAATAAAAAAGAAGAGGATATCATCCTCAAACATATGTGGGGCTTGACGCTTGCTCCACCACGCTACAAAGAATCTTTCCTCGTGACCATGGTCGATAAGTACTGGGCTATCAAAGAAGCCTCAGAACCAATGAGAAAAAAGTGGTCAAAGAGGAGACTTTTCCATCGAAAAATGTTAAAATCATAATAATTTAAGTTTGAAAGGAATAATTGATCATGAATCAACAAACCGTTATCCACGAACAAAGTGGCCTTAATAGCTTTTATAGCAAAATTTATTCTTTAGTTGGAGTTGGAGTTGGAATCTCAGCTGTTGTATCAGCTTTGATGATGACCCTTTTCCAAGAAACCTTCATATATATTCTAACTCAGGCTCCATGGGTCTACTATATTGCTATTGCCGTTGAATTGATTTTGGTCCTTGTCGCTTCTAGACAATCGGTGAAAAACAATCCTATGGCCTTGCCTCTCTTTTTAACTTATTCAGCTTTGAATGGGTTTACCTTGAGTTTTATCATTGCACGCTATGCTCAAGCGACAGTTTATAAAGCCTTCGTCGTTAGTGCCTTGATGTTCTTTATCATGTCAGCCATTGGTCGTGTGACCAAAAAAGACTTGTCTGGAATGGGCCGAGCATTTATGGGAGCCTTGATTGGAATTATCATTGCTTCGATTGCGAACATTTTCTTACAAAGCTCTGGTATGGATTATGTCCTTAGCATCATTTGTGTGATTATTTTTGCAGGTTTGACTGCTTGGGATAACCAAAAGATTCGTTATGTCTATGAACAATCCAATGGTCAACCAACCAATGGTTGGGTAGTTGCCTTGGCTTTGGAACTTTATCTTGATTTTATCAACTTGTTCATCAATATCTTACGTATTTTTAGACGCAATGATTAATAGAAAGAGCCGGGGAACCGGCTTTTTTTGTTGGAAAACTTGTGATATACTAAAGAAAATTGATAGAAATGAGAATCTTCAAATGAAACGTCCATTTATTAGCAGGGAGAAATTAAAACAAATTACTGAAACCTATCCAACTCCCTTTCACCTATATGATGAAGCTGGGATCCGGCAGACAGCTCGTGCCCTCCATCAAGCTTTTTCTTGGAATCCAGGCTTTAAAGAGTATTTCGCTATCAAAGCAACCCCTAATCCAGTCATCCTAAAAATCCTCAAAGAAGAAGGATGTGGCGTGGATTGTGCTAGCTATGTGGAATTGTTGATGGCTCAAAAATTAGGATTTACGGGCCAAGAGATTATGTTTTCTTCGAATAATACGCCGGCTGAAGAGATGGTCTTTGCCCGTCAACTAGGAGCGACTATCAACTTGGATGCCTACGAAGATGTAGCTTTTTTACAGTCAGTTGCGACTCTACCTGAGGTTATCTCTTGCCGCTATAATCCAGGAGGGGTGTTTGAACTGGGGACGGATATCATGGATCACCCTGAGGAGGCTAAGTTCGGCATGACCAAGGAGCAATTGATCCAAGCCTTCCGTGAGTTAAAAGACTTGGGGGTTAAGCGCTTTGGAATCCATGCCCTCTTGGCTTCAAATACCGTTTCTAATGATTACTATCCAGAATTGGCTAAGCAATTATTCCAGTTGGCTGTAGAAGTTGTTGAAAAGACAGGGGTGACTTTGGATTTTGTCAACCTTTCTGGAGGGGTTGGAGTGAACTACAAACCAGAAGACCAGCCGAATGACATCGCTGTGATTGGAGAGGGTGTCCGTCGTGCTTACGAGGCTATTTTAATCCCTGCTGGCTTAGATCAAGTGAAAATCTATGCGGAATTAGGCCGCTTCATGTTGGCACCACATGGCTTGTTAGTCACCCATGTCACCCATAAGAAGCAGACTTATCGGACCTATCTAGGAGTAGATGCTTCGGCTGTCAACCTCCTCCGTCCTGCTATGTACGGGGCCTACCACCATATCACCAATCTCGATCGTCCAGATGGAGAGACAGAAGTAGTCGACATTGTTGGTAGTTTGTGTGAAAACAATGACAAATTTGCCAAGAATCGGGAATTTCCTATCTCTGAGGTTGGGGATCTCTTGGTCATCCATGATACAGGAGCGCATGGTTATTCCATGGGCTATCAGTACAATGCCAAGCTTCGCTCTGCCGAGATTTTATTAGAAGAATCGGGCCAAACTCGTCTCATCCGACGGGCCGAAAAACCAGAGGATTACTTTGCAACATTGTATGGCTTTGACTTTGAAAAATAGGGCCTTTTTGGTATAATAGAAAATGTGTAAATATTGAATTTAGGAGAAAAACACTTATGTCTACATTTTTGACAATTTTATTGATTATCCTTGCTTTCTTTGGTGGGATGTTGGCAGGTATGTACCTACTTCGCAAGCAGTTTGAAAAAGAATTTGCATCAAACCCACGTTTGAATGTTGAAGCGGTTCGTACCTTATTGGGAGCTAGCGGTCAACGTCCAAGTGAAGCGAAGGTACAACAAGTTTACCGTCAAATTTTGAACCAACAAAAAGCATCTTTGAATACGAAGAAGAAATAAAAGCAAGACTGATTACACAATAAAATAAGTAGGGGGACTTTAAGATTTTTCTTAGTCCCTTGTTTTGAAAGGAAGGCAGATGGACAATCGACCAATTGGTTTTTTGGATTCGGGTGTCGGAGGGTTAACCGTTGTACGCGAATTGATGCGACAACTACCCCATGAAGAGGTCGTCTATATTGGTGATTCCGCCAGAGCACCCTACGGCCCGAGACCAGCAGATCAAATTCGTGATTATACTTGGGAGATGGTTCGTTTTCTCCTAACGAAAAATGTGAAGATGATTGTTTTGGCCTGTAATACAGCGACAGCTGTTGTATGGGAAGAGGTAAAAGAAGCCTTGGATATCCCTGTTTTAGGAGTGATTTTACCAGGTGCTTCCGCAGCGATCAAGGCGACGAGAAGCAAACGAATTGGCGTAATTGGGACACCGATGACAGTCGCCTCAGATATTTATCGTAAGAAGATTCAAAGCCTGTCACCAGAAATGGCAGTAGAGAGTTTAGCTTGTCCGAAATTTGTCCCTTTGGTTGAATCCAATGAGTTGCAGTCCAGTGTTACAAAAAAAGTCGTCTATGAAACCTTGAAACCCCTTGCCGGGAAGGTAGATACGCTGGTTTTGGGTTGCACTCATTATCCTCTTCTTCGCCCTATTATCCAAAATGTCATGGGGCCAGAGGTTCAATTAATTGATAGCGGGGCAGAGTGTGTCCGGGATATCTCGGTCTTACTCAACTACTTTGAGATTAATCGCAGTCGTCAATTGGACGATTGCCACCATCAATTTTATACAACGGCCAATGCAGCCAGTTTTGCAGCGATTGCCAAGACTTGGTTGCAGCAAGTTGTTCATGTGGAGCATGTAGAATTATGAACCAAAAGATATATGAATACAAAGATGCCTTAAATTGGTTTCTAGCTGAATGGGGAGAGCGGAGTGACTATAACGAATATAGTGAAGTCTCTTCAGAAGCTTCTGAGCTTGTTGACTTAGTAGAATCACTAGTTGGAGACACAGACTTGGGTTTCCCGCTGAATGTTACAGTTGTCCGTTACGCCTCTAGTTTGCAGTTTTTAACCTTCCTCTTTCAAATCGTGGAGGAAACACTAGGCCGGAAAATTGAAATCGTGCAACGCCAAGGAGCCCTTCTCATTGTAGAAGGAGAACAATTGCTCTCCGTTTATCTGCCCAAAAATGGTCTTCCACTTGCAGATTTTTTGGGGCAGGAAGGCCTCAAGGATCGCTTGTTAATCGCTACTCGGAATGAAGGAAAAACCAAAGAGTTTCGTCAGATTTTTGAGCAAATGGGCTTTGAAGTGGAGAATCTCAATGATTATCCTGATCTTCCAGAAGTAGCTGAAACAGGAATGACTTTTGAAGAAAATGCCCGCCTAAAAGCTGAGACGATTTCACAGCTAACAGGGAAAATGGTCTTGGCGGATGATTCAGGCCTTATGGTTGACATCCTTGGAGGCTTACCAGGTGTCTGGTCTGCTCGCTTTGCAGGTGAGGGAGCGACTGATTTAGAGAACAATGCCAAGCTCTTACATGAGTTGGCGATGGTGTTTGAATTGAAGGATCGGTCAGCTAAATTTCACACAACCTTAGTCGTTGCCAGTCCTGGTAAGGAAAGCCTGGTTGTTGAGGCGGATTGGCCAGGATATATCAATTTTGAACCAAAAGGTGAAAACGGGTTTGGCTATGATCCCCTCTTTCTAGTTGGAGAAACAGGTAAGACATCTGCCCAACTAACTCTAGAGGAAAAGAATCAACAATCGCATCGAGCTTTAGCCGTGAAGAAATTAGTGGAGGTATTCCCAGCATGGCAGAACAAGTAATCATCGTCATGAGCGATTCTCATGGTGATCGTCAGATCGTAGAAGAGATCAAAAACCACTATAAAGGAAAGGTCGATGCCATTTTTCACAACGGGGATTCTGAGTTAGAAAGTACCGATCCTGTATGGGAAGGCATTCATGTTGTCAAAGGGAACATGGACTTTTATGGGGAGTACCCTGAACGTTTGGTGACGCAATTGGGTCCTACTCGGATCATTCAAACCCATGGCCATCTTTTCCAAATTAATTTTAGTTTTCAAAAGTTAGATTTGTGGGCCCAGGAAGAAGATGCAGATATCTGCCTCTATGGCCATTTGCATATTCCGGATGCTTGGAAGGAAGGGCGTACCCTTTTTCTGAACCCTGGGTCAGTCAGTTTACCGCGGGGGCCTATTCAAGAGTGCCTCTATGCTAAAGTGGAAATTGATGCAGATTCCTATCGAGTTGAGTTTTTAAATCGGAAACATGAGGTGTATGAACCTCTTACAAAGGAGTTTGATCGATGATCGCTAAGGAATTTGAGGAATTTATTCTTCGAGAAGAAAAAACTTTTTTGACTCCAGCGCGCAATTTAGCTGTTTTGATTGATACGCACAATGTGGATCATGCTATCTTGGTGCTCAGTCAAATTAGCTATACTCGTGTTCCTGTTGTGACCGATCAGATGAAGTACGTAGGGACGATTTCTTTAACAGACATTCTTTCTTACCAAATGAAACATGATTATTCTGATGAAGTCTTTTCATCCATGGACATCGTTCATATGACAAAAACGGATGGAGAGCGCTTAGGGAAAGATTATACTGTGACAGAAGTCTTGCATAAGTTGGTAGAGGAATCCTTTCTACCGGTTGTTTCAGAGGATGGAGTCTTTGAAGGAATCATTACTCGAAAATCCATTTTAAAAGCCATCAACTCCCTCATGCACAATTTCTCAAATGAATACGAGATGAGGAAAATATGAAAGAATACATAGCTAGTTTTATCAAAGAAAAAGACTTAAGTGAAAATTCGCAGGCGGCTTATTCTTATGATTTGGATCAGTTCGTGGATACGATTCATAACCATGTCTCAGATACCAATCTTCGAATATATCAAGCTTCGATTAAGGATTTTAAACCAGCTGTTCAAAAACGGAAGCTTTCTGCCGTCAATCAATTTCTATTTTATCTTTATCAACATCAGGTTATTGAGGATTACCATCGCTTGGTCCTTCCAAAAGTCTCTGTGTCCAAGAGCCACGATCAAGAGTTATTGGATTTATCCCTTTTGTGGGAAGGCTCAGACCAATCCCAAGGACGCTTGATTGCCCTCTTGATTGTCGAGATGGGCTTGTTACCTAGTGAAATTCTTCAGTTGAAAATCGTTGATATTGAACTCGATTTTCAGGTTTTACGTGTAGGGAAAGAAGGACAGAAACGGGTCTTGCGCATTCCGGATGCTCTTCTAGGAGAGTTGACAGATTTGATGACTGGGACGTATTTATTTGATAACAAGGGCAAGCCCTATTCGCGTCAGTGGGGCTTCCGTCAATTAGAGTCCTTCCTAATGGAAAAAGGTTTTGAAAATCTTTCAGCGCAATCCTTACGGGAACAATATATTTTAAAACAAAGAGAACAGGGGATGGATCTGTTTAGCATCGCCCGAGAGCTAGGTTTAAAAACCCTAGTAACCCTAGAAAAGTATAAGTAATGGATATTAAAATAAAGGATTTTGAAGGTCCCCTGGATCTTCTCTTACACCTCGTTTCAAAATATCAGATGGATATTTATGAGGTCCCTCTGATTGAGGTGATCGAGCAGTACTTGGCTTATCTGACGACCCTTCAAGCCATGCGCTTAGAGGTCGCTGGTGAATACATGCTGATGGCCAGTCAGTTGACCTTGATTAAGAGTCGGCGTCTCCTTCCCAAAATTGCGGAGCAAGCAACGGATGAAGAAGATTTAGAGCAGGACCTCCTGTCTCAAATCGAAGAGTACCGGAAGTTTAAACTATTGGGTGAAAAGATGGCCCTTCAACACGAGGAGAGAGCCCAGTACTTTTCAAAACCCAAAACGGAATTAGTCTATGATGATGCTGAATTGGTCCATGACAAGACCACGATTGATCTTTTCTTAGCCTTTTCAAAATTGTTGACGAAAAAGAAAGAAGAATTTCGACAAAATCATACGACCATTGTCCGAGATGAGTATAAAATTGAAGACCTGATGAATGAGGTTCGTCGCTTGTGTCAGCCTGGTAAGAGAATCTTGCTACAAGATATTTTTGAAGAAGCCAAGGATGTTAACGAACTGATTACTGTCTTTTTGGCAACTTTGGAGTTGATTAAAGTACAAGAAGTTGAGGCTCTTCAAGAAGAACCATTTGGAGATATTATTTTAGTAGGATTAAAGAATGAGTAAAATTGCAGAGATGGAGGCCCTCTTGTTTGTTGCAGGAGAAGATGGTTTAACAGTGAGGCAGATTGCAGACCTCCTATCCCTTCCTCCCACAGGGGTGATTCAAAGTTTAGAAAAACTGGCCCAAAAGTATGAGCAGGATCAGGATTCTTGTATGGCTTTGTTGGAGACAGCGTCAACTTATAAATTAGTGACCAAGTCCCAATATGCAGAGCTGTTACGCGAGTATTCAAAGTCGCCAATGAACCAAAGTCTCTCTCGTGCCGCCTTAGAAACTCTATCTATCATTGCTTATAAACAACCGATAACTCGGATTGAAGTCGATGATATTCGTGGAGTGAACTCTAGTGGGGCCATTTCAAAATTACTTTCTTTTGAGTTGATTCGAGAAGATGGGAAGAAGGAAGTCATTGGGAGACCCAATCTCTATGTGACGACAGATTACTTTTTGGATTACATGGGGATTAACCATTTAGACGAGCTACCAATTGTTGAAGAGACTGAGTTAATCGGTCAAGAAAGCCAATTATTTACAGAAAGAACTGAGGAAATTGATGAGAATTAACAAATATATTGCTCATGCTGGTGTCGCAAGTCGCCGCAAAGCAGAGGAATTGATTAAGCAAGGCCTTGTCACTGTAAATGGTCAAGTGGTGCGCGAATTGGCGACGACGATCAAGTCGGGGGACAAGGTAGAAGTAGAAGGACAACCAATCTACAACGAAGAGAAGGTTTACTACCTCTTAAATAAACCAAGAGGGGTCATTTCCAGTGTATCCGACGATAAAGGGAGACCAACTGTTATTGATTTGCTACCTCAAGTCAAGGAACGGATTTATCCTGTCGGTCGTTTGGACTGGGATACTTCTGGTGTCCTGATTTTGACCAATGACGGTGATTTTACGGATGAAATGATCCATCCGCGTAATGAGATTGATAAGGTTTATGTTGCGCGTGTGAAGGGCTTGGCGAATAAAGAAAACTTGCGTCCCTTGACACGTGGTGTGACCATTGATGGGAAAAAAACCAAGCCAGCAACTTATGAAATTCTAAAAGTTGACCCAGAAAAGAATCGATCTGTTGTCCAATTGACTATCCATGAAGGGCGCAATCACCAGGTCAAGAAGATGTTTGAAGCTGTTGGCCTTTTGGTGGATAAATTGTCTCGGACCCAATTTGGAAATCTAGACGTTTCTGGACTTCGCCCTGGTGAATACCGCCGACTCAATAAGAAAGAAATCAGCCAATTGCATACTCTTGCGGTGACAAAGACGAAAAAATAATGAAGAAATGTGCAATTGGACTTGTTCGTCTCTATCAACGCCTTCTTTCGCCCCTCTTTCCGCCTTCCTGTCGCTATAATCCTACCTGTTCAAACTATATGATTCAGGCTATTGAACGGCATGGTTTAAAAGGGATTCTGATGGGGCTTGCTCGGATTCTCCGTTGCCATCCCTGGAGCAAGACGGGAGTGGATCCAGTTCCAGATCATTTCAGTCTGAGGAGCCACCTAGAAGAGGAAGAGAAAGGCAAAAATTAAGATAGAACATACTTTAATAAAAAGTCTCACTCAGAGCAAAGAAAAAGAGAGTGGGACAGAAATCGGTAATTGGTTAGAATTCGATTTCGTCGTCCCACCTCCGCACAGTTGAGTAGGGCTGTAAAAGCTGATGAAATCAGCGTAGTAGAGCCCACTCAACCACTGCGTCTTGCTCGACAATCCAAAGACAATAAAGAGGCTAGGACTTTTGTCCCAGCCTCTTTTATTTTTTAGCGGTCTGACCAAGTGCGTGGCATAAAGAGCAGTAACATAGGGTAGATTTCCAACCGTCCTGCAATCATGGCGATCGATAGTAGGAGCTTAGAGATTGGGCTAAAGATCGCGAAGGTATCCGTTGTTCCAATCATCGGTCCGATGTTGTTAAAGCAACTAAAGACAGCGCTGACGACCGTCATAAAATTATTGCTATCAAAGCTGACAATCGCAATGAGAGAGATCATAATCAAGGTATAGACTACGAAGTATTTTAAGATTTTGTGCTGGGTATCCTTATCCAAGGCTGTGCCATTCACATGCAGGGTCATCACCCGATTGGGTGAGAGGGTCGAACGAATTTGATTCTTCCCGATTCGAGCTAGAATTAAGAAACGAATGACTTTCAGCCCCCCGGCAGTTGACCCAGCCGATCCACCAATCACCATGAGCATGAGGAGGAGGAACTGAGAAAAGAGCGGCCAATCAACAGTATTGCCAAAACCAAATCCAGTCGTGGTAATGACGTTGGACACTTGGAAAAAGGACATTTCAAAACTATCTGCAAAATTGTGATAGAGATGCAAAATGTTGCAGGCAATCAGTAGGGAAGAAACACCAACAATCATCAAATAGGTACGAAGTTCTTCATCGCCGAAAAAGGCTTTGAACTTGCGAAGCATGATGTAGTAGTAAAGGTTGAAGTTAACCCCAAAGACCAAGACTCCGAAACTGACCAGATAGGTGATGAGAGTTGAATGGTAGTGGGCAATCCCGTCGTTAAAGACAGTGAATCCACCAGTTCCTGCTGTTCCCATGGCAATGATAAAACTATCATACAGGGGCATGCCAGCACGGAAGTAGATAATGACAAAGAGGAAGAAGAGGGCCAGATAGAGGTAATAAAGGATTTGAGCTGTATTCTTGAGTTTGGATACAATTTTACCAAATACCGGGCCAGGAACTTCTGCCTTCATCACTTCGAGGTGGCTGTTCTTATTGTTGTCCATAATTGCTAGGGCAAAAACCAACACCCCCATCCCTCCGATTAAGTGGGTAAAACTACGCCAGAAGAGAAGAGAAGGGCTGAGAACAGATACGTCATTTAAAATAGTCGCCCCTGTGGTCGTAAAACCAGAGCTAATCTCGAAAAAGGCATCAATAATGTTTGGGATTTGTCCTGAGAAGACAAAGGGAAGGGCTCCGAAGAAGGACCAGAGGATCCAACACAAAGCCACAATGAGAACGCCTTCTTTGGCGTAGATGTGAAAATCTTTGGGCTTGAATAAGGTACCAATTCCTCCAAGAATGAGGAGGATGGCAATGGTAGCAAATAGGGAGATAAAGACAGTTGGACTATCTTTCACAACAAAATCATTCTTTAGATTGAGGAGTGCAACAACAATCGGAACACAGAGCAGCATGGCTTCAATCAGAAGGAGTTTTGCTAAAAGATAGCGAATCATACTTTTATTCATAGCTTACCCCTCTAACAAATCATAGATTTTCGTGATATTGCTGATCAAGGTAGTAACGATAATCCGGTCCCCAATCAAGAGGTGATCATCCCCAGTTGGGAAAATGGCTTTCCCGTTTCGGATAATGGCCGCGATCAGAACACCTTTTTTCAATTTCAGTTGAGCCAAAGGCTTGCCTGTCATCTTATTTTCTTCCCGAATCTGGAATTGAAGAGTTTCAATTTGGCCATTGGCGACGTGGTGCAAGGCTTCAAGATTTGAATAACGGGCATTGTAGCGTCCGCGGATGAAATGCATGATCGTATCAACTGCGATTCCTTTCGGTGTCACAATACTTGAAAAATCTTGGCGATCAATGATTTCAAGTAAGCTGGTCCGGTTGACCTTGGTAATATTCTTTTGTACACCAATACTATTCAGGAACATGGAAGAGATAATGTTTTCTTCGTCGACGCCCGTTAAGGTTGCCACGGCATCAAAGTTACCTGCGCGTTCCTCCATTAGGATATCTTTTGATGTCCCGTCGCCTTGGATGACATAGAGGTCAGGGAATTCTTGACTAAACCATTCTGCCCGTTTTTGATCGATTTCAATCACTTTTAAGTCGATTTTTCGTTTATTATTACTAAGAATATTCAGAAGATAGTAGGAAATCTTACCAGCACCAATGAGGAGGAGACTTTTAACAACCTGAGGACGAATGCTATTGTGGAAATTCACAATTTCCACTCGATTTCCCGTCATAAAAATCTTATCAAAGGCTTGTAAAGTGAAGTCCCCATCTGGAATCGTTAACTGACCTTGTCGTTCGATAGCACAGATAATAATGTTTCCATATTTCTTCCTGAATTGAGAAAGGGTCATCTGACAGAGAGGGCTTTCCTCTTTGATGATAAATTCCATAAAAGCGACCCGTCCACTAGCAAAATGCTCAACAGACAAGGCGTTTGGAAAGTCAATACTGTTAGCAATGTAGCGAGCTGCTAGAAGCTCAGGATTGACGACTAGAGAGAAGCCAAGAATATTTTTTTCTTTGAAATAAGAATTTGAGTATTCTGGATTCCGGACGCGGACAACGGTCTCTTTGGCTCCCATTTTCTTAGCTAAAACGGCAGATACCATATTGACTTCGTCTTGCTCTGTCAGGGCGACAAAAATGTCGCAGTCAGCCACATCTGCTTGTTCTAGAATTTTAAAGTTGGCACCATTTCCAACAATACCAATGATATCGTAGCGTTTGGTAATATGATTAACAACGGCTTCATCTTGTTCAATCAAGATGACATCGTGATTTTCTGCGACGAGGGAACGACAGAGGGCTGTTCCGACTTTACCGCCTCCAACTACAATAATTTTCATGAATATTTCCTCCAAAGTATGATTCTATCTTACTCTATTTTCAAAAAAAAATCACCTCTTAATGGTGGAAATAGGGCGTAAAGAGCCAGATTCTCTTCAATACATGAAAGAGAATGTAAAAAAGTGAAATTTTTTTGTCGAAATAGTTGACAGGAGGTAGGAAAGTGGTATACTGATACAGTAACCTCATTGATTTACCTCAAACCTGTTGTGAGTTAAGTTAATGAAGTCGTAACCACGCTGTTTGCTGAGCTTGACTCCGGGCAGTGTGGCTATTTTTTTGTCGGAAAAGAGATTGTGATGAATATTGAAGAATTAGCTTATACAGAAACCAAATCAAAAAACCATGTAGTTCTCTATCAACCTCAAATTCCTCAAAATACAGGGAATATCGCTCGCACTTGTGCAGCCACCAATGCCCCTCTCCACATCATCCGTCCTATGGCCTTTCCCATTGATGATCGAAAGATGAAACGGGCTGGACTAGATTATTGGGATAAGTTGGATGTTCGCTTCTATGACAGCCTAGATGAATTTATGGAAGCTGCGGCTGGAGGAAAGGTTCACCTAGTCTCAAAATTTGCTGATCGAACCTATTCTGAAGTAGCCTACAATGATAATGCAGAACATTATTTCATCTTTGGTCGTGAGGACAAGGGTCTACCAGAGGATTTTATGCGGCTCCATGCTGAAAAGGCGATTCGGATTCCGATGAATGATGAGCATGTCAGAAGCTTGAATGTCTCCAATACCGTTTGCATGATTGTCTACGAAGCCCTCAGACAACAAGAATTTTCTGGATTAGAGCTGGTCCATCAGTATGAGGGAGACAAGTTGAAGTAGAGGCTCTTTGCAAAAGGGATCAAGTTGTAACTTTCGATATTACAAAGCACTTGCAATAGCAGGTGTTTTTTGTTATGATAAAGGGGTCTTCAGGGCAGGGTGTAATTCCCGACCGGCGGTGACTTTAAAGTGGAAATGCTCTTTTCCTTTTATACTTTGTTGCCAAGCTTTGCCTAACTATAAGTTATGTCTACAGCTTGGCGCCTCGTCTAAAAGAAAAATATCTATTTCCTCTTCCTTAAAGAAGTCCGCGAGCGTAAGCTGATGTGGTGCGATTCCACAACCGACAGTATAGTCTGGATGGGAGAAGACGAGAGAGGAACAAACCTGTTCTTATTGACGATTGACTTGATGGAAATGTTCTTGATTTTATAAGAAATCAGTCTTCGAGCTTTTTTCTTATAGCATCCTGACTTCTTTTGTCAAGTACCGAGGAACTTTTTAAGTTTTCTTTAAAACGATTCGATTAGAATATGGGAAAGGGAATCTTTCCAACTTCTTCTAATTTTAGTAAAAATTGGAGGAACCTATGATGACAAATACTCGTAAACTGACCCTAGTGGCTGTTTTATCTGCACTTTCTTTTCTATTGATGTTTTATCAACTATCAATAGGGATTGATTTTTTAAAGGTTGACTTTAGTACGATTCCAATCTTACTCGCCTTAGTTTTGTTAGATTTGAAGAGCTCATTTGTGGTGATTTTGATTCGATCTGTTCTCAAGTTAGTTCTGAATGGTCGAGGAGCTGAGACCTTGGTGGGCTTACCGATTAATATCATTGGTGTTTTAGTCTTTGTCTTAGCATTTGCAGTCATTTGGAATAAGAAAAAAAACACAAGGCGATTTGTGATAGCTAGTCTAGTTGGGACAGTTGGTTTAACCATTTCCATGCTCCTAGTTAATTATTATTATGCCATCCCCCTCTATGCTAAATTTGTTGGTTTTGACATAGCGAAGATGGTCGGAGTTGAAAAGTATCTTCTCAGTATGGTTGTTCCCTTTAATCTAATAGAAGGACTGATTTGGGCTGTTACCTTCTGGATGGTTTACACCGTCGTACAGCCCCTACTTAAAATCTATGAAAAATAAACAATCTCATTTCTTAAAGGGCTCTTTTGCCCTTTTGTTATTTATGATTCTGGGCTATGTAGTCAAATTTTATCCAGAAAATTTAGTCGGAATTGATCAACCGATCCAATCGGCTATTCGCGGGGATTTACCAGCCTATCTGACGGCCTTCTTTACCCGTGTAACAGTGCTGATGAACACACCAGTTGTCACATTTTGGGTTGGCGTCATCGTCCTCTTCTTTGTCTGGAAGAAATGGTATACGGAGGCCCTCCTCCTCACAGGAAGTTTAGTTACAACTGGATTAGTGGTTGTGATTCTGAAGCATATTTATCTGCGTCCACGGCCAGCTCTTCAACACTTGGTCCAAGAAGGGGGCTATTCTTTTCCAAGTGGTCACTCTTTAGCTGCCACCCTCGTTTTCGGTAGTTTGATGATTGTGGTGGGGCAACGGATGACCTCTCAAGTCGGAAAAGTTCTCGTTCAGTTTGCCCTCTTCCTTTGTATGGTGACCATCGTCCTTTCGCGTGTCTATGTTGGGGTTCATTACCCGACTGACGTGACAGGAAGTATGCTTTTAGGATTCGGTCTTTTGCAAATGGTCTTCCCTTATTACGATCGTTTGCGTTTTGAATGGCGCTTTAAGAGTAAGCAGAAGTAAAGTATGAAAGATCTATTTGAAGAAAAGGTTTTAAAGGTCCTGGCTCATATTCCAATAGGATGTGTAGCGACCTATGGACAAATCGCCCAACTCATTGGCTATCCTCGCCATGCCCGGCAGGTCGGCAAGGTTTTGGCCACTTCTAAAAAGGCTGTGGCCTATCCCTGTCATCGGGTCGTAACATCTACTGGTCGCCTGGCTCCTGATTGGGAAGAGCAAGGCACGCTTCTCTGGGCAGAAGGAGTGGAATGCAAATCAAACGGTTGTGTCGATCTTAAGAAATACAAGTGGAAAGCAGAGGAGACTCAACTTTGAGTTCACTCTGCTTTTTTGCTATAATGAGGGGTATGAAATCCTATACGACTTTAAATGATTATTATCGAACCCTATTTGGAGAAAAGACCTTCAAAGTCCCGATTGATGCGGGATTTGACTGTCCCAATCGTGATGGAACTGTTGCTCGTGGTGGCTGTACCTTTTGTACGGTTTCTGGTTCTGGGGATGCCATTGTGGCACCAGATGCCCCCATTCGGGATCAGTTTTACAAAGAGATTGATTTTATGCACCGCAAATGGCCAGATGTGAAAAAGTATTTGGTGTATTTTCAAAATTTTACCAATACCCATGAATCTGTCGATGTCATTCGTGAACGCTATGAGCAAGCTATCAATGAACCGGGTGTTGTAGGGATTAACATCGGGACACGGCCAGACTGCTTGCCAGATGAAACGTTAGCCTACCTAGCAGAATTGACAAAGCGAATGCATGTGACCATTGAGCTAGGCTTGCAGACGACCTATGAAGCGACATCTGAATTGATTAACCGTGCTCATAGTTACGAGCTCTATGTAGAAACGGTCAAGCGGATTCGTCATCAGGTTCCCAAGGCTGAGATTGTTTCGCATTTGATCAACGGTCTTCCAGGGGAGACGCATGAGATGATGGTGGAGAATGTCCGTCGTTGTGTGACGGACAATGATATTCATGGTATTAAGTTACACCTGCTCCACCTGATGACCAACACTCGGATGCAACGGGACTATCATGAAGGGCGGTTGCAATTGATGAGCCAGGAGGAATACGTGTCGGTCATCTGTGACCAACTGGAAATTATTCCCAAGGAAATTGTCATCCACCGGATTACAGGAGATGCTCCGCGAGAGATGCTGATAGGCCCAATGTGGAGTCTCAATAAGTGGGAAGTTCTGAATGCTATTGAAACAGAAATGCGTCGTCGAGGAAGTGTTCAAGGCTGTAAACTAGGAAAATTGGAGGAGTAGGATGTTGCGACCATTAGAAATGGCCCATGATTTTCTTAGGGAAGTCATTACGGATCAAGATACCGTCGTTGATGCGACTATGGGTAATGGGCATGATACGCTTTTCTTGGCGAAACTAGCCAAAGAAGTTTATGCATTTGATATTCAAGAGCAGGCCTTGGTCCATACGCAGAAGCGTTTGGAAGAAGCAGGCCTTGCCAATGCCCACCTTCTTTTGAAGGGGCATGAAGAGGTTGATTTCTATGTAAACCAGGTCAAGGCTGCTATCTTCAATTTAGGCTATCTTCCTTCAGCAGACAAGTCGATCATTACCCAGCCTAGAACAACCATTCAAGCCATCGATAAACTATGTCACCTCTTGGTCAAAGGGGGCCGGATAGCTATCATGATCTATTATGGTCATGAAGGTGGAGACCTAGAAAAAGATGCTGTCTTGGATTTTGTCTCTCACCTACCTCAACAAGAATTTACGGTCACTAGTTATCGGACCCTCAATCAAATTAATCATCCACCATTTTTGGTCATGATTGAAAAATTAGAAAGTTACCGCCATGGATAAAGAATTTTTAAAAAATAAAATTGAAGCCCTTCGTCACGATTTTGTGGAGTCAACGTCTCATGAACGTGCTGTCGGTTTTTTGGATGAAGCGCGGATGAGCAAAAAGATGATCAAAATCAAGAAGAAGTTAGTCTCTCTTGAAATGGAACGTAGCCAGAAGAAAATTGAGCACAAGGATCTGACAAAGATTGATCAAAAGATCCAAGAACAAAAACAACTCTTTGAGGACTGTTGTAACCAACGATCAGGAGGATAAGAGATGGAGATTCTTGTATACGCCATTGTCTTTTCCCTGGTTCTGATTGTTTCCAATGCGACCAATAAGTTGATTCCGACCTTGCCCTTGCCCTTGATCCAGATCTTCCTTGGGATTGGGCTTGGCTTTCTCTTACCCAATTCGGAGTATCACTTAGATACAGAACTCTTTTTGGCCTTGGTTATTGGTCCCCTCCTCTTTCGAGAGGCAGAAGAAGCGGATATTACTTCTATTCTCAAGCACTGGCGCATTATCGCCTTTTTAATCTTCCCAGTTATTTTTATTTCGACCCTTAGCTTGGGCTGGTTGGCTCATCTCTTGTGGTTAGGAATTCCACTAGCTGCCTGTATGGCAGTTGGGGCAGCGCTCGGTCCGACTGATTTGGTGGCTTTTGCCTCCCTTTCGGAACGCTTTACCTTTCCTAAACGGGTCTCCAACATTTTAAAAGGAGAAGGCTTGCTCAACGATGCTTCAGGTTTGGTGGCCTTTTGAGTAGCTCTGGCTGCTTGGACTACTGGTGCCTTCTCATTGGGACAGGCTAGTTGGGACTTGGTGATTTCCATTTTAGGAGGTTTTGCGGTAGGGATTGTGACAGCGGCTGTCAACCGTGGGCTTCAGAAACTGTTGTTGAGTGTTCGGGCAACAGATATTGCCAGTGAACTCATTTTAGAATTGAGTCTTCCCTTGTTAACCTTCTTTATTGCAGAAGAGATCCATGTATCAGGGATTATTGCGGTGGTCGTGGCTGGGATCCTAAAGGCTAGTCGGATTAAGAAAATTACCCTACTAGAAGCCAAAGTCGATACGGTGACGCATACGGTTTGGAATACAGTCAATTTTGTCCTTAACGGATACGTCTTTGTCCTTTTGGGGATAGAGCTTGAGATGATTTCTGAGCCAATTCTTAGGACTCCCTTTTACAACAATCTGCTCTTGATTGTGACTGTTCTCTTATTGACGGGATTCCTATTCTTGATTCGCTTCTTGATGGTGTATGGATTTTACTGGTACCGTGGTTTCCGATTGAAAAAATCCATTGATAAGTATCTGAAAGATGCTCTCTTGTTGACCTTTTCGGGGGTCAAAGGAGCGGTGTCTATCGCGACCATTCTGTTAATACCGACGCATCTAGAAGCAGAATATCCAGTTCTCTTGTTTTTAGTAGCAGGGGTGACCTTGTGTAGTTTCCTGATTGGACTTCTCATCCTACCAAAACTATCCGAAGACAAAGAGGAATCCAATGATCATTTGATGCACATTGCTATCTTAAACGATGTCGTCATGCTATTGGAGAAGGAGTTGACGGTGACCAAGCAGAAGGGGCCTCTGTATGCGGCTATTGATAATTATCATGGCCGGATAGAAAATATGATTCTCAATCAGGAGGATAAGGCCACTCAAAGAGACTGGGAGCAATTGAAACTCCTTATTCTCAGTATCGAGAACGATGGTTTGGAACAAGCCTATGAAGAAGGAAAGATTCGAGATAGAAGCTACCATGTCTATCAACGTTATCTCCGATCCATGGAGCAAAATATCAATCGCAATCTGTCATCGCGCCTGACCTATTATTTCTTGGTGCTCTTCCGCATAATCCGACTCCTTTTCCACGAAGTGTTGACCTTTGGATCCGGTATTCAGGCATGGAAAAACGGAGAAAATTACAAGCTCGAAGCTATCGATTATGACCAGATTGCCGCCTTGTATTTGGCGAATACGGAAATTATTATCGAGAGTTTGGAAAACCTAAAAGGAGTCTATCGCAGTAGTTTGGTATCTTTCCTTCAAGAATCACGCCTGCGTGAAACGTCATTGATTACCAGTGGAGCCTTTGTAGAGCGGGTTATCAATCGGATCAAGCCCAATAATATTGATGAGATGCTAAGAGGCTATTACCTGGAGAGAAAACTCATTTTCAAATATGAGGAGCAACATTTGATTTCGGCCAAGTATGCACGTCGCATGCGGCAAAATGTCAACGAATTGGAAAACTATTCCTTGAGGGAAAGTGCCAATACTCTACCATATGATATGATCAATTACGCTCGAAATCGATAAAAAATGACAGTTCTATCTAAGATAGAAGAAGAAAAGAGATTGGTGACGTTTGTCCCAATCTCTTTCTTTTGTGTATTAGTAGGCTAATGATTACTGGTCTGTCTGAATGTAATAGCGATCTTCCCCGATAGGAATCAGCTGGACCTTCCCCCCATAAAAGGCTGATAGAGTATCTTGGGTGAGAATTTCCTCCTTAGGCCCTTGGGCAAAACTTTGTCCCTCCTTGAGAAGAAGGACATGGCTAAAAGATTTGGTGATTTCCTCCGCATGGTGGGTAACAAAGAGAATGGTCGGTGCCTTTTCCATCTGTTTGATCTGGTGAATCAACTGAAAGATGGCTTCCCGAGCAAATAAGTCGAGCCCACTTGAGGCTTCGTCGAAGATGAGAAGGTCGGGTTCTTCCATGAGACTACGGGCGATAAGAATCGTCTGTTTTTCCCCTTGAGAGAGAGTCCTGTATTTTCGCCCAATCAAAGAAATAGCACCGATGCGACGCAACATGGACCGTGCTTCTTGGAGTTCTTTCTCTCCGTAAGTTGTATAGAGGATGCTACTCTTGTATTTACCAGTGAGGACGATTTCTTCTGGGGATAGAGATTCAGGGATGCGCTCAGAAATAAAGGAGCTAACCACTCCAATTCGCTTGCGGAGTTCAGGAATGTCGCCTTGTCCAAATTGTGTTCCAAGGACAGAAACCTCTCCTTCCGTTTTCCAATATTCCGCCATTAAGAGACGAAGGAGGGTCGATTTTCCAGCACCATTCAGTCCAAGGATGGCCCAGGTTTCCCCCTTATTGACGGTCCAATTCAAACGGGAAAGGAGATTTTTTCCTTCTTTTCTGAGAGTGACGTCTTTCAGTTCAATTAAGCTTTCTTTCATCTTTTTAACCTTCATAAAAATATTTTCTATTTTACCATAAATATGATAAAATAGCAGATAGGAGGAAAGGGATGTTTCATAAAAGTAAATTATTTTTCTGGACCTGTGAAGTCCTATTATTAACGATTATATTCTATATTTGGGGAAGTATGGGAAGCCTGATCTCTCCCTTTGTATCCGTTCTGAATACCATTATTCTTCCATTTTTGATTGCTGGTTTCTTGTACTACATCACCAATCCAATCGTAGAATTTTTGGAAAAGAAATTTCATCTAAATCGAATTTTGGGTATTCTATTAACCTTGGTAACCCTTTTTGGATTGATTATTTATGGGATTGTTTATATCCTGCCTATTTTGATCAACCAGTTGACAAGCTTGATTAATTCAACCCAAGGCTTGTATTGGGAAGTGCAAAGTTTTGTGACGAAGTTATCGAAGAATCCAGCCTTTCAGAGTATCAATATCCAATCAACCATTCAGCAGTTAAACCTATCTTATGTGGATATTCTACAAAATATCCTAAACAGTGTGACCAATAGTTTGGGTAGTGTGGTGTCAACGATTGTCAATACACTCTTCATTCTGGTGATGACACCGATATTCCTGGTTTACTTCTTGATTGATGGGAAGAAGTTACTTCCGATGTTAGAGCGGACGATCCTGAAAAATGACCGGCGGAATATTACCTCTCTCTTAGTGAGTCTCAACCAAACAGTTTCTCGCTATATTAGTGGGATTTCTATCGATGCTTTAATCATCGGGACTTTAGCCTTTATTGGCTACAGTTTTATCGGTTTGAAGTATGCCTTGGTCTTTGCCATTTTCTCAGCCTTGGCTATCTTCATTCCTTACATTGGACCGACGATTGGCTTGACTCCTATGGTGGTTACCTATGCCTTTACAGATTTCAATATGATGATCAAAGCAGTCATCTTCATGTTGATTGTTCAACAAATCGATGGAAATATCCTTTATCCACGGATTGTGGGAGGGGTGATGAAGGTGCATCCCATTACCATTATGGTTCTTTTGCTTTTATCCAGTAACATCTATGGTGTCATTGGAATGATCGTGGCAATTCCGGTTTATTCGATTGGTAAAGAAATCGTTAAATTCTTGGTGGCCTTGTATGAAAATCATAAAAAGACACAAGAGCAGCGCAAGCAAGAAGAGTTTGGAATCATTAATAAATCCTAACAGAATAAATAAGAGGCTGGGACAAAAGTCCTAGCCTCTTAAGTGTCTTTGGAATGTCGAGCAAGACGCAGTGGTTGAGTGGGCTCTACTACGCTGATTTCATCAGCTTTTACAATCCTACTCAACTGTGCGGAGGTGGGACGACGAAATCGAATTCTAACGAATGACCGATTTCTGTCCCACTCTCTTTTGAATATAGACTAAGAAAGGGTAAGCTAAGTACTTGAATCGTTAACTTTTACCTTTCCTTTAAGAAAATATGTTATAATGAATTAGTAATGATAGAAAATCAAGGAGTTTCTATAAGATGATAGAATTGCTTGCCAAAAAGCAGCGACGCCAAATGCGTTTGCTAGAAACATTAATTCGAGAGAAGCGCTGGTTTCATTTGAAGGAACTCGCAGAAATGTTAGATTGTACAGAACGGTCATTGAAGGAGGATCTTTCAAATTTACGAACGGTCTTTAAAGAGTTCTTGATTGAGTCTTCGACAAATGGCATTAAGATCAGCTATGATGATTCGGTTGGGATTGAGGTGGTCTACCATCACTTCTTTAAAGAATCTACAGCTTTCTCCCTCTTGGAATACTTGTTCTTCCATAAGGACGTTTCCAGTGACTTAATTTGTAGACGATATGATCTCAGTCAACAATCATTTTATCGCTTGATTCGAAACATCAACCAAATTATTCAGGAAAAGTACAATATTCGAATCACCTTGAATCCTCTAAATGTCGTGGGAGACGAAGTCGATATTCGCTTTTTCTATTCCCAATATTTTGCAGAGCGATATTATTATTTAGAGTGGCCATTTCCAGATATCAGAGAACAAGTCATCATTGATTTCATCACCTTCTTCTATAAACTGACGGAAATCCCACTGACTTATTCGATCTTTCATTCTTATAAAATTATGCTGACGGTCTATCTTTACCGGATCAAGCAAGGGTATCGGATTGAAGGGGCCAATAATTTTGAACAATACGCCTATCTTTACCAAGAACTCCCAAAAATCAATGAGATGCTTCGTTATTTTGGCCTGCAACTGGGTGTAGAATTTAACGAAGAAACCATTGAACAGCTCTTTATCATTTTTCTGCAGAAACGTTTTTACTTTACTCCGCAGGATCTGATTGATGCTACCGAGGAAGATGCTGTTACAAAAAAATCCTATATTCTAGCCTCTCAATTTCTTGATCACCTGAGTAAATCTTATGGTTTGGAACTTGAGAATTATGAAGAGATGATTATGCATATTCACAATACCGCCTATTTGGAGCGGCGTGAAATCTTTGGTGAATTTCTTCTCTATGATACCAAGAGCTATACCAATGAGGATTATCGCACCCTCTTCCCGAAATTTTATCAGGATGTTGAAACGGGTTTGTATCACTATCTCAAAGAGATGGGCTTTCATGAAAATCCTGAAAACCTCAAGCATCAGATTTATACCGTATTTTCACATTGGGAAAATCTATTGCCTCAACTATTAAGGAGACGGACGGCTGTCAAGGTCTTAATCATTAGCCGATACGATGACCACCATGCCAAGTCCATGATTGATTTCTTAAAATTCTATTGTACGGATAACTTTGAGTTTTCACAGGTCATCAAGCATGACTTTAATCTTCATGAACTAGAGCACACCGAATATGATGTCATTGTTGCCAACTTTATGATTCCGAATATAAAAGGGAAAAAATTTATTTGTACAAGTAGTTTAACCCTTTTGGAACTTGTAGAAAAACTGAATGTACTCTTTTATGACTTTACACGTTATGGAGTATAACTAAACCTTCCCTCCTCTTTTAGGAGGGAAATTTTTACGACTATGCACCATTTTAAAAAATATGATATAATGGGCATTATTACTATACATTGAGGAGAATATCCATGGAAGACCCTGGCAGTCAGGATTTAATACTGCAATTTGTTTTACTATTTGTATTGACCTTATTTAATGCTTTTTTCTCTGCAACGGAGATGTCGATGGTATCGCTGAATCGTTCTCGGGTAGAACAAAAAGCGGAGGAAGGCGATAAGAAATATATTCGTCTCTTAAAGGTATTGGAAAATCCAAACCACTTTTTATCCACGATTCAAGTTGGTATTACCTTGATTACCATCTTGTCTGGGGCAAGTCTAGCTGATAATCTTGGGAAAGTAATAGCTTCTTGGATGGGAAATACGGAGACAGCGCGTGCGATAGCTAGTTTCCTCTCACTGGCTTTTCTGACCTATATTTCGATTGTATTTGGTGAGTTATATCCCAAGCGGATTGCCATGAATCTGAAAGATAGCTTGGCTGTTCGGACGGCTCCAATTGTTATTTTACTAGGGGAAATCGTTAGCCCCTTTGTCTGGCTCTTATCGGCATCAACGAATCTAGTTAGTCGTCTGACCCCTATGCAATTCGATGATGCAGACGAAGAGATGTCACGAGATGAGATTGCCTATATGCTGGCTAAGAGTGAAACGAGTCTGGATGCTGACGAGATTGAAATGTTGCAAGGAGTCTTTTCACTAGATGAGCTGATGGCGCGTGAGCTAATGGTTCCTCGTACGGATGCCTTTATGGTGGATATCCAAGATGATACCAGAGAAATCATCGAGAGTATTTTAAAACAGAATTTTTCTCGGATTCCTGTCTATGATGATGACAAAGACAATGTTATTGGTCTCATCCATACCAAACGCCTCCTCAATGAGGGCTTTGTAAATGGCTTTGATAACATCGCTCTTCGAAAGATCCTTCAGGAACCTCTCTTTGTACCGGAAACAATCTTTGTGGATGACCTCTTAAAGGAACTCCGAAATACACAAAATCAGATGGCTATTTTGCTCGATGAGTATGGAGGAATGGCTGGTCTAGTTACTTTGGAAGACCTTCTCGAGGAAATTGTCGGTGAAATTGATGATGAAACCGATAAGGCTGAAAATGATGTGTTTGAAATTGCCCCCAACCTCTATATCGTTCAGGGGATTGTGACCTTAAATGACTTCAATGAGTATTTTGATGTGAAGCTGGAAAGTGATGATGTGGATACCATTGCAGGCTACTACCTGACTGGTGTCGGACGAATTCCAGGGCACAAGGAGCGCTTGAGTTTTGAAGTAGATAGCATGAAGAAACATTTGATCCTTACAAATGATAAGGTGAAAAATGGTCGTGTCACCAAGGTGAAGGTTGAGGTCAGTGATCTAGTCGATGAAGATGAGCAAGTAACAAAAGTTCAAGAATAAGAGTATGAAATCAGGGGTTTCCCCTGATTTTTTATGCTCAATTTAGTCGGATTTGCATATCCCATTAAATTCCTTTATAATAAAATTACTACAGGTTAGAAGGAGATAGCAATGAATCAAGAAGAATGGTTAGCAGAGTTTGAGAGAGTCCATGGTCGACCGGCCACTCAAGAGGAGATACAAGAGGCATTTGGTATGTTTGGAAGTCCAGAAACACAAGCGACTCCGGATACACCGGTAAATCCAATTCAATCTCCATTTGAAGGTGCAGCACCTGTTTCCAATCAAGGACAATTTGGGGGTCCCTTACCGTTTCCAGAACAAGCGAAATTTGGAGATGCAGCACCAACTCCAGAACAAACGCCATTTGGAGGTGCGACACCAACTCCAGAACAAACACAGTTTGGAGGTCCAACTCCGACCCAAGCCCCATTTGGAGGTGCAAGTTCAGCTCCAAATCAATTCCAAGGTGGAACAAGTCCGTTTCAACAACAAGGACAAGCTTTTGGTCAAGGTGGAGTCCAACCACAAGCTCCTGTTCAGGGGTCTGCTCAAGCAGGAGCAACCTTCTCGCCCTATAACAATTCTCAGATGCAGGGTGGCTATCCAAATAATGGGCAGTTGAATTACCAGACTAATTCCCCATATATGGGACAAGCCCCGATACCCGGTAAGAAGTCTAAGAAAGGGCTGATTATTGGATTATGTAGTTTAGTTGCAGTTGCTATCTTAGCTGTACTTGCCTTTTTCCTATTTTTTAAAAACTCGAATAATATTCAAGGAAAATGGTCAGCAACCCCTGAAATGAAAAAGACAATGAAGTCTGCTTTTTCAGGCACTTTCTCTACTGCATCAGATATTTCTAGTGAATTTGTAAAAGATATGGATATGATTGTAGAGGTAGAGGGGAAAAAAGTAACCATTAGTGTGATTGGTAAGATTGATTTCAAGGGAGCTGCAAAGGAACTCTATGATGATGGGGACAATGATTTTTACTCTGTTGAGGATGCCTTAGACTATATCCAGGAAAACAGTGAAAATTCCTATTTAGAGGATTTGGGACTTGAAATCGATGTGAAGAAAGGCACTCTTAAAATGGTAGCCTTTGAAGGTGAGGTGGATGAAAAAGATCACCGATTCATTCAGGATGAAGATGCGAGTCATTTCCTTAAATACGACCTCAAGTATAAAATTGAAAATGGAACCCTGAAAGTTTCCGTGGATGGAAATGATTATGGAATTGAATACTCCTTTAAAAAATAAAACATTCGCTTATCAGGGTTTTTCCCTGATTTTTTATGCTCATTTTAGTCGGATTTGCTTCTCCTATGAATTTCCTTTATAATAAAATAAGTAAAGGTCAGAAGGAGATAGTAGTGAAACAAGAAGAGTGGTTAGCAGAGTTCGAGAGAGTCCATGGTCGACCGGCCAATCAGGAGGAAATCGAACAGGTTTTTGGTCAGTTTGAAAGTCCAGAAACACAAGCGACACAGGATACGCTGATAAATCCAATTCAATCTCCATTTGAAGGTGCGACGCCATCACCAGAACAAGCACAGTTCGGAGGTCCAACTCCGACCCAAGCCCCATTTGGAGGTGCAAGTTCAGCTCCAAATCAATTCCAAGGTGCAACAAGTCCGTTTCAACATCAAGGACAAGCTTTTGGTCAAGGTGGAATCCAGCCACAAGCTCCTGTTCAGGAGTCGGCTCAAGCAGGAGCGCCCTTCACATCCTATACCAATGCTCAGATGCAGGGCGGCTATCCAAACAATGGGCAACTGAATTACCAGACTAATTCCTCATATATGGGACAAGCCACAATACCCGGTAAGAAGTCTAAGAAAGGGCTGATTATTGGATTATGTAGTCTTGTCGCCGTTGCAGTTTTATCTGTGCTTGCATTTTTCTTTTTTGCTAAAAATCCTAATAGTATTCAAGGGAAATGGTCAGCTACTCCTGAAGTGAAGAAAGAAATGACATCTGGTTTTAAAGAAAGTTTCACCTCGACTTTAGATATCTCTGGTGAATTTTTTAAAGATGTCGAAATGATTGTGGAAGTAGAGGGTAACAATGTAAAAATTTCTACATCAGGAGAAGTTGATTTTAAAGGAGCAGCAAAAAAACTCCTTGAAGGCGATAAAAGTTATTTAAATTCTGTGGAAAATGCATTGGAGTACATTGAGGAACGAAGCAAATGGGGTTACTTGAAGGAAATAGGAGTTGAAATTGATGTTAAAAAAGGAACTATAGATATGGTGTTATTTGAAGGCGAGTTATCTGAAAAAACTCATGAATTTCTTGTAGATAGTGGTGGAAACTTTGTAATGCAATACAATCTCAAATATAAATTGGTAAACGGAATCTTAACGGTTTATCAGAATGAAGAGGATGATTTTAAATTCACCTTTAAAAAATAAGATATTCGCTCATTTAGTGCTCTCATCGGGCACTTTTTTGTTTGGTAACGAAGAAAAAATAAGATAATTAAAAAAATTCTGAATTTAGACTTGACAGCCTTAAAAAATTTCGGTAAGATAGTCAACATAAAAAAACGAAAGCAGAATTTTATGAAAAACATGAACTCCACATTGTTGAATCAAAACTTTTACTTTAGCTACTTTAGATAGTGTTTGTAGACATGAACTCATGGATGCAAACGAAACGAGCAATTTGTTTGTATCTATGTGGCTAAGATTTTTGATTGTGGTCCATATAGATGATATCTAAATGGACGGCAATGCTGGCATACTTTTAAGTTTGTGAGGAATGATACCAACCGTTTAGAATCATCTAAACGGTTTTTTGTATTCTGTTTGAATGTTTTAGAGAAGGAGACATGTTTCATGAAAGTTGTAAAGAAGTTAATTGCCCCGGTTCTGGTAGTTGGTCTACTGATGACCTCCCTCTTGACCCTCCATCACTTGAAGACCTCTAAGCATCAAAAGATTAAGATTGGGATTTCTCAGTATATTACCCATAAGTCTCTTGATGCAACTCGAAAAGGCTTTGTGGAAGAGTTAGCAAAACAAGGCTATGTAGATGGAGAAGAGATTGAAATTGATTATCAAAATGCTCAAGGGGAGCAGAGAAATTTGAAAAACATTTCAAATCAATTATCACAGGAAAGTGACCTTGTGTTTGCCATTGCGACTCCATCAGCACAAAGTATTGCCAATACGAGCAAAAGAACCCCTGTAGTCTTTTCTGCAGTGACGGACCCTCTGGCTGCTAAGTTGGTCAAGAACTTGGATCGTCCTGGTGGCAATGTGACAGGAACGAGTGACCAATCTTCAGATGCGATTACTACACAAGTCGATCTGATTCAAAAGGTTTTGCCAACAGCTAAGACAATCGGAATTCTCTATACGCAAAGTGAGCCCAACTCCGTCGTTCAAAAAGATGAGGCCAAGAAAGTCCTTGAGGCTAAAGGCTACCGTGTCGTAGAGAAAACCATCTTAGACAGTAATAATGTGAAAGCAGCAGCGGATAGTTTGATGTCAGAGGTCGATCTAGTATTTATTCCAACAGACAACATTATTTCCTCTACGATGGAAACGATCAAACAAGTTTCTTTAAAACACAAAGTTCCAGTCATTGGAGGTTCAATTGAAATGGCTCAAGTAGGAGGGCTCTATACCTATGGGACAGACTACACCGAGTTGGGTCGTCAATCTGCCCGGATGGCGATTCGTATTCTGAAAGGGGAAAAGGCAGCCGATCTGGCAGTGGAAGCCCCTAAGAATTTAGAATTATATGTCAACAAAGAGATGGCTAAGAAATTAGGAATTGATCTCTCTGGTATAAACGAAAAGAAATAGGAGATGGATGATGGATTTAGTATTATCAAGTTTATCTGAAGGTTTATTGTGGTCGATTATGGCCATTGGTATATTCTTAACATTCCGCATTTTAGATATAGCGGATATGACAGCAGAAGGGGCTTTCCCGCTTGGAGCGGCAGTCGTTGCATCCCAAATTCAAGCGGGTCAAAACCCATGGCTAGCAACCCTATTTTCTATTTTTGCAGGGATGTTAGCAGGTCTAGTTTCTGGCCTCCTTCATACTAAGATGAAGATCCCCGCTCTCTTAACAGGGATTGTGACACTGACTGGCCTCTATTCGATCAATATTAAGATCATGGGGGGTGTTCCTAATTTATCTATTGGAGATTCAAGTACCATCTTCAAGTCTGTGATGGGGCTGGGTTTGTCTAATGAGGCTGCTGTCTTTGCTGTTAGTCTTTCTTGTTTGTTATTGGTCTGCCTGATTTTGACTCTCTTAATGAAAACTCAGATTGGCTTGGTTCTTCGTTCAACGGGTGACAATATCCCAATGAGTGAGGCCAATGGGGTGAATGTGGACACCATGAAGATTTTCGGTTATATGATTTCTAATGGACTGGTTGCATTGTGTGGGGCTCTCTTCGCTCAGACAGATGGCTTCTCAGACGTGACTTCTGGTACAGGGACCATCGTCGTAGGACTTAGCGCCGTTATTCTAGCAGAAGTCTTGATCCATGATTTGACCATTGGAGGACGCTTACTTTCGATTGGAGTGGGGGCAATTGTTTACCGCCTCATTATCCTCAATATCTATGAAATTCCAAACTTAGATCAAAACTTAGTCCGTTTGTTTAATGCTATTCTCTTGGCCTTGGTCTTGTTTGCACCAGAAGCCCAGAAACGTCTCAAGATTCGTGGATTAAAATTAACCAGCAACTAAAAGGAGAAGATAAATGGCAACATTGTTAAAAATCGAAGATATACATAAGACATTTGAAGCAGGAACAGTCAATGAAAACCATGTTCTCAAAGGCTTGGACCTGACAGTAGAAGAAGGAGATTTCATTTCCGTCATCGGAGGAAATGGAGCAGGGAAATCGACATTGATGAACATTCTGGCAGGTGGCTTGCAAGTGGACCAAGGAGATATCCTGTTAGAAGGAAAATCTATTAAGCAGACCAGTGTTCGGAAGCGTGCTAAGGAGATCGCCCGTGTTTTCCAGGATCCTAAGATGGGGACGGCTTCCCGTTTGACCATTGAAGAAAACATGGCCATTGCTAAAAAACGTGGAGCAAAACGGGGCCTTAGTTGGGGGGTCAAAGAAAAAGATCGCGAAGAATTTAAAGCTGCTTTGAAGGAACTCAATATTGGGTTGGAGAATCGACTCAAAGTGGATACGCAATACTTATCAGGGGGACAACGGCAGGCCCTTACTTTGGTCATGGCAGCTTTAGTCAAACCGAAACTCTTGCTTCTGGATGAACATACCGCAGCGCTCGATCCAAAGACCAGTGAAATGGTCATGGAATTGACGCAAAAGATCGTGGAAAGTCATGATTTGACAACCTTGATGATTACACACGATATGAACCATGCCATCGCATATGGCAACCGATTGATCATGCTCTATCAAGGGAAAATCGTGGTCGATGTTAAAGGAGAAGAAAAGAAAAACTTGACAGTTGAAGACTTGATGCGCCTTTTCCATCAGAACAGTGGTGAAACCTTGGTGAGTGACGAATTGGTATTGGGATAAAATAAAGATAGTGGGACAGAAATCGGTCATTCGTTAGAATTCGATTTCGTCGTCCTACCTCCGCACAGTCGAGTAGGGCTGTAAAAGCTGATGAAATCAGCGTAGTAGAGGCCACTCAACCACTGCGTCTTGCTCGACAATCCAAAAACAATTGAGAGGCTAGGACTTTTGTCCCAGCCTCTTTGTATTGATGTTGTTAGCCACATTTAGCTAATCCTGTTTCTTTTTCTCTAGGAAGCTAGCTGCGAGAACAAGGTTAAGACCCGCTAAGAAGAGTAGGTATGAACTACTGTGTTCTGTATTCGTTCTTGGAAGTTGTCCTTGCGAAGTCTGATCTTGTTTAGAGGTTGGAACACTCATCAAAGCATCACTGGTATTCGTTGGACTAGGATGCTCTAAAAGAGGAGTATATTGTCCCTTGCTTCCAGAAAAAGCAGAATCCACTTTTTCAGGAAGACTTGAAATGAATGGTCCAGTTTCTAATTTTGTCTTATAGACAATAGCATAGGTTCCTAATTCTTGGACCATGAATTCAATCATGCCCTCTCGAAGTGTAAATTCTAATGGTTGGAGACCTTGATCAGGAGTCAAGACATAAAGTTGCTTCACTTCTCTGGATAGTGGAAGTCGAACCAATACACTTCCCTTCACTGGAACTGGATTTCCCTCTTTATCCCTCAGTTGAAGGTTGAAAGCATCGTAGGTCTTGCCGAAGAGACCTTGGTCAAGGACCTTTTGGATCTCTAAATGACTTTCTGTTCCAATCTCATTTTCTCCACTAATGACCTCTACCTGGCTTGCTTGGTCTTTCAGTACCCGCAGGACATATTCAGGTAGAGAAAGGATAGGTGCTTCTTGTCCAGCTGTGCCGATTGGGTCTGTGTACTCAGGAAGGGTTACTACAGGTGGTTCTTCCTCTCCCAAACTTGTCACAAGAGCAGGTAAGAGAGAGACCACTGGACTAGTGATGGTTTTCCCTCGGATGGCATAGGCTGAGATGATCTGATCTTGTTTTTGATGAGCAGTTTCTGGGATTGGGAGTTCAATTTGCTGGTTTTTAATCGGCAACACTCGATTTCCATCTGATAGGGTGACGTGTTGGTCATCGGTTTTCTTGAGGAAAACAGGATCCTTTGTACCAGGGAATTGTACAGCAATAGCATCCCATTCTCCAGACGGAAGTGTGAGGGTAATGGTTTGATCGCCTGCTTGTATTGGGGCTAGACTTGGAGTATCTAGGGATACTGTTGCTGGCTTCAATATGTCAAATGAATCCAGAGAAATCATCTTTCTACCATCTGGAGAGTTAGGATCCACTGTCAAGGTGAGAATATGATTTCCATTGCTTAAGTTTGTATACTCGCCAATCAATACATTCTTTTCATAGTCAGCACTTGAGTAGAAGTCCAAACTTGGCATTTCTTTTCCATCCAGGGTTACTAAGGCTTTTCCATAGCCAGAAGATTTCAAACCGTAGATGCGGATACCTGTACCAGTGAAAGGAATGATTGCCTTGGCCTCAGAATACTGAGATGGATCTACGTTTTGGAGAGTCGCGTATTTTTCTGTCGTTTGATATAAGCCTGATTCATTCCAGTCTTTGAACAAAGAACCATAGTGGATACGAGGATCTCTGTCATCCATCTTTTCAACAGTCGCGTCTTGACCAGGATAGATTTTAAAATAATCCAAGGAAATTTTTGAGCGTTCATTCCCACGGTTTAAGTGCTCCTTCTTCACGGTCAGAGTTAGGATATGATTTCCATCAGGAAGTCCTGTAAAACGACCGATTAGAGCGCTTTTTTCCGTTTCTCCAGATGTGTAGAAATCCAGATCTCCCACTTTTTTTCCATCGATTTGGACTTCTGCTAAGCCTAATTCAGACGATTTGAGACCATAGATTTCAATTCCTCGTCCATTGAAAGAGATGCTAGCAGTTGCATCTTTGTCAGAGTAGCTATCAAGGGATAGGTCGGCGTATTTTTCAGTTCCTGCATACAAGTCAGCATCTTCCCAGTTATTGAAGGCAGGACCGTATTGAACACGAGGATCTCTATCGTCCATCAATTCGACAACTGGTTGGATTGATGCGGCTTCTGATGTTTGCCTTAAGCGCTCCCCAATCATGGCTGTAACAGAATAGCTATAGCTGTGAAGAGAATCAATAGAGCGGTCAATGAAATGAGTAATATTAGTTAGGAATTCTTTGACAGAAGGAGCGTCACTGCTTTCATCTTTGCTTTCTCGACGAATGACATAGTGAGTCGCATCTTTAACTGGATTGAAATCGAGTTCTGCTGTTACAGCATCTTTTCTCACGGCAGATAGGCGGGTGACCCTCTCTGGTAACTTTTCAAAGGTAACCTGATCCCCTTTTTGAGTGGCAATCTGAATCCGATTGCCCTTCAGAAGAGTAGGTTTGATTTCTTTCCCGTTAATCTTGACAATACTCGACTCGATGTCTGGATAATCGACGACTAGATCTCCACCTGCATGGGAAAGGAAAGCTAATGTCTCAAGATTCTTTTCTTTCCATTTCATGCTGACTTCAAAGTTGCCACGTGCCACGAGACCTGAAACTTGCCCGTCTTTCCAGGCATCTGGAAGGGCTGGTAATGGGGCAATGTAGCCAGTGTGGGATTGAAGGAGCATTTCTGCCATCCCGCTAGTGGCACCAAAGTTACCATCGATTTGGAAAGGCTCGTGGGTATCCCAGAGATTTTCTAGGGTTGAAGATTTGAGCTGTTCTGCCAATAAACGATGGGCGCGGTTTCCATCAAGCAGACGAGCCCAGAGGTTGATCTTATTGGCCTTAGACCAACCCGTTCCACCATCTCCACGGTGGTTTAAGGTTGCGCGTGCCGCCTCTAGGTATTCAGGCTGATCCTTGTCAAATAAAGTACCTGGGAAGAGACCAACCAGATGAGAAACGTGACGGTGGTGATTTTCAATTCCTTCATTCGTGAATTGAGGACTGTCTTCTTCGTACCATTCCTTGATGAGGCCATCTTGGTTGATATGAAGTGGTTTGAGCTTGTCAAATTTAGCCTTCACTTCGGTAACCAAGTCTTGGTCGACATTGAGATGATTGGCTGCTTCCATATAGTCGTGGAAGAGCTGCCAAACCAGAGATTGGTCGAAGGTATTTCCAATCGTAATGGTTCCATGCTCTGGTGAATAGGATGGAGAAGATACCCAACGGTCACTAGATTTGTCGTAGTGCAAGAAGGAATTCCAGAACTTGGCTGTTTCCTTTAGCATTGGATAAATCTTTTCTTTGAGATAGGTTTCATCCTTGGTAAATTTGTAGTAGTCATAGACGTTCTGCATCATCCAAGCATTGGCTGCGGGAGACCAACCCCAATAATAATTCCAACCTGGAGTTGTCCAGCCAAATGGTGTCGCCTGCGTATGAACCAGCCATCCGTTTTCTTGTCCTTCTTTGGATTTGATGCCTGCATACTCTTTAGCGGCGATACGGCCATAGTAGCGCATGTCATCAATATAATTGACCATTGGCCTAGCCGTTTCTGCAAGATTATTCATGTAGGCAGGCCAGTAGTTCATTTGTAGGTTGACATTTAGGTGGTAGTCAGCGTTCCAAGGTGGATTGTCTACAGCATTCCAGACTCCTTGCAAGTTGGCAGGAAGGGCATCTGTCCGGTCACGAGACGAACTGATGAGGAGGTAACGTCCGTATTGAAAGAAGAGCTCTTCTAGTTGTTGCCCTTTTGTAGGATCATAGGTTTGGAGAGCTTCTTTTGTCGTTTGGTTAGACTTATTACCGCCAAGATTTAGTTGAACACGATTGAAGAGACGTTGGTAGTCCTTGATGTGGTCATGTTTTAGAGTTTCATAATCTTTGGCTTTAGCCGCCTCGACAATCGATTTGACAGTTGCTTCTACATCAATATCCTTGCGGTAATTGGTTTTTGGATTTTGAGCATAATTAGTCTTGGCACTGAGTAAAAGGGTCGCATAGCTGGCTCCGGTGACAGTCAAATAGCCATCTTGGGCAGTGACTTGTCCATCTGTTTTGATTCCAAGATAGGAGGCAAATTGAAGGCCATTGTCTTTGACAGTCCCCTTGAGCAAGATACCATTTGAATCGGTCGTGACTGCCCCTTGTTTATAATTCGAATATTCCCAAGAGTAGTCACCATTCGCAAGTAAATCCTCTGTCAAGCTATTCCAAAGGGTAAAATCGAGGGTCTTATCCCCTTTTTTACTCAAATGGGTCACAGTAACATCATCTGGATAGCTAGAGAAGGTTTCGCGTTTAAAGGTGGTTCCATCCTGGCTATAAGAAGTAGTCGTGATAGCTTCGGTAATATCTAAGTCACGGTGATAGTCGGTAACGTTCTCCAAACCTTTCTTTTGGTTGTTAAAGACCATAAAGATATCACCGAAAGATAAGTAGCGTCCGTATTGAGCGTTGTTTGGGCCTACTAGATTTTCTTCGGCTAACTGTTTCGCTTTTTGGCGGTCTCCAGCTTCAAGGGCCTTACGGATTTCTGCCAAGACTTTGTAGCGATCTTGGTAGTTTCCTCCGTTGTAGTCGGTGCTATCCGGTTGTGGTCCACCAGACCAAAGAGTTTTTTCGTTGTATTGAATTCTTTCCTCGCCGATGAGTCCGAAAACCTTAGCACCCATTTCTCCATTTCCGACTGGGAGGGCTTGCTTTTCCCACCCATCATAGCTAGCAGCAGCAGGTTGATTGTAGCTTAAATGATAATCTGTTTGTTTGGCCACGGGAGTCTCAATTTTCATAGTTTCCCTTTCTTCAGTTGCCTCAATCGAAGTAGTCGAAGTGGCTGTATGCTTGCTTTGAACTTCTGTATCAGGTGACGAGCTTTTTTCTTCAGAAATAGGAGCGATATACGGATTTTCTGGTTTGGCTTCTCCAGTTCCATCAGTCGGGCTCTCTATGGCTGGGGTAGCTTCAAGGTGGTTGCTTTCGTTTTGGCTTCCAACAATACTATCAGCACCTACCTGGTGTGAGCCGAGAAAAATGGCTCCTAATAAAACAGAAGCCGTACCAACAGTTAGTTTGCGGATACTATAACGACAGGATTTTTCCAAAAATCTTTTGTCCATAGAACTCTCCTCTAGCTTTTTGAGACCGCTTACATTTTTAGTTAAAGACAGTCCCTTCATATTTATTTCTATCATATCCAATTTAATAGGGAAACAAGAAAATGTCAATAGCTTTTAGGTAAGATGCATATTTGAGAGTGTTATTTCTTGAAATAGTGGAGAAATAAGAGATAAATAAGCTATTATTTTGGGCTGAAAACAGTTTTCATTTTCGGATATCGTAAAAAAAACAGTTGAGTCCATTCTCAACTGTCAGCGGAGTACTTTATTTTTGATTTCTTTTTGCATAGTCGACAAAATGAAACTTGTCTAATTTGTGTCGACTTTCGGTGAACTGGAATTGTCGTACGTCTGCTAGGTGAACTTGCGAGCGGACCGTCACCACGTGTTGGTCTTTCCCAAGATCCAGTAAGATTTTGTCGCGATTATCGATTGGTGAGATCATGATTCTTAAGATATTAAAAAAAAGATAACGGCTCTTCGTTTTCTTTTTTTGCCATAGAGAATAGGTAAGAGTAACAGCGACTGGAAGGGCCTGTACTAATACAATAGGTTGAAATTGAAAAACAGTTTATTTTCTAAAAAATCATTAAAATCCTTTTATTCACAAGGAATCATGGTATAATAAAACCATAAAACGTTTTCAAGAGAGAAGGACAAGACATGGAAAATGAAACAGTTGACTATGGAAAAGTAACAGGAATGGTACACTCTACAGAAAGCTTCGGTGCAGTGGATGGACCAGGGATCCGTTTTATTGTCTTTCTTCAAGGCTGTCAAATGCGGTGTCAGTATTGCCATAACCCGGATACTTGGGCTATGGAAACCAACATGTCTAGAGAACGAACAGTGGATGATGTCCTAGAAGAAGCCCTCCGCTATCGTGGATTTTGGGGTCAAAAAGGTGGGATCACGGTTAGTGGTGGAGAAGCCCTCTTGCAGATAGACTTTTTGATTGCCCTCTTCACCAAGGCTCAAGAATTGGGCATTCACTGCACGCTCGATACCTGTGCTCTACCTTTCCGCAATACCCCTCGTTACCTGGAAAAATTTGATAAATTAATGGCAGTGACAGACTTGGTGCTTCTGGATATCAAGGAAATTAACGATGAGCGGCACAGATTTGTAACCAGTCAAACGAACAAGAATATTTTAGCCTGTGCCAAGTATTTGTCTGATATTGGAAAACCCGTCTGGATTCGTCACGTTTTGGTCCCAGGTTTGACAGACCGAGATGATGACCTGATCGAACTTGGGAAATTTGTTAAAACCCTTAAAAATGTTGATAAATTTGAAATTCTACCCTACCATACCATGGGTGAATTCAAATGGCGGGAATTGGGTATTCCGTACAAGTTGGAGGGTGTGAAACCACCGACAAAAGAACGGGTCCAAAATGCGAAGGACTTGATGGAAACGGAAAGTTACCAAGATTACTTGAAACGGGTTAAAGGATAAAATAGATCGAGACAGTTGGTCCTTCCAGCTGTCTTTTTCTGATGAAATGAACAACTATCCCCTTTCTTTAAACGGAAAAACGTGCTAAAATAGAGTGAATATACAAATGAAAATGAAGAGGTAGAAACATGTCAAAAATTCTCGTTTTTGGTCACCAAAATCCTGACTCAGATGCCATCGGTTCATCTGTAGCCTTTGCTTATCTTGCAAAAGAAGCTTACGGTTTGGATACAGAAGCAGTGGCTCTTGGAACTCCAAATGAAGAAACAGCTTTCGTGTTGGACTATTTTGGTGTGGAAGCACCACGCGTCATCACATCAGCTAAAGCAGAAGGTGTAGAGCAAGTCATCTTGACGGACCACAATGAATTCCAACAATCTGTTTCAGATATCGCTGAAGTAGAAGTTTACGGTGTGGTAGATCACCACCGTGTGGCTAACTTTGAAACTGCAAGCCCACTTTACATGCGTTTGGAACCAGTTGGATCAACATCTTCTATCGTTTACCGCATGTTCAAAGAACACGGTGTAGCTGTTCCAAAAGAAATTGCAGGTTTGATGCTTTCAGGTTTGATTTCAGATACCCTTCTTTTGAAATCTCCAACAACTCACCCATCTGATAAAGTGATTGCGCCTGAATTGGCTGAATTGGCTGGTGTTAACTTGGAAGAATACGGTCTTGCCATGCTCAAGGCTGGTACAAACTTGGCAAGCAAATCTGCAGAAGAATTGATCGACATCGATGCTAAGACTTTTGAATTGAACGGCAACAATGTCCGTGTGGCTCAAGTCAATACAGTTGATATTGCCGAAGTATTGGAACGTCAAGCTGAAATCGAAGCAGCTATCCAAGCCGCAATTGCAACTAACGGATACTCTGACTTTGTCTTGATGATTACAGATATCGTCAACTCTAACTCAGAAATTTTAGCTCTTGGTGCTAATATGAACAAGGTGGAAGCAGCCTTCAACTTCAAACTTGAAAACAACCACGCTTTCCTTCCAGGTGCTGTTTCTCGTAAGAAACAAGTGGTACCACAATTGACTGAAAGCTTTAATGCTTAATGATAAACGGGATAACCCATTGTTAAAAAAGGAGTTTCGACTCCTTTTTTGCTAGGAGGAGAACATGTTAGAATCTGGCGATTTGATATTTGTGAGGGATCATACGGAAATGGGACAGGCTATCCAGGCATCAACTGGAAACTATAGCCATGTGGCCATCTTTTTAGACGGGAGGGTCTATCATGCCACGGTGGAAGGTGGCGTCCTGGTCCAGTCCCCTGAAGATTTCTTTGAAACTGAGAAGGTATATGACCTATACCGCTATGCAGAGATTGATGACACAGAAGTCAAAAAGCGAGCAGAAAATCTTTTAGGTGCTCCCTACAATGCTTCCTTTTACCCAAATGGAGATGGTTTCTATTGTTCCCAGTTCATCGCGGAACTCCTTCCTATCTTTGAGACCATTCCCATGAAGTTTGGTGAAGGAGAACAAGAGATTAGTTCGTTTTGGGAAGATTACTACCGAGAACTAGGATTAGCTGTACCTCTGAATCAGCCTGGTACTAATCCCAGTCAGTTAGCCCAGTCTCCCCATCTACAGTTTAAAGAAAGATATACGGATGATTACAATCATTAATCCCACACGTTTGACACGTCAGCCTTTTTTTAAGGATTTGATCAACTATCTGGATCAGCAGAATGATGTGATCCTGCGGCAAATCAAGGCCCAATTTCCAGATCAGCCAGTGGACAAGCTGATGGAAGAATATATCAAAGCGGGCTTCATCCTTCGAGAAAATAAACGCTACACCCTCAGCCTGCCTTTCTTGGAATCTGCTGAAGCAGTCGACTTGGATCAAGAAGTCTTCGTCCGAGAAGATAGTGAACTTGATCAGGAACTGAAAGCCAAGGTCTTCCAAACGGAACTTCGCAACACGACCAATGCAGCGATTCTCTTAGAAGAGACAGACTTTGAGCGAAAGGCACAGACCCTGTCCAATTACTTTTACAAGGTGAAACACCAATACCCTTTGACGGAGGGTCAAGAGAAACTCTATGCCATCTTGGGAGATGTCAATCCCGAATATGCACTCAAGTATATGACCAGCTTTTTGCTCAAGTTCCTCAAAAAAGATGAAGTCCAGCAAAAGCGCAGAGACATCTTTGTCGATAGTTTAGAGGTCTTAGGCTATATCCGAAAAAATGATGAAGGCAAATATGAATTAGCAGTGGACTTGGACAAGGAAAGACTGATATTTTTGAAACACTAGAAAAGGCTAGGAAATTTTCCTAGCCTTATTTGATTAGAGATAACGTTCAGCAATAGCAGCATCCCCAGGATATTCTTCTTTTACGCCATTGACGATTTGGTAGCAGTCAGCTCCTTTTCCAGCAATAATGACAGCATCTTCAGGCTTGCTGGTAGTTGCCATCGCCAGTTGAATGGCTTGTTCGCGATCTGCGATTTTTTTGACAGGGCGCGTGATGAAACTGCTAATCTCTTCAGCGATAGCCAAAGGATCTTCATAGTTGGGGTCATCCGCTGTGAGGAAGACTTGGATCTCAGGATGGTCTTCTAGGAGCAAGCCAAAGTCCTTACGGCGGCTCTCTCCCTTATTCCCAGTTGATCCAAGGACCAGTGAAATCGTTCCTGTCTGATGGGTTTCGACAACAGAGAGCAGTTTTTTCAAGCTATCTCCATTATGGGCATAGTCAATAAAAACTTTTGCCCCATTCTTTTGAGTCAAGACTTCCATCCGGCCAGGAACACGGGTTTTGGCAATCCCCTTTTTGATGTCTTCAAGACTCGCTCCTAGACGAAGGCAGGCGAGACCTGCAGCTACAGCATTTTCTTGATTGAAGTGGCCGATGAGCTGGGTATCATAATCCCCTGCCAGCTTGCCAGTGACAGAAAAGCTAAAGGCTTTTGAGTTGTGGACTTGGTTGGTCGATTGACTACCGTAGAAGTCGTGGTCTTGCTCAGCCACCTGCTCCGCAAGAATGTTAAAATGGTCCATATCACTATTGACGACAACAGCACGACTATTTTCCATCAAGAGACGTTTATGGTAGAAGTAGTCTTCGAAGCTTGGATGCTCAATCGGTCCAATATGGTCAGGGCTGATGTTGAGGAAGACACCAACATCGAATGTGAGTCCGTAAACACGTTTGACTAGATAGGCCTGACTAGAGACCTCCATAATCAGGTGAGTCCGATCATGGGCAACTGCCTGGGCCATCATTTCAAAGAGATCGATACTTTCTGGGGTGGTCAAGGTTGATTTGAAGAAGGTCTTGCCATCCAAGGTTGTATTCATAGTGGATAGCATAGCCGGACGGTAGCTTTGCTCAAGAATCTTGTAGGCATAGTAAGCAGAAGTGGTTTTGCCTTTGGTCCCTGTAAAAGCCAAGAGTTTTAGCTGGCGCTCAGGGTGGCCATAGAATTCCATGGCAATCAAGCTCATAGCCTGTTTGATATCCGTAACGATAATGGCTGGGATGCTGACCTCAAAGTCTTGCTCAGCGACATACCACTGGAGACCTTGCTCGATCGCTTGCTCCAAAAATTCCTTCTTGAAATTTGCCCCCTTGACAAAAAAGAGGGTCTCGGAGTTGACCTTTCGACTATCGTAGCTAATTTGATTAAAAGAAACACCACTTGCTGAATAGTGGTATTCTCCGTCTTGTAGGATCTCACGAAAGTTGTGATCCTCTTTTAAAATGTTTAGTACAGTTTCTATCTTTATCATAATCCTATTTTAAACTGAAAGACCTTATTTTACAAGTGTAAAGGAAAAGTTTATAATGAAAGAAGACTATAAAGCAGAGGAAACATATGAGTAACGAAACAAGTAATCAACAGGCCCAAATGCTCCGTGGAACTGTCTGGTTAACAGCCAGTAATTTCATTAGTCGTCTCTTAGGAGCGGCCTATATCATCCCTTGGTATATCTGGATGGGCAAACATGGTGCAGAGGCAAACGGTCTCTTTACCATGGGCTACAATATCTACGCTTGGTTTTTGCTGATTTCAACAGCAGGAGTTCCTGTAGCGGTTGCTAAGCAAGTGGCCAAGTACAATACAAAGGGTAAAGAAGAACACAGTTTTGCCATGATTCGTGGCTTCCTTAAGTTCATGTCTTTATTGGGCTTGGTTTTTGCCATTATCATGTATTTGCTTTCTCCAGTATTTGCAAACTTGTCTGGAGGTGGGAAGGACTTAATCCCTGTCATGCAGAGCCTTTCTTGGGCAGTCTTGATTTTCCCTTCCATGAGTGTTATTCGAGGCTTCTTCCAAGGTCATAACAATCTGAAACCTTATGCCATCAGTCAAATTGCTGAGCAAGTGATTCGGGTTATCTGGATGCTCTTGACAGCCTACTTCATTATGAAGGTCGGCTCAGGTGATTACGTTGAAGCCGTGACCCAGTCCACTTTTGCAGCCTTTATTGGGATGGGAGCGAGTCTCCTTGTCCTCCTCTATTACCTCTGGAAAACAGGACTTCTACAGCACATTATCCATCGACCAGAGTCTGATAATGAGATCGATACTAAGGCTCTCTTGTGGGATACCATTCGTGAAGCGATTCCGTTCATTGTAACAGGATCAGCCATCCAGCTCTTCCAAATTATCGACCAGATGACCTATAGCAATGTCATGTCTTGGTTTACCAACTTCAGTCGTTCAGAACTCTTGGTTCAGTTCAGCTACTTTTCAGCAAATCCAAATAAAATCACCATGATTTTGATTGCGGTAGCGACCTCTATTGGAGGAGTGGGGATTCCTCTTCTTACAGAGAACTATGTCAAGGGAGATTTCCGGGCTGCGGGTAAGCTGGTTCAAGATAATTTGACCATGTTAGTAGCTTTCTTGCTTCCAGCGACGATTGGAGCAGTAGCCATTGCAGAGCCGCTTTATACTGTCTTTTACGGGAAACCAGATTCCCTCGCTTTGGGACTCTTTATCCTAGCGATGCTACAGACTATTATTTTAGGCTTGTATACGGTACTTTCTCCTATGATCCAGGCTCTTTTCCAAAATCGGAAGGCGATTCTTTACTTTGGCTATGGAGTGTTGGTGAAACTGATTCTACAAGTGCCTTTCATCTATTTCTTTAAAGCCTATGGCCCTCTTCTTTCTACTACGATTGGTTTAATGATTCCAATCGTCCTCATGTATAAAGAAATCCATGTCGTAACTAAATTTAATCGAAAGACTGTCTTTAAACGGAGCTTATTAACAGCTATTTTAACCTTCATCATGCTAGTAGTAGTTTTACTTTCAGCCTTGATTCTTGGTTTTGTCTTTAAACCTAACGGTCGAGTGACGAGTATGATCTATGTAGCTCTGATTGGCGGTGTGGGGATCATCGTTTATGGTGGCCTCGGTCTTCGTCTTCGTTTCTTAGATCGCTTCATCGGTAGCAAGGCGGCTAGTCTTCGAAATAAATTTCATATTTCATAACCAGTAGAGGTTGGGTCCGTACCCACCTCTTTTTTTCATTATAGTTTGAAGCTATATCTAGCTCTTGAAAAAGGAAAAACCGAATCCTCTAAAGAAGTGATACAATAGAGACAATTGAATTTACGTCCATTGGAGGTTTGTATGAGTCGCAAAAAGAATATTAACACCATCCTAGCTCAAGCGGGTATCAAGTCGGATCCAGCAACGGGGGCTTTGATTACTCCGCTTCATTTTTCAACCACTTACCAGCATCCAGAGTTTGGTCAATCTACTGATTTTGACTATATTCGTACCAAGAATCCGACTCGGGTAAACGCTGAAAAGACCTTGGCAGCCATTGAGAGTGCAAAGCATGCCTTGGTGACGAGCTCAGGTATGTCTGCTATTGTCTTAGCTTTTAGTATTTTTCCTGTGGGAAGCAAGGTCTTGGCAGTACGGGATCTTTATGGAGGCTCTTTCCGCTGGTTCAACCAGAAGGAACAAGAAGGACGCTTTTTCTTTACCTATGCAAATTCAGAAGCAGAATTGATAGAGGGATTGAAAGAGGAAGTGGATATCCTCTATATTGAAACGCCTACTAACCCGCTCATGCTAGAGTTTGATATCCAGAAACTAGCTGCCTTAGCTCATGAAAAAGGGGCAAAAGTGATTGTAGACAATACCTTCTATAGTCCTATCTATCAACGTCCAATTGAAGAAGGAGCAGATATCGTCCTCCACTCAGCGACCAAGTATCTAGCGGGGCATAATGACGTTTTGGCTGGTGTTGTTGTGACTGATGATGAATCCCTCTATGAGCAACTCTTTTATAATCTCAACACAACAGGAGCTGTTCTCTCTCCTTTTGACAGCTACCAATTGATTCGTGGTTTAAAAACCTTGGCTCTTCGTATGGAGCGTTCTACCGAAAATGCGCAGAAGGTAGTAGAGTTCTTGAAGGGGCATCCAGCTGTTAAGGAAGTCTTGTATACTGGCAAGGGAGGCATGGTTTCCTTTAAAGTAAGGAAGGAAGAAAAAATCCCAACCATTCTCAACCACCTGCAGGTCTTTACCTTTGCAGAAAGCTTAGGTGGGGTGGAAAGTTTGATTACCTACCCAACGACTCAAACCCATGCAGATATTCCTGCAGAGGTTCGTCATTCCTATGGTTTAACGGATGATTTGCTTCGCCTTTCCATCGGAATTGAAGATGCAAGGGATTTGATAGAGGATTTAGAACAAGCATTGGCTAGATAGGAGTCCATCATGGGAAAAGAACAATTTTTGACTGTCCCTAATCGTTTGGGGCACCACACTAGCAAGTGGAAGGAGTCAGAACAAGATCCTGAACTCCTTCCTGCTTGGATTGCCGATATGGATTTTGAATCCTTACCTGCTGTTGGACAAGCTATTCGAGATTACGCGGATCAATTAGTCTACGGCTATACCTATCCTAGTGAGGAACTTTACCGAGCTGTTCAAGAGTGGGAAAAGACAGAACATGGATATGTGTTTGAGAAGGAAGCGATTGTCTTTATGGAAGGAGTTGTTCCCTCTATTTCAACGGCTATTCAAGCTTTCACCAAGGAAGGGGATTCTGTTCTCATCAATACGCCAGTTTATTCACCTTTTGCCCGTAGCGTCCGTCTCAATCAACGCAAATTAGTGACCAATTCCCTTGTGGAAGAGGGTGGCCTCTTCCAAATTGATTTTGAGCAATTGGAAAAAGACTTTGTAGAGCACCAAGTCAAGCTCTACATCCTCTGCAATCCTCATAATCCAGGTGGTCGCGTTTGGGAGCGAGAAGTCCTAGAAAAGATTGGTCGTCTCTGCAAAAAATATGGAGTCTTGCTTGTTTCAGATGAAATTCACCAAGACTTGGCGCTATTTGGAAATCGACACGTATGTTTTAATACGGTAGATCCAAGCTTTAAGGATTTCACCCTTGTCTTATCGAGTGCGACCAAAACCTTCAACATCGCAGGGACAAAAAATTCCTATGCCATCATCGAAAATGATGCACTAAGAAAATCCTTCCAAGCTCAGCAGTTGCGAAACAATCAACATGAAATTTCTGCCCTTGGCTTTATAGCCACCGAAGTAGCCTATCAGAATGGAAAGGCTTGGTTAGAGGACTTAAAGGAAGTCTTGGAAGAAAATATCGATTACACTGTAGAAGTTTTGCGTGAGCAGACAGATATTGGTGTAATGAAACCGCAAGGGACCTATCTACTCTGGCTTGATTTTTCTGCCTACGGTTTGTCAGAGGAAGAACTCCATGCTCGACTTCATGACCAGGCCAAGGTCATCCTCAATAAAGGGACAGACTTTGGAGTAGAAGGGAAGCAACATGCCCGTTTGAATGTGGCAGCTCCGAAAACCCTAGTCCAAGAGATTGTCGATCGGATCGTAACAAATTTTCCTAAAAAAGGTTGATTTTAAGGGTTGACTTTTCTATAGGGGAGGAGTATACTCAAGGGGAATAACGGTAGGTGAGGCTACCACAAGGATACGGATGACTACCGCAAAGCAGTGGAGACACTACTCGTTGGTCAACAGTCCTGATCGCAAAGGTCAAGACTAAGCTCATTTCATTGCCTTGCGGAGCTAAAGCTTGGACGGTCTATTTTTTGAGAATTTTTATTAAAAAATAAACGACGAGTTTAATGAGTCCTACCTGTAAAAGGGGAGGGCTCTTTTCTTATGCTTAAGAAGCCTCTCACCTATCAAGTAGAGAAGGAGAGCACTATGATACAAATCGATGATCATCCCGAACCGCACATAGCCAGCCAATCGCTGATTTGTGTCATCGGGACTCTATAAGCGTTTGGCTCCTGATTTAAAAGGAGATTCCAATGCAAACAACAAAAGAAAGACTCATTGCTGCATTACAAGATGCAGAAACAAAAACCTTAGCAACCTATCAATCTAGCTGGTCTGGCTTGACGGAAGACCAAGTAGAGGAGAACCGGGATAGCTATGGAGAAAATGTCCTCACAAAGGGACAGGAAAGCTCTATCTGGAAACGGATTGTTGAATCCATCATTAATCCCTTCACAGTCATCCTGCTTCTCATTGCCCTTGTTTCTCTGGTGACCAATGTTTGGTTAGCCAAACCAGGAGAGGAAGACCCAACGACTTCTCTCATTATTGTCGTTCTCGTTCTCCTCTCTGGAGGGATTCGCTTTGTCCAAGAATTGCGAAGTGACAAGGCTGCTAGCAACCTCTCTCGAATGATTGTCAATACAGCGACGGTGATTCGAGAAGGCAAGGAAGAAGAAATCCCTATCGATGAAATCGTTGTGGGCGACTTGATCAAACTGAGTGCAGGTGACATGATTCCAGCAGATGTGGTCTTACTAGATTCACGAGACTTTTTCGTTCAACAATCCGGCTTGACTGGTGAGAGTGATGCTGTCGAAAAAGTTTGTTTAAGAAAGGCGACTAGCCAAAATCTAGACAGTCTCCTAGAGAGTGAGAGTCTAGCTTTCATGGGGACCAACGTTATCTCAGGTCGAGCAACAGCCTTGGTCTTGGTCGTTGGGGATGAAACCATGATGGGAGCGATTGAACAAACCATCAATACCTACGATGAACCAACCTCTTTTGAACGAGAAATGAACACCATCTCTTGGTTGTTGATTCGACTGATGATGGTGATGGTGCCCATCGTCTTCTTTATCAATGGTTTGACAGATGGGGACTGGCTAGAAGCGGGTGTCTTTGCCCTCAGTGTAGGGGTGGGCTTGACTCCGGAAATGCTTCCTATGATTATCACCGCTAGCTTGGCCAAGGGCTCCATTATCATGGCCAAAGAAAAAGTGGTCATCAAAAAGCTCAACGCCATCCAAGACTTAGGGGCTATCGATATCCTCTGTACGGATAAGACGGGAACCTTGACTCAAGATGAGATTGTACTCGAATACCCACTTGATATTCATGGGGAGCTCGATTTGTCCGTCCTTCGTCGGGCCTATCTCAACTCTTACTTCCAAACGGGTCTTAAAAATTTGATGGACCGGGCCATTATCAGTCGGACAGAACGAGAAGCTAAGAAACATGAAATCGTCAGAGGTTTAGATCAAAGCTTCCAAAAGATTGATGAACTGCCTTTTGACTTTGAACGCCGGCGGATGAGTGTCATCGTCAAGGATGAGCAGGGCCTTGTGAGCATGGTCACCAAGGGAGCCTTGGAAGAAATGTTAGCAGTGTCTCGTTATGTAGAATACAAGGATGAGATTATTCCCCTAACAGACCAAGTGCGAGAAGAAGTCTTGGCAGAAGTAGCTCAGCTTAATGAGCAAGGTCTGCGCGTGCTAGGTGTCAGCTACAAATCAAACCTTGAGGAAGGCTATGCCTTTGAAGTAGCGGATGAAGCGGATATGATCTTGACGGGCTATCTAGCCTTCTTGGATCCACCAAAACCATCTGCCGCACCAGCCATCAATATCCTTGCTGAATACGGAGTTGCCACGAAAATCCTTACGGGTGACAATGAAAAAGTGACCCAAGCAGTCTGTGAAAAGGTGGGTCTGGATGTGGACCGCATTTTGCTGGGTAGCGATATTGACAGTCTTTCTGATCCAGAGTTGGCCCAGGCAGTCGAAACCACTACCGTCTTTGCAAAATTGTCTCCGGATCAAAAAGCACGCATTATCCTTCAACTCAAAGCAAATGGCCACAAGGTCGGCTATATGGGAGATGGTATCAACGATGCTCCATCCATGAAGGTGGCAGATGTGGGGATTTCGGTTGATACAGCCGTTGATATTGCTAAAGAAACAGCAGATGTTATCCTTCTGGATAAGGACTTGATGGTCCTTGAAAAAGGCTTGGTAGAAGGACGCAAAGTCTATGCCAACATGACCAAGTACATCAAGATGACCGTTTCTTCCAACTTTGGGAATATCTTCTCTCTTCTCTTTGCCAGTATTTTCCTTCCTTTCCTTCCGATGGCCCCTATCCATCTCATCGTTTTGAACTTGGTTTACGACCTTTCCTGTATCGCCTTGCCTTTCGACCGGGTGGATAAGGACTTTTTGAAGAAACCAAGAATCTGGGAAGCAAAATCCATTACCCGCTTTATGGCCTGGTTCGGTCCTATTTCCTCTGTCTTTGACATCCTGACCTTTATCATTCTCTACTTTGTTATCGTACCAATGATTACGGGATATGGCTATGTCCATGGTGCAGATAGTGCAGGACTCTTCATTATGCTCTTTCAAACAGGCTGGTTTATCGAGTCCATGTGGTCCCAAACCATGGTAATCTACATGCTTCGTTCTCCAAAATTGCCCTTTGTTCAAAGTCGACCAGCTTTTGCTGTCATGGCAACGACCCTATTGGGCGCGCTCTTGGTTACCTTCTTACCATATGGCCCATTGGCTTCCTTGTTAAAAGTAGCGCCACTGAATGCTCTCTATTTCCTATTACTAGCGGGGATTCTCTTCCTTTATATGGCAAGCGTCACCCTGGTCAAACACTATTATATTGGTAAGTACAAGGAGTGGCTATAAGATAGCTATTAAAATAAGAAAAGAAAAGGTTTGCATATTTGTAGGCCTTTTTCTTCCTTTTTGATATAATAAGATGAATATAGAGAAAGAAGGAACCACAATGGGAAAACTTGAAGTTATTAAACATCCACTTATTCAGCATAAATTGTCTATTTTGCGTCGGACTGATACCTCTACAAAGGCTTTTCGTGAATTAGTTGATGAAATTGCTATGTTGATGGGATACGAGGTGTTGCGCGAACTTCCTCTTGAAGATGTAGAAATCGAAACACCTATCACAAAAACGGTTCAAAAACAAATTGCTGGTAAAAAACTAGCAATTGTCCCAATCCTTCGTGCAGGAATCGGGATGGTAGATGGGCTCTTGAGTTTGGTACCAGCTGCCAAAGTTGGTCATATTGGAATGTACCGCGATGAAGAAACCTTGAAGCCAGTTGAATACTTGGTGAAATTGCCAGAAGATATTGATCAACGTCGCATCTTTGTAGTAGATCCAATGCTTGCAACCGGTGGATCAGCTATTCTTGCGATTGATTCTTTGAAAAAACGTGGAGCTAGCCACATCAAGTTTGTCTGCTTGGTGGCAGCACCTGAAGGGGTGAAAGCACTTCAAGAAGCTCATCCAGATGTTGATATCTTTACAGCAGCCCTCGACGACCACTTGAATGATCATGGCTACATTGTTCCAGGCCTTGGAGATGCTGGGGACCGCTTGTTTGGTACCAAATAAGCGCCTATCCAATCCTTCTTTGGGAAAGTAAAAAATTGACCTTTGTTGACCAATGGGATATAATAGCTTTTATAAAGATTGGAAGGAGAGCTAGCCTCTCGAATCAACCGGATGAAACTCATGAGGTGGTGCCGGTTATAATGGATAAAAGGAGATGAATGAATGATTCCAGTAGTTATTGAACAAACCAGTCGTGGCGAACGCTCGTACGACATCTATTCCCGCTTATTAAAAGACCGTATTATCATGGTAACAGGACCGGTAGAAGACCAAATGGCCAATTCGATTATTGCCCAATTGCTCTTCTTGGATGCCCAAGATAATACCAAAGATATCTATATGTATATCAATACGCCAGGAGGCTCTGTCTCTGCAGGGTTGGCTATCGTCGATACCATGAACTTTATCAAATCAGACGTCCAAACTATTGTTATGGGGATGGCTGCTTCAATGGGAACTGTGATTGCATCAAGTGGTGCCAAAGGCAAACGTTTCATGTTGCCAAATGCTGAGTACATGATCCACCAACCAATGGGTGGTACTGGTGGCGGTACCCAACAAACAGATATGGCGATTGCTGCAGAACACTTGTTGAAAACACGTCACAGATTGGAAAAAATCTTGGCAGAAAATTCAGGTCAAACCATCAAGAAAATCCACGCTGATGCAGAACGGGATAATTGGATGACTGCAGAAGAAACCTTAGCTTATGGTTTCATCGATGAAATCATGGCCAACAACAATCTTGGATAAGGAAACTTAACCACAAAGCTGAGAGTGGGACAAAAATCGGTAATTCGTTAGAATTCGATTTCGTCGTCCCACCTCCGCACAGTTGAGTAGGGCTGTAAAAGCTGATGAGATCAGCGTAGTAGAGCCCACTCAACCACTGCGTCTTGCTCGTCAATCCAAAGATAATTGAGAGGCTAGGACTTTTGTCCCAGCCTCTTTTTTAGTCTTTCTAGAAAAAGATAGAATTTTTACCTGAAATTTGCTATACTTGTAACAGAAGCAGAAAGGGATTGTATATGTTTGAGAAGCAAGCTAGAACAGGCTTAATTGTAAAATTGTATTATAATCGAGATGCAAAAAAATTACAGGGAATTGGGGATGTGATCTATCATTCCAAAAAAATGCGCTATGTACAGGTCTATGTTGATAGTCCTCAAGTCCTTGAAATCGTGCAACAATTAAAAAAAGAACGCTTTGTAAAGAAGGTACAAATTTGCCATATTCAAGAATTGGATCGTGATTTTGTGGGAAGTTTGCATCGTCAAAAGGATGAAACACAAGGAGAAAACGCAATCATTTAAAGGATTGCGTTTTTTATATTGACAATTTTCAGATAATTCGGTATATTCTTAATATCTATTTATTTAAAGAATTATTTAAGGAGATTATTACAAATGAAGAATAAATTTGCTCTTTCATTTTTAACAATTGCAAGTGTCGCTCTTCTTGCTGCCTGTGGTGAAGTTTCAACTTCAGGTTCAAACACAACTGGTAACGAAATCGGCAAAGAACTAAAAATCGGTTTTAACTTTGAAAAAACTGGTGAAGTAGCAGCATATGGTAGTGCTGAACAAAAAGGTGCTCAATTGGCCGTTGATGAAATCAATGCTAATGGTGGGGCCGATGGTAAGAAGATTGTTGTCACAGACAAAGATAACAAATCTGAAACAGCTGAAGCAGCTACAATCACTACAAATCTTGTCACTCAATCAAAAGTGAACGCTCTTGTAGGACCTGCAACTTCAGGTGCCACTGCCGCAGCGGTTGCGAATGCTGGTAAAGCAGGTGTTCCATTGGTAACCCCATCAGCAACACAAGATAATTTGACAAAAGGTCAAGATTACCTTTTCCGTGCAACCTTCATCGATAGCTTCCAAGGACAAATCATTTCAAAATACACAACTGAGAACTTGAAAGCGAAGAAAGTTGTTCTTTACTATGATAACTCATCTGACTATGCGAAAGGGATTGCTGAAGCCTTTAAGAAATCTTATAAAGGTGAAATCGTAGCGACAGAAACTTTCCAATCTAAGGATACAGACTTCCAAGCTGCCCTTACAAAAATCAAAGATAAAGACTTCGACGCGATTGTTCTTCCAGGGTACTACACTGAAACTGGTAAAATCGTAAACCAAGCACGTGGTATGGGAATCAAACAACCAATCATCGGTGGTGATGGATTTAGTGATGCGAAATTCGTTGAACAAGCAACACCTGCTGCAGCTACAGATATCTACTACGTAGCTGGATTCTCTACTGAAGGTGAAATGACTGATAAAGCCAAGAAATTCGTAGAAGCTTATAAAGCGAAATACAACGAAGAACCTTCAATGTTTGCGGCTTTGGCATATGATTCAGTTTACATGATTGCAGAAGCATCTAAAGGTGCTAAGAACTCTGTTGAATTGAAAGACAACCTTGCGAAGTTGAAAGACTTGGAAGGTGTTACTGGTACAATGTCTATTGACAAAGACCATAATCCGGTTAAATCTGCACTTATGATTGGCTTAAAAGATGGTAAAGTTGAGTCAGTTGAGTCGGTTAAACCTTAATTATCATTTGTTGTTTGTACAAGAGGCTGGGAGAATGAAAATTCCTGGCCTCGCTCTTTATTGTTAGAAAGGATGGTTCAAATGCTCCAGCAATTAGTGAACGGTCTAATCTTGGGAAGTGTCTATGCACTCTTAGCCCTTGGTTATACCATGGTGTATGGAATTATCAAATTGATCAACTTTGCCCATGGGGATATCTACATGGTAGGTGCCTTTATGGGATATTTCTTATTGAACTCATTGAAAGTTAACTTCTTTGTAGCCTTGCTTCTGGCGATGGTTGGGACAGCTATTTTAGGGGTTGTGATTGAATACCTGGCTTATCGTCCGCTTCGTCATTCAACTAGGATTGCAGCCTTGATCACAGCTATCGGGGTTTCCTTCTTGCTGGAATATGGGATGGTCTTCTTTGTAGGGGCTAATACCCGTTCCTTCCCACAAGTCATTGAAACTGTTCGGTACAATTTTGGTCCTATTTCGATCTCCAACATTCAGTTGATGATCTTAGGAGTGTCTATTTTCTTGATGGTTGCTCTTCAATTTATTATCCAAAAGACAAAGATGGGGAAAGCCATGCGTGCCGTTTCCGTTGATAGCGATGCTGCTCAATTGATGGGGATTAACGTCAACCGGACCATCAGCTTTACCTTTGCTTTGGGATCAGCCTTAGCGGGTGCTGGTGGTGTCTTGATCGGTTTGTACTACAACTCGATCGAACCTTTGATGGGGATGACACCAGGGATCAAAGCCTTTGTCGCAGCCGTTCTTGGAGGAATCGGAATCATCCCAGGTGCGGCTCTAGGTGGATTTGTCATCGGTTTGTTGGAAACCTTCGCTACAGCGATCGGTCTCTCAGATTTCCGTGATGCCATTGTGTATGCTATCTTGATTGTGATCTTGCTCATCCGTCCTGCAGGTATCCTCGGTAAAAATGTGAAAGAGAAGGTGTAAGCCATGAAACAGAATTTAAAAGTGAATTTAGTCTGGCTTGGTCTTTTGGTAGCAGGTTTTGCCTTGATCCAAGTCTTGGTTGCAGCAGGTGTCCTCAACCTCTTCTATATCCAAATTTTGGAACAAATCGGGATTAATATCATTCTTGCGGTTGGTTTGAACCTCATCGTTGGTTTTTCAGGTCAATTCTCGCTCGGACACGCTGGATTTATGGCGATTGGTGCCTATTCTGCAGCTATTCTCGGTTCTAAATCACCAACCTACGGCGCTTTCTTTGGCGCTATGGTTTTAGGTGCCTTGATTGCAGGTATCGTTGCCTTGATCGTTGGGGTACCAACCCTTCGCTTGAAAGGAGACTACCTGGCGATTGCAACACTTGGGGTTTCAGAAATCATCCGGATCTTGATCGTCAATGGTGGTACTCTAACAAATGGTGCCGCGGGGATCCTTGGTTTACCAGCTTTTACAACCTGGCAATTGGTATACATCTTTGTTGTCATTACGACTATTTTTACCATCAACTTCTTACGCAGTCCAATTGGGCGTTCTACCCTTTCTGTTCGTGAAGATGAAATCGCCGCAGAATCTGTTGGGATCAATACGACCAAAGTTAAAGTCATTGCCTTTGTATTTGGTGCGATCACAGCGGCGATTGCTGGATCTCTTCAAGCCGGCTTTATCGGTTCTGTTGTTCCGAAAGATTACTCTTTCACCAATACCATTAATGTCTTGATCATTGTCGTTTTCGGTGGTTTGGGATCGATGTCAGGAACAGTTGTGGCAGCCATCGTCTTGGGGATCTTGAACATGGTGCTTCAAGACTTCTCAAGCATCCGTATGATCATTTACTCATTAGCCTTGATTCTCGTAATGATCTTCCGCCCAGGTGGTCTTCTTGGAACATGGGAATTTAGCTTGAAAAAATTACTCTCAAAAAAGGAGGCTAACTAATGGCACTTCTTGAAGTAAAAAATTTAACAAAAAACTTTGGTGGTTTGACAGCCGTTGGGGATGTGACCATGGAACTTAACGAAGGGGAATTGGTTGGTTTGATCGGACCCAACGGTGCCGGTAAAACAACCCTCTTCAACCTCCTAACAGGAGTGTATGAGCCAAGTGAAGGGACCATTACTTTAGATGGGCACCTTTTAAACGGGAAAGCCCCTTATAAAATCGCTGCTGGTGGTCTTGGACGGACTTTCCAAAATATTCGTCTCTTTAAAGATTTGAGTGTTTTGGACAATGTCTTGATTGCCTTTGCCAATCACCACAAACCACATGTTTTTGCTAGTCTTTTCCGTTTGCCAAGCTATTACAAAAATGAAGAAGCATTGAAAGTAAAAGCCCTCGAATTGTTAGCAATATTTGGTTTGGAAAAAGAAGCAGCTACCTTGGCCAAAAACTTAGCTTACGGTCAACAACGTCACTTAGAAATCGTTCGTGCCCTTGCTACAGAGCCAAAAATCCTCTTCTTGGATGAGCCTGCTGCAGGAATGAACCCTCAAGAAACTGCAGAATTAACCCAACTAATCCGTCGCATTCAAAAAGAATTTAATATTACGATCATGTTAATCGAGCACGATATGAGTTTGGTCATGGAGGTAACAGAGCGGATTTATGTATTGGAATATGGTCGTTTGATTGCCCATGGTACGCCAGATGAAATCAAGTCCAACAAACGTGTAATCGAAGCATATCTAGGAGGTGAAGCCTAATGTCTATGTTAAAAGTTGAAAATCTTTCTGTACACTATGGCATGATCCAGGCTGTCCGTGATGTCAGTTTCGAAGTCAATGAAGGGGAAGTTGTTTCCTTGATCGGTGCCAATGGCGCTGGGAAAACATCTATTCTTCGTACCATTTCAGGTTTGGTGCGTCCAAGTGCTGGGAAAATCGAGTTTTTGGGTCAGGAGATTCAAAAGGTTCCGGCTCAAAAAATTGTAGCTGCTGGGCTCTCTCAAGTTCCAGAAGGCCGCCACGTCTTTCCAGGCTTGACCGTTATGGAAAACTTGGAAATGGGAGCTTTCTTGAAGAAAGATCGAGAAGAAAATCAAGCGAACTTGAAGAAAGTCTTCTCACGTTTCCCACGTTTGGAAGAACGGAAGAACCAAGATGCAGCTACCCTATCTGGTGGGGAGCAACAAATGCTAGCAATGGGTCGTGCCCTCATGTCGACGCCAAAACTCTTGCTTCTGGATGAACCTTCCATGGGATTGGCCCCAATCTTTATCCAGGAAATCTTTGATATCATCCAAGATATTCAAAAACAAGGAACAACGGTTCTCTTGATTGAGCAAAATGCCAACAAGGCCCTTTCTATCGCAGACCGCGGTTATGTTTTGGAAACAGGGAAAGTCGTTCTGTCCGGAACAGGAAAAGAACTCTTAGCCTCAGAAGAAGTCCGCAAGGCCTACCTTGGTGGATAAATAGGTTAAGGGAGTGGGACAGAAATCGGTCATTCGTTAGAATTCGATTTCGTCGTCCCACCTCCGGGGCTGTAAAAGCTGATGAAATCAGCGTAGTAGAGCCCACTCAACCACTGCGTCTTGCTCGACAATCCAAAGACAATTGAGAGGCTAGGACTTTTGTCCCAGCCTCTTTAAAAATGGTTTCGCTTCGATTGGAAAAATCTAGTTTTCAATGGGGAGAATGCAAGGATTATTAGGCAATTCTGAATTTTGAAAACAAGAGAAAACTGCTGAAAGCGTTTGAAATCAAACATAAAATCAAGTATAATAAAACTAATAAAAGCATAGGAGAATGATTATGGCTGTTAAAGATTTTATGACCCGTAAAGTAGTGTACATTAGTCCTGAGACTACCATTGCCCATGCGGCAGATTTGATGCGGGAACAAGGTTTGCACCGTTTGCCAGTTATTGAAAATGACAAATTGGTCGGCTTGGTGACAGAAGGTACCATTGCAGAAGCTAGTCCATCAAAAGCGACCAGTCTTTCCATTTTTGAAATGAATTACCTACTCAACAAAACCAAAGTTAAGGATGTCATGCTTCGTGACGTAATCACTGTCTCGAAATTTGCTAGCCTAGAAGACGCGACCTACCTCATGTATAAGAACAAGGTTGGCATTCTTCCAGTCGTGGACAATGATCAAGTTTCTGGTGTGATTACAGACCGTGATGTTTTCCGTGCCTTCCTTGAAGTATCCGGTTATGGAGAAGAAGGAGTGCGGGTTCGTTTCGTGACAGAAGACAAGGTTGGGGTCCTAGAGCAAATCATTCATTTAATTGTAGAAGAAGGATACAATATTGCCAATACAGTCAATATCCCAACCAAAGATGATCATGTCGTCATTGAAGTTCAGATTGATGGGATTACCGATACTGAAGCCATCAAGAAGAAGTTTGAAGAAAATGGTATCCGTGTGGACGAAATTAGTCGCACATCTGCAAAAGCCTTCTAAAATAAAGAGCCTGAGAATCTCTCAGGCTCTTTATTTGTCTTAGCGAGCAATGGGTTGCTTGTTGGTATCCAAGGTAAATCCTTCTCCCAGTATTTCGTGGGCTTCTGTAATGGTAATGAAGGCGAATGGATCAATTTTATTAATCAAATCTTTCATTTGTTTCATTTCGTTCCGAGAGACGACGCAGTAGACGATCTTCATTTCTTGTTGGCTATAATAGCCCATACCGTTCATGAATGTGACCCCTCGACCCAAATCAGTCGTGATTTGTTTAGCAATTTCATCCGGTTTGGAAGTAACCACGAGGAACCCTTTTCCTGCAAAACCTCCTTCACCGACGATATCAATGACGACGGTGTCAATCAGGATAAAGAGGAGGGTATAGGCCGCAATTCGGAAGTCCTTAAAGACAATCAAAACAGTTGTCAAGACGATGGCATCCACAATCAACATCAGGCGTCCCATAGAAAGTGTCGTATACTTGTTAAAGATACGAGCGACGATATCGGTTCCACCTGTTGTACCGCCTGCGTTGAAGATGATCCCTAGTCCAGTTCCAAGGATAACCCCTGATCCGATGCAGGCTAGGAGAATATCGCCATCTAAAGCAGTGTAAATCGCATTCTGGAGATGATGACTCCCTGGAATCATCTCGAAAATAGCCATCCAAGAAGAAACAGAGAAGGTTCCTATCAAACTCAGGTAGAGAGAGCGGAGGCCAAGTAATTTCCAAGCCAGAAAAAAGAGGGGGATATTGATGGCCAAGTTCATGACCGAAACGGGAATTTTAAAGAGGTAGTAAGTAATCAGGGTAATCCCTGTAGCCCCTCCTTCATAAAAGTGAAATGGAATTACTAGAAAGAAGATTCCAAAAGAAAAAATGCCAGCCCCAAAAATAATAGCTAGAATATTTTTTGCCTTAAACATGCTCGTTCTCCTAATCGTTTTTCACCATACATTTTACCAAAAAAAATGAAAAATAGGAAATAATTTTCATCCATTTTCACGAATTCGGACAGGATTTTTACCCCTATTTTTGGTAAAATAAATAGAAGTGATGCATGTTAGAGAAATGAGTATAGAAAGATAAGATAAGAGAATGAAACAGGGAACATTAATTTCAATTGAAGGCCCAGAAGGAGCAGGGAAATCCTCCGTTTTAGAAGCCTTGTTACCACGCTTGGAAAAGGCAGGGATTGCCTATATTACCACGCGGGAACCAGGTGGCGTAGGAATAGCAGAAAAAATACGCGAAGTTATTCTTGATCCATCCCATACGGAAATGGATCCTAAGACAGAATTGCTTCTTTATATCGCCAGTCGTCGCCAACACTTGGCAGAACGCGTCCTTCCAGCTTTGGAAGCAGGGAAGCTAGTCATTATGGACCGGTTTATCGACAGTTCGGTAGCTTATCAAGGTTTTGGCCGTGGATTAGCAGTAGCGGATATTGAATGGTTAAACCAGTTTGCGACCGATGGTCTCAAGCCAAACCGGACCTTCTATTTTGACATTGATGTAGAAGAAGGATTGGCTCGAATTGCTAAGAGTGCTAGTCGTGAAGTCAATCGCTTGGATTTAGAAGGCCTCAGTCTTCATCAGAAAGTCCGTCAAGGCTATCTGGCCATCCTCGAAAAAGAACCGCAACGTGTGGTGAAAATTGATGCCAGTCAAAGTTTTGACAAGGTGGTCGAGGATACTTGGGTTCTACTCAAAGAAGTCTTGGAGATCAGTGAATGAAGTTAGAACAAGTGCAAAAACTTCAACCTCAGTTAGTAGATCGCTTCCAAGCTGTTTTAGAACAGGGACGATTGAGCCACGCCTATCTCTTTACAGGTGATTTTGGCAGTTTTGAGATGGCCCAGCTCTTGTCCCAAAGTCTTTTTTGTACGGATAAGAAGGGTGTCTGGCCCTGTGGGACTTGTCGGGCTTGTCGCTTGATTGAAGAGGATGAATTCTCAGATGTAACAGTTGTACGACCGGTCAATCACATCATTAAGACAGATCGGATCCGAGACTTGATCCAGAATTTTTCTCAGTCAGGCTATGAAGGATCTAAGCAAGTCTTTATCATTTGCGATGCAGACCGGATGCACGTCAATGCGGCCAATTCTCTCCTAAAAGTGATTGAAGAACCTCAGAGTGAAGTACATATCTTTCTGCTGACAGCAGATGAGCAGTTGGTTCTCCCGACTATTAAAAGTCGGGCGCAGCAGGTTCATTTCCCGAAAAACCAAGATTTCCTAAAAGAGTATCTCCTTCAGGAAGGTTTGTTGCTTCAACAAGCAGATCTGTTAGCCAACTTTAGCCAAGGTTTTCATGAGGCCCAAAGTCTCGCCCAGAATACATCCTTTTTCGATCTGGCGAGGGAGTGTGAGCGTTTCGTCACAGCTTGTCTAAAAGCAGATCCGCATGTTTACTTGTTGGTCTCTCGCTTGGTCCAAGAGACGGATGATAAAGAAAAGCAGGCCCAAGCCTTTCGCTTGATGGAAGTGTTCTTTGCACGCTCCATCAGTCTGTCCCTAGGAAGAGACTATCTAGAAAAATTAGTCTTAGCCAAACAGATGTGGGAACGTAATGTGAGTTTTCAAAATGCTCTTGAGTTTATGGTCCTGCAGTTGAAAAATAGAAGGTAAAGAGATGAATAAAAAAGAATTATTTGATGCTTTGGATGGCTTCTCCCAGGAATTGCTGGTTACATTAGCAGAGGTTGAAGCCATTAAGAAAAATCTCAAACTCATTGTCGAGGAAAACACTGCTCTCCGTCTTGAAAATGATAAATTGAGAGAACGGTTAGGAGAAGTGGAGAAAACCAGCTCTCCTAAATTCCATCGAAACGGTCGTGAAAATTTGCAAAGAATTTACAATGACGGATTTCATGTTTGTACAGATTCCTATGGTCAACGCCGTGAAAACGATGAAGAGTGTATTTTCTGTGATGAATTGTTATTTAGGGAGTAAGTATGCAGATTCAACGAAGTTTTAAAGACCAAAGAGAGACAGGAACCCTCTTTTTGGTGCCGACTCCGATTGGCAATCGGGACGACATGAGCTATCGTATGATCCAAACCTTAAAAGAGGTAGATCTGATCGCTGCGGAAGATACACGCAATACAGGACTCTTGCTCAAGCATTTTGAGATTAGGACGCCACAAGTCAGCTTTCATGAGCATAATGCTATGGAGAAAATTCCTGATTTACTAGCTCATTTAGAATCTGGAAAGAATGTGGCTCAGGTATCGGATGCTGGATTGCCAAGTATTTCGGATCCAGGTCATGACTTGGTCAAGGCAGCCATTGAGCGAGAAATTCCCGTTGTGGCGGTTCCTGGTCCGAGCGCCGGTATTACGGGTCTAATTGCGAGTGGATTGGCTCCCCAACCTCATATCTTTTATGGATTTCTCCCGCGAAAGGAAGGGCAGCAAAAGGCTTTTTTCCAAGAGAAACGAGACTATCCTGAGACCCAAATCTTTTATGAGTCACCGCACCGGGTACGTGCGACGCTTCAAAATATGTTGGCTGTCTATGGGGACCGTCCAGTTGTGCTAGTCCGAGAACTGACCAAAATCTATGAAGAGTACACGCGAGGCACCATTGCGGAGTTAGTAGCTTACCTAGAGGAAAATCCCCTGAAGGGAGAGTGTCTCTTGATTGTGGAGGGGGCCAGTGAGCAGGAGGCTAATCTAGAAGAAGTGGATTTGATCCAAGAGATTGATCTTCTGGTCCAGTCTGGCATGAAAAAGAATCAGGCAATCAAACAGGTTGCGAAACAATTTGGGCTACAAAAGAGTGATCTTTATGCCCGTTACCACCAAGAGGAAGAAAAAGGAGAAGCTGATGGAAATTAGAATGGCCTATCCCAATGAAATCAATCGGATTATGGAAATCATTCAAGATGCTAAGGACAGTTTAGCCGCAGCTGGAGTGGACCAATGGCAGGATGGTTATCCGGATCAAGAAATTATTTTTGAGGATATCCTAGAGAGCCGTGGTTATGTGGCTGTAGAAAATCAAGAAGTCGTGGCCTATGCCGCTCTCCACAAGGGAAATGAAGCTGCCTATAATGACATTTATGATGGAAAATGGGAACATGATAACTATCTCTATATCAGTTTCCACCGAGTCGCTGTTGCCAAAGAAGCCGCAGGTCGAGGCGTAGCCCAAACTTTCCTTCAAGGTTTGATCGAAGGAGAGAAAGGTCCAGACTTTCGCTGTGATACCCATCCTGACAACAAGGTCATGCAGCATCTTTTAGAGAAGTTAGGCTTCCATTACTGTGGGAAGGTACCAATTGATGGTGTTCGTCTCGCTTATCAGAAGATTAAACGGAAGGCAGAAACTAGCCTTTTCCAAGTGATTAGCGAAGATGATCGATGGGACTACCGTGCGGAGCAATCTCAAAATGACTAGGTTCTATCGGCGACTCTATCAGAGTCCCTTGGGACCTCTATCTATTGTGGTGGATGAGGAAAGCTTAGTTGGGATCTGGTTTTGTGACCAAGCTAATTGTGAGCAAGGGATTGATCACATTGAAGAAAAGTGTCGTCCTCTTCATGAAGCTGTCTTTGAATGGCTGGATCAGTACTTTTTAGGGGAAGATCTTCCCATCCCCATTGCCCTGTCTCCTCAAGGGACAGAGTTTCAACAAAGAGTTTGGACCTACCTAGCTCAGATTCCCTATGGGGAAAGTCGGACTTACGGAGAGATTGCTCAAGCCCTGTCTTGCAGATCGGCCCAAGCAATCGGTCAAGCAGTAGGACGGAATCCCTTTATCCTCCTTATCCCATGTCACCGAGTGCTGGGGATGGAGAATAAATTGACTGGCTATGCGGCTGGATTAGACCGCAAACGTTGGCTGTTGAATCATGAGGCCATATCTTGGAAAGAATAAGGAGAAAAAATGTTATCATTTATTGAATACCCAAAATGTTCGACTTGCCGCAAGGCGAAATCGGAGTTAACGAGTTTAGGTTGTGAGTTTGATAGCCAAGATATCGTGGTAGATACCCCGACCAGTGAGCAATTGCAAACCTGGATGACGGAATCTTCCCTACCAATTAAATCATTCTTTAATACGAGTGGGATGAAGTATCGGGAATTGGGCTTGAAAGACAAGGTGGCCCAACTGACAGTGAAAGAAGCGGCAGATCTTTTAGCTAGTGATGGCATGCTGATCAAACGCCCACTATTAGTGAAGGATGGGAAAATTGTTCAAGTGGGCTATCGGAAACCATACTCGGACTTAGGTTTGTAAGAGATTCTGGGCAAAAATTGTCCAGCTTTCGATGTTTAATAGGCGTAACTGTATAACGCAGTGGTTGATTGGTATCTTCGTTCGCTTTTTAAGCTCCAAAGATGACCTAATCAACTGTGCGGGGGTGGGAAAACGAACTCTTTTTAACCAGTTAGAGTTCTTTCCCACTCCCATTTTGCTGTGAAGATGATATAATCATACGAGTGAAATCAATGAAAGAGAGTCAATCATGAGTATTTTAGAGGTAAAAAATTTAAGCCACGGCTTTGGAGACCGGGCTATTTTTGAGGATGTGTCCTTCCGCTTGTTAAAGGGAGAGCATATCGGATTGGTAGGGGCCAATGGTGAAGGAAAATCCACCTTCATGAGCATCGTGACGGGCAAGATGCAACCCGACGAAGGGAAGGTCGAGTGGTCTAAGTATGTGACCGCTGGCTATCTTGACCAGCATGCTGTCCTAAAAGAAGGGCAAACGGTGCGCGATGTCTTGCGGACAGCTTTCGACGAGCTCTTTAAAGCAGAGGCTCGCATCAATGACCTCTATATGGAAATGGCTGAAGATGGAGCGGATATGGATGCTCTCATGGAAGAAGTCGGAGAGCTCCAGGATCGGTTAGAGAGTCGGGATTTCTATACCTTGGATGCCAAGATAGATGAAGTGGCACGGGCTCTTGGCGTTATGGATTTTGGGATGGAGACGGATGTCACAGCCCTTTCAGGTGGCCAACGGACCAAGGTTCTCTTGGCGAAACTCCTTCTTGAAAAACCAGATATCCTTCTCTTGGACGAGCCAACCAACTACTTGGATGCAGAGCACATCGATTGGCTTAAACGCTACTTGCAGAATTATGAAAATGCCTTTGTCCTCATTTCCCACGATATTCCTTTCTTGAATGATGTGATCAACATCGTCTACCATGTAGAAAATCAACAATTGACCCGCTATTCTGGAGACTATTACCAATTCCTCGAAGTCTATGAAATGAAGAAATCACAATTGGAAGCGGCTTATGAGCGCCAGCAAAAAGAGATTGCTGACCTCAAAGATTTCGTAGCCCGAAATAAGGCGCGAGTGGCAACGCGGAATATGGCCATGTCTCGTCAGAAGAAGCTGGACAAGATGGAACTGATTGAATTGCAAAGTGAGAAACCAAAGCCTTCCTTTGAATTTAAAAATGCCCGTACCCCAGGACGTTTTATCTTCCAGGCTAAGGATCTCCAGATTGGCTATGATCGTCCTTTGACTAAGCCTTTGAACTTGACCTTCGAGCGCAATCAAAAGGTAGCCATTATCGGAGCCAACGGAATCGGGAAAACCACTCTCTTGAAGAGCTTGCTAGGGATTATTCCACCAATTGCTGGTGAAGTCGAGCGCGGGGATTATCTTGAGCTGGGCTACTTCGAGCAAGAGGTCGAAGGGGGCAATCGTCAGACACCGCTAGAGGCAGTCTGGAATGCCTTTCCGGCTCTCAATCAAGCAGAAGTTCGTGCAGCTCTTGCCCGCTGTGGTTTGACTACCAAGCATATCGAGAGCCAAATTCAGGTACTATCCGGTGGGGAGCAAGCCAAGGTACGCTTCTGTCTCTTGATGAACCGTGAAAACAATGTCTTGGTACTAGACGAGCCGACCAACCACTTGGATGTGGATGCCAAAGAAGAGTTGAAACGGGCTCTTAAAGAGTACAAGGGATCTATCCTGATGGTTTGTCACGAGCCAGATTTCTATGAAGGCTGGATGGACCAGATCTGGGACTTTAATGAATTGACTTAAACATAAAAGGGAGTGGGACAGAACGAATTTTGACTAAAAATCGTTCGTTGTCCCACCCCCGCAAGGCTGATTAGGTCATCTTTGGAGTTTAAAAGGCGAACAAAGATGCCAATCAGCTACTGCGTCTTGCAGTTATAACTATCATATATAAAAGGCTGGACACTTTATGCCCAGCCTCTTTTGTTTATTTTTTAAAGTTGTAGTCTTTAACGACTTCCATTTTTTCAATTTTGACATCTTCTTTTGGTTTGTCTTTGTCGTCTGTTTCAACTTCAGCAATTTTGTCAACTACATCCATGCCGTCGATGACTTGTCCAAAGACGGTGTAGTTGCCACCATCAAGAGTAGGGTTTCCTCCGTTTTTATAGGCTTCGATGATTTTAGCTGGGAATCGGTCTGTTGGAAGCTTGCTGGAGATATCTGCCTTATTTTGGTTGATGTAGAATTGGCTACCATTTGTATTTAGACCTGAATTGGCCATGGCTAGAGCTCCACGAATGTTGTAAAGATATGGAGAATACTCATTCTCAAAACCAGTACCTGAATCTTTAGATTTATCTTTGCCCTTCCAGATGGATTCCCCACCCGTACCATCACCTTTAGGGTCTCCTGTTTGGATCATAAAGTTGTTAATGACACGGTGGAAGAGGAGGCCGTCATAATAACCTTCCTTAGCGTGGGTTAAGAAATTCTCAACGGCTAAAGGAGCGTATTTAGGAAAGAGTTTGACTGTAATGTCTCCTTGGCTCGTAGTGATTTTCACGACCGCTTCATCTTCAGCAACTTCATTTGAGAGCTGAGGAAAGACTGCATTTTCATTGGTCATGGCATCGTTAAAATCTTTGCGCAGTTGTTCTAATTTCTTTTGTTCGCTAGCATCTTGACTAGAAGTAGTCGTTTGCTTAGTTTCTGAAGTCGAGCTAGAGGATGTCTTTGTATCTGATTGATGAGAGCCACATCCTGCCAAAGCTAAACCGGAAAATACAAGTAGGGCAATTAATTTTTTCATATTAATCCTTTCAACACATTAGTCTATCCTCTATTGTACCTTAATTTTTCATTTGATTCAAATCTAGTCATAGGAGGGGCCTATATTCAACTTGCCGGTCCATGGAAAATAACGTATGATGGAAAGGTATTTCTTTGTTCTGTTAACATTATCCTGTCAATTTAAGAAAACACACTATTTAAAAATTTTGGAAAAGAAATATTCCCCTTAATTATTTATCGTATCATTTAACTATGAGGGGGTTCAGAACGAAGACAAACATCATTTTTGGCGTTTGTCTTTTTATCTATTCAAAAATCTGAATTTGAAAGCTATGTTCTAAGGGCTTTGTCTTCAATCTGAGTCTGTCTTTTTTGGTTTTTTCAAGTATCAAAACTATTTTCTCTTTTGCGAGAAAAAATCTTGGTTTCCTTTTTTAATTGCTTTATAATAGAGTCATACTGTGGCCTTCTGCTGTGATAAAGAAGGCAGATTTTAGGAGATGAGAAATTGGCTTTTTGTGTTTAAAAAACGCGATTTGTTGATTTTTTACGATAGGGAGATTGATATGGCAATGATAGAAGTGGAACATCTTCAGAAAAATTTTGTGAAGACAGTCAAGGAACCAGGGCTGAAGGGAGCGTTGCGTTCCTTTATTCATCCTGAAAAGCAGACCTTTGAAGCGGTCAAGGATTTGACCTTAGAGGTGCCCAAGGGGCAGATTCTAGGTTTTATCGGGGCAAATGGTGCTGGGAAGTCGACCACCATTAAAATGCTGACAGGGATTTTAAAACCGACATCTGGTTTTTGTCGGATTAATGGCAAGATTCCACAGGATAATCGCCAGGATTATGTCAAGGATATTGGAGTAGTCTTCGGACAACGAACTCAGCTATGGTGGGATTTGGCCCTGCAAGAGACTTACACGGTTTTGAAGGAGATTTACGATGTCCCAGACTCGCTCTTTCACAAGCGCATGGATTTTTTGAATGAAGTCTTGGATTTGAAGGAATTTATTAAGGATCCTGTGCGGACTCTTTCATTGGGTCAACGGATGCGGGCGGATATTGCGGCTTCCTTGCTCCACAATCCCAAGGTTCTCTTTTTAGATGAGCCAACTATTGGTTTGGATGTGTCGGTCAAGGATAACATTCGTCGGGCTATCACCCAGATCAATCAGGAGGAAGAGACCACTATTCTCTTGACCACTCACGACCTGAGTGATATTGAGCAACTCTGTGATCGGATTTTTATGATTGATAAGGGGCAAGAGATTTTTGATGGAACGGTGAGTCAGCTCAAGGAAACCTTCGGCAAGATGAAGACTCTTTCCTTCGATCTGATGCCAGGTCAAAGTCATTTAGTCTCTCACTATGAAGGCTTGCCTGATATGACCATTGATAGACAAGGAAATAGCCTCAACATTCAATACGATAGTTCCCGCTATCAGTCAGCTGATATTATCAAGCAAACCTTGTCTGATTTTGAGATTCGCGATTTGAAGATGGTGGATACGGATATTGAGGATATTATCCGTCGCTTCTACCGAAAGGAGCTCTAAGATGGTCAAATTGTGGCGACGTTATAAACCCTTTATCAATGCAGGGATTCAGGAGTTGATTACCTATCGAGTCAACTTTCTTCTTTATCGGATTGGCAATGTCATGGGTGCTTTTGTGGAATTTTATCTCTGGAAGGCTGTCTTTGATTCCTCGCAAGAGTCTTTGATTCAGGGTTTCAGTATGGCAGATATCACCCTCTACATCATCATGAGTTTTTTGACTAATCTTCTGACTAGGTCGGATTCTTCCTTTATGATTGGTGAGGAGGTCAAGGATGGTTCCATTATCATGCGTTTGTTGAGACCAGTGCATTTTGCAGCTTCTTACCTCTTTACGGAACTCGGATCCAAGTGGTTGATTTTTATCTCTGTTGGACTGCCATTTTTAAGTGTCATCGTATTGATGAAAATTTTATCTAGGCAAGGGGTTGTAGAAGTGCTAGGATTAACCATCCTTTATCTCTTTAGCTTAATCCTAGCCTACCTGATCAACTTTTTCTTTAATATCTGCTTTGGATTTTCAGCCTTTGTGTTTAAAAATTTATGGGGCTCTAATCTGCTTAAGAATTCTCTGATTGACTTTATGTCTGGGAGTTTGATTCCCTTGACCTTCTTTCCTAAAATCGTTTCAGATATTCTGTCCTTTTTGCCTTTTTCATCCTTGATTTACACTCCGGTTATGATTATTGTTGGAAAGTACGATGCTAGTCAGATTTTTCAAGCACTCGTTTTGCAGTTTTTCTGGCTCTTAGTGATGGTGGGCTTGTCTCAGTTGATTTGGAAACGAGTCCAGTCATTTATCACCATTCAGGGAGGTTAATATGAAAAAATATCAACGCATGCATCTGATTTTTATCAGACAATACATCAAGCAAATCATGGAGTACAAGGTCGATTTTGTGGTTGGTGTTTTAGGTGTTTTCCTGACTCAAGGCTTGAACCTCTTGTTTCTCAATGTACTCTTTCAACACATTCCATCGCTAGAAGGATGGACCTTTCAAGAAATTGCCTTTATTTATGGTTTTTCCTTGATTCCCAAGGGATTGGACCATCTTTTTTTTGACAATCTCTGGGCTCTGGGACAACGTTTAGTGCGAAAAGGAGAGTTTGACAAGTACCTGACTCGCCCCATCAATCCTCTCTTCCATATTCTGGTTGAGACCTTTCAGATTGATGCCTTGGGCGAACTCTTGGTCGGTTGCATTCTATTGGGAACAACAGTATCAAGCATTACTTGGACTCTTCCAAAATTCCTACTTTTTCTAGTCTGTATTCCTTTTGCGACCTTGATTTATACTTCCTTGAAAATCGCGACAGCCAGTATTGCTTTTTGGACCAAGCAGTCAGGCGCCATGATTTACATTTTCTATATGTTCAATGATTTTGCCAAGTATCCTATTTCCATTTACAATTCGCTCCTTCGTTGGTTGATCAGTTTTATCGTGCCATTTGCCTTTGCGGCTTACTATCCTGCTAGCTATTTCTTGCAAGGCAAGAATGGGTTCTTTAATATCGGTGGTTTGATGTTGATTTCCCTTACCTTCTTTAGCATTTCCCTCAAACTCTGGGACAGGGGCTTGGATGCCTATGAAAGTGCTGGATCGTAAATAATAGAACACCAAAGCCTTGTCTCAGGACTGGCTTTTTTTAATGTCACTGAAAATTTCTTGTTAATAACATTTTGACCACATAGTTTGTCGAGTCTACCGCATAAGCAAAACTGATTGTTTGGGCTTTTTTTCGGATATAGTAGTCATTGTCAAAGGGGGTGAAGCTTCCTAGCAAAATAGAAAACGAGGGAGTATCATGAAAAAAGCCATTCTCAAAAAGAAGGAGGTCGCTGGCTTGTCCAAGATGAAAGCAGCTGATTTGAACCAAGCTTTGGCTGATCACTTTACAGAAGAAGAGCTAGCACAAGAGTTCACGGTTCGGGGCTATCAGTTGACGGAGAAAGGAAAGCAAGCGCTGAAAGACTATCAAGCTATCATTGACCGTCATCCAAAGAAAAATCTATCATCAACAGTGCCTGAGAGGTACTGTTTTTCTTGTTTATTTTGCACAGGAGAGAAAAGGATTTTACTAGAGAACTAGTTTAGAAATGTGGTATAATAAAGGTTATGGCAAACAATAATCAATCAAAAAAAACACGGTCGACGAGACGACTGTCCAAAGCAGAAATAGAAAGAAAAAAAGCAATTCGCCGAATGATCCTGACGATTGTCTTAACTCTCGTCTTCATTTTCGCCTTTTTACGATTAGGAGCCTTAGGCATAGTGACTTACAACCTTATCCGGCTCTTGGTAGGTAGTCTGGCTTATGTGGCAATGACGGCTGTTATTTTCTACCTCTTCTTTTTCAAATGGATTGAGAAGCATGAGGGAACCTTGTCGGGCTTTTTAAGTCTTTTTGCAGGCTTACTACTCATGTATCAAGCTTACTTTGTCTCCCTTTTGAAACTGGAAGGTTCTTCTGTGGGACCAACCTTATCACGTATCTTAGGAGACCTCGTGCATCTTCGTGTCTCCTCTTTTGCGGGAGGAGGTTTGCTTGGTGCAATCTTGTACACGCCGGTTGCTTTCTTGCTCTCTAACATTGGGACTTACTTTATCGGAGGACTCTTGATCCTATTAGGGCTTCTCTTGATGAGTTCTTATTCGGTTTATGACGTGTATGAGCAAGCTGTCGCAGCTTTTCACTCCTTTATGGAAAAACGGGAAGTTCGTCGCCAGGAGCGCTTTGCCGAGCGTGAAAAAAAGAAGGCTCTTCAAGCAGAAGCAGAGGAGGCTGCCCGCATCGAGCAACTTGCAGAAGCTAGTCCCATGAGCACGGAAGGCTATCCTGTAGATCTTGAGACAGGTGAGGTTATTGAACCTGAGATCGAAGCAGAAGTGCCTGCTGAGGAGGCCTATCCTCAGATCTATCTACCAAATGAAGAAGAAGGCTATTCGGAAGACTGGCCAGAAGACGATCCAGAGGAGATAGAAGAACTTACTGAGGAGGATATGGATGAAGAAGTCACTGTGGATTTCACGCCTAAGGAACTCCTTCAGTACAAACTTCCAACCATTGATCTCTTCGCCCCTGACAAGCCTAAAAATCAATCCAAAGAGAAAAACATCGTTCGTCAGAATATCCGCATTCTGGAAGAAACTTTTGCAAGCTTTAACATCAAGGCGACAGTGGAGCGGGCGGAAATCGGTCCATCTGTCACTAAATATGAAGTCAAACCTGCTGTCGGTGTGCGGGTCAACCGCATCTCTAACCTAGCAGATGATTTGGCCTTGGCCCTAGCAGCCAAGGATGTGCGGATCGAAGCACCGATTCCAGGGAAGTCTCTGGTCGGGATTGAAGTTCCCAACTCAGAGATTGCGACAGTTTCCTTCCGTGAATTGTGGGAGCAATCCAAGACAGACCCAGCTAAACTCCTTGAGATTCCACTTGGGAAGGCTGTAGATGGTTCAGCTCGGACCTTTGATTTGGCCCGGATGCCCCATCTCTTGGTCGCGGGTTCGACCGGATCTGGTAAGTCGGTTGCGGTCAATGGGATCATTTCGAGTATTTTGATGAAGGCCCGTCCGGACGAAGTCAAATTTATGATGGTCGATCCAAAGATGGTGGAACTTTCTGTTTACAATGATATTCCTCACCTCTTGATTCCAGTTGTGACCAACCCACGCAAGGCCAGTCGAGCCCTACAAAAGGTTGTTGATGAGATGGAAAATCGCTATGAGCTCTTCTCGAAAGTGGGTGCTCGGAATATTGCTGGTTTTAATGCCAAGGTTGCTGAGTACAATACCCAGTCAGAGATGAAGCAAGTACCCCTCCCATTGATTGTGGTCATTGTCGACGAGTTGGCAGACTTGATGATGGTTGCAAGTAAAGAAGTGGAAGATGCTATTATTCGTCTTGGACAGAAGGCGCGTGCAGCAGGGATCCACATGATCCTTGCGACCCAACGGCCATCGGTTGATGTTATTTCAGGTTTGATCAAGGCCAATGTGCCTTCCCGTGTCGCTTTTGCGGTATCATCTGGGACTGACTCACGGACCATCTTGGATGAAAATGGGGCAGAGAAATTGCTCGGTCGTGGAGACATGCTCTTTAAACCGATCGATGAAAATCATCCGATTCGTCTACAAGGATCCTTTATCTCAGATGACGATGTCGAGCGGATTGTGAACTTTGTCAAGGAACAAGCAGAAGCGGATTATGATGATGCCTTTGATCCAGGCGAAGTATCCGAGTCGGACTTTGACGGAGGCATGGGCGGCTCTGACGAGGGTGATCCACTCTTTGAAGAGGCTAAGGCTCTTGTGATTGAAACTCAAAAAGCCAGTGCGTCAATGATCCAACGTCGCTTATCGGTCGGCTTTAACCGGGCAACTCGCCTCATGGAAGACTTGGAAGCAGCAGGTGTCATCGGACCAGCTGAAGGAACCAAGCCAAGAAAGGTCTTGCAGACCAATTAATCTTTCTTTAAATGAAGAAGGAATGAGATAGTTGACAATAGCAAAAGCCTGCCTGTACAAGGGGCAGGTTTTGTTTACGAAAAAAAGAAAAGGAGAGCAGATGCAGCTCGATACTATTCACCATATTGCCATTATTGGACATGATTATGACAAAACCAGAGAATTTTATGTCGACAAATTAGGCTTTGAACCTTTAGACGAACATCATCGGCCTGAAAAGCAGGATATTCTCTTTAATATTCGAAAGGGAAATCTGACCTTGGAAATATTTATCAAACCAGATGCTCCAAAGAGACCCTTTCTCCCTTATCCAGAGCATACCGGTCTCCGTCATCTGGCTTTTCGAGTAGAAGACGTTCAAGCCTGTCTAACAGAGTTTGATCAATTAGGAATCCCTCATACAGAGCTACGGGTGGATGATTTTGATGGGCGCAAAATGGCTTTCTTCTTTGATCCAGATGGCTTGCCTCTTGAACTTCATGAATAGCTCTACAGAATCTTCGTTCTCTAGTCTGAAGCAAGAAGACATTCTTTTTGCTAAACTAGATACAGAAAAAAGAAAGAAGAAAATATGGAAGAGAAGCGCTATAGCGGGCTAACGAATGAGCAAGTCCAAAGCCGAATTAGAGAAGGCAAACAAAATCGAGTAACCATTACGGCAGAAAAGTCGACGAGAGAGATTGTTTATTCAAATGTCTTCACTTATTTCAACCTAGTCTTTGGTATTTTAGCTATTTTATTGATACTAGTACGGTCTTGGAACAATATGTTATTTGTTCCTATTGTCGTCGTTAACTCCTTGATCGGGATTGTTCAAGAATTGCGGTCCCGTCGGATTTTGAATAAGATGCGTCTCCTTCAAGTGGAGAAAGCTCGAGTGATTCGTGAAGGAGAACGGTTAGACCTTCCTGTTCATCAGGTGGTAGAGGGAGATGTCGTCTTGTTCCAAGCGGGGGATCAGATCTATGCGGATGCCAAGATTCTAGATGGCTCGATCATGGTCGATGAGTCTCAATTGACAGGAGAAGCAGATGAAATCCCTAAAGCTGAGCATCAGACACTCATGTCAGGAAGTTTTGTTATTTCAGGCCAGGCAGTTGCGGTCTTGGAACAAGTAGGCGATGCGTCTTATATTAATCAGCTGAGTCTCTCTGCAAAAAAAGTCAAGGGACACGAAGAATCCGAAATGGTTCATGCAGTGGACGGTCTTGTCCGAATGATCGGAATGATTCTCATCCCGATTGGCTTACTGTTGTTCTTGCAGAGCTATCTAGGAAATCACGAAACCCTCAAAGTTAGCATCACCTCTATGGTCGGTGCCATCATTGGGATGATTCCAGAAGGTCTCTACCTCTTAATGACTCTGGCCTTGGTGCTTGGGGCAACCCGTTTAGCCCTTCAAAAGGTCCTACTCAACAGTATGAAGGGGATTGAAACCCTATCTCGTATCGACGTCCTTTGTCTAGACAAGACGGGAACCATTACCGAACACAGGATGCAGGTGAGTGAGCTCCTCCCCTTGGCACTAGATGAAAAAGAAGGCAGAGAAATATTAAGTCACTATCTCCAAGCAAGTGAGGATCAGAATGATACTATTACGGCCATTCGGCAGTTTCACTCAGTCCAAACAAGTGAAGTTTGGACCGTTCAAGACCGTCTTCCTTTTTCATCTAAGAAGAAATTTGGGGGCCTTCAGTTCCAACAAGGTATTTACCTACTAGGGGCACCGGATATTTTGCTTCGAGATGATCTCGATGCTTACCAAGAAGTCTGGCAGCGAGAGATTGAACGAGGGGCGCGTGTCCTTATTTTGGGGAATTACCAGGGGGAGCAATTGACGGAAGTATTAGAAGCTCCAGTCCTTCCCCTCCTAGCTTTGGTCTTGGAGAATCCCGTACGATCGACTGCCCCTGAAACTTTCGCTTATTTCCAAAAACAAGGGGTGACCATCAAGGTTATTTCAGGGGATCATCCTTTGACAGTTGCCGCTGTAGCTCAAAAAGCAGGTATTCCTGATGCAGATCAAGTGGTAGATGCGAGTCAGCTTAAGACGTATGAGGAGGTAGTAGATGCAGCACGGACCTACACAGTCTTTGGACGGGTTAGTCCAGAGCAAAAACAAATCCTCGTAGAGAGCTTGCAGGCAGATGGTCATAAGGTCGGAATGACAGGAGATGGGGTCAATGATATCCTTGCTATGAAAAAAGCTGATTGTAGTATTGCCATGAATACGGGGCATGATGCGACCAAAAAGGTAGCTCAGGTTGTGCTTTTAGATTCAGACTTCTCCCACATGCCTTCGATTGTAGATGAAGGCCGCCGAGTGGTCAACAATATTCAACGTTCGGCTAGTCTCTTTTTGGTTAAGAATATCTTTTCAATATTATTGGCTATTTTGGCCATTCTCTTTGCTTTCACATATCCCATTCAAGCTTCTCAAATGTCCTTGATCAGTGGATTTACCATCGGAATCCCCGGTTTCTTACTAGCCCTGGAGAAGAATCGATCCCGGATAGAAGGAGACTTTATTGAAACCGTGATAGAGCAAGCTCTTCCAGCTGCCTTGACCAATCTCATATCGGTCCTTTTTCTTGTGGTCCTGGGTCCTTTCCTTGGATTAAGTCAGGGAGATATTTCGACCATCTCGATTTACCTGCTGGCTTTGATTGGCTTTACAAAAGTATACCAACTCAGCCTTCCCTTCAATCATGTAAAATTGGGCATTATTCTTCTTAATGTAACAGGATTTTGTCTGTCGGTCTTTGTATTTTCTTCCATTTTTAATCTCAGCCACCTTCATCTGACTGGCTGGATTTTGACTCTTGTCCTAGGACTGGTCATGGAAGGAGTCTTATGGGTGATGAATCGTCTTGTCTATACCTTGGTGACCCATCTGCATAAGTCCAGAAACAAATAAAAAAAACGGTATTAGCTAAATCATCTTGGATCTAGTTAATACCGTTATTTTATTATTAAAATCAGATAAAGAGGCTAATCGTCATAATGAGGTAAAGGAAGAAGGTAATGAGAAAGCCTGCGCGCCAAAAGTACTTGAAAAATTTCGGATAGTAAAAGCTACGTTTCTTTTTCAAGAAATAGATAGTCAAGCCGATAGCTAAGAGGGACAAGGCCAATAACAATTGCGGCAACAAATTATGATAGTAAGCCGCATCTGAAATTAAATAGTATTCAAGCGCGAACAGAGGAAAAGCCAGATCGGCAAAATTCCAACCATATCGACGTAGTTTAAAGACTCGAATAATAATCCCACTGAGAATCAGGGTCAAAAAAATAAATACAAGGGAAGCAACTTTTATTAACATACCTCCATTTTATCACAAAAGTAAAAAAAGTGTGATGGAAATGAAATTTTTTCTTGCATTCGGAAGAAAATAGTGTATAATAGAAAGGTATGCGCAGAGCATACTTGTGGGAGGTAAAAATCTGTAATTACCGCCAAAACCACAAAGGAGGATTTAAGAAATGGCTAAAAAAGTCGAAAAACTTGTAAAATTGCAAATCCCTGCTGGTAAAGCTACTCCAGCTCCACCGGTTGGACCAGCACTTGGTCAAGCAGGTATCAACATCATGGGATTCACTAAAGAGTTTAACGCTCGTACAGCTGACCAAGCTGGAATGATTATCCCAGTTGTGATCACTGTTTATGAAGATAAATCATTTGATTTCGTTACAAAAACACCACCAGCTGCTGTTCTTTTGAAAAAAGCTGCAGGTGTTGAAAAAGGATCAGGTACACCTAACAAAACGAAAGTTGCAACAGTTACTCGTGCGCAAGTACAAGAAATTGCTGAAACTAAGATGCCAGATTTGAACGCTGCAAACATTGAGTCTGCAATGCGTATGATCGAAGGTACTGCTCGTTCTATGGGATTCACTGTTACTGACTAATTGTAACAATCCTATTTGCCCGCAATACACTTGATCATGAGACGAGTGACGTGGGAGATGAAAATCGATATGACCACATTACAAGGAGAAAGATAAAATGGCTAAAAAAAGCAAACAACTTCGTGCTGCACTTGAAAAAATCGACAGCACAAAAGCATACAGCGTAGAAGAAGCTGTAGCTCTTGCAAAAGAAACTAACTTTGCAAAATTTGACGCAACTGTAGAAGTTGCTTACAACTTGAACATCGACGTGAAAAAAGCTGACCAACAAATCCGTGGTGCAATGGTATTGCCAAACGGAACTGGTAAAACTGCTCGCGTTCTTGTATTTGCACGTGGTGCAAAAGCTGAAGAAGCAAAAGCTGCTGGTGCAGACTTCGTAGGTGAAGATGACCTTGTTGCGAAAATCAACGATGGTTGGTTGGACTTCGACGTTGTTATCGCTACACCTGACATGATGGCTCTTGTTGGACGTCTTGGACGTGTCCTTGGACCACGTAACTTGATGCCAAACCCTAAAACTGGTACTGTAACAATGGATGTTGCTAAAGCAGTTGAAGAGTCTAAAGGTGGTAAAATCACTTACCGTGCTGACCGTGCAGGTATCGTACAAGCGATTATCGGTAAAGTGTCATTTGACGCTGACAAATTGGTTGAAAACTTCAAAGCTTTCAACGATGTTATCCAAAAAGCAAAACCAGCTACAGCTAAAGGTACTTACGTAACTAGCTTGACTTTGACTACTACTCAAGGTCCTGGTATCAAAGTGGATGTTAACTCACTTTAATTAGAAATCAAAGCTACCTTCGGGTAGCTTTTTTTCTTTATTTGAATGATTTAGAAAGTTCTACCTTGATGATAAATTCGATGAATATTAAAACGCTTGCATAAGTACAGAAAAAAGGTATAATATAGTTGAAAAACAAAAAAAAGGAGAATCAAATGATTTTTAAACGTTCAAACGGAGAATTCCGTGAAACTGATCGAGTGACTCGTTTCAAATTGATCAAGTCAGGTAAGAACTGGTTGCGTGCGGCCACTTCAAACTTTGGTTTGCTCAAAGTGATTCGTGGTCAAGTCGAAGAGACAGTTGTAGCTGAGGTGCGTGAAGATGCTGTTTCTACTAAGAGCCATCACTTCTTAAAAGGGATCGTAGTAGCAGCGGCTGTTTTAAGTGCTACTACAGTTGCAAATACTACGTTTGCGGATGAAGTAGGAAACGAAGTCGTTTCTTCCTCTACGGCAGTGAGTGCTCCATCCGTTTCAAGTGAAGCTACTCCATTAACTGAAGAAGGCTCTAAAGAAGTCTCAGCCCCTCAAAATGAAACTGCTACAGAAACAAAACCTTCAGTAGCAAGCTCATCCCAAGTGGTCGAAAGTGCTGTAGCATCGGATGATAAAGCGATTTTGGAACAAAATGCTTCTGAAGCAGCTTTATTGAATCAAATAGCAGAAAAATATGCTTCAACCCATCAAAATGAAGAGCAGAAAGCTGCTATCAAAGAGGCTGTTGCAAAAGTTCAAGCTGAATTGCCAACAAAAGAAGCTTCGAGCAATTCTGAAGTAAAACCACAATCATATGCTGAACAACGAGAACGCTTGAACAAGTCAGTAGATGATATGATGGCAACCTTGAAGGATGCAGGTTTCAATGGGAATACAACTGTTAATGGCGCACCAGCAGTTTCAGCACAATTGGCACCAATCTCAACAAGCACTAATGGAACTACAAATCCAGTCATTACAGATCCTAACGGTGCAACGATTGAAGATGCAGCCTTCAACAAAGCAGGTTATGCTTTGGATCCAAACGCAGATCGTTATACCTTTGGTGTATGGCAATTCCTTAAAACGAACCACGCTACTGGAGCTAAAACAAACTTTGATTATTATGCTACTCTTGCAGTAGATCGTTCTGCCATCACTGGTAGCCTTTCAGCTAACCCAGATGTTTACTTGCGTATCGTGAAGAAATCTGATGGTACAGAAGCTTACACTCGTACTATTCATGCTGGTGAAAGCAATATCTCTCTTCCAAGTTACATCACAAACAATAACTCTGATGTAACCAATACTTTGACTTACACAGGTGCTAACGGAACTGATCCAGGTAACGTAACCCTCTCATTGGTCAACGCGAACCTTGAGTATGAAACACTTCAAATCCGCGATACCAACTTCCCAGGTAACGAAGGCGAAGACAAACCAAACGTTCAAACTTCGGTCCCTTATGCAACAGTTGATCAAACAACTCATTATAAAGAAGTTGATAGCAGCAAGTACACAGAAGGTCAACCATACAAACCAACTGGAAGTGAAACAGATCTTGCAAGCTATACTCAAAAAGGTCTTGCTGGTCAACAATTCACAGCTTCAGGAAATCGTGAAATCCCTGGTTACAAACAAGTAGCAGCAACAACTGATACCACTCAAAAAACATCTGGTATCCTTGGTAAGGGTGTTGTCGGTCAAAAACTTGTCGAACTTCAAGGTGGAGCAAATCACTACTACGTGAAACGTATTTCTGAAATCGTTGATACTGATGGCTCAACTGTAACGAAATTCTACGCCCTTGATCCATCTCAAGTGAACAATTTTGCTACATCAGATATTGGTACTGAAGATGTATCTAAGTACACACTCATCTACACAAGTAAAGTTAATAAGGCTGGTGAAGAGTGGAAGGCTGACGAGACAAAAGTTACAAAAGTAAACAGTAAAAATGGTGATTACTATCTTGAAGTCAACGAAACTGCTGGAAGCAAATCACTCATTATTACTGGTTGGTCGTCTTCTACTGAGACAGATACTTATAAACAAATGGACGGAACTCTACACACTTATCCACGTCCATTCAAAGGTGCCCCAAATCCTTCATTGACACCTGCCGGAGCTGGTAATAACAGTTACAACGTCATTGCTGGTAAAGTTCCAGTGATTCAAGCAGAAGGATCTGTAGCGGATGATCCTACAGCTCCAAACGGAAAAGTATACTCTGATTTGAAGGGTTATTCATCATTCTCAAACAACTACTCAATTCCAACTGCGATTAAACCATCAACTGATGTGAACTACTACTTTGTCAAGTCTGATGTTAAAGGAAATGTCTTCGTTCACTATAAAGATACTGAAGGTAATACTATCAAAGATTCAGTAAAAGATGAAGATGAACAACCAATCAATAAACACTATGACACAGTTGAAGACAACCGCCCACAAACAATAGAAAAAGCTGGCAAGACCTATGAATTGGTACCAGCAGGTAACTACACAGTTGGTGAAGTAGATGACCAAGGACACCTCAAGTCTTCTGATCCTACAACTGGAGAAGTTGCTAAGGATGATCAGAATGTCACCTACATCTACAAATTGAAAGAAGAACCTAAGGGTAATGTTTATGTTCACTATAAAGATACTGAAGGTAATACTATCAAAGATTCAGTAAAAGATGAAGATGAACAACCAATCGATAAAGATTACGATACAGTAGTAGACAACCGTCCAAAAGAAATCGAAAAAGACGGTAAGACTTATGAATTGGTTCCAGCGGGTAACTACACAGTAGGTGAAGTTGATGACAAAGGACACCTTACATCATCAGATCCAACAACTGGTAAAGTAGCTGAAAAAGATCAGAATGTTACATATATCTACAAGCTTAAAGAAGAGCCAGCTGAGCCTAAGAAGGGTGAAGTCATCATCACATACGTAGACGAAAATGGTAAGGAAATTGAAAAACCTCGTCAAGATACACCAAATTCTCCATACGACACACCATATAACACCACTGAGGAAGGTGAGAAACCAAATACTATCAAGACACCAGATGGTAAGACCTATAAGATCGTACCGAAAGGTGATTACCCAGTAGGTAAAGTTGACGAAGATGGACACTTGGAATCATCTGATCCAGTTAAAGGTAAAGTTGACAAACCAAAATCAACCATCACTTACGTCTATAAAGAAGTGAAGGGTAATGTCTATGTACACTACGTTGATACAGAAGGCAAGACCATCAAGTCAGATGTGATCGATGAAGAAGCTCAACCGGTGGATAAGGACTACGATACAGTGGTAGACAACCGTCCACAAGAGATTGAATTCGAAGGCAAGACTTACGAATTGGTACCAGCTGGTAACTACACAGTTGGTGAAGTGGATGACCAAGGTCACCTCAAGTCAACAGACCCAACAAAAGGTAAAGTGATCGAAGGCGATAAGAATGTCACTTACGTCTACAAATTGAAAGAAGATCCAACAAAACCTAAACAAGGTGAAGTTATCATCACTTACGTAGACGAAAAAGGTAAAGAAATTCAAAAACCTCGTCAAGATACACCAAACTCACCATATGACACACCATATAACACCACTGAGGAAGGTGAAAAACCGAATACTATCAAGACACCAGATGGTAAGACCTACAAGATCGTACCGAAAGGTGACTATCCAGTAGGTAAAGTTGACGAAGATGGACACTTGGAATCATCTGATCCAATTAAAGGTAAAGTTGACAAACCTAAATCAACTATCACTTACGTTTATAAAGAAGTGAAGGAAACCCCAGCTGAGCCTAAGGGTAACGTCTACGTACACTATGTAGATACAGAAGGTAAGACTATCAAGTCAGATGTGACGGACGAAAAAGCTCAACCAGTGGATAAAGACTATGACACAGTGGTAGACAACCGTCCACAAGAGATTGAATTCGAAGGTAAGACTTACGAATTGGTACCAGCTGGTAACTACACAGTTGGTGAAGTTGATAAAGATGGTCACTTGAAGTCAACAGACCCAACAACTGGTAAAGTGATTGAAGGCGATAAGAATGTCACTTATGTTTACAAACTGAAGGAAACTCCAGACAAACCAGTAGAGCCAACTCCAGACAAACCTGTAGAACCAACTCCAGACAAGCCTGTAGAGCCAACTCCAGACAAGCCTGTAGAGCCAACTCCAGACAAACCTGTAGAACCAACTCCAGACAAACCTGTAGAACCAACTCCAGACAAACCAGTAGAGCCAACTCCAGACAAACCAGTAGAGCCAACTCCAGATAAGCCTGTAGAGCCAACTCCAGACAAACCTGTAGAACCAACTCCAGACAAACCAGTAGAGCCAACTCCAGACAAACCAGTAGAGCCAACTCCAGATAAGCCTGTAGAGCCAACTCCAGATAAGCCTGTAGAGCCAACTCCAGATAAGCCTGTAGAGCCAACTCCAGATAAGCCTGTAGAGCCAACTCCAGACAAACCTGTAGAACCAACTCCAGACAAGCCTGTAGAACCAACACCAGATAAACCAGTGAATCCAACACCAGATAAACCAGTGGACCCAACACCAGGTAAACCAGTGGACCCAACACCAGGTAAACCAGTGGACCCAACACCAGGTAAACCAGTGAATCCAACACCAGGTAAACCAGTGGACCCAACACCAGGTAAACCGGTGGATCCAACACCAGGTAAACCAGTGAATCCAACACCAGGTAAACCGGTGGACCCAACACCAGCTAAAGAACAACTTCCAAATACTGGTGAAACTACATCTGTAGGATCAACTGTACTCGGACTAGTTGCAGGACTTGTAGGAATCGTAGCATTTGGTCGTCGAAAAAAAGAAGACGAAAAATAGTTCCTCTTCCTTTGGTGAATGATTGATTTTGCTTCATTCTAAATAGCAAGGTCTACTTGAAGACTAGAATTGGTTTTAAAACCTAGAAAAAGGGGATGATGCATCCCCTTTTTTCGCCTAGTCAACTACGATCCTTATCATCAATGAGATTTTTATAATAAGAGCCTCCAGTCCTGAACAGGTTGAAAGATACATCCTGTTTCTCTCAAGAGGCTCTTTTTGATAGGTAAGAAAGTCATACAACTTCATTAATTTGGAATGTTGAAAGGAAGTTCTACTTTTGGGGGAATCACCTATCCATACGAGCTGGCACACTCAGAAATGGTCAATAGAAAAGTATGAGGTAAAATAATCGATTTTAAGACGACAAGATAAAATTTTTTTGATAGATATCACTATATAAAAAACGCTTTTTGTGGTAAAATAATACAGATCATAAAAGGAGTGACAAAATGGTAGAACCTAAGTATAAACGTATTTTAATTAAGTTATCAGGTGAAGCGTTAGCCGGTGAACGGGGTGTCGGAATTGATATCAAAACGGTTCAAAAGATGGCCCTTGAAATCAAAGAAGTTCATGACCTTGGAATTGAAATTGCTCTCGTTATCGGTGGAGGAAATCTCTGGCGTGGAGAACCTGCGGCGGAAGCAGGTATGGATCGCGTTCAAGCAGATTACACTGGAATGCTTGGAACAGTTATGAATGCCTTGGTGATGGCGGATTCTCTTCAACAGGTTGGAGTAGATACGCGTGTCCAAACAGCGATTGCCATGCAACAAGTCGCTGAGCCTTATATCCGTGGTCGCGCCCTTCGTCACTTGGAAAAAGAGCGTATTGTTATCTTTGGTGCAGGCATTGGTTCTCCATACTTCTCAACGGATACAACGGCTGCTCTTCGTGCCGCTGAAATTGAAGCAGACGCAATCTTGATGGCTAAGAATGGTGTTGACGGCGTTTATAATGCTGATCCAAAGAAAGACAAGACAGCTGTGAAGTTTGAAGAATTAACTCACCGTGATGTCATCAATAAAGGCCTTCGTATCATGGATTCGACAGCATCGACCATCTCAATGGACAATGATATTGACTTAGTCGTTTTCAACATGAATGAGCCAGGGAACATCAAACGCGTTGTCTTTGGAGAAAATATCGGTACTACCGTTTCTAATAATGTAGAAAAATAAGGAAGTTAGAGGAATAAAATGGCAAATCCAATCGTAGAAAAAGCTAAAGAAAGAATGACTCAGTCTCACCAAAGTTTGGGACGTGAATTTGGAAGTATCCGTGCAGGCCGTGCAAATGCAAGTCTCTTGGATCGTATTTATGTTCAATATTACGGAGTTGATACTCCATTGAATCAAATCGCATCGATCACGATTCCAGAAGCTCGTGTGATGTTGATCACACCTTTTGACAAGTCTTCATTAAAAGATATCGAGCACGCCTTGAATGCTTCTGACCTCGGTATTACTCCAGCCAACGATGGTTCTGTTATCCGCTTGGTCATCCCAGCTTTGACAGAAGAAACACGTCGTGACTTGGCTAAAGAAGTGAAAAAAGTTGGTGAAAATGCTAAAATAGCGATCCGTAACATCCGCCGTGATGCGATGGATGAAGCCAAGAAGCAAGAAAAAGCTAAAGAAATCACTGAAGATGAATTAAAGGGTCTCGAAAAAGAAATCCAAAAAGTAACGGATGATGCTGTGAAACATATCGATGAAATGACAGCACACAAAGAAAAAGAATTGCTTGAAGTCTAAACATTTCCAGCAGTTTACAGAGGAAATGAACTCAGTTGGCACTGCTGGCTGGGTTTTATTTCCATTAAAGGGCTATTGATTATCATTAGCCAGAAAGAAGGAAGAAATGAATACCAATCTCGCACATGATATCGTGGGCCTTGTTACGGATGAGAATGACCGCTTTTACTTTGTCCAAAAGGATGGGCAGACCTATGCCTTGGATAAGGCTGAAGGAGAGCATGCTCTTGGAGAATCCGTCAAAGGCTTTGCCTATACCGATATGAAGCAACGTTTGCGTTTGACCACTCTAGAAGTCACAGCACGTCAGGACCAATTTGGCTGGGGGACAGTGACAGAAGTTCGTAAGGACCTGGGTGTTTTTGTCGATACGGGCTTACCAGACAAGGAGATCGTCGTCTCTCTTGATATCCTGCCAGAAATCAAGGATCTGTGGCCGAAAAAAGGTGATAAACTCTTTGTTCGTCTGGAAGTCGATAAAAAAGACCGGATCTGGGGTGTCTTGGCTTACCAAGAAGACTTCCAACGGATTGCCCGTCCAGCCTACAATAACATGCAGAACCAAAACTGGCCGGCTATCGTCTATCGCTTAAAGCTTTCAGGGACCTTTGTTTACTTACCTGAGAACAATATGCTGGGCTTTATCCATCCAAGTGAGCGCTATGCCGAACCTCGTTTGGGTCAAGTCCTAGATGCCCGAGTCATCGGTTTCCGAGAAGTGGATCGTACCTTAAACTTGTCACTAAAGCCACGCTCGTTTGAAATGCTGGAAAATGATGCACAGATGATTTTGGCATATTTAGAAAGCAATGGAGGCTTTATGACCTTGAATGATAAGTCTTCCCCAGAAGAAATTAAGGCAATCTTTGGCATTTCCAAGGGGCAGTTCAAAAAAGCTCTGGGAGGCTTGATGAAAGCAGGGAAAATTACACAGGATGCCTTTGGTACCGAATTAAAATAAAGGGAGTTCTATGCGAAAATCATTTTATACTTGGCTGATGACAGAGCGCAATCCCAAAAGCAATGCTCCCAAGGCCATTCTAGCAGATCTAGCTTTTCACGAGTCTGCCTTTCCAAAACATACAGATGATTTTGATGAGGTCAGTCGCTTTCTGGAAGAGCACGCCAGTTTCTCCTTTAATCTAGGAGATTTTGACGCGATTTGGGAAGAATACCTAGGTCATTAAGCACAAGAAAATCAAAATGGGCCGGGGATGGTCAATTCTCGGTCTCTTTGTTATAATAGAGAAAACTTACAGAGATAGAGAGGTTCTTTATTTGAAAGAACATTCAATTGATATTCAATTAAGTCATCCAGATGATCTCTTCCATCTATTTGGATCCAATGAACGTCACTTGCGTTTGATGGAGCAAGAATTTGGAGTGACTATTCATGCCCGGACAGAAATTGTTCAGATCATTGGAGAGGGAGGAAGCTGCGAGCAGGTCCGTCAGGTTATCCAAGCCCTCTTGGTTCTTGTCAACCGTGGTATGACCATCGGGACGCCGGATGTGGTGACGGCTATTCAAATGGTCCGCAATAATGAGCTGGATAAGTTCATCGCTCTATATGAAGAAGAGATTATTAAGGATAGTTATGGCAAGCCCATTCGGGTTAAAACGCTGGGTCAAAAGATCTATGTCGATAGCGTCAAGCACCATGATGTCACTTTTGGGATCGGACCAGCGGGGACTGGGAAAACCTTTCTAGCGGTGACCTTGGCCGTGACCGCCCTCAAGCGTGGTCAAGTCAAGCGCATTATTTTGACTCGCCCAGCTGTAGAAGCAGGAGAGAGCCTTGGTTTCCTTCCGGGGGATCTCAAGGAAAAAGTAGACCCTTATCTACGACCGGTCTATGATGCTCTTTACCAGATTTTAGGAAAAGACCAGACTACTCGGATGATGGAGCGGGAGATTATCGAGATTGCGCCCTTAGCTTATATGCGGGGTCGAACCTTGGACGATGCCTTTGTCATTCTCGATGAAGCGCAAAATACCACTATCATGCAGATGAAGATGTTCTTGACCCGTCTTGGTTTTAACTCCAAGATGATTGTTAATGGGGATACCAGCCAGATCGACCTTCCTCGAAATGTCAAATCCGGCTTGATTGATGCCCAGAAGAAGTTGAAGAACATTTCTCAAATTGACTTTGTACATTTCTCTGCCAAGGATGTCGTGCGTCATCCTGTAGTAGCAGAGATTATCCGGGCTTATGAGCCCATCCCAAATCCAAATCCAGTGCTCAAAGAAAACCTGGATGTGGAAGAAGAAGTAGAATAAAAAGGCAAAGATCTTATGATCTTTGCCTTTTAAATGTCAGAAATTATACTAATTCGTCGATTGGTGTGAAGTCGCGCTCTAGGCCTTCTGCAACTGGTTGGCTAGTGATGTGGCCTTGATAAGTAGTAACCCCTTGGCGTAAGCCTTCATCAAGGGCGATAGCCTTATGGAAGCCTTTGTCAGCTAAAGCTTCCACATAAGGAAGGGTTACGTTGGTAAGAGCGATGGTAGACGTGCGAGCGACAGCACCTGGAATATTGGCAACGGCATAGTGGAGCACGCCATGTTTTTCGTAAACAGGCTCCGTATGAGTAGTCACACGGTCTGCTGTCTCAATAACCCCACCTTGGTCAACTGCAACGTCGACGATCACAGAACCTGGACGCATTTGTTTGACCATATCGTCCGTCACTAATTTTGGAGCTTTTGCACCAGGAATCAAGACAGCTCCGATGACAACATCAGCATCACGGACACTGGCTTCAATATTAAATGGATTGGACATGAGGGTTTGGATTTGGTGACCGAAGACATCTTCTAGAACAGACAAACGTTTGGCGCTGATATCCAAGATGGTGACTTGGGCACCGAGTCCAAGAGCGATACGAGCTGCATGGGTTCCAACGACCCCACCTCCGATAATGGTGACTTTTCCTTTAGGAACACCTGGTACACCACCTAAGAGAACACCTGATCCTCCTTCTTGTTTGGTGAGGAAGTGAGCGCCGATTTGCACGGCCATCCGTCCAGCAACCTCACTCATTGGGACCAAGAGTGGTAATTGTCCTTCAAGGTCTCGCACTGTTTCGTAAGCTACCCCAGTTGTCTTAGCAGCGACCATGGCATCTGCTAATTCAGGAGCGGCAGCCATGTGCAAGTAGGTGAAGAGCAAGAGGTCTTCACGAAGGAAGCCGTATTCTTCAGCGAGGGGTTCCTTTACTTTGACGACCAATTCAGCTGCCCAAGCCTCTGCAGCAGTGGCAACGATAGTTGCCCCTTGTTTTGTGTAATCTTCATCCGCAAAGCCAGAACCAAGTCCAGCGTTGGTTTCCACCAAAACTTGATGGCCCTTGCCCACCAAGCTGTGTACGCCAGCTGGTGTCAAACCGACCCGATTTTCGTTGTTTTTTATTTCTTTTGGAATACCAATTAACATTGTTTTCTTCTCCTTGCTTGAATATAGGTGTAAAAAGGCCATTGGTGTGAGATTGCTCTCCTAACTCAATGACCTTTTTACTCCTCATCCCAATTTTTTAATCGAATGATTTTATTTTATATAAAAGCTAGTCAAAAATCAAGAAAAAATTTTAGATTGCCTTCCTTTATGTTTTCTGCTAAACTAATCCCTAAAGAAGGAGTGTCTAATGGAAAATTTATATGTGAAGTTAGCAGCTTATCGTGAAATGGAGACAGAGCGTTTACGTTTGCGTCCGGTCACTCTTGAAGATGCACCGGCTATGTTTGAGTACGCTTCTGATGAGACTGTTACGCGCTATACTTTTACAACCAATCAAAGTCTTGAAGAGACGCGGAATAACATTGCCCTCTTTTACCTAGCTAGCCCACTTGGAAGATGGGGGATCGAGCTCAAAGAAAATGGAAAATTTATCGGGACGATTGATTTACTGGATTTGGATCTTTCTCTGAAGAAGGGGAGTATCGGCTATGTTCTGAATAAAGACTATTGGAACCAAGGTCTTGCGACAGAAGCTACCAAGACAGTGATTGCCCTAGCTTTTGAACAGTTAGGGATGAACAAGCTCATTGCCGTTCATGATAAGGAAAACCCAGCTTCTGGACGGGTGATGGCCAAAGCAGGGATGCAATTTTCCCACGAAGAAGCTTATGCGATGCTAGACCCGCATGAAAAAGGGCGAATGGTGACGAGAGTCCATTATGTCCTCGCGAAGGAAGAATATTTGGCAGAAAAATGAGTCAGGATATTGACAAAAGGCCTATCTCCATGATATAGTAGATAGGTACTGCTGGTTTAGCTCAGTCGGTAGAGCGCATCCATGGTAAGGATGAGGTCGCCGGTTCAATCCCGGCAACTAGCATAGTAGAAGAGAGAAGCTTAGAGAGGATCTAGGCTTCTTTTTTGTCTTTATCTTCTAACTGGGAGTCTATTTGCAGACTCTTTTTCAACAATATTCAAAAAAACGTTGACAAGCATAGAAATACGTGGTAAAGTTATAGCAACAAAGAGAAAGGAGAAAACCGTCATGAACAAAGTAGATGTTTTGATGACACAATTGAATACACCACTTCTCCAATCTCAGTTGAGTTCGATTTAAAAAATGAATGAAACCCAAGATGGAGGAGTCTGTCTTGGGTTTTTTGTATGCATTTTTGCCTGCCTTAACTGAATTGGTGATAGGCATCAGAAGGCCCAAGTGTGGACTGAGCACGTACTCAGCTCCTACTTGGGTTTTTTCTGTGCCATTTTGAAAAGGAGAGTAGATGATAAGAGCTATTTGGGAGTATATCAGAGAGCGCAAGTGGCGCTATATTAGCATTGCTGTGGTCCTGATTCTTTATGATTATACCTTATTGATCCCGACGCAAGTTATTCAGCGTTTAGTGGATCATTTGAGTCAGCAGACGCTGACGCAATCCAACTTTGTATGGGATATGGTCCTCTTGGTAGGATCAGCCATCCTCAATTACCTGACGGCTTTTTATTGGCAGTTGCGCCTTTTTCAGTCGTCCATTCATTTTAAGTCAACCCTTCAGGAGCAAGCATTTCGTAAGCTAGTAGCCATGCGGCGTCCCTTTTTTGAGAAATTCCGCTCAGGAGATCTCTTGACGCGCTTTACGACAGATGTCGATGGCATGGCCGATATGGCTGGTTACGGAATGATGATCATCCTTTATGGTGGCGGTTTATTTACCTTTATTATATTGGCCATGTTTTTCCTTTCTTGGCAATTGACTTTGATTTGTTTTATCCCCATGATATTTCTTGTCGTATCCACCTATTTTTTGAGTAAAAAGCAGGAGGACTACATTGAGCAAAACAGGGAAGCAGTCGCGCAGTTAAACGATGAGGTCTTGGAGTCTATCGAAGGGATTCGGGTCATGCGTGCCTATAGTAGACGGGACCAGCAGGTCAAACAGTTCCAAACAAAAACAGCTAGTCTTGCTAAAACAGGAGATAAGATCGCCTCTATTCAATATTCTTTTGGCCCTTTAGCCCTTTTGTTTATTGGAGTTTCGACTGTCTTACTCTTGGTATTTGGAGGTCAATCCTTAGCTAGTGGGCAATTGAGCTTAGGAAAACTCTTGGCCTTGCAACTGTATTTGGTCTTCTTGGTTGAGCCTATGTGGATGCTATCAGATTTTATCTTGGTCTATCAGACAGGGCAAATGTCCTTTAAGAAGTTAAAAGAAGTGATTGATGAAACAGATGATTTAGAGCCAGATGGTCCGCATTTCTTGGAACAAATTGATTCGGTAGAGTTTAAGGATTATTCCTTCTGCTATCCTGGTGCTGAACGAGAGAGCCTGTCAGGCATTGATTGGACCGTTCAGAAAGGCCAAACAGTAGGGATTGTTGGTCGTACCGGATCAGGAAAGACTAGTCTGGTTCGACAATTCTTGCGGCAGTACCCAGTTGGTGAGGGAGAATTCTTGGTCAACCAGCAACCGATCGTTGCCTACAACCGGCGCTCCATTGAAGATAAAATTGGCTATGTTTCCCAAGAACATATTTTATTCTCGAAATCCATTCGTGACAATATTGCTCTGGGTAAAAATGGTGCTAGTGAAGAGGATTTAGTGGAAGCGGTAGCCCAAGCTGCTTTTGCGGATGATCTCGAGCGGATGTCTCAGGGAATGGACACCATGATCGGTGAAAAAGGGGTCTCTGTATCAGGAGGTCAAAAACAACGGATCTCTCTGGCGCGTGCCTTTTTAAGGGATGCAGATCTCTTGTTGTTAGATGATTCCCTTTCTGCAGTGGATGCCAAGACCGAACAGGCCATTATTGACAGCATTCAAACAGAGCGGAAAGGCAAGACGACCATCATTGTTTCTCATCGCTTGTCTGCTGTCCATCAGGCGGATTGGATCATTGTTTTGGATCAAGGACAGATTGTCGAAGAAGGCAGAGCTAGTGATCTGCTGGCTCAAGAGGGTTGGTACTACGAACAATACCAACGGCAACAAAAACAGGAAGGAGAATAAGATGAAAGTATTGAAACGATTATTATCTAGGATCACGCTTTATCCTACAGTCTTTCTTGTTGGCTTTATTTGTCTCTTATTAGCGACCATCTTTTCTGAGTTGTCTCCATTCATTCTTCAAAAGATGATTGATGGGCCTTTGACCGCACTGACCCATAGTGGAGAGCAAGGTCAGCTACTCCAGATGGGAGGTTTTTATCTCTTGGTCTTAAGCATTGGACAGCTGATTAGCTACCTAGGGAATCGGATCTTGCTACACGGAAGCAATCAAGTGACGGCTAACCTAAGAGACCAAGCCTTTCAAGTCATGCAAGGTCTACCGATTTCTTATTTTGATGATAAGCCGGCTGGAAAGATCGCGACAAGAATTGTCAATGATACGGAAACCTTGCGGACTCAGTTTTATAACTCCTGTATGGTGTTGATTATCTTTTTAGTACGTTTTCTCTTTGTTCTAGGGATTCTCTTTTACCTGAGCCCTATGATGGGCCTTCTCTTGTGTTTGGTCTTTCCGATTTTCTACGGGATCCAGTATCTCTACAAGGTCATGACGGACCAGCCAATGAAGGATTTCTTTGATGCGAGAAGCGAGGTCAATACCCAGGTCAATGAACTCTTGCATGGTGCCAGCATGATCCAACTCTACGGGCAAGAGCCCCATGTTATCGAGGAGTTTGAAGCCACTACCCAGAAGATGCTATGGGCTAATGACCGGATCCTTTTAGCTGATTCAATCGCTTCTTGGACCTTGACGGAATTGCTCAAGTATTTGGTCATTGCAGGTATTTTGACCATCGCTGGCATGTCTTACTTAAAAGGGAATATTGGTGTGACGGCTGGTTTCTTGTTTATCAATATCAACTATGTCATGAACCTCTTTGAACTAATGGCTGCCCTTAGTCGTCAATTTCCGAATATTCGGCGATCACTAGAGACGGGGAGTCGTGTCCTTGCCTTCTTGGATCAACCCTTAGAGGCCGATGGTGTATTGGAGCTGAAGATAGAAAAGGCTCAAGTCGTGTTTGATGATGTTCAATTTGCTTATGAAGAAGGCAAGCCAGTTTTACAGGATATTGCCTTTCAGGCGAGCCCTGGGGAAACCATCGCCCTTGTGGGCCATACTGGGTCAGGTAAGTCTTCCATTATGAACCTGCTCTATCGTTTCTATGATCCTCAAGATGGAGCGATTTTGATCGATGGGCAAGATATTCGCCAAGTCTCTCGTGAGAGCCTGCGAAGCCACATGGGCATTGTTCTGCAAGATCCTTATCTATTTACAGGAACCATTGCCAGTAATGTGGCCATGAGTCAGGATCATATTGACCGGGATGCGATCAAAGATGCGCTGAAAAAAGTCGGGGCTTGGCCTTTTGTAGAGCGCCTTGAAAAGGGAATCGACCATCCAGTCGTAGAAAAAGGATCTGCCTTTTCAAGTGGCGAGCGCCAGTTGATTTCCTTTGCGCGGACGCTCTATATGAATCCGCAAATTCTGATTCTGGACGAAGCGACCTCCCACATCGATACGGAGACAGAGGAGATCATTCAGAAGGCTATGGCAGTCTTACAGAAAGGCCGGACGACCTTTATCATTGCCCACCGCTTATCGACTATTCAAGATGCGGATCAGATCTTGGTTCTATCAGAAGGGCGCATTGTCGAACGGGGCCAACATGCAGACTTGATTGCCCATGGTGGCATCTATGCCCAGATGCATGCCATCCAACAAACAGTTGAATAAGGGTGGCTATGAATGTCAATCTTCAAATAGTAAAAGTAGCGTGTATTCTAGTATATACGCTATTTTTATGCTATAATTGAAATGATAGTGAGGTGATCCAAGATGTATATTGAAATGGTTGATGAGACCGGTCAAGTCTCTCAAGAAATGATCAAACAAACCCAGGAAATTTTAGAATTTGCTGCAAAAAAATTGGGCAAAGAAGATAAGGAAATGGCAGTGACCTTTGTAACCAACGAACGCAGCCATGAATTGAACTTGGAATACCGTGATACGGATCGCCCAACGGATGTGATTAGTCTGGAATACAAACCAGAGATGGACATTGCTTTTTCAGAAGAAGATTTAGAAGACCATCCAGAATTAGCAGAAATGATGGCAGAGTTTGATACCTATATTGGAGAACTCTTTATTTCTGTAGACAAGGCGCGTGAGCAGGCGGCTGAGTATGGCCATAGCTTTGAGCGCGAGATGGGCTTTTTAGCAGTGCATGGCTTCCTTCATATCAACGGTTATGATCACTACACTCCGGAAGAAGAGAAGGAAATGTTTGGCTTACAGGAAGAGATTTTGACAGCCTATGGACTCACAAGACAATAAACGAAAATGGAAAAATCGAGAACTGATTGCCAGTCTTGAATTTGCTTTAACAGGGATTTTCACAGCCTTTAAAGAAGAAAGAAATATGCGCAAGCATGCTCTTTCAGCTTTCTTAGCGATTGTTGCCGGCTTTCTTTTTGGCATTTCAGCAACAGAGTGGCTCTTTCTACTCCTAAGTGTTTCTTTGGTGATTGCCTTTGAAATCATGAATTCTGCTCTTGAAAATGTAGTGGATTTGGCGAGTGATTACCATTTCTCCATGCTGGCCAAAAATGCCAAGGATATGGCGGCAGGAGCAGTTCTCGTTATTTCAGGCTTTGCCTTGGTGACGGGTCTCATGATATTTGTGCCCAAATTATGGGCTCTAGTATTTGGATAAGGGGGAGATTTCCCTCATGAAAGGAAACTATGACATTTAAATCAGGATTTGTAGCTATTTTAGGACGTCCCAATGTTGGGAAGTCAACTTTTTTGAACCACGTCATGGGGCAAAAAATTGCCATCATGAGTGATAAGGCGCAGACAACGCGCAACAAGATTATGGGAATCTACACGACCGATAAGGAACAGATCGTCTTTATCGATACGCCGGGGATTCATAAACCTAAGACAGCCCTTGGAGACTTTATGGTAGAGTCTGCCTATAGTACCCTTCGGGAAGTCGATACGGTTCTCTTTATGGTGCCAGCAGATGAACCGCGTGGGAAGGGCGATGACATGATCATCGAACGCCTCAAGGCTGCTAAGGTGCCGGTTATTCTGGTGGTCAACAAGATCGACAAGGTGCACCCTGACCAACTCTTGGCGCAAATCGATGACTTCCGTAGTCAGATGGACTTCAAGGAAATTGTGCCGATTTCAGCCCTTCAAGGAAACAATGTTTCGCATTTGATTGATATTTTGAGCGAAAACTTAGAAGAAGGTTTCCAATATTTCCCTGCGGATCAGATTACTGACCATCCAGAGCGTTTCTTGGTCTCTGAAATGATCCGTGAGAAGGTTTTGCATTTAACGCGGGAAGAAATTCCTCACTCTGTTGCCGTAGTGGTGGATTCTATGAAGCGGGATGAAGAGACAGATAAGGTCCATATCCGAGCAACCATCATGGTCGAGCGCGATAGCCAAAAAGGCATTGTCATCGGAAAAGGCGGTGCCATGCTCAAGAAGATTGGAACCCTTGCGCGTAAGGATATCGAGCTCATGCTAGGGGACAAGGTCTTCCTAGAAACCTGGGTCAAGGTCAAGAAAAATTGGCGGGATAAGAAATTGGATCTTGCTGATTTCGGATACAACGAAAAAGAATATTAAGAAGAGGTGGGCAGAAGCCTGCTTCTTGTTTTTGAAAGGAGTTCTATGCCTGAATTACCAGAAGTAGAGACTGTCCGACGCGGTCTTGAGAAATTAATTCTTGGAAAAACCATTCAGTCAGTGGAAGTAAAGTATTCTAAGATGATTCATACGGATCTAGATGCTTTTTGTCAAGATCTCCCAGGTCAAGAAATTCGGGCCATGGGGCGCCGTGGGAAATATCTCTTGTTTTATCTGACGGATCTGGTCCTCATCTCGCATTTGCGGATGGAAGGCAAGTATTTCTTTTATCCAGATGAAGTTCCTCTTCGCAAGCACGCCCATGTCTTCTTTCATTTTACAGATGGTAGCACCCTGGTCTATGAAGATGTCCGCAAGTTTGGGACCATGGAAGTCCTAGTGCCTGAGCTTGTAGACAGCTATTTTGTGAATAAAAAAATTGGTCCAGAGCCGACAGAAGCGGAATTTAAAGGGCCCGCCTTCCAAGCAGCTCTGAAAAAATCAAAGAAACCCATTAAATCAGCCCTTTTGGATCAAAAATTGGTGGCTGGTCTGGGCAATATCTATGTGGACGAGGTGCTCTATCGAGCCAAGGTTCATCCAGCCCGTTTGGGGCAAAGTTTGACTGCTACAGAAGCCAGAGCCGTTCGCAAAGAAACAATTGCCGTATTAGCTCAGGCTGTCGAAAAGGGAGGCTCCACCATTCGCTCCTACAGCAATGCCTTCGGAGAAGATGGCACTATGCAGGAAGAACACCAAGTCTATGGGAAAACGGGTCAGCCTTGTAGTCGTTGTGGCTCTCCAATCGAGAAAATCCAACTTGGAGGACGGGGGACTCATTTTTGTCCCCATTGTCAAAAGGTAAAGTAAATGGGAAAGATTATTGGATTAACAGGAGGGATTGCCTCTGGTAAGTCGACTGTGACCTCCTATTTGAGAGAAAAAGGCTATGCTGTCATTGATGCTGATCGTGTGGTCCATGACTTACAGGCACAAGGTGGAGAGCTCTATCAAGCTTTGGTAGAGCATTTTGGGACAGAAATACTCCTAGATACTGGAGATTTGAATCGTCCTGCCCTGGCTGAACGCATTTTTTCAAGCCAGAATGAGATCGCCTGGTCCAACCAGGTACAAGGCGAAATGATTCGCAAAGCCTTGGCGCGAGAACGGGATCGACTGGCAGAAACAGAAGACCTCTTTTTCATGGATATCCCCTTGTTAATCGAGCAGGGATATCTGGACTGGTTTGACAAAGTCTGGCTGGTCTATGTGACGGAGCATACTCAGTTAGAACGTTTGATGGAAAGAAATGCTTTGACAGAGGACCAGGTGCGCGATCGTTTGGCGGCCCAGATGTCTCTGGAGGAGAAAAAAGCTCTTGTGGATCTCGTGATTGATAACAATAGCAAGCGAGATCACCTCTATCAGCAAATCGATAGGGCTTTAGAACAAATAGAAAGAAGATGATCCTATTTCACAGGAAATAAAATGGCGTAGAAATCTTTTGATTGCCTGGATTGGTTGTTTTTTTGTAGGGGCCAGTCTTTCATTAGTGGTCCCCTTTATGGCCCTATTTGTGGAGGAGTTGGGAGTGAGAGGTCCGGCCGTTCCTTTTTATGCAGGGATTGCTGTTGCCTCCTCCTCCTTGACATCTGCCCTGATGGCCCCAATCTGGGGGAGTTTGGCAGACCGCTATGGTCGTAAACCCATGATGCTGAGAGCCTCGATTGCCATGACCTTGACCATGGGAGGAATCGCTTTTGTCCCCTCCGTCTTTTGGTTATTGCTCCTACGCTTATTAAATGGTGTCTTTTCAGGCTTTGTTCCTAACAGCACGGCTCTCATTGCTAGTCAGGTGCCAAAGAATCAATCTGGGTATGCTTTAGGGACCTTATCGACAGGAACCATTGCAGGTACCTTGATGGGACCCCTGTTGGGGGGATTGATTGCAGAGCAATTTGGAATGCGTAATGTCTTTCTCCTCGTTGGTTTTTTCCTCTTTCTCGTCTCTGTTTTGACCTGGTGGGGCATTGAGGAAGACTACCAACAAATTTCAAAGGAGGAGCACATTTCAAGCTGGACTTTACTGGCTTCTATCCAGCATAAGGACATTTTACTAGGTCTCTTTTTGACCAGTATGACCATCCAGATGATTGGCCAGTCCATTTCTCCCATTCTTCCTTTGTATGTGCGGGAGTTAGGCCAGAGTAACAATATTATCTTTGTCTCCGGCTTGATTGTATCAGCGATGGGGATTTCCAGTATTCTTACCTCTGGTTGGATGGGTAAGCTAGGAGATAGAATTGGCAATCACCGCCTTTTGCTCTTGGCCCTTCTCTATAGTGGGATCCTCTATATCTTCTGCGCCCTTGCGCAGACCCCTTTTCAATTAGGTATTTTTCGATTCTTATTTGGTATTGGAACAGGGGCCTTGATGCCAGGTGTGACCGCCCTCTTAAACCGTATGACTCCCAAAGAAGGGATCTCTCGGATTTTTAGTTACAATCAACTCTTCTTTTATGTAGGGGGAGTTCTTGGTCCCGTGATGGGCTCTAGTATCGCCATGCATGTCAATTACCATTGGGTATTCTATGGGACTGCTATTCTAGCTTTTACAGATTTAGCCTTCCTTTTATTCATCTTTAGAAAGTATTTGAAAGTGAGAGAAATCAGTGCGCATTAAAGTACAACTAACCTGCACGAGTTGTGGCAGTCAGAATTATTTGACAAGCAAAAATATGAAGACCCACCCGGAAAAAATTGAAGTTTTGAAGTATTGTCCCAAAGAGAGAAAAGTGACATTACATCTTGAAACGAAATGATTTTTATGGTAAAATAGGTAAGATTTTAAGGAGTTTTTTAATTATGACTAAACCGTTGATTACTATTTTATTGGTACTATCTGTATTAATTATTATCGCTATCTTCATGCAACCAACTAAAAATCAATCTAGCAACGTATTCGATGCAAGTTCAAATGATTTGTTTGAACGTTCAAAAGCTCGTGGATTCGAAGCAGTGATGCAACGACTAACAGGAGTAATGATTTTCCTTTGGTTACTCATTGCGATGATTTTAATGGTATTATCCAGTAAATAAGATAGGCTTAGACATTGTCTTTGCCTATTTTTTCATCTATGAGTCGTTTGATGGGGAGATTGTCACTTGTAAAGAAAACTCTCTAAAAGAAAGAAAATAAAGGAGGCTGGCTATCCAGCGCAAGATATGAAAAGTAAAATTATTGATTATTTAAAACAGGAGGGAAAAGCTCAGGTTGATCAATTGGCACAAGCCATTGGGAGTACAGATGCCAAAGGTTTTCGTGAACTGATTAAGACCATTTCGCTAATGGAGCGACGTCGTCAACTAACCTTTGAAGAAAATGGCTTTTTAAGTCTCCTTGATGCTAAACCAAAAGGGACTATTACTGTGAAAGGGATTTTTCATGCTCATAAGAGTGGCTTTGGTTTTGTCAGCTTAGAGGGGGAAGAAGAGGATCTCTTTATTGGACGAAATGATGTCAACCACGCCATTGATGGGGATACAGTTGAGGTTGTGATCACCAAGGTAGCCGATCGGCAAAAGGGGACAGCGGCAGAGGGGAAAATCATAGATGTCTTGGAGCATAGTCTCCAAACAGTTGTCGGCCAGATTGTTTTGGATGAAGAAAAGCCCAAGTATGCAGGCTACATCGTTTCAAAGAATCAAAAGATTAGCCAACGGATCTACGTGAAAAAGCCAGCCCTGCAATTGGAGGGGACGGAAGTTCTCAAGGTTGCCATTGAGCAGTATCCGAGTCGCAAACACAACTACTTTGTGGCCACTGTTCAAGATGTGGTTGGGCATGTCACAGATCCTGGAATCGATGTCTTGGAAGTCCTAGAGTCCATGGATATCGTCTCAGAATTTCCAGAAGCAGTCCTCAAAGAAGCAGAAAGCATTCCAGACAAGCCTAGTGAGAAAGATATGGAGGGACGTTTGGACCTTCGAGATGAAATCATCTTTACCATTGATGGTGCCGATGCCAAGGACTTGGATGATGCGGTTCACATTAAACGCTTGGAAGGCGGAAACTATGAACTTGGAGTTCACATTGCAGATGTCTCATATTATGTGACTGAAGGTTCTGCCCTAGACAAGGAAGCCCTCAATCGCGCCACCTCAGTCTATGTGACAGACCGAGTCGTTCCTATGTTACCAGAGCGACTTTCCAATGGGATTTGTTCCCTAAATCCTCAAGTGGATCGCTTGACCCAATCAGCCATTATGGAGATTGACGAGCGTGGTCGGGTCCTTCGTTACCAGATTACCCAAACAGTTATTAAAACGACCTTCCGGATGACCTATAGTGATGTCAATGAGATCATTGCAGGAGACCAAGAGAAGCGTGAGGAATACCAAGCTATTGTTCCAAGTATTGAAGCTATGGTTGGCCTTCATCAGATCTTAGAAGGAATGCGGGAAAAGCGGGGAGCCCTTAACTTTGATACCAGTGAAGCTAAAATCCTGGTCAATCCTCAAGGAAAACCGGTCGACATCGTCTTGCGTCAACGGGGAATTGCAGAAAGGATGATTGAATCCTTTATGCTAATTGCCAATGAGACAGTAGCTGAGCATTTTGCCAAACGAAAACTTCCCTTCATTTACCGGGTTCACGAAGAACCTAAAGCAGAGAAGGTGCAAAAGTTTATCGATTATGCCTCTAGCTTTGGCATACCTATTTATGGGACAGCTAGTTCGATGAGTCAGGAAACCTTGCAGGATATCATGAAGAAGGTAGAAGGGGAACCTTATGCTGATGTCTTGTCCATGATGTTGCTTCGTTCCATGCAGCAGGCGCGCTATTCCGAGCACAACCATGGTCACTATGGGCTAGCTGCGGAGTTCTATACTCACTTTACCAGTCCGATTCGCCGGTATCCAGACTTATTAGTCCACCGTATGGTGCGAGAGTATGGAAAAGATTCTGAAGTGGCTAGTCATTTTGAACAGGTTATTCCAGATATCGCTAGCCAATCCTCTAGTCGGGAACGCCGCGCTATTGATGCGGAGCGAGAAGTAGAAGCCATGAAGAAGGCAGAGTATATGGAGGACTATGTTGGCGAAGAGTACGATGCTCTGGTATCCAGTGTCGTCAAGTTTGGACTCTTTGTTGAACTTCCAAATACTGTAGAAGGTTTGATCCACATCACCACCTTACCTGGTTTTTATCATTTTAATGAGCGTGATTTGACCTTGCGAGGGGAAAAATCAGGCGTGACCTTCCGAGTTGGTCAAGAGATCCGAATTAGGGTTGAAAGAGCGGATAAGATGACTGGAGAAATCGATTTTTCTTATATCCCAAGTGAGCTGGATCTGATTGAAAAAGGCCATAAAGCTTCTGGGCGTAAGGAAGGAGGTCCATCTTCTAAACGCCGTCCTTCCAAGAAAGAAGGAGAGCGAAAGCAAGGAGGCTTTAGAGATAACAAGCGCAAGCATTCTCCAAAAGACAAGAAGAAAAAGAGTAAGAAACCTTTTTACAAAGAAGTAGCAAAGAAAGGAGTCAAGCATGGCAAAGGGCGAGGGAAAGGTCGTCGCACAAAATAAAAAGGCGCACCATGACTATACAATTGTAGACACGCTAGAAGCAGGAATGGTTCTGACAGGAACTGAAATAAAAAGTGTGCGAGCAGCTCGTATCAATTTGAAAGATGGGTTTGCCCAAGTGAAAAATGGGGAAGTTTGGTTGAGCAATGTTCATATCGCTCCTTATGAAGAAGGCAATATCTGGAACCAAGATCCAGAGCGCCGTCGCAAACTTCTTCTTCATAAAAAACAAATCCAGAAATTAGAGCAAGAAACCAAAGGAACAGGGATGACGCTGGTCCCACTTAAAGTCTACATTAAAGACGGCTATGCCAAGCTCTTGCTGGGCTTAGCAAAAGGGAAGCACGATTATGACAAACGTGAATCCATCAAACGGCGGGAACAAAATCGCGATATTGCTCGTGTGATGAAACAATACAATACACGTTAAAACAAGAAATAGGAACAGCTGAAGCAAAGGCTTAAAACTGTTCCTATTTTTAATGATCTTTTTTGAAACCGCTTGCATTTCTATCTGGATAAGGGTATACTGAAGGTAGCGTTGGTATAGTTGTTTTTCGTCGGCTTGAAAATTTTTTCTAGCCTCTTTTGTAGTCATAAAGGAGATCGACTATGAGAAAACTACTGGTCAAACTAATGATTGCTTTCATGGCCTTTGCCTTGATTCCCGTTCAAGTTGCTCAGGCTTGCTCAGCCATCATTGTTGGGAAGGAGCTAACGACAGATGGTTCCATGCTCTTCGGGCGGACTGAAGACTATCCTTATGCTCCCGATGGTGGTCGCCACAATAAAACTTACGAAGTGGTACCTGCCAAGGACTATAAGGATGGGGATATGTTGGAGGATGAATCCAACGGCTTTGCTTATCCGCACTTGAGTCATGAAATGAAATATACCGCAACTTATGATGCGGCACATGGAGATGGTTCCAACGGGAACTTTGGAGCACACGGCTTTAATGAAGCTGGTGTTTCCATGACTTCTACAGTATCTGCAACCCCACACGATAAAATTTTGGAAGCAGACCCACTTGTGAAAAATGGATTGGCTGAGGCTGCTATGGTAGACTTGGTTCTTCCACGTGCCAAAACAGCTCGTGAAGGAATTGAATTGGTTGCCAAGGTACTTGATGAAAAAGGATCTGCCGAAGGAAACATTATTGTTGTAGCAGATAAAAATGAACTCTGGTACATGGAAATCCTATCTGGACACCAATATGTAGCCATTAAATTCCCTCAAGACCGCTATGCCATCTTTGCCAATACCTACTATCTAGGAAATGTGGATTTCAAGGACAAGGACAATGTCATTGCTTCGAAAGATGTGGAAGCAGTTGCTAAAAAAGCAGACCACTACAAGACTGATAAAGATGGGAACTTCCATATCGCAGACTCTTATGGTCCAGATGAATATACCGAACGCAACCGCTCACGGACCTATGCAGGGATTACCTTGATGGATCCGAAAGCGGATGTCAAATATGATGATAAGCACTTTGACCTCTTGCGCAAACCAACGGATCCTTCTAAGAAGTATAGTCTAGAGGATGTTTTCGCTGAACAACGGAACCGTTTCGAACACCTCAAACAATATACTCCAGATGACTTGGTGGAACCAGGTAAAGAAGTAGATACCAATAAGTATAAGTATGCTCTTGGAAATGAAAACGTCATCAACGCCCACGTTTACCAAATTAAGAAGGACTTGCCAACTCCATTTGGTGGTGTCGTTTGGTTGGGGCTCGCTCAAAGCCGGAACACCCCTTATGTGCCATTCTATGGTATTGTCAATGATACCTATGCACCATTCAAGGTTCGTTCTGCTAAGTACGATCCAACTTCTTGGTACTGGGCTGTTTGGCATATTGACCAAATGGTCATGAAATACCCAGACCTCTTTGGCAACAGCATCCAAGAGAAGTGGAAAGAATTGGAAAAAGGTTGGATTAAGGAACAAGCAGCTTTGGATCAAAAATACAGTGGACTCACTGATGATCAAGCGAAAGCTACTGCAGACGAAGTAACAAGTGATTCTCTCAAACGTGCGGAAACCATCTTCAAACAAATCAAGCAAGTTGAAAGCGAGATGGAAGATAAGATTCGTACGGAAAAAGGTTTGGAAGCAGACTTTGTTTATGACGGCTATAACAAGGCCAATCTGGTAGCAGCAGCTGAAGCTGAAAAAGCATCAGCAAAAGAAACAGATAAGAAGGAAGAAACAGCTTCTAGTCAGTCTTCTACGAAGGCAAGTGATTCAAATAGCAGTTTATCCGCCATCTTAGGAGTTTTAGCTCTTGCAGGATTTGGCTTGGCAGGTTTCTACTTTAAAAAATCAAAAAAGAATGAAAATGAAGAATAAGAAGATAGAGACTGATAGATAAGCCTCCTGTCTCAAATGGATTCTTAGAGAGTGGAATAGAAGTCTTCACAAAGGAAGCTTGCAATTCCACTCTTTTTATTGTTATTTGCTTGCAATTTTTGTATGATAGGAATAGATAGAAAGAAGGAGAAGAAACGGATGCCTAAAAAATTGATTGCCTATAAGCGGATGCCTTTGTGGACTAAGGATACCATGCCAGAAGCAGTCCAAAGAAAGCACAATACCAAGATAGGAACCTGGGGAAAGATTACCGTCCTCAAAGGAAAGTTGAAGTTTGTCGAGCTGACAGAAGATGGGGAAGAAGTAGCCAGCCATGTTTTTGAAGCAGGTGCGGATAATCCTATGGCACAACCGCAAGCTTGGCACCGTGTAGAGGCCCTTACAGATGATGTGGAATGGTTTTTAGAATTCTACTGTGAGCCCAAAGATTATTTCCCAAAAAAATATAATAGCAACCCCGTCCATTCAGAAGTACTAGAAGCTATGGAGTCCCTTTCTCCAGGGAAGGCCCTGGACTTGGGATGTGGGCAAGGACGCAATGCCCTATTTTTAGCCCAACAGGGCTTTGAAGTGACGGCGGTCGATCAAAATGAATTGGCTCTGGAAATCCTACAAAGTATTGTGGAACAAGAAGATTTGGAAATGACGGTGGGACTCTATGATATTAACTCAGCAGCCCTGACGCAAACCTATGACTTGATTGTTTCAACGGTAGTCCTCATGTTCTTACAAGCAGATCGCATTCCAGCTATTATCCAAAATATGCAAGACCAGACCAATCCTGGTGGCTATAACTTGATTGTTTGTGCCATGGATACAGAGGACTATCCTTGCCAGGTTCCTTTCTCCTTTACTTTTAAAGAAGGCGAACTTGCAGACTACTACAAAGATTGGGAACTTATTAAATACAATGAGAATCCAGGTCATCTTCATAGACGAGATGAGCATGGCAATCGGATTGCCTTACGCTTTGCGACTATGTTGGCAAAGAAAAAATAAATAATTAGCTAGACAAGGTTCCCTTTGAGGAGGCACCTTGTCTTTTTTGAAAACTTTCTGAGAACACTTGATTTTTTACAGAAAAGGAGTAGACTGGTAGTGTATCTTTTAACAATATTGAGGTAAAACATGTGAAGCTCTATGTTCAACTGATGATTATCTTTACCATCTCTTTAGTCGGGGAGGGAATATCGACATTATTTCATTTACCAGTTCCTGGTAGTATGATTGGCTTATTGATTCTATTTCTTTGTTTGCAATTAAAATGGCTCCGCCTCCGTCATGTGAACCTGGTAGGGTCTTTTCTATTAGCCAATATGACCATTTTATTTTTACCTCCAGCGGTTGGGATTATGGATAAGTTTGATGTCATCCAGCCTTATTTATTTCCAATCGTGTTGATTATTCTGGGAGCTATCATCATCAATATTAGTCTCATTGCGCTTGTTGTTGGATTTATCAAGACCAGATATGAGGGTAATTATGAAGGAGGGGAAAAATGATGGAAAATTTATGGTCAAATCCTCTCTTTGGGATATCTTTATCCATCTTTGCCTATCTAATTGGGATGATGATTTTTCGTCGCTTCCCTCATCCCATCACGACTCCTCTCTTAGTTGCTACGGTGTTGGTCATCGCCTTCTTGAAACTGACAGGGATTTCCTATAAGGCCTATAATATTGGGGGGACTTACCTCAGCAATTTGATTGTCCCCTCAACGGTTGTCTTAGGTATTCCATTGTATAAGAGTTTCCATTTGATGAAGCACCATGCCAAGAGTATTCTTCTTAGTAGTTTTTTAGCAGTAGTGGTTAACACAGTTTTCACAGCTGTCTTGGCTAAGATTTATGGGATGAAGTACTTTCTAGCTATTTCCCTCTTTCCTAAGTCTGTGACAACAGCCATGGCAGTGGGGATTACTGAGAAAATGCAGGGGATTACTACGTTTACCTTGGTTGTCGTTGTAGCAACAGGGGTTCTAACCAGTGTCATAGGACCGACTATTCTTAAATTCCTAAAAGTAGAGGATCCTGTTGCCATTGGTTTGGCTCTTGGGGGCACAGGCCATGCGGTTGGTACTGGTACAGCCTTTCAGTATGGTCAAGTAGCCGGGGCTATGGGAGGTTTAGCAATTGGGATAACAGGTGTTTTCTACGTCTTTGTAAGTCCCCTTGTGGCGAGCCTTATTCTTTCCTAAAAAGGATGATAGTGTTCAGAAAAAAGCTTGGAAGAAGTTCCAAGTTTTTTTTATTGTACAGGTAGATAGAGAGGGATATGATAATTTGAAAATCAAATAATTTTCAGATAGATTACTAATTGGTTACAGTAGTTGTAAGCGCTTGCCAAACCTTGGATCAAAAGGTATACTAAAAGAGGTTATACGGTTAATATTTAGTTAAAGGAGTTCAATATGAAGAAACGATATGCTCGATCAGCCTTGGGCTTGATCACTGCTCTCTTCCTCTTTGCCCAACCGGTAGAGGCCTGTACAGGTTTTATCATCGGAAAAAAATTAACAGCAGATGGGAATGCTTTGTACGGACGTACAGAGGACTTAGAACCGAACCACAATAAGAACTTTGTGGTGCGAGAACGAACTTATAACAAGAAAGGGGATGTCTTTGAAGATGCCACCAATGGCTTTAAGTATGAGCTCCCTGAAGTAAGTTATAAATATACAGCTGTCCCAGATGTGACACCAGAACAGGGTGTATTTGATGAAGCTGGTTTTAATGAGCATGGAGTGTCCATTTCAGCGACTGTCTCAGCTTCTGCAAATGACAAGATTCAAAAGGTCGATCCTTATGTAAAAGACGGCTTGGCTGAGTCTGCTCTCACTAGTGTTGTTCTTCCGAGTGTAAAAACGGCTCGTGAAGGAGTCGAGCTAATTGCAAAAATTGTGGAAGAAAAAGGGGCGGCAGAAGGTAATATTGTGACGATTGCGGACAAGGAAGGAATCTGGTACATGGAGATTCTTTCTGGTCACCAGTATGTAGCGATTCTCTTCCCAGAAGATCGCTATGCTGTCTTCCCAAATACCTTCTTCTTAGGACATGTAGATTTTACAAATACAGAACGGACGATTGCCTCCAAGGATGTTGAAAAAGTTGCCCGTGATGCAGGATCCTATAAAGAAATCGATGGCCAATTCCATGTATCTCAATCCTACAATCCCCCTTTGCATGAGGCGGACCGTTCTCGTGTTTGGTCTGGTATTAAATCACTGGATCCAGATGCAGATGTGAACTATGATGACGACTATTTTGACTTGATGCATACAACGGATCGGAAATTGACGCTACGAGATGCGATGAATCTCCAACGCAATCGCTTAGAAGGAACAGACTTCAAACCACAAGATCAAATGGAGTTAGATGGAAAAGGGATCCCAGAAAAAGGGAAGTTTGATGAAGTCTATAAATACCCGATTTCGAATCCGAATGTTATGGAAGCCCATATTTTCCAACTAAAGGACAATGTTCCTGATAGTGCTGGTGGGGGAACCATGTGGTTAGCGATGGGAAGCCCACGAAATGCCCCATATCTTCCATACTATGGAAACATCACCAATACTTATCAAGCTTATCAAGAATTAGGAACAGCCTATAATCCCCAATCTTGGTATTGGACTATGTCTCGGATCAATGATTTAGTTGCTAAATATCCTGATTTATTTGGAGATGGAGCAATCCGTACCGAAATGGAACGCTTAGAATCTCAATGGATGGCTGAGCAAGAAATCAGTGACCAAGAACAAATTGCCCTCGCTTCACAGCCAGAGCAGGCGAGTCTAAAAGCGACAGAAACGAGCATGGCTCGTGCGCAAAAGACCTTTGATCGTCTACAAGAAATTCGTCAAGAAGCAGAAGAAAAAGTGATTGCTCAATATGGACAAGGCGCCATTGACGATTTAACGGATGAAGAAGATGCAAACCAAGAAGAAGAGATCAATTTGGTACCATTTGACTATGACTTCATCATCACGATTGGCCTAGCCCTTGTGACAGTGATCGGTGTAGGAGTTTTCTTCATCAAAACAAAGAAAGCAAAGGGAGGTAAGAAGGATGAATAAGTTTCAACGAATATTGCTCTTCCTATTTCTGGTCTTAGCAGGGATTGGTATGGAGTTTGAGCTAGGTTTTCTCTCTCAACAAGAGTTTAGCCAAGTAGCAGGGAGAGATTTGGTTTTAAACCTGCTCGTTTTAGGAGTGATTGTCGTTCCTCTTTATCTCTTTATTAAAGGACTTGCAAAAAGATTTGAGGTTCCCCTGCTTGTTTTGTGGGCTACCATGTTTGGCGGTGCTTTTGTTGCTGGCTGGCTCAGTTTTTCAGGGAACAGCCTAATTGACCATTTTAATAGTCATCTCATTCAGGATGTTAGTACCTTTAATAAATGGACAGATGCTTTGACAGCCCCATTTGCTGAAGAATTTTTTAAAGCTCTAGTGGCCTTCTGGATTCTCTTGATTTTGGGTCGTAAAGATTTGAAATCGATTTTAATCGCCGGTTTTGGATCTGGTCTTGGATTCCAAATCATTGAAGATCTTGGTTATGTGGCGCGTCAAACACGATCTGGAGACCTCTCAGCAGTAACGGAGGCGGTGAACCGTATTTCTGGTGGCTTAGCATCTCATGCAGTCTACACGGCTGTTGTCTCTGTTGGAGCCTTTCTCATCTTATCTCAGAGCACCAAACAAAAAGAAAAGCTCTTTGGTCTCTGGTGTGTGGTTTCCACGGTGGCGAATCACTTCTTATGGAACTCCCCATTCTATGAAACAGATCATCGGATCAATATTTTGGTAGGCTTGCTCTTTGCCTTCCAAGTTGGAACCTTTATTGAGGTGGTTCTCTTTGCTTATAAAAAACCGAATCTAGCCCTTTTAAAGAAAAACTAAGGAAAGATTCAGTAGCTATCATACATTAAAAAGCTTAGAAACTTTTGTTTCTAAGCTTTTTTTCTAGATTCTATTTGCTTTCTTCTTTTTTCTTTAGACCAAAGAAGGCTAAGACGGATGTCAACAGAGCGAGCATATAGGTAGCAGGAGAGTCAGTTGTTCCTGTTTCTGGCAGGGTAGCAGAGCCTGCTGTGAATGTTTTAGCGACTGTCACTGACAAGTGATAGTTGCTGGCATCGACCTGTTTATCATCCTTAGCAGATGGTAAAGTATTCTTTATTTGGTGAGTTAGTTGATTAGGAGAATTCGTACCAACTAGAGCTGGAATATATGTTTGATCCTTTTTACCGGTAGATGGATTAGTTGGTTGCTCATTTTTACCGGTAGATGGGATAACTGGTTGGTCATTACTTCCTGGGTAGGACTTTGGATTGGCAGGATCTGTTCCCTGTTTGATTTCTTCAATATCTGCCACACCATCTCCATCTGAATCTTTGCTAGCAGAAAGAGAGATTGTACGAGAATTTGGATTAATCACTGCATAAGCTGTGAGATCTGCCTTAGCAAGGTAATCTGCAAAGGCAACGTCCATGGAAGGACCTTCCTCACGAGCTCCTCCTAACATGGTGTAACCATCCCCACCTGCTGCTAAGAAGTCATTGGTAGTCAAGTAGTAGTCTTTAGCAAGGTTGAGAGGTTCATATTGACCGGTTTCTGGATTTTTAATTTCGACATAGAGGACGCGTTTTTCAGCTGGTAGGGTAGTATCGTAATAAACTTTTGCTCCAGAAACTTGGAGGAAGCCTCCGCTTGGTTCAAGGAGGGGTTGACCGTTTTCATCAAGAACTGTTTTGCCATCTTTTTCTTGTAAAATAGATCCAAGAGATTTCGTAAACATATCAGCAATATTCTGACCGGTTACTTTAATTTGAGAAATGGTATTCCCAAATGGGAGAACAGCAATGACGCTTCCTTTAGTGATTGGCTTATCTTTGGCAATGGTTTCGCGCAAGCCTCCACCGTTAGTTACAGCGAGGTTAGTCTTATGACTAAATCCGGTTTGACCATATTCGTAGAGGGCATCCGCTACGACATTTCCAAGGTTGGTCTCGCGGACACGGACATTTTCCCGTTGACCATTTAGTTCTACAGGACTATTGTCACGAACAATTTTTGCATTCTCGGCATCGTATTGTTCCTTGATCTTTTGGACCATGGCAGCTACTTTTGCATTTGGTACTACATTTTTTGTTGAAGCAGCTGAAATTTGTTGAGGATTTCCAAGCAATTGGTTGGCTTGATAGGTGATTTTGCCGATATTGTTCAGGTAGCTACCGGTTTGGTTATAGGTTACGTTTTCTCCATAAGTGGTTGATTGAACCGTATGGGAATGTCCATCAATGACGGTGACGCGTTTACCTTTCAGTTTTGGATTTTTTGAAAGTTCTTCAGCTAAGGTAGATCCTCGCCATTCGACTGGTGTAGTAGTATCTACCCCCAAGTGAGCAAGGACAACATAGTTTTTGTAAGTCTTGCCCTCAGCAGTAGCACGTGCTTCAATTTCATCAATGACCTTGTTTACTTCTGATATAGGATCCGTGAAGGTGACACCTTGGACATTCTTAGGGTGGGTTTTAGTAGCTGTTTCAGGAGTTGTTACACCGATAACGACAAACTCATCCCCAACTACATTCTTATCTTTATCGACAATGGTTGAAGCTTCAAATAAGCGAGCACCGTTGATGTAGGTGTTGGAGCTGAGAAGTGGAAAGTTTAAGATTTCTTTGTATTTCTTAGCCTCATCCAAACCAAAATCGAACTCATGGTTTCCGACTGCCATAGCATCGTAGCCAATTTCGTTCAAAATTTTCGCCCGTTCTTCCCCTTTCGAACTATTTGAAATCGGGAGTCCTTGGAAGGCATCCCCAGCATCTACGACCAATGTAGATGGATTTTTCGCCCGTTCTTCATCGATGACGGCGGCTAATTTAGCATCTCCAATCACACCCTTTTCTTCGACGATCCGACCATGAACATCGTTGGTATGTAGGATATTTGCTTCAGGCAACTCAGCTGAACTCTCTGTAGCACCTTCGGAAGTAGCAGTACTGGCTTCTGTTGAAGCAGGAGTCGCAGCATCCGTAGCATTTGTTGAAGCAGGAGCTGCTTCAAGGCTAGTTTCAGGAGCTGTTTGCTCATCTGCAGCTACCTGAGAAGCTAGGAAGGCAGGAGCAAGCAATAAGATCGGTAAAAGAAGTTTCTTCTTTTTCATAAACGGTCCTCTTTTCTATTTTATTCCGTACTAAATATTATAGCTAAAAATAGAAGAAAAAGAAAACGATTTCTGATGCTTGGGTAAATAATTCTTGTGCGAGCTTTGGTGTTTCATCTAGTTGGCCTTAGCAATAAAAAAGAGAGTGGGACAAAAGTCCTAGCCTCTTAATTGTCTTTGGATTGTCGAGCAAGACGCAGTGGTTGAGTGGGCTCTACTACGCTGATTTCATCAGCTTTTACAGCTCTACTCAACTGTGCGGAGGTGGGACGACGAAATCGAATTCTAACGAATTATCGATTTCTGTCCCACTTTCCATTTTCTTATTCAGTTATAGGTTGGTTCCAAGTGGTAAAGTCAGTAACACTTAATACGACAGTTGCGATTTCGATCGGCTCTTCTTTTGCTCCAGTTGACAACCATTTCGTGATCACTGCTTCAATCGTAGCTGCAAAGATTTCAACAGCATACTTATAAGGAACTTGGAATTTATTTACCAAATGGTCTTTGGCGTGTGGAGTATCGTCAAGAAGTTGCAGGGTGAAATTTTTCATTAGAAACTGAAACTCTTGGTAATCCATCTGCATCAAGGCGTAAATAAAATCATAATTATCTTGAATATATTGAAGGGAGGCAAGAAAATTTGCTCGATTGACAGTGCTTGTAGCGAATAGTTCTCCCAACTCGCCTAATAGTTCAGATTTTAGCTGGTTGAACATATCTTGTTTGTCTACATAATGGAGATAGAATGTCCCTCGATTAATGCCGGCTTCTTTTGTTAATTGGCTAATGGTAAGACTCTCAAGTGATTGTTCAAGAAGTAGGCGTGATAGGGCACTTCGGATAGCATTTTTAGAATTCGTTTTTCTCTTTTTTCGGGTCATAGTTCCTCCTTTATCATGTAGTTTGGTATAAATTATTGTTCACTAATCATCATATTATACAGAAATCAAATTTATTCCTCAACAGAATAAAATTTTAGTATCATTCTATAAGTCTAAATAGCTTAAAATCGGGTCTTGTTCTTATACTGTGAAAGCCACTTTGGCAGGATTATAACATTTTTTCCCAGCTCTACTTTCAAAGGGGCTATTATATAAAAAAACAAGAAAAAACTTGAAATATCAGTTATCTAAACCAATTAAATAATTCGAATATATTTGTTATTATATCACAAACTAAGAAAAGGAGGTCAGATGATGCTTGGAGAATTCTCTCTCTTGAACTAGATAAGATCAAGCCTATTCATTGTCTATTTTTGCATAGAAAAGTATTAGTTTATAGTCCAGATTTCTCCATAAGTTTATAATTGTCAAGAGCTTGTTCATTCCAGGAATTTTAGTCGTTTTCATAGATTGATTATCCTTGGTCTTCCCGTGAAAAAGGACTATAATAAAGATAGGAACTTGTGTTTAAGTGGGAGAAGAAATATGGCTTATATTGAGATGAAACATAGTTACAAGTGCTATCAAACAGGTGAGACTCACATCATTGCCAATAAAGATGTTACTTTTGAAATTGAGAAAGGCGAATTGGTCATCATTTTGGGAGCATCAGGCGCAGGAAAATCAACCCTTCTCAATATTTTGGGAGGCATGGATACCAATGATGAAGGAGAGGTTCTGGTGGATGGGAAAGCCATCTCAAGTTTCTCATCACACCAACGAACGGATTATCGCAGAAATGATGTTGGCTTTGTTTTTCAGTTTTATAATCTCATTCCCAATTTGACGGCCAAGGAAAATGTTGAGCTAGCATCTGAAATTGTTTCTGACGCCCTAGATCCTGAACAAGTCTTGCGAGAGGTTGGATTGGGAGAGCGAATGAACAACTTCCCAGCCCAGTTATCTGGTGGGGAACAACAACGGGTGGCTATTGCACGCGCAGTGGCAAAGAATCCTAAGATTCTCCTTTGTGATGAACCAACAGGGGCTTTGGATTACCAAACCGGCAAACAGGTTTTAAAAATTCTTCAGGACATGTCTCGTAAGAAAGGAGCAACAGTGATCATCGTCACCCATAATGCTTCCTTAGCACCAATAGCAGATCGCGTCATTCAGATGCATGATGCCCAAGTAAAAACCGTGACCATCCATAAATCTCCGTTAGATATCGAAAACCTAGAGTATTAGGGGGGCTAGTCATGAAGCGAAAAGTATATTGGAAAGATTTATTCCATTCTTTTACTAGTTCCAAAGGGCGCTTTTTATCCATTTTAACACTGATGATGCTAGGAACCTTAGCCCTCGTCGGTTTAAAAGTAACGACCCCAAATATGCATCGGACTGCCCAACGCTTTATTGACCAACAAGAGATGTTGGACCTAGCAGTAATGGGGGATTTTGGTTTGGACAAGACTGATCAAGAGGAACTGAGAGGCTTGACTGGGGCTCGCTTGGAATTTTCCTACCTGACGGATGTGACAATAGATGGAAAGGACATGGCTATTCGACTCTTTTCCACTCCAGAAACCATCTCGCGCTTTCAGCTGACTTCAGGGCGACTTCCGCAGAAACAAGATGAGGTCGCTCTAGCAGCATTTTGGAAAGATCGTTACCAGATTGGGGATCAGATAAGTATCCATGCAAAGGCAGGAAGTCCATCTGTTCTAAAGTCAAAAAATTATCGAATTGTTGGCTTTGTAAAGTCTGCTGAGATGTGGTCCGAAAAAGACTTGGGACAAGCTACGAGTGGAAGTGGTTCCTTAGATGCTTATGGGGTCCTCTCAAAAGGAGCCTTTACTAGTCCTGTTTATAGCCTTGCTCGGATTCGGTTTGATGATTTGAGGGGGCTAAACCCATTCTCAACTAGCTACCAAGATCGTCTGGCCTCCCATCAAAAGGAGTTGGAAAAACTCCTAGCTGGAAATGGACAGGAGCGCTATCGAAAACTTCAGGCTGATGGGAAACAAAAGATCCAAAAAGGCCAAGAAGAACTTGATGCTGCCAACAAACAGTTAGCAGACGCACGCGAAAAGGCAGGTCAAGCACAGACACAATTGACGGAGCAATCCAATAAACTGAATCAACTGTCTACACTCTTTCCCAAAGAAGAATTAGAAGCGAGACGACGCGAGTTGGCAGAAGCCCAAAAGCAACTAGATCAGGAATTGGTCAACATACAGACGGGTGAATCAGAACTAGCAACTAAACAAAAGGACCTGGAAAAGACAAAGGAAGAATTAGAGAATCTAGCTCTACCAAACTATCATGTTTACGATCGAAAAACCATTCCAGGCGGACAGGGTTACCTCATGTATAGTAATGCCAGTGCCAGTATCTCCGAGGTAGGCAATCTATTTCCTGTGGTGCTCTACGCAGTCGCTGCCATGGTCACCTTTACGACCATGACTCGTTTTGTTGATGAAGAACGGAGCCATGCTGGCTTGTTCAAAGCCTTGGGCTATCGAACGAAAGATATCTTGGCAAAATTCCTCTTGTATGGCTTTGTTGCTGGAACTATTGGGACCGGCATCGGAACTCTTCTCGGTCATTATGTTTTATCAGGGACCATTTCGCAAATTATCACTCAGGGGATGGTCGTAGGACCAAGCCAACAGTATTTTTATGGGTCCTATAGTTTATTAGCCCTAGGACTTTCTCTCCTTTCAAGTGTCTTTCCAGCTTATCTGGTTGCTAGAAGAGAATTGAAGGAAGAGGCCAGTCTGCTCCTACTCCCCAAGCCACCAGTTTCTGGATCCAGTATTTTGCTCGAACGCTTTCATTTTTTATGGAAACGTCTAAGTTTCACCCAAAAGGTGACCGTTAGAAATATTTTTCGTTACAAACAGCGGATGATTATGACCATCTTTGGTGTTGCTGGTTCGGTAGCCCTTCTCTTTGCGGGTCTGGGAATTCAATCATCTGTCGGTGGAGTGCCCCAACGTCAGTTTGGGGAAATCCTTAAATACGATATGATTCTCTCGATCAAATCCAGTCTGACAGACGAAGAGGAACAATCCTTGAAGAAGCGCTTGAAGCAGGCAGATATAAAAGAAACAGAAGCCATTTTTACAAAACGACTGGAGGCTTCTTATCCATCCGGACTTGGAAAGCAAACAGTTACATTAATGGTATCATCAAAAAACAGCTTGGAACCTTTTATCAGTCTCCGCTCAGAAGAGGGAGGACTCGACCTATCCAATGGGGCGGTGATTAGTAGTAAATTAGCGCAATTAGCTAAGGTGGGAGTTGGGGATGACTTACGGATAGATGGCCATAAGATTAGGGTGGCTGCGATTACTGAAAATTATGTAGGCCATTTCGTCTATATGAATCAAGCAAACTATCAGAAAATCTATGGAAAAAAGGCTAAGAAGAATGCCTATTTGGTCCGATTACAGTCACCTTCGCATCAGTCGGTCCAGAAGGTCAGTCGGGACATGATGGAAGATGGAGCCGTGCTTGCTGTCACGCAAAACACTTCCTTGATTTCTCTCTTTCATTCCGTAGCCCAATCATTGAATAAGACCATGATGATTTTAGTTCTAGTATCTATTTTGCTGGCGATTGTTATTTTATACAATTTAACCAATATCAATGTTGCAGAACGAATCCGTGAGTTATCAACCATAAAGGTATTAGGTTTTCATCATCAAGAAGTCACACTTTATATTTATCGAGAAACCATCCTTTTATCTCTTGTTGGGATAGGATTGGGCTTGGTAGGAGGCTATTATCTCCATCGCTTCTTGATTGCCATGATAGCCCCAGATGCCATTCTCTTTTATCCACGAGTAGCTCTTGGTGTCTATCTTTATCCTATTGTTGGTGTCATTCTGATCCTAGCTAGCTTAGGAATCTTGGTCAATCACCATCTACGCAAGGTAGACATGCTGGAGGCTTTGAAATCTGTTGAATAGAAAATAAACTTCTACCCTAGGGTGGAAGTTTTTAATAGCTTTGGTATAATGAGAAAAGGAGAAGAGACATGATAAAAATTGCTTTGCTTTCGGATATACATGGGAATACAACTGCTTTAGAGGCTGTGCTTAAAGATGCCAAGCGGGCAGGTGTAGAAGAATACTGGTTATTAGGGGATGTCCTTATGCCGGGGACTGGTAGACGACATCTTTTGAACCTACTTGAAGAATTGCCTATCACCGTACAGATTTTAGGAAATTGGGAAGATAGCTTGTGGCGAGCGATGAAGGGGATGCTGGATCCATCAAGGGCTAGTCACCGTTATTTGATGCGCCATTGTCAGTATATCTTAGAAGAAATTCGTCCAGAAGAAATAGAGGCCATGCAAAGTCTGCCCATGCAAGTGCATCGGGAAGTTTCTGGCTTAATAGTGGGCATCACCCATCATCTGCCAGACAAAAACTGGGGACGAGAATTGATCCATATAGGAGACCAGAAAGATTTTGATCGCCTCGTAACCAATCCCCCTTGTGATCTAGCAGTCTATGGTCATATTCACCAACAATTTTTCCGATATGGAAGTGGTGGAGAGCTCATCTTGAATCCAGGTTCTATCGGCCAGCCCTTCTTTTTGCAGGCCAATCTTCGAAAGGATCTCCGGGCCATGTATGCTATTCTAGAGTTTGATGAATCGGGTTTGAAAGATGTTGACTTTCGGCGGGTGTCCTATGACATTGAGAAAGAACTCAAACTCGCTAAGGATCTGAAACTACCTTACTTCCAAGTTTACTATGAAAGTTTAGTCAATGGGATTCACCATACCCATAATCAGGAGCTTCTACATGAAATAGCCCAGCGAGAGGGACACAATGTAGAAGTAGACGCATGGTTGAGAGATTTTTTCAACTAGTGTAACAGTTGACATTACAACAAATAAGGGTATAATAGACTAAAAGAAAGAACTTTAACGTCGGAAGAGTAAATGTATCTAGTTACTGATGGCTTTAGATCCAGTTTAAGACATCCCTATCTAGATGGAAGAGAGGAGTATCCATGCAAATTTCAAGTCGTTTTACCATTGGAACCCATGTATTAGTCATGATTGCTTTAAAAGGAGATTGTACCAAGGTGACCAGTGATATGATTGCTGGCAGCGTTGGAGTGAACCCTGTCATTATTCGGAAGACCTTGTCTCAATTAAAAAAGGCAGGATTGATCCATGTGGCGCGTGGAACAGGTGGCGCCGAGATGGCCAAAGAATTGGAAGCAATTAGTTTGTTAGATATCTATCAGGCTGTTGAATGCCTTGGGAAGACTGGTCAATTATTTGGTTTCCACGAGCATCCAAATCCAGCTTGTCCGATTGGAAATAGCATCCATGGCGTCCTAGATGGGAAGCTGGAAAAGATTCAATTGGCCATGGAAAAGGAAATGGCTCAGACCAGCCTCAAAGAAGTAGTGGAGCAAACCAAGAAACAAATGGAGCTAGCAACCGTTTCTTGATTTGATTCTGTAAGAAACTTGATGTAAAAAGGCCTTTCAGTATATACTGGAAGGCTTTGAATGTAGACAAACTACTTTTTACTTAAGATAGCTAGGTAATTTTTCAAAAAACTATCATGTTGCTTTGAATCATTAAAGCATATCCGAAACTTTCCGCCGTGAGAAAAATGCTTGAAACGTTTTCGTTTCAAGCACTCGGGAGTTTTGAAACCTTAGGTTCAAAACTAAGTCATGGAACTTCGTAGAAGTTCCATGACGTCCGTACTCACCTAAGGAAAGTTTCTAGGAATACTATTTCTTTAATCTGAGCCTCTCAGTGTAAACTGAAAGGCTTTTTTGTTGAATGAAATGATTTAAAGTTTATCTAATTTTTATTTTTTAGTAAATAAGACACTAACTAGAATAAATCCAATTGCATAAATCCATGTCCAGTAACGATTAGGAATGAACATGAAAGAAGAACGATCGCGGAAAGCAATACGTTGCCCTGTTTCCTCATCAATCATATACCGAACTTGATCGGAAACAAATTTTTTTGTTAGCAAATAATTGACTGCCGCAGCAAGAATCCCCAACATACATCCTAAGATGATACTATCTGTACTCTTATTTACATTAAGATGCAGGAAGGAATAAATCATATTCGCCAAAGCTCCTCCAATCATAAGAGCGAGGGGAACGAGCAAGCCTTTACCACGCCAAACAATCATACAAAAAACTCCTTATTATCTAACTTAATCAAAATACAGCAAGTCTTTGCTGGTTTCGGTAAAGAGGCCAAAGCCATCTTTTGTGACATAGCCACAGTCCTCAATCCGCACTCCGACTTTTCCAGGGATGTAGATGCCTGGTTCGACTGAGAAGCACATGCCTTCTTCGATGACCATGTCATTTCCTTCCATGATAGAAGGGAATTCATGCACATCCATTCCGATACCGTGTCCGAGGCGATGGTTGAAGTATTCACCGTAACCTGCTTTTTCAATGACACTGCGAGCAGCGCGATCGACGTCGTGAGCCGTCACACCAGGTTTGATCATATCCAGAGCAGCTTGTTGAGCTTCTAAAGTTAAGTGGTAGATTTCTTTTTTGAAGTCATCTGGTTTTCCAACCGCAACTGTTCGCGTCATATCTGAAGCATAGCCGTTAACCATACATCCCAAGTCGAAGAGAAGAAGAGCATCCTTTTCAATTTTGTTGCTTCCAGGGATGCCATGAGGGTTGGCTGCATTGTTGCCGGTTAAGACCATGGTTTCAAAGCTCATTTCGTAGCCCAAGCGTTTGATGCCAAAGTCGATCTCTGCGACGATATCAGTTTCAGTTTTTTCCAGAGAGATGGCGTCAAATCCCATGTTGACAGCCTTATCCGCATATTGACCAGCAACTAACATTTTTTGGATCTCATCAGCAGATTTGATCAAGCGCATGCGGTTAATCCGAGGGCTGAGATTGGTAAATGTTGCTTGTTCAAAGACTGAACGAAGTCCATGGTATTTGGTCAAAATCAAATTATCAAATTCCAAAGCGACTTTTTTGGCTTCTGGATTGGCGCTAGCTCCTTTGATTTTTTCCCAAGGATTTTCAGAATCCACATAACCAACCACTTGGAAATCCACAACAGCAGTCGCCCGTTCTACCTCAAGAGCAGGAACAAACAGAAGTGGTTCATGGTCTGGATAGACAAATAGGAAGAGCTGACGTTCGTGAGGATCGCTATAGAATCCTGTTAAGTAGTTGATAGTGACAGGGTCAGAAACTACTGCAATATCCGTTTTTTCGGTTTCAAGAAATGCTACAATTTGATCTAATTTAGACATAAGCTACCTTCTTTCTATTGATAATATTTTGTCAAATTTTTCCTAAAAAATCAAGAGTTTGCAAAAAGATGTTAAAATGCTTGAAAGTGTTTACAATAAGTGATAAAATAGTTGTTATAGAAGACTGAAAACGAAATTTTCAATAAAGAAAGGAAGTATTATGAATACAGACGATACTGTAACCATTTACGATGTTGCCCGAGAAGCGGGTGTATCAATGGCGACTGTTAGCCGTGTCGTGAACGGTAATAAGAACGTTAAGGAAAATACTCGTAAAAAAGTATTGGAAGTCATTGAACGTTTGGACTATCGTCCGAATGCGGTTGCTCGTGGACTTGCGAGTAAGAAAACCACAACGGTAGGTGTTGTGATTCCAAATATTACTAATAGTTACTTCTCTACTTTAGCTAAAGGAATTGATGATATCGCAGAAATGTATAAATACAATATCGTCCTTGCCAACAGCGATGAAGACGATGATAAAGAAGTTTCTGTTGTCAACACTCTTTTCTCAAAACAAGTCGATGGAATTATATTCATGGGCTACCACTTAACAGAAAAGATTCGTTCTGAATTCTCTCGTTCTCGAACACCAGTTGTTCTCGCAGGGACAGTCGATGTCGAACATCAATTGCCAAGTGTCAATATCGATTACAAGCAAGCGACTGTAAATGCGGTTACATTATTGGCTAAACGAAATAAAAAGATTGCTTTTGTAAGTGGACCATTAGTGGATGATATCAATGGAAAGATTCGCTTGGCTGGCTACAAAGATGCTTTAAAAGCAAAAAAATTGTCTTATAGCGAAGGCTTGGTCTTTGAGTCTAAATACCGCTATGAAGAAGGCTATAACTTAGCTGAACGCATCATTGCATCCAAAGCGACAGCAGCCTTTGTGACTGGGGATGAATTGGCAGCAGGTTTGCTCAATGGTCTAGCTGATCAAGGTGTGAAAGTACCGGAAGATTTTGAGTTGATTACCAGTGATGATTCACAAATTACACGCTACACTCGTCCAAACCTTTCAACTGTTGGGCAACCACTATATGACTTGGGAGCTATCAGTATGCGGATGTTGACAAAAATTATGCATAAAGAAGAATTGGAAGAAAGAGAAGTTCTTCTTGCCCATACCATCAATCATCGTGGGACCACGAAGAAGTAAAAACCAAAGGAAGCCAAGGCTTCCTTTTTGACTGTAGACAAACAATTTTTAATACAAAATAGCTAGATAATTTTCAAATAATGGCTTTTTTGAGTTATCTAAGCAGAGATAAACTTTCCGCCGTGAGAAAAGTGTTAGAAACAATTGTGTTTCTAACACTCGGGAGTTTTGGAACTTTAGGTCCAAAACTAAGTCATGGAACTTCTTTGAAGTTCGCTGACGTCCGGACTCACCTAAGGAAAGTTTCTAAGAGAACTTTGTCTTTAATCTGGAAGGAAGCCAAGGCTTCCTTTTTTCTTGTCTCTGTATGAATCTCCGGTAAAACTTGAAGGGGTCTGCTAAATTAGGTATAATAGAGGGTATGAAAGTTTTACTGTATCTTGAAGGAAAATCCGTTTTACAAAAATCAGGGATTGGCCGTGCCCTCCAACATCAGATGCATGCCTTGGATTTGGCTGGGATTCCCTATACGACAGATATTTTAGGAGATTATGATGTGGTCCATATTAATACCTATGGCCCTCGGAGTTTGTTGCTATTACATGCTGCCAAACGTCGGGGGAAAAAGGTCATTATGCATGGGCATTCCACACGGGAAGATTTCCAAAATTCATTTATCGGGTCCAATTTGTTTGCTTCCTTATTTGGCAAATACTTGGCTCACATGTATAAAAAAGCCGATTTTATTATTACCCCTTCAGAGTATTCTAAGCAGCTGATTCAATCCTACGGGGTCAAGACTCCTATTGTCGCTGTTTCCAATGGGATCGATTTGTCTAAATATAAAAAAGATCCTAAAAAAGAAGAGGTTTTTCGGAAGCACTTTAATATCCAAGAAGGCGAGAAGGTCGTTTTATGTGCGGGTCTCTATTTTAGACGAAAAGGGATTGAAGACTTTGTAGAAGTTGCTCGTCGGATGCCAGATGTCCGCTTTATTTGGTTGGGATCGATTAATAAATGGTTGATCCCTCGCGCTATTCGTCGTCTGGTAGAGAAAGATCATCCGAGCAATGTGGAATTCCCTGGCTATTTTAAAGGAGCTGTTTTCCAAGGGGCTATGACGGGTGCGGATGCCTTCTTCTTCCCATCTTACGAGGAAACGGAAGGGATTGTTGTCCTAGAGGCCTTAGCGGCTCACCAGCATGTCGTCCTCCGGGATATTCCAGTTTATCATGGTTGGGTGGACCAAGAGTCGGCAGAATTGTGTCATTCGGTGGATGAATTTGTGGACTCTCTTGAAAAAGTCTTGTCTGGTCAAGTGGATAAGCGAGATGCGGGAGACCGGGTCGCTCAAAGCCGCTCAATTGATTTGGTAGCCGATCAACTAGTCAAAGCTTATCAGCAGGTATTGGAGATGTAATATGCGTATTGGATTATTTACAGATACTTATTTTCCGCAGGTATCGGGGGTTGCGACCAGTATTCGAACCCTTAAAACAGAATTGGAGAAGTTGGGACATACTGTTTTTATCTTTACGACGACGGATAAGGATGTTAACCGCTATGAGGATTGGCAAATTATCCGCATTCCAAGTATCCCTTTCTTTGCTTTTAAGGATCGGCGGATTGCTTATCGAGGGTTTACCAAAGCCTTGGCCATTGCCAAACAATACAAACTGGATATGATCCATACACAGACGGAGTTTTCTTTAGGACTACTCGGGGTTTGGATTGCTAAGGAGCTTCGGATTCCAGTGATTCATACCTATCATACCCAGTATGAAGATTATGTTCGTTATATTGCTAAGGGGATGGTTATCCGACCAAGTATGGTCAAATACATCGTTCGTGGTTATATGAATGACTTGGATGGGGTAATCTGTCCGAGTGAAATCGTGTATGACCTCTTGCTGAAATATAAGGTTAAGGCTGAAAAGCGGATTATTCCGACAGGAATTGAGCTGGCAAAATTTGAACGCCCTGAAATCACACAAGTGGAGACGCAAGCCCTTCGTGAAAAATTAGGGATTCAAGAGGGTGAAACCATGCTCTTGAGCTTGTCTCGGGTTTCTTACGAGAAAAATATCCAAGCCGTTATTGCGGCCTTGCCTAAAGTGTTAGAAGAAAATGCGCATATTAAATTGATTGTGGCTGGAGATGGGCCTTATCTGGATGATTTAAAAAAACAAGTGGCCAAGCTTGGTGTATCAGATGCGGTGGTCTTCACAGGAATGATTCCACCAAACGAAACAGCTCTTTACTATAAAGCAGCGGATTTCTTTATTTCGGCTTCGACTAGTGAGACGCAAGGCTTGACCTATTTAGAGAGTATCGCTAGTGGGACACCCCTAATTGCTCAGAGTAATCCTTACTTAGATAATGTGATCAATGATCGGATGTTCGGAATCTTGTATGACCAGGAAGAAGATTTGGCAGCAGCTATTTTAGAAGCGACCTTAGCCACACCAGAAAAGGATGAGGCTAAGTGGGAGGAGAAGCTGTATGAAATTTCTTCTACAAACTTTGGGCGCAGGGTCTATGAGTTCTATCTGGATGCCATTATTTCGAAAGATTTTTACAATGAACGTCATCCTGAGGAAAGTCGTACCAAACGGGTAACCAAGTCTATTGTGAAAATTCCACAAAAGGTCATCGCTATGCCAGTAAATGGGTCTGTGAGAATCATGAAGGGTTCCTTTAAACAGGTGAAAAAGATACGGAACATTACCAAGTTATTGGATTAGAGTAAATCAAATCCGTAAGAGGTTCAAAAGAAGGACCTCTTACGGATGAGAGGCTATTTCCTCTTGCAAATTTTTTCAATCGTGCTATAATACTAGTCAGAGACATATCAAATCTAGGAAATCTGATAGAGAACGCGTGGGGCTGGAAATCGCGTAGAGGATAGATTTGGGACTACTCGGTAAACTTTTTATGCAAACATAAAACGGTGGCTACGTTAGAGCCAATCAGAGGTGTCCCTCTTTTTTGAGGAACATAAATGAAGGTGGAACCACGTTGCGACGTCCTTTCGAGGAGGTCGCTTTTTATTTTTGGATTAAGCATATTTAAAAGGCTGAACCAAAATTGAGGGGAGAAGGCTAATTGAGTCGAAATACAATCCTATTTTCTAAGACCAGTACAATATTATTTTATTTGGTCACATATATGTTGTTATTTATCTCTCTAATGTTTTGGGATGGACCGGTTACCATTCTTATTAGCCTTTATGCCTTAGGGATACCGCTTCTATTTTTTGGGATTCCCTTTTATAGCATCCTAATGCTTACTAAGACAAAACTTAAAGTTCAGATTGGATACTTATGTAGTTTAACAGCTACTGTCTATCTTTTTAACGCATTAACAACCTATCCAATACGACTCTATCCAATTGTAGATGGAACTACACTCCCCTTATGGAAACATGTTTTTATAGTCCTATCTCTTGTAGGTTTTTTAACTTCCTCAACTCTTCTATTTCGTATAAGAATGAATGAGTTTAGAACATCAATTATTGATATTAATTTAGATTAATTTTAAGGAGAAAATCATGATTCAAATTACTTTCCCAGATGGCGCTATTCGTGAATTCGAATCTGGCGTTACAACTTTTGACATTGCTCAATCCATCAGCAATTCTCTAGCTAAAAAAGCTCTTGCTGGTAAATTCAACGGCAAACTCATCGACACTACTCGTGCGATCACTGAAGATGGAAGCATCGAAATCGTGACACCTGATCACGAAGATGCATTGGATATTTTGCGTCACTCAGCGGCACACTTGTTTGCCCAAGCAGCTCGTCGTCTCTTCCCAGACATTCACTTGGGTGTTGGTCCAGCTATCGAAGATGGTTTCTACTACGATACAGATAACCAAGCAGGACAAATTTCGAATGAAGACCTTCCTCGTATCGAAGAAGAAATGCAAAAAATCGTGAAAGAGAACTTCCCATCTATTCGTGAAGAAGTGACTAAAGATGAAGCGCGTGAAATCTTCAAAAATGATCCATACAAATTAGAATTGATTGAAGAGCACTCTGAAGACGAAGGTGGTTTGACCATCTACCGCCAGGGTGAGTACGTAGACCTCTGCCGTGGCCCACACGTCCCATCAACTGGTCGTATCCAAATTTTCCACTTGCTCAACGTAGCTGGTGCCTACTGGCGTGGAAATAGCGACAACGCGATGATGCAACGGATCTATGGTACAGCTTGGTTTGACAAGAAAGACTTGAAAAACTACCTTCAAATGCGTGAAGAAGCTAAAGAACGTGACCACCGTAAACTTGGTAAAGAGCTTGATCTCTTTATGATTTCACAAGAAGTCGGACAAGGACTTCCATTCTGGTTGCCAAATGGTGCGACCATTCGTCGTGAGTTGGAGCGCTACATTGTAGACAAAGAGTTGGCTTCTGGCTACCAACACGTTTACACTCCACCGCTTGCTTCTGTAGAACTTTACAAGACTTCTGGTCACTGGGATCATTACCAAGAAGACATGTTCCCAACTATGGATATGGGAGATGGGGAAGAATTCGTCCTTCGTCCAATGAACTGTCCACACCACATCCAAGTCTTCAAGCACCATGTTCACTCATACCGTGAATTGCCAATCCGTATCGCTGAAATCGGGATGATGCACCGCTATGAGAAATCAGGTGCCCTTACTGGTCTTCAACGTGTACGTGAAATGTCTCTTAACGACGGTCACCTCTTTGTGACTCCAGAACAAATCCAAGAAGAATTCCAACGTGCTCTTCAGTTGATTATCGATGTTTATGAAGATTTCAACTTGAATGAATACCGTTTCCGCCTCTCTCTTCGTGACCCTCAAGATACTCACAAGTACTTTGATAACGATGAAATGTGGGAAAATGCCCAAACCATGCTTCGTGCTGCCCTTGATGAAATGGGCGTTGATTACTTTGAAGCTGAAGGTGAAGCTGCCTTCTACGGTCCAAAATTGGATATCCAGGTTAAGACTGCCCTTGGAAAAGAAGAAACCCTCTCTACAATCCAGCTTGACTTCTTGCTTCCCGAACGCTTCGACCTTAAATACATCGGAGCGGATGGTGAAGAACATCGCCCAGTTATGATCCACCGTGGGGTTATCTCAACTATGGAACGCTTCACAGCTATCTTGATTGAGAACTACAAGGGTGCCTTCCCAACATGGCTTGCACCACATCAAGTAACCCTCATCCCAGTATCTAACGAGAAACACGTTGACTACGCTTGGGAGGTAGCGAAGAAGCTCCGTGACCGTGGTGTCCGTGCTGATGTGGATGAACGTAATGAGAAAATGCAATTCAAGATCCGTGCATCACAAACTAGCAAGATTCCTTACCAATTGATCGTTGGTGACAAGGAAATGGAAGACGGAACTGTCAATGTTCGTCGCTATGGACAAAAAGAAACAGAAACCATGCCGGTAGATGCATTTGTCGAATTGATTCTTGCTGATATCGCAAATAAATCTCGTGTTGAAAAATAAAAGATAGAAGAGAGTGGGACAGAAATCGGTCATTCGTTAGAATTCGATTTCGTCGTCCCACCTCCGCACAGTTGAGTAGGGCTGTAAAAGCTGATGAAATCAGCGTAGTAGAGCCCACTCAACCACTGCGTCTTGATCGACAATCCAAAGACAATTGAGAGGCTAGGACTTTTGTCCCAGCCTCTTTTATGTGGATGGTTAAGTGCTGTTCGAGTGGCTTCTATTATCTAGATATCATTTTTCCATTGCATAACCTTTTTCTTTCTCTTTCTTTACAAATCAAAGTATAACTCCCATTTTTAAAAGAAATTTGCTATAATGAAAGGAAAGAGATTTGAAGAAGCAAAGAAAAAATAGAAGTAGGTACATGTATGAAGAAAATTCTTGTTGTAGATGATGAAAAGCCGATTTCGGATATTATAAAATTCAATATGGCGAAAGAAGGTTATGAAGTCTTGACTGCCTTCGATGGGAAAGAAGCACTGGCTGTTTTCGAAGCTGAGAACCCAGATATTTTGATTCTGGACCTCATGCTTCCTGAAATTGATGGTTTGGAAGTAGCGCGTACCATTCGAAAGACCAGTAATGTACCGATTATTGTCCTATCTGCTAAAGATACCGAATTTGATAAGGTCATCGGTCTTGAAATTGGTGCGGATGACTATGTGACTAAGCCATTCTCCAATCGTGAGCTTCAAGCTCGCGTAAAAGCTTTGTTGCGTCGGACAGAACTAACGGTAGAATCACAGACAGAGTCTATATCAGATTCAGATATTGTGATTGGTGATTTGAAAATCATTCCGGATGCCTTCCTTGCTCAGAAAAAAGGCAAAGAGCTCGAGCTGACCCATCGCGAATTTGAGTTGCTCTATCACTTGGCGACCCATGTAGGGCAAGTCATGACCCGTGAGCATTTACTGGAAACAGTCTGGGGCTACGATTATTTTGGAGATGTTCGGACAGTGGACGTAACGATTCGACGTTTGCGTGAAAAAATCGAAGATATTCCAGGTCGTCCGGAGTATATTTTAACGCGCCGCGGTGTCGGTTACTATATGAGAAACAATGATTAATCACATCAAAGAAGTCATGACCTCTTATAATTTTGTTTTTATATTAATCACTCTTGGATTTATTATCGTGGTGGCCTTGCTGATCCTAGAAAATCGCCGGGATAACATGAAGCTACGTTTGTTGAATGATAAAATTAAGAGTTTGATTGCCGGAGAATATTCAGATATTATTGATTTACAAGGAGGTCCTGAATTGACAGAGATTTCCAACAATATCAATGATTTATCAGAAGTTATCCGTTTGACGCATGAAAATTTGGAGCAAGAAACCAAGCGCTTGACTAGTATTCTTTCCTATATGACAGATGGGGTCTTAGCGACCAATCGTCGAGGACAGATTATCCTGGTTAATGAAATGGCTGCCAAACAACTCAATGTCGTGGTCGAAGAGGTCATGAACACTAGTATTCTGGATTTGCTTGGCATTAGTGAAGAGTATGAACTGCGTGACTTGATTACCAATGTTCCGGAACTGACGATCGATTCGCAGGATGAAAATGGGGAGTACATCTCTTTACGGGTTCGCTTCGCCTTGATTCGGAGAGAGTCTGGTTTTATTTCTGGTCTGGTTGCCGTTTTGCATGACACAACCGAACAGGATAAGGAAGAGCGGGAGCGTCGTTTATTCGTATCCAACGTTAGTCATGAACTCCGAACTCCATTGACCAGTGTCAAATCCTACTTGGAAGCCTTGGATGACGGAGCCATTTTTGATCCAGTTGCACCGGAATTTGTTAAAGTATCTTTGACAGAGACCAACCGGATGATGCGGATGGTGACGGATTTATTGAGTCTTTCACGGATTGATAATGAAACCAGTCAATTGGATGTTGAATTGACCAACTTTACAGCCTTTATTACCTTCATTTTGAACCGCTTTGATAAGATGAAGAATCAGGCTGGAGAGAAGAAATATGATATTGTTCGTGAATATCCCATTTCTCCTGTCTGGGTTGAAATTGATACAGATAAGATGACGCAGGTCTTAGACAATATCTTAAATAACGCCATTAAATATTCCCCAGATGGTGGGGAAATTCGTGTGGGGATGAAAACAACGGATGCCCAGTTGATTATTTCGATTTCGGATGAGGGCTTAGGGATTCCTAAAAAGGACCTCCCTCGTATTTTTGACCGCTTTTATCGTGTGGATAAAGCCCGTAGTCGCGCCCAGGGTGGGACTGGTTTAGGGCTTGCCATTGCGAAGGAAATTATCAAGCAGCACAATGGATTTATTTGGGCCAAGAGTGAATATGGAAAAGGTTCTACTTTCACGATTGTTCTACCATATGATAAAGATGCTATCCGGGATGATGGATGGGATAATGAGGATGAATAAGAAAACAAATGGATGAAAAAGGGTTTAAATATAGTATTTTAGCTTCAGGATCGAGTGGTAATTCGTTTTACTTAGAGACTCCTAAGAAGAAAATTCTAGTAGATGCAGGCTTGTCCGGGAAGAAAATTACAGGTTTGCTTGCAGAGATTGATCGCAAACCCGAAGATCTTGATGCTATTTTGATCACACATGAACATTCAGATCACATTCATGGCGTTGGTGTGTTAGCTCGTAAATACGGGATGGACCTATACGCCAATGAAGCTACCTGGAAGGCCATGGAGGGAAGCAAGTACCTTGGGAAGGTCGACGACTCCCAGAAACATCTTTTTGAAATGGGTAAGACCTTAACCTTCGGGGATTTGGATGTGGAAAGTTTTGGTGTTAGCCATGATGCTGCAGCTCCCCAGTTCTATCGTTTCATGAAGGATGGGAAGAGCTTTGTCATGCTGACGGATACAGGTTATGTCAGTGATCGAATGGCAGGGATTGTTGAAAATGCAGATGGCTATTTGATCGAGTCCAACCACGATGTGGAAATCCTACGGGCAGGCTCTTATGCTTGGCGATTAAAGCAACGGATCTTATCCGATTTGGGCCACCTCTCTAATGAAGATGGCGCAGATGCTATGATTCGGACCCTAGGCAATAAGACCAAAAAGATTTATCTGGGCCACTTATCCAAGGAAAACAATATCAAGGAATTGGCCCATATGACCATGGTTAATCAACTGGCTCGAGCAGATCTAGCAGTGGGGCACGATTTTGACGTCTTGGATACATCTCCAGATACAGCGACTCCATTAGTAGATATCTAAATGATTAAAAGAGGAGATGAGCTCATCTCCTTTTTAGGTCAGTAGTGTAGCTTGAAATAAGTGGAAGGATAGGAGCAGTTAGTTTGAAATACGTGTATATAACAGTAGGGTTTATTTCCTTAGGATTAGGGATTATTGGGATTCCATTACCTATTTTACCAACGACCCCGTTTCTTTTATTAGCTATGGCTTGTTTTGCCAAGAGTTCTCAACGCTTTGAAAAATGGTTGCATGGGACCAAGTTGTACCAAACTTATGTAGCGGATTATCGGGAAACCAAGTCGATCTCAAAAAAGCGGAAAAAAAGAATTATTCTACAAATTTATCTTTTGATGGGGATTTCCATTTACCTGGCACCACTCTGGTTTGTAAAATTAGGTCTAGTGGGATTAACTATTTTTATAAGCTATTATTTGTTCAAAGTGATTCCGGATAAAGAAGAATGATATAAGGAAAGAATAGCCTATAAATCCTATCGTGAAAACAAGGGAAAGGAGTGCGATACGCACTCTTTTTTGGTATAATAGAGGGGTGTATCTTTTGGACGAAATGAGTCATAAGATTTGATCCAGATGCATAAATGAAGAAAGAAAGTAGAAACGTGATGCAAGCCTTATATAACCTTCTTGCTGAGAAATTTCGGCTGACTTTTGACGATACAGAATTGTTGGAAACAGCTTTTACACATACCTCATATGCGAATGAGCATCGCCTCTTAAAAATTTCACATAATGAACGTTTGGAATTTTTAGGAGACGCTGTTCTCCAGCTAGTGATTTCCGAATATTTATTTGCCCTCTACCCAAGTAAGCCAGAGGGTGATTTGTCAAAAATGCGTTCCATGATTGTTCGTGAGGAAAGCCTGGCAGGTTTTTCTCGTGATTGTGGTTTCGATCAATTTATCAAACTTGGCAAGGGAGAGGAAAAATCTGGAGGACGTAACCGAGATACCATCTTGGGAGATTTATTTGAAGCTTTTTTAGGGGCCTTGCTCTTGGATAAAGGAGTGGAGACTGTTCGGAATTTCATTCAGCAAGTCATGATTCCTAAAGTCGAGGCAGGTCAATTTGAACAAGTGATTGACTATAAGACACGCTTGCAAGAAATCCTTCAAATCCACGGAGATGTACAGATTACTTATGAGGTGACGAGTGAGTCAGGTCCAGCTCATGCCAAGGAATTTGAAGTTCAAGTGTCTGTCAATGGGAAACTAATCGGTCAAGGACGTGGCCGGTCTAAAAAGGCTGCCGAACAAGAAGCAGCAAAAAAAGCAGTGGAAAATAAGGTGGATCCCTCATGTATTTAAAGGAAATTGAGATTCAAGGATTTAAGTCTTTTGCAGATAAGACTCGGGTCATATTTGACCAAGGGGTAACCGCAGTAGTTGGCCCTAATGGATCTGGAAAATCAAACATTACAGAAAGTCTACGGTGGGCCTTAGGGGAATCAAGTGTCAAGAGCCTACGTGGAGGCAAGATGCCCGACGTGATTTTTGCAGGGACGGAGACTCGTAAACCCTTGAATTACGCCTGTGTAACGGTAGTGCTGGATAATCGGGATGGCTTTATCAAACATGCTGCTAAGGAAATTCGAGTAGAACGTCATATCTATCGCTCGGGTGACAGTGAGTACAAGATTGATGGCAAGAAAGTCCGTTTGAGAGATGTCCATGATCTCTTTATGGATACTGGACTTGGGAGAGACTCTTTCTCCATTATTTCCCAAGGGAAGGTCGAGGAAATCTTCAACTCGAAACCAGAAGAGAGACGGGCTATTTTTGAGGAAGCCGCTGGGGTTCTTAAATTTAAGACGCGTCGTAAGGAAACGGAATCTAAGTTGGTCCAAACGCAGGATAATTTGGACCGTTTAGAAGACATTATTTTTGAGTTAGAGGGGCAAATCAAACCTCTAGAAAAGCAAGCTCTTGTAGCCAAACGTTTCTTAGAATTGGATCAACAACGCCAAGTCCTTTATTTGGATGTTTTGATTGCTCAGATCGAAGTCAATAAAAAAGACTATGATCAAGCAGTCCAAGAAGAGGCCTCTATCCAGGAGCAATTAAAGGCTTATTACCAGAAAAGAGAAGAGTACGAGGCAGAAAGCCTCCGATTGAAACAGAGTCGTCAGGCCCTTCAACACCAATTATCAGATGATCAGGCTAGCCTCATAGAATTAACTCGCCTCTTAAGTGATTTGGAGAAACAAATCGAATTGGCACGGTTGGAGTCGCAACAGGTCGCTCGAAGCCGTCAGGAAAATCAAGAGCGGGTCAATGCTCTGGAAGAACGCCTACAAGTTCTTCGGAATCAGTTGGAAGAAAAACAAGTCAATACAAAGAGTCTTCAAGAAGAACTCCAAAAGAGCCAAGAAGCTATTGAAGGTCTGGAGAAAGAGTTGGCCAGCTTCTCAGAAGATCCAGATCAGGTGATCGAGTATCTACGTGAAAAATACGTGGCCTTGATGCAGGATGAAGCAGAGCGGTCAAATGAATTAACAACTATTGAAAATCAATTGGAAGCTTCAGCTCAATTGTCACAAAGTAAAAAGGAAGATTACAAAAATCAAATCCAATTGGTGACAGAATTGCAGGAAAAAGAGCAAGTTGCTAAAGAGGCTTATCAACTCGCTCAAGAGCATCTGAAACACTTGCTTGAGACCTATCAGTTAGAAGCGAAACAGTTTGAGGAAGCTCGCCAGGCCTATCAAACAGGGCAAGCCAAGATGTTTGATCTACTGGATCAAAGTAAGGAGAAACAGGCTCGCATTAACAGTTTGGAGGCGATTCAAAAGAATCATAGCAATTTTTATGCGGGTGTGAAGAGTGTCCTGCAAGAAGCGGCTCGTCTGGGCGGGATTGTAGGAGCTGTCAGTGAAAAACTCTCCTTCTCACCAGAATATCAGACTGCCTTAGAGATTGCTCTGGGAGCCAGCAGTCAGCATATCATCGTAGAAGACGAAGGAGCAGCAACACGGGCGATCGAACATCTGAAGAAGAATCGCTCGGGTCGGGCAACCTTCCTTCCTTTGACCACCATTAAACCACGCTACCTAGCTGGAAAGAATCAAGAACTGATTGAAGCCTGTCCCGGTTTCCTTGGGATGGCTAGCAGTTTGGTGGACTATGATCCTTCCCTAGAGTCGATTTTCCAAAACCTCTTGGGGGTTACGGCTATTTTTGATACCATTGACCATGCCAAGGCGGCTGCTCGTAAGGTCGCCTACCAGGTTCGTATGGTGACGCTGGATGGAACCGAACTTCGCACAGGTGGTTCCTTTGCAGGGGGAGCGAATCGAACCAATAATTCGATTTTTATCAAACCAGAACTGGATCGCTTGCACCAAGAATTGGCCTCTATTCAGAAGAATTTGCGGGAAGTAGAAGGCCAGGTTCAAGAGCAACAGGAACAAGTGACCAGATCACAAGAAAAACTAGAATCTTTGAAAGCCCAAGGAGAAGGAGCTCGATTAGAAGAGCAACGTCTTCAACTGGCTTTTGAGCAAGCTCACCAGCAACTCCTGGATGCCCAAGAACTGTTAGAACTTATCCGTACAGAGCTGGATGAAGGTAGCGACCAGGAGCTCCTCCAAAAACGGGATCACTTGCAAGCGCGACTGAAAGAAATTGAGGCGGAAAAAGAGCAAGTTACTGCTGAGATTGAAGAAGTCAAGCTCAATAAAGATGTCGTTGTTGAGAAAATTGAAAATTTACGAGCAACCATTGCCAAGCTCCAATTACAGAAAACAGAGTTGAAGAGTCGATTGACCTATGACCAGACAGATGCCGAACGCTTGCAGCAAGAGTTGGCTTCTACTGAACGGGAAATCCAAGCTCTCCAATATGCGATTGAGCAGGGAGAAGATCGACATGAGCAAATCGATGTTTCTGTCCTTGAAAAACAACTGCAAGCAACCCTTCAAGAGAAAACCGCTCTGGAGCAAGCTGTGATTCGTAAGCAATTTGAATTAGAGGATTTGGAAGGCCAGTCTGAAGATGTAGCGGGTCATATGGAACAAGCCCGTCGTCAAAATGAGGAGTGGATTCGCCTACAGGCCAAAGCAGAATCCAATCGTGATCGCTTGGCGGATAAGCTAAATAAATTGATGTTAGCTCTGACCGATGAATTCAAGATGAGTTTTGAAGAGGCATCTAATCAGGCCAACGAACTAGAAAATCTAGCCCAGTCTGAGCAAGTCTTAAAAGACTTGGAGAAAGCGATTAAAGCCTTAGGACCTGTCAATATTGATGCTATCGAACAATACGATGAGGTCAAGACTCGGTTTGATTTCCTTTCTGGTCAACGAGAAGATGTCTTGGCAGCGAAGAATCTTCTTCTTGAAACCATTAATGATATGAATGATGAGGTGAAAGAACGCTTTAAGTCTACGTTTGAAGCGATTCGTGAATCCTTCCGAATCACCTTTAAACAGATGTTTGGGGGAGGATCAGCAGATCTCATCTTGACGGATGGGGATCTCTTGTCAGCTGGGGTCGAGATTTCTGTTCAACCGCCAGGTAAGAAAATTCAATCCTTGAATTTGATGAGTGGTGGGGAGAAAGCTTTGTCAGCATTGGCGCTGCTCTTCTCAATCATTCGTGTCAAGACTATTCCATTTGTCATCTTGGATGAGGTAGAAGCGGCTCTAGACGAGGCCAATGTTAAACGTTTTGGGGATTACCTCAATCGTTTTGATAAGGAAAGTCAGTTTATTGTGGTCACCCACCGTAAGGGAACCATGGCGGCAGCAGATTCCATCTACGGAGTGACCATGCAAGAATCTGGAGTCTCTAAGATTGTATCTGTGAAGCTGAAAGATATAGAAGGAATGGATAATGGAAATTAAATTAGTCGCAACAGACATGGATGGGACCTTTTTGGATGAAAATCATCAATTTGATCAAGCTTTATTCCTAAAGGTATTAAAGAAGTTTCAAAAAAAAGGGATCTACTTTGCGGTAGCAAGTGGTCGGGCTCTCCTCTCTTTGAAGACAATCTTTAAAGAGGTTCAGGATCAGATTATTTTTATAGCTGAAAACGGCAGTGTTGTTGAGTTTCATGGTGAAGATGTCTATGAAGCGACCATGAGTCCTGAATTTTACCAAGCCATGTTTGCCAAGTTACAAGAAAGTCCTTATTTTGATAAAAATAAGTGCTTGTTAACGGGAAAACGTGGGAGCTATGTTCTAAAAACCGTTGATCCAGACTATCTAGCTGCTTCACAAAACTACAATGAAAATATTCAAATGGTGTCTGATTTTTCAGAAATTGATGATCTTGTCTTTAAGATGACCACCAATTTTGACCAAGAAGTATTAGCGGAAGGGGAAGCCTGGGTTACCCAAAATGTTGAGGGTGTTAAGGCTATGACCACTGGTTATGAGTGCATTGATATTGTCTTGGATTATGTGGACAAGGGAGTCGCCATCCAAGCACTAATGGATCAGCTAGGCATTAGTCGAGATCAAGTCCTAGCTTTTGGGGATAACCTCAATGATCTTCATATGATGCAGGTTGTTGGCCATCCAATTGCGCCAGAAAATGCCCGTCCAGAGATTTTGGAATTGGCTGAAAAAGTATTAGCTCACCATTCGACAGGATCTATCCTTCGCTTCATGGAGGAAGAATTATGAGTCAGATTAAGGTTATCGCACTAGACTTGGACGGTACTCTCTTAAACTCAGAGAAGAAAATCTCCCCTCGGAACTTAGCTGCCATTCGTGCAGCTCAAGAAAAAGGGGTCAAGGTAGTTTTGACGACGGGTCGTCCCCTCAAGGCTATGGATTTTCTGCTTCAAGAGATTGGGACTGCCGGCTTGTCAGATGAATTCACCATTACCTTTAATGGAGGCTTGGTACAAAAGAATACAGGAGAGATCATTGCCAAAACAGTTTTCTCTCGAGATGATGTCCTTCGGATTTATGAAGAGACAGAGGACCTTGGTTTGCCCCTAGATGCCATCAGCGAAGGGGTTGTTTATACACTTGTATCTGATCAAGAATCTCTTTACCCTCTCTATAATCCTTACTTGAACTTTATTCCCGTTTCTATTGAAGATTTGTCCAGTCAGATTTCCTATAACAAGTGTGTGACAGCCTTTCATCAGGACTATTTGGATAGCGCTATTCCAAAGATTTCTCCTGAATTAGGGGAGCGTTTTGAGATTTTTAAATCAAGGGACATGCTCTTGGAATGGTGCCCCAAAGGAGTTCAAAAGGATAGAGGCTTGGAGGCCTTGGTGGAGTATTTAGGGATCGATGCTAGTCAAGTCATGGCTTGCGGTGATGAAGCCAATGATGCCAGCATGTTAAAATGGGCAGGACTCGGAATCGCTATGGCCAATGCGGTGGATGAGGTGAAGGAGATTGCCACTCTAGTCTCGGACTACACCAATGATCAAGATGCAGTCGGAAGAGCGATTGAAGAATATGTATTGAAGGAGGGTCAATAATGGGATTATTTGACCGACTATTTGGAAGAAAAGAAGAAACAAAACCACAAACCCAAGATCTTACAGAAGAGATTGGGGGAAGCGAGGAAGAAGCAAGCTCGCCAGCTGAGCCGGTATCAAATAAGCCTTCACAAAGTGATGAGGCTAAGATTTCGGCAATGGAAGCCTACTATGCTGAATTAAAAGAGCGAATGGCTGCCGAATCAGCGAGACCATCTCAAGAGTCGAAAGCATCTAGTGAAAAAGTGCCTTTAGAAGAGCCTGTAAATCAAGAAACAGCTGTCGAAGAAGAGGCACCTTCTCAAGTAGAGCAGGAAACCTCTCCTGAGGAAGTATCTGAGACTTCCCCTGTGACTGAAGATCAGACTTTAGATGCAGAAGCTCTACAAGAAGTGGGTGTTGATGAGGAGCACCCAGACTCTTCTTCAGATCTTGTCCAAGAAGCCCTGGAAGAGGAAGTTCTTGTAAAGGCTGAAACAACTTCTGAGACTTCAAGCCCTTCTCAAGAGTCTGACAAACTAGTGGAAGAAGAGCCTGAAGGTGTGCTAGAATTGGATGTGGTAAGCGAAGCACCAATCCTTGAAGAAGAAATTGCTGAAAGTTCTGAGGAAGGAACCGAAGAGCTTGAAGTGGGATCGCCTGTAGAAGAACCTACTGGTGAATCCGAGATTTCAGAAGAGACTGAGGAAGAATCTTTAGTAGAAGAACCTGCAAGTGAGCCAGAGATTGCTGAACCTACAGAAACGGTTCAAGAAAAATACAATCGGAGCTTAAAGAAAACTCGGACCGGCTTTGGAGCAGCTCTTAATGCTTTCTTTGCCAACTTCCGTTCTGTCGACGAAGATTTCTTTGAAGAGTTAGAAGAACTCTTGATTATGAGTGACGTAGGGGTCCAGGTCGCTTCGAATCTGACAGAAGAGCTCCGCTATGAAGCCCGTTTGGAAAATGCCAAGAAACCGGATGTCTTGCGTCGCGTGATCATTGAAAAATTGGTGGATCTCTACGAAAAAGATGGCCAATACAATGAGCAAATTAACTTTAAAGATGGCTTGACGGTCATGCTCTTTGTGGGAGTGAATGGCGTTGGGAAAACAACCTCTATCGGAAAACTAGCTCATAAGTACAAGAAGGAAGGGAAAAAAGTGATGTTGGTCGCAGCAGATACCTTCCGGGCAGGTGCCGTTGCTCAGTTAGCTGAATGGGGACGCCGTGTGGATGTGCCTGTTGTCACTGGTCCTGAAAAGTCAGATCCTGCAAGTGTCGTCTTTGATGGAATGGAACGGGCCGTGGCAGAGCAAGTCGATGTTTTGATGATTGATACTGCTGGTCGCCTTCAGAACAAAGACAATCTGATGGCTGAATTAGAAAAAATTGGTCGCATTATCAAGAGGGTGGATCCTACAGCCCCTCACGAAACCTTCTTGGCATTAGATGCTTCCACAGGACAGAATGCTCTGGTCCAAGCCAAGGAATTCTCCAAGATCACGCCTATTACTGGAATCGTCCTCACTAAAATTGATGGAACAGCTCGAGGAGGAGTGGTCCTTGCAATCCGAGAAGAGTTGGATATTCCTGTAAAATTAATTGGTTTTGGTGAAAAAATCGATGACATCGGTGAATTCAATTCTGAGAACTTTATGCGTGGCTTGTTAGAAGGCTTGATATAAACAAAAAGAGAGTGGGACAGAAATCGGTAATTCGTTAGAATTCGATTTCGTCATCCCACCTCCGCACAGTTGAGTAGGGCTGTAAAAGCTGATGAAACCTGCGTAGTAGAGCCCGCTCAACCACTGCGTCTTGCTCGACAATCCAAATACAACTGAAAAGAGGCTAGGACTTTTGTCCCAGCCTCTTTTCAGTTGTATTATTTGTAAGATGGATAGATTATTCTTCAATCGTTGGTTGCCAGACCCATTCAGCATTGTAATCCTTCAAGAGGTCGAAGGATGCTTGAGGTCCCATGGTTCCAGATTTGTACTCATGAAGAGGGACTTGATTTTCTGCCCATAATTTCTCAATCCGGTCAATCAAGTTCCAAGATGCTTTTACTTCGTTCCAGTGGCTAAAGTTGGTAGAGTCATTATTTAAGACATCATAGATTAACTTTTCGTAAGGCTCTGGAGAAGCACCGGTCGCTGTCGCATCAGTTTCATAATCCAAGGATATCGGAGCGATCTGGAATTGCTCGCCGACTTCTTTCCCGTTGACAGAGAGAGAGAAGCCTTCGTTTGGTTGGATGTAGATGGTCAGCACATTGGGTTCAATTTCTTGACCAAAAATAGAGTCCATCTGTTTAAAGACCACATTCACATGGGTTCCCTTTTTTGTGAGACGTTTTCCTGTACGGAAGAAGAAAGGTACTCCACGGAAGCGATCACTATCCACAAAGAAGGCACCAGAAGCAAAGGTTTCGGTCATGGATTCAGGGTTGACATTTGGTTCACTACGGTAAGAGATGTCCTTTTTCCCTTGGATTTTTCCAGAACGATACTGGCCTCGAATAAACAATTTCTTTAATTCTTCTTCAGAAGGATTGACCAATTGTTCAAAAACTTTTACCTTCTCTTTACGGATGTCTTCCTTGGTGAAGGAAGCTGGTTTGTCCATCGCTAAGAGAGAAAGCAATTGAAGGGTATGGTTTTGAACCATGTCGCGGAGGGCACCAGATTCATCATAGTAGCCACCACGCTCTTCCACACCCAGACGTTCTGCAAAGGTGATTTGGACATTGTCGATATAGTCATGGTTCCAAATGTTTTCAAAGATTAGATTGGCAAAACGGAGGGCAAAAATAGACTGGATCATTTCTTTACCAAGGTAATGATCAATTCGGAAAATTTGCTCTTCCTCAAAGGTTTCTTCCAGTTCTTTGTTGAGCTGACTGGCTGTTTCTAAGTCAGTTCCAAATGGTTTTTCTACGATTAGACGCTCAAAGCCTTTTCCATCCACAATTCCTTCAGATTTCAAATGTTTGGCAATGGTTCCAAAGAACTGGGGTGCCATGGATAGGAAGAAGAGTTTATTGTGGTCAGCTTGGTAGGTGTCATTGAGCTGATTTTGGAGTTCACGAAGCTTGATGTAGTGCTCGGTATCATTAACATCGTGGCTTTGGTAGTAAAAGTGGCTAGCGAATTCTTGCGCCTGTTCAGGACTATCTGCTAAATCCGAAATGGAGTCAACGACAACTGATTCAAAGTATTCTTTGCTCCAAGGACGACGAGCTGTTCCAATCACTGCAAAATGCTCTGAAAGATTACCAGCTTTATAGAGTCTAAAAAGGGAAGGGTAGAGTTTGCGGTGAGCTAAATCTCCACTAGCCCCGAAAATGGTTACAATTACTTTTGAAGACATGTTCATACCTATTTTCTAACTTGATAAACCATATTCTACCATAAAATTCAGAAAATTTCTCTTTGAAAGTAAAAGTATTCTGACTTTCATAGGAAATAAAAGGAGAAGAAAGCACAAAAAAAGGTTGGACCAAAAGGTCACAACCTGCAGAGTGATAGACTGCCTAGAATACCCGATAAACATAAGGATTGGCGGGTTTTTCTACCTGATGAGCTTCCCTTATGTCTAAGACCGGAAGACTTTGGCCAAGCTGTTTATGGTATTGGATCTTTAGAGTTCCAGTAGCTTGGACCCAAGTATTATCGTCATAGGTTTGGGAGGCTCCTTTGGTCAACAGACCATAGACTCCTGAGTCGGCGATACAGTGGATAATCCCAAAACGGAAAAGGAACTGGCTACCCGGATCTTGAGGATCCTTATAAATAAAGCCGGTTAGGGTAAAGGTTTTTCCAGCAAATTCATCTGGATAGTCGTAGATAACTTCCATGACTTCCATGTAGTTTTCTGTCGTGATCTGGATATGATCTTGCTTGAGGTACTTCTTAGCTGCAGCTCTCATCTCGGATTCATAAGCAGACTTGGTAAAATAACTGCTTGTGTCAGGCTTGAGATATTGGTTGGTTGTTCCTTCGTCGTTTTGAATATCCTTAGAAGAGCCAGCTGCGATGGGGAAATGATAGCCCTTGGCTGAAACCGTTTGGGAATCCAAGGTCACTGTCGGGAAACCAATTCCAACGATCAAAGGAATCAGGAGTAAAATGATACTCATGACTTTGGCTTTTTTACTGGTTAGGTGACTATGAACGGGCAGATTCTTCATCCAAATATAGAGCTGGACGACAGCCAAAAGGAAGGAAAGAATCATAGAGATATAGGCTAAATAGGAATAATGCATATTAATGTATTGGTTGAGCTTACCAGAAAGCTGCAAATACATAGTCAGTTCGAAATAGCCTGCTAAAATGAGAAATCGAATCATAGGACCACCCCCACAAACCAAGCATAAACCAAGACAACTAGGCTGACGATGCTAATAAATTGGACAATAAAGCGATTGGTCAGATAATTCTTCATCATCAAGAGGTTCTTGACATCTAGCATGGGACCGATAACCAGGAAGGCTAGGACAGGAGCTAAGCCAAAACTAGAGAGGAGGGAGGAGCCAATAAAGGCATCTGCCTCACTACACAATGAGAGCAGGAAGGAAAGAAGCATGAGGAGGAGAATAGCTAAGAGTGGTGTCGCTGAAATAGAAGTCAGCACTCGAGTTGGCACATAGACCTGAACCACGCTGGCAAACAAACAACCAAAGACCAGATACCGTCCAGTGTCGAAAAACTCATCAATGGCCTGCACAAATACTTGGAAAAAGCGTTGAGCAGCAGATAGTTTAGAAAAGTCATGTATATGGACTTCCTTGCGGTTGGCCCGTTGAATAGAAGCGGTTTGGAAAAATCCTAGGAAAATACCCAGAACAGTCGCTACCAAGATAGAGCCGATAGCTCGTAAGAGAGCCATTTGAAAAGAATTGCCAAAGGCGGAATAGGTGGCAAAGAGCACAATGGGGTTAATAACTGGCGCTGTTACTAGAAAGGGCACAGCTGTATAGCTAGGGACCTTCTTTTCTAAAAAGCGATTGATAATAGGGACGATGCCACACTCACAGGAAGGGAAAATAAAACCAATCAAGGTCCCAAACAAAATTCTTCCCCATTTATTTTTAGGGAGAGCTCGATAAACTTTTTCAGGGGTGATGTAGACATCGATTGCCCCTGAAATCAGACTTCCAATCAGAACAAAAGGAAGGGCTTCAATCATAATCGAAAGAAAAATTGCTCCAGCTTGAAGGACACTAGTTGGCAACTGCTGAAAGAAATTCATTTGTCAGAATCCTTCTGTACTTTTTGCCCTTTAGTTGCTTCCTTCTTCTCATCTGGGAAAGTGGCTTGAGGGGGATCTGGGAAAACGGCAAATTCCTCAAAGAGTTTGTCTAAATCGTCTGTTTTTGAAAATTTAATAGCCATGAATAGGTCTCCTTTTCTTTTTTTTCTCATTATATCAAATTCTCAGAAAAGAGGGGAAATCAAGTGCAAAAACAGGACGGAAGGGCGGAATAGAGAGCTTTCTATGGTATAATAGAAGCTATGGAAAAATATGAAAAAATAGCCCAGGAATTGGGCGTGAGTCTCAAACAAATTGATACCGTTTTGACCTTAACAGCAGAGGGATCCACTATCCCCTTTATTGCCCGATATCGAAAAGATGCTACGGGGAATCTAGATGAAGTGGCGATCAAGGCTATTATCGATATGGACAAGTCTTTGACAGCCTTGGCTGATCGGAAAGAAACTGTCCTAGCCAAGATTGAAGAGCTTGGGAAACTCACTCCAGCCCTAAAAGAAGCGATTGAGCAAGCTGAAAAATTGGCAGATGTGGAAGAGTTGTATCTTCCCTACAAGGAAAAACGCCGGACCAAGGCTACGATTGCGCGTGAGGCAGGGCTCTTCCCGCTTGCTCGGATGATTTTGCAAGATCAAAAGGATTTGGAAATAGCAGCAGAGGGATTTTTATCAGAAGCTTTTCCAACTGTAAAAGATGCCATTTCTGGAGCAATCGATATTTTAGTCGAAGCGATTGCAGAAGACCCGCAATTGCGTAACCTCACTTACCAGGAGATTCGCAAACACTCCTTGATAACCTCTAGCTTGAAGGATGAGAGCAAAGACGAGAAGCAAGTCTTCCAGATTTATTATGATTTTTCTGAGAAGATTGCAAATATGCAGGGCTACCGGACTCTTGCCTTAAACCGTGGAGAGAAATTAGGAGTATTAAAGGTTGGATTTGAGCATCCTGTAGACCGTTTGATTCGTCATTTTGAAGCCCGATTTAAATCGAAAAATGGCTACATCGAAGAAGTTATCAGCCAGGCTCTGAAAAAGAAGATGCTACCAGCTATGGAGCGTCGGATTCGGACAGAATTGACAGAAGTGGCAGAAGATGGGGCCATTCAACTTTTCTCTGAAAATCTTCGTCACCTCTTGTTGATTGCTCCCCTCAAAGGGCGCGTGGTCTTAGGCTTTGACCCAGCTTTCCGGACAGGAGCCAAGTTGGCTGTTGTCGATCAGACAGGAAAGATGTTGACCACTCAGGTGATTTATCCTGTTGCACCAGCTAAACCAGCACAAATTGAGGCGGCGAAAGAAGAGCTGAAGCGTTTGATTCGTGAATACGGCGTAGAAATTATTGCGATTGGGAATGGGACGGCTAGTCGAGAGAGCGAAGCCTTTGTTGCGGAAGTTCTCAAGGAAGTTCCAAATGTCAGCTATGTCATTGTGAACGAGAGCGGGGCATCTGTCTATTCAGCTAGTGAATTGGCTCGCCATGAGTTTCCAGAACTGACAGTTGAAAAGCGCTCAGCCATCTCCATTGCCCGTCGTTTGCAGGATCCACTGGCTGAGTTGGTTAAGATTGATCCAAAATCTATCGGAGTCGGCCAGTACCAGCATGATGTCAGCCAGAAGAAATTATCTGAAAGCCTTGATTTCGTAGTCGATACCGTGGTAAACCAAGTCGGAGTTAATATTAACACTGCTAGTCCAGCCCTCTTGTCTCACGTGGCTGGTCTCAATAAAACCATTTCTGAGAACATCGTGAAGTACCGGGAAGAAGAAGGGTTGATCACTTCTCGGGCACAGATTAAAAAGGTTCCTCGTCTGGGAGCCAAGGCTTTTGAACAAGCAGCTGGTTTCTTACGGATCCCAGAAAGTGAGAATTTCCTCGATCGGACAGGGGTCCATCCAGAAAGTTACCCTGCAGTGAAGAAGCTCTTTACCTTACTAGGCATCAAGGAGATGGATGAAGAGGCCCAAGCCAAGTTGAAACAAATTGACACGGTTTCTATGGCCCAGGAACTTGAAATTGGCCCTGAAACCTTGAAAGATATTGTCGCAGATCTTCTCAAACCAGGTCGCGATTTACGTGATTCTTTTGATGCTCCTGTCCTTCGCCAGGATGTTCTTGATTTGAAAGACTTGAAGATTGGTCAAAAACTAGAAGGAGTTGTCCGCAATGTTGTTGACTTTGGAGCCTTTGTCGATATTGGGATTCATGAAGATGGTTTGATCCACATTTCACAGATGAGTCAGCAATTTATCAAGCATCCAAGTCAAGTTGTTTCAGTTGGCGACCTAGTGACCGTTTGGGTCTACAAGATTGATTTAGAACGGGAAAAAGTGAATCTTTCCCTCTTGGCACCACATGAATCTGACTAAATACGTTCAAGAAGTATCGCTGGAAGATTTTGCTCACCCTTTTCTTCACCAAGCGATCTGGAACCCTCGCTTGCGTTCGACCGGCGGTCGCTTCTTTCCTAAAGATGGTCATCTGGATTTCAATCCTAGAATCCTAGAAAGATTTGGCTGGGAGATTTTTCGAAAGATTGTCCGTCATGAGTTGTGTCACTACCATCTCTACTATATGAAAAAGGGCTATCGCCACCAGGATCAAGATTTCAAGGCCTTACTCAAAAAGGTAGACGGCTTGCGGTATGCCCCTTCAGTTGATAAGGGAAACTATAAGATTTATGTTTGTACGAGCTGTGGGCAAGAATTCAGGAGAAAGCGGCAGATTGATCTGCAAAAGTACCGCTGTGGTCGGTGTCGAGGACTACTTAAGTATCAAGGGACAATTGATCCAGGAAATCGGCCTTGAGTCGGATGACAGTGACTTGATTTCGGGATATACTGTTCTAAAATAATAGGAGGTATGCCCTTGAATCCAACTTTTTATAAATTACGTCGAGGCAGAATCGTTTTCGGAGTATTTGCTGGACTAGCGGATCGATTTGGGCTCGATGCAAACCTATTGCGTTTTCTCTTTGTGCTCTTTAGTATCTTTCATGCTTATGGGCTTGTAGGCTTGGCTATTTATTGCCTATGTGCCTTCTCCTTGCCGTATAAAGAAGATCTTGAAAGAGAAAAGTATGGCCTCGGACCTCGCAAACGGAAGGATGCACAAGTAATCAAAGACGATGATCCATTCTTTTAAAGAATTTTCATGAATCGAATAAGAATGTGAGGCTGGGACAAAAGTCCTAGCCTCTCAATTGTCTTTGGATTATCGAGCAAGACGCAGTGGTTGAGTGAGCTCTACTACGCTGATTTCATCAGCTTTTACAGCCCTACTCAACTGTGCGGAGGTGGGACGACGAAATCGAATTCCAACGAATTACCGATTTCTGTCCCACTCTCATCTTTTTTTTCAAATGAAGAAACGATAGAAATATGGGATAACAAGGATAAAGAGAAACATCAAAGAGTACTGGAATGAGTGTGAGAATAATAGCATCAGTTTTGATACTAAAAAAAGATGCTTGAGCAAGTCTTACCTGGGATAATTTGCTATAATAGTAAGAGAAAACAAAAAGGGAGAAGCCTATGGCAATAACAGTCCGAGATTTAATTGATAAGCTTCGTTTGAAGGTTGTGTACGGCAATGAAAGCCTATTTGAAAAAGAAATCACAACGGCAGATATTTCACGTCCTGGACTTGAAATGACAGGATATTTTGATTACTATACTCCAGAACGAATTCAATTGGTTGGGATGAAAGAGTGGTCTTACCTCATCAAGATGACCTCCCACAATCGTCACCAAGTTTTGAGAAAGATGTTCCAGCCGGAAACACCGGTACTCATCATCGCGCGGGATCTAGAGGTTCCTGAAGAAATGCTCCGTGCTGCAGAGGAAAAGCAAATCGCGATTTTAAGCAGTCGCGTTCCAACTAGTCGCCTATCTGGTGAACTATCAAGCTACCTAGATTCTCTCCTTGCGGAAAGAACTAGTGTCCATGGTGTCTTGATGGATATCTATGGCATGGGGGTTCTGATCCAAGGAGATAGTGGAATCGGGAAGAGTGAGACTGGTTTAGAGCTCGTCAAACGAGGGCATCGTTTGGTAGCAGATGACCGGGTAGATGTCTTCGCCCGTGATGAGATGACCTTGTGGGGTGAGCCTGCTGAAATTCTACGTCATATGCTAGAGATTCGGGGAGTAGGGATCATTGATGTTATGAGTCTCTATGGTGCCAGTGCTGTGAAAGATTCTTCACAGGTTCAAATCGCGGTCTATTTAGAAAACTACACCAAGGAACAAACCTACGATCGTCTTGGCAATAATGCAGAAGAAATTGAGTTCTGTGGAGTGACTATTCCAAGAATTCGCATCCCTGTTAAGACAGGTCGCAATATTTCCGTTGTCATTGAGGCAGCAGCAATGAACTACCGCGCCAAAGAAATGGGATATGATGCTACTAAAACCTTTGAAGATCGATTGACCCAGTTGATTGATCAGAATGAGGTGAAAGTATGAATCCAGTAGCCATTCAACTTGGTCCCTTTAGCATTCGCTGGTATGCGATTTGTATCGTCCTCGGTCTCCTTTTGGCGGTTATCCTGTCTATGAAAGAAGCCCCTCGTAAAGGGATAGAGTCAGACGATATTATTGATTTCATTCTGATTGCTTTTCCAGTAGCGATCATAGGGGCCCGTCTTTACTATGTTATTTTTCAATGGTCTTATTACAGGGAACACCCAGGAGAGATTTTTGCCGTATGGAACGGTGGGATTGCTATCTATGGTGGACTCCTGGCAGGGGCTCTAGTCCTCTACCTATTTTCACGCAGTCGTTTGATTGACCCAGTTGATTTTTTAGATATCGCTGCACCGAGTGTCATGATTGCTCAAAGTATTGGCCGTTGGGGCAATTTTGTTAACCAAGAAGCCTACGGAGCCATTGTTAAGAATTTAGATTATTTACCTTCTTTCATTCGGAATCAGATGTTTATTGATGGACATTACCGTCAACCGACCTTCTTATATGAATCTTGTTGGAACTTGCTTGGTTTTGTGCTGATTCTTTACTTGCGTCGTCGTCCGAAACTGTTGAGAAAGGGCGAAATTACTGCTTTCTATCTAATCTGGTATGGCTTTGGTCGAATGATTATTGAAGGAATGCGGACAGATAGCTTGATGTTTTTGGGAATTCGAGTTTCACAATGGCTTTCCCTGGTCCTCATCCTGCTTGGAATCAGCATCATGATCTATCAACGAAAAAAGAATGCACCATTTTATAGAACGGAAATAGATTAAGGAGAAAAGAAATGTTTATTGAAATTGCCTATGGGCTTTTAGGGTTAGCTTTAGTAGTTTTGGTCATCTACTTGATTATCTTGTTTTCAAAGATTGGAAAAGTTGTAGATGAGACTCAAGTAACGATTAAGACCTTGACATCAGATGTAAATGTAACCTTACACCAAACCAATGAGTTGTTAGCAAAAGTGAATGTTTTGACAGAAGATTTGAATCAAAAAGTTGCAACCATTGATCCACTCTTCACAGCAGTGGCAGATTTATCTGTATCTGTGTCGGATCTGAATGATCAAGCACGTCAGATTAGCAAAAAAGCTGTCGTTGTTGGTGGAAAGACTGTTAAAACATCCGTCGGATTAAAAGCAGCTCGCATGGCTATGAAATTATTTAAATAAGAAAAGAGGTACCTTATGGGACGTTTATCATCATTATTAATTGGAACGATCACTGGCGCATCCGCAGCCTACTTCCTGACAACCAAAAAAGGGAAAGAGTTGACTGGTAAAGTCAAAGGTTTTGTAAAAGAATACCAAGAGAATCCACAAGAAGTTCATGATTCTGTGAAACAATCTGCAATGGAACTATCCAAGCAAGCATCAGACGCTATTCAGCAAACCAAGGAAAAAGTTGAAAGTGGCGAGATCAACAAAGACACTGTTATCGAGACAGTGAAAGATAAGACGCAGGATGTGGTAGAATTTTCACAAGATGCTATCCAAACGATTAAGGAAAAAATCCAGCAAAAGACCGGCAATCAAGCAAGTCCTTTCCAGCCTAAACAGGAAAAAGAAAGTGAAGAGATTGTCCTTGAATTGGAAGAAGAAACAGCTCTTCCAGAAGTGGAAGAAGAGATCAAAGAAACAGCTGTAGAAGAAGAATAAAATAATCCCTCACCATTGGTGAGGGATTTCTCTTATACAATGACAAACGTGGATGGGAAATGCCAAAAAGCCTCCCGAAGGAGGCTAAAAAATTCATCTTAGTCCTTTTTCCGTTTTAACTGGAAAATGCGGAAAGCTTGGATACTTCCCAAACTACAAGCAATTGCTGAGGCAAAAGCAAAAAAGGTATTCATCTTCATTGATAAAAAGACGAAACTAAATAAAACAGTTAAGACACAAAACACAGCAATATTAAGGAAAAATAGTAGCTCACTTAATTGCGGAGCTGGTTCAGTATCAAGGTTAAAATCATAATTAGTTGTTGTATTCTCTTGTTGAAGAGGGACTTCGACATAGTCGTATTCTTCAACAACTCTAAGTTTTCTTGCGGGCATATTTCTCTCTCCTAACAGTACTCTATTATTTTAACACGTTTTCAAGCATAGAAATGTTACAAAACTGTTACAATTTTTACAAAATTAAGAAATTTAGAGAGCAAAATGACTTTTTTGGTATAATAGTTTTCATGAAAAAGATAATTATTACAGCTACAGCTGAAAGTATTGAACAGGTTCAAGCCCTTCTAGAAGTAGGTGTGGACCGTATTTATGTCGGAGAAAAGGAATTTGGATTACGACTTCCTCACACTTTCTCGTATGACGAATTAAGTCGAATTTCTGATCTAGTCCATGCGGCAGGTAAGGAAATGACAGTGGCTGTCAATGCCTTGATGCACCAAGACATGATGGATCGTATCAAACCATTTTTAGATTTCCTTGCTTCGATTAACGTCGATTATATCACGGTAGGAGATGCAGGCGTCTTTTATGTATTGAAGCGGGATGGCTACAGCTTTAAAACCATTTATGATGCTTCTACCATGGTGACAAGTAGCCGTCAGATCAATTTCTGGGGACAAAAGGCTGGTGCTTCAGAAGCAGTTCTTGCTCGAGAAATCCCATCTGCAGAGCTTTTCAAGATGCCAGAAATCTTAGAGATTCCTGCTGAAGTATTGGTTTATGGGGCCAGTGTGATTCATCATTCCAAACGCCCTCTTTTGCAGAATTACTACAATTTTACGCACATCGATGACGAAAAGACGAGAGAGCGCGATCTCTTTTTGGCAGAACCAGGAGATCCAGAAAGCCACTATTCTATCTTTGAGGACAAGCATGGAACTCATATTTTTGCCAATAATGACCTGGATTTGATGACCAAACTCTCTGAGTTAGTGGAGCATGGTTTCACCCACTGGAAGTTAGAGGGGATTTATACACCTGGTCAAAACTTTGTGGAAATTGCCAAGTGTTTTGTGAAAGCACGTGAGCTTCTAGAAGCTGGGACTTTCACATCTGATCAAGCCTTCTTATTGGATGAGCAGATTCACCAATTGCATCCTAAGAATCGTTTCCTTGACACTGGATTTTATGATTACGATCCAGACATGGTTAAATAAAGGAGAAAAGCCTGCCAGGAGTGCGGGCCTTCCTTTTTAGTGATGGTAAAGAATGAGAATTGTCAAAACAATTCCCAAACCATTGCCTTTCGACTGGATTTGCTATAAAATAGACAAGATTGATAATCTAACTAATATACTTGTAATATACTAGGAGATATGATGACAAAACAATTGAAACGTCCTGAGGTTCTATCACCTGCGGGAACACTTGAAAAACTAAAGGTTGCTGTGCGCTATGGTGCGGATGCTGTCTTCATCGGTGGTCAGGCCTATGGTCTTCGTAGCCGTGCAGGGAACTTCACTTTCGAGCAAATGGAAGAAGGAGTCCAATTTGCGGCCAAGTATGGAGCCAAGGTCTATGTTGCAGCCAATATGGTCATGCATGAAGGAAATGAAGTTGGAGCTGGTGAATGGTTTCGTCGCTTACGGGATATCGGAATCGCAGCGGTCATTGTTTCAGACCCTGCCTTGATTACCATCGCAGCGACAGAAGCACCTGGCTTGGAAATTCACCTCTCTACTCAAGCTAGTGCGACTAACTATGAAACTCTCGAGTTTTGGAAAGACTTGGGCTTGACACGGGTCGTTTTGGCTCGGGAAGTTTCGATGGCAGAACTAGCTGAAATTCGTAAGCGGACAGATGTTGAAATTGAAGCCTTTGTTCACGGAGCAATGTGTATTTCCTACTCTGGCCGTTGTACTTTGTCCAATCATATGAGTATGCGGGATGCCAACCGTGGAGGATGTTCCCAATCTTGTCGTTGGAAGTACGATCTCTACGATATGCCATTTGGCCAAGAACGCAAGAGTCTCAAAGGGGAAATCCCTGAAGAATTCTCGATGTCAGCTGTGGACATGTCGATGATTGACCATATCCCTGATATGATTGAAAATGGAGTGGACAGCCTTAAGATTGAAGGTCGGATGAAGTCCATTCACTATGTCTCTACCGTAACGAATTGCTACAAGGCGGCTGTTGATGCTTATTTGGAAAGTCCTGAGAAGTTTGAAGCGATTAAGCAAGACTTGATTGATGAGATGTGGAAGGTAGCCCAACGTGAGTTAGCTACCGGATTCTATTACGGAACACCATCTGAAAACGAGCAACTGTTTGGGGCTCGTCGGAAGATTCCAGAGTACAAGTTTGTCGGAGAAGTGGTAGCCTATGATGCGGACAAGCAAATTGCGACCATTCGACAACGGAATGTCATCAATGAAGGAGACCAAGTGGAATTTTATGGACCTGGGTTCCGTCATTTTGAAACGGTGATTGAAGATTTGCATGATGCCAAGGGCAATAAAATTGATCGGGCTCCAAATCCGATGGAGTTATTGACCATTCATATGCCAACACCAGTTGAACCAGGTGATATGATCCGTGCTCTTAAAGAAGGCTTGATCAACCTCTATAAAGAAGATGGAACCAGCCAAACGGTTCGTGCCTAAAACGTAAAAAAAAACACCGCATGCTTCCCAAGCTTGGAAGTTTACGGTGTTTTTTGTTGTGCGATTCGAATCGTATGTGGAACGAGACTAATCTTTTGAATGTCAGAAATTCGAATGATGGTTGACATACTCTTTTTAAAATTCTTGACAATGAGTTGTTTTCGTTCCTGATCATATTTCACGATATCGCCTGTAAAGCTTTTATTTTGGAAAATGACATGGACTCCTTGTTTTTTTCGAAGGGCCAGTTCAATAATCTGAATAATTTTATCATCCTCTAGTGGGGCTGGTTGGGAGGTTTTATCGTTAAAAAATTCATTCGCTCGGTCCTTGAGAAGCTCAAGAAATCTTTTCATAGCATAATTCTCCATAAGTTGATACAATATATTATAGAAAATTTCATTCATTTTGTAAAATTTTTTACGAATTATTAAGGTGAAAGACATTGAAAGGAGTATTCATGGCAGATTTTAGTTTTGAAATTGAAGAACAACTCTTGGTGTTATCTGAAAATGAAAAGGGATGGACCAAGGAGTTAAACCGGGTGAGCTTTAATGGAGCACCTGCTAAATATGATATCCGCACTTGGAGTCCAGACCATACGAAGATGGGCAAGGGGATTACGCTCACTAATGAAGAATTCCAAGTTCTGTTAGATGCATTTAAACAGTAATGGACAGAGTAAGAAAGAGAGTGGGACAGAAATCGGTCATTCGTTAGAATTCGATTTCGTCGTTCCACCTCCGCACAGTTGAGTGTGGCTGTGAAAGCTGATGAAATCAGCCTAGTAGAGCCCACTCAACCACTGCGTCTTGCTCGACAATCCAAAGACAATTGAGAGGCTAGGACTTTTGTCCTAGCCTCTTTTTTGATGCTTTCTATAATTATAGCTTGAAACTATATCCTATTCAAGAAAACAAGATTAAGGCAAATCATTGTGGATGTTGACATTGACTGTTATAATAACCTTATTCGTTTATTTCATGTCGCACTTATAGGAAAGGAACCCTTATGTCAGATTTACTTAGTATTTACAAAGAATTGCAAGCTAAAAAGTGGGTAGACTTGAGTCACCAAATCAATGCAGAAAGTCCTCACTTTCCAGCTCTTCCCGCCTTGCAACAAGAAGACCTCTTCACACTAAAAGATGGCTTCCATGTTCAAAAATTTACGGTGGTTGGTCAATACGGAACGCATATCGATGCTCCGATTCACTTTGTAGAAGGTGGCCGTTGGTTGGATGAGATTGACCTCAAAGATCTCCTCTTGCCACTTTATGTCATCGACAAATCGAAAGAAGTTTCAGCCAATCCAAACTTTATCTTGAGCAAACAAGATATTTTGGATTTCGAAGCAGAACATGGACAAATTGCAGAAGGAGCTTTTGTCGCCTTCCGTAGTGATTGGTCAAAACGTTGGCCAGATCAAGATGCTATGCGCAACCTAGATGAAAATGGGGTTCAACAAAGTCCAGGATGGAGCCGTGAAGCTTTGGAATTCTTGATCCATGAACGCCATGTTAAGGCGGTGGGGCATGAGACCTTCGATACAGATGCTGGTATTCCAGCAGCAGAACATGGCTTGGTCAATGAATACTACCTTTTGGAACAAAATATCTATCAAGTAGAAGTCTTGAACCAATTGGATCAAGTACCAGCAGTCGGTGCCTTGATTTCAATTGCCTTCCCTCATTGGGACAAGGCAACTGGTTCACCTGTTCGTGCTATTGCTATCTTACCATAAGAAGACACAGAGGCTGGGACAAAAATCCTAGCCTCTCAATTGTCTTTGGATTGTCGAGCAAGACGCAGTGGTTGAGTGGGCTCTACTAGGCTGATTTCATCAGTTTTTACAGCCCCACTCAACTGTGCGGAGGTGGGACGACGAAATCGAATTCTAACGAATGACCGATTTCTGTCCCACTCTCTTTTTTATATGATTTATTAAAAGCATGACTAGTGAAGCTAGCTTTCATTCTTTCGAAAGCTCTTATCTTACAAAAATGTAAGGTAATCAAGTTAAAATGAAAGATTAGACTATGGTAGCTCCAGTGATGATCAGTTAAAATTTAAACATCAGAAAAGGCTTGTTAAACAAACCTTTTCTGATATTAGCGCATGGTAACGAATTCTTCGGAACCGGTTGGATGGATGGCGACAGTGGCATCGAAATCGGCTTTTGTCGCTCCCATTTTGATGGCAACGGCAAATCCTTGAATCATTTCGTCTACACCATATCCAAGACCATGAAGGCCGACGACGGTTTCTTTTGGTCCTGCAGTGATGAGTTTAAATTTAGCCAGCTGACGATGTTGGGTCACAGCTGAATACATAGAGGCGAAACTAGAAGTGTAGACCTTGATAGCTTCTTTTCCATATTGTTTTTCGGCTTCTTCTTGAGTGAGACCGACTGTACCAATAGCGGGATGAGAGAAGACAACGGTAGGAATGGTTGAATAGTCCATTTTAGCATCGGTTTTTCCATTAAAGAGACGTTCGGATAGGGTACGCCCTGCCTTGATAGCGACAGGGGTTAATTCTTTTTCTCCTGTGACGTCCCCAAGAGCATAGATGCCAGGGACAACGGTATTTTGGTATTCATCTACTGCAATGAATCCTTTTTCATTTAAGGTGACACCTGCAGCTTCTAGATGGAGGTCCTGAACGTTTGGTTTTCGGCCGGTCGCCCAGATAATATGATCAGCAACAAAAGATGTTTGGTCTTCGAAATAGACACGGATTTGACCATTTTCTTCCTTTGTGAGTTGAACAGGAACCTTGTGAGGATGGAGGGACAATCCTTGTTTGTCCATCTCCTCCATTAAGCCATCGACAATGTAAGAATCAAACTTTCTTAAGGGACGATCACCGCGAACGAAGAGATCTGTCTGAACACCAAGGGCATGGAGGACACCGGCTAGTTCTACCGCAATGTAACCAGCTCCAATAATGGCAACTGATTTTGGTAGTTCTTCCCAAGCAAAGACATCGTCAGAGGTTTCTCCTAGGTCTGCTCCAGGTAGATCTGGGACGTAAGCATGGGCACCTGTAGCGATAACAATGTGTTTAGCCTTGATGGTTTCCCCGTTGACTTCAACCGTATGGGCGTCGATAAAGCGAGCGCGACCTTGGATATATTCCACACCATTTCGTTTAAAACTGCCGTCATAAGACGAACGAGCCCGATCAATATAGGCTTCGCGATTTTTTCTTAATGTCGCAAAATCAAAATTGGTCTGTTCAGAAGTAAACCCATAATCTGGACCGTAATCACGAATGGCTTCAGCAATTTGGGCGCCATACCACATAATTTTTTTAGGGACACATCCTTTGTTGACACAGGTTCCACCTAGTTGCTTTTCTTCAATAACAGCAGCGCGGGCTCCATGTTCTCCAGCACGGTTCATAGTAGCAATCCCTCCGCTACCTCCACCAATGGAGATAATATCAAATTCTTTCATGGTTAATACTCCTTTGTTGATTTACACCTTCATTGTAACAACATAGGTTACAAAAATCAAGAAATTGCCATCGTTGAATAGGAGGAGAAAACAAGATAGCAAAAAAAACTTGCAAAACAGATGATTTTGAATTGAAAAATGAGGAAATATGATATACTAAACTTATAATTTGAAACGCTTTCGAATACTGGAGGAAAGAAATGAAAAAATTTAAAAAATGGCAAATCGTTACAGCTACAGGCGCTGCACTAGCAGTCCTAGGAATTGGGAGCTGGCTTGCTTTTGGAAAATCTAGCAATAGTCCTGAGGAGTTGGTGGATATGACTCCGATGGTTCAAACAGTCAAAGAAGGTTCCATTGCTTCATCAGTATTGTTGACGGGGAAAGTCACTGCCAATCAGGAGCAATATATCTACTTTGACGGAACGAAAGGAGATTTGCAATCCATCTTAGTGAATGTTGGGGATCAAGTGACTGCTGGACAAGCCATTGTTCAATATAGCAGTACAGAAGCGCAATCTGCCTATGATGCCGCTGTTCGTGCAGTTAATAAAGCGGATCGTCAATTAAACGATCTCTTGACCAATGGGGTGACGATTGATACAACAGGGGATGAGGAAGCAGATAGCAGCTCAGCCTCTCAAGCTCAACGATCTTTGGATACTCAAGTGGGTGATTTACGCGATGCCCGTGCAGATGCTGTAGCCAATATGGAAAAAGCCAAGGCCTTATTGGATGCTACAACCGTAAAAAGTAGTACAGATGGGACAGTTGTAGAAGTTAATAAGGATGTTTCAAAATCAACAACAGGAACCAACCAAACTCTTGTTCATATCGTCAGCAATGGAAACCTTCAAGTAAAAGGAGAGTTGTCTGAATATAATCTAGCCAACATTTCAGTTGGCCAGGAAGTGACCTTAACCTCCAAGGTCTATCCTGGGAAAAAATGGACTGGAAAGATTAGCTATGTAGCTAACTATCCGACGGATGCAGGTCAGGCAGGTGCAAGTGCTGCAGGTTCTGGACAAGGAACAGGAGGAGCCAAATATCCGTTTACTGTAGATATTACGAGTGAGATCGGCGATTTGAAACAAGGTTTCTCTGTCAATATTGAAGTAAAAAGTTCAACCATCCATCCTTTAGTTCCTGTGACAAGTGTCCTATCGGATGGCGAGCAAAGCTATGTTTGGACCATTGAAGCTGGTAAGGCTAAAAAAGTTATGGTTACCTTAGGAAATGCAGATGCAGAAAATCAGGAAGTCTTATCTGGCTTGAAGAAAGATGCGCAAGTGATCATCAACCCTTCTGGAGATTTGGAAGATGGGAAAGAGGTCGGAAAATATGACAAAATTGATTGAGCTGAAAAATATCAATAAAAGTTATAAAAATGGAGATCAAACCTTACAGGTATTAAAGGATATCCATTTAGAAGTAGAAGAGGGAGAATTTCTAGCCATTATGGGACCTTCTGGTTCTGGGAAATCTACTCTAATGAATATTATTGGCCTTCTCGATCGTCCGACTAGTGGTGAGTACAGATTAGAAGGGGAAGAGGTTGGGAACCTCAGTGAGAAGAAGTTGGCTCAGGTTCGCAATGAGCAAATTGGCTTTGTCTTTCAACAATTTTTTCTCCTATCAAAACTTAATGCCTTTCAAAATGTCGAGCTCCCCTTAATTTATGCAGGAGTGAATCCTTCCAAACGAAAGGAATTAGCCGAACAGTTTTTAAAGAAAGTTGAGCTAGATACGCGGATGCACCACCTTCCTTCTGAATTGTCCGGAGGGCAAAAACAACGGGTGGCCATTGCCCGGGCTTTGGTGAATCATCCTTCTATTATCTTAGCGGATGAACCAACAGGAGCTCTTGATTCCAAAACCGGCGAACAAATTATGGAGCTTTTGACAGCACTCAATCAAGAAGGGAAAACCATCATCATGGTAACCCACGAAACGGAGATTGCTGCCTATGCCAAACGTCAGATTGTCATTCGAGATGGAGTGATATCATCGGATAGTCGCAATGAAAGGAGGGCCTGATGCAGAACTGGAAATTCGCCATTAGTTCCATTATGGGACATAAAATGAGATCTTTCTTAACCATGGTAGGGATTATTATCGGGGTTGCCTCAGTCGTTGTCATCATGGCTCTCGGAGATGGGATGAAAGCTGGAGTGACCAAGACCTTTACTAAGGATCAACAGTATGTTCAGATTTCTTATTCCGCCCGAAAGAGTGGCTACATGACTGGTTTTAATCTTGGCCCAGAACCTGTCTCAGAAGAAGGCGGCGCTGAAGGTGGTGGGGAAGGTGGCGTCGCAAGTGAAGAAGACCAAGGAATGTCACCACCAGCTGGCTATGGAGAGGAAACTAGCGAAGATGTTGATAATCCAATCCTTGAAACCCCTCCTGTTGTCCAAGAAGAATGGGTCAAAGAACTGACCAAGATTCCTGGGGTTGATGGCTACTATGTTGGTAATACAGCCAATGCTACTATCTCCTTTCAGAAGAAAAAATCTGAAGGGGTGAATATTATGGGAGTCAATGATACCTATTTCTCTGTTAGAAAATTTGAATTGGTTTCAGGAAGAAAACTAAATGCCTCAGATTACCAGAGTTTTTCTCGGGTCATCATGCTGGATGAAGGCTTAGCTTCGACCTTGTTTGGAACGGAAAGTGCTCTCAACCAAGTGGTTGCTGTCGGAGACAATAACTATCGGGTGGTAGGAATCTTCAAGGATCCAAATGCTGGATCTGCATTATATGGGGCTTCTTCTGGAGGAAGTGCCTTGATGGCTAATACCCAAGTAGCTTCAGAATTTGGAACAGAAGAAATTTCCACTATTGTGGTACATATTCCTGATGTCAAACAGATTAAATCAACTGGAATCGAAGCAGCGAAAAAATTAACCGAGCTATCAGGAGTTCGCCAAGGGGAGTTCCAAATTTTTAATATGGATAGTCTCTTAGAGCAGACCAATCAAATGCTCAGTATTATGACAACAGTCATTGGTGCGATTGCAGGAATTTCCCTTCTCGTTGGTGGGATTGGGGTCATGAATATCATGTTGGTTTCTGTGACTGAGCGGACACGTGAAATCGGTCTAAGAAAAGCACTTGGAGCTACTCGTAGCAAAATCTTGATTCAATTCCTCATCGAATCAATGGTCTTGACCATGATGGGAGGAATTCTCGGTTTGGGATTGGCCTATGGTGTCAATGCTCTCATCGCCACAGCTGCTGCAGGTGCTCTAGAAGGGCCTCCAGTCGTCTCCATGTCAGTGGCTATTGGAAGTATCATCTTCTCAGCTTGTGTCGGAATTATCTTTGGTATCCTACCAGCTAGCAAGGCATCAAAACTAGACCCAATTGAAGCCCTACGCTATGAATAAGGTAGAATGACTTGAATGATGGATTGGGACAATCGTCGTGTTCCCTTCTGAAATCTAGGAATGTGATAGGAAAGGTAGCAAACTCCCTTTCCTTCCATTCCTTTTTTCATTTTTCCTGCTCAAGAATAGTGTATTTCCCTGGTAAATATGATAAAATAGGGGAGAATAACTTAGGAGGTTCCAAATGACTACTGAACATATGGAAGAATTAAATGACCAGCAGATTGTCCGTCGCGAAAAGATGGCGGCCCTTCGTGAACAAGGAATCGACCCATTTGGAAAGCGATTCGAACGTACTGCAGATTCTGGTCAATTAAAAGAAAAATATTCAGAATTAGATAAAGAACAACTTCATGACTTGAACGAGACAGCTATTATTGCAGGCCGTCTCGTGACCAAACGTGGAAAAGGGAAGGTTGGTTTTGCCCACCTTCAAGACCGTGAAGGTCAAATCCAAATTTACGTTCGTAAAGACGCGGTTGGCGAAGAAAATTATGAAATTTTCAAAAAGGCTGACCTTGGAGATTTCCTTGGTGTAGAAGGAGAAGTGATGCGGACAGACATGGGTGAGCTTTCAATCAAAGCTACTCACATCACTCATTTATCTAAAGCACTTCGTCCCTTGCCTGAAAAATTCCATGGGCTTTCAGATGTGGAAACCATCTACCGCAAACGCTACTTGGACTTGATTTCTAACCGTGAAAGCTTTAACCGCTTTGTAACTCGTTCAAAAATCATTTCAGAAATCCGTCGTTACTTGGATGGTCAAGGCTTCCTTGAGGTAGAAACACCTGTCCTTCACAACGAAGCTGGTGGAGCATCTGCGCGTCCATTTATCACTCACCACAATGCCCAAAACATTGATATGGTCCTTCGGATTGCGACTGAGCTTCACTTGAAGCGCTTGATCGTTGGTGGAATGGAACGCGTCTATGAAATCGGACGTATCTTCCGTAATGAAGGAATGGATGCTACCCACAACCCTGAATTTACCTCCATCGAAGTCTACCAAGCCTATGCTGACTACCAAGATATTATGGACTTGACAGAAGGCATTATCCAACACGCTGCTAAAGCCATTCATGGGGATGGTCCAGTTAACTACCAAGGAACTGAAATCAAGATCAATGAACCCTTTAAACGGGTTCACATGGTGGATGCCATCAAGGAAATTGCTGGCGTTGATTTCTGGAAGGAAATGAGCTTTGAAGAAGCAGTAGCCCTTGCCAAAGAAAAACATGTGCCAGTTGAAAAACACTACACTGAAGTAGGTCACATCATCAATGCCTTCTTCGAAGAATATGTGGAAGAAACCTTGACACAACCAACCTTTGTCTATGGACACCCTGTAGCTGTATCTCCATTGGCCAAGAAGAATGATGAAGATCCTCGTTTCACGGATCGTTTTGAGCTCTTCATCATGACCAAGGAATATGCCAATGCCTTTACAGAATTGAACGACCCAATCGACCAATTGGAACGCTTCAAAGCGCAGGCACGCGCCAAAGAATTGGGAGACGATGAAGCGACTGGTATTGACTACGACTATATTGAAGCTCTTGAATATGGTATGCCACCAACAGGAGGACTCGGAATCGGTATCGACCGTCTCTGCATGCTCCTTACTGACACAACTACTATTCGGGATGTTCTTCTCTTCCCAACTATGAAATAAGATAAAAGAAAACACTGATCGCAAGATCAGTGTTTTTTAGTCTTCCAAATAAGAGGTGTCATTCCAAGTTTCTAAGTGATAGTGCTCAAAATCATCTGTTGTCAAAATGGTCACACTGGCATTATTGAGGCCACCGTTTTTACGGAGTTCCTCTGGTTTATAGCCAAGTAGGGTCCGAATGGAAGCTGTTAAATTCGCCCCATGTCCAACGATAAGAACGGTATCGAACTCTTTTCCTTTCAGGCTTTTCACAAAATCACAGGTACGCTTGGTTGTTTCAGAAACGGATTCTGCCTCAAATAGGTCGTGATGGAATTGTGATAGATCGTGTCGGAAAGCCTTCATTTCCTCAGGATAGAGAGCTTTCAACTCCACAATTTTTCCACCTTCTAGCCTACCAAGCTGCCATTCCCGTAGAGCAGGAGTCTCTTGGAGGGAGGTAGGATGCTGATTTTGCTTGAGGAGGATTTGAGCAGTATGGACGGCTCTAGGCAAATCGCTTGAATAAGCTGCATCAAAGTGTGTTTGAGATAGATGCCGACCCAAGGCTTCTAACTGCTGGATGGAAGATTCTAAAAGCGGGGAGTCGCCGTTTGCCCCTTGGATACGGCCCTCCTCGTTCCACTCAGTGCGTCCATGACGGACAAAATATAGTTTCATAGTAGTTTTATCCTTTACTCAACCAAATCCTCGAAGCTAGCCTTGACAAAATCAGCTAAATCTTGTGCCTTGATTTGAATACTGTGACCAACTTCACCTGCAGAGACAATCATCTGATCAAGTTGCAAGGCAGATTGGTCAATGAAAATGGGGTAGTTGTGTTTTTGTCGAATGCCAACAGGATTATTGGCCCCGTGAACATAGCCTGTTGTTTTTTCTAAATCTTTCTGTGGAATCATACTGACTTTTTTATTGCCAGATAGTTTGGCCAATTTTTTCTCTGACAAGTGGGCAGAGATGGGAACAATTCCGATAACAGGGCCAGTTTTATCGCCAGTTAGAGCCAATGTCTTATAAATTTGCTCAGTCCTAATCCCTTCTGGAATTATTCCTTCAAGGGCATTGATTTGTAATCCCATATGGGGGATTTTTGCTTTTTGCAAAATTTGTTCCACCAATGTTTTTTTTACTTTTTGTTTTTTCGCCATCTTACTGTTGTCTTTCTCTAAATTTTCTAATATTATATCATACTCTTTGAGTTGCAGTTTAAGAGAAAAAGAGGCGTCTGCCTCTTTTAATTCTTTTCTACTGTAAATAGTTTTCGGTAGATTTTTTCTTGATCTTGTGTAGGTGCAATCTGGTTTAAGTCCAAGTAGTGGGTGAAGCCATTCAATTGCCCCTGAGAGGTGTACTGGTGAAGATCATACTCATCATCAGTAGATGGAGCTGCATTGTAATAGCCATCATCATACCCATAAGTTGGAATCCAGAGGGCGGTAAATTTATCAGTGGAGATACTATGTTCTTCCATGAAATAGGTCCCAATATAGATTCCGATATTTTTGGCTCCCAATGATGCTAGCTTGGCACGGAAGGCTTCCACTCCAGCGTTCATATCACCCATGGTTTTTTCTTCTACATCCAGCCAATAATAGGTTGGTTTGTATTTTTTGGATGCCTGATAGAACTCTTCTGCTTCCTTTTCCATTTCTTTCTTGTCCTTGGCAGCTACGTAAGCATATACCGCAACTGGAATATCTCGTTTTTGAAACTCTTTAATATGAGTTTCGTATGATTTGTCTATTCCATTTAAATAAGTCGCAGCATTTTCTTTTTTAGCTTGAGCGCCACTATGAACGCGAACAATGACTCCAGAAACATTCTGTGCTAAGAGATCATAATCAATCTCGCTTGGTAATTGCCAACCAGAGATGTCAATAATTGGTCGATTCAAAAATTCTTGATCTAGTTCTTCTACTGAGTCAGAAGAAGAACTAGATGGGACTTTTGATTGATTGGTTTTCTTTGCCTCTTGTGTAGTCTTGCTTCTAGCAAGTTGATTCCTTTGAATATCTGCTACTGTTTTAGAAATGAGCAGAAAGGAAAAGATGCTTAGGAAAAAGACGAAGAGGACAATTGGTTTAATCCTTTTTCTCATACAGAATCATTTTACCGCAAAAGATGGAAAAAGGCAAAACAAAGAGTCTGAAAGCACAAAAACAAACGATTGTCGTAAAGATGCGGATTACTTTTTTGGACTAAGCTAGTAGGAGGAATAAAAAAGGGCTAGACTGATCTGATTAATCCTCTATGACAGGTGAAAACCGAATCTTATTTGGTATTTCCTTTTTTTTACTATTGAAAGGTGATATAATGAAGACTGAAAATTAGAAGTATGGGTGTTACATGAAATTAGAAAAACGTCATTTTTTAAACTATTCAATCCTGATTCCGTACCTCCTTTTGTCAATATTAGGATTGATTATTGTCTACTCGACAACGAGTGCATTAGCCATCCAAAAAGGAGTTAGTCCTTTTGGGATGATCAAAAGCCAGGGAATCTTTTTTGTTCTGAGTTTGGTTACCATTCTCTTTATCTATAAGGTGAAATTGAATAACCTTAAGAAAAAGGCTTTCATTGGGATTGTTATCATTGCGGAGACGATCCTTCTCTTGCTATCGCGTTTTATCACAGACACGGTGAATGGGGCGCATGGGTGGTTGAATTTTGGAGGTTTCTCTATTCAGCCAGCTGAGTACTTGAAAATTATCCTAGTTTGGTATTTGGCCTTAGTTTTCTCTAAAAAGCAAGAAGAGATTCAGCAATATGATTACCAGGCACTTACCCATAATCAATGGATTCCTCGTGATTTGGCAGATTGGCGTTGGATGGTGCTCTTCTTGATCGCTATTGTAGTCATCATGCCAGACTTAGGAAATGCGACCATTCTTGCACTGACAACCTTAATTATGATTAGTGCAAGTGGGATAGCTTACCGCTGGTTCTCAAGTCTATTAGCTATCCTAGTAGGAGGTTCAACCGTTCTTCTTTATTCCATTCAGCTAATTGGGGTAGAGCGTTTCTCTAAAATCCCTGTCTTTGGATATGTAGCGAAACGTTTCAGTGCTTTTTATAATCCCTTTAATGATTTATCAGATTCTGGACACCAATTGGCCAATTCCTATTACGCCATGAGTAATGGGGGCTGGTTTGGCTTAGGGCTTGGAAATTCGATTGAAAAGCAAGGGTATTTGCCAGAAGCACATACAGACTTTGTCTTTTCGATCGTCATTGAAGAACTTGGTTTTGTGGGAGCTAGTCTCATCTTAGCCTTGTTGTTCTTCTTAATTTTGCGTATTATTCTTGTGGGGATACGGGCAAGAGATCCATTTAATTCGATGATGGCCATCGGTATAGGAGGGATGCTTCTGACTCAAACCTTTATTAATATTGGTGGGATTTCTGGGTTGATTCCTTCGACAGGGGTGACCTTCCCCTTCCTATCACAAGGAGGAAATAGTTTGTGGGTCTTATCCATTGCGATTGCCCTTGTCTTAAATATTGATGCGAGTGAAAAGCGCGCCCTGGCTATTCAAGAGGCTCCTTCATACGAGAAGCCTCAGAAGATCCAAAGCTATTACTAAGCCGGAGTGAGTAAAGAAAGGAGTTATCATGACTTTACAAAAACTAGAGAGCTATACCAACAAAGAGATTATCAAAGAAGAAGTTGAGATTTTAACCACTATTTTAGAAGACATTGCTAAAAATTTGGTGAGTCCAGAAACCTTTGATAAGATTCTTGAATTGAAAAAACTATCTGTCTCAAAAGATTATTTAAAATTGGATCAAATTGTTAGAGAGCTATCAAATGAAGAGATGATCGTGATTTCTCGATACTTTGCCATTCTCCCCTTATTGATTAATATCTCTGAAGATGTCGATTTGGCTTTTGAAATCAATCATCAGAATAATGTGGGACAGGACTATCTAGGCAAACTATCGTCAACCATTCGCCAGGTGGCTGAGACTGAAAATGCTCAGGAAATTTTGGAACGCCTCAACGTGGTACCAGTATTGACAGCTCATCCGACCCAAGTGCAACGGAAAACCATGTTGGACCTAACCACTCACATTCACAGTCTTTTGCGCCAACATCGGGATGTGAAAGCAGGCTTGATGAACGAGACCAAATGGTACAATAATTTGCGTCGAAATATTGAAATTATGATGCAAACCGATATGATCCGTGAAAAGAAACTCAAGGTAACCAATGAGATTACCAATGTCATGGAATACTATAATAGTTCCTTCCTTCAGGCTGTTCCTAACTTAATGTTGGAATACAAACGTCTTGCCAAGGAGCAAGGGATTGAGTTACAGCAACCTAAACCGATTACGATGGGAATGTGGATCGGTGGTGACCGGGATGGGAATCCTTTTGTAACCGCAGAGACCTTGAAGCGATCAGCTACCATTCAAAGTGAAGTCATTCTGAACTATTATATTCAGAAAATCTCTAGTCTTTATCGGAATTTCTCCCTCTCTACCAATCTTTCAAAAACCAGTCAAGCGGTTGAAGAGATGGCGGCCCGTTCGAGTGATACATCTGTCTTTAGAGAGAAGGAGCCTTACCGTCGGGCCTTCCACTATATTCAATCTAAATTGGTCCAAACCTTATTGAATATTAAGGAATGGTCAGTAGTTGGCTCAACAGTAGATGACCGTCATCCGATTGAACGTCTTCTCGGTGCTCACACCCATCAACAAGGAGTGGTTTCCGATTATATCGGTACCCGTATCAGTGGTGCTATCCAAGAGTTGGCAGAAGATCGTCCTCCTTATTACGAAACAGTTGAAGAATTTAAACAGGATTTGACCCTGATTCAAGAATCATTGATTGAAAATAAGGCAGAGGCTTTAATCTCAGGTGAGTTTGCTGAGTTATTAGAAGCAGTAGAGGTCTTTGGATTCTTCTTGGCTTCGATTGACATGCGTCAAGATTCGAGTGTCCATGAAGCCTGTGTGGCAGAACTATTAAAAGAAGCAGGGATTAATGATCACTACAGTGATTTGTCAGAAGACGAAAAGTGCGAGTTGCTTTTACAAGAGTTGTTAGAAGATCCTCGGATTTTATCTGCTACCCATGCAGAAAAATCAGAATTGCTTGAGAAAGAATTAGCTATTTTCCAAACAGCGCGTGAATTAAAAGACCGCTTAGGAGAAGATGTCATTCGTCAAACCATTATTTCTCATGCAACCAGTGTATCGGATATGCTTGAGTTGGCCATCATGTTGAAAGAAGTGGGACTGATTGACAAGGAAAGCGCACGTGTGCAAATTGTTCCTCTCTTTGAGACAATCGAAGACTTGGACCAATCTGAAGATACGATGAGAAAGTATCTGTCACTTCCAATTGCTAAACGCTGGATTGCTTCTAAGAACAACTACCAAGAAATTATGCTTGGTTATTCTGATAGTAATAAAGACGGTGGTTATCTATCTTCTTGTTGGACTCTTTATAAAGCCCAACAACAATTAACAGCGATTGGTGACGAATTTGGTGTCAAGATCACCTTCTTCCATGGCCGTGGTGGAACGGTTGGTCGTGGTGGTGGCCCAACCTATGAAGCGATCACCTCACAACCATTGAGATCTATCAATGACCGAATTCGTTTGACTGAGCAAGGTGAGGTCATTGGCAACAAATATGGGAACAAGGATGCAGCTTATTACAACTTAGAAATGTTGGTCTCTGCAACGATTAACCGGATGATTGCTAAGAAGAAGAGTGAAAAGAGCATGTCCGATCAGTACAATGAGATTATGGATCAGATTGTCAATCGTAGCTACGATATTTATCGTGAACTGGTTTTTGGCAATGAACATTTCTATGATTACTTCTTCGAATCCAGTCCGATTAAGGCCATTTCTAGTTTTAATATTGGTTCCCGTCCGGCAGCCCGTAAGACCATCAAAGAAATCGGTGGCTTGCGTGCCATTCCTTGGGTCTTCTCATGGTCACAGAGCCGTGTGATGTTCCCTGGCTGGTACGGTGTAGGATCTAGTTTTAAAGAATTTATTGATGCAGACCCTGAAAACATTGAAACCTTGCGTTATATGTACCAAAAATGGCCATTCTTCAAGTCTCTTCTTTCAAACGTAGACATGGTGCTCTCAAAAGCCAATATGAACATTGCATTTGAATATGCTAAGCTGTGTGAAGAAGAGGAAGTTCGTGATATCTTCAATATTATCCTGGACGAATGGCAACTGACCAAGGATGTTATTTTACAAATTGAAGGGCATGATGAACTATTAGCTGAAAACCCTTATCTAAAAGATAGTTTAGATTATCGTATGCCATACTTTAATGTTCTGAACTATATTCAATTAGAATTAATTAAACGCCAAAGACGTGGTGAATTGCCTGCAGATCAGGACAAGTTGATTCATATCACCATCAATGGTGTCGCGACAGGATTGCGTAATTCTGGTTAAAAAAATCGGAACCCTTGTTCCGATTTTTTTCTATTCAGAATCAGGCGAGACAGGGGATTTTATGGGAGATTTTTGAAAGCTTGATCAAGTTCTTTCTGCTAGATGGAAAAATAAAAGATAAGAAAAGGAATAATTAAGAAAATATAGGTAAAAGGCTTGCAATTTCATCTAAAATTAGATAGAATAGTAAGGAAAGTTAGACTGTATTGCCTACTGTCTATCTATAAAATATATTTTATTGGAGGCTTTTACTCAAATGGCAAAAGAAAAATACGATCGTAGTAAACCACACGTTAACATTGGTACTATCGGACACGTTGACCACGGTAAAACTACCCTAACTGCAGCTATCACAACTGTTTTGGCACGTCGCTTGCCTTCATCAGTTAACCAACCAAAAGACTATGCGTCTATCGATGCTGCTCCAGAAGAACGCGAACGCGGTATCACCATCAACACTGCGCACGTTGAGTACGAAACTGAAAAACGTCACTATGCTCACATCGACGCTCCAGGACACGCGGACTACGTTAAAAACATGATCACTGGTGCCGCTCAAATGGACGGAGCTATCCTTGTAGTAGCTTCAACTGACGGACCAATGCCACAAACTCGTGAGCACATCCTTCTTTCACGTCAGGTTGGTGTTAAACACTTGATCGTCTTCATGAACAAAGTTGACTTGGTTGACGATGAAGAATTGCTTGAGTTGGTTGAAATGGAAATCCGTGACCTTCTTTCAGAATACGATTTCCCAGGTGATGACCTTCCAGTTATCCAAGGTTCAGCTCTTAAAGCTCTTGAAGGTGACTCTAAATATGAAGACATCATCATGGACTTGATGAACACTGTTGATGAGTACATCCCAGAACCAGAACGCGATACTGACAAACCATTGCTTCTTCCAGTCGAAGACGTATTCTCAATTACTGGACGTGGTACTGTAGCATCAGGACGTATCGACCGCGGTATCGTTAAAGTCAACGACGAAATCGAAATCGTTGGTATTAAAGAAAAAATCCAAAAAGCGGTTGTTACTGGTGTTGAAATGTTCCGTAAACAACTTGACGAAGGTCTTGCAGGGGACAACGTTGGTGTGCTTCTTCGTGGTATCCAACGTGATGAAATCGAACGTGGACAAGTTATTGCTAAACCAGGTTCAATCAACCCACACACTAAATTCAAAGGTGAAGTTTATATCCTTACTAAAGAAGAAGGTGGACGTCACACTCCATTCTTCAACAACTACCGTCCACAGTTCTACTTCCGTACAACTGACGTAACTGGATCTATCGAACTTCCTGCTGGAACTGAAATGGTAATGCCTGGTGATAACGTGACTATCGACGTTGAGTTGATCCACCCAATCGCCGTTGAAAAAGGTACTACATTCTCTATCCGTGAAGGTGGACGTACTGTTGGTTCAGGTATGGTTACTGAAATCGAAGCTTAATTCGATCTAGTTCCCAGATTAACAATTATATAGACAGACAAAAAACCCCGTGAAGACGGGGTTTTTATTATGCTAAAAAGTAAAATGGGTTTGTGCATCCTTTCATTATGACGAAAATTATGGTAAAATAGTTAGTATAAAATTAGAAAAACGAGGTATGTGAAATGTCACGTAAACCATTTATTGCTGGTAACTGGAAAATGAACAAAAACCCAGAAGAAGCAAAAGCATTCGTTGAAGCAGTAGCATCAAAACTTCCTTCATCTGATCTTGTTGAAGCTGGGATTGCTGTTCCTGCCCTTGATTTGACAACTGTTCTTGCTGCTGCTAAAGGTTCAAACCTTAAAGTTGCTGCTCAAAACTGCTACTTTGAAAACGCTGGTGCCTTCACTGGTGAAACTAGCCCACAAGTTTTGAAAGAAATCGGTACTGATTACGTCGTGATCGGTCACTCAGAACGTCGTGACTACTTCCATGAAACTGATGAAGATATCAACAAAAAAGCAAAAGCTATCTTTGCTAATGGTTTGCTTCCAATCATCTGTTGTGGAGAGTCACTTGAAACTTACGAAGCAGGAAAAGCTGCTGAATTCGTAGGTGCTCAAGTTTCTGCTGCTTTGGCTGGATTGACAGCTGAGCAAGTTGCTGCATCTGTAATCGCTTATGAGCCAATCTGGGCTATCGGTACTGGTAAATCAGCTTCACAAGACGACGCACAAAAAATGTGTAAAGTGGTTCGTGACGTTGTAGCAGCTGACTTTGGTCAAGAAGTAGCTGATAATGTACGTGTTCAATACGGAGGTTCAGTGAAACCTGAAAACGTTGCAGAATACATGGCTTGTCCAGATGTTGATGGAGCTCTTGTTGGTGGTGCATCACTTGATCCAGAAAGCTTCTTGGCATTGTTGAACTTCGTAAACTAATGCAGAATAAAAAAGGCGAGAGACTTCTCGTCTTTTTCATATGAAAAAACCAGCTAGAAGGCTGGTTTTCTTTTTTATGAACGTCCTAAGATTCGTTTGATCAAGGACAAGGTTTTAAATTTCAGAGGATTTGGGTAATATCGGAAGGTTCCCATCTTACGGACAATATATCCGTTGAAGTTTTGTTTGAAACGAAGAACACCGTCTGAGCCGTCAAAGATTCCTTGAATGCCTAGGAAATTGTATAAGGTGATTCCTTTTTCTAGTGCGCGCTTCATTGCATGGTATTGAATCAAGAAGGCGGCAGAAAATTTCTGATATTTGGTATACGAACCACCAAATAAATAGGTCACTTCTGATGGATTATAGATGATGAGGGCGCAGGCCAAAGGAACAGTTTCAGCAGTTTCATCAGCCAAGGTCTCTCGGACAATTGTCTTTTGTTTCTCTAATTTTTGCAGCTGTTGCTCATATTGTTTCGATGAAGGATTGAGCAAGGAAATCTTCTGGTCTAAGTAAGCAAGTGCATCAGCTGTATTGATTTCAGCAATGAGAAATTCGGCATTTTCCTTAAAGGTATCATAGAGATCGTAGTAGTAGTCTAGACTCTTGTCTTCAAATCCTTGACGTTTTCCAGTTTCTTCAATAATTTGTTTAAACTGAGGGATTTCATCTCTACTAATATTTCGGATGGAAATGTCATAGTTAAGGGCAGTGGTAATATTACGGCTACAGTTTTTGTTGAAGGATTTTAGGAGAGATTTCGCATCATAATCAGTTAGGTCCTTCAGATAATGCCAAACAGGTTCTCCTCCTGGATAGCCTACTTGTAAGCCATCAAATTGATAGCCAAGATCCAGTAATGAATGGAGAAGTTGTTTTTGCTCTTCTTCGGTCGGGTTTCCATTGCTATCGAAAACTTGATAGTGGTCATAAGGTTTTAAAATAAATTCGATACCACCATTTTCTTTTACATAATCCTGTAATGCTTTATAAAAATCTGGTAGGTAGCGAGCATCCGTCACGATTGGTCCACTATTGATTTCGTAATGCAAGCCTCCCGTCATGGGTAGACTATATAAAATGGCAGAGATAGCTAATGTTCCTTGCTCTTCCCATCCAATATATTGGATAGTTGCGCCTCTTTTTTGAAGCAAATCAGCCATTTCAATACTCTGTAAAAAAGAGTGATTGGAAGTAGTGAGAGAGTGTTGGTAAAATTCTTCCCTACTAATAATATTGAATGTCATAGGTCACCTTACTGTTTATTTCTTAGTTTTTTTCGTAATTGGTAGGCTTTGTTAACAAGGGGATAAAGAATACTTGTTGGGAGGTTGAATTCGCCAACAAATTCTTCGATCATTGGATTAAATTTTGACTTGAAGTGGTAGAGTCCTCCATCTAAATGGTTCTCAACTCCTCCCATATTTTGCCAATCAGCTCCACGGTCAAAGGCATGCTGGGCTGTTTCATACCAAGTCAAAATAGCTGGTTGATAACGGCGGAAGTTCTCATCCATCCCTGCATAGACATTCTCTGAAGTGCCTCCAAATTCAAGAGTTAAGGTTCCAGAAAGAGAGACAGTCTCATGTCCAGCTTTTAGCTCTTGATTGAGAAATTGGATTTCTTCTTCCAAACGTTCTTTTTCTTGACGGTTATTATCGATCTTCCCTGGTTTTGTTTTTTCGTTAAAACGACTAGCTTCTGCTTGGTTTTTTTCCAGTTGTTCTTTGAGTGAAGCAAGGCGTTGAGCCAAGTTAATTCTTGATAGAGTGATGTAAGATTGCCCTGCATAGGTTGTTAGCAGTTTCTCATAATAGTCTTTTCCACGAAGATGGATACCTTTACGAGCCTCTGTTTTTTTCATTAGAGCTGCAAATTCGTCTAAGAGTTCAGTGCCTCCAAAGATGACTTCGACTCCTTTATTTCGGGCGGTCCGAATGGCTTGCTTGGTGGATTTAGACAGTTGGTCCTCTGTGAAGTATTCCTTGTAGATATTGGCCTGGAAACGTGGTTGAATGGTTTCCCCCATATCTTCCGTCCGACCAACCCATTCCACTCCACATTCTTTTAAAGATTGGATAATCGCTAAAGTAGCCTCTTGATCTTTTGCCTCTTGGCCAATTAACCCTTTTCTTAGGAAAAGAGAGGGATCAAATTTGGCGAAAACAGCTCGCTTGCTTTTAGCATATGTTTTGATGGATTGGAGCATAAAGGCCACTAATTCGCTATTTTGGTAATCCATTATAGGTCCACGTGGGATATAGAGCATAGTAAAACCAAGTGGGAGTGGTTGGATTAAAATACTTGCAACTGCAACTAGTTTTTGATCTTGGTAAATCCCAAGGCGTTCATTGCCCCAGTTATCTTTGATCTTTGCCCAATCTGAGCTTTGAAGCAAATTGGTCTGGGGGCTATTTTTAACGAATTCATCATGTTCTTCGGCTGTAATACCGATTTTATAACTATACATTAATGGAGTACCCACTTTCTAAGGGCGTAAGCGACACCCGACTCATCGTTGGAGCGCGTGATGACTTTAGCGATCTTTTTTAATTCAGGACTGGCATTGTCCATTGCTACAGGGAGACCAGCAACCTCTAGCATGGCCTGGTCGTTTTCTTGATCTCCGACCGCCATCACTTGGTCTGGACTTAGGTTTAACTTGGACGCTAACTGTAAGAGAGCTTGACCTTTATTTACTGTCTTAGGTAAAATCTCAAGGTAAAAAGGTGCGGAACGCACAATCGTAAAACGGTCGTAAAAATTATCCGGAATAGCGGAGAGGACCGTTTCTAAGACTTCCGGTTCGTCGACATACATACACTTGAGAACCGTATGATGCTCCATTTCTTCAGGAGTCCGATAGAAAAGATCCGAGTGGACCAATTTGGCTTCATGGACGGTATAGGTACCAATGTTACGATTAGCTGTATAAATGCCAGACTTGGTACTAGCATGCATAGGAACAGCTAACTTACGAGCTAGCGCTTCAATATCCAAATAATCGTTGTAGGAGAGGTGTTCTTCATAGAGAGTTTCACCAGTGTGGGCGTCTTGAATCAGTCCCCCATTGAAGGTGATGACGAGGTCACCTGGTTGATCCAAATGAAGTTCCTCCAACAATCGAAGGACACCAGAACGAGGACGACCAGTTGCTAAGACAACATGAACCCCTTGAGCTTTGGCATCTTGGATAGCTTGGAAAACTTCGGGGGTTACTTGGCCGTCTGATGTTAAAAGGGTTCCATCGATATCCAGGGCAACAAGTTTAATGTTCATGTTTCTCTCCTGTGAAGGTATCGTTGATAATATAGGACTGGAATAATTGTAGTTGAGGTGTAAACAAGCTATTTTCAAGCAACATTTCTTTCGGGAAATAGAAGCGGTTATCCCCTTGTCTACTACCAGCTAAGGAAGCAACGATAGGAGAGAGTAGGGATAGCTCAGCTAATTTACCATCCTTTTGGATGATCTCAATTTGAGTACGAGGTTTTTCTGAATCTGGTCGGTAAACGTCGTAAGGAAGGTCAAAGTTTCGATGGATAGCTGTATAATAGATTGGATCAAAACCAACCTCTTGAATCAGTTGTTTGAGAGCAGCTAATTGTTTTTCATCCTTATCTTGAAAGAGAATGGATTTGAAAACCTTGCGATTGATAAAACGCTGGGCCAAATCAGAGAGAACAGAATCAGGACTCTCCATCCAAGATTGAAAATAGGTATTCATGACGCCGTCGTCCAAAGCCAAGTAATCGGCAAGGTTCACTTGGTGTTCAAAGAATGGAATCAAGCGAGGTGAAGTCGCGTGAAAGAACTCCTTGTGCGTAGCATAGAGATGACGTGCTCGCTTGAGTAGGTTCTGTAATAGGACTTCCATTGCTCTAGTAGCTGGGTGAAAGTAGACCTGCATATACATTTGGTAACGAGAAACAACATAATCTTCAACTGCATGCATCCCATTGACCTGAAAAGCAATCCCATTTTCTACTGGACGAATAACGCGCAATATACGAGTTAAATCAAAGTTTCCGTAAGAGGCACCAGTGAAGTAGGCGTCTCGTAGAAGGTAATCCATGCGATCGACATCAATCTGACTAGAGATTAACTGCACCACTTGTTTATTAGGGTAGGTGTGGTCGATAACACTGGCAACCTTTTGAGGGAAATCTGGAGCTACTTGAATTAAAATCTGGTAGATTTCCGTTTCAGGACAGGTAATGATTTCCTGGGTCATTTTTTCATGATCTGTATCAAATAGTCCTTCAAAGGTATGTGAATAGGCCCCGTGTCCAATGTCATGGAGCAAGGCTGCAACCATGGTAAGGAGGGATTCACTCGAGTCCCATTGGTCGGTATATTTCTCATCAAAGATAGATAAGATACGACGAGCAATTTCGTAGGCTCCTAGACAGTGCGAAAAACGACTATGCTCGCCCCCATGAAAGGTAAACCCAGAGGTTCCCAACTGTTTGATGCGACGTAGTCGTTGAAATTCTTTTGTATTAATGAGCTTGTAAATGACTGGGTGATCCACGTGGATATAGTTGTGCACAGGATCCCGAAATACTTTTTCATTCATGCCTCTATTATAGCAGAAAACGGCCTAAATTGGTATCGAGAGATGGTTGCAATAGGAAAAAGAAAGAAGTTTTTGGTAAAATAAAGGAAAGAGGGAAAGGATGGGAACTTTTGAAAATTAGAATACAAAATCAGATTCAATTTGATGATCAACTCGAAGTGATGGATCAATATTACGAAGGGGAATGGAAGGAAAAGGGTGGCTATCACTATCTGCTTTACGTCAACGAAGAAGGAGAAAAAGTAGCTTTGAAATTCCATGATCAAGAATTGACCATGACTCGCTTCTCAACTCCAAAATCCATCATGAAATTTATGGCTTCAGAGAAAGGCCATGCACTTATTCCGACTCCCCAAGGCATGCAGCAATTTGTGATTGATACCAAGGAATATGCATTAGAGCAAAATAAGCTTGGTTTGTCCTATCAGTTGTTGACGGCAGATGAAAGTCAGCAATTCGCTACCTATCACTTAGAATTGACTTGGGAAGACTAGTTTATCAGTAGTTTTTCTTGATTTTTTTACGAGTTGTGGTATAATGAAACCACTCAAGGGAGTAGCTGGCGGATTTCCCGCGATAGTGTCGTCATTACGAATTATTTCCGGCACTATATTAAACAGCGAGACTTGTTTTTTTAAAAAACAGGTCTCTTTTTTGTAAAAAGAGGCCAAAAAAGGAGGAGACTGTTTTGTCAAAAGAACAAAATAAAGACTTGTTTTACACTCAAACCGCAGAAGAAGTCCTAAAGAAATTGGACTCATCTATCGAAGGTTTGTCAACTGCTCAAGCTCAAGAACGCTTAGCGACTTATGGTCGTAATGAGTTAGAAGAGGGTGAGAAACGTAGCCTACTAGCTAAATTCCTTGATCAATTTAAGGATTTGATGATTATCATCTTGCTAGCGGCAGCGGCACTTTCTGTGATTACAGAAGGGATGGATGGTTTAACAGATGCTATTATCATCTTAGCTGTTGTTGTCTTGAATGCTGCCTTTGGGGTTTACCAAGAGGGGCAAGCTGAAGCGGCCATTGAAGCTCTGAAAAATATGTCTAGCCCCATGGCCCGTGTTCGTCGTGATGGTCATGTTATTGAGATTGACTCAAAAGAACTGGTGCCTGGGGATATCGTCTTGCTAGAAGCGGGAGATGTGGTGCCTGCTGATATGCGCTTGTTTGAAGCAGCTTCCCTTAAAATTGAAGAAGCAGCTCTTACAGGGGAGTCTGTTCCAGTTGAAAAAGATGTGACAGGACTTGTTGAAGCAGATGCTGGTATCGGGGACCGTGTTAACATGGCTTACCAAAACTCTAACGTAACTTACGGTCGTGGTATTGGTGTCGTAACCAACACTGGTATGTATACAGAAGTTGGTAAGATTGCGGACATGTTGGCCAATGCAGACGAAACGGAAACACCGTTGAAGCAAAGCTTGACTCAATTGTCTAAGACTTTGACTTACTTAATAGTTGTGATTGCAGTGATTACCTTCTTGGTTGGTGTCTTTGTTCGTGGTGAACATCCATTAGAAGGTTTGATGGTGGCGGTAGCCCTTGCGGTTGCGGCTATTCCAGAAGGACTTCCTGCTATTGTCACCATCGTTCTCTCTTTGGGAACGACAACCCTTGCAAAACGGAATTCCATCGTCCGTAAATTACCAGCGGTTGAAACGCTTGGTTCAACAGAAATCATCGCATCTGATAAAACAGGTACTTTGACGATGAACCAAATGACGGTTGAGAAGGTTTATACCAACGGTCAATTGCAAAGCTCGGCAGCAGAAATTGCTGCTAGCAACAATACGCTTCGTATCATGAACTTTGCCAATGATACCAAGGTGGACCCAGCTGGTAAGTTGATTGGGGATCCAACTGAGACTGCTTTAGTACAGTTTGGTTTGGACCACAATTTCGACGTCCGTGAAGTCTTGAAGGATGAGCCACGTGTGGCTGAATTGCCATTTGACTCAGACCGGAAACTCATGTCTACCATTCATAAGGAAGCTGATGGCTCTTACTTTATCGCTGTGAAGGGTGCCCCTGACCAATTGCTCAAACGTGTGACTCGTATTGAAGTCAATGGGGAAGTTCGCCCAATCACAGAGGAAGATAAGAAAGCTATCCTTGCTACCAACAAAGACTTGGCCAAACAAGCCCTTCGTGTCTTGATGATGGCTTATAAGACAAGCAATGAAATTCCAACCTTGGAATCTGAAATTGTTGAATCTGACCTTATCTTCTCTGGTTTGGTCGGCATGATTGACCCTGAACGTCCAGAAGCTGCAGAAGCTGTTCGTGTCGCTAAGGAGGCAGGCATTCGTCCAATCATGATTACTGGTGACCACCAAGATACAGCGGAAGCTATCGCCAAACGTCTTGGAATCATCGATCCAAATGATACAGAAGACCATGTCTTCACTGGTGCTGAGTTGAATGAACTCACTGATGAAGAATTCCAAAAAGTCTTCAAGCAATACTCTGTTTACGCGCGTGTATCGCCTGAGCACAAGGTTCGGATTGTGAAAGCATGGCAAAAAGAAGGCAAGGTTGTTGCCATGACTGGTGACGGGGTCAACGATGCTCCATCACTTAAGACTGCTGATATTGGTATCGGTATGGGGATTACTGGTACAGAGGTTTCTAAGGGAGCTTCTGATATGGTCCTTGCCGATGATAACTTCGCAACCATTATCGTAGCAGTTGAAGAAGGACGTAAGGTCTTCTCCAATATCCAAAAATCCATCCAATACCTCTTGTCTGCTAATATGGCTGAGGTCTTCACTATCTTCTTTGCAACCCTCTTTGGTTGGGACGTTCTTCAACCAGTGCATCTATTATGGATTAACTTGGTAACAGATACCCTACCAGCTATCGCTCTTGGTGTGGAACCAGCTGAGCCAGGTGTCATGACCCACAAACCTCGTGGACGTAAGTCCAACTTCTTTGACGGTGGGGTCTTTGGAGCCATCCTATATCAAGGAATCTTCCAAACTATCTTGGTACTTGGCGTATACGGATGGGCAATTCTTTTCCCAGAGCACCAGAGTCACGCAGAAATCCATGCGGATGCCCTTACTATGGCCTTTGCAACTCTCGGTTTAATCCAATTGCTCCATGCCTTTAACGTGAAATCGGTCTATCAATCGATCTTTAAAGTGGGACTCTTCAAGAACAAGACCTTTAACTGGTCTATCCCAGTAGCCTTTATTCTCTTAATGGCAACCATTATGGTACCTGGATTTAATAAACTCTTCCATGTTTCAAACTTGAGTTTGACGCAATGGTTGGTGGTTGCTGTAGGTGCAATTATGATTGTGGTTCTTGTTGAAATTGTCAAAGCCGTCCAACGTGCACTCGGTAAGGATAAAAACGCTATTTAAGCATTGAAAAGTCATCTTCGGATGGCTTTTTTTGTGTGCAGAAATGTCTGGGCATATTTCTTGAGTCCAGAATTGATTTTTGATAAACTAGACGACAGTTTGAAGAAAGGAAACTATATTATGAAAAAGTTTTTTGCTGAAGTAATCGGCACATTTATGCTTGTCTTTATCGGGACTGGCGCTGTTGTTTTTGGAAATGGAACTGAAGGTCTTGGGCATCTAGGAATTGCCTTGGCATTTGGTTTGTCAATTGTTGCAGCTGCATACTCTATTGGGACTGTTTCCGGTGCCCACTTGAACCCAGCTGTTTCTATTGCTATGTTTGTCAACAAACGCTTGTCATCTAAAGACTTGGTCAACTACATTGTAGCGCAAGTAGTGGGAGCTTTCCTTGCGACTGCTTCTGTCTTCTTCCTTTTGTCCAATTCAGGTATGTCAACAGCTAGTCTTGGTGAAAATGCCTTGGCTAAAGGAGTAACCCCATTTGGCGGTTTCTTGTTCGAAGTGATTGCATCCTTTATCTTTATCTTGGTCATTATGACAGTGACATCAGCTTCTAAAGGAAATGGTAAAATCGCTGGTCTTGTGATCGGTTTGAGCTTGACCTTGATCATTCTTGTTGGTTTGAATATTACAGGACTTTCTGTTAACCCAGCTCGTAGCTTGGCTCCTGCTCTCTTTGTAGGTGGTGCAGCTCTTCAACAAATTTGGATCTTTATCCTTGCTCCAATCGTTGGTGGTATCTTGGCAGCTCTTGTTGCAAAGAATCTCCTTGAAACAGAAGAATAAGCTATTTTAACGAAAAAAGATTTCGACTCCTTATGGGATCGAAATCTTTTTATTTTTTTTAGCAGTCAAGGATGGTTAAAGCTTGACGAAATTCATTTGCTAAATGTTGTCTTTTGTATTGATGAAATTCAGGTAAGCCCTTCACAGCATTGTAGCGTTTATGAAGGCGATACATTTGGGAAATCTTGTACTGAGGGAAGGACTTGAAAAAATCCTCCGTCAATTGCCATTCTCGAATATAGCCAAGGGGCCGCATGTGATAGTGAATGCCATCGATGACTCTGGAAGAATGGCGATGATGCAAGTGACCAAAGATCACATCTCTTACCCCATGTTTTACAAAGAGATCATGAAAAGCTTGACTACCTAAGAAGGCATTGAATTTCTGAAAGTAGGGGTGGCTAACGAGAAAATCCTTGTGGGGAACAAAGTGAAGAGCGACGATGATTCTACCATCTAAAGAAGCTAGTACCTGATCCAATTGGGAGAGAACTTCTTGCGTGATTGTTGGGTCGTCTAAGGGACGTTCCAATCTTCGATCAAACCAGAAAGTATTTTTGGTACGTAGGTGGACCTCCTTGCTCTTTTCAGGGACAAAGCTATAATCGTACCAACCAGCAAGACTGACTAAATGGCTATCTCCAAAGGTCTGGACTTGAAAATCATACTGATGGATTTCCTCCTCTGAGAGGTATAACATATCGTGATTGCCCAGATTAAAGGAAACAGGGAGCTGGGTTTGGAGCTCCTGAATAAAGGGGAGACTCATCTGCTTAAAGTTATTGGAAATGTCACCAGCTAGATGAAGGTGATCAATCTGTTCTTCTTGTAGGACCTGAAGGAGTTGCATGCGTTCGACCTCGCCAAACTGATTGGAATCCAGGTGCAGGTCACTCATAAAACCAATACGTGTCATATCACTAGTGTATCACAAGTTGATAAGAAAAAGAAAGTTAACCAACATGTAACAAATCTAACAATTATGTAACAAGGGAAGTGACAACGGCTTGGTTTTATACGATTTTTGTAGGATAAATGATTCCTACTATCTCTTACTATGTGCAAATGACGGGGTTTGTGGTATAATAGACTGATACTTAGAAAGAGGTACTTATGGATATTTCAGAAATCCGTCAGAAAATTGACGCGAATCGTGAAAAATTAGCTTCTTTCAGGGGGTCTCTTTGACTTAGAGGGTCTGGAAGAAGAAATTGCCATTTTGGAAAACAAAATGACAGAACCTGATTTTTGGGATGATAATATTGCAGCGCAAAAGACATCTCAGGAATTAAATGAGTTGAAACAAACCTACGAGAATTTCCATCAAATGACAGACTTGTTTGATGAATCCGAAATCCTTCTTGAGTTTCTCTCAGAAGATGAATCCGTTCACGAAGAGCTAGAAGAGAAGTTGATAGAGTTGGATAAGATGATGACCAGTTATGAAATGACGCTTCTCTTATCAGAACCCTATGATAATAATAATGCAATCTTGGAAATCCATCCAGGATCTGGAGGTACTGAGGCTCAGGACTGGGGAGATATGCTCCTTCGGATGTATACCCGCTTCGGAAATGCTCATGGTTTCAAAGTGGAAGTCTTGGACTATCAGGCAGGAGACGAGGCTGGGATTAAATCAGTGACGCTGTCCTTCGAAGGACCGCATGCCTATGGCTTGTTGAAATCAGAAATGGGTGTCCACCGTTTGGTACGGATCTCGCCATTCGACTCAGCTAAGCGTCGCCATACTTCCTTCACGTCAGTTGAAGTCATGCCAGAATTGGATGATACGATTGAAGTGGAAGTCCGAGATGATGATATCAAGATGGATACCTTCCGTTCAGGTGGAGCTGGTGGACAAAATGTCAACAAGGTTTCAACAGGTGTTCGATTGACCCACATCCCAACAGGGATTGTAGTGGCTTCGACGGTTGACCGGACTCAGTACGGAAACCGTGACCGTGCAATGAAAATGTTGCAGGCAAAACTTTATCAATTGGAGCAAGAAAAGAAGGCAGCTGAGGTGGACTCCTTAAAGGGTGATAAAAAAGAAATCACCTGGGGAAGTCAGATTCGCTCCTATGTCTTTACACCATATACCATGGTGAAGGATCATCGTACGAGTTACGAAGTAGCCCAAGTTGATAAAGTAATGGACGGAGATATTGATGGCTTTATTGATGCCTATTTAAAATGGCGTCTCAATTAAAGTCCTCCTTCTATATAAAATGTGGAAAGGAATTTTCAATACATGTCAATGATTGAAATGAAAGATGTTGTCAAAAAGTATGACAACGGAACGACAGCTCTTCGTGGAGTGACCGTTCATATTGAACCAGGAGAATTTGCCTATATTGTAGGACCTTCTGGTGCAGGGAAATCAACCTTTATTCGCTTGCTTTACCGTGAGGTGAAACATGATAAAGGAACCTTGAAAGTAGCTGGTTTTGACCTAGATAAAATTAAAAAACGCGATATTCCGATGTTGCGTCGAAATGTTGGAGTAGTCTTCCAAGACTACAAATTGCTTCCTAAAAAGACGGTATATGAAAATATTGCCTACGCAATGGAAGTAATTGGAGAGCGTCGTCGCAACATTAAGAAACGCGTTATGGAAGTGCTAGATCTTGTTGGTTTGAAACACAAGGTTCGTTCATTTCCAAATGAGCTTTCAGGTGGTGAGCAACAACGGATCGCCATTGCGCGTGCTATTGTGAACAATCCTAAAGTATTGATCGCGGACGAACCGACAGGGAACTTGGACCCAGATAATTCTTGGGAAATTATGAACCTCTTGGAGCGAATTAATTTACAAGGAACCACTGTTTTGATGGCGACTCATAATAGCCAAATTGTAAATACACTTCGTCACCGTGTTATCGCCATTGAAAATGGACGTGTTGTACGGGATGAAGCGGAAGGAGAGTACGGATACGATGATTAGAAGATTTTTCCGCCATCTCATTGAATCATTTAAAAGTTTAAAACGGAATGGCTGGATGACCATTGCTGCGGTTAGTTCGGTGATGATTACACTCGGACTAGTAGCAATTTTTGCCTCAGTGATTGCGAATACGATCAAGCTATCAGATGATATTCAAAATAGTGTACGAATTGTTGTCTATATGCGCAAGGATATCCAAGATCAAAGCCCGCAGATAGAAAAAGAAGGGCAGATGGTTGATAATGAAGACTACAAGAAAGTCTATAATGCGTTGACAGCCATGAAGAATGTTGATAAGGTTGAGTTCTCTAGCAAGGAAGAACAATATGAAAACTTGATCAAGACTGCCGGTAACAACTGGAAAATTTTTGATGGGGATGCCAATCCTCTCTATGATGCCTATTTTGTAGAGACAACGGCTCCTAAATATGTGAAAGAAGTTTCCAAGGCCGCTAAGAAAATTGAAGGGGTGTCTGAAGTAAAAGATGGAGGAGTTGATACTCAACGTCTCTTTGCTCTCGGAAACTTCATCCGTATTTGGGGTTTGATTGGTGCCGGTTTACTAATCTTTATCGCAGTCTTCTTGATTTCCAATACGATTCGGATTACCATTATTTCACGGAGTCGAGAAATCAAGATTATGCGTCTGGTAGGTGCTAAGAGTGGCTATATTCGTGCTCCTTTCCTTTTGGAAGGTGCCTGGATTGGCTTGATTGGTGCAATTCCACCTGCTCTCTTGCTCTATTATGTCTATAATATTGTCTACAAATCCATGTATAATACCCTACAAGATCAGAAATTGTTCTTATTCAGTCCAAACCTTCTTGTTCCGATTATGGTCGGTGCTTTGTTTGGTCTCGGTATTTTAATTGGAGCACTAGGTTCATCGATTTCAATGAGACGTTTCTTGAAGATTTAAGAATATAAAAAAGAGGCTGGGACAAAAGTCCTAGCCTCTCAATTGTCTTTGGATTGTCGAGCAAGACGCAGTGGTTGAGTGGGCTCTACTACGCTGATTTCATCAGCTTTTATAGCCCCTACTCAACTGTGCGGAGGTGGGACGACGAAATCGAATTCTAACGAATGACCGATTTCTGTCCCACTCTCTTTTTTAACGATTTCGAAAGAAAGGATTAAACATTTTTTCATGACCGATGGTGGTATTATTCCCATGACCTGGGTAAACTGCATAAGAGGATGGAAGAGTGAGCAATTGTGTCTCGATGCTTTCTAGGAGTTGGGGACCGCTTCCTGTCGGCAAATCGGTCCGTCCAATGGTTTCTCGGAAAAGGGCATCACCTGTCAAGACGAGATGATCGTTAGGAAAAACTATAGAGGCACCTCCGATGGAATGTCCGGGTGTGTGAAGGACATAAAAATGGAAGTTCTTCAAATGGTAAGCTGTTCGGTAGTCAAAATGCTCTTCGGCTGGCTGGCAGACCACATCCATTAAGTCAGAATGGCGGTCTAGCCCGGAAAGATTGTCCACAGGACTTTGGAGCCAGGTCGCTTCATGAGCATCTACATAAACAGGTGGATGGCCATAAGTTTCCCGCACTTTCTCTAAACTCATGATATGGTCGTAGTGGGTATGGGTTAGGAGAATAGCAGCAATTGGTTTTGCGAGATGATCAATGCGCTTTCGGATATCTTCCCAAGCACTGCCAGGGTCAACAACGAGAAGATCGTGCTCGTTTTCAAGTAGGTAGGTGTTTTCATAAGCGATGGGGTTGACAATACGGTGTATTTTCATAAGAGCTCCTTTCTCTATTAGTCTATCAAAAATATGATAAAATAGCTGACTAAAACGCCTCTAGAAACCGAAGAATCATCGCTTGGTTGGATTTGGCTCCTTCAATGTCATAAAAACCCAAGCAAAGCGAGTCGGAAAATGATATAATTTTAAGTGCTATGACGACGAATGTTAAAAGAAAATATGCTGTCGTGGACCTGGAAGCAACCAGTGCAAGCAGCAATGCAAAAATAATTCAAATCGGGATTGTCATCATTCAAGATGGGCAGATTGTAGAGACCTATGAGACTGACGTCAACCCGCATGAACAACTAGACGAACATATTCGCCAACTGACTGGAATTACCAATCAGCAACTAAAAAAGGCTCCTGATTTTTCACAAGTGGCCAGACAAGTTTACGAAATGATTGAAGATGCTGTTTTTGTGGCTCATAATGTCAAATTTGATGCCAATCTCTTGGCAGAATCTTTGTTTTGGGAAGGATTTGAGCTCATAACACCCCGGATCGATACGGTTGAATTGGCTCAAGTCTTTTTCCCAACCTTAGAAAGATACAATTTAAGTAGCTTATGCGAAGAATTAGCGATCCCCTTGGACCATGCCCATTCAGCCATTTCAGATGCCCAAGCAACCGCCCAGCTCTTCCTTAAAATTCGTGAAACGATTGCTTCCCTCCCAAGAGAATTGGTGGAAACCTTGCTGCCATTTTCTGATAATCTAATTTACGAGTCGAGACTCTTGATAGAGGATGCTTTCGAGGATACGGTAGTTTTTCATGGTGAGGACTTAACCTCCCGTCATGGTATTTTTCTTCGTAAACCTCTTATCAGGAGAGATGCTAAGAATTTTTCTGATCAGTTTGATATTAATATCCAGTTAATGGGGATGGAACCCCGCCCCTTGCAGAAAGAGTTTGCTCAGGCCATCGAAGAAAGTCTTCAGTCCTCTAGAGATGTAGCCACCTTTGTTGAGGGTCCTACTGGGATTGGAAAAACCTATGGCTACCTCCTTCCTTTACTAGCGCATACAAAGGACCAGATTGTTGTTAGTGTTCCGACCAAGGTCTTACAAGACCAAATCATGCAGCAGGAAGCAAAGATGATTGAGGACGTTTTTCAGACCTCTTTTCATAGTTTAAAGAGTCCTCAAAATTATTTAAAACTAGATGAATTCTTTCGAATATTGCATGAACCTGAGGAAAATCGCCTCTGGAATCGGTTCAAAATGCAATTATTGGTCTGGTTGGCTCAAACAAGGACAGGTGATCTAAACGAAGTGGGGCAGCTTCATCGCTACGGGAATTTTGTTCAACGGCTCCGTCATGATGGGAAGCTATCAAAAAAATCTTTATTTTATACAGAAGATTTTTGGCGTCTTGGTCAAGAAAAAGCCAAAATGAGCCGAGTTGTGCTTACCAATCATGCCTATTTATTGACTCGTTTAGAGGATGATCCTTCATTGATAGAAAATCGAACTCTAGTGGTGGATGAAGCACAAAAACTTTATTTTTCATTGGAGCAGTTTTCAAGGGCTTCCTTATCATTAACAGATTTCATGCAAGATCTGCAGCGTGAGATAGAAATCGAAAAATCCTTGTTGAAACGGCGAATCCTTGAAAGTCTCCAATTTGAATTGAATGCCATCCTCAAACATCTTGAATCAGGCAACAAAAAGATAGAACTGGGAGCAGAACAGGTTCAAAAGATTCGCCAGGATTTATCTGAACTAGATAGTCCAGTTTTAGCGGAATTAAAAACGGTCTTTGACCCTCGTTTTCAAATTTTTTGGATTGACCGGACACAAGAGGACCAGCATCCGATTATTCGACTGCAGTCGGGAAGAGAGGGCTTGGTTTCGCTTCAAGACTTTATTCCGACGACCACCAGACTTCTTTTGGTCTCAGCTACCTTATCGATTAGTAAAAAGGTCAATCTAGCTTCGATTTTAGGAATTGAGAACTACCAATTCATCGGGAAAGAACTGTCCTACCATCAAGGTCAAACCATCTTCATTGATCGAGAATTTCCTGATTTGACCAACCTGACTCAAGAGGAGTTAGCAATCTCTTTAGCGCGATATTTGGATGAACTAGCAGCTACTGGCTTGCCTCTCTTTGCCTTGTTTACTTCCAAAGACTTACTTCTAGCAACTTCACATCAGATGACAGTGAGTCATCTGGCTCAGTATAAAAATGGCGAAGCGGCAAATATTAAACGGCGATTTGATAGAGGGGAAGCTTCCGTCCTTTTAGGATCCGGTAGTTTTTGGGAGGGAGTCGATTTTGCCCAGCAAGCAAAAATTATTCAAGTCATTCCTCGCATTCCTTTTGATAATCCAAGTGATTTCTTCGTACAAAAGCTACATGAAGCTTTGCGTCTAGAGGGGAAGAATCCTTTCTATGATTACAGTTTGCCTCTAGCGATTTTACGCCTAAAGCAGGCTCTTGGACGCTCGAGTCGTTCGAGCGAGCAAGAATCTCTGGTTATTTTATTAGATCAACGCTTATTAAACCGTCAATATGGCTCGCAGATTCAAGCCAGTTTAGAGAAAATCGCTCCTCTTGTCATCGCTAAGACTGGAGAAATAAAAGTAGTTGTTGAACAATTTAGGAGTTAAAATGAATAAAAAATCTAATTGGTGCCAGTATCTTCCAGGCCTTATGATTGCAGTTTTTGCAGCAGGACTATCTATGGTATTAGGAAAAGCAGTGCCTATCCTTGGCTCTAGTCTCTTTGCCATCTTATGTGGCATCCTTTTGAATGCTAGCCAAGTCTTGCCTCAAACGAGTAGATCAGGTCTATCCTATTCAGGGAAAAAAATCTTGCAATATTCGATTATCTTGATGGGCTTTACCTTGTCCTTTCAAAAGGTGACCAAATTGGGCCTGTCTTCTTTGATCGTTAGTTTACCGACCATCAGTATTGCCTTTCTCTCTGCTTTTGCAGTGGGCTACCTTTTAAAAGCTCCAAAGATCTTAACGACCTTGGTTGGAATGGGGACAGCAATTTGTGGAGGATCTGCAATCGCGGCGGCTTCCCCTGTTCTAGAAGCTGATGAAAACGACATCGCTCTGTCCATGTCGACCATCTTTTTCTTCAACATCTTAGCGGTCTTCCTTTTTCCTTTCTTTGGTCACCTTCTTGCGATGACAAATCAGCAATTTGGTTTTTGGGCAGGAACGGCCATTAATGATACTTCATCTGTTGTAGCGGCGGCATTTTCCTATAGTAAAGAAGCTGGTGAAATTGCGACTGTTGTCAAGCTGACACGGGCCTTAATGATTATTCCAATCTGTTTTGGAATGCTGGGTATAAAACTTCTTGGACGGTCGAAACAGGATCGAGAAGGGAAGCAAGTGAAACTAAGTAAAATCGTTCCTTGGTTTATTTTCTACTTCCTTTTGGCCTCTTTAGTGACCTCCTTTGGCTGGTTTCCAAGTTCTTGGATTCCGTTCTGTAAATGGTTGTCACAATATTTGATGGCTATGGCCTTGGTTGGCATTGGAAGTCAAGTGTCTATTCAAGCCTTTCGCAAGCAGGGGGTAGCTCCTCTTCTTATTGGCCTTGTTGCCTGGGTAGCTGTATCCATTTCTAGTCTGCTACTTCAATACTTTTTAGGAATCTAAATGAAAGGGAGATGAAATGAAGAGACGTCAGTCTTTCAAACTTAGAGGAGATTTCTCCTTGATCACCACTGTTTTGTTGTTATTGGCATTTGGAGTGGTGGCAGTCTACATTGCAGTTTCAAATGATTATCCGGACCTGGTTTGGCCCATTTTAGGGCAACAGGTTGCCTGGATTGTTTTGGGCTGTATGATTAGTTTTGTCGTCATGCTTTTTAATACAGAATTTTTATGGAAAGTGACGCCTTATTTGTATGTCTTTGGTTTGGTCTTAATGGTTTTGCCCCTTTATTTTTACAACCCAAACTTGGTTGCTTCGACTGGTTCTAAAAACTGGGTAGCCTACAAGGGGATTAGCCTCTTTCAACCATCAGAATTTATGAAAATTTCTTATATCTTGATGGTCTCTCGTTCGATTGTTCATTTTTTACGAAACAATAGGGAAGAAGATCGAACGCTAAAAAAAGACTTTTTTCTCATTCTCCAAATTGCGGCCTACACCATACCAGTTCTTGGACTCTTGGCCTTTCAACATGATTTTGGAACTTCCTTGGTATTTATGGCGATTTTCTCAGGAGTCGTCCTCATTTCAGGGGTCTCCTGGAAAATCATTTTACCAGTCTTTTTAACCCTCGTAGGTGGGATCGCTCTCTTTTTGGCCGTCTTTCTATCAAACGGTGGGCGAGCCTTTCTCCATCAAACTCTGGGGATGCCTACCTATCAGATGAATCGTATTTTAGCCTGGTTGAATCCTTTTGACTATGCTCAAACTATGACTTTTCAACAGGCACAAGGACAGTTGGCAATCGCAAGCGGTGGTTTATTGGGGCAAGGCTTTAATGTATCCAACCTGTTGATCCCTGTCCGGGAGAGTGATATGATTTTTACGGTCATTGCGGAAGATTTTGGCTTTGTAGGAGGTTTGGTTCTTCTCCTCTTATACATGTTTTTAGTCTATAAAATGTTGCGGATTACTCTGAAATCCAATAACCAGTTTTATACTTATATCTCGACTGGGTTTATTATGATGTTAGTCTTCCACATATTTGAAAATATTGGGGCTGTAACAGGAATATTGCCTCTAACTGGAATTCCCTTGCCTTTTATCTCACAAGGGGGATCAGCTATTGTTAGTAACCTCATTGGGATTGGCTTGTTGTTATCGATGAGCCATCAAAATCGGGTAAGTGAAGAACGAAAAAAAGAAAGTCGACTATTGAGGCAAAAACAACTCAGTCGACTACACGAGAAAGGAATCATTTGATATGGCAAAAGTAGCAGTTATGTTAGCAAGTGGGTTTGAGGAAATAGAAGCCTTGACCGTTGTCGATGTCTTGAGAAGAGCAGAAATCGAGTGTCAGATGGTTGGATTTGATCAAGAAGTGACAGGTTCTCATGGCATCACAGTGAAGGTAGATGAGGTCTGGTCCGGTTCATTGGATCATTTTGATGGCATTGTCCTTCCAGGAGGGATGCCTGGTGCGGCGAATCTACGCGACCATGAAGGCTTGATTCAGTCTTTAAAAGAAGCCCATGAACAAGGAAAAAGTCTTGCGGCTATTTGTGCAGCTCCGATTGTGTTGGATCGGGCAGGCCTGCTAGATAAAAAACACTACACCTGCTATGATGGCTTTGAAAAAGAAATTGGAAGAGGACACTATGTGAAAGAAGCGGTGGTTCAGGATGGTCACATCTTGACCAGTCGGGGCCCTGCAACGGCACTTGCTTTTTCTTATGCACTGGTCAACCATTTTGGTGGAGATGCAGCAAAATTAAGAGCAGGCATGCTCTATCAAGATGTTTTTGGAACGTCGGCACCTTAGATGGTGAGAAGAAAAATGAAGGTAGGAAATTTCCTGCCTTCTTTTTTTATCATCTGGATTTCTTAAAATATAAATGCTTTTTGAATGAAAGTAAAATAGGAGGGAGAAGAAGTTAAAAAAACCGTGAAAACATTGACTTTACAAGCAATTTTTCGAAAATTATGGTATAATTGAAGCTATGGATTATCATGATTTTATATGGGATCTTGGTGGGACTTTATTGGACAATTATGAGACCTCTACAAAAGCTTTTGTAGCGACCTTACAGTATTTCCAAAGGGAGGCTGATCATGATTCTGTTTATGCAGCTTTAAAGGTTTCAACGGATTATGCTGTTCAGCAATTTGCCTCAGACTTTCCAGACTTTTTGGGAGAGTATAAAAAGCGAGAGAAGAAAGCTCTTGAAATCCCCTGCTTATTCGAGGGGACTGAGGAGTTATTGGATCGTCTGACAGCAGACGGAGCCCGTCATTTTTTGGTTTCTCACCGTGACCATCATGTAGAGACCATCCTAGAAAAAACAGGGATTCGTCATTACTTTACAGAAGTAGTGACAGCTGATGACGGTTTTCCACGTAAACCAGATCCTACTTCCATGTTGTATTTAAAAGACAAGTATGCGATTGAGTCAGGCTTGGTGATTGGAGATCGCCCGATCGATATTGAAGCTGGCCAGAGAGCTGGCATGGCGACCTATTTGTTTGACTCAATGGATCAATTAAGTGCCTATATTTTTAATTAGAAAAGGGAAAGAATGACAGAAGAATTGAAACAAGAAACGACTGGCCAAGAATATGATGCCAGTCAGATCCAGGTTTTAGAAGGTTTAGAAGCAGTTCGGATGCGTCCGGGGATGTATATCGGATCCACTTCTAAAGAAGGTCTTCACCATTTGGTCTGGGAAATCGTCGATAACTCAATCGATGAGGCCCTTGCTGGCTTTGCTAGCCATATCGAAGTCTTTATCGAAGCTGATAATTCGATTACAGTCGTCGATGATGGACGGGGGATTCCGGTTGATATTCAAGAAAAAACAGGCCGTCCGGCAGTAGAAACTGTCTTTACCGTTCTCCATGCAGGAGGAAAATTTGGCGGTGGTGGTTACAAGGTTTCTGGTGGACTCCACGGAGTTGGGTCATCCGTCGTAAATGCCTTGTCGACTCAGCTAGATGTACACGTCCATAAGAATGGCCAAATTCATTACCAAGAATACAAACGCGGTCAAGTCGTTGCAGATCTTGAAGTGATCGGTGAAACAGATCGAACTGGTACTACAGTCCACTTTACTCCAGACCCAGAAATTTTCACAGAAACAACTGAATTTGATTTTGAGAAATTGAACAAACGGATTCAAGAGTTGGCTTTCTTGAACCGTGGTTTACGGATCTCGATTACAGACAAGCGTGAAGGCCAGGAGCAAACGAAAGATTACCACTATGAAGGTGGGATTGCTAGTTATGTAGAATACATCAACGAAAACAAGGATGTCATCTTCGAAACTCCGATTTATACTGATGGCGAAATGGATGATATCACGGTTGAAGTGGCTATGCAGTATACGACTGGTTATCACGAAACCGTCATGAGCTTTGCCAATAACATCCATACCCATGAAGGGGGAACTCATGAGCAAGGTTTCCGTACAGCCTTAACCCGTGTTATCAACGACTATGCTCGTAAGAATAAACTTCTCAAGGACAATGAAGAGAATCTCACAGGGGAAGATGTTCGGGAAGGATTGACAGCCGTCATTTCTGTCAAACACCCAAATCCACAGTTTGAAGGGCAAACCAAGACCAAACTTGGAAACTCTGAAGTGGTGAAGATTACCAACCGTTTGTTCAGCGATGCCTTCTCTGATTTCTTGTTGGAAAATCCGCAGATTGCCAAGAAAATTGTTGAAAAGGGAATTCTGGCTGCCAAAGCGCGTGTTGCTGCTAAGCGAGCCCGTGAAGTCACCCGCAAGAAATCTGGTTTAGAAATCTCAAACCTCCCTGGTAAATTAGCAGACTGTTCATCTAACAATCCAGCTGAGACAGAACTCTTCATCGTCGAAGGAGACTCTGCCGGAGGATCTGCTAAATCAGGTCGAAACCGGGAGTTTCAGGCAATTCTCCCTATTCGTGGAAAAATCCTCAACGTGGAAAAGGCCAGCATGGACAAGATTTTAGCCAACGAAGAAATTCGTAGTCTTTTCACAGCTATGGGAACCGGTTTTGGTGCAGAATTTGATGTATCAAAAGCCCGTTATCAAAAATTAGTCATCATGACGGATGCCGATGTCGATGGAGCCCATATTCGAACCCTCCTCCTAACCTTGATCTATCGCTATATGAAACCCGTTTTGGAGGCTGGCTATGTTTATATCGCCCAACCACCAATTTATGGTGTAAAAGTCGGTAGTGAGATCAAAGAATACATTCAACCAGGAGTCAACCAAGAAGCAGAATTGGCTGCGGCTCTAGAACGCTATTCTGAAGGTCGCTCCAAACCAACGATTCAACGATACAAAGGTTTGGGTGAGATGGATGATCATCAGCTCTGGGAAACAACGATGAACCCAGAACACCGCCTCATGGCTCGTGTAACAGTGGATGATGCAGCAGAAGCAGATAAGATCTTTGATATGCTCATGGGAGATCGAGTAGAACCTCGCCGTGAATTTATCGAAGAAAATGCCGAATATAGTACACTTGATGTATAAAATTCTGCGATATTTGCCAATTATTCGAATATTTATGATATAATAACTACGATTACTTTCAAGTAATTTAATGAAGGAGTTTTTATATGTCTCGTGGACTAATTATTCTCATTATTGTCATTGGGGTCCTTTTGGTTTTAGGATATGTAGTGGCAGTCTTATTGAGAAAGCGTAACGAAGCCTTACTAGCAGCACTGGAAGAACGAAAAGAAGAGTTGTATAACCTTCCAGTAAATGATGAAGTAGAGGCTGTGAAGAATATGCATTTGATTGGTCAAAGTCAAGTTGCATTTCGTGAATGGAATCAAAAATGGGTGGACCTATCCCTCAATTCTTTTGCTGATATTGAGAACAACCTCTTTGAAGCAGAAGGCTACAACAATTCTTTCCGCTTTTTAAAAGCCAAGCAAGCAATTGGAAATATTGAGAGTCAGGTTCAATTAATTGATGAAGATATCAAGGCCATCCGTCAAGCTTTATCTGAATTAAAAGAAAAAGAAGAAATGAATAGCGGTCGAGTTGTTCATGCCTTGGATATGTTTGAAAACTTGCAAAAACAAGTGGCTTCTGATCCAGATGCGTATGGCCCAGCGCTTCCCGAAATTGAGAAGCAATCTGAAAATATTCAAGTTGAGTTTTCAAAATTTGTAACCTTGAATTCATCAGGTGACCCTGTTGAAGCTGCTGAAATTCTTGACACAGCAGAAAACCATATTGTAGCCTTGACTCACATTGTTGAAAAAGTTCCTGCAATTGTGAAGGATCTACAAACAACTCTTCCTGACCAATTGGAAGATTTGGAATCTGGTTATCGCAAACTATTGGAATCTGGTTATCATTTTACAGAGACCGACTTGGAAGCACGTTTCCAACAACTGCATGCGGCATTGAAAGCCAATCTTGCCAATGTTGCTGCTCTTGAATTAGATAATGCACTCTATGAGAATGAGCAGATTCAAGAAGAAATCAACGCCTTGTATGATATTTTCACTCGTGAAATCGAATCACACAAAGTGGTTGAAAAATTGGTCAAAGCATTACCAGGTTACCTTGCCCATGCTAAGGAAAATAACAAGAGTTTAGCAGAAGAAGTTGAACGTCTCAGCAAAATATTTGAAAGCAAAGTACTCAAGGAAAATCACTTGAAGGAGTTAGAAGCTGAATTAACAGCTCAAGAGCTTGTTGTAGAGGATGCCTTGAATGATACATCTGAAACTCAAAAAGCTTACTCTATTCTTCAAGAAGAGTTAGAAGCGATTGAAGAACGTCTGAAGGAAATTGAAGATGATCAAATTGCACTGAGCGAAACCTTGTCTAAGATTGAGAAAGACGATACGAATGCTCGTCAAAAGGTAAATATCTACGCCAACCGTTTGCATGCTATTAAGCGCTACATGGATAAGCGTAACTTACCTGGAATTCCTCAATCCTTCCTTACTATCTTCTTCACTGCAAGTGATAACACAGAAGCTCTCTTGGCTGAGTTAGAAGGTCGTCGTGTCAATATTGAAAACGTCAATCGTCTCCTGGATATTTTGACCAACGATATGACAGAGTTAGAGGAAGAAACTTATAAACTGGTACAATACGCTACTCTAACAGAGCAGTTGCTTCAATACTCAAATCGTTATCGTTCCTTCGATGATCATGTCCAAGCAGCTTTTGATGAAGCCTTGTACATTTTTGAAAAAGAGTATGACTATCCTGCTTCATTCAAAGTCATTTCAGAAGCATTGGAAACAGTAGAACCAGGAGTAACAGAGAGATTTGTTAGCTCATATGAAAAAACAAGAGAATCCATCCGATTCTAATCCAAAACATCCAGGAGAATATTCCTGGATGTTTTTTTATGGAGATAAGATGTGATGGGAAATACCAAAATAGAAAGAGATAAAGGAGGTGGCTCCATGAAAATTTTAATTGCTCCAGATTCATTTAAAGAGTGCCTACCCGCGAAAGAAGTAGCGGAAGTGATTGCGGAAGGCTTGCAACAGTCTATTATCGATGTAGAACCGATTACTTGTCCTATTGGAGATGGAGGGGAAGGGACAGTGGATGCCATCCGATACTCGTTAGACTTGAAGGAAACCTTTACCCTTGTTACAGGTCCATTTGGAAAGCCGGTAGAAATGCGATATGTGGAGAAGGAAACTCTGGCTCTCTTTGAAGTAGCCGACTTGATCGGCTTAGGAAAAATTCCAGTTGATCAACGCCATCCACTTGACATAGAGACCCGAGGAATTGGTGAACTGATCTGTTATTTGATCAATAAAGGAAAAAAGGATATTTATATCGGAGTTGGAGGAACAGCCACCAATGATGGTGGGCTTGGTCTTGCGGTAGGTCTAGGCTATCAATTGTATGATAGAGAAGGAAAGCAATTGAAGGCCTGTGGGCAAAGTCTTTTAAAGTGTGATTCCATCCGTAAAGAGGAAGCGTTCAAGATCTCAGATGAGGTTCAGATACATATTTTAGCAGACGTGTCGAACCCTCTATGTGGACTAGATGGAGCAACCTATATTTTTGGAAAACAAAAGGGGCTTAGCCCCACTATGTTTGATAAAGTGGATCAAGCAATTTACAGCTTTTATGAAAAGAACTGTCCTAGTGTGTTGACCCAAGCAGGGATGGGAGCTGGTGGTGGCCTTGCTGCAGGTCTTTGTGCCTTCGCGCATGCAAGGATTGTTTCAGGGATTGAAACTTGTTTAGAGCTAATCGATTTTGACTCCAAGGTAGCAAATGCAGACTTGGTCATTGTCGGTGAGGGACGACTGGACCATCAAAGTCTATCAGGAAAAGCTCCGATAGGGGTTGCGAGACGAACCCCAAAGGGGATCCCAGTAATCGCTATTTGTGGCAGTCTTGCAAATGATTTACCAAGTCTCCCATTTGAAAATATAGTCGGAGCTTTTTCTATCATAAAACACCCCGAGAGTTTAGACCAACTTTTAAAGGACGCAAGGGAAAATCTTCTCTTTACAGCTAGAAATATTGGAAATCTATTAAGCATAGAGAGTGGGACAGAAATCGGTAATTCGTTAGAATTCGATTTCGTCGTCCCACCTCCGCACAGTTGAGTAGGGCTGTAAAAGCTGATGAAATCAGCGCAGTAGAGCCCACTCAACCACTGCGTCTTGCTCGACAATCCAAAGACAATTAAGAGGCTAGGACTTTTGTCCCAGCCTCTATGTAATATTTTACGATTGATAAAAATGACTATGTGACAGTCATGATCAACCAAACCATTTCTTCCAAAGAGAAGGTTTGCTCGGTTTCTTTTCTTCCTCCCAGAGATCTGCAAAAGCAGAGCGAAGGTCCTTGTCAGTAGTGGTCACTGGTGCATCTGTATGTATCACGAGCCCAAAAGGAGAGGAGTCATGCTCTTCCGAAACAATGGTAGCCTGGCAACCGAACTCTTTTGCTTGTTTTAGATAGCTCAATTGGACGCTAGAATCAACATTTGGGGAGATTTTTACAAAGAGAGGGTCAGCTTGCTCACTGAAGCTTTTAAGCACCTTCAAAAAGCCCTTTTGAAGCTGAGGACTGTTGCTTGTTCTTAAATCGGCATAACCTAGGACGCGCTCTTCAAAAGTACCTAGAAAGCGACGTTGTTCATCAGGATTTAATTTTAAGCCACCGTGGGCCTTTTCCATAATTTCTTTAGATAGATCAGTCATAAGAATAGTATATCATACTTTAACTACAAAATGACAAACGAATGGAGCTGGATTTCAAGATAAAGAAAGCGATTTCTTGCTAAAGTTAAGGAAAATCTGCACAAAGATAACGTTTTTTCTTGAAAAACGCGTATTTTTAAGGTATCATAGAGGTGTAAAAAATTTAAACTCAAAGGAGAGTAAGAAATGTCAATTATTACTGATGTTTACGCTCGCGAAGTCCTAGACTCACGCGGTAACCCAACACTTGAAGTAGAAGTTTATACTGAATCAGGTGCTTTTGGACGTGGTATGGTTCCATCTGGAGCTTCTACTGGTGAACACGAAGCGGTTGAACTTCGCGACGGTGACAAATCTCGTTACGGTGGTCTTGGAACTCAAAAAGCTGTTGACAATGTAAACAACATCATTGCTGAAGCAATCATCGGTTACGATGTTCGTGATCAACAAGCTATTGACCGTGCAATGATCGCTCTTGACGGAACTCCTAACAAAGGTAAATTGGGTGCGAACGCAATCCTTGGTGTGTCTATCGCTGTAGCTCGTGCTGCTGCTGACTACCTTGAAATCCCACTTTACAGCTACCTTGGTGGTTTCAACACTAAAGTTCTTCCAACTCCAATGATGAACATCATCAACGGTGGTTCTCACTCAGATGCTCCAATCGCTTTCCAAGAATTCATGATCGTACCTGCTGGTGCGCCTACATTCAAAGAAGCTCTTCGTTGGGGTGCTGAAATCTTCCACGCTCTTAAGAAAATCCTTAAATCTCGTGGTCTTGAAACAGCCGTAGGTGACGAAGGTGGATTCGCTCCTCGTTTCGAAGGAACTGAAGACGGTGTTGAAACAATCCTTGCTGCGATCGAAGCTGCTGGATATGTACCAGGTAAAGACGTATTCATCGGATTTGACTGTGCATCATCAGAATTCTACGATAAAGAACGTAAAGTCTACGACTACACTAAATTCGAAGGTGAAGGCGCTGCTGTACGTACTGCTGCAGAACAAATCGACTACCTTGAAGAATTGGTTAACAAATACCCAATCATCACTATCGAAGATGGTATGGATGAAAATGACTGGGACGGATGGAAAGCTCTTACTGAACGTCTTGGTGGAAAAGTTCAATTGGTTGGTGACGACTTCTTCGTAACAAACACTTCATACCTTGAAAAGGGTATCGCAGAAGGAGCAGCTAACTCAATCCTTATCAAAGTTAACCAAATCGGTACTCTTACTGAAACATTCGATGCTATCGAAATGGCTAAAGAAGCTGGTTACACTGCCGTTGTATCACACCGTTCAGGTGAAACTGAAGATTCAACAATCGCTGACATCGCAGTTGCAACAAACGCAGGACAAATCAAGACTGGTTCACTTTCACGTACAGACCGTATCGCTAAATACAATCAATTGCTTCGTATCGAAGATCAACTTGGTGAAGTAGCTGAATACCGTGGATTGAAATCATTCTACAACTTGAAAAAATAAGCTAGTTTACTAGACTAAAAAGATCCTTGAGTTTTCTCAAGGATCTTTTTTTGCTATCGAGCTAAACAAAAAATTCTCAACCAAGTGGTTGAGAATTTTAGGGATTAGAATAAACCTTTGATTTTATCAACAGCACCGCTCACTAGATCGTTTCCAGCAACAAGAGCTTTTGCTTGTTCTAAGTAGTCACCAAGGTTATCCTTGTTGTCATCGATAAATTTTTTAGCAGCATCGAAATCTTTCTTTTCGATCATTTCTTTGACTTGGTTAAATAAATCCATTGGGTTCATGAGTTTTCTCCTATAACCTATTTATTATTATCACTATTTAATCACTTTTTAACCAAACTAGCAAGCGTTTTGATTGTTAGTTGAAGAGGACACAAACCGCCTCTGGTACGTGGAAATCATGGCTTAATTCAGTCAATCTACCACTCGTTTTATCGCGTTTAAAAACAGTGGCATTGTCTGAATCTTGATGAACTGCAATGAGATATTCTTGGTCCGGACTAAGAATGAAATCACGTGGATTGAGTCCATTGGTTGGAACGATTTCCAGAAGCACTAAGCTACCATCTGCCAAGATTTCATAAACTGCAATGGAGTTATGGGCACGATTTGAGGCATAGAGGAATTTCCCATCCTCTGAGAGGCGAATAGCAGCGGCCCATTTTTGACCTTCATACTCTTTAGGTAGGGTTGAGATGGTTTGGAAATGTTCAAAGTAGCCAAGTCCGTCATAGAAAAGGACATCGATGGTAGCGTTTAATTCGTTAATGAGGTAGGCGGTCTTGTAATGAGAGTGGAAAATGATATGACGTGGACCAGCACCTGGAGCTGTTTGATAGGTTTGAGTCTTCGTTAGTTTACCAAGATCATCGACTTGATAGACCACTACTTGATCGGTACCCAAATCACAAGTGATGAGTAGCTTATCGGGAGTGAGATCTGCATAATGTACATGGGGACTCGCTTGGTTTTCGTGAGGTCCAGAACCCTGATGAGTCGCTTGGTCGACAAAGGTTAAATGACCATCTTCATGGATGCGATATGAGAGGACTTGTCCCTTGTGGTAGTTAGCTCCATAGACCAAGCCACGCGCCTCATCAACAGAGACATAACAGAGGGGCGCCCCTTCCTCGACCACATGATTGATTAACTGGTGATCAGGACTAAAGCTTGCAATGCCGCCAAGACCTTGCTCCGCACCCACACTGTATAAGAAACCAGCTTTTGAAAAAGCGAGATAGGTTGGGTTTGGCTCTTGAGCAACTAGTTCTAAGTCGCTAAGTTGACCAGTTCTTTCATCGAAGGAAGCCTTATAAATTCCTTTAGAGTCTCGTTTGGTATAGGTTCCGAAATAAATATCTTGCATCACATGCACCTCGACTTTGTTGATAGCTCCATTATATCAGAAAAGAAGGGGATGGAAAACGATTAGGTGAAGGATTGACAAGCTAAGCATTAAAAAAAAGCTCACATTTCAGCTATATCGTGAAATTATGGACTAAAAATGCTAAAATAAAGACAGATTGAAAACGAAGGAGATTCCCGTGGAACATAAAGAAAAAGATTTTAGTTTATCCTGGTTTTTTAAATGGTTTGTAGATAATAAAGCCATTACTGTTTTTCTAGTAACCTTACTGATGGGATTGAATATTTTAGTTCTCAGCAAGATTAGTTTTATTTTTACACCCCTGTTAGAGTTTGGAGCAGCAGTCATGCTACCAGTCATTATTTCAGGGCTCCTCTATTATTTGTTAAATCCAATCGTGGACTTTTTGGAAAGGCACCGAGTCAAACGGATCATTGCAATTTCCATCGTCTTTATTTTGATCGCGCTTCTCATTTTATGGGGCTTGGCTGTCGCTATTCCAGCTATTCAACATCAAGTTCTTAGTTTTATGAAGAACCTGCCAGATTACTTGGAAAAGGCCAATAGGACCATCGATGATGTCTTAGACAACAAAGTGTCGCCAGAAATCAAGCCTCAGCTGGATGAATGGACCAGCCAATTGTCGCAGAATATTACCAGTTGGGCGAGTTCTTTTTCCGCCCGAGCAGTCAACTGGGTCAGCAATCTGATTACTGTCGCCTCTCAGGTCATTATCGCTTTGATTATTATGCCTTTTATCGTCTTCTATCTTTTGAGAGATGGAAAGAACTTAAAAGGGCAAATCATCCGTTTCTTGCCAACCAAGATTCGTAAATCTGCAGACAAAGTCCTGTCTGATGTCAATACACAATTGGCCAATTATGTCAGAGGTCAGATTACTGTTGCTATCATCGTAGCTTTAATGTTTATTCTTCTGCTTAAGATCATTGGGCTTCGTTACGCTGTGACACTCGGTGTAACCGCTGGTTTTTTGAACTTGATACCATACTTGGGCAGCTTCTTGGCCATGCTCCCAGCCTTAGTCTTGGGGTTGGTGGCAGGACCAGAGATGTTTGTCAAAGTCGTCATTGTCTTTATTGTTGAGCAAACAATCGAGGGACGTTTCGTTTCCCCACTTGTCTTGGGGAGTCAGCTCAATATCCACCCAATCACGATTCTGTTTGTATTGATTACTTCTGGCTCTATGTTTGGAATCTGGGGAGTCTTCTTAGGAATCCCGGTTTATGCTTCGGCTAAAGTAGTCATCAGTGCTCTATTTGAATGGTATAAAGAGGTCAGTGGTTTGTACGAAAAGGACGAAGTTGAGGAAATTCAAAGTGAAGAATAGTCAAAAAATTCTAGAAGCAATTGAGAAACAAGAGCTAGATCGTCTGCCAGCTTATTTGGATAAGGCTTTGCTAGAAGATGATCCAGCTACCTTGTTAGAATTGGGACAATATTTTGAAAGTATTGGTTTTTACCCAGAAGCCAAGCAAACCTACTTGCATCTGAGAGATGATTATCCAGAGGTCTATCTGAGTCTAGCCACTATCGTAGCGGAAGATGGCCAAATGGAAGAAGCCTTTGCTTATTTGGAAGAAATCCCGGAAAGTTCGGAATGGTATCTAGCCAGTCTCTTAGTCAAGGCAGACCTCTACCAAAGTGAGGGCTTGGCAGATGTGGCTCGAGAAAAACTGATGGAAGCAGCGACTCTTTCAGATGACCCTATTATTCAACTAGGCTTGGCAGAGATTGATTTAGAACTTGAAAATTACCAAGAAGCCATTCAAGAGTATGCTCAGTTAGACAACCGTCTCATTTTAGAAGAAACGGGCATTTCCACATACCAGCGGATTGGCTATGCTTATGCGAATCTGGGTCGGTTTGAGTCTGCTATTGAGTTTTTAGAAAAGGCCTTGGAAATTGAGTTTGATGACCAGATTGCCTATGAATTGGCAACCCTTCTCTCTGACCGAGAAGAGTATCAACGTTCTCTGATCTACTTCAAGCAGATTGATACACTGTCGCCAGACTTTGAAGGGTATGAATACGGCTATGCCTTGGCTCTTCAAGCTGAAAATGACCGAGAAACAGCGTTAGCAATAGCAGAGCAAGGAATCCAAAAGAATCCTTTTGACGCTTATCTCCTCCTTCTAGCCTCCCAATTGGCCTACGAGTTGCACCAGCCAGAAAAAGCAGAGAAGTATTTGTTAGAAGCCAAAGAAGTTGCTGAGGATCTTGAAGATATCGCCCTTCGTCTGACAACTCTTTATCTGGAACAGGAACGTTATGAAGACGTCCTTGAATGGCAAGAAGTGGAAGTGGAAAATGTCGTCACCCGTTGGAATATCGCTCGTGCCTTGGTAGCACTCGAAGAGGTTGAAAAAGCGGCTCCGATCTATGAAGAGCTCTACCCAGATTTGAAAGAAAATCCAGAGTACTTAGAAAGCTATAGTTACCTCTTGAGAGAGTTGGGACAAATCGCAAAAGCCCGGGAAGTGGCAGAAGGCTATTTGCAGCTAGTCCCAGATGATGGGCAAATGCAAGCTTTCTATGAGAGCCTGTTAGAAGATTAACTACTTGACCCTTGAAGGGCGGGAATCAGAACAAGTGTGCATCCTTGTTCTGGCCCGCTCTTTTTTAATCAGTCTTTTCTGTCATTGTCCTTGAGAATGTGGTATACTGGAAGGGCTGAAAAGAAGACAAGATGAATGAGGGAGAAGATAATGGAACCGGTGAAATTGTTTCAATACAATACCTTGGGGGCTTTGATGGCTGGTCTCTATGGAGGATCCTTTACCATTAAAGAATTACTAGAGCATGGAGATCTTGGAATTGGGACCTTGGACTCCATTGATGGCGAACTGATTGTCTTAGATGGCAAGGCCTACCAAGCTAAGGGATCAGGGGAGGAGCCAGAGATTGTGGAAGTGGCCCCGGATGCGACAGTCCCTTATGCGGCTATCGTTCCCCATCAGGCCGAAGTGATTTTTCGTCAGCGCTTTGAGATGACAGATGAGGAATTAGAGGCTCGCATTGAATCTTATTATGATGGCGAAAATTTGTTTCGTTCCATCAAGATTCACGGTGATTTCGCCAAGATGCATGTGCGTATGATTCCCAAATCAACTTCAGACACCAAATTTGCAGATGTGGCGACCCATCAGCCTGAATTTACGCGAGAAAATGTTACAGGAACTATTGTTGGTTTTTGGACACCAGAGATTTTCCATGGGGTCAGTGTAGCAGGCTATCACCTTCACTTTATCTCAGATGATCATACCTTCGGAGGTCATGTCATGGATTTTGTTATCAAAGAAGGGATTGTTGAAGTTGGGGCCATTGATCAATTGGATCAACGTTTCCCTGTCCAGGATCGCCAATATCTCTTTGCTAAGTTTAATGTTGACCAGGTCAAAGAGGATATCAATAAAGCAGAATAAAAGGTTGAGCGTCGCTCAACCTTTTTGACATTAATCTGCTAGTTTCATGGATTTAATTTTTTCTTCTTCAGGGGTGACCCGTAGGGTTTTCTGACCAGTATAGGTTACAAAGCCAGGTTTTCCTCCGGTCGGTTTGTTGAGTTTTTTGATTTCAATCATGTCGACTTGAACTAGATTAGAGAGTCGTCCCTTAGAGAAATAAGCCGCTAGCTCAGCTGCATCTGTCTTGACCTCATCTGAAGGATTGAGGTTACCAGTAATAACCACGTGACTACCTGGAATATCCTTGGCGTGGAACCAGAGTTCATCTTTCTTAGCTATCTTAAAGGTCAATTCTTCGTTTTGAAGATTGTTTCGGCCGACCAAGATAATGGTTTTCCCGTCAGAAGCTAAATACTTCTCTGGTTTTTTGCGTTTGTGGATCTTTTCTCGGTTGCGTCGTTTGATGAAGCCTGTTTGGATCAGCTCTTCTCGAATCTCGGCGACTTCAGAAAGGCTTGCTTGGGCCAGAGCGGTTTCGACTGTTTCCAGGTAGGAGATGGTTTCCTTGGTTTCCTGGATGAGAGAGGTCAAATGTTTAACAGCTTCTTTTAACTTCTGGTAACGCTTGAAGTAGCGTTGCGCATTTTGACTGGGGGTCAAAGCCTTATCCAAAGCAATGGTGATAGGTTGATTGGTATAGTAGTTGTCCAAGGTGACCTGATCTTGATCATTTGGGACTTGATGGAGGAAGGTGGTGAGAAGCTCCCCTTTTTGCCGGAAGTCTTCGGCATTTTCTGTCGCTGCCAGTTCGGCTTCCTGTTTGGCCAACTTTTTCCGGTTTTTTTCTAGTTCATTGTCCACCTTGCGAATGAGTTCTCCAGCTTGTTGTTGGACCCGGTCGCGCTCGGCCTTGTCCAAGTAATAGTGGTCGAGTAGATCCGATAAGGTCTCAAAGGTTTCCTCCTGGCTATCAGCAAAAGCGAGAGCAGCAAAGGATTTTTTCGTTAGACGAGGATCTGTTGGAGCTTCAAAGAATGCTCGGAAGGTTTTTAATTTTTCTCCAGTTTCTAATCGACTGGCCAATTCTTGGGCAGTATCTCGACCAAGACCCTGGAAATGAGTTTGAAGGTTTTTAGGTGTCAACTCTTCCCGGTGGAGAAAGGCGAATAATGCTTCGTCCTTGATTGTAAAAGGGTTGACCGCATCGGTTTTTGGAGGAGCTACATAGGTCGAGCCTGGCAAAATGGTCCGGTAGCTATTTTGAGAGAAGCCAACATGTTTGATTGCTTCGATAATTTTTCCTGTCGCCTTGTCCAGAAGAATGATATTGCTGTGCTTGCCCATGATTTCAATAATCAAAGTCACAGAGATATCATCTCCAATTTCATTTTTATTAGAGACAGCGATTTCTAAAATGCGGTCATTCTCCAGTTGCTGGATCTGCTCAATGACTGCTCCTTGGAGATACTTGCGCATGACCATGATAAAGGTATTGGGGAAGGCAGGATTCTCGAAGTTGGTCTGGGTCCGTTGGATCCGTCCAAAAACAGAGTGAGAAGAAAGCAAGAGTTTTTGATTCTTGCGGTTGCTACGAATTTGTAAAACCAACTCTTGTTCAAAGGGTTGGTTAATTTTTTGGATGCGACCATTTAAGAGTTCGCTTTGTAATTCATCCACCATATGGTGTAAAAAAAATCCATCAAAAGACATGGGTTTCCTCAACATTCTAGACTAGTTCTAGTAAATTATATCAAAAAAGTGCCTGAAAACCTAGGAAGAAGAAGGACAATCATTTGACAAAACCAACTCACTAGGAAAAGAATTTCAGGAAATGACGAACGTTTTCAAAAAAAACATAAAAAAGTATTGACAAGGCTTACAGAAACATTTACAATGGATTCAATTAGAAAAGTAGTAAATGAAAATTTATTAGAGAGCTCACGGTTGGTGAAAGTGGGTAGTGGACATTTATGAAATTGGACTAATGATGAGATGAATTTGAAACAATAAAAATTCGGTCGGCACACCTTATCGTGCAACTTGTTGCTAGACAAGACAGAGATGTGGGAGGAGTTTGTCCATTTTCCCATAAGTGAGGTGGCACCGCGATGACACGTCCTCACATAGCTTTCGCTATGTGTAGGCGTGTTTTTTGTTTCAAGAAAGAAGGGAGAAAAGAAGATGAAGAAACGATGGCGACTCAGTCTCTAACAAAGATTCAAGAAAACTAAAAAACAAATGATTGAGGTAAAAAATATGAAAAACAAACGTGTATTGGGAATGATTGGTGCTTTACTAGCTGTTATTTTGGTAGCTGTTGCTTACCCAATGTTGACAAATAAAAATGATGCGAATAAAACAGATGGAACTAAGAAGGTAAAAGTAGGTGTCTTGCAGTTGGTCAGCCACCCATCGCTAGACGAAATCTACAAGGGGATTCAAGATGGCTTGGCTGAAGAAGGCTACGACAAGGACAAGATTGAGATCGAATTCCTCAATGCGGAAGGAGACCAAAACAAGGTTGCAACCATGAGCAAACAATTGGTCCAAAACAACAACGACGTCTTGATCGGAATCGCAACCCCATCTGCTCAAGGTTTGGCTAGTGCGACTAAGGACAAACCAATCGTCATGGGTGCTATCACCGATCCAGTCGGCGCAAACTTGGTCAAAGATTTGAAAAAACCTGGTGGCAATATCACAGGAGTATCTGACCACAACCCAACGGAACAACAGTTGAAGTTAATCAAAGAGTTGACTCCAAACGTGAAAACAATCGGGGTTCTTTACTCAACCAGTGAAGATAATTCTAAAACTCAAGTAGAAGAATTTACAAAATTGGCTGAAAAAGCAGGTTACAAAGTAGTTCCTTATTCAGTCCCTTCTACAAATGAAATTGCTTCAACGGTTTCTGTCATGACTGGTAAAGTGGATGCTATCTGGGTTCCAATCGATAACACCATTGCATCAGCCTTCTCAACGGTAGTCGAAGCAAACAAAACAGCTAAAAAACCAATCTTCCCAAGTGCGACAGCCATGGTCGAAGCAGGTGGTTTAGGATCTGTGGTCGTAGACCAGCATGATCTTGGCGTGGCAACTGGTAAAATGGCTGCGAAGATCTTGAAAGGTCAAAAACCAGCTGACACACCAGTTGAAATCTTCACAGATGGTAAGTCTGTCATTAACAAAAAAGTGGCAGAAAAATTAGGCATTACCATTCCAGAATCTGTCTTGAAAGAAGCTGGACAAGTCATCGAATAAAAACCAAACGAATAACAAGAATGGCAAGTGAAGAAAAACAGGCTTCACTTGTCATTTTTTGTAAAATCTGCTAAACTAGAATGTAATTGAATAGAAATCTGCAAGACTAGTACCTCAAGGGAAGTGCCACAGGGAGAAGAGCCGTGACTGAAAGCTCTTTGCATGAAAGTTGAGTGAATTCACTTGCGCAAGGATTTAGAAATTAAGGTCTGAGTTTCAGATAAAAAACGGATGGTACCGCGTGTCAACGCTCCGAATATGGGTGTGGCACGTGGTTTTTTCTATGTCTGAGTGAGGACCATGATGGAGGAAATATGTCAACGATTGAAGAACAACTAAAAGCGCTTCGAGAAGAAACGCTGGCAGCCTTGAAGCAGATCTCTGCTGAAAATGAAAAAGAGATGCAAGAGCTACGCGTTTCTGTCCTTGGGAAAAAAAGTTCCCTTACTGAAATCCTTAAAGGGATGAAAGATGTCTCTGCTGAAATGCGTCCGGTTATCGGGAAACACGTCAATGAAGCGCGTGATGTTTTGACGGCTGCCTTTGAAGAAACAGCTAAGCTCTTGGAAGAAAAGAAAGTCCAAGCCAAATTAGCTAGTGAGAGTATCGATGTGACCCTTCCGGGACGTCCAGTCGCAGTTGGTCATCGCCATGTCTTGACCCAAACCAGTGAAGAAATCGAAGATATCTTTATCGGGATGGGCTACCAAGTTGTAGATGGCTTTGAAGTCGAAAAAGACTACTACAACTTTGAACGCATGAACTTGCCAAAGGATCACCCAGCTCGTGATATGCAGGACACCTTCTACATCACAGAAGAAATCTTGCTTCGGACCCATACTTCGCCAGTTCAAGCGCGTGCCATGGATGCGCATGACTTTAGCAAGGGGCCTTTGAAGATGATCTCGCCAGGGCGTGTTTTCCGTCGGGATACGGATGATGCGACTCACAGCCACCAGTTCCATCAGATCGAAGGTTTGGTTGTTGGGAAGAACATTTCTATGGCGGACCTTCAAGGAACGCTTCAGTTGATCGTGCAAAAGATGTTTGGTGCTGAACGTCAAATCCGTCTGCGTCCTTCTTACTTCCCATTTACAGAGCCATCCGTTGAGGTCGATGTATCTTGCTTCAAATGTGGTGGAGCGGGATGTAATGTATGTAAGAAGACAGGTTGGATCGAAATCATGGGGGCCGGTATGGTTCACCCACGCGTGCTTGAGATGAGTGGTATTGATTCGACAGTCTATTCAGGATTCGCCTTTGGACTTGGTCAGGAGCGTGTAGCCATGCTTCGTTATGGAATCAATGATATCCGTGGCTTCTATCAAGGAGATGTTCGTTTCTCAGAACAGTTTAAATAATCATGTTAGTTAGAGTAAAAATCGATCAATTGCAGACCTTACGTGACCTAGAGGTGGAAACCTATCGGGAGACCTTTGGTCCCTATATTGTTGAGGAAGACTTGGAAGAGTACTTCTCTACGGTGCTCTCTTTGGAGCAAATCGAGAAAGATCTGTTAGATCCAGAATCCGAAACCTATTTTGTCCTCAATGAAGAACAAGAAATCTGTGGTTTTCTCAAGATCAACTGGGGGCAAGCGCAGACGGAGCCAGTAGAGATGGAAAAGTCCTTTGAGATCCAACGGATCTATGTCAAAAAGGAATATCATGGAGCTGGTTTCGGTAAGGAAATGTTTACCTTTGCGCTGGATCAAGCCAAGAGCCGTGGCTTTGAGTGGGCCTGGCTAGGTGTCTGGGAACGCAATTTTAAGGCGCAAGATTTTTACTACCGCTTTGGATTTGAACGATTTAGTGAACACCAGTATATTACCGGAGATACCGTGGATATAGATTGGTTGTTGAGAAAGAAATTGATCTAGAATGGACCAATAGTTCAGAATTGGAAGCTTCCATTCTAGAGAAGGGAAGGTTACTAGACCTACCTAAGTCAGCCTTGGGCTGGAAAACACAAAATGAAAGGATCTAAACGAGGGCCAAAAGAAATCTAGGAAAGTCATCTAGATTTCAGTAGAACCCTTGGTATCTTACATATGTTAGTTAGTTATAAATGGTTAAAAGAATTGGTGGACATCGATGTGCCATCACAAGAGTTGGCTGAAAAAATGTCAACCACAGGGATCGAAGTAGAAGGTGTGGAATCACCAGCTGCTGGTCTCTCAAAAATTGTCGTCGGAGAAGTCTTGTCTTGTGAAGATGTGCCCGAAACTCATTTGCATGTCTGCCAAGTCAATGTGGGTGAAGAAGAAGCCCGTCAAATCGTCTGTGGAGCACCAAATGTGCGTGCAGGAATCAAGGTTATGGTGGCTCTTCCGGGTGCTCGCATCGCGGATAACTACAAGATCAAAAAAGGGAAAATCCGTGGCTTAGAGTCACTAGGGATGATCTGTTCACTTGGTGAATTGGGCATTTCTGACTCCGTTGTGCCAAAGGAATTTGCGGATGGCATCCAAATCTTGCCGGATGATGCAGTACCAGGTGAGGAAGTATTCTCTTACCTAGACTTGGATGATGAAATTATCGAACTTTCCATCACTCCAAACCGTGCAGACGCTCTTTCTATGCGTGGGGTTGCGTACGAAGTGGCAGCCATCTATGACAAGGCAGTGACCTTCAAAGAATTTACTTTAACAGAAACGACCGAAGCTACAGCAGATGCTCTTTCAGTCAGCATTGACACAGACAAGGCACCTTACTATGCAGCCCGTATCTTGGACAATGTGACTATTGCACCAAGTCCACAATGGTTGCAAAACCTCCTCATGAACGAGGGCATCCGTCCGATTAACAATGTCGTCGACGTGACCAACTATATCCTGCTTTACTTTGGTCAGCCTATGCATGCCTTTGACTTGGATACCTTTGAAGGGACTGACATCCGTGTGCGTGAAGCGCGTGCTGGTGAAAAATTAGTGACCTTGGATGGGGAAGAGCGTGAGTTGGAAGTAACTGACTTAGTGATTACGGTTGCTGACAAACCAGTAGCCCTTGCAGGTGTCATGGGCGGACAAGCGACGGAAATCTCTGAAAACTCTACTCGTGTTGTCCTTGAAGCTGCTGTCTTCAATGGTAAATCAATCCGTAAGACCAGCGGTCGCCTCAACCTTCGTTCGGAATCATCTTCTCGCTTTGAAAAAGGCATCAACGTGGCAACTGTTAATGAAGCCCTTGATGCGGCAGCAAGCATGATTGCTGAATTGGCTGGTGCGACTGTTCGTAAAGGTATCGTTTCAGCAGGCCAACTAGATACTTCGGACGTGGAAGTTTCTTCCACTCTTGCAGACGTTAACCGTGTCCTTGGTACAGAGCTTTCCTACGCGGATGTAGAAGATGTCTTCCGTCGCCTTGGATTTGGTCTTTCTGGAAATGCAGAGAGCTTCACAGTTAGCGTACCACGTCGCCGTTGGGATATCACCATCGAAGCAGACCTCTTTGAAGAAATCGCACGTATCTATGGCTATGACCGCTTGCCAACCAGTCTTCCAAAAGACGATGGGACAGCCGGTGAATTGACTGTGACTCAAAAATTGCGTCGTAAAGTTCGCACCATTGCAGAAGGAGCAGGACTGACTGAAATCATCACCTATGCTTTGACAACACCTGAAAAAGCGATTGAATTTACGACTACACCAAGCAACTTAACTGAGCTCATGTGGCCAATGACTGTGGATCGTTCAGTCCTTCGTCAAAATATGGTTTCAGGTATTTTGGATACCGTTGCTTACAACGTGGCTCGTAAGAACAAAGACTTGGCCCTCTACGAGATCGGAAAGGTCTTCGAGCAAACTGGAAATCCAAAAGAAGAATTGCCAAATGAAATCAACAGTTTTGCCTTTGCTTTGACAGGTTTAGTCGCTGAAAAAGACTTCCAAACGCCAGCTGTTCCAGTTGATTTCTTCTATGCTAAAGGAATTTTGGAAGCCCTCTTTGCTCGCTTGGGTCTTGAGGTGACTTATACCGCAACGCAAGAGATCAAGAGTCTTCACCCAGGACGGACAGCCTTGATTTCACTCGGTGACCAAGTCCTTGGTTTCCTCGGTCAAGTGCATCCTGTAACGGCTAAGGCTTATGATATTCCAGAGACGTATGTAGCAGAGCTTAACCTTTCAGCTATCGAAGCAGCCCTTCAACCAGCCGCTCCATTTGTGGAAATCACCAAGTTCCCAGCGGTGAGCCGTGATATCGCCCTTCTCCTCAAAGCAGAAGTGACCCACCAAGAAGTGGTCGATGCCATAAGAGCTGCGGGCGTGAAACGCTTGACAGACATCAAGCTCTTTGACGTCTTCTCAGGCGAAAAACTGGGTGTCGGAATGAAGTCCATGGCTTATAGCTTGACCTTCCAAAATCCAGAAGATAGCTTGACAGACGAAGAAGTCGCACGCTATATGGAAAAAATTCAAGCTTCCCTTGAAGATAAAGTAGACGCAGAAGTGCGGTAAATCGTTAAAACAAGAAACAGTTGAGATTTTCTCAACTGTTTTTTTCTTGCAGAACTTGCATGTTTGAGGGCTTAAAACCCTATAAAAATAAAGAAATTCCTTTAAGTACTCAAAATATCCATGTCAATCATCCTTCTATTTTTGACAAATATTTTTATTTTTTTGGCAAATATACTTGTCAAAAAGAAAAAGAAGTGTTACAATAATTTTAGTTGAAAGAAGGGGAGGTTTTCTTATGGGAGCCATGTGGATTCTTTTTATCCCTTTTTTGGTTATATTTTATGCAAGCTCAGAAAAGAAGATAAAAAGGTTGAACAAACGCATCAGACGATTGGAAAAACAATTAAAAGGAAATCAAGATATGTCTAGACTTTTAGAAGAATTAAAAGGCCAAACGGTCACTGTTACAGTAAATGGTTTTGGAACCGAATATGAAATTATCGATATCGATGAAGATTGGGTCAAATTAAGCCGTGAAAATAAGAAAAAAGAAAAGGAAACCAAGTTAGTCCGTATCGAAGATATTCAAGGTATTCAACTATAGGAGGCGGATGCCATGATTTTAAAAAATCGACTGAAAGAGCTAAGGGCGCGTGATGGGCTCAACCAATCCGAGCTAGCTAAGCTAGCAGGAGTCTCACGCCAGTCCATCAGTCTCTTGGAGCGGGGAGAATACACCCCCTCGGTTATCATTGCGATCACCATCGCCCAAATTTTCAAGGAACCGGTGGAGAATGTCTTTAGTCTAGTAGAGGGAGAGGAATAAAAGTGAAAAAGAAGTACAAAGAAAGGTCAGCCCGTTTTCGTTTTTGGAGAAACATTGCCATGTTCCTACCAGGTGTCATCGTCGCTTTTTTGATAGGATTTGTTGGGTCAGACCATCCTATTGAATTCCAAAAGTTATTTGATCGAGATATGCTTTATATAGGTTCTATCATTTTATATTTGATAATTTTCGGAATTGCGTCTACCTATCTTTTCTCGTCTCGTCAGTCATATCAGATGATGGAGGCGACCGAGGATGAAGACGAGGCCTACCGTTATGAAAGCCAAACGAGAAGAATCTATGACTTGGCTACGATTTTCAAAGGCGTTATGATTGTTCCCTATCTGCTAGTGATTTTCTTCTCTTGCCAAAAACTAATCTATGAAGAAAAACTGACAGGTATCCTTGGGAAATACACCATCCCGCTTACTTTCCTTGGTTTGCTTTTACTTACTTTTGGATTGGAACATCAGTTTCGAAAAACGTTTAAACAGATTTATGGAAAAGCGATTCCACGCAATTCTAGCGGAGCAGAAGTCCGTGAATTAATAATGAGTATGATGGATGAAGCAGAAAAACAAATTTGCTATGAGGAGAACTTCGACATTGTTTTCAAGTTAAGCAATTATGTCTTACCGATTTCCTTAATGGCGATATTCTTAGTTGGGATTACATTCCAGACAGATATCTTGTTAGCATTAGTAGTTGTATCACTGATTTATGTCTATATCTTGGTCTCTCAGTACAAGATTACCAAACGTTACTATAAAGAGTAGAGGAGTTTTCTATGTTAGAAATTAGAAATTTAGAGAAGAGTTTTGGCAAGAAGCAAGTCTTGTTCGGCATTGACTTGACGGCGAAAAAAGGGTCCATCTTAGGTTTGATCGGGAAGAACGGAGCAGGGAAGACCACCATCTTCCATAGTATCCTCCGCTTCCTTGACTACAGTGGCGATATCCAATTGGATGGCCAAGCAATCAGTCAAGAAACCTATAAGGAAATCGGCTACCTGCCAGAAGAGCGGAGCCTCATGCCTAAGTTGACTATCTACGAGCAAGTCCGTTACCTTGCTAATCTCAAAGGAATGTCAACTGCTGAGGTCAAGGAGAAACTTCCAATTTGGATGGAAAAGCTCCAAGTAAAAGGGAAATTAACCGATAAGATTAAGAGCCTTTCAAAAGGGAATCAGCAAAAGGTTCAATTGATCATTACCATGATCCATGAGCCAAAATTGATCATCTTGGATGAGCCGTTTAGTGGACTGGATCCTGTCAATACAGAAGTGCTCAAGCAGGTCATTTTTGAAGAAAAAGAGCGTGGTGCGACCATTATCTTCTCTGACCACGTCATGACCAATGTGGAAGAACTCTGTGATGAGTTGGTCATGATTCGTGATGGATCTGTGGTTCTCTCAGGTCCCGTACAAGAAGTTCGCAATAGCTTCGGGAAGACTCGTCTCTTCGTATCCAATGACTTCAGTAAAGAGGAGTTGGAAGTGCTGCCTCACGTGACCAAGGTGACCATGACCAAGCAAGGCCTGTGGAAGTTGGTATTGGATGATGAAACAGCAGGTCCGGACCTCTTTGATCAGTTGACCAAGGGTCGCTATCTAGCAACCTTTGACCAACAAGCCCCAACCATTGATGAAATCTTTAAACTAGAATCAGGAGTAGAAGTATGAAACAGATGCTGATTGTTATCAAAGAAACTTATTTACGCCAAGTGAAATCATGGAGCTTTTTACTGATGGTGCTTACTCCCTTTCTCTTCTTCGGATTGACGATTGGAGTGAACTATTTCGTCGGATCTTCTACATCTGCGAAAAGCAACATCGCCTTGATTACAGATCAAGCTCCTGTCAAGGAAGTCTTGAAAGGGACCGATGGCTTGTCCTTTGACTATAAGGATGAAGCAGCAGCTAAGAAGGCCATGAAAGAGGAAGAAATCAAGGGAATCCTCACAGTTGAAGAAAAGGATGGCCAGCTAGAGGCTCGCTACCAGAGTGAGGATGCCATGAAGCCAGGTTTCAAAGCAATCCTTATGGCTAAATTGAGTCAGGTCCAACAAATGCTCAATGTTTCTAAAGCGGATTTAAGCCAAGAGCAGTTAGCAGCCCTTTCGCAACAGGTCTCATTGATTGAAAAAATTGATGAGAAGAAAGAAGGGCTGAAAATGGTGCAGACCGTGGTAGCTGGAGGGATCGGTTTTCTTATCTACATGATTCTGTTGTTTTATTCAGGTATCACTGCTCAAGAGGTAGCCAGTGAAAAAGGGACCAAGATTATGGAAGTGGTCTTCTCAAGCATTCGCGCAACTCACTATTTCTATGCTCGCATGATTGGTCTTTTCGGAGTCATTTGTACTCATATTGGTATCTATGCAGTCGGATTGGGAGGCGTTTGGATGTTTAGAGACTCCATTCCTCTTGTGAAAGATATCTTATCTCCAGACTCTCCTATCACCCAACATATTGGACAATCCATTTCCTTGAATACCTTATTCTTGATCATTCTTGGAATCTTCATGTACGTGGTTCTTTCAGCTTTCCTAGGTTCAACAGTTGCTCGTCCAGAAGATACAGGAAAAGCGATTTCGCCACTGATGATGTTAGTGTTCTTTAGCTTCTTTGGAGTGACTGCCTTGGGTAGTGCAGGAGATGTCCTTCTGTTGAAGATTGGATCCTACATTCCATTCATTTCAACCTTCTTCATGCCATTCCGTACCATCAATGGCTATGCAAGTGGACTGGAATCATGGGGGTCATTCGGAATTGCCTTGGCCTTCACGCTCCTCGGCACCATGATCATTGGAAAAATCTATTCTAGCCTCATCCTACAAACAGATGATCTAGGTTTGGTCAAAACTGTTAAAAAAGCTTTAAGCTATCGTTAATCAATCAAGCCCTCAGTTATTGCTGAGGGCTTTCTGATTTCAAATTGACTTTTGCAAGCCTTTTCACTACAATAGAACTACAGAAAAGGAGGCGGACATGAACTATATTGAGTTTGCTGAAAATGAGCGTCTGTCCACGATTGTCCTTGGGATGATGCGGATCAGTCAGATGAGTGAAGATGAGGTTGAGGCCTTGGTGGAGGCAGCCTTGTCAATTGGGATCAACACTTTTGATCTGGCGGACATCTATGGTGATGGCCAGTGTGAGGTCCTGTTGGGTAAGGTTCTCAAACGCCGTCCGGATCTTCGAGATCAGATGTGGATCCAGTCCAAGTGTGGCATTCGCAAAGACGGCTTTACCTATTTTGATTTTTCTAGGGACTATATTTTGGACTCCGTCGATGGCATCCTCGAGCGCCTGCAGATCGAGCGCTTAGATAGTCTCCTCCTTCACCGACCGGATGCTCTCATGGAGCCGGAAGAAGTAGCAGCAGCTTTTGATCACTTGGAGCAAGCGGGCAAGGTCCGTCATTTTGGAGTGTCCAATCAAAATCCTATGATGATGGAATTGCTCAAAACGGCTGTCAAACAGCCTCTCAAGGTTAACCAGTTGCAGTTGAGTGCCGCCTTTACACCGAGCTTTGAAGCTGGTTTTCATGTCAATATGGAAGGGCCAAAAGCAGCCGTGCGAGATGGCAGTGTCTTTGAGTATTGTCGTTTAACGGATACAGTGATTCAAGCCTGGTCTGTCCTCCAGCATGGCTATTTCAAGGGGAATTTTGTCGGCAAGGAAGAGTTTGCGGCCCTCAATCATGTCCTCAATGACTTGGCGAAGAAATACAAGGTCACTCCGACCGCTATTGCCCTAGCCTGGGTCCTCCGCTATCCGGGTAAGATGCAGGCCGTCATCGGAACGACCAAACCCCAGCATGTCCTTGAAGCGGGGAAAGCAGCAACAGTAACCCTAACGCGTAAGGAATGGTACCAAATCTACCTGGCTGCGGGTAATGATCTGCCATAGAATTATTAAAAAGGTTGGGCTTCCCAGCCTTTTTTGCTTGTGATAAATGATTGAAAGAGAGAGGCTATTCCGCTATTCTAAGGGAATAATAGAAATCATGAAACGGAACTACTGGCAGGACCTGAAAGGGGCCTTTTACTTAATCTGGCGCAACAAATGGTCCTTTATCTCTGTGGGAATCCTCTTGCAGTTTGTGATTGGTATTGGGGCTGCGGCCTTGAGCTGGGTGTCCCTCAGTACGAGTGAATAGGAATACAGTTTAAATAGAACTCTAGCCAACTGGGCTTCAAGATGGTCAAATCGGAATATTCTGTGGAGAGGATGACTAAATGTTTGATTTTTCTCCTATATTCCTCTATACTAAATAGTATGAATAATGAAAGTCGTCCCTACAGTAACGCTGTCAGGGCGCTTTCTCTTTCTATAGCTTTCTTTTGTAGGCGCAATCCTCTCAGAACGAAGGACTGTTTCTTTGTTCGGAAATGGACGGCCAGTAAAGAAAAGTTTACTAACTAGCATTTTTAGGAGGTAACTATGCTTCAGTCATTGATTGCTGAAATCAAGGAATACAAGAAACCCTCTATTCTAGCCTCACTCTATATGGTGTTTGAGGTCATGTTTGAGATTTCTATTCCATTCATTATGGCGACGCTTCTGGACAAGGGGGTTCAGAAGGGGGATATGACCACTGTTCTGACCTATGGTCTCCTCATGTTGGTCTTCGCCTTTCTCTCTCTTTTCTGTGGAATACAGTCGGCTCGCTACGGGGCTTTTGCTTCAGCTGGCTTTGCTAAGAACCTACGGAAGGCGATCTTCAAGAAGATCCAAACCTTTTCCTTTGAAAACATCGATAGTTTCTCCTCAGGTGGTCTGGTAACCCGGATGATGACGGATGTGACCAATGTGCAGAACTCCTATCAGATGGTGATCCGGATCTGTGTGCGGGCACCGCTCAATCTAATCTTTGCCATTGTTGCCAGCTACTTGATCAATCCGCAAATGGCTAGTATCTTTGTAGGAATTACCCTCTTTTTGGGGCTGGTCTTGGGTGTGATCACTAAGATCGTCTATCCACTCTTTACCAAGGTCTTTGATGCCTATGATAACTTGAACAATAGCATCCAGGAAAACATCACCAACATGCGTGTGGTCAAGTCCTATGTCAAGGAAGAAGAAGAGACGGTTAAGTTTAAGAAGGCTTCTCGCTTGATCTACAACATGTTCATGAAGGCTATTCGCATCGTGATCTTGAGTAGTCCAGCCATGATGCTCTCCTTGTATGCTTCCTTTATCTTGATCTCTTGGATCGGGGCACAACTCATCGTGGGTGGAAGCTTTACGACTGGTGAGCTGACGTCTATGTTTGCCTATGTCATGACCATCCTTATGTCCCTCATGATGTTTATGATGATCTTCGTTATGCTCTCGATCTCTATGGCATCTGTAGAGCGGATCAATGAAGTCCTTGGGACAGAGTCAACCATTGTCTCTCCGGAGAACGGTCTGACAGAAGTAGCAGATGGTTCTATTACCTTTGACCATGTGGACTTCGCCTACACGGATGAAAATGGCGACAAGACCCATGTCTTGTCCGATATCAACCTCAGCATTCGCTCGGGTGAAGTAATCGGAATCCTTGGGGGGACTGGTTCCGGTAAGTCTAGTCTGGTCCAGCTCATCCCTCGTCTCTATGATGTGGAGTCTGGTAGCGTTAAGGTCGCTGGTCAGGATGTGCGAAACTATGATTTAGATCATTTGCGCAAGCAAGTAGCCATGGTGCTTCAAACCAATGTCCTCTTCTCTGGTACCATCAAGGAAAATATGCGCTGGGGAAATAAGGACGCGACGGATGAAGAAATCATGGAAGCTTGTAAGATTGCTCAAGCGGATGAATTTATCCAGAACTTTAAGGATGGCTATGATACCATGATCGAACGTGGTGGAGCCAATGTCTCAGGTGGTCAGCGTCAACGTCTCTGTATCGCCCGCGCTCTCTTGATGAATCCAAAGATTTTGATCTTGGATGATTCGACCTCGGCTGTCGATACCAAGACCGATAGCCTGATCCGTCAAGGATTGGCCACCAGTCTTAAAGATACAACTAAGATCATCATTGGCCAACGGATCTCTTCTATCCAAGATGCAGACCGGATCGTGGTCATGAATGATGGTAAGATCGATGCGATTGGTACTCACCACGACTTGATTGAGACCAATGCCATCTACCGTGAAGTCTATGACATGCAAACCCAAGGGAAAGGAGGACAAGCAGATGCAGAATAAGAAAAAAGCTGGCTGGGGCTCGCTCGTGCGCTTGCTAGACTATATGTGGAAACAATATAAGTTTGTTCTCCTACTAGCGGCTATCCTCATTGTGGCAGCCTCCCTCTCTACGGTCTATATTACCTCCTCTATCCGGGCCTTGGTGGACCAATACATCCAACCTATGTTAGATAGTGGTAGCAAGGACTTTGGTCCTCTCCTCAGCTTCTTGATGATGCTGGCAGTAGTCGGTATTTTGGGAGTTTTGGCCAACTATGGGTTCTCCCTCATTATGGCGACAGTATCTCAGGATACATTGCGCTCTCTGCGGAACCAGCTCTTTGCCCGTATGCAGAAGCTCCCTGTGAAGTACTTTGATACCCACCAGCACGGGGATATCATGTCTATCTATACCAATGACATCGACGCTCTTCGCCAAGCGATCGAGCAATCTATCCCGCAGCTCTTACAATCTGCCATCACGATCATCGGTGTAGCATTCAGCATGATCATGATTAGCCCTCTTCTTTTCCTTCTCGTTCTTTCGATGGTCGGCGTCATGGCCTATGTCATCAAGGATATCTCTGGTAAGTCGGGTCGTTATTTCGCCGATCAGCAAAAGAACCTAGGGATTGAAAATGGCTTTATCGAAGAGATGATGGCTGGTCAAAAGGTGGTCAAGGCCTTTGTCCATGAAGAGGAAAGCATTGAAGCCTTTGAGCGGATCAATGACCAACTCTTTGAATCATCCTACCAAGCTAACCGCTATGCCAATGTCCTGATGCCGATCTTGGGGAACCTGGGAAATGTCTCCTTCGTCTTGACCTCATTGGTCGGAGGAATCTTCGCCTTGAATGGGATCAGTGGCCTCACCATTGGTGGTCTCATGGCCTTTCTCCAGCTCAACCGTTCCTTCAACGGGCCTATCACCCAAGTATCGCAACAGTTGAACTTTGTCCTCATGGCTCTGGCTGGGGCAGATCGGATCTTTGATCTCTTGGATGAAGAAGTCGAAGTGGATGAAGGGAAAGTGACCTTGGTCAACTATGAAGAGGTCGATGGTCGCATGGTCATCACTGATAAGAAGACCAACCTCTGGGCTTGGAAACACCCGCGGGAAAATGGAGACTATGAACTGGTCAAATTGGTCGGAAATGTCGTCTTTACCAATGTAGACTTCTCTTACAATGAGAAGAACCAAATCCTCTACGATATCAACCTCTATGCGGACAAGGGTCAAAAGGTGGCCTTTGTAGGCGCGACAGGAGCAGGGAAGACCACCATAACCAACTTGATCAACCGTTTCTACGATATTCAATCAGGATCTATCACCTATGATGGTATCGATGTGAAGCTGATCGAGAAGGCTTCGCTCCGTCGCTCTCTAGGGATTGTCTTGCAGGATACCCACCTCTTCACTGGAACCATTGCAGAAAATATCGCCTATGGTCGATCAGATGCGACCCGGGAGGAAATCCTGGAAGCAGCCCGCATTGCCAATGTGGATTCCTTCGTCAAACATTTGGACCAAGGCTACGATACTGTCTTGAACGATGATGGAGCCGGTCTATCCAATGGTCAACGTCAGCTGATTGCTATTGCGCGTGCTGCCTTGGCCAATGCGCCAGTCTTGATCCTTGATGAAGCGACCTCTTCGATCGACTCACGGACAGAGAAGATGGTCCAAGAAGGGATGGATCGCCTGATGGCCGGACGCACCGTCTTTGTCATCGCCCACCGTCTCTCAACCATCGTCAACTCGGACGTGATCATGGTCATGGACAAGGGACGCATCATCGAGCGAGGCAACCACGCTTCCTTGATGGCAGAACGCGGGACTTATTACCGCCTCTACACCGGTGGTCTTGAAATTGATTAACACAAAAAAAGTCTGAGCGTTGGCACAGGCTTTTTGCTTATGGATAATGTTGTCTTTGAAACTTTCCTTAGGTGAGATCGGATGTCAGCGAACTTCGAAGAAGTTCCATGACTAAATCAAGATACAAAGGGCGTCTGCGGATAAAGTCAAAATAGAAAGTTTGACGCAGAATCTTTGGATTCTAGGAAGACTTATCTTTTTGACACAATCCGCAGCCCGTGTTCAATTCGTTTTGAGCCCCTTCACTCTTTCATTTCTGGGCTCAGGCTAAAACAGTTTCCCAAACTGTTTTACTCTAAATAATTCCGTGTGAGGCTGGGACAAAAGTCCTAGCCTCTCAATTGTTTTTGGATTGTCGAACAAGACGCAGTGGTTGAGTGGGCTCTACTACGCTGTATTTATCAGCTTTTACAGCCCTACTCAACTGTGCGGAGGTGGGACGACGAAATCGAATTCTAATGAATTACTGATTTCTGTCCCACTCTCTTTTTATGACTTCACTCATTTCCATGGTATAATGGGAGGACTATTCATAGAGAAGAACTAAAGGAGACAAGAGTGGATCAAAAACATCACTGCCAAGTCCTATGGGCGAAAAATAAATACCTGGTACTGAGTCGTTCCAGTAATATCTACAAGGAGATCCGAGAATACCTCAAGCAAGACCAGGTAGAGGTCAGCCAGGTTGAGGACCTGATCCAGCAAGCGCTGGCTTTACCGGAAAATCGTGGCCAGGTCTCCAATGCCTTCCAGCATATCTGGGGCTATTTCAAAAAGCAGGCGACTGCAGAGGAAAAGGCGGACTTCATGTTGTTACTTGAGAAGTACCAGCATGGCCAAGCTAGCCAAGAGGACCTTATCAAGGGGATCCAAAATCTCCTTGAGCGCTACCCTAATCGCTATTTACAAGATTCGACGCTACTAGGAGGCCAATAGATGAGACTTTGGCACCAAGACTTGATTCCCAAACTCCCACGCCCCCAGCTCCTGGGCCAACACCGAGAATGCTGCGCCCTTCGAGGAAATGGCTGGGGCAAGAAGCACGCGACGGTCAACTATGTCTTTGATTACTCGCCTTATCGCCTCTATGCTTATCATCGCCTGATCATGGAGGAGATGACCGCCCGTGGCTACAAGGTCAGTCCAGAGTGGTGGGAGTCGACCTACCGAGGCAAGACCTGCCCAGCCTATCCAGAATTGGAAAAGGAAGCTTTGAACACCCCCATCTATCCCGAGCACCAGGCTACTTACCTCCAAGAATGCCTGGAGAATCTGACAGAAAAAGGGATTCAATTAGATTAAGAAATAGAGGCTGGGACAAAAGTCCTAGCCTCTCAACTGTCTTTGGATAGTCGAGCAAGACGCAGTGGTTGAGTGGGCTCTACTACGCTGATTTCATCAGCTTTTACAGCCCTACTCAACTGTGCGGAGGTGGGACGACGAAATCGAATTCTAACGAATTACCGATTTCTGTCCCACTCTCTTTTTTGCGCGAAAAAACAACAAAATGCTTTGAAAGCGTTAATTTCTTTCCCAAACATGCTATAATAATAGGAGATTATGTACAGGAAAAGGATAGACGGATGAAGGCAGTAGCAACTCCAGAACTTGATATTGAAAGACAGTTGATCCAGCAGTTGACATCAGGAGAGAGTCAATGGACTTATCGCCAGGATCTCAAGAATGAAGAGCAGTTATGGGACAATTTCTTTGACAAGCTCGCGCAAAACAATGTCGCCTTGCTGGCAGACCATCCCTTGACCGACCAAGAAAAGCGCCAGATCAAGAACCAGCTCAACTTTGTCAGCTACTATGAAGCGGCCAAGTGGCTAGCAGGTGAAAATGGGATCGCCAAGGTAGAAGTCCAGCGAGAAGATGCTAGTCTAGGGACCATCCGTCTGGCGGTCATCTGGAGGGACAATATCGCAGCTGGGAAGTCGAGCTATGAAGTGGTCAACCAAGTCGAACGTGACAAGGCCTATCCACTAGACCAGGATCGACGGCTAGATACGACCCTTCTGATCAATGGTCTGCCCCTCATCCATATCGAACTCAAGAGTCCCCGAGTGGCCTTTTTAGATGCCTTTCATCAGATCAAAAAGTACGACCGTGAAGGCAAGTTCCGGGGCATTTACTCCAGCTTGCAGATGTTTGTCGTGACCAATAAAGTCGACACACGCTATATCGCTGCAGCCCGTGAAAGCAAGCTAAATAAGCAATTCTTGACCAAGTGGGTGGACAAGGATAACCAACCCATGATCGATCTCAACAGCTTTGCTCATGAGGTCCTCTCCATCCCCCGGGCCCATCAGATGGTCATGCAGTACTCGGTCATCGACGATAGCAAGAAATCTCTCATCCTTCTTCGTCCCTACCAGATCCATGCCATCGAGGCTGTGCAGGAAGCCTCTCGTCGCCAAGAGTCGGGCTATATCTGGCATACGACCGGTTCAGGTAAGACCCTGACCTCTTACAAGGTAGCACGCAATCTCTTGCAGATTCCAGCCATTCAAAAGACTATCTTTGTCGTCGACCGAAGAGATCTGGACCAGCAGACGACCTCGTCCTTCCTCTCTTATGCGGCCAATGATGTCATCGACATCGACGAGACAGACAATACCCATGAGCTAGTCAAGCGCTTAGGGGGCAATGACAAGCGCGTGGTAGTCACTACCATCCAGAAAATCACGACCATGATGCGTAAGTTCGAAGAAGGGAAGTACCAGCGGGATGCTGGGAAGATCAAGGACCTGCGCGTGGCCTTTGTCGTGGATGAGTGCCACCGGGCAGTCACCCCACAGACGCAAAAAGAGATCAAGGCCTACTTTAAAAACTCACTCTGGTATGGCTTTACAGGAACCCCGATCTTTAAGGAAAACAAACGCAAACAAGTGGGAGACCTTGCTCAGACTACCCACCAACAGTATGGCGATCGCCTGCATGAATACACAGTCAAGGAAGCCATCCATGATGGAGCCGTTCTGGGCTTTAAGGTCGACTACCGCAATACCATCATCTCAGATCTCCTAGAAGAAGAGATCCCGGACCAGGCCTATGAGGACAAGGAGCATATGCTAGAAGTCCTAGATGCCATCCTCAATAAGAGCCAGCAACAGCTCAATATCCCTAAAGGGGTCGGAAAGAGCTATGAGGCGATCTTGACGGTCAAGTCGATCCCACGAGCACAGGCCTATTATAATCTGCTTAAAAGCATTCTCGCTGGCAAGGAGCGGGTCAAGGTCTCCGAGCGAGTCAAACGCCATTTGCCAGATTTTCCAAAGTTTACCATCACATACTCGGTCTCTGAAAATGAGGAAGAGTCCATCAGCTACCAAGACCACATGAAGCAGGTCATGGAGGACTACAACCAAGAGTTTGGCACGCATTTTAGCCTAGCGGATCTGCGAGGCTTTAATAGCGATGTCAATAATCGTCTGGCTAGAAAGCAGGACAAGTACCTCTACCGCAATGAGCAGTTGGACCTGGTCATCGTGGTCGACCGTCTCTTGACGGGCTTTGATGCTCCGTGTCTTTCTACGCTCTTTATCGATCGCAAACCCATGCGCCCACAGGACTTGATCCAGGCCTTCAGCCGGACCAATCGGATCTTTGATGACAAGAAGCACTTCGGTCATATCATCACCTTCCAGCGCCCTCAAGCCTTTAAGGAAGCCGTCGACAATGCCCTCAAGCTCTACTCCAATGGAGGAGAAAATGAAGTCCTAGCACCAAGCTGGGAAGAAGAGAAACGCAACTTCTTAAAAGCCTGGGCAGAGTTTAAAGGCCAAGTCACAGACTTGGAAGAAGAAGGAGTTGCCCTCGAGCAGGCTCCAACGGCCCAGCTCCGCAAGGTCGCCAAAGCCTATCAGGTCTTTGACAAGTACCAAGCATCTATTCGCGTCTACTCAGAGTATGATAAGGAGGAGATCTATCGGGAAACAGGCCTCAGCGACAGCCAGCTCGAAGCCTATCTAGGCCTCTATCAAAATATCCTGGCGGAGATCAAGAGCAGGAATCCAGAAGTAGGCAGCGAAGATGAGCTGGATATCCACTATGAGCTAGAGTCCGTCCAAGTCGATGAGATCAACTATGCCTATATCCTGATGCTGATCCAGAGTATGATCCAGCAGGAGGAAAATGACGAGCAGACCCTCAGTGACAAGGATATCGCAACCGTGGATAGCTATATCGAGAGCCTGAACCGGACCAATCCAAGCCTAGCCGAGATCATCCAAAACCTCTGGACCCAAGTCCAAGAAGAGCCCGAACGCTACCGAGGACAATCCATCACCGGAGTCTTGGACCAGATGATCGAATCCATCATCGATAGCCATATCGTAAGCTTCGCCAAAAAGTGGTATATCGGAGCCGACGAACTCCGCTACTATATCCAACACTACCGCAAAGGTGCTAAAAAACAAGCCGGCGAAAGCCAGCTGACCAAGAGCCAGCGCTACAAAGACTACAAAGCAGAAGTAGCAGACGCCCTCAACCCACTCAGCTACAAAAAACAAATCAAAGAAGCCTATACCCAACTGATCGAAGAGGTGATTGAGCCACTGATAGTGGGGAGGTAGGATGTGAAGAAAGTATCAATATAAAACCCAAAATCTCCCCTAGAATGACTGTTCTAGGGGAGATTTTGGGTTTTGCATTAAGAAATTAAATACACTACATATAGATTATGATAGGAATATGAACTTGACAAGGCAATAATCAACTATATATTGTGTTTGGAAAATTTATTCTCGATAAATACCACAAGATATTGATTTTTAATTTTTGTATGCTATAATTTTAAATGTAGAAAAAAAGACGTCAGTTGCCGCTGACGACTTGATAGGATTAGGATTTTCGCTAGTTCAGGAAAGTACTATTCAAAAACTCCACATCTAGTGTATCATTTATTTGATAGATTGTAAATCTAAGTGAAAAATCCTAACCTACATTCTACAAATTTTATTGAAAGTAGGTGATCGGTATACGATTATCAAAATATTTAAATAGAGAACAAATCCAAAAAGGTTTAGACTTTTTAGATGTCGATACAAATGAAGATGTTATGTTATTTTTAGATCCTTTGTTATTGCCAGAAAAATTTCAAATAATTGTGGATGATTTTATTAAGCAATCTTATGAAATTTATTGCGAAGGGAATAAGAAATATTCATTTACTCTGTTTTCACATTCTAAAGAATGTAATGCAACGCATTTAGGATATTCTTCAAGTAACTCAAGAGGGAAAGGCGTCTCAATGCAGATGCTTGACCAATTTTTTAGCTTTGTAAAATCATCTGTTTTACCTGTGCAAGAAAAAGCATTAACTTCAGTAGCTATGCCTTTGTTTACTAAGAGATTTTCTGAAGACAGAATGTCAGATTTGATTGTCAGCTTGTTGAAAAAAGAGCTTATTATTTTTTCGTTAGAACAAGCTAAAATACATGGACTTCAAATTAGTAGTGCTACAAAAACTTTTGAATATTGGGATCACAAGAATCATGAATGGGCAAAGTTTGAGAGTCCTTATGTATTGGACCCAGAGGAAAATAAAAAAGACAGATTATTGATTTTAGTTCCCAAAACAATAGTTAGTAAGAGATATATTATATCTCCAGCAAAATATGTTTCTAATATCTTTAGTCGATTACAGCTATTACCGATGTATCAGGATGCAAAAGGGAAACCATACTCTAAAAAAACTCTGCGAGAACTTGAAATCAATAAACGGTATAATGAAGATAAACAGAAGAACTATATTCTAGATTCAACAACTTCTTCTCCAGAGTATTTTATAGATTACATGGAGCATTCAGAAAAATATAGAGACAATAAGTCAATGCTTGATGATGAGTTAATTAGTCTTTTATAACTTTGTTAATAATTGAATAGTGCTAATTAGAGAAGAAGTATTTTCTTCTCTCTTTACTTTGTTATTAACACATTTATTATTATGATTCGTGATATAATAAAAAAATAGAAATAGAGTGAGTAAGGAAAAGAGTTTGAAAACTATAATACCGAAAATAAGATTTAAAAACTTCATAGAAGCATGGACTAGAAAAAAATTACAGAATCTTGCGCCGTTACGTGGAGGATTTGCTTTTAAAAGTGAAAAATTTCAAAATGTTGGAATTCCAATTGTTAGAATCTCAAATATTGGATTTGATGGGACTGTTGGAGGTGAATTTGAATATTATTCAAAGCTAAGGCCAGATGAGAAATTTGTACTTAAAGGACGTTCACTTTTATTAGCTATGTCAGGTGCAACAACAGGGAAAATAGCTATGTTAGATTCTGAGGAAGAATATTATCAAAATCAACGTGTAGGTTATTTCCAAAATAATGGGGCAGTAGACTATGATTTTCTCTCCTCTGTTCTACAGACGAAAGCATTTACTAACCAACTAAATGCTGTATTAGTAGCAGGTGCACAACCAAATATATCTTCCAAAGAAATTAATTCCTTTGAATTTTGTATTCCGGAATCAATAGAAGAACAATCCGCCATTGGTTCCCTTTTCCGTACCCTTGACGAACTTTTAGCCAGCTACAGAGACAATCTTGCTAACTACCAATCTCTCAAGGAAACTATGTTTTCCAAGATGTTTCCAAAAGCTGGACAGACAGTTCCTGAGATTCGTTTGGATGGGTTTGAGGGTGATTGGGAAATTAAACGAGCAGATGAAATTTTTAAGTCAGTGTCTAAGAAAAATAAAGCTTCGTTACCTGTGTTGTCAGCTTCTCAAATTGATGGTATGGTTTTAAGAGATGAAATAGGTATTGACATTAAGTATGATGAAGCTACTCTCAATAATTATAAGGTCGTAAAACCAGGTCAGTTCGTAATTCATTTACGTTCTTTCCAGGGAGGTTTTGCTTTATCTAAATTAGAAGGAATAACTTCACCTGCATATACAATTATAGATTTTATTGATAAAGAAAATAACTTACCATCTTTTTGGAATTCAATATTAACTTCAAGAGATTTTATAAAACGACTAGAAACAGTCACTTATGGAATTCGAGATGGGAAAAGTATCAGTTTTAAAGATTTTTCTAGTTTAAAATTCGTATTTCCAAACTTTAAAGAACAACAAGCAATAAGTTCATATTTTTCAAACCTCGATAACCTCATTAACTCTCATCAAGAAAAAATTTCTCAGCTAGAAACTCTCAAAAAGAAACTCTTACAAGATATGTTTATCTAACCTTCAAAAATTCCCTTTATCAGCATCCATAAGCGCACCCTTTTTCGAATAGTATAAGTGAGCCCCTTTGATCCTTTCAAAGGGTACTCCTTAGTGTTTAATAACTTAAAAGTATTTACTTTTAATAACTTTAGAGTTATAATAAATTCGAAAAGAGGTTGCTTTGTGCACGCTATTTATTTTTATAAGGACAAACAGGGGAATCAACCGGTCTTGGACTACATGAGGGAGCTAGCTCGTCACGATAGCAAGGAAAGCAGGATCAAACTCAATAAGCTCAACGACTATATCGAGCTTTTGAGCCAGCAGGGAACCCGTGCTGGCCAACCTTACATCAAGCATCTGGATGGAGAGATTTGGGAGTTGAGACCCTTGCGGGATCGGATTTTATTCGTGGCTTGGCTGGATGGGAGCTTTGTCTTACTGCATCATTTTGTCAAAAAGACGCAAAAGACACCCAGAAGAGAGATCGAGAAAGCCAAGCGGGAGTTGCAAGATTTGAAGGAAAGAGGGCTAAGAGATGAAGAATAGTGCCATCGGTAGCAATTGGAAAGATGTGAGAGCAGAGCTCTTCACCAAGGAAGAAATCCTGGAAAGTGATCTGCGGGTCGCGATTATGACAGAGCTGATCGAGGCTCGGCATGAAAAGGGCATTAGCCAAAAGAAACTAGAAGAACTTAGTGGGGTCAGCCAACCGGTCATTGCTCGGATGGAGACGGGAAAGACCAGTCCTCAATTGGATACGGTCTTGAAAGTCTTAGCCAGTCTGGGCAAGACCCTCGCTGTCGTCCCACTGGAACAAGAAAAGGTCTAAAAGAAATCAGAAAGAACTATTATGGAAACAACACAAACCTCCCAGGCACTCTACCAAGCACTGTGGAACTCAGCGGATGTGCTCCGCTCTAAAATGGATGCCAATGACTATAAGTCTTACCTATTGGGGATGATCTTTTACAAGTACCTCTCAGATAAGTTGCTCTTCTTCGTGGCAGAGACCATGGAGGAGGAGACAGAGAGCTTAGATGAAGCCTTGGCGCTTTACCGATCCTACTATGAGGATCCATACTCTAAAGAGGACTTGATCTCTGTCATTACTGATGAGCTCAACTATGTCATCAAGCCAGACTTGACCTTTACGGCCTTGGTGGACCGGGTCAATGAAGGGACCTTTCAGCTAGAAGATCTAGCTCAGGGCTTCCGAGATATCGAGCAGAGTGACGACCTCTATGAGAATCTCTTTGAGGATATTGATCTCTACTCTAAGAAACTTGGAGCGACACCTCAAAAGCAAAACCAGCTAGTGGCTGCCGTTATGAAAGAATTGGCAGTGCTGGATGTGGCAGGTCATGCGGGTGATATGCTCGGAGATGCCTATGAGTACTTGATTGGTCAGTTTGCGACCGACTCTGGTAAGAAGGCAGGAGAGTTCTATACTCCCCAGCCTGTAGCCAAGCTCATGACCCAGATTGCCTTTTTAGGGCGTGAAGACGAGCAGGGCTTTACCCTCTACGATGCCACCATGGGATCAGGCTCGCTTTTGCTCAATGCCAAGAAGTTTTCTCACCAGCCTCAAACCGTCCAGTACTTTGGTCAGGAGCTCAATACCTCAACCTATAACTTAGCACGGATGAACATGATCCTACACGGGGTCCCGGTGGAAAACCAGTTCTTGCATAATGCGGATACGCTGGACGAAGACTGGCCGACTCAAGAGCCGACCAACTTTGATGGAGTCCTTATGAACCCACCATACTCAGCCAAGTGGTCCGCAAGCTCCGGCTTTCTCCAAGATCCTCGCTTCTCCCCATTTGGCAAGCTCGCGCCTCAGTCCAAGGCAGACTTTGCCTTTCTCTTGCATGGTTATTACCACCTCAAGCAGGACAAGGGAGTCATGGCCATCGTCCTTCCTCATGGAGTCCTTTTCCGTGGCAATGCTGAAGGAACCATTCGCAAGGCCTTGCTGGAAGAAGGGGCCATTGATACGGTGATCGGTCTTCCTGCCAATATCTTCTTCAATACCAGCATCCCAACGACGGTCATCATTCTCAAGAAGAACCGCACCAATCGGGACGTTTACTTTATCGATGCCTCTAAGGAATTTGACAAGGGTAAGAACCAGAATATTATGACGGATGCCCATATCGAGAAGATCCTTAAGGCCTATAAGAGTAGAGAGGACATGGATAAGTTTGCCCATCTAGCTAGCTTTGAGGAGATCGTCGAGAATGACTACAACCTCAATATCCCACGCTATGTGGATACCTTTGAGGAAGAAGAAGTAGAACCACTAACAGAGATCGTGGCTAAGATCAACCAAACCAATGCCACTATCGAGACCCAGACAGCCTCTCTTCTAGATATGCTCAGCCAGCTTCATGGAACGACACCAGAAGCTGATGCCGAACTCAAGAAATTTGTCCAAGAGTTTAAGGGGTAGTTCTTAATACATTTAACAGACAATTCCCTCCTTAGTTTTCTAAGGAGGGTTTTCTGTCGAGTTGTTTTTCTTGCTTCTTTTATAAAAGAGTGTATAATGTTGTAATAAAAAAGGTTACAACAAAAAACGAAACCGAAAAGGCGACACCTATGCCTTACGCATACAATAGCAAGATTTACTTGGCAGAAGCAGTCCTCAATGTGAAGGATCTGGCCCGTCAGACCGCTTTTTACACCCAGATTCTGGGTTTGGAGATTTTGTCTCAGACTGAGGAGGAAGTTCTTCTTGGGGCTGGAGGCAAGCCCTTGGTTCATCTCATCCAAACGGTTCGGACCGAGCCTGTTAAGGCTAGCTACGGTCTCTACCACATGGCCATTCTCCTACCTAGTCGGGAGGACTTGGCGGATGTCTTCAAGCATATGGCTGAGCTGAAGGTTCCCTTTGTCGGGGCTGCTGACCATGGCTACAGCGAAGCTCTCTATCTTGAAGATCCAGAGGGCAACGGTATTGAGCTCTACCGGGATAAGCCAGTTGCGGAGTGGGATATCCGTGAGGATGGTCGTATCATTGGCGTGACGGAGGAGCTCTCTGCCCAAGAGATCTATGAGATGGGCCGCAAGGTGGAGCCCTTCCAGATTGCGTCCGCTACCCGCATGGGTCATATTCACCTCTCTGTGAGAGATAGCCAAGCAGCGTCAGCCTTTTATCAGAAGGTGCTAGACCTGTCGGATAAGTTCACCGTCCCATCAGCCAGCTGGATCGCTTCTGGGGATTACCACCATCACCTGGCAGTCAATGAGTGGGGTGGCAAGCACTTGGCTAAACGTGAAGCACAGCTTCCTGGCCTAGCCTATTACATCGTCCACGTAGAAAAGAAAGAAGACTTGGTTGCCATCGCAGAGCGAGCAAAAGAGCAGGAGGCACCAGTCACCTGGCTGACCTCAAGTGAGCTCGCGTTTACAGATCCGGATGGGATCGTGACTCGAGTTAGAAAGGGTTAGAAAGCTTGATAAATTAGGGTTTTTGAGAGAAAAAACAGAAATAGTAAAAATTAGTGATATTTCAAGATGTAATTCTTGACATTACATCTAGGCCATGTATAATAGTTTTTGTAATAAATAAACTTACAACAGAAGGAGGAAACAACTATGAAAAACATTTTATTTATCGTCGGATCCCTTCGTCAAGGATCTTTTAACCACCAAATGGCTAAGAAAGCAGAAAGCCTTCTTGAAGGAAAAGCAACAGTGATTTACTTGGACTACAAGGACATCCCGATGATGAACCAAGATTTGGAAACTCCAACCTTACCAGCAGTGCAAGCAGCGCGTGATGCGGTCCTTGCGGCAGATGCTATCTGGATCTTCTCACCAGTTTATAACTTTGCTATTCCTGGTGTGGTGAAAAACTTGATCGACTGGTTCAGCCGTGCCCTTGACCTATCAGAAACTCGTGGTCCATCTGCCCTCCAAGACAAGATCGTAACAGTCTCTTCAGTCGCTAATGCAGGACACGAGCCAATGTTTGCGGCTTACCAAGCCCTCTTGCCATTCGTTCGTACACAAGTAGTGGGAGACTTCACAGGAACAACCGTTAACCCAGAAGCTTGGACAACAGGTGAATTGGTCTTGACAGACGAAGCAATCGCAGGATTGGAAAAACAAGCCCAAGCCTTGTTGGAAGCGTAAAAAAAGCTGAGACTTCTGTCTCAGCTTTTTTAGATACTAAACAATTGTCCGAAGAGATAGGTAACACCCATAGTCAGTAGTCCGATGACCAAGTTACGGATCATGGCTTGCTTGGTAGGAGCTTTTCCTAGCTTGGCACTGGTGTAGCCAGTAAAGAGAAGGGAAAGGGCGACGATGATCACCGTTGCTGGGATCCGGATTTCTTTTGGCAAGAGGATGATCGACAGCATAGGAGGAAGAGATCCGAGGACAAAGGCAATAAAGCTCGAGATGGCCGCATGCCAAGGATTAGTAAACTCTTCAAACTCCAGGCCATATTTTTCTTCCACCAAGGCTTTGAGAGGGTGTTTGAGAAAGGCCCGCTCGGTCATGATTTGAGCAGCCGTTTCACATTCCCCATTTTGAATATAGGCCACATAGAGGGAGTCGCGTGCAGCCTTTGGATCGCGATCCAGAAGGGTTTGTTCTCTGCTCACAGCAGCTTCTTCTGTATCCTTTTGGGTAGATACAGAGACGTATTCACCACCCGCCATAGAGAAGGCACCAGCTAGAATTGCAGAGAGACCAGAGAGAAAGATGATCCAGAGGTTACTGGTCGCACTGGCAACCCCGATAACAACTCCAGCGATTGAGATAATGCCATCATTGGCACCGAGCACTCCAGCCCGTAAGATATTTAAGCGGTCGTTGAAAGAAGCATCAAGGCCATGTTTTGTTTCAGTCATACTTGTCTCCTGATTCCTTATTTAGAATGATTATAATTAAAGTTAAGTAATATTGCAAGACTTTTGTCCTAAATGATAAAAGTTCGACAATTTAAGAAAGGTCTATAATGGGTAGAAGGTCTATCTCATCTTAAAAATGTACCGTCAGCAGAAGGAGCTAAGATATTATAATGCTTTGACAATCGAAATAATTTTAGATATAATTCTATAAATGAATTATGAATAGGAGTCAACCATGAAAAAATTAGTCGCAAGCGGTATTACCCTTCTCTCGGTCTTGACCTTGGTCGCATGTTCGGGAAATCAAACTGCAAAACCAAAGGCTTCTTCAGAGAAGTCTTCAAGCAAGGTGGAGAAATCTTCTTCTAAGAAGTCTTCCTCATCTAAGAAGAAATCATCTTCATCAAAGAAATTTGAATTGACAGATGATACAAGCAGCTCTTCTAGTCAGTCTACTTCAGGCTCTGGCGCTCAAGCAACAGCTCCAGAAGTTGTTTTGGTAACAGATCAGGAAATTGAAAATGCGAAAACAATCGGGGATATCAAGGGACTTTATGCAAAACTAGCTGAAAATTACAAGAAGCATGCCAATGAATTGGGTGAAAAGTTGCCAAAATCTGAACAAGAATCTTACTTCAAGACCTTGGAACCTGGTATCAAGAAGATGGATGAAGAGTTGGCTTCTGTGAATGAAACTCTTACTCAATTTGGAGATGATACAACGCTTTTCCCAGAAGAGCACCGTGCAGCCTTTATTGAGGCCTTCAAAGCAACCCGTGATACCATGACAAATGCTTTGGTAACTGCTTATAAGTTTGTTGGAGGTTTGAGTAGCTAAGGCCCCTGTCTTCTCTGTGGGGACTCAGTTTCCTCAGCTGTAGATTGGATCTGAAAAGAAATAAAGAAAGAGAGAGTGGGACAGAAATCGGTAATTCGTTAGAGTTCGATTTCGTCGTCCCACCTCCGCACAGTTGAGTAGGGCTGTAAAAGCTGATGAAATCAGCGTAGTAGAGCCCACTCAACCACTGCGTCTTGCTCGACTATCCAAAGACAATTGAGAGGCTAGGACTTTTATCCCAGCCTTTTTTTGCTTTCTATCTGAGCTAGTCTTTTAGGGGCAGTCGTGCTATAATCGTACTAGCAGATTATTGAAGGAGAAATTCATGAATCAAACAGTTGAATATCTAAAAGAACTCACAGCCATCGCATCACCGACAGGCTTTACAGAAGAAGTGGCTACCTATCTAGTCAAGACTTTGACAGACATGGGCTACAGCCCTGTTCGGACAGCTAAGGGAGGCGTAACCGTTGTCCTCAAGGGTGAGAATGACGAGCAACACCGCTACATCACAGCCCATGTGGATACCTTGGGAGCGATTGTCCGTGCTGTGAAACCAGATGGTCGTCTCAAGCTGGATCGCATCGGTGGCTTCCCTTGGAACATGATCGAAGGGGAAAACTGTACCGTCCATGTAGCCAATACAGGTAAGACCCACTCAGGTACTATCCTTGTCCACCAAACATCTTGCCATGTTTACAAGGATGCGGGAACTGTGGAGCGGACCCAGGACAATATGGAAGTGCGCTTGGATGAAAAAGTAACCAATGAAAAAGAAACGCGTGACTTGGGGATTGAAGTGGGAGACTTTATCAGCTTTGATGCTCGGACCATTGTCACGGATACAGGCTTTATCAAGTCTCGTCACTTGGATGACAAGGTCAGCGCTGCTATCTTGCTCAACCTCTTGCGCGTCTATAAGGAAGAAGGCGTGACCCTTCCAATAACGACTCACTTTGCCTTCTCTGTCTTTGAAGAAGTAGGGCATGGCGCTAACTCTAGCATCCCGGTTCAAGCTGTCGAATACTTGGCGGTGGATATGGGGGCGATGGGAGATGACCAGCAGACAGATGAGTACACGGTTTCTATCTGTGTCAAAGATGCTTCTGGGCCTTACCACTATGGTTTCCGCCAGCACTTGGTAGCCTTGGCCAAGGAGCAAAACATCCCTTACAAACTGGACATCTATCCTTTCTATGGCTCTGATGCCTCCGCAGCCATGAGTGCAGGAGCAGAAGTCAAGCATGGTCTTCTCGGAGCAGGGATCGAGTCTAGCCACTCCTATGAGCGGACCCATGTAGATTCTGTGGTGGCGACAGAGCGTATGGTCGATGCCTATCTCAAGAGTGACTTGGTGAAATAAGCTTCGTTTTCAAGGTTAAAACATAGGATTGAGTCTGCCTGGTCCAGTTGACTGGGCAGATTTTTTAGGATAAACTGTCAAAAAATTCTTGACAAGCCAAAAAATTGTAGTAAAATATGTAGTAAATCAGAAAGTAACTAGTCTAAGATTTTCAGGGAGCCTGCGGGTATTGTGAGCAGGTAGTCGGAGTTAGTGAACATTGGGCTGATTGTTTAGAGTAGGAGAAGATAACACATATTCTTCTCGGTAGGCACCCCTTATCGTGCAACTCCTTGTTAGAGGAGATAGAGATAATGGTCGCTTTCTACCCTTTTTGACCATTAACTGAGGTGGTACCGTGTTAAATCCGATTTAATGCCCTCACAGAGTTTTACTCTGTGAGGTTTTTTGTATTCTTTTGAAGTTGGTCTAGTTGTTAACTTTGAAGAGTATTGGATGTGATTGAATCAGGACTTGCATGGCTTCGTCCTTAGGAAAAGAAAGGAATTCCTATGAAAAAAATTTTACCAGCTGATACCTTAACCCCCATCCTAGCCTACATGCGTGTCCAAGGAGACCATAAGGTGATCCTTGAGTCTATCCCGCGTGAGAAGGAGAATGCCCGCTTTTCTATCGTGGCTTACAATCCAGTCTTTGAGGTGACCTATCAGGATGGGATCCTATATGAGAATGGCAAGGTGCTGGAGCAAGATCCTTTTGACTACCTCCATCAGGTAACGGTCAAGGGGTTGACATCTGATCTTCCTTTTGCCGGAGGGGCTATCGGTTTTGCAGGCTATGATATGATCGGGGTTTACGAAGAGATTGGACGGATTCCTCAGGATACGATCGGGACACCAGACATGCATTTCTTCATCTACGAGTCCTATGTGATTTTTGACCACAAGAAGGAAAAAGTCTATGTGGTGGAGGACAATATTTACTCTGGTCGGAGCAATGATGCGGTCCGCCAATCACTGGGGAAAGTGGTGACTGATCTGCAAACTCAAGCACCAAATGAGTTCACCCCTCAGGCCTTGCAGGCCCTGCAGTTTAGCAACCACATCGAAAAAGAAGTCTTTATGGAGATGGTAGCCAAGGCCAAGAAGCTGATCCGAGAAGGCGATATGTTCCAGTGTGTCCTCAGTCAACGCTTCTCAGCAGACTTCGAGGGAGATCCTTTGGATTATTACCGAAATTTGCGTGTGACCAACCCATCAAACTATCTCTATTTCTACGACTTTGGGGACTACCAAATCATTGGGGCCAGTCCGGAAAGCTTGGTATCGGTGAAAAAAGGAGAGGTGACCACCAATCCGATAGCTGGAACCCGTCCTCGTGGGGCGACGGAGGAAGAGGACCAAGCCTTGGCTCATGAACTCCTTCACGATGTCAAGGAAACTGCTGAACACCGCATGCTGGTGGATCTGGGCCGCAATGATATCGGGAAAATCGCCCAAAATGGAACGGTCGAAGTGACCAAGTATATGGAAGTGGAGTATTTCCGCTATGTCATGCACCTGACCAGTGTGGTCAAGGGGCAACTCCTTCCTCACCTAACAGCCCTGGATGCTCTTAAGGCTACACTACCAGCGGGAACAGTCTCTGGAGCTCCTAAGATTCGGGCCATGCGTCGGATCTATGAGTTGGAACAGGAAAAACGTGGTGTCTATGCAGGGGCTATCGGATACCTCTCCGCGACAGGGGACATGGACTTTGCTATTGCTATCCGGACCATGATCCTCAAAAATCAAAAGGCCTATGTCCAGGCAGGAGCAGGGATTGTCTATGACAGTGTTCCGGAGAATGAATTTTACGAGACGATTAACAAGGCAAAATCGATGACAAGAATAGGAGATGTTCAATGATTTTATTAGTGGATAATTATGATTCCTTTACCTATAATTTGGCCCAATACCTGGGAACTTTTACAGAGGTTGAGGTCTTGCGAAATGATGACGAGCGCTTGTATGAGCAGGCGGAGGTGGCAGATGCCCTCGTCTTCTCCCCCGGTCCAGGCTGGCCGGCAGATGCTGGGAAAATGGAAGCCATGATCAAGGACTTTGCAGGGAAAAAGCCTATGTTAGGGATTTGCTTGGGTCACCAGGCCCTGGCTGAGACTTTTGGTGGCAAGTTGCGCTTGGCTAAGAATGTCATGCATGGCAAACAAAGCCAGATTACCTTTGAAACACCATCCCCCATTTTCAAGGATATTGAGAATGATGTACCCATCATGCGTTACCATTCTATCGTCGTTGACCAAATGCCAGAAGAATTTGAGGTTACGGCCATTACCACGGACGACCAAGAAATCATGGCCATTCAACACAAGAGCCTGCCCATCTACGGACTTCAGTATCATCCTGAGAGTATCGGCAGTCCAGATGGTCTAAAAATGATCGAAAATTTTGTGAAGCTCGTCCTAGACTAGACCAGCAGTTCCAACCAGATAAAATTTCAATTGAATCGTGTAGAAAAGACAAGAGGAAACCCTTATGAAAGAACTATTCTTACAAATCTCTAATCGCCAAGACTTGACGCAAGAGCAGGTCCAAGAAGTCTTTGATCAAATCTTGCAAAACCAACTATCAGAAAGTCAAATCGCTGCCTTTTTGATGGGACTCAAAACCAAGGGGGAAACAGCAGACGAAATTACGGGGATTGTGCGCGCCTTAAAGGCCCATGCAACGGTTTTACCCGAGACCTTTTCAGATGCTATGTGCAACTGCGGGACTGGTGGCGATCAATCCTATAGCTTTAACATTTCAACGACCGTTTGCTTCGTTTTGGCTGCTGGGGGGATCCGCATGGCCAAGGCCGGCAATCGCTCTGTTTCTTCTAAGTCGGGCTCTGCAGATGTCCTAGAAGAACTTGGCATCAACGTGGCTGCCTCACCAGAGATTCTTTCGAAAGCTTTGGATGAGGTTGGTTTAGCCTTTATCTTTGCGCAAACCATGCATCCGGCTATGCGCTTCATTGGCCCTGCTCGCCAAGCTATGGGGATTCCAACTATTATGAACCTGGTCGGCCCTCTCGCTAATCCGTTGGATCTAGAAACGCAACTCATGGGTCTCTACCGTGCCGAATTGCAAGAGATTGTCGCACGTGCCATTCAACAGTTGGGACGTAAACGTGCAGTGGTCATCACAGGTCCTGATAATATGGACGAAGCGGCTCTTTATGGAACCAATACCTACACCCTGCTAGAAAATGGCAAGATCAGCCAGCATACCTTTACCTATGAAGATCTGGGTATGGACAAGGTGGAGTTGTCCGAAATTACTGGTGGTGATGCCAAGGAAAATGCTACGATTCTCCTTAGTGTCTTGAAGAATGAAGCCAGCCCTTATCTGGAAACAACGGTTCTCAACGCAGGTCTTGGTTTTTATGCCAATGGAAAAGTCGCAACCATCAAAGAAGGTGTAGAGCTGGCACGTCAATTGATTGCGGATGGTTCTGCCCTTGCTAAATTGCAACACTTACAAGAGGTTCAAGTATGAGTAAAGCCTTTCTACCGACGATCCTAGAACAAAAAGAAAAAGAAGTGGCGCAAATGGTCATGGAAGATCTCCAGCCTCTCCGTCAGACCTATCGCCTCTATAATTTTCTCAAGAGCCATCAAGAGCACTTGCAGATCATCGCCGAGGTGAAGAAGGCAAGTCCTAGTATGGGGGATATCAATCTGGATGTAGATATTGTCGCCCAAGCCAAGACCTATGAAGAAAATGGGGCAGCCATGATCTCGGTTCTGACGGACCAAGTCTTCTTCAAGGGAGATCTAGACTACCTTCGTAAGATTTCTTCCCAGGTGACGATTCCAACCTTGGCCAAGGATTTTATCATTGATGAGAAACAGATTGTCCGATCTCGTAATGCCGGAGCTACGGTTATTCTCTTGATTGTCGCAGCTCTGCCAGAAGCCCGGCTCAAGGAGCTTTATGATTTTGCGACGGGGCTTGGTTTGGAGGTGCTGGTAGAAACCCATAACTTACCTGAGCTCGAAATAGCCCATCGGATTGGGGCGGACATCATAGGAGTAAACAACCGGAACCTGGTCACCTTTGAAACGGATCTGAATGCTAGTCTTGAATTGTCTACACATTTTAAAGACCAGCCAGTTTATATATCGGAGTCCGCTATTTTTAATGGTGCAGATGCAAGCCTTGTCGCTCCCTACTTTAATGGGATCTTGGTAGGGACTGCCCTCATGACAGCAGGGGATGTAGCAGAAAAGGTCAAGGAGTTGCAAATTGACAAAGGTTAAAATATGTGGCCTGTCTACAGTGGAAGCAGTGGAGACGGCTGTCCTAGCAGGCGCAGACTATGTCGGTTTTGTTTTCGCTGAGAGCAAGCGACAAGTCAGTCTGGAGCAAGCCCACGAATTAGCAAAACTGGTGACTGGCAAGACCAAAATTGTTGGAGTCTTTGTCTCACCAAGTCTAGAGGACTTGGAGCAAGCCATTGCTCAGGTTCCCTTAGACATCGTTCAGATTCATGGAACGTTTGATGAAGCTCTGATACAAAAGATCTCAGTTCCAGTCATTCGAGCCATCCAGCTCAGTGACCAGAAAACTAAAGTAACCAGCCCGGCAGATTTTCTGCTCTTTGATGCTCCCGTAGCTGGGAGTGGGCGAACCTTTGATTGGGATTTGCTGAAAAATCAGAAGATCCAGCAGGATTTCTTTATTGCAGGGGGCTTAACAGTGGACAATGTCCGTCAAGCTAGAGAGACCTTTCAGCCCTATGCACTGGATGTCTCATCAGGTGTCGAAACAGACGGACGCAAAGATATTGAAAAGATAAAAGCATTTATAGAAGGAGCGAAAGCATGAACTATCAACTACCGGATGAAAAAGGGTTTTATGGAAGATTTGGAGGACAGTTTGTCCCAGAAACCCTGATGACAGCCGTGATTGAACTCGATAAGGCTTATAGAGATGCCAAAGCAGATCCAAGCTTTCAAGCGGAATTGGATGACTTGCTCAAGAATTATGTAGGTCGGGAGACTCCCCTTTACCATGCAAAAAGTCTTTCCAAGCACATCGGTGGAGCGCAAATCTACCTGAAACGGGAAGACCTCAACCATACAGGGGCTCACAAGATTAACAATGCCCTTGGTCAGGTCTTGCTGGCTAAACGGATGGGCAAGAAGAAGATTATCGCGGAGACAGGAGCTGGTCAACACGGGGTGGCGACAGCGACGGCAGCGGCTCTCTTCGAGATGGAGTGTACCATCTACATGGGGGAAGAAGATGTCAAACGCCAAGCCCTCAACGTCTTTCGGATGGAGCTCTTAGGAGCAAAAGTCCATAGTGTGACAGACGGATCGCGCGTGCTGAAAGATGCGGTCAATGCAGCCCTTCGTGCATGGGTAGCTGGAATTGATGATACTCACTACATCATGGGATCTGCCCTTGGACCAGCTCCCTTCCCAGAGATTGTCCGAGATTTTCAATCCGTGATTGGTAAGGAAGCCAAACGTCAGTTTGCAGAGGTCTCAGATGGAAAACTTCCTGACGCGGTCCTAGCCTGTATCGGTGGAGGCTCCAATGCCATTGGTATGTTCTACCCCTTCGTAGAAGACGAATCAGTAGCCATGTACGGAGCAGAAGCTTCTGGTCTTGGTTTGGATACGGACAAACACGCAGCGACCTTTGCCAAAGGTCGTCCAGGAATTCTTCACGGAGCTTTGATGGAAGTGCTTCAAGATGCCCATGGACAGATCATGGAGGCTTTCTCTATCTCTGCTGGATTGGATTATCCTGGTGTGGGGCCAGAGCATTGCTATTTTAATGAAATTGGCCGGGCAAGCTATGATTCCATCACGGATGAAGAAGCCCTCGAAGGATTTAAGTTGCTTTCTCGTTTGGAGGGGATCATTCCAGCATTGGAGTCCAGTCATGCTATCGCTCTAGCGCAAAAAGTCGCAGCAAAAATGACTCCGGACCAAACGCTCATCGTCTGCTTATCTGGTCGTGGAGACAAGGATGTCATGCAGGTGAAAGAACGGTTTGAAGCGGAAGGGAAGTAGAGATGACGAAGACATTAACACAGCATTTACAAGCCATTAAAGACAGTAAGCAAGGAATTTTCGTCCCTTACATCATGGCGGGCGATCATGAGAAGGGACTCGATGGCCTTTTTGAGACCATCCAGCTCTTGGAAGAAAGTGGAGCATCGGCTATTGAAGTGGGGATTCCATGGTCGGACCCTGTAGCGGATGGGCCAGTCATCGAAATGGCTGGGCAACGCAGTTTGGCTAAGGGCGTGACTTTAACAGCTATAGTAAAAAAACTCCAAGAACAAGAGTCCAAGATTCCTCTAGTCATCATGACCTATATCAATCCTGTCTACCAATATGGGATTGAAGCCTTTATCAAAGAATTAGCTTCTACCTCTGTCAAAGGCTTGATTATTCCAGATCTACCAAATGAGCATGCCGATATGCTAGCACCTTACTTGGATGGGAGTGATATTGCCCTTGTTCCCTTGGTCAGCTTGACCACAGGTATCGAACGCCAAATGGCTTTGATCCAAGAAGCAGAAGGCTTTATCTATGCAGTAGCCATCAATGGAGTTACTGGGAAGATGGGCAACTACCGGGACGACTTGGATCAGCACTTGGCGACCTTGAGAGACTTGGGCACTATTCCAGTTCTGACAGGATTTGGGGTCTCCACCCAAGAAGACATCCAACGCTTTAATCAGGTATCAGATGGTGTCATCGTGGGGTCAAAAATTGTTCGGGACCTTCATGAGGGCAAAACCAGCGATGTTAAGGCATTTGTAGACTATGGTTCACACTTTAATAAATGCTAAGGACAAGAAAAATTACAAAATTTAATAAATTTTCAGAAAATTACTTCTCTTCTGAAAATCTTTGTGGTATAATCTTATGACAACCTTAAAAATTTATTAGGAGTAAACAATGAAAAAAAGAAATGTCATTGCTCTTGCAGGAGTAGCTCTTCTTTCAGCAGGTATTCTTGTAGCATGTTCCGGTGGTTCTAAACCATCAAGCTCAAGCTCAAAATCAAGTGAAGCAGGTCAAAAATTCTCTTACGTTTACGAGACAGAACCTGAAAACTTGAACTACATCACATCTGGTAAAGCTGCAACCCATGAAATCACAGGAAACTTGATTGATGGATTGTTTGAAAACGACAAGTATGGGAATTTGATTCCTTCACTTGCTAAAGATTGGACAGTTTCAGAAGATGGCTTGACTTATACTTACAAACTTCGTGATGATGCCAAATGGTATGATTCAGAAGGGGAAGAGTATGCGGACGTGACAGCTGAAGACTTCGTTGCAGGGATCAAGTATGCCGCTGACCACAAGTCTGAAATGCTCTACATCATTCAAAACTCTATCAAGGGCTTGAATGATTATGTTGAAGGTAAGACTTCAGACTTCTCAAATGTAGGCATTAAAGCAGTCGATGATCATACCCTTCAAATCACTTTGAACCAAGCAGAGCCTTTCTGGAATTCTAAGTTGACTCTTGGAATCACTTTCCCAATCAACGAGAAATTCGTAGAATCTAAAGGGGATAAATTTGCCCAAGCAAGTGACACGAGCTCACTTCTTTACAATGGTCCTTACATCTTGAAGAGCTTCACTTCTAAATCATCTATCGAGATGAGCAAGAATGAAAACTACTGGGATAAGGATAACGTCCACATCACAGATGTTAAGCTAGAATACTATGATGGTCAAGACCAAAGTAAATTGGCCAACTCATTTGAGGACAACGCTCTTAGCCTTGCTAAATTGTTCCCAACTGGACCTGGATTTACAGACCAAGCTAAGAAGTTTAAAGATGAAATCATCTACACTCCTCAAGATGCCAGCACCTTCGTTATCGGTGTGAATATCGATCGTCAGTCTTACAAGTATACTTCAAAAACAACTGATGAAGAAAAATCATCTACTAAGAAAGCTCTTTTGAACAAAGACTTCCGTCAAGCAATCAGCTTTGCCTTTGACCGTGAATCTTATGCTGCCCAAGCAAATGGTAAAGATGGAGCAAGCAAACTGATCCGTAACTTGTACATCCCACCTACATTCGTTCAAGCAGATGGTAAGACCTTCGGTGAGATGGTTAAAACTGAGTTGGTGACTTATGGAGACGAGTGGAAAGATGCAAATCTTGACGATGGTCAAAATGGTCTTTACAACGCAAAACAAGCTAAAGAAGAGTTTGCAAAAGCAAAATCTGCACTTGAAGCAGACGGTGTGAAATTCCCAATTCACTTGGATATGCCAGTAGACCAAACGACTCAATCTAAGGTTCAACGTGCTCAATCTTTCAAACAATCGGTTGAAAGTACGCTTGGAAAAGAAAACGTCGTTGTCGACATCCATATGGTATCCAAAGAAGACCTCTTGAACGTGACCCTCTTTGCTGCTAAAGCAGAAGACGAAGACTGGGATATCTCAGATAACGTTGGATGGAGCCCTGACTATCAAGACCCATCAACTTACCTTGATATCTTGAAAGCATCTTCTGGTGAAAACACTCGTACCTTCCTTGGATTTGACCCAAGCGAAAACAATGAAGCAGCTAAGAAAGTTGGCTTGTACGACTTTGAGAAGATGGTAACAGAAGCAGGAGCTGAAACCAAAGACCTTAACAAACGTTATGAGAAATATGCGGTAGCTCAAGCTTGGTTGACGGATAGTGCTTTGGTCATCCCAACAACTTCTAAGACTGGTCGTCCATTCTTGACTCGTGTTGTACCATTCTCAGCACCATTTGGCTGGACCGGTGGTAAAGGGAAAGACAACGTTGTCTATAAAGGCATGGAACTTCAAGACAAGGCTGTAACAACCGAAGACTACAACAAAGCTCTTGAAAAATGGAAGAAAGAGCAAGCAGAGTCTAACCAAAAAGCTCAAGAAGAATTAAAAGATCATGTGAAATAAGTATCTTTAGATCGAGGCAAACTTGCCTCGATTTTTTTCTTGGAAAAAATTTGATACAAAAGCGCTTACATAGTATAATAGCTGTATTGATTATAAAATAGCGAGGTTTCGTTTATGAAAAAGAAAACAGTGGTGTCCATGGTAGCTTCTAGCCTCCTGCTAGCTCCCTTTATCTTAAATCAAGTGGTGGCAGCAGATGAGAACCTACCAGAGCTTTCTCCGACGAAAGAAGTCGTGACTCAGGTGGCTCCGGAACCTGTAGCATCTGAAGGAGCAACTTCCCAATCTCAAGTAGATCAAGCATCCGCTCCAAGTGTGGAACCTAAGAAGGAAGTAGAGACTTTTGAACCTGCAGGACCGAGTCCAATTGCTCCGGCGGAGACGGAGAAGGTTGACAAGCCAGTCGAACAAGAAAAGACCGTGACGGTAACTGAAAAAATAAATCTCCCTCAGGCACCTCAGGGGGCAGGTGTCCCAGCTAGTCCAGCAACTTCGACGGGAACATCAACTCCAGCAACAGGACAAGCCTTAACTTCTTATACAGGTAGTTTGGCCAATAGCGACCTCAAAGACAAGGAATTAACGATTCAAAATGCTGTTGATGAATTGCTTCAGTGGGCTGCGAAGGATCCTAAGCAGGCTGGTCAATCAGCCGCAGATCGGGAACGTTTTGCTAAGAGTCTAGGGATGATCAGCACTCAAGAGGACTTGAACCGCAAGGTTAGTCAAGAAGAACTGACCAATATGTACAGCATCGCCAAGAAACTCTACGATGCCTATCGCTCTGAAAAGAAAGCTCCTCTCTTTTTGAATGGGCGAGCTCAACCCATCTTCCCTTATACAACTGGGGAAAAATCTGATGAAGACTATCACTATGAGGATAGTGAAATCGTCCGCTTCCCAGTCTATGTGGAGACCGATAACGATACGGATGCGGATGGCAAGCCTGACTTAGTCAAGGCCATTGTCCAGTTGCCTAAGGCAGTTGCCAGGGGAGATTTTAAGGCTGCGACCATTCTCGAAGCGCGTCCATATGTAGCAGGAACCTTGGATGAGAACTATGTGACCCTTGAAAGCTTGGGCTTACCGACAGATGGATCTTACGATATGAAGAAGTTGCGGGAGCAACCTGCTAAACGACAGGCTGTCGGAAGTTCTTCGACAGTCGAAGCAGCCAAGAAAGCCAAGGCTTCGGATTGGTACTACTACAGTCCCTACGAGTATATCTATGACTACGAAAACTTGAACTGGTATGACTATTTCTTAGTCAGAGGCTATGCCTTCATCTCTAGTGCGGGGCTTGGCACCAAAGGGTCGGAAGGTTTTAACACGACAGGCTCTGACCTTGAAATCAATGCCTTCAAGAATATTATCGAGTGGGTCAATGGCAAGCGCAAGGCCTACACCGATAAGACTAGCAATATCGAAATTAAGGCAGATTGGGCTACAGGAAATGTTGCCATGACCGGTCTATCCTGGGCTGGAACCACGACTTTTGGTGTGGCAAGTACAGGAGTCGAAGGTCTGAAGACCATCGTACCAGCTGCTGGGATCGCTTCTTGGTATGATTATTTCAACAGTCAAGGAACAGCTTATGGGAACCCACCATATAGTGATTTATCTTGGTTGTCCCTCTATGTCGGTACTCGGATTCTAGATGAAAAAGACTGGGCTGGTATTTGGCAAAATTATGCCAACTACATCAACCAGCTCAACAAGGATCAAAATGCGCATGAGCGCAATTACAGCGATGTCTGGAAGGAACGGGATTATACCCTGCATCCTGAAAAATTCAAGACCAGCGCCCTCTTGGTTCACGGCTTGAATGATGACAACGTTAAAACCAAGCATTTTGAACTCATGTACGATGCCCTTAAGAAAGCAGGGCAGGATGTCAAACTCTATCTCCACCAAGGAGACCACGTCTATCCAGCAGCTATGTCCCGTGGTTATGGTATTCAGGCTAATGGCCAAGATTTCTATGACCTGCTCAATACCTGGTTGACCCATTACCTATATGGAGTGGATAATCACGTCGAAAATTTACCAGCTGTCTTGGCGCAAAACAACTATGATCCAAGCAAGTGGACCACGTATGATAATTGGAAGACCACGCAGCGCCTCTTCCTCAATGCGCAGTCGAAACGCTTGGAAGAAACCATTTCGAGCGATTATGCTGGAGCTGGTGTCGAAGTTGCCAAGCGTGATGAAACCGTGAGCCAAGGTTCTTCAAAAGCCAACATGACCTTCGTATCGGAAGTGACAGAAGACACCACTATCAAAGGACATATCCCTGTACACTTCAAGGCAGCCCTTGCTAAGGGGAAAGGAAAGAACTTCCAAATCAATGCTCTTTTAGTCGACGTATCGGATGAAGAATTTGATGTTGTAGGCAACGGTGGGGTCAAGGCGGATAAAAAAGCAGATGGCTTCTGGATGGGTAGCAATTTAAGCAACCTTTCTGTGGCTGAATTCGAAACCATCAAGACCAAGTATAAGGTCATCGCAAAAGGTTGGATCAACCTGGCCAACCCTGAGTCTGGCTATGATTCAGCTAGCTCAAGAAATAGCATCGAACCAAAAATTGGAGAATTCCACGACTATACGGTCCATCTCCAACCAAACCTTTATACGGTTAAAAAAGGACACAAGCTCGCCCTAGTCTTCAATACTTATGATCCATCAGACTTAACTGTTGAGAATCCTTATGAAGTGACCTTCAAGACAGATTCGATCCGTGCGACTATTCCGATCGTAGAAGGGACTCGTTCGCAGGTAGCCTCTTATCTTCCGAACGCGGCTGATACAGCATATGCTGCCCTTCCTGAGATTCAAGGAGCAAAATTAGTAGAACCAGCCATTCATTCAATTGAAGAATACCATCTGCCAGTCCTTCCAGAGCCTGAAAGATATGGAAAACCAGAAATTCCTGCTAGTCCAAGTCTTCTTCCTCTCGTCAAATCAGCTGAGAAAGAAATTGCAAAACCAGAGGCTCTATCTGTTGCTTATGGACAAAGATTTGTCTCTGAGACGGTTAAAGAAGCAACTCCAGCACAAGAAAAAGCAGGTCAGCTTCCTCAAACAGGTAGCGCAGAGGAATGGATGGGATTCTATGGTTTAGGTACCCTCTTCTTGTCTAGCCTTCTTTTCTGGAAGAAAAAGAAAGAGGAGAACCAAGGCTGAGGAACGTAGCAAATATTTCTAAAAACTTCAATTTTGGTGTAGAATAGAACTATCAATGAGAGATTAGTGACAATCACTGATCAAAGGAGGAACTATGGTACACGTACTAACAGATGCAACATTTGAACAAGAAACTAGCCAAGGTTTGGTCTTGGTCGACTTCTGGGCAACTTGGTGTGGTCCTTGCCGGATGCAGGCACCAATCTTAGAACAGCTGGCAGAAGAAATCCATGAAGATGACTTGAAAATCTTTAAGATGGATGTGGATGAAAATCCAAACACTGCTCGCAACTTCGGCATCATGTCCATCCCGACTCTCTTATTCAAGAAAGATGGTCAAGTGGTGAAACAAGTTGCTGGTGTTCATACCAAAGAACAACTCAAAGCGATTGTTGCAGAATTAAGCTAACAAAAAAGAAGCCCTTGCTTCTTAGATGATTAAACTCGTTCATTTCCAACTTAGGAAGTGAGCGAGTTTTTTCTTTCATGAAGTTGTTAACAGAATCAGATAAAGAATTGACAGCGCTTTCCTAAGGTGTTAGAATGAACCTGTGGTTTGCTATAAAATAGAAGAAAGAGAGTGGGACAGAAATCGGTCATTCGTTAGAATTCGATTTCGTCGTCCCACTCAACCACTGCGTCTTGCTCGACAATCCAAAGACAATTGAAAGGCTAGAACTTTTGTCCCAGCCTCTTCAGTCGATCTTATTTTCTAGTTAGTCTGCTAAAACCCATACGCTGACGGAGCGGTCTGAGACTGGGAAATCAGCCCAACCGTCTTCTTCAATTTGGATGGTATCTTGGTAATTTCCTAAAGCGTCGTAGTAAGTCCGTCCTGCATAGACTTGGCCGATTTCCATCCGTTTTGCGGATGGACCAGCATTTGAAATAACGCAGGCGATAGGAGCAGTCTCTTCAGTTCCAGACCGCGTCCAACCAATACAGTTAGGATCGTCAAAGTAGTCTCTTTGTTCACCGTAGGCTAAGTCTTTGCGGATACGAAGGAGTTGATCAAGCTCCGCTTGGAAATCTTGCTGGGCAAACTCACCTGAAATCCCGTAGTAGTCTCCATAAAAGACACATGGAAGTCCGGCCTCGCGGAGGAGAATGAGGGCGTAAGCAGCAGGCTTGAACCATTCACCAACTGTGGACTCAAGGGCTTGTCCTCTTTGGGTATCGTGATTATCGACAAAGGTTACCGCACTTTCTGGATGATTACTTGCAAGTGTACCATTGAAAATAGTCGTTAAATCAAAGTTTTCCCCTTCTTGGCTAGCTCTAAAGAGATTTTGGTGGAGGGCAACGTCCACTAAGTCAAACTTGTAGTCAATGCTGGCTAGGTAGTCATTGTTGCTTTGTTCATCCCCATTCCAAAACTCACCAAATACATAGAAATCTTCTCCATATTTGTCCGTAATTTGTTGGATGAAGTTCTTCATGAAGAAGGAGTCGATGTGTTTAACAGCGTCTAGACGAAAGCCTTGAACCCCAGTTGTTTCAATAAACCATTCTGCCCATTGATTGAGGTTTTCGATCACTTCGGGGTGTTTAAAGTCGATATCGGCGTACATGAGGTAATCGTAGTTTCCGTTCTCACTATCAACGAGGTAGTCTTGTGCCCAACCTTTGTTTTCCCCTTGAATCTGGTAAATCCCACTCTTATTGCGGGAAGCATCGTAATCGGTACCAGTAAAGTGGTACCAATGCCAGTGGAAGTCATTGTATGCCCCATTTCGACCATCAAAGGTAAATTTTGTCCAACCTTTGATCGTAAAAGGCTCTGTCAAGACGATGGTCCGATCGTTAGGGTCCACTTCGACCACTTCAAATGTTTCTAAACCGTCGGCAGCTGCTTTATGGTTGAGAACGACATCGGCCATGGGTTGGATTCCAGCTTCTTTTAAGGCTTGGATGGCTTGCAAGTAGTCCTCTTTGAAACCATATTTGGTCCGAACAGTCCCTTTTTGGTCGAATTCTCCAAGGTCAAAGAGGTCATAGACGCCGTAGCCAACATCATTGGCAGAAGTGGCTTTAAAAGCAGGAGGCATCCAAATTTTACGAATACCCAAGTCTGCTAGGTGAGGAGCATCTGCAGCTAAGCGGGACCAGTGTTGACCATCCGAAGGTAAGTACCATTCAAAATATTGCATTAAGGTTTGATTTTCCATTTGTTTCTCATCTTTCGTGAATTAATGCCTTATTTTACCAAAAATGAAAGGATAGGGCAAAGGTTTATGCTCTCGAAAGCGCTGTCTTTATTTCATAGTGTATAAATGGGTAAAAAGATAGGTCTTGTATGGATCAGAGAGAGGGATTTGGCCCCATGAATAGGAACTATTTTTTTATTTCTATTCAAGTTCGCTCAATCTGTCATAGAAGACCCTGCAGGTTGAAGAAGTGTCTCTATCAATTGATTTACAGGAAGGAAAGTCCAGAGAGCTTTCCCTGCTGTAAGTTTAGTTGTGATCCTGTTTGAAATCTGGTCAAACTACCAGATATGAGGAAATCTTGCTTCCTGACAGGAAAAGATGCCGTCGATGAAAGGAGGTTTCATTTCTAGTGCATCTATTAAAGAATGAATTTGTCTACTTTTTTCGTCGTTTTGGATAAACCGGTCAAAACGACATGTTTCAAAGGAGTTTGTATATGAAAAAATCTAGCCTTGTTTCGATTGTGTTTGCAAGTTTGTTAATGAGTCCAATTGTTTTGGCGCGCCATGTCCAGGCGGAGGAAGTGGCTACGTATAGTCAAGAACCAGCCTTGACCTCTCATGTGGGACAGCCAAGTACATCAGAAACCTCTCCTGTTTCAAATGAAGTTCCAGCAAGTGATGAGCTGTCTCCTAAGGAGGAAGCGTCTCAAAAGCCTGAATCGAATATACCAGTAGCTGCTACAAGCCCTGTAGCAACACCAGCAGTAGCTGACCAGCCAACGTCGACAGATAAGGACGTTGTTGCGGAAAAGGATCCTGTCTCTCCTCCAGCAGACAAGCTGATTAGTGCAAGTCCTCAAACAAGTCCATCTCCTGAAGGGGCTGTATCAGAAAAAAATGCCAGTCTTCTTTCTAGCGCTCCTAAGGTGACTCTTGGGGAACTTTCAGAGGTGACTGGTCAATCTGTTGAGGAGCAAGATGCTAAGAAAGAAGCAACTGTGACGGATGCTGTCAACCAGCTCTTGAAGTGGGCGTCGACAAAAGATGGCCAAGTAGGAGCAACTGATAAGGATCGTTTGGCTTTTGCTAAAAGTCTTGGTATGATCAGTGAGGATACAGAAGGAACGGCACCAGTGACTAACTTAGCTTCCATGGTTGAGGTGGCTAAAAAACTCCATGCGGCCTACCGCGCTGATCGCAAAGAACCTCTCTTTTTGAACGGACGGGCCCAACCGATTTTCCCATTTACACCGGGGGATGATATTGAGCATTATTCTTATGAAAAGAGTGACATTGTCCGCTATATTGTCTATGTTGAAACCGACTATGACACGGATGGAGATGGCAAACCTGACTTAGTGAAGACCTTGGTCCAAGTTCCTAAGGCTGCAGTCAAGGGGGATTATAAAGCACCGAGTATTTTTGAAGCCAGCCCTTACGTAACAGGAACGACAGAAGAACGCACCCTTGAGGGATTGGGTCTGAAAGAAGGTGGGAACTTTGATATGGCAAAACTCTACAGTAAGCCAGAAAAGAGAAAGGCAGTCAAAGAAGTCTCGACAGAAGAAGTGGCAAAGGCTGCAGATCCAAAAGAATGGTACTATGTCAATCCTCGTGAAAGCTCAGATGACTATACCCACTATGACTATGAAAACCTCAACTGGTACAATTACTACTTGGTTCGCGGTTATGCAGTAGTTACCAGTAGCGGCCTGGGATCCAAAGGTTCTGATGGGATTAATACGACTGGATCTGACCTAGAAATTGCGGCCTACAAGAACATCATTGAGTGGTTGAATGGCAAGCGTAAGGCCTATGCGGATAAAACCAGCAACCGTGAAATCAAGGCTGACTGGTCCAGTGGAAATGTGGCCATGACAGGCTTGTCTTGGGCTGGGACAACGACCTTCGGTGTAGCCTCTACTGGAGTCGAAGGTCTCAAGACCATTGTGCCAGCTGCAGGTATCGCTAGCTGGTATGACCATTTTAACAGCCAAGGATCTCCTCTTGATACAGGAGCTTCCAATGACCTCTCTTGGTTGTCAGTCTACACCTCAGGCCGTATTCTTGATAAGGAAGATTGGGACAAGGTCAAGGATTACTATGCAGCCTATATTACCAAGCTGAATGAGCTCCAACACAAGGATGGCCATAATTACAACGAAGAGTATGTCAAACGTGACTACACCTTGAACGCAGCAAATTTGAAAGCTGCACCATTGATTATCCAAGGGCTCAATGATGACAATGTCAAGCCAAAACATTTTGAATTAATGGTTCAAGCCTTCAAGAAGGCAGGAATTGATCCAAAAGTCTTGCTCCACCAAGGAAACCATGTCTATCCATCGACACGTTGGTCTGGGACGAATGTTGCGGGTCAAGCCTTCAATGATTTGATGAATCTATGGTACAGTCATTATTTGTTTGGAATTCGAAATGGAATTCAGTATCTGCCAGAAGTCACAGCACAGGACAACTTGGATCCGTCTAAGTGGCGCAAATTTGATAAGTGGGAATCAACCAATAGCATCACTGCGCGTGCTTATTCTAAGAGAGAAGATGTGACAGTATCCAGCGATTTCTATGGCACCGGTGAGAACTGGACAACCAGAAACCAAGATGCGGCCTTCCATTCATCTGCTGTCAGTGCCTCTTATGCTGCACCGGTCGATCAAGATATCACCATCAAAGGTCATATTCCTGTGAATTTTAGCGCTAGCTTCATAAAAGGAGATAAGAGCCATGCTCATGTCAGCGCGACCCTAATGGATGTCTCTGACGAAGAATTTGATGTTGTCAAAGAAGAAATCACCTATGATAAGGATGGCTACGGTACTCGTACCCTTGAAAAAGAGACCCTGGATGAAACCGGCTACTGGAGTGGTAGCAATTTGGACAGTCTCCCTCTGAAACGTTATAAGACGCACAAGGTTAAGAGTGTAGTCATTTCAAGAGGCTGGCTCAACTTGGCTAATCCTGGCTCTGGATTTGATTCAGCAAGTTCTAGCCACTCGATCGATCTAAAGGAAAATGAGTACCACAACTATACGATGTATTTACAACCGAACCTCTACACAGTTAAGAAAGGACATCGCCTAGTTTTGACGCTTCATGCCTTTGACCCGGACTACATTTATTATGCTGATCCATACGAAGTCAAGTTTAAGACAGATTCAATCTCAGCAAGAATTCCGATTCTTGAAGATAGCCGTTCTCTCTTACTTCGTTACCAGCCAAATGAAAAGGATACCGAGTATGCAAGCTTAGCAGATCGTATTCTCCCAATCGCTAAGAAGAATCCTACTGTAGTGGAAGAAGCCGGTAAGGGCTCTGTTTCTGATCAAGCTAGTCATCAAGAACAACAACCACCAGTCGGACGAGACCAAATGGACTTCCGTAAAGAACAGAAAGAAGAATTGGCTCAATTAGCACACGTCAGCGGAAGCACAAGCCAAGGAGAGGGAAGTGTCGCTCGCTTGCCTGAGAAGGAGGAAACACGCTTACCTGAAACTGGTGAAACAGCAAATATCTGGACAGTTTATGGCTTGCTTACCGTCCTTGCGACTAGCCTGTGGAAAGCTGTCTACCGTCGCAAAGAAGATCAATAATATCAGACTTATCGCCAAAGAGTGATAGAAAACAAAGGGATCCAGCCCATCAGAAGGAGGCCTCCATTGAGATCCATAGAAGATTTCCAAGAACAAATTGCCACTATATTTCAAGAAGCCATGGCAATTCCTAGCTTTACCAATACCGAGACAGAAAGGGAGATGGAAGACTATTTAGACCGACGAATTGGGGCTATTCCATATTTCCAGAGTCACCCCCATCACTTTGGTCGCTACCCTCTTCCTAATGACCATCTTCATCGTAGTGTCAACTGGGCTTTGGTCGATAAGGGAAAGAAAAAAACAGTGATTCTTTTTCACCACCATGATACGGTAGATCTAGAAGATTACGGTCCTCTAGCACCAATAGCTTTGGATTCTGAGGCACTGGTTCAAGCCTTGAAGGGCATTGATTTTCGTTCAGAAATGCAGGAGGACCTAAATTCTGGCCAATGGCAATTCGGACGAGGTTCTTGTGACATGAAGGCAGCCTTAGCACTCCAGCTAGGAGTCCTAGAAGCCTATGCCTCAGATCCTGATGGGGGCCAGGTAAATCTGCTTTATCTATCCGTGGGAGACGAGGAGTCCTATTCTCGTGGGATGAGAGGAGCCTTGGGTCTACTCTGTCAGTTAAAAGATGAGTTTGACTTGGACTATGTGTTAGCAGTGGATTCAGAGCCCTTTGAAGCAGGGAGTGACAAGGAGAAAGTTCTTCATATCGGAACGGTTGGCAAGCTGATGCCAGTCGTTGTCGTCCAAGGAGTTTTGTCTCATATGAAGGAGCCCCTCAAAGGAATCAACGCCCTCTCTCTCCTAATAGCAGTTGCATCAAAATTGGACCTTCACCCAGACTTATCTGATCATGCTCTGGGTGAGCGGTCTCCCCTTCCTTCTTGGTCTTATCTGAGGGATTTGAAGGATCAATATGACGTGTCGACTGTCCTCCATGCTGCCGGCTATTTCAGCGTTCTGCATCTGAAAAAGACCCCTCAAGAATTGTTGCAACGCATCAAAGAGTTGAGCCAGGAAGCGGTTGATCAATTTTATGTCAAATACCTGTCCCTTCAGGACCAAGCAGGGCAAGAACATGTGATCTCTCAGCCAAGAGTCATCAGCTATCAAGAATTGCTGGATCGTTGCCAAAAGAAGGAAGGATTTTTAAGCTTTCAAGAGCAGTGTGAGCAAAGAGCCTATCAAGATTTCTTATCAGGAGTCAGCTATCAGACTATTGCCATCCAGCAGATTCAAAGTTTCTTAGAGTTTTTGAGTGAGAAAAATCCTCTGGTGGTTATTGGCTTTGCTCCACCTTATTACCCTTCTATGAATTGTCGGTCTTTACCGAATACCAGTCTAAAAATTGATAACCTAATAGATGATTATCGCTACTATTTAGCAAGCAGGGGCTTGTCACTGAAGGTGGAAGAGTACTTCATGGGCATTTGCGACACCAGTTATTGTGCCTTGGAGAGAGAGCTAGAAAGCTATCAAGTCGTATTGGATAGTTTAGCTATCCCCTCTCAAGTTTACGAGTTGGATCTTGCAAACATTGCACAGATTCAAGTGCCTGCGGTCAATTTAGGGCCTTGGGGCAAGGAACTCCACCAAAGAGGGGAGCGGGTCTTTAGGGAGGATCTCCTAGATACCATTCCTTGTTATCTATTTGGCCTTCTTTACCGCTTTGATGAATTACTTTAATACTTGAGTTTTCCATTGACAAAAGAGGAAAAATGGAATAAAATATTGGCAAAACAAGTAAACCGTTTTCTTTCATCAGGGAAGTGGGATAGAAGAAGGAGAAGCTATGATTGAATTTCAAGGAGTCACAAAAGATTACGATGGGCATCTGGCATTAAACCACTTGAATTTGACCATTGAAGATGGGCAAATTGTCGGCTTGATTGGCCATAATGGTGCCGGAAAATCAACGACCATTAAGAGCTTGGTCAGTGTCATCACACCGACGACAGGCAGCATTCTAGTCGATGGGAAGGATCTCTACAGCAATCGATTAGAAATCAAAAAGAAAATTGGTTACGTAGCTGATTCGCCAGATCTTTTTCTACGTTTGACAGCCAATGAATTTTGGGAGTTGGTTGCCACTTCCTATGATATGAGCCAGCAGGAATGTGATGAGCGTTTGGAACATTTGCTCAACCTTTTTGACTTTACAAGTCATCGATATGAGGTCATTGAGTCTTTCTCTCATGGGATGCGCCAGAAGGTCTTTGTTATCGGAGCTCTCCTATCTGATCCAGCCATCTGGGTTCTAGATGAGCCGATGACTGGTTTGGATCCACAAGCCTCCTACGACCTGAAACAGATGATGCGGGAACATGCTGATAAGGGGAATACCGTCATATTCTCAACCCATGTCCTCGAAGTGGCAGAGCAACTCTGTGATAAGATTGCCATCCTGAAGAAGGGGAACCTCATCTTTTATGGAACCATCGAGGAACTGAAGGGGCAACATCCAGAACAAAGCCTAGAGTCCATCTATCTTGGACTGGCTGGTCGAAGAGAAGAGGTGAGTCCAGATGCGTCTTAAGATGGTTCGTCGCCTAGTGGATGTCAACATCATCTATGCTACTCAGCCCGCACAATTAGCGAAATTTCGTAAGAAGCAGGAAAAGAATCCGACTAGGAAGGTGAATGTTTCCGCCCAGTCCATTCGGACCTATATTTTTATTGGTCTCCTTTATCTTTTCCTTTTTGGGATTCTCTCGAGTGCCAATGATTTCGTCTCTAGCCCTGGTCCTTTTGTCAATATGATTACGCTCTTTGGGCTCTTGACGATTTCCCAGGGCTTGATGAGTTTTTACAATGTCTTTTACGAGAGCAAGGATTTGCAATTTTACCGTCCCTATGCTTTTTCGGATGCAGAAGTCATTGCAGGAAAGAGTATTTCAGTCATTTTAGTGCTCTTGATGGCCCTGCTTCCAATGGTCAGTTATTTTATCATTCTTCCTATCCAAGCAGGGGGAAATATCCTAGTGGGGCTCTTTCTTGGCCTTCTTTGTGCCATGATTCTCCTCTCTATCCTCTTCTTGGGCACCTTGTTCTTATCTCACCTGATTACCAAATCAGCTGTCTTTAAGAAGCACACGAGTTTGGTGTCTAACGTCATCATTGGCTTGAGTAGTCTTATCTCCATTGGAGCTTATCTCTATATCAATATGCTCCAGTCAGAGCACTCGGTGGCTGGTGATTTGGTCACTCAACCGAGTATTTTTCCTCCGATAGAGGTCTTTCATACCTTTATCTTGAATCCTTTGGATTCAGGTGCTCTGCTTGGGATGTTGGCTTGGATATTGGTTCTAGCAGTCCTCCTTTGGCTGGTCAAAAGTCAGGTCTTGCCTCATTTCTATGATGCTGCCCTTGAGGTCTCTTCCAGCCATGCAGTCAAGGAGCGGGTGAGCCAGATGAAGGTAGGAGATCAAAAGGCCTTCCATCGCTTTACCGTTTCCTATCATAAACGGCTTCTAAGTGATGGTACCTTGCTGACGCAGGTCATCTTTATGATGGCGATCTTTCCTTATCTTTTTACCTTTGGCTTGTTTTTAGGGGCATCGCGAGCTTCCCTTCAAATTGAAAACTACCTCACGCCCCAATATTTACTTCCTTTGTCTCTTATCGCTTTCATGATCGGAGTTTTCAACTCTGTAGAAAGCTTGACCAGTATCGGAATCTCCTTGGAGCGGGAAAATTTCGCTTATCTTCGTGCCCTTCCGATTGATTTTAAACGCTATTGTTTGAAGAAGTTTTGGATTCTCTTTTCCGTTCAGTCTGCTTTGCCGATTGTGCTATTAGTAGGGGTGTCCAGCTACTTTGGGGTCCATCCCCTCTCTCTTCTAGCTATGCTTTTGATTTGGTTTTTGACCAGTTTGAGTTTGAGTGTGATCGCTTTTCGACGAGACTACAAGCTCTTAACGACCAATTGGTCGACTGTAACGGATTTGATGAACCGTAATAGAGGAAATGCTGCCTTGAGAGGATTGTTGATATTCGTCTTTATTATCGTTATGCTCGTCCTGATAGGCTTTACTTTCTATCTATCCGCTGTAGCTTTCACCACCTTGCTTGCTAGTGTGATTTATCTTCTCATAGCGGGTATTGGAGCTCTTGCGACGTATCTCATTTATAAGAATACTTTCTACAAATTTAACCAAGAAATTGGTGAATAAAAAAGAGAGTGGGACAGAAATCGGTCATTCGTTAGAATTCGATTTCGTCGTCCCACCTCCGCACAGTTGAGTAGGGCTGTAAAAGTTGATGAAATCGGCGTAGTAGAGCCCACTCAACCACTGCGTCTTGCTCGACAATCCAAAGACAATTGAGAGGCTAGGACTTTTGTCCCAGCCTCTTTTGAATTTATGTTGATTTAGATTTCATAGCCGATTAAGAGGCCACCTTCTTCAGCATAGAAGCTACATAGACCAGAGGTCGGAAGGACTTCGATATCCGCATTGGCGAATTTTTCATGGACCAAGGCAGAGAGTTGTTCTACGAATTTTTCGTTGCGACGGTGAGCAATGGTGATATGTCCCCCTTTATAGCAAGCTTTGAGCATTTCTTCAAAAGTAGTGGAAATAGCTTTCTTTTGGCCACGGGCTTTATGGAGAAGCTCAAGGGTCCCGGTATCGCTGGCTTGACCGACCATACGGATATTTAAGAGGCCAACAACAGTCCCGATAATTTTATTGAGACGACCATTTTTGACCAAATTATCGACCTTAGCAAGGACAAAGATCAGTTTGGTTTTCTCTTGGTATTTGGTGATGACTTCGACCACTTGATCAAAGTCAAGGTCCTGGGCGATTAATTGATGAAGTTTGCGAACGAGTAGATCCACTTCACCTCCAGCTGATAAACTATCAATCACATGGATATTGGTAGTCGGATGTTCTTCTTGATAAAGTTTTTTAGCGACTTGAGCACTATTGTGGCTACCAGACAAAGTACCAGTGATGGTAACAACGATAATATTGTCAGCTCCCTCGAAGGCTCTCATATAGTCATCAGGACTGGGACAAGCTGATTTGGAAGCAGTAGTTGTTGCATACATATCTTCCATCATTTTGTCTGTATCCAGATTATCGTCGTCTGTATAGATGGTCTCACCAATCTGAATGGTAAGGGGAACTGAAACAAAGCTTGTATCTGGTGCAGCGCTTTCATAAGTACGGTAATCACAGCCAGAATCTGCAATAATTTTCCATGTCATTTTTATTACCTCAAAATGTAAAAAATTGTACATTGACAAGTAGTTAGTCTTTTTTTACAATTATATCATGAAGTTGCTTTCTCTGAAAGCAGATACATTCGGATGATACAGATAGAAAGTAAGTGTTATGGCAGAAAGAAAGATATCAGAAAAATCCTTAGAAAATTTGAAACGCTCCAACCAAGAGAGTAATGCCATTACACGGGAATCCCTGGAGATTTCATTGCTCCAATTGCTAGATAAAAAGGACCTAAAAAAGATCACCATTTCGGAGTTAGTGGAGAGAGCAGGGGTTTCCCGAGCAGCTTTTTACCGAAATTATGAGTCAAAAGAAGAATTGCTGGAATCCATCTTCCAATCAACTGTTTCGAAAATTACCCAGTCTTTAGAGGGTTATAATTTTAAGACCGATTTGTACCAGATTTGGGTTTATCTCTTTAAAGAGGCCAAAAAGGAAGCCCGCATTATCAGCTTGGCCGTCGATTATAATTTTGAAAAACTACTCACCAAGGCTGTTTATGAATTTCTGGAAAAGAGAAGTAAAACTCAGAAATCCTCACAAGGACCAGCTAGTTATTTAAATTCCTTCCTCAGCTCAGCCATTGTCTCTGTCTTAGCTAAATGGATTAAGGATGGCATGAAGGTACCGGCGGAGAAGATGGCCTCCTTGGGTCTTCCCTTGTTTCCTCAAAAGAAAAGAAAATAAAAAATGATCTACTAGATCGAGTGATTATTTCGACTCTAGTAGGTCATTTTTGACTTTATTTAGGAAACGGTCTAGTTCTTTTTGGTTTTTGAGAGCGATGAATTTGTCTGAATAGGTTTGGCCGACAGTCTGATAGCGTGTGACCTGTCTGGCTTGGCGACCATCCCAAAGAACCCAGCGGATGAATTCCCAGTCTAATTTTTCAATGCAACCAGTTGCCATGCTGTCTCTAACTTGACCTCGGAAGTGACGGGCCCGCTTCCAAGCTCGATAAAGGCGGTTCCAACGGGAGAAATTTAGGAAAATAATCCAGTCGGACTCTTCCAATCTGCGCTCGTATTGGCACCAAGCATAGTTGCCATCAATGACCCAGTTTTCTTTGGTATCTAAAAAAGTAAGGACTTCTTGCTCCATCTTGTCAGGGTCATTGTCCTGCCAATTCGGAAGGAATTGCAGACGGTCTAGGTGAAGCAGTGAAAGTTGATAGTGATCAGCAAGGGTCTTTGCAAGAGTAGATTTTCCTGATCCAGAATAGCCGATAATCGTAATTTTCATCGTATCTCCTCATATGGAAGCAACAAAAAAAGCTCCGGAGAGCTCATTTTGTATGCAATTCTTGATTAACCAAGTTTCGCTGCAAGACGTGCTTTATCACGGCTAGCTTTGTTTTTGTGGATCAAACCTTTAGTTTCTGCTTTATCGATAGCTGAGCTAGCAGCGCGGTAAAGTTCTTCAGATGGGTTTGCTTCAAAAGCTTTGATTGCAGTACGCATAGCTGATTTTTGAGCTGAGTTTTTTTCGTTGTGTTTAACGTTCAATTCAGCGCGTTTGATAGCTGATTTAATGTTTGCCAATTTTTTCACCTCCAATGATATTCTAACTCTCTTATTATATCTGAAAACTTTTCTTTTGACAAGCCCAAACTAATTTTTCTTCGAAACGCTATCTCTTAGAGTTCGTTTTGTACTAAAACTCTTATCGCTTGAGATAGATTTCGTCGATTTCATGGTTGGCAGATTTGTGCAGAATCAGTTCAGCACGGTTCCGAGTGGGCTCGATATAGTCTTTTAGATTTAAGAGGTTGATCGACTCCCAAACCTGATGAGCGAAGGCTAGGACTTCAGCTTCTGGTTGCTTGGTAAAGCGATGGTAGTAGTTGCTTGGATCATCCTTCGCACGGTCCAACAATTTTTTAAAGCGGTCAATATACCAGGACTCAATGTTGGCAACCTCAGCATCCACATAGATGGAGAAGTCAAAGAAGTCCGTCATATAGAGGCGATCATTTTGAGGATTCTGAAAAACGTTGATCCCTTCAACAATAATGAAGTCTGCAGCTTGGATGGTTTGCTTCTGGTCAGGGACGATATCATAAATCTCGTGAGAATAAACGGGAATCTGGTAACTCTGACCATTTTTTAGCTGATTCAGGAAATCCAAGAGAAGTTCCATATCATAACTTTCAGGGAAGCCCTTGCGATTGAGAATGTCTTGTTCAATCAAGGTAGCATTGGGATATAAGAAGCCATCTGTCGTCACTAGCTCCACTGTAGAACTGGAAAAGGTTCGAGAAAGAAGGATTTGAAGGAGGCGGCTAGTCGTTGATTTGCCGACAGCCACAGACCCTGAAATGCCAATCATAAAAGGCTGTTTTTTGCTTTCCTGTTGGAGGAAGATGCCTTTAGAGAAGGCTAAGTCTTCTTTTGCTTTTTTGTAAATTTGAATTAAGTGTGTCAGGGGTAAATAAATGTCTGTTACATCTTGTAAACTAATGAGGTCATTAAAACTCTTGATGGAATTCAATTCCTCTTCAGATAGAGGAGGAGTTGATTTTCGGTGGAGATTTTGCCAAGTTTGTCGATTGATTTTTTCGAAGTGTAGAAATTCTTTATCCATTGCAAGCCTTTCCTCCATAGTGACCTTTAGTATAACAGTTTTGTTGTTTTCTGTAAACGATTTAAAAATAGGTTAAATTATGCTATAATGCTAATATGAGTAAAATGTACTATGATGAACATCCAGATGCTCAACATGATATCCACGAGTTACATGTGGTCCTTCTAGGAGAGCGGATGAATTTTTTGACGGATGCGGGCGTTTTTAGTAAGAAAATGATCGACTTTGGCAGTCAGGTCCTCTTGTCTTGTCTGGCATTTCAGCCAGGAGAGACAGTTTTGGACGTTGGTTGCGGCTATGGCCCACTTGGTCTCTCTTTGGCCAAGGCGCAAGGGGTTCATGCAACTATGGTAGACGTCAATACACGTGCCCTTGATCTGGCTCAGAAAAATGCGGCTTTCAATCAGGTCGAAGCTACTATCTTCCAATCCAATGTCTATGATCAGGTTGAGGGGTGTTTTGACCATATTATCAGTAACCCTCCGATTCGGGCTGGGAAAAAGGTAGTCCATGAAGTGCTTTCTGGAAGCTTTGATCATTTGAAACCTGGTGGCGATTTAACCATTGTCATTCAGAAAAAACAGGGTGCTCCAAGTGCGAAGGCAAAAATGGAAGAAGTCTTTGGAAATTGTGAAATCCTAAAAAAAGACAAGGGTTATTATATTTTAAGGAGTGAGAAAACCGCATGAGAGCTGTAGATATCATTCAGAAAAAACGTGATGGCATTGAATTAACTAAAGAGGAAATTCACTGGTTGATTGAAGGCTATGTGGCTGGAACAGTACCGGACTATCAAATGGCTGCCTTTGCCATGGCGGTTTACTTCAAAGGGATGACGACGCGAGAAATCTCAGATTTGACCATGAAGATGGTGGAAACCGGGGAGCAATTCGACCTCTCTGCTATTAAAGGCATCAAGGTGGACAAACACTCAACTGGTGGTGTAGGAGATAAAGTAACGATTGTACTGGCCCCTCTAGTGGCGAGCTTTGGTGTCCCAGTAGCTAAGATGAGTGGTCGTGGCCTTGGACATACAGGAGGGACCATTGATAAGCTAGAGTCCATTAAAGGATTCCAAATCGAGCGGACTCAAGAAGAGTTTATCAAGCAAGTACAAGATATTGGCCTTTCTGTCATCGGACAGTCTGACCAATTGGTCCTGGCAGATAAGCTTCTCTATGCGCTTCGGGATGTGACGGCAACAGTTGACACAATTCCCTTGATTGCGAGTTCTGTCATGAGTAAGAAGATTGCTGCTGGAGCAGATGCCATTCTTCTGGATGTGACTGTTGGAGAAGGGGCCTTTATGAAGACCATCGAAGAAGCGCGTGAACTGGCCCGCACCATGGTGGATCTTGGAAATGCTGTCTGTCGCAAGACCATTGCTGTCTTGACGGATATGAGCCAACCTTTGGGAACCAGCATTGGGAACCGTTTGGAAATTCTTGAAGCCTTAGATATTCTTCAAGGCAAAGGCAGAGAAGATATCACCCACTTCATTTGTGAATTGGCTCAAATTATGTTGGAGCTTGGTGGGGTGACGGCTAGCTTGGAAGAAATCAAACAACATCTGACAGCTGGCAAAGCTCTGAAGAAGTTTGAGGAAATGGTCCTTGCTCAAGGTGGAGATTTGGAAGATCTATACCGTCCAGCTCAGGTAAAAGAACAAGTACCTGTCTATGCAGAAGCGGATGGCTATATTGCAGCATTGCCTGCTATGGAACACGGACTCTTCGCAATGCGTCTGGGGGCTGGAAGAGCGGTTAAATCAGATGTTTTAGACTATGAGTCAGGGATTGTTTTTGCTAAGAAAGTCGGGGATCCTGTTCAAAAAGGGGATCTTGTTGCAACTATTTATACAAACTTAGAAATTTGTCAAAAAAACATTGCAGAATTCCAAAAAAATGTTAAAATACTAGACGAGGTTGTAAGCGTTTCAGAGATTATTGAAATCGTTTCGTAATTCGTTTGGGGGGAGATTTATTAATGAAATTAAACAAATATATTGACCACACACTATTAAAACCGGATGCACAGCAAGAACAAATCGAGGCTTTGATCGAAGAAGCGAAAGAATATGATTTTGCGAGTGTTTGTGTGCAACCAACATGGGTCAACTTCGCAGTTGAAGGACTTCGGGATTCAGATGTAAAAGTGTGTACAGTGATTGGTTTTCCTCTTGGCGCGAACACACCAGCTGTTAAAGCATTTGAAACTCAAAATGCCATTCAAAATGGAGCCGATGAGATCGATATGGTCATCAATATCGGTGCCTTGAAATCCAAAAACCTTACGTTAGTAGAAGAGGATATTCAGTCTGTTGTGGATGCAAGTGGGGATCACTTGGTAAAAGTGATCATCGAAACCTGCTTATTGACCGAAACTGAAAAAGTAGTAGCTTGCCAGATCGCTAAATTGGCGGGAGCTGACTTTGTGAAAACTTCGACTGGCTTCTCTAGTGGTGGAGCAACTGTTGAGGATGTTGCCCTCATGCGCCAGGTTGTTGGACCGGATATGGGAGTGAAAGCATCTGGAGGTACTCGTAGCTATGAGGATGCTCAAGCTATGATCCAAGCGGGTGCTAACCGAATCGGCACTTCCTCTGGAGTAGCCATCATGAAGGGAGAAGTAGCCCATGGCGACTACTGAGTTGATTGACCTAGCTGTAAAAACAAGCGAGAATGCTTACGTGCCTTATTCTCACTTTCCAATTGGAGCTGTCTTAGTTACAGCAGAGGGAAAGATTTATACAGGAGTCAATGTTGAAAATGCGAGCTTCGGCTTGACCAATTGTGGTGAGCGAACAGCTATCTTCAAGGCTGTTTCAGAAGGCGAGCGTTTATTTAAGGAATTAATTATTTATGGTCAAACTGAAAAACCAGTTTCACCCTGTGGTGCTTGTCGCCAGGTGATGGCTGAATTTTTCGAGCCAGACCTACCGGTTACTCTGGTAGCCAAAGATAAATCGACGGTCGTGATGACGGTCAAGGAATTGCTTCCATATTCCTTTACAGATCTTACCTAGTAACTTCTGTAAAGGCGGTCTATTGACCCTTTTATTAATCCGCAACATAGTTGCATATCTTATTTAGGAGGTTCAGAAATGAACAAGAAACAATGGTTAGGCCTAGGTCTAGTAACTGTCGCTGCAATCGGACTTGCTGCATGTGGAAATCGTGCGTCTCGCAAAGATTCTTCAGATGCAAAAACTGATTTAAAAGCTGCTATCGTTACTGACACAGGTGGTGTTGATGACAAATCATTTAACCAATCTGCATGGGAAGGTCTACAAGCTTGGGGTAAAGAAAATGGTCTTTCTAAAGATAACGGATTTACTTACTTCCAATCTACAAGTGAAGCAGATTTTGCGAATAACTTCAGCCAAGCTGCTACAAACGGCTACAAATTAGTGTACGGTGTTGGTTACAAACTTGCTCCAGCTGTTACTGCTGCTGCAGATGAAAATGCTGATATCAACTATGTTATCATTGACTCTGTTGTTGGTGATAAGAAGAACGTAGCATCTGCTGTTTTTGCAGATAATGAAGCTGCTTATCTTGCAGGGGTTGCTGCAGCCAAAACTACGAAGACAAACAAAGTTGGTTTCATCGGTGGAGCACGTGGTGAAGTTATCACTCGTTTTGAAAAAGGATTTGAAGCAGGCGTGAAGTCTGTAAACAAAGACATTTCAGTTGATGTACAATATGCTGAAGACTTCAACAACCCTGAAAAAGGTAGAACAATTGCAGCAACACAATACGCTGCAGGAGCTGACGTTATTTACCAAGCTGCTGGTGGTACAGGAGCTGGTGTCTTCAAGGAAGCAAAAGACTTGAACGAGAAGAAAAACGAAGGCGAAAAAGTTTGGGTTATTGGTGTAGACCGTGACCAAGTTGATGAAGGTAAATACACTTCAAAAGATGGTAAAGAATCTAACTTCGTATTGGCTTCTACTTTGAAACAAGTTGGTAAAACTGTTCAAGAAATCGCAACTCAAACTGCTGACGGTAAATTCCCAGGTGGAAAAGTGATTACATTTGGTTTGAAAGATGGTGGTGTTGATTTGACAACTTCTAATCTTTCAGAAGATGCTAAAAAAGCAGTAGAAGATGCTAAAAAACAAATTATTGATGGTAGCGTAAAAGCACCTGAGAAATAAGAACCTTCGGGAAGCGATCCATCCTTCTTGGGTCGCTTTTTTTCGAGGTGTTGAGACATTTTGTCTCAATAGAACTTACTAACTTGTTTAGCAGGTCCTACTGAAATAAAATATAGTTTTCTAGAAAGGAATATTCGAATGGCACACGAAAACGTCATTGAGATGCGTGAAATTACCAAAATTTTTGGTGAATTTGTCGCAAACGACAAAATCAACCTCGAATTGCGTAAAGGTGAAATTCATGCACTTCTTGGTGAAAATGGAGCTGGGAAATCAACCCTGATGAATATGTTGGCTGGTCTTTTGGAACCAACGAGCGGAGAAATTGTGGTCAATGGGAAGTCTGAAAAATTAGATTCTCCTTCAAAGGCTGCTTCTCTAGGGATCGGGATGGTTCACCAGCACTTCATGTTGGTAGAAGCTTTCACTGTTGCAGAAAATATCATTCTTGGTAGCGAAGTAACGAATAAAGGTGTATTAGATTTGAAAAAGGCTAATGCAGATATCCTTGAGTTGTCAGAACGCTACGGCTTGGCTGTGGATCCTACAGCAAAAGTTGAAGATATTTCTGTTGGTGCTCAACAACGTGTAGAAATCTTGAAGACACTCTATCGCGGAGCTGATATTCTGATTTTCGACGAGCCCACAGCGGTGCTAACTCCTGCTGAAATTTTGGAGTTGATGGATATCATGAAAGCCCTTGTTAAAGAAGGGAAATCTATCATCCTCATCACCCACAAACTGGACGAAATTCGTGCGGTTGCGGACCGTGTCACAGTTATTCGTCGTGGGAAATCCATTCAAACCGTTAGCATCGAAGGTGCTACCAATAAAGATTTGGCAGAGATGATGGTTGGGCGTTCAGTTTCGTTCGTAACGGAAAAGGAAGAAGCGCAACCGAAAGAAGTGGTTCTTCAAATTTCTGACTTGATCGTGAATGAAAACCGCGGAGTTCCTGCAGTCAAAGAACTATCTCTTGATGTTCGTGCAGGCGAAATTGTAGGGATTGCAGGGATTGATGGTAATGGTCAGAGTGAATTGATTCAGGCTATTACTGGACTACGGAAAGTCAAATCAGGCAGTATTAAAATTAAAGGACAAGAAGTTGTTGGCCTTTCCCCACGTAAGATTACTGAAATGAATGTCAGCCACGTTCCTGAGGATCGTCATCGTGATGGTCTTGTTCTCGAAATGATGCTTTCTGAAAACATCGCACTTCAAACTTACTACAAAGAACCACTTAGCAAAAACGGTGTTTTGAATTACAATCAAATTAATTCATATGCCCGCAAGTTGATGGAAGAATTTGATGTTCGTGCAGCCAATGAGATTGTTCCAGCAAGTGCTCTATCAGGAGGAAATCAACAAAAGGCTATTATTGCTCGTGAAGTTGATCGTAATCCGGATTTGTTAATCGTTAGCCAACCGACACGTGGATTGGACGTTGGTGCGATTGAGTACATCCATAAACGTTTGATTAGTGAACGTGATAAAGGAAAAGCCGTCCTCGTTGTCAGCTTCGAATTAGATGAAATTCTAAACCTATCAGACCGGATTGCTGTTATTCATGATGGAAAAATCCAAGGTATTGTGAAGCCATCTGAGACCAACAAACAAGAGCTTGGTATTCTAATGGCTGGTGGAGAAATCAAGGAGGCTTCAAATGAATAAAAACACAAGACAAATTGCTATTCCTTTTATTTCTGTAATCCTAGGAATCATCCTCGGAGCCATCATCATGTGGATCTTTGGTTATGATGCCCTTTGGGGTTATGAAGAACTCTTCAAGACAGCTTTTGGTTCTATTAAAAATGTGGGTGAAATTTTCCGCGCCATGGGACCACTGGTTTTGATCGCTCTCGGATTTGCAGTAGCTAGCCGAGCTGGATTTTTCAATGTTGGCTTACCAGGACAGGCCTTGGCTGGGTGGATTGCGGCAGTATGGTTCGCTTTATCTTTTCCAGATATCCCTCGTATCTTAATGATTCCTTTAACAGTCCTTGTGGCTGCAATTGCAGGTGGTTTCGTTGGTTTGATTCCAGGTATCTTGCGAGCATTTTTGGGAACGAGTGAAGTCATCGTTACCATTATGATGAACTACATCGTCCTGTTTGCTGGAAATGAAATCATCCGGAACTTCCCTAAAAAGTTCATGGTCGATTCTGAATCTAGTATCACAGTAGGGGCAAATGCAAGTTATCGACTAGGTTTTCTGACTGAATTAACCAAGTCACGGATGAATATTGGTATCTTTATCGCCTTGATTGCTGTTGCAGTAGTTTGGTTCATTATTAAGAAAACAACCCTTGGTTTTGAAATCCGTTCCGTTGGTCTTAACCCGAATGCTTCAGATTATGCAGGGATGTCAGCTAAACGAATCATCATTCTTTCCATGGTGATTTCAGGTGCCCTCTGTGGGATCGGTGGAGCAGTAGAAGGGATCGGTACCTTCCAGAACATTTATGTTCAACCTGGTTCCTTGGCTATTGGATTTAATGGGATGGCGGTGGCCCTCCTTGCTAGCAATTCTCCTATTGGGATTGTCTTTGCGGCCTTCTTGCTTGGAACCTTGCAAACAGGTGCGCCAGGTATGACCACAGCGACCATTCCACCAGAACTTGTCAATATTGTGACAGCTTCGATTATTTTCTTTGTAAGTGCTCATTACATTATCGAAAAATACATCAAGCCTAAAAAACAAATGAAAGGAGTAGAGTAAGGATGAATACTGTTGCTATACTAACGATTCTTGTATCGAATATGCTGGTCTATGCTGCTCCCCTCATTTTCACTAGTATCGGAGGAGCCTACTCCGAACATGCTGGTGTTGTTAACGTTGGTTTGGAAGGTATCATGGTTATGGGAGCTTTCACAGGAGTCGTGTTTAACTTGACTTTTGCTGACTCTCTTGGTGGCATGACCATCTGGTTATCTCTCCTTGCAGGTGGTTTGGTTGGTCTTATTTTCTCTGCTATCCATGCTGTAGCTACTATCAACTTCCGTGCTGATCACGTGGTGAGTGGTACGGTATTGAACTTGTTGGCTCCTGCCTTAGCTGTCTTTTTGGTAAAAGCAATCTACGGAAAAGGTCAAACCAACAATATCGATTTGTCATTTGGTAAATTTGATTTTCCTTTCTTGTCTGATATCCCTGTCATTGGAGATATCTTTTTCAAGAATACAAGCTTAATGGGATATGTCGCGATTGGATTTTCATTTGTAGCATGGTTTATCATGTTTAAAACGAAGTTCGGTCTTCGACTTCGCTCAGTTGGTGAACATCCACAAGCTGCGGATACCCTTGGGATTAATGTATACCTCATGCGTTACTATGGTGTGCTCATCTCTGGATTTTTAGGAGGAGTTGGGGGTGCCTTGTATGCGCAATCTGCTTCTGTTAATTTCTCTGCAACTACCATTGTAGGACCTGGATTTATCGCCCTAGCGGCTATGATCTTTGGTAAATGGAACCCAATCGGTGCCATGTTATCCAGTCTATTCTTTGGTCTTTCACAAGCCTTGGCGGTTGTGTCTACGCAGATTCCTTTCCTTGCCCATATTCCAGGAGTCTACCTCCGTATTGCGCCGTATGTATTGACCATCATCGTCCTAGCAGCCTTCTTTGGTAAGTCGGTTGCACCAAAAGCAGATGGTGTGAACTACATCAAGTCTAAGTAAAAGCCTCCTTTATGGAAAAAGAAAGCACGAGTCGCTCGAACTCGTGCTTTTTGTATGCTTATGGATTGGTTTGCATTTCTGCAAGTAGGTTTTCGGCCGTCGTAGTAGGCAAGATACGCAGACGATTTAGCGAGTAGAGGCCATCATCTAAACTAGCTAGTCCATTGTTGGTCGTCAAGCCCATTTTGTAGCCATTGGTTTTTGCTAGATCCATGGTGACGTCAGAGTAGCGACCAGCGGGGTAGACAATGGTGGTCGTGGTTTGATTGAGTTTCTTGTCTAATACTTGTTTGGAATTGGCTAGTTCAGCTTTTTGAGTGGCAGTATCTGATTGGGCCAAATCTGGGTGGGATACCGTATGGCTCTCAAAAGTAAGGCCTTGTGCTTTCATTTCTTTGATTTGATCAAAGGTTAGAACGCTTGGTTTTTCCTTTTCAGAAAATGAAGTAATGATATTATTGGTTGCGGTCATTTGGTATTTTTTTAGGAGTGGATAGACTATGGTATAAAAGTCTGAAATTCCATCATCGAACGTCAACCAAACGACTTTGCCACCTTCAGGCAGTTCATTTTTTGTAAGTGCGCGATAAGCTTCTTCAGGCGTCAGGGTGTAGTAACCGGCCCCTTTTAAGGCTTTGAGATGACTCTCGAAGGTTTCTGGTGCTACAATGAGGTTGGCATTGGCCTCTTCCGAAGGGGCCATCGTGTGAACAGCGTGGTACATGAGAATTGGGATTTTCACAGGTTGCTCTTGTTTTACCCATTTGGTAGTAGAACCTTGCTGTTTCATCGTCTGACTTGTATTTGTTTCTTGCTTGTCAGCAATAGTCCCCTGTTTCAATAGGAGGAACCCTAAAAAGAATATGCAAGACAGAAGAAAAGCATTTAAAATCAGTAGTAATCGTATTTTCTTTGGGACACGTCTTTTTCGGTGATTCATAGAGACCCCTTTCTTTATCAATATCATTATATCATAGGGTCATGAAATCTCTTAAAGACAAAGTTACAAATGGCTTAAAATTTCAGGAGCTCTAGGCTGTTTTTGAAGGCATGGGTTGCTAGTTAGTTTGAAGAGGAGGTCTAAATCTCAAAAAGTAAAGTTCTTGTAGAGGAAGAAGGGCAAAGAACTAGTCAGAAAGGGCTAATTTTTGATATAATGGAATATATTAGATGTTTAAGGAGACCAACATGTCTGTTAAGATTGCCTTACTAGGATTTGGTACTGTTGCCAGTGGCGTACCGTTTTTATTAAAAGAAAACCATGAAAAGATCAGCCAGGCTGCTCAAGATGACATTGAGATTGCTAAGATCTTGGTTCGCGATGATGCGGAGAAAGAAAGCTTGCAAGCAGCTGGCCATGACTACAATTTTGTAACCAATGTCGATGAGATCATTGAAGACAAAGATATTGCTATCGTGGTTGAGTTGATGGGCCGGATTGAGCCAGCCAAGACCTTTATCACCCGCGCTCTTGAAGCAGGAAAGCACGTGGTCTCTGCCAACAAAGACCTCCTTGCCGTTCATGGAAGTGAGTTACTAGAGATTGCAAAAGAACACCAAGTAGCCCTTTATTATGAAGCTGCCGTAGCGGGTGGAATTCCAATCCTTCGGACCTTGGTGAATTCCTTGGCTTCTGACAAGGTGACCAAAGTTCTCGGTGTGGTCAATGGTACTTCTAACTTCATGATGACCAAAATGGTCGAAGAAGGCTGGACTTATGAGGATGCTTTAGCAGAAGCGCAACGCCTTGGTTACGCTGAAAGTGACCCGACCAATGACGTTGAAGGAATCGATGCAGCTTATAAGATGGTGATTTTGAGCCAATTTGCCTTTGGGATGAACATCCAATTTGACCAAGTAGGGCACAAAGGGATCAGTCAAATCACTCCTCAGGATGTCTCAGTAGCTCAAAGCCTTGGTTATGTGATCAAGTTGGTCGGCTCCATTGTTGAAACAGAGTCAGGAATCGCAGCAGAAGTGACACCAACCTTCCTCCCAAAAGAACATCCACTTGCTAGCGTGAACGACGTCATGAATGCGGTCTATGTGGAATCGATAGGGATTGGTGAGTCTATGTACTATGGACCAGGTGCAGGTCAAAAACCAACTGCGACTAGTGTTGTAGCTGACATCGTTCGCATTGTTCGTCGTTTGAATGAAGGAACAATCGGTAAAGCCTTTAACGAATACAGCCGCCCGCTTCAATTGGCTAAGCCTGAAGATGTGAAGAACAATTATTACTTCTCAATCAAGGCACCAGATGCGACTGGTCAAATCTTACGTATTGCGGAAATCTTTAATGCAGAAGGAGCTTCCTTCAAGCAAATCCTTCAAGAAGACTCAGATGGTCAATTTGCAAGTGTGGTTATCATTACCCACCAAGTCAACCAGACGCAATTCAAGAACTTGGTTGAAAAACTGGATTCAGAGCCGAATTTCAAACTTATGAATACCTTTAAAGTATTGGGAGAATAAGATGAGAATTACAGTACCAGCGACTAGTGCCAATGTAGGGCCAGGATTTGATTCTGTTGGGATCGCTGTTTCTAAGTATTTGACCATTGATGTGCTAGAAGCGCAAGAAAACTGGTGGATTGAACATGATTTAGGAGAGGAGATTCCAAGCGATGAAGAGAATCTCTTGCTTCAAACTGCTCTCCAAGTCGCATCCGATTTGCCTCCTCATCGTCTCAAGATGACTAGTGAAGTGCCTTTGGCGCGTGGTCTTGGTTCCTCTAGCTCTGTTATTGTAGCGGGGATTGAGTTGGCTAATCAACTGGGCAACTTATGTCTTAGCGATGAAGATAAACTAGAGATCGCGACAAAAATCGAAGGTCATCCGGACAATGTAGCGCCAGCTATTTTTGGAAATCTGGTCGTAGCAAGCTATGTGGATCAGCAGACCAATCATTTGGTTCTTCCATTTCCTGAGTGTGCACTAGTGGCCTTTGTTCCGAATTACGAACTCAAGACCAGCGATAGCCGAAATGTCCTTCCTAGTGAATGGTCTTATAAGGAAGCCGTGGCAGCCAGTTCGATTGCAAACGTGGCCATTGCTGCTCTTTCTAAGGGGGACTTAAGAGTCGCAGGAAAAGCCATCGAAGGCGATCGCTTCCATGAACGCTACCGTCAACAACTAGTTGCAGAGTTCCCTCAGGTGAAAGAACTTGCGCATCAACATAAAGCTTATGCGACTTACCTTTCTGGTGCAGGTCCAACCATTATGACCTTGCTCCCAGTTGAACATGCAGAAGCCTTTGCCAAAGACTTGGAGTCTAAGGCCTTAAATGGTCAGGTTTTCTCATTAAAGATTGACACAACTGGTGTGAAGGTAGAAGCATAGTGAATCTTGATTCAAAGAAAAAAATGATTAGATAGGCTAAATTAGTCTATCTAATTTTATTTATCTATGATAAAATAGTTTTATAAATCATTTGTCTATCAAATTATTTTAGGACAATAAACATTTATTCAAAAGATAGATAGAAATGTAAAGGAGATTGTAATTCTAATGAAAGACTTTGAACGTCATCAACTTGCTACGGAACTTGGATTCCAGTTTGATCCTCAGACCTCATCTATTTATGGTGAGAACTCTGGGTATTTCTTCTTAATGAGAGAAACAGACACAAAAAATGTCTTCAGCATTGCTCTTTCTGTTTCTCGTGATGATGCGGAAGAAGCAGCGGCTCAATTGCAGCAAATGGTGAAAGAATCTTCTGTTCTGAAGAGTGTGAGCCTCAACCAATATGTCACAACTTTCACTGTAAAAGCTGGGATGACCAAGGCAAAAACGATTGAGAATATTCACCAAGCCTTAACAGAAATCCTGCAATTTTTACAAACCAATGGTTTCTACACTGTATGTGGCTACTCTGGTGAAAAAGGTCCGGTTGGTCTCTACCAGATTGGAGATTCCCTCTTCTTGATGAATGAAGAAAACTATCAAATTGTGAGTTCCCAACTAAAAATTGAAACCGATTCATATAATAGTCAGAAAGAAAATGTCCTTCTTGGATCAGTAGGTGCCTTTATTGGTGCCATTATCGGGGGAGCTGTGACTCTTTTTATTGCCCGTCTCGGCTACGTAGCTTTTTATGCTGGTTTCATCCTTGGGATCTGTGTTGTCAAAGGCTATGAGATCTTAGGGAAGAAATTTAGCAAACTTGGTGCAGTTATTTCTAGTATCCTCTTGTTGGTGACTGTTGTTCTCGTTCACCAATTTGACTATGCCTTAGAAGCAGTTAAACAGCTTGGACTCGACTTTAGTGATGGATTTGATTTGATCAATTCCCTTGTTCTAAATGGTGAAGCACCTGAGAAATACTTCTTTAACTTCTTTATGTTGGCAGTCTTTACCATTATTGGGGGTGGGGTTGCCATTGGCTCAGCCTTGTCCACTCAAGAAACACGTGGCATTGCGCGTAAGATTGGCTAATTTAATAAACCCTTGTTTAAAAAAATTAAAACAGAAGTGGTCTTTTGGCTGTTTCTGTTTTTTTACTTCTTAGTCGAAAAGTGGGCTGGTTTTTGTTATAATGGATAAGATAACGTATAGAAGAGAGTTGTGAGATGGAAATCGTAAAGCAAATCAAAGAGGAGTTGGCTGGCATTGAAATTTTGTTCGATGAGCCACTCAAACAATATACCTATACCAAGGTTGGAGGGGCTGCAGACTATTTGGCCTTTCCTCGCAATCAATATGAATTAAAACGAATTGTCACCTTTGCCAATGCTCATGAAATTCCTTGGATGGTCTTGGGGAATTCTTCGAATATTATCGTCCGTGACGGTGGGATTGAAGGCTTTGTGATCATGTTTGATCATTTCCATGATGTCCGAGTCAATGGGTACGTGATTGAAGCAGAGGCAGGTGCTAAGCTGATCGATGTGACTCACGTAGCCCGCTACCATAGCTTGACAGGCTTTGAATTTGCTTGTGGGATTCCTGGTAGCATTGGGGGTGCTGTTTACATGAATGCTGGTGCCTATGGTGGCGAGATTGCCCATATTCTCCAATCGTGTAAGGTCTTGACGCCAGAGGGTGAAATAAAAACCCTATCCGCAAGTGATTTGGCCTTTGGTTATCGCCATTCCAAGATCCAAGAGACAGGGGATGTGGTGATTTCGGCTAAGTTTGCCTTAGCACCTGGCAACTATGATCAGATCAATCAAGAAATGGCGCGCTTGACTCATTTGCGAGAGCTGAAACAACCTCTCGAATACCCGTCTTGTGGCTCTGTTTTCAAACGTCCAGTCGGTCACTTTGCAGGACAGTTGATCAGTGAGGCAGGATTGAAGGGACACCGGATTGGTGGTGTAGAGGTTTCTGAAAAGCATGCTGGCTTTATGATCAATGTCGATTATGGGACTGCCAAAGATTATGAAGACTTGATTGCTCATGTCATCGCGACAGTTGAAAAATCGGCTGGGGTGACCTTAGAGCGGGAAGTCCGTATTATTGGGAGAGATTAACGGTTCGAGATGGAATAGGGGCTACTCTTGGGTAGACCCTTCCTACTTTAGAAGGGGGGTGAGTGCCTATCGATACTGAAAATAGGTGGGGCAGTCTTATAAGTCCCCGAGAGGTGTTGGTGGCCTGACGGGTATTCTCGTCAGCCTATGAGACTAGTGGTTGGTCTCAGATGGAAACGCATGAAAAAGAAGGAATTTATGTGAATTGAAAAAACCAATTATTGAGTTTAGAAATGTCTCAAAAGTATTTGAAGACAGCGATACAGTGGTTCTCAAAGATATCAACTTTGAGTTGGAAGAAGGGAAATTCTATACCCTCCTCGGTGCTTCAGGATCTGGTAAATCGACGATTTTGAACATTATTGCCGGTTTGTTAGACGCTTCGACAGGGGATGTCCTCTTGGATGGTGTTCGGATCAATGATTTACCGACTAACAAACGGGATGTCCATACCGTCTTCCAGTCCTATGCCCTTTTCCCACACATGAATGTGTTTGAGAATGTTGCCTTCCCTCTTCGTTTGAAGAAGCTAGACAAGGCGGAAATTCAAAGACGAGTGACTGAAGTCCTTAAGATGGTGCAATTAGGAGGATTTGAGAAACGCTCCATCCAGAAACTTTCTGGCGGTCAACGCCAGCGGGTGGCCATTGCACGAGCGATTATCAATGAACCGCGAGTGGTCCTTTTGGATGAGCCTTTGTCTGCCCTCGATTTGAAGTTGCGGACAGACATGCAGTATGAACTCCGTGAATTGCAACAACGCCTGGGTATTACCTTTGTTTTTGTTACCCATGACCAGGAAGAAGCGCTTGCTATGAGTGACTGGATCTTCGTCATGAACGAAGGAGAAATTGTCCAATCAGGAACACCAGTCGATATCTACGATGAGCCGATCAACCATTTCGTTGCGACCTTTATCGGTGAGTCCAACATCCTTCCAGGGATCATGATCGAAGACTACCTAGTAGAATTCAACGGTAAACGCTTTGAGTCAGTCGATGGAGGGATGAGACCAAACGAACCGGTCGAAGTCGTTATTCGCCCTGAAGATTTGCAAATCACACTGCCCGAGGAAGGCAAGCTCCAGGTGAAAGTGGATACCCAACTTTTCCGTGGGGTACACTATGAGATCATCGCCTATGATGAATTGGGCAATGAGTGGATGATTCACTCAACGCGTAAGGCAATCGTAGGTGAAGAAATCGGTCTGGACTTTGAACCAGAAGATATCCACGTCATGCGTCTCAATGAAACGGAAGAAGAGTTCGATGCACGGATCGAAGAGTACGTAGAAGTGGAAGAGCAAGAAGCCGGATTGATCAATGCCATCGAGGAGGAAAGAGATGAAGAAAACAACCTCTAACCTCTTTGTGGTTCCCTATTTTCTCTGGATCCTCCTCTTTGTCTTGGCTCCTGTAGCCTTGATTATTTGGCAATCCTTTGTTAATGTCCAGGGACAGGGTTCCTTAGAGAATTACCAAACCTTTTTTACAGCGCAGAATTGGACCTACCTCAAGATGAGCTTCAACTCCATTCTCTATGCTGGGATCGTTACCTTTGTGACGCTCTTGATTTCTTACCCGACAGCTTATTTTTTGACCCAGCTCAAGCATCGTCAGCTCTGGCTCATGCTCATCGTCCTTCCGACCTGGGTTAACCTCTTGCTCAAGGCTTATGCCTTTATCGGGATCTTTGGTCAAGGGGGATCTATTAACCAATTCTTGAGCTTCATCGGAATCGGTCCTCAACAGATCCTCTTTACGGACTTTTCTTTCATCTTTGTCGCTAGTTACATTGAGTTGCCCTTTATGATCCTTCCTATCTTCAATGTTTTGGATGATTTGGATCCAAATCTCATCAATGCTAGCTATGACCTAGGAGCTAATAAGTGGGATACCTTCCGTCGAGTTGTCTTCCCGTTGTCTATGAACGGGGTTCGCTCTGGAGTCCAATCGGTCTTTATTCCAAGTTTGAGTCTCTTCATGTTGACGCGTTTGATCGGAGGAAACCGGGTGATTACTCTGGGGACTGCCATCGAGCAGCATTTCCTCACGACACAAAACTGGGGAATGGGATCAACCATTGGAGTGGTCTTGATCCTTGCTATGCTCTTAGTCATGTGGGTAACGAGAGAAAGGAGTGAACGATGAAAAAGATTTCACGTATCTATTTAGGATTGGTTTTCCTACTCCTTTATCTGCCAATCTTTTACTTGATTGCCTATGCCTTTAATGCTGGTGGGGATATGAATGCTTTTACAGGCTTTACCTTGGAGCATTTCCAAAGTCTCTTTGAGGATACGCGTCTTATGTTGATCCTCTCACAGACCTTCCTCTTGGCCTTCCTGTCAGCCTTGATTGCGACCATTATTGGGACCTTTGGGGCGATCTATATTTACCAATCTAAGAAGAAGTTTGAAGGACCGTTTTTGTCCATCAATAACATCCTTATGGTGGCACCTGACGTTATGATCGGGGCTAGCTTCCTGATCCTCTTTACGACGATCAAGTTCCAGCTTGGCTTTGCCTCTGTCTTGATGAGTCACGTGGCCTTCTCTATTCCAATCGTAGTCTTGATGGTCTTGCCACGCTTGAAGGAAATGAACCGTGATATGATCAATGCGGCCTATGACCTAGGAGCTACTCAGGTGCAGATGTTGAAAGAAATCATGCTTCCTTATTTGACACCTGCGATTATTGCCGGTTACTTCATGGCCTTTACCTACTCCTTGGATGACTTTGCGGTGACCTTCTTTGTCACAGGAAATGGCTTTACGACCTTGTCTGTTGAGATCTACTCACGGGCTCGCCAAGGGATTTCGTTGAATATCAATGCCCTTTCTGCCCTGGTCTTCCTCTTCAGTATCTTACTGGTGGTCGGCTATTACTTCATCACTAGAGAGAAGGAGGAGACAGTATGAAAAAACTCTATTCATTCTTGTTAGGGATTGTGGTGGTAATCCTCGTTTTAGCGGGGCTAAGTGCCCGTCTTGAAGCCAAGACCAATCCAAAAGACAGTGATAAGCTGGTCATCTACAATTGGGGAGATTATATCGATCCAGAATTGCTCAAGGAATTTACCAAGGAAACAGGCGTTCAAGTCCAATATAATACCTTTGATTCCAATGAAGCCATGTACACCAAGATCAAGCAAGGGGGAACAGCATACGATATTGCCATCCCAAGTGAATATATGATCGCTAAGATGATGGACGAAAACTTGCTTGAAAAGTTGGATAAGTCCAAATTGAAAGGCTTAGACAATATCGATCCACGCTTCTTGGACTTGGACTTTGACCCTGATAATCAGTATTCAGTCCCTTACTTCTGGGGTACCCTTGGTATCATCTACAACAGTAAGATGGTTGATAAGGCACCCGAACACTGGGCGGATCTATGGAGACCAGAGTACAAGAATGACATCATGATGTACGATGGGGCGCGTGAGGTCATGGGGATTGGACTCAATAGCTTAGGTTATAGTCTCAACTCCAAGGATCCTCAGCAATTACAAGAGTCTGTTGATAAGCTTTATACCTTGATGCCCAATATTAAGGCCCTTGTAGCCGATGAAATGAAAGGCTACATGATCCAAAATAATGCAGCCATTGGGGTGACTTTCTCCGGTGAAGCCAGTCAAATGCTGGAAGCCAATGAGGATCTCCGCTATGTCGTCCCATCAGAAGCCAGCAACCTTTGGTTTGATAATATCGTTATTCCAAAGACGGTGAAGAATAAAGAAGCTGCCTATGCCTTTATCAACTTTATGCTTCGCCCAGAAAATGCTTATAAGAATGCTCTCTATGTCGGTTATTCCACACCGAACAAAGAAGCTAAGAAGATGCTACCAAAAGAGGTCCAAGAAGACCAAGCCTTCTACCCAAGTGATGACACGCTAAAGAACTTAGAAGTCTACGAACAACTTGGCAAGAAGTGGTTAGGCGTTTATAACGACCTCTACCTACAAGTGAAGATGTATCGCAAGTAGGAGAGTATTTCTATAAAATCTAAAGCAAGTTTCTAACGGTTAAAAACCGGATTGAAACTTGCTTTTTTGTGTGAAAAGAAGAATTGAAAACTATAATATATTTCTCATAGGCCCTTTCAATTATCTCAACTTTCAGAAAGATTATATTTTTATGATGCCTTTTTATTTGATTTGACTATAAAGTTTACAGAGACTACAATGGAATTGTAAACGCTGTCATTTTGTTTGAAGGCTTTCCTTCTCACAAATCTCTTAAATTTAAAGGAGTTTCATTATGAGGAAAAAGAATCTTTCTTTTATCTTGTCTGCTTTATTACTTTCACCTATAGTGATAGCCACTCAAGTTCGGGCTGATGAAGTTTCCGAAAAGGCTACAGGAGCAGATACTGAACTAGTCGGTTCGCCAGAACTTGTCTCTATAGAAAAGCCTCAGATTAATCCCCAACCTGAAGCTTCAGGTCTAGAGTCAGGTGGGAGGGCAGAAGCTGAGAGTGGATACTTACTTGAGGAGGAAGCTAGCAAGTTAACTGAAACAAATGATTCTTTAGGAGACCTACCGAAACCTTTATTGGTATCAGAAACGCCTGATAAACTATCGACTCTGATTGAAAATCCACATGTCGCAAATCAGAATCTGAGTATAGGGGATACAGCAATCGAGTTACTCAAATGGGCAGAGGCCAAACCGGATCAAACTGGTTCAACAGCAGAAGATCGTCTTGAGTTCGCAAAAAGCTTGGGGATGATTCCAAATGGGGTAGGCAAGGATGAGCCCGTCCAGAATCTAAATCATATGATTTCGGTCGCTAAGAAATTAAAAGAGGCCTATCGTGCAGAGAAAAAAGAACCTCTCATCCTTAATGGTAAGACCCAGCCTATTTTTCCTTTTACTCCGGGTGATGTAGAAACTGGCTACTCGAATGAAAAGAGTGATATCGTCCGCTTTGTTGTCTATGTCGAATCAGACTATGATACAGATGGAGACGGAAAAAGGGACCTGATCAAAACTTTTGTTCAACTACCGAAAGCTGTTGCCAATGGGGATTTTAAGGCTTCAACGATCTATGAGGCAAGTCCTTACGTAGCGGGAACGACTAATAAGGAAACCCTTGGCGAAATTGGTCTAAAAGAAGAGGGTGAGTTTGACAACAAGAACCTCTATCGCTATGTAGATCCTCGTCGTCAAACCGGTTCTACCACGACTTTAGAACATGCTAAAAAGGCAGATTCTAAAGACTGGTACTATAAAAATCCAAACGAGAGTGATTCTACCTTCACTCGTTACGATTATGAAAATATTAACTGGTACAACTATTTCTTAGTACGAGGCTATGCCGTCGTTACCACATCTGGATTGGGAAGCTATCAGTCCGAGGGAATCAATACAACAGGAAGTGACCTAGAAGTAGCTGGTTATAAGAGTGTCATTGAGTGGCTAAATGGAAAACGAGTTGCTTATACAGATAAGACATCGAATATCGCTATAAAAGCAGATTGGTCGAATGGAAAAGTCGGTATGACAGGCCTGTCATGGGCAGGAACCACTACTTTTGGAGTCGCTGCGACAGGAGTAGAGGGCTTAAAGACTATCGTCCCTGCAGCTGGTATTGCAAGTTGGTATGATTATTACAACAGTCAAGGAACGACTTTTAATGTCGGTGCTTATAGAGATCTGTCTCATTTGTCTGTCTATGTATCCAACAGGATTCTAGATCCGGCTGATTGGAACAAGATTAAAGAGGACTATGCCCGCTATATCACTCAATTGAATCGCGACCAACATAAGCATGGTTATAATTATAGTGACATTTGGAAAAATCGCGATTATACTCTTCATCCAGAAAAATTCAAGGCCAGCGCTCTAGTTATGCATGGGCTAAATGATGATAATGTCAGAACCAAACACTTTGAGCTGATGTATCAAACCTTGAAAAAAGCTGGGCAGCCTGTGAAGCTCTACCTATATCAAGGGGATCATATTTATCCTGTCAATAAACGCTTCGGAATTAAAGAGGGCCAACAAAGTGTCAGTGACCTTCTCAATCAATGGTTTAGTCACTACCTATATGATGCAGAAAATCAGGTAGAATCTTTACCAGAAGTAACCGTGTCTAATAACTACGACCCATCTAAATGGGAACACTATTCTAGCTGGGAGTCTAGTAATAAATTGACCCTGAAGACTCTTTCTAGACGAGAGGAAGAAACTATCGATAATGATTACTACAGTGCAGGGATGGATTGGACCAATCGTGATTCACATACCACTAAGCAATCTTCAACTGCTAATGCTTTGTTTACAGCAGAAGCGACAGAGGATGTGACTATTAAAGGGCATATTCCTGTCCATTTCCAAGCTGCCTTAGCCAAGCTGACCAATCAAGAACTCAAAGACTACCAAGTTAATGTACAACTGGTCGATCTCTCAGATGAGGAATTTGATGTCGCATCCAATAAGATTACCTACGATGAAGCTGGCTACAAGTACCAAGAAATGCCTCTCAATACGCTTTCTGAAACAGGTTACTGGATGGGAAGCAATCTTAAGAATATCGCCAACAAACAATTTGGAACCATTAAAACCAAGTATAAGGTCATTTCTTCTGGTTGGATCAATCTAGCAAATCCAGATGCAGGCTATGCCTCCTCTAGCTCTAGCAAGAGCATAGATCCCAAGCTAGGAGAGTTTCGAAACTATACGGTTTATCTACAGCCAAATCTTTACACGGTCAAGAAGGGGCATAAGCTAGGCCTAGTCTTTACCACCTTCGATAGTAACTATGTCTGGACTGATGATCCGTATTCCTATCGCTTGAAAACACGGTCCATCGTGGCAGAAATACCAACCGTTCAAAAGAGTAGTCTTCACTATGCTTGGTATGTTCCAAATGAAAAGGATGAAACTTATCAGGTCCTTCCACTCGTTGAAGAGCCCCTACCAGAGTTTCCACTGGACACCCTCGTGCCATCCGTGGATCATAAGGAGCAGATACCAAACAAGGATTATACACCATACAAGCCAGGTTCATTAGCAGTTGAGTCTAGCAAGAAAGACACGCTGGCGCCACTAGCTGTCAACTACCAACAAGAAACATCAGAGACGGTGGATAAAGAATACTCTCAAGTGAGCAGTAGTCATAAGGAAGGCCTTTATTTGCCGCAAACTGGAATGACCACCAGCTTTGAAGTCACTTCCAGCGTGTTAGGAATCGTTCTTTTAGTCGGAATGGGAATCGTCCGACTAAAAGAAAGAGAAAATTAAGAATACCCTTAATACGGAAATTGAGATAGTAGAAAAGCCATAACCATCGTAGAAAGAAGGTTATGGTCTTTTTACTAATAAGTAAGGGAGACGCTTTTGGGCGGTATTGAAAATTTTTGAAAAATATTAACATTTGTGGGATAATGAATGTAATTCATTTAACTGGAGTTGTAAAATGTATCATAAAATATTAGTAACTGGTGGGGCTGGGTTTATCGGTTCTCATACCACCATTGAGTTAGTAAATGCAGGTCATGAAGTTGTCATTGTTGATAATTTAGTAAATAGTAGTGAGAAAAGTATACAAGAAGTAGAAAAAATTCTTGGAAAATCTATTACTTTTTATAATGAAGATATTCGTGATAGATCAAAGCTTTTAGAAATTTTTCTAAAAGAAAAACCGACTGGTGTGATTCATTTTGCTGCATTGAAAGCAGTTGGAGAGTCAGTTCAAATTCCACTTACTTATTATGAAAATAATATTAGTGGAACGTTGACTTTGCTTCAGGTGATGGAAGAGGTGCAGTGTAAAAATATTATCTTCAGTTCATCAGCAACTGTCTATGGAGATCCACATACTGTTCCTATCTTGGAAGATTTTCCTTTATCCGTTACAAATCCATATGGTAGAACGAAACTCATGATAGAAGAGATGCTTCAAGATATATACAAGGCGGACCCTTCATGGAATATTGTATTGTTACGCTATTTCAATCCAATTGGTGCTCATGAAAGTGGGAACATTGGTGAAAATCCAAATGGTATTCCAAATAATCTATTGCCATATGTAACACAAGTAGCAGTTGGAAAATTAGAGTCTGTTAATGTGTTTGGGAACGATTATCCAACTCCAGATGGAACTGGAGTACGCGATTATATCCACGTAGTTGATTTGGCGAAAGGCCACGTTGCTGCATTGAAAAAAATGAACCCTGATTCAGGCTTGAATATCTATAATCTTGGCACCGGTAGAGGTTACTCTGTATTAGAAATTATTTACAATATGGAGAAGGTTGTGGGAAAACCAATTCCATTCAAGATTGTTGATCGACGACCTGGTGACATTGCAACCTGTTATGCAGATCCATCCAAAGCACGTGAAGAACTAGGATGGAGTGCTCAATTTGATATTCATCGGATGTGCCAAGATGCTTGGAGATGGCAGAGTAAACATCCAAATGGATTTGAACAATAACTAATCTTAACGATTCGCTTGATATTTATAACTAATATCAAGCTTTTTTTGCTTTTAATAATAGTAATTGATAGTATTAAGTTTCGAGATTAGTGGATAAAACATTATGGTTATTGTATAATGGTTAAAAAGAATTTTAATGGAGGACAAAGGAGATTGAAATCCTCAGATTTATTGATTATTATACCAGCTTATAACGAGGAAGGTTCTATTCAAGCGGTAGTAGATAATATTATTCAAAATTATTCCCAGTATGATTATGTGATTATCAATGACGGTTCTCGAGACCGAACTTCAGAAATTTGTCATAAAAATGGCTATAATATTATTGATTTACCAGTTAATCTCGGTTTAGCTGGAGCTTTTCAGACAGGATTATTATATGCTTATCAACATGGCTATGAAAAAGCTGTTCAATTTGATGCAGATGGTCAACATCTCCCAGAATATATTGCTGCTTTAGAAGAAGAAATTGATAAAGGCAATAAAATGGTTATAGGTTCTCGTTTTGTTTCGGAGAAAAGACCAAATTCATTTCGTATGTTGGGGAATACACTCATTAGTTTTGCTATTAAATTAACCACTGGGAAAACGATTAATGATCCAACTTCGGGAATGAGAATGTTTTCTAAAGATCTAATACAAGTTTTTGCAAAGAATATTAACTATGGACCTGAACCAGATACTGTTTCCTATCTATTACGTAAAGGTGTTCCAATTTCAGAAGTTCAAGTTCGTATGGAAGAGAGACAAGCAGGAGAAAGCTATTTAACTTTTTCACGTTCTATTAAGTACATGATTCACATGTTCGTGTCTATTTTATTCATTCAGAATTTTAGAGAGAGAGGAGAATAGAATGTCAATCTGGTTTCAAATTGTATTAGTTGTTGTTTCATTGGGAACATGTGGGTTTATCCTTCAGAACATTAGAAAATCTCGTGTGCAGATTAATGATGCCTTGTTTTGGATTTTCTTTTCATTAATTCTATTAGTTTTTAGTATTTTTCCAAAGTTAGCAGAGATTATTGCAGCATCCTTAGGGATTGCATCTGCTGTTAATTTTATTTTTCTTTTCATTATTTTCTTGTTATTAATGAATCAGTTCCAGTTAACCGTACGGTTGTCAAAATTAGATACCAAGTTTAAAAATCTTGTACAAGTTATCGCTTTGAACAAAAATGAGGAGAAAGATGAATAATACTCCTTCCCAAAAAAGTATTTACATTTGGAATCTACTAGGCAATTTAGCAGCTGCAGCAGTTTCAGTTTGTTTTCTTATTATAGTTTCTAGATTTCAAAATTCTACAATTGCGGATCAGTATAGTTTGACTATTTCTATCGGGAATTTATGGGTTATAATAGGACTCTTTCAAGTCAGAAATTATCAAGCAACAGATATTGTTAATAAGTTTTCATTTAAAAATTATTATACAGCTAGGATTATTTCTACTATATTAATGTGGATAACTCTATATCCTTATTTAGTTTATATTCATTATGATTTAAGTTCGAGTTTTGTTATAGGTTTAACTTTTCTTATTTTAGCTTATCGCACATGTGATGTATGGTCTGATCTTTATCAAGGCTTGTTTCAACAGAAATCAAGACTTGATATTGCTGGTAAATCAATGTTTTTTAGGTATCTTATAAGTGTAGTTATCTTATTTGTATCCTTAATGATTCAGAAAAATTTATTGGTTGGCTTTCTTCTGGTGCTCATCTTTAATATTTTGTTTATAGTCGGTTTCGATATTAAATTTTCAAAGTTATTTCATTCTTCGGATAATAAACGAACATTTTCGATAAATGATCTTATACAAGGACTTTTAATTTTAAAAGATTGTTTTTCTTTATTTATATATGGTTTTCTTATTAACCTTATTTTTAACGAACCTAGAATTATCATTTCACAACAACTTCTTAGCCAAAAAATGCAATCAGGTGTACAACGTGATTTTAATATATTATTTATGCCAGTGTTTTTCATGAGTTTGTGTATTCTAGTAATAAGACCTCTGATTACTTCGTTAGCAGAAAAAAGACAAGCCGGTGAAATGGTCCAATTCTATAGTATTATAAAAAGAATATTTGTTTTTTTGATTCTTGTTGGTTTTCTTACTACTTTAGTAAGTTATTTAATCGGTACACCAGTTCTTAGTCTTATTTTCGGAGTTGACTTAAATCGTTACCGACTAGAATTAACCGTTCTAGTATTTTCAGGGATTTTGTATTCAATTGCTTTAGTATTTGAAAATATTTTAACTATTTATAGGAAACACAATTTATTATTGGTAGTTTATATTGTTATGTATATTGCGAGTATCCTATTAAGTAAACCCTTCATAATCTCTCAAGGAATACTTGGTGCATGTTTAAGTTTTATGCTGGTAATGGTAATATATGTTATCGGGGGATTTAGTTTATTTCTTTATGTGAAAAGGAGATTTTAAATGAATTTGAAAGAAATTCATACTTTTGTTATCTGTGCATACGGGAATTCCTCCTATTTAGAAGAATGTATGCTTTCATTAGTTAATCAACATAATCAATCTTCTATTATTTTATATACTTCAACACCTAGTCTTCAAATTGAGGAATTATGTAAAAAATATAATATTGCATATTATCATGGTAGTGGTGGTTCAATAGGAAAAGATTGGAATAATGCATTGTCATTTGTAAAAACAAGATACGCGACAATCGCCCATCAAGATGATTATTATGAGCCTCAATATTCAGAATTAATTATTAAAAAATTCCAATCAAATCCAGATGCTTTAATAGCATATTCGGATTATTTTGAAGAAAAAAATGGAAAGAAAATTGAACGTACACTCAATCTTAAGATAAAGAGATTTATGTTGAGAACTATAAATTTATTTCCAAAAAGTAAATTTTGGAGAACTAGAGTCCTAGCATTCGGGAATGCAATATGTTGCCCTTCTGTTTCATATGATTTATCTGCATTGAATGGGTTTAAGTTTGATGAAAAATTGAAAGGAAATCTGGACTGGATCGCTTGGTATCAGATTGGAAAAATGAAAGGCTCATTTGTATATGTAGACAAACCATTAATGTGTCATCGTATTCATGAAGAATCAGAAACTTCTAAAACAATTTCTAATAATACTCGTAGTCAAGAAGATTTAGAAACATTGGAAATTTTTTGGCCCAAATGGATTGCTAAGTTGCTGATGAGACAATATGTGAAGAGTCAAAATTCGAATAATTAGGAGTAAATGATGAGGTATTTTGTTGATAGTTTTGAGCGGAATAAGAAGTATGTAGTAGCTTTCATCCTTCTGGCCTTTTGTATGACAGTCATTTATACAAAGCGTTTGGTAGATTTTCCTAAAATTGGTGTGCTACTATTTGTAGTATTTGCTCTCCTCATTTTTCTTTTACCGAAGAAAAATGTAGGGACCTTCATTGCTATGCTCATTGGCGGTCTTTCCTTTGCTTTCATTACACCCGTTTTGAATACGCCCGATGAACAAGTTCATCTTTCAAGAACCATTCATATTGTTGAAGGTGATGTAAATATGGGAAATAAGAATATCCATATTACAGAAGATTATTTTGATGTATATAAGAATTTCAAAAAACCATTTACCAAATCTACTTTGTTTGAAGAAGGACAGACGACCAAACAAGTGAAGTTTGGTAAAGAAACGGATTACAGGGCAACCAACTCCTATTGGTTTATCGGCTACATTCCTCAGGCTCTTGGATTCGGGATTGGTAAGTTTTTGAACTTGAGTGTCGGCGTCTCTTATTATCTTGGTCGCATTTTCAATGTCATCGCTTACTGTATTTTAGCTCTCATTGCCATTAAATTAAGTGGTAAAGCGAAGCAGTTGATGACAATGGTAGCAATGTTTCCAATGAATCTGGTCCTTGCTGCTTCTTACAATCAAGATAGTGTAGCTTTAGGGTTGACCTACATCATTATTGGATTGTTCTTGAACTATGTAACAGATGATGAAAAAGTTGTTAAAATAAAAGATTTATTGCTGTATGCTTTGCTTTGTATCATCCTTGTAACAATGAAGCTTCCTTATGTCTTGCTAGTAGGACTATTGCTCTTTATACCGAGAAAGAAAACGCAATGTAAAAACTACTATCTCGTCTCTCTCGCTTTGATTATCGTAGTCTTTCTCTTTACGATTTTTTGGTACGTTCTTACCCAGCAAGTTCGAATTGAGAACTTTAAACTCGAGGGTGCAGATGTCAAAGGTCAAATTATTAGTATCATTTCAAAACCTCATTGGTATCTACCAGTGATTTTGAAGGAGATGTTATTATCAGTCAGTCATTTAAATCAGCTCTATACCTTTGGTTGGTTAGATTTATCGATGTCGGAGGTTCTTATTCCAATCTATGCTCTTTATACCTTGATCACTTTTTCAAATTTTGGGAAGATCAAGCTTCCGAAAGTATCAGTAGTAGGAGCAAGTTTGGTTTCTTTTGCAATTGTTGGGTTAATCACTTTAACCTTGTATCTAACCTGGACACCAGTAGGAAATTTTGAAGTTTTAGGAGTTCAAGGTAGGTATTATCTAGGAGTTGTCGCTCTGTCTCTACCAGTTATTTGCAGTTTGTTTAAGCAAAGAATTTCAGATGAACAAAGGTTCACGGATCATTTTGTAGTAGAAAGTAGTCTTATTATTATAGGTTTAACTATACTACAAACAATCTCTGTTTTATATGCAGTTGTATAATTGAAAGACTAAAATAAGTTATTACTAGGGGAAACCCTAGTTTTTTGTTACAATAGAGAGTGAATAAGTCAAGGAGTAAGATATGACACTATCAGTTGTAGTCCCATGTTTTAATGAAGAAGAATCGATTCCATTGTTTTATAGGGAGATGGAGCGGGTTCGGATGGAGATGGGAGAAAAGTTTGAATATATTTTTATAAACGACGGTTCGTCAGATCGGACACTATCTGTTCTTCGAAAGTTGCATCTTGAAGATCCAAATGTGCACTATCTTTCTTTTTCTCGTAATTTTGGAAAAGAAGCGGCATTGTATGCCGGGCTTGAGCGTGCCAAGGGTGAATTTGTAACTGTTATGGATGTGGATCTTCAGGATCCTCCAGAACTACTGATCGAAATGAAACAGAAGTTGGATCAACAGCCAGATTTGGACTGCGTCGGTACACGACGAGTAACTCGGGAAGGTGAACCCCCGATTCGCTCATTCTTTGCACGCATGTTTTATAAATTGATCAATCATATTAGCCAAGTAGAAATGGTAGATGGCGCGCGTGATTTCCGTTTGATGCGACGTCCCATGGTCGATGCGATTCTAGAGTTATCAGAATACAATCGCTTTTCTAAGGGGATTTTCGCCTGGGTTGGATTTGAGACGGAATACCTCGAATATAAGAATGTAGAGCGGGTAGCAGGAGAGACTTCTTGGAATTTTTGGTCCCTTTTCAAATACTCTATTGAAGGGATTGTAAACTTTTCGGATGCTCCACTAAACATTGCCTTTATTGGTGGACTCCTATCTTGGATCTTAGCTTTTATCATGGTGATTTTGATTGTGATACGTACCTTAGTCTTTGGGGATCCAACTTCTGGATGGCCTTCATTAATGACTGTGATTCTTTTCCTAGGAGGATTCCAATTACTTACCATTGGGATTCTAGGGAAATATATCGGTAAGATCTTCATGGAAACCAAAAAACGTCCAATCTATGTTATTAAAGAGAAAAGTGAAGAATGAAGAATATCATTAGTTTGAAAGTTACTGCCAAGCAAAAGATAGATACATTTTACGAGGGAGTTGATAGACTCCTAGAAAGAATATATCAGTTAGATACGATAAAAGTGATACGCAGTCATATCGACCAATTTGTCAATACTTTCAATCAAATCAGCAATAAGATGATCTATTTATTATTAACAACGTATTCGGACATCTTTACCTTTGTATCTTTTAATCTAATCAATTTTCAAAGTCGTTCATATGACTATGTGTTTCATTTAACTCGAATTGTCGGCTTAGCAGAATCGATTGAACACTGGGATTTACTCCCTAATCTGAATTTTTTATTTGCCTTTGGTGCGGGATACGCTTCGCCCATGTTTTATGGCAATTGGCAGTTTTATCCATCTGCCATTGTTTATATGATGACCAACGATGGGAATTTTTCCTATTCTATATTTGCCTTTTTGATTACTCTTTGTACATGCCTATCGAGTTATATTGTAGTTTCAAAAATAGTAAAAAATAAGGTGACTGGTATAGTAGCAGCCTTAACCATTCCATGTTATTACACTTTATTTGGATTTGGAATGACCATGGTAATACCACTCGTCCCTATTCTGATTTACTCTATTTATCGTGTACTCTACTTAAACAAAAAGAACCCTCTCTATTTAGGGATCGTAGTAGCGCTTTTGATTCAAACTCATATTTTATCAACGATTATATTAGCTATCTTTTCTGGGGTATTTTTGTTATTAAATTATAAAAAGCTCACACTTGAAAAAATCATCTCCTTTGTATTTTCAATCTTGTTTGCTTTATGTTTGTCAGCAGGATACATTTTTCAATATCTTGAACAGGTTTCATCGCAAAAATTTTTCTTCACTTGGGTAGCGAGGAGTTTTCCTGTTAATGTGAAAGATACATTTTTTGCTCCATTCCCATTTCAGGCAGATAGATATGGCTTTTATAAACCTTTCACACCATTAGAGTGGCCAATCCATCAATTCGTACGAGATGGGCTATTTTATGCAAGCATGGTGGTGATCTTATTCTATCGCCGCCTAGGAAGTTTAAGTAAGACCGTGTTTTGGACTTGTTGGATCTTATATCTTTCTGCAACGAGTCTTCTGCCTTGGCATTCCATATTGAAATACACTTTTTTAGGGAGTATGCAGTATTCAGGACGTCTATTGTTTTTTATTCCCCTCTTGTTCCTATTCTTTCTTGCATTTACAAATAGAAACGGTTTCTTATCTATTGTCTTCTGCATCTTGAGCTTAACTTTCTATTTCAATCAAGTTGTCCCTCAATTTGATTCATCCTCAAAATATTACAAACAGATGCGTGAGGATAACATAAAGAATGAGAAGTTACTAAAATCTGTTTACAAAGGAGACAAATCGAAATATATCGATCCTGTAGGTGATGAATACTACAACCTTGATATTAATAATCAAGATGTACGCTTGCCTCAATTTACAGAATTTAAAACTGAAAAAGGCGTAAAAATATCAAATATTAAAAAGAAATACAACATTTTAGAATTTGATATCATGCTTTCTGATGATAAAAATGAAAGTACCATTTCGATACCGCTTATTTGGTACAAAGGATACCGTGCGGAGTATTCTAAAGGTGCTGAAGGATCGCAACCTATGCTGAGCCAGCGTTCTTTTACTGAGTCGGAGTTAAAACAAAATAAAAAATCTCGTAAACCAGCAGTTCCTGAAAAAACATTAAATAACGGGAAAATTCATCTATCCATTAGAAATTCAGGTCACGTAAAAGTTTCATATCATAAGACTTTTCTTCAGTATCTTGGTTTCTTTATTGAATGGATTTCCTGGATATTTGTATTCTTAATTTTTAAGAAAAAGTACTCAAAAAATAGGGAACAATTCTCATCCTAAAAAGCAGAAGTTTTCTGCTTTTTTTGCTATAATGATAGGGAAAAAGCAATTGAAAGGAATTTACCATGATTTTAATTACAGGTGCAAATGGGCAACTTGGAACTGAGCTGCGCCATTTGTTAGATGAACGAAATGAAGAATATGTAGCCGTCGATGTGGCGGAAATGGACATCACAAATGCAGAGAAAGTAGATGAAGTATTTGCGGAAGTGAAGCCGACCTTGGTCTACCATTGTGCTGCCTATACCGCAGTTGATGCAGCAGAAGATGAAGGAAAAGAATTGGATTACGCCATCAACGTGACAGGTACGGAAAATGTAGCAAAAGCGTCTGAAAAACACGGTGCAACCTTGGTTTATATCTCGACCGACTACGTTTTTGATGGGAATAAGCCAGTTGGTCAAGAATGGGAAGTGGATGATCAGCCAAATCCTCAAACAGAATATGGTCGGACTAAACGTATGGGGGAAGAGCTAGTTGAGAAACATGTTTCCAACTATTACATCATTCGTACAGCTTGGGTCTTTGGTAACTACGGTAAGAACTTTGTTTTCACGATGCAAAACCTTGCTAAAACTCACAAGACGCTTACAGTCGTTAATGACCAACATGGTCGTCCAACTTGGACACGTACGTTAGCAGAGTTTATGACCTATCTAGCTGAAAACCGTAAGGAATATGGTTATTACCACTTGTCTAATGATGCGGCAGAAGATACAACTTGGTATGACTTTGCAGTTGAAATCCTCAAAGATACGGATGTTGAAGTGAAGCCAGTGGATTCTAGCCAATTTCCAGCTAAGGCAAAACGTCCGTTTAACTCAACGATGAGTTTGACAAAAGCGAAGTCCACAGGATTCGTTATTCCAACCTGGAAGGATGCTCTAAAAGAGTTTTATAAACAAGAAGTGAAATAAGTGTAAATAGAATGCGGCCCTAGGGTCGCTTTTCTGTTTGGATTAGGCAAAAAGCCTAGAAAATGGTATAATTGAATAGATTGTAAATTGTTAGAAAGGGAATCATATGCAACATGTTTTTATTATCGGAAGTCGTGGGCTTCCGGCTCAATATGGCGGTTTTGAGACTTTTGTGGACCAATTGGTTTCCCATCAAGTGTCTCCAGCTATCCAGTACCATGTTGCCTGCCTTTCTAATGATCAAGCCTATCATCATTTTGATTACAAGGGTGTCGATTGTTTTACCATTAAAGCACCGAAACTTGGGCCTGCACGCGTCATTGCCTATGACATGATGGCCATCAACTATGCTTTGAAGGTCATCAAGAAGCAGGGAGTTGAAAAACCTATTTTTTATGTTTTGGGCAATACCATTGGGGCCTTCGTGGCACCTTTTGCGCGCAAGATCCATAAGATGGGTGGCCAATTCTATATCAATCCAGATGGACTGGAGTGGAAGCGGGCCAAGTGGGCCAAACCGATCCAAACCTATCTCAAGTATTCTGAAAAAATCATGACGCGCCATGCGGATTTGGTGATTTCTGACAATCCAGGGATCGAGTCCTATATCAAGGAAGCCTATCCCTGGTCCAAGACAACTTATATTGCTTATGGAACGGACTTGTCTCCGACCAGCCTGACCACTCAGGATAGGAAAGTCAGAGAACTTTATCAGGAGTGGCAGACACAAGAGAAAAGCTATTACTTAATTTTGGGTCGCTTTGTTCCGGAAAACAATTACGAGACCGCCATTCGTGAATTTATGGCCTCTTCTACCAAGCGGGATTTGATCATCATTTGTAACCATGAAGGTAATCCTTATTTTGAAGAGCTTCGAGCTCGAACGGGCTTTGATCAGGATCCACGCGTCAAGTTTGTAGGAACGGTTTATGATCAAGACCTATTGAAGTATATCCGTAAAGAAGCCTTCGCCTATATTCATGGTCATGAAGTGGGCGGGACCAATCCGGGCCTCTTAGAAGCACTTGCCCAGACGGATCTCAATTTGGTTCTTGGAGTTTCCTTTAACCAAACGGTCGCAAAGGATACAGCCCAATATTGGACCAAAGAGACAGGGAATTTAGCCCATTTGATTGGCCAGGTCGATTCTTTAGAAGATGCATCTGAATGGGGGCGGCTAGCCAAAGCTAATATGAAGCAAAACTTTACCTGGGAAAAAATTGTAGGTGAGTACGAGGAATTATTCTTATCATGAAAGTAAATATCTTGCTGTCCACCTACAATGGTGAGCAGTATCTAAAAGAGCAGGTCAAAAGTATTCAAGACCAGACCTATCAGGACTGGCGACTCTTGATCCGGGATGATGGGTCGACAGATGGTACAGTAGAAATCATTCAGGAGCTAGTAGCTCAGGATGAGCGTATTCGCTTTATCAATCAAGGTGCCATCGAAAATTTGGGTGTTATCAAGAGTTTTCACACACTCTTAAAATATGAAAAAGCTGATCTTTATTGCTTTAGTGATCAAGATGATGTCTGGCTTCCGGAAAAGATTGCCCTACAAGTCGAAGAAGCCGAGAAGCATCCTCAAGAGGAGCCTTTGCTAGTCTACACAGATTTAAAAGTGGTCGATGAAAACTTGAATGTGCAACATGAAAGTATGATTCGCACCCAATCTGATCATGCCAATACGGAACTCATTCAAGAGCTGACGGAAAATACGGTAACTGGTGGAGTTGCCATGATTAACCATGCGCTGGCTGACTTATGGACAGGTCAAGAAAAGCATGCGCTTCTCATGCATGATTGGTACTTGGCCTTGTTGGCAGCTGCCTTTGGGAAGCTCATCTATATCGATCAGCCAACGGAGTTGTACCGTCAGCACAGTAGCAATGTTTTAGGAGCTCGTACCCTTAGAAAACGGGTCAAGAATTGGGTTCGTCCTCATGTCCTTTTTGCTAAGTATTGGAATCTCATCGAATCTAGTCAAGAACAAGCGAAAAATCTATTGGATCTGCCTATCAGTTCCCAAAATAAAGAAATTATTGAAAACTTTGTGACCATTATGGATGTTCCACTAAAAGAACGTCTGAGACGGATTCGTCAGTATGGTTACCGTAAGAATCGAGCCTTCCACACCTTTGTGTTTACCAGCTTGATTCTGACAAAGTTTGCATATCGAGGTAAAAAATAATGTTTGACGTTTTTAGTCAGAAAAATCGAATTTTATTACGAGAGTTAATTAAAACAGACTTTAAATTACGCTACCAAGGGTCAGCGATTGGTTATCTTTGGTCCATTTTAAAGCCATTGATGACCTTTAGTATCATGTATATTGTCTTCATCCGATTCTTACGCTTGGGTGGAGATGTACCCCATTTCCCAGTTGCTCTCTTGTTGGCCAATGTAGTCTGGGGATTCTTCTCAGAAGCGACCTCCATGGGGATGGTGTCGATCGTTAGTCGAGGTGATCTGTTGCGGAAGTTAAACTTCTCCAAACATATCATTGTCCTGTCCGCGATTTCAGGAGCAGCGATTAACTTTGTCATTAACCTTGTTGTCGTCTTGATTTTTTCATTCTTTAATGGGGTGACATTCTCTTGGACAGCCTTGATGGTGATTCCGCTCTTTCTTGAGTTATTCTTGATGGCGACAGGATGTGCATTGATCTTAGCAACATTTTTTGTCCGTTTCCGTGACCTAGGTCAAGTCTGGGAAGTACTCTTGCAAGCGGGTTTGTATGCGACGCCAATTATCTACCCGATTACCTTTATCGCAGATCGCAATCCATGGGCGGCTAAGTTGGTCATGATGAATCCTCTGGCTCAGATCATTCAAGACATGCGTTATTTCTTGATTGATAAGGCTAACACCCCTGTATGGCTTTTGGTGGAGAATAAGTTCTTGGTATTGATTCCTTATGTCTTGCCAATTCTTATTTTTATCGCTGGCTTTGCTTACTTTAACAAACATGCTAAGAAATTTGCGGAGATTCTCTAATGACTGATAAACAAATTGCAGTAAAAGTAGACCATGTCAGCAAGTACTTTAAGTTGCCAACAGAGGCAACCAACAGCCTTCGGACTGCCCTGGTCAATCGTTTCAAAGGAATCAAAGGCTATAAAGAACAACATGTTCTTAAGGATATTTCTTTTGAAGTAGAAAAAGGAGATTTTTTCGGGATCCTAGGAAGAAATGGTTCTGGAAAGTCTACTCTCTTAAAAATTATTTCTGAAATTTATGTACCTGAAAAAGGATCTGTCACAATCGATGGGAAACTAGTATCCTTTATCGAACTTGGCGTCGGCTTCAATCCAGAGTTGACTGGTCGTGAAAATGTCTATATGAATGGAGCTATGCTAGGCTTCTCTACAGCTGAAATTGATGCCATGTATGATGACATCGTAGACTTTGCCGAGTTGCATGACTTCATGAACCAAAAGCTTAAGAACTATTCATCCGGGATGCAAGTTCGTCTGGCCTTTTCGGTTGCGATTAAGGCCCAAGGTGATATCTTGATTTTGGATGAGGTCCTTGCAGTAGGAGACGAGGCCTTCCAGCGCAAGTGTAATGATTACTTCCAAGAACGGAAGAAATCAGGAAAAACCACTATCTTGGTTACCCATGATATGGGAGCTGTCAAGAAATATTGTAACAAGGCTGTTTTGATTGAAAATGGTTTGGTGAAGGCAATTGGTAGTCCAGAAAATGTAGCTAACCAGTATAGTTTTGATAATACAGCCCCTTTGCAACAGGGAGGAGAAGCTGGTGGAGCTGGTAAACCCAACCAGGAAGAACAAGTCTTGGTTGAAAACTTTCAGCTTCAATTGTTAAGTTCAAACAAGTTACGTCCCCAAGATTCGATTCAGTTCCAAATCGATTTTGATGTTCGTGAAGATATTCAGACCTATATCGCACTGTCGTTAACAGATATCGATCGGAATATTTGGATCTATAATGATAATTCTATGGATCAACTGATGAGTGGGGCTGGACATAAAACAGTTCATTACACTTGTTCCCTTCCAACGGTGAATGACTTGAAAATGAAGTTAGAAGTGACAGTAAGGGATGCTGAAGGGCAGATGCTGGCCTTTTCAGATGCTACGCAAACCCCACTAATTTTTATCAATCGAGATGATATCGATTTGGATGATAAATCAGCAATGGATGCAGCAAGTGGCTTAATCCAACGCAATGGAACATGGTCAATGACTGACTAGACTGAGGGAGATATGGAAACGACGCCTTTTGTTTCGATTATTTGTACAGTTTTTAATAAAGAACCCTGGCTAAAGAAGACGATCGATAGCTTCTTAGCACAAAAAACAGAGTTTCTTTTTGAAATTATTTTAGTGGATGATGCCTCAACTGATGGATCTCGTAAAATCATAGCAGATTATCAGGCTAGCCATCCTGATTTGATTCGTGCTTTTTATCAGGACGAAAATCTTGGGATTGCCAAAACCTGGGTAACAATCTGTAAGGAAGCGCGTGGGCAATACATTGCTCGCTGTGACGGAGATGATTTTTGGATTGATCCTTTAAAACTTCAGAAGCAAGTTGACTTATTAGCCAGCAAACCTGACTGCAAATGGTCTAATACCGATTTTGATATCTATGATGAGCATGGTAATTTTGTTTCTAAGGCTGGCTTTGCTAACCAGACGATTCCATTAGCAGATACCTACGAAAAAATGCTTGCGACTAGAGGCTTTACCATGGCATCGACCTGGTTAGTAGATCGAGATTTGATGATAGAAGTCAATCAAGAGTTGGATCTTACGACATCAGACGATACCTTCAATCTACAACTGGAGCTCTTTCAACGGACTTCTTTAGCCTATCTGAATGAAGCAACAGTCGCCTATACTATAAACCAAGGATCGGATTCTCGTCCTTGCGATTTTAGAAAATTGGAACGACGTTTCCATAAGCTACTGCAAACTCAATTAACCTATCTTGATAAATATCCAAATGCAGATTTTAAAGAGATGACAAAAATTCTCTTAGATCGCACTAATACTTACGAGATTCGGTTATCTAAACCAATGGACTCTCTTTCACATATTGGGATGGAATCTGTTACGATTTATTTCGGAGATGAAGAAAACACCTATTCGGAAGATCGTACCATGACCAAACTGCTTCAAAAAGAAGATAATTTCATCATCGATATTCCGAAAGGAACGTCGGTCATTCGAGTGGATCTTTCAGAACGTCCTAGTTACTACTCTGAGGTTGAATTGAAAGATACAAGTGGGAAGCTTATTCACCCAGTCTATACGAATGGTGTCATCTCTGAAGGTTATTATCTATTTAGCGAGCCTGATCCACAACTGATCTATGATGTTGAGCCAGAAGAGGCATACCAACTAAACTATAAGATGATTTCTTTGGATAATCCCTCCGAACCGGATTATATTGGGAAGGTTTTTGCTGCTGAAATGTTAGACTGTCAAAATAGATTGAAAAATCTTGAATCAGAGTTAGAAGCTACGAAAGAAGCATATAATACAGTCATCCATTCTCGCCGTTGGACCATTCCAACAAAGATTTTAAAATTCTTAAGAATAAGGAAATAATATGCAACGTTTACTTTTATATGTCCACTTCAATAAATTTAACTTTATCAGTGGACATGTACTCTACCAATTAGAAAAAATTCACCCCTTGTATTCACGAGTGGTATTTATCTCTAATAGTCAGTTACCAGAAGATGTGAAGTCTAATTTAGTAGAACAGCAACTGGTAGATGATATTCTAGAACGTCAAAATACTGGTTTTGACTTTGCGGCTTGGCGGGACGGAATGAAGACAGTAGGCTTTGATCAACTGACTCAGTTTGATTCTGTTACCCTCATGAATGATACTTGCTTTGGCCCTCTTTGGGATTTAGAGCCAATCTATCAAAACTTTGAGAATGATGATAAGGTTGATTTCTGGGGAATGACCAATTACCGGAAAGACAAGGATTTTAATGAGCATATTCAGAGTTATTATCTTAGCTTTAAAAAACAGGTTATTGAATCAAGTGCTTTCCATGAATTTTGGCAGGGTGTTCAAGACTTTACCAATGTTCAAGATGTCATTGATAACTACGAGACTAAGGTGACAACGAATTTCTTGGATGCTGGTTTTCGCTATAAAACTGTCTTTCATACCATCCATGAAGATACAACAGGGATGCTCTATCCAGATTTTTCTTACTACAATCCTACAGCCATTCTCAAACATAAGGTTCCTTTTATCAAGGTCAAAACCATTGCAAATAATGAAGGAATCATGCCCTATATTTTTGATGAATTGGAGCGTGTATCGGACTATCCGTTGGATTTGATTATCAACCACATGTCTATGATTGATCGTCCGGACTATCCTTATCTCTTGTCTCGTAAGTACTTGAAAAACCGAGAATTGGCTGGAGATTTTGATAAAAAAGTTGCGGTCCATCTCCATGTCTTTTATGTAGACCTTTTGGAAGAATTTCTAGATGCTTTCCAAGCTTTTCATTTTGCTTATGACCTATGGATTACAACAGATGTAGAAGAGAAGAAGCAGGCTATTGAGCAAATTCTTTCCAATCGGGCTCAAGTTGCAACGGTTGTGGTGACTGGAAATATTGGACGAGATGTGTTACCCATGCTGCTCTTAAAAGAGCAACTCTCTCGCTATGATTATGTCGGCCATTTCCATACCAAGAAATCCAAAGAAGCAGATTTTTGGGCGGGTGAATCCTGGCGGAAAGAATTGATCGAGATGTTGGTTAACCCTGCAGATCAAATTGTTGCCAATATGGAGGCCAATCCAAAAGTCGGAATCACCATCGCAGATATTCCAACCTTCTTCCGCTACAATCGAATTGTGGTTGCCTGGAACGAGGCCTTAATCTCACCAGAGATGAACAAGCTCTGGCAACGGATGGGAGCGACTAAGAGTATTGATTTCAAGAATCTCAATACCTTTGTCATGAGTTATGGGACTTTTGTTTGGTTTAAGTATGATGCTTTGAAACCACTCTTTGATTTGAATTTGACAGCAGCAGATGTTCCAGCTGAACCTCTTCCTCAAAATTCGATCCTTCATGCGATTGAACGCTTATTAGTCTATATTGCTTGGGATCAAAAATATGACTTTAGGATTTCCCAAAATCCACACGTTCTCACACCATTTATCGATAATAAGCAATTGAACAATCGTGAGGATCTCCAACCACATACCTTCGTGGACTTTAATCAAATCGGTGGGATTAAAGGAGCCTTAAAGTATATCGTGATTGGTCCAGCAAGAGCTGTGAAATATATAGTGAAAAGAATTATTAAGAAAGTGAAATAATGAAACGGAAAAAGAAGTTTAATTTTTATACGTTTTTAAAAAACTTGAAATCCAAAATTTCGAGGACTCAATTTTATTATGCAATCACCTTTGTCTTATTTTTCTTTTTGAATTTTTACTTAGCACAAAATAATTTAGCCATACATAACAAAGCGACAGGGACTGTACTTAAGTACGTTAACCATTTGGGATTATTATTTGGAATTAGTTTTTTATTGTTAATTGTATTAATGTCACAATTTAACTTTAAAAAATGGTTTCCTCTGAAATTACTGATTAGTTACTTAATTTATAATGTACTTTCTTATATTACGGAAATCTCTCTGTTTCTAAACAATCCCAAATATAAGGTTTGGAACTTTCAAAAAAATCCATTTTTTAGAACGGATTCCTTTGTAGTTATTGGTACTCTATTTTTATTAACAACGATTCTTGTTCTATATAGGTATCATTCTGATGGATTATTTTCTAGAAAAAAAGATTTAGAAGAAATAAAAGATAACTATCAATACGTTATACTGTCGCAGATTTTAATAAGTTTTATTGTTACAGATAAAAATTTTTCATTATTAGTTTACCGAACAGATAGCTTCTTGTATAAAGCACTAGAAATTGGTAAATATTCTGCTCAACAGTTTTGGCTGACAAATGAATTTTTAATGCTTGCTTTTCCGATTCTTTCCATATTTGGTTTTTTCTATACAAAAGGCCAAAGAGATTTCGTGAAAAATAAACCCAGTTTATCATTAGCATTTTTCTCAAGTGTAACCATTGCAATCGTTCTAAATTATTTTTTCCAATTTAGTTTAGGAAGAACAGAACCATTTTTAGGGATACATTTTACAATCCCAGATGCGATCTTGTTCCAGATTTTAGTGCTGACAGCAATCATCTTATTTGTCTATATTGTTATCAACCAGTATTGGATAGCCTCTTGTTTGATTTTGCTGGTATCTGTATCTTTTGTCATTGCGAATTTTATTAAATTTGGGATGAGAAATGAGCCAGTTCTACCAAGTGATTTAAATTGGTTATCCAAGCCAGTTACCTTACTCAGTTTTGTTGATACTTCTCAAATAATATATACAATTGGTGGATTAGTAGCCATTGTGCTTCTTTCTCTTCTTGGAATGAGGTACTTTTTCAAAGGTAAAATTATTTCTTCTTGGAAAGTACAAGTTCCACTTGTATTGTCAATGCTTCTTTTATTTATACATGTAACATCTGTTTTTTCTGATAAAGAAAACGGGAAAATAAAATCGAATGTTCCGATTATTAGTACCCTCAATAATTATCAAGATATCGATTGGTTAGGGAACACCTCCAACGCTCGCTATAAAGGACTTACATACGTTTGGATGAACCAATTGACAACGGAAGTTATTCAGAAGCCAGAAGGTTATTCAAAAGATCGTATGGCTAAGATTGAAGCGAAGTACAATGAAGTAGCGAATGGTATAAATAAGGAGAGACAAAACTATTTAAATGATCAAACTGTTATTTATGTCTTAAGCGAAAGTTTTTCAGATCCGAGAAAAATTGAAGGAGTTGAATTAACTCAAAATCCAATTCCTAATATTGAGAACGTTATGCGTAACCATACGAGTGGCCAAATGCAATCAGATGGCTATGGTGGTGGAACGGCCAATATGGAATTTCAAACATTGACTGGTCTACCTTTCTATAATATTTCTCAAACAGTATCCGTTTTGTATACAGAAGTATTTCCAAAAATTCATGATGTTCCTTCAATTAGTAATTCTTATGAAACAAAGAACAAAATCGCCATTCACCTCGCAGAGAAGTCAAATTATTCTAGAGATATCGTTTATTCTCGACTAGATTTTAAGGATTTTATCACGACGAATACAAAGGGAATCAAATATAGAAAAGAAGGGATTAGTCCAAGTGACGAATCTACCTACGATATAGTGCTAGAAAACATAACTCCTCAAAAAGGCCAATTCTTTTCAGTAATGACTATGCAGAATCATTCGCCTTGGTTAGAGGCTAATCCAGAAACTTTGGATGCAAAAGGAGTTGGATTTAGTGATGAGGAGAACTCTAAATTAACCTTCTACAGTCGTCTACTATACCAAACTGACAGTGCCACCCAAGATTTCCTAGAAAAGCTATCCAAAATCGATAAAAAGATTACAGTTGTCTTTTACGGAGATCATTTGCCTGGTTTGTATCCAGAATCTGCCTTTAAGAACTATCCAGAAGGTCAATACCAAACAGACTACTTTATTTGGAGTAATTTCGATGCTCCGAAGTTGGACTATCCTTTAGTCAATTCAAGTGATTTCTCTGCTATGGTCTTTGAACAGACCAACTCTAAAGTCTCACCTTACTATGCTCTCTTGACTGAGGTTTTGAAGAAAGCAAGTGTTGATAAAAAAGCTTTAGAAGGAGAAGCCAAAGAGATTGCTGAAGATATGAAGATGGTCGAGTATGATTTAATCAGTGGCAAAGGCTATCTATCCCAATCTTTCTTCGAGGTACCATCGGCGAAAAATTAATGGAAAGAGACCAGCTTTTATCAATCAGTCGTTTAGTTATTTGATTGCTAAAATTATTAAAAATAGAACAGGCTTTCCTGTTCTATTTTTGTTGATTTTATGCTAAACTAGTAGGAGGGGGTTCCGGATATGATTAAGATTTTTGGGAAAATCCGATACCATTGGCAGCCTGATTTATCCATGCTGATTACCTATTGGTCCTTATCGGTTATACCCGTCTTTATTGGATTAGCTCTGATGTATGAGAGTTCCAGTATCCCAACGGTGGTACTCTTTTCATTCTTTCTCTTTATGGCCTTGCTGGCTGTAGGAGTGCATCGTTATTTTACGATTTATGATGATGGGATTTTACGTATTATCACGGCGAATCCGTTAACTCCTATAAAAGTTCCGATTTCATCGATTGAAAAAGTGGAAGTCACAAAGAATTCCATCAAGTTGATTTTCAACGATGGATCAAGAAGTCGGACTTTCTGTATGCGTAAGTGGCCCAAAAAATACTTTATTAATGCTTTGGCCTTGAACGATTATTTCAAGGGTGAGATTGAGTTGACTGATAACTTCATCCATGTGGACTATTATCAACTCTACTATGCTAATAATGAAAAAAGTTCTTAATCTTTGATAAGAGCTCGGGTCGGACAATTTTTGATGGCTTCTAGGACAGTAGCATCTTGGACAATTTCTTTTTCTAAGAGATCTTCTTCAGATGAAAATTTGACAATACCATTGTCATGGTAGTCAAATAGGTCAGAGTAAGTTTGACAGAGCCCGCAGGCGATACAACGATCAGGTATTAGAGTAACTTTCATACTAATATTGTAATGATTTTTAGAGGAAAATACAAGGAGGAAGTCATGGCAAAAGAACCATGGGAAGAAGAGATTTATGATGATGGAGAAGAAACGTTGAAACGAACTAACAAATTGAATGGAATAAAAGCTGATCGCTTGTTGACCATCTTGGCGATTATTTTCTTTATTATTATTGTAGCGATGGTCTGCTTCTTAATTTACCTTTCTACAGGTGGAAGCGATAAGAAGAAACAAATGAGTGGTTTTTATAATGGTGAAACAACAGTGGTTTCATCAAGTAGCGTTGTTCCTGAAGCACAAAAATCAGAATCTTCAAGTGATAATGAGTCAGGAGAAGGAACCATTACAGTTCTAGCTGGTGAAGGAGAAGCAGCTATTGCGGCGCGTGCCGGTATTTCGATTGCCGAATTGGAGCAACTGAATCCATCTCACATGTCAACTGGTTCTTGGTATGCAAATCCAGGTGATGTGGTCAAAATTCGATAAAGGATAGACTATGAAACAAATTCAAATCGCAATTGATGGTCCTGCATCCAGTGGGAAATCAACTGTCGCTAAGATTATTGCTAAAAATTTAGGCTACACTTATCTCGATACGGGCGCTATGTACCGAGCAGCCACCTATCTGGCTCTTCGTCATGATTTGACTGAAGCAGATGTTGACCAGTTGGTTGATCTACTGAACCAATATCCAGTCAGTTTTGGTCGCTCTGAGGACGGTCAGCAATTAGTCTTCGTAGCTGATGTCGATGTGACCCATCCAATTCGTGACAATGAAGTGACCAATAATGTCTCTTGGGTATCTGCCCTGGCTCCTGTCCGTGAGCGCCTGGTGGCCCAGCAACAACAGATTGCAGCCCAAGGTGGGATTGTCATGGATGGTCGCGATATTGGAACGGTTGTCTTGCCAAGTGCCGAGTTGAAGATTTTCCTAGTGGCTTCTGTAGAAGAACGTGCGGAACGTCGCTATAAGGAAAATTTGAGCAAGGGCATTGAAACAGATTTAGAAGTATTGAAAAAAGAAATTGCTGAGCGGGACTATAAAGATAGTCACCGAGCGGTTTCTCCATTGAAACCAGCAGCAGATGCCATTCATTTTGACACAACTGGTGTCGAGATTGATCAAGTGGTTGCATTTATTGAAGAAAAAGCAAAAAAAATCCTTGACAATCCATCATAAACTTGATATCATATAAAAGATGAGAAAAGCAGAAGTGAGAACTTCTCGCCTTGCGACTAACGTTGTCTGGCCCCTACGGATCAAGTTTCAGAAATGAACTATAATCATGTAGTGCGGGTTTGCGTTAGCAAGTCCGCTCTTGTTTTTCTCTAAAATAAAAAAAGAGGTGAAAACCATAGCAAAGCAAGACTTATTCATCAATGATGAAATTCGTGTACGTGAAGTTCGCTTAATCGGTCTTGAGGGCGAACAATTGGGTATCAAACCACTTGGTGAAGCGCAAGCACTTGCGGACGACGCTAATGTGGACTTGGTTCTCATTCAACCTCAAGCTAAACCTCCTGTTGCGAAAATTATGGACTACGGTAAGTTCAAATTTGAGTACCAGAAGAAACAAAAAGAACAACGCAAAAAACAAAGCGTTGTGACCGTGAAAGAAGTTCGTTTGAGCCCAGTTATTGACAAGGGTGATTTCGATACAAAACTTCGCAATGCTCGCAAGTTCCTTGAAAAAGGGAACAAAGTGAAGGTTTCCATTCGCTTTAAGGGTCGTATGATCACCCATAAAGAGATTGGGGCAAAAGTTTTAGCCGATTTCGCTGAAGCAACTCAAGATATTGCTATCATCGAACAACGTGCTAAAATGGATGGTCGTCAAATGTTCATGCAGTTGGCACCAGCAACTGACAAGAAATAATCTGTCAGAAAGTTAAAAAAAGGAGAAAATATCATGCCAAAACAAAAAACACACCGCGCATCAGCTAAACGTTTCAAACGTACAGGTTCTGGTGGACTTAAACGTTTCCGTGCTTACACTTCTCACCGTTTCCACGGAAAAACTAAGAAACAACGTCGTCATCTTCGTAAAGCATCTATGGTGCATTCAGGAGATTTCAAACGTATTAAAGCAATGCTTACTCGCTTGAAATAATCGCGTATTTGTAAGTAAAGAATTCTAGGAAATATTGGAGGAAATATAAATGGCACGTGTTAAAGGTGGCGTTGTATCACGCAAACGTCGTAAACGTATTCTTAAATTAGCTAAAGGTTACTATGGAGCTAAACACATCTTGTTCCGTACTGCAAAAGAACAAGTAATGAACTCTTACTACTATGCATATCGTGACCGTCGTCAAAAGAAACGTGACTTCCGCAAATTGTGGATCACACGTATCAATGCGGCAGCTCGTATGAACGGACTTTCATACTCACAATTGATGCATGGTTTGAAATTGGCTGAGATCGAAGTTAACCGTAAAATGCTTGCTGACTTGGCTGTTAACGATGCAGCAGCTTTCACAGCTCTTGCAGATGCAGCTAAAGCAAAACTTGGTAAATAATCATGAGAGGCTGGGACAAAAGTCCTAGCCTTTTTATTGTCTTTGGATTGTCGAGCAAGACGCAGTGGTTGAGTGGGCTCTACTAGGCTGATTTCATTAGCTTTTACAGCCCTACTCAACTGTGCGGAGGTGGGACGACGAAATCGAATTCTAACGAATTGCCGATTTCTGTCCCACTCTCTTTTTTTGATGAAGGAATCGGTTGTGACAATGACTTCTTTTATTTCAGCTGATTTCGTGCTATAATGAAAAAAATTTAGAATGTTTATGAAGGAGGACAAGACTGTGGGACATAAACGATTAGCCTGGGATGAGTATTTTGCAGCGCAGGCTTTGTTAATATCAAATCGAGCAACCTGTAAGCGGGCAAAGGTAGGGGCTGTATTAGTCAAGGATCATAAGGTGGTTGCGACGGGCTACAATGGCTCTGTCTCTGGTACAGAACATTGCTTGGATCATGACTGTCTCATGGTGGAAGGGCACTGTGTCCGGACCCTCCATGCAGAAGTCAATGCCATTTTACAGGGAGCAGAACGGGGGATTCCCAAAGGTTTCACAGCCTATGTGACCCATTTCCCTTGCCTCAATTGTACCAAGCAGTTGCTTCAAGTTGGCTGCAAGCGGGTTGTTTATATCCATCAATACCGCATTGATGAATATGCTGAGTATCTCTACCGTGAAAAAGAAGTAGAGCTCGTCCATCTCCCATTGGAAGAGGTGAAAGAAGCTATTGCAGAGACAGATTTTATTTAAAAAAGAAACTTTGTTTTTGAGATCACGCTTCACTGATTCGTCTAGAGAAAAGAGATTGTGATGACATGTCAAATTTGCTACCAAATTATCTTGCTTGTTTAGGGTTTTGGTGCTCTTTATCAAGTAGTCATACTCTTATCCGGACAGCCTGAAAATGGAGAGAATCTCCCTGTCATCGTGCTGTCATTGCTTTTGCTTCTTTTATGGCTGACATTTCAAGTCATCTTAACAGTAAGTATCATGAAAAGAATGATGAAATCATGTATAATGGTGTTAAAAGAAAATATAAAAAAGAAGGGTAGGGAAAGCTATGACAGACCAAGAGAAACATTTTGAAGAAAATAAAGAACATAGCAGTATAAGTGAAGATGGTTTTACTTCTGCATCTATTCAGAATCATCCAACAAAAATCGGATTTACATCCATTCTTCTTTCAGCGGCCTTTTACTTATCCATTATCTATCTTGTATTGTTTATCTATTACTTTAATATCGCGGTACTTTTCATGTTGATTTTTCTATCACCAAACTTCTTAGGTGTTGCTATTGGTGCCATTTTACTTCGACTAGGGATGAAGAGAAGAAACAAAAACTTGCTCTATACAAGTTTCGTACTTTATCTGCTGTCTATCATCTTGGGTATTGATCTAGACTTGGAATTTTTTCGAATTGCACAGTTACTGCTAGTTATTCTGGTTTTAATTGGAAACCTCTTAGTTGAAGACGAAAATAGCTATTAATGAAAAGATAGGGATGGACAACTCTACTCAATAAAAAGTATTCGGGCCGATCCAAGCTATAATTAAATCAATTCTTCCTGTCGATTTTTGAGTGCTATTCTTTGAAAGAATAAGGAAGTACTTTAGGAGAAAGTTATGACAGATCAACAAAATTCTGAATCAAACCAAGAGCACCAAAGTGTGCCTGAGGGGACTGTTCAGCCATCCATGGCGGGGGAAGAGCAGAATCCCCCAAAAAATAAAGACAAAGAGGCATATGTTTTAGGAGATAGTCTCCTTTCTAACAATGAGATGAAGCCAGAAAAAAGAGTCGGAAGTACGTTAGTACTATCTATTGCACTTGTTTTGGCAACTATATACCTAGGATGGTCTCTACTCGCCGTAATCGTACTTATAGAATGGACAATTATGCAACAGCTCCATTTTCTCTGTATTATCATTGCGACCCTCCTGCTTTGGAACGGAAAAACGATGGGGAATAGAACAACTCTCTATACATCCGCAGTTTTATATTTTGTTTCGATGATTCTAGCGTATGACCCAGCTGGGGGAATATTATTGTTTATGCCTCTTGTAATAGCTATAGTGGTTTTTTTCGGAACTGTAATGTTTGATAATGGAGAGTAATTATAGAGGATAGGGCGAAAAATCCTATCTTTTTTATATAGCGAGAAAATATGGAGGAAGCGGTTACAAATTGTGTTATAATGAGAGGTAATAAATCAATTTATACTTTACTTTGAAAGTGGAGTGAAATAAATGGTATCAGGGCTAATTTATTTTGTAACCTTTCTTTATATTTCGACTGTTTGGATAGCAGGTAATGAAAATGGATCGGGTACGATTATGTTCTTCGATTAGAAAAGAGCATACCTGGTATCCAATCCTTCCGTTACAGTTTATCTCAGTTTGTTTGGTCCTCGACATTTTACAAGGAGCAATTCTATGGGATATAAGGATAAAATAAAGAATAAAGAGAACTTTTAGTTTAGATAGGCTAAAGCTTACTCTTGAAATTAGTTTTTAAGAGATAGTATTGAATAGATGGATATAATAAAAGAATAATGGAATAGTGTATAATTGTTTTAAAAGAAAACATAAATAAAATAATAAGAAAAGGTAGGAGAAAGCTATGCCAGATCAGCAGAATAATGTTGAAGAAAATAAAGATAGGATTAGGATAAGTGGAGATGGTTTTAATTCGGCACCTATTCAGAATTATCCAACAAAAATCAAATTTACTTCCATTCTTCTTTCAGTCGCCTTTTACTTATCCATTATCTATCTTGTATTGTTTATCTCTTACTTTGCACTTTCGGGTAATGCTTGGGGACTTTTCATTTTAATTTTTCTAGGACCAAACTTATTAAGTATTGCTATTGGGGCCATTTTTCTTAGAATAGGGATGGAGAAAGGAAATAAGACGCTACTCTATACGAGTTTCGTACTTTATATACTGTCCATTATTTTAGCTTATGATCCAGACTGGGGAGTTTTCCGAATTGCACCGATAGTTTTAGCTATTCTTGTTTTAATTGGAACAATCCTAGCGAAAGAAGTTAAAGAAGTATTGAGATATTAAGAAGGGAGAAACTCTTTTAAATCAGTATTTGCTTGATCAATGATCTTATCGAGTCAAGAAATTCTATCAACTTGTATATTTTTAAAATGTCATTTGATGTATGGAAGGATTCAGTGAATATCACATAGAAATTCGTTAATTCCAGCTTTTTAAGAAAGGCAAAATATTTTAGAAAAATGTCAGGAGAAAATTATGACAGATCAACAGCTAAATTGTGAAACAAACCAAGACAAAGACGGAATGCCTGAAGAATCTATTCAGCCACGAATGGGGGCTCAAGGCCCAGAAAACCCTGCTCAGCCACCAATGGGGGCTCAAGGCCTAGAAAATCCTACTCAGCCACCAATGACGTATCAAGATCTAGAAAATCCTGTTCAACCACAAATGTCGGATCAAGGTCCAGAAAATCCTGCTCAGCCACCAATGGCGGAACAAGCCCCAGAAAATTCTACTCAGCCACCAATGACGTATCAAGATCTAGAAAATCCTGTTCAACCACAAATGTCGGATCAAGGTCCAGAAAATCCTGCTCAGCCACCAATGGCGGATCAAGGTCCAGAAAATTCTGTTCCTAATAGGGGCCTTCTAACTCTTGTATTTTTCGTAAATATGGGCTTACTGATGCTTTTTATAGGTAGTGCTGTGATAGCAGGACCATGGGGAATTGTTTTCCTAATCTTTTTGGGATCTTATCTTACTTGTTATATTGCTGCGACAGTCTTGCTTGGCATTGGAACGAAAACGGCTAATAAGACGATGCTATTTGTTTCAGTAACTCTCTATTTTGCCTCCATGCTTTTTGCTGGTGATCCAGCTTGGTTAGGTATTCAAATTCCATCTATCATTTCCACTATCCTTGTATTAATAGGGACCTTGCTAATGTAGGAATTAGAGTTGGAAAGAGGTTAAGTTAAAAGATATAGTTTCAAACTATATCTTTTTCTTTTTATAAAAAAAGGAATACTGGTGCAAAATCGTGATATAATAGTTAAGTTATATGGTCCCGATAAGGTGGTAGAAAGCATCTACCAGTTCTTTGTAACTCTATAACGATTATTTTTTAAGGGGGGACATTTTTATGTCAGAACGTAAATTATTCACGTCTGAATCGGTATCTGAGGGGCATCCAGATAAGATTGCAGACCAAATTTCAGATGCTATTTTGGATGCTATTTTAGAGCAAGATCCAGAAGCACACGTGGCTGCAGAAACAGCTGTTTATACTGGTTCCGTGCATGTCTTTGGTGAGATTTCAACTACAGCTTATGTCGATATTAACCGTGTGGTTCGTGATACCATTGCAGAGATTGGTTATACAAACACTGAGTATGGATTCTCGGCTGAAACAGTGGGAGTCCACCCATCTTTGGTGGAACAATCTCCTGATATCGCTCAAGGGGTTAATGAAGCTTTGGAAGTCCGTGGAAACGCAGACCAAGATCCACTTGACTTGATTGGTGCAGGTGACCAAGGTATCATGTTTGGTTTTGCGGTGGATGAAACAGAAGAACTCATGCCATTACCAATTTCACTCAGTCACAAGTTGGTTCGTCGGTTGGCAGAGCTTCGGAAGTCTGGTGATATCAGCTACCTTCGTCCAGATGCTAAATCTCAAGTCACTGTTGAGTATGATGAAAATGACCAGCCTGTGCGCGTGGATACAGTTGTTATTTCAACCCAACATGATCCAGAAGTTACCAATGAACAAATCCATGAGGATGTAATCAACAAGGTCATCAAAGAAGTGATTCCAGCTTCGTATCTTGACGATGAGACTAAATTCTTTATCAATCCAACAGGTCGTTTCGTTATCGGAGGTCCTCAAGGGGACTCAGGCTTGACGGGTCGTAAAATCATCGTAGATACTTATGGTGGTTACTCACGTCACGGTGGTGGTGCCTTCTCTGGTAAGGATGCCACTAAGGTTGACCGTTCCGCTTCTTATGCAGCTCGCTACATTGCTAAAAACATTGTTGCTGCAGGTCTTGCTAAGAAAGCAGAGGTGCAATTGGCCTACGCGATTGGGGTAGCTCAACCTGTATCTGTCCGTATCGATACTTTCGGTACTGGGACAGTCGCAGAAAGCAAGCTTGAACAAGCAGCGCGTCAAATCTTTGACCTTCGTCCTGCAGGAATCATCCAAATGCTTGACCTCAAACGTCCAATCTACCGTCAAACAGCGGCTTATGGACATATGGGACGGACGGATATTGATCTTCCATGGGAACGCTTGGATAAGGTAGAAGCCTTGAAAGAAGCAGTTAAGTAAGTAGATAGAAAGAGAGAGTGGGACAGAAATCGGTCATTTGTTAGAATTCGATTTCGTCGTCCCACCTCCGCGTAGTTGAGTAGGGCTTTAAAAGCTGATGAAATCAGCGTAGTAGAGCCCACTCAACCACTGCGTCTTGCTCGACAATCCAAAGACAATTGAGAGGCTAGGACTTTTGTCCCAGCCTCTTTTTTGCAAAATAAATTTACAAATGTAAACAAAAGTATTGACAAGAAAAATAGGAAGTGTATAATAAAACTACAAACGTAAACCAATCATCCATGATAGGAGATAGAAAGGAAAATGAATGGCTAAGATTTCAAGTGCTGAATGGGAAGTCATGAGAGTCCTTTGGACCAAGGGAGAAACGACTTCTACAGAAATAACTAAGATTCTTTTCACCAAGCAGGACTGGTCCGCATCAACGGTAAAAACCCTCTTGGGGCGCTTAGCTGATAAAGGCTATCTGACGAGCCGAAGAGAAGGTCGGACCTATTTGTATCAGGCTGTCCTCAATGAAGAAGAGGCCAATTTATCAGCTGTCTATGAAGTTTTAAGCAAGATCTGCTTGACCAAGCATCATCATTTATTGGGAAAACTGATCCAGCAAACACCAATGACGAAAGAACAGATCAAGGACTTGCAAGAGATTCTCGCATCCAAAGAGAGCGTGGAGCGGGTTCAATGTGATTGCCAACCTGGGCAATGTCACTGTGTCAGTCATGTGGAGGAAGATCAATGAAAGAAGAAACCTTTGTCGTCAATGGGATGACTTGTGCATCCTGTGTGATCAATGTGGAGAAAGCTGTCAATCATCTGGACGGTGTTGAAAAAGCGACGGTAAATTTGACCACTGAAAAAATGACAGTGGAATATCAAGGGGAGCCCTTGAGTCCAGAGGCTATTTCAAAGGCGGTAGCGGATGCTGGCTATGAGGCAGTACTTTACAATCCAGATACAGCCAAGAGCCAAGAGGAACGGGAAGGAGACAAGCTACAATTAATCCGAAACCGGCTCCTTTGGTCTTCCATCTTCACCCTGCCACTCTTTTATCTAGCAATGGGTCCCATGATTGGCCTGCCTGTACCTGCTTTTGTCTCACCTGATCGAGCACCCGTAGCTTACACCCTTGTTCTTTTGGCCTTGACTATCCCCGTGATGGTCTTCGGACGAGCTTTTTATCGAAATGGTTTCCGAACTCTTCTAAAAGGTCATCCAAATATGGATGCCTTAGTAGCTTTGGCTACCAGTGCAGCTTTTCTTTATAGTCTCTATGGAACTTATCATATCTTGCTTGGTCACCATCATCATGTTCACCAGCTTTACTATGAGTCTGTAGCCGTGATTTTGACCCTAATTACGCTAGGTAAATATTTTGAAACTCTGTCAAAAGGACGTACTTCTCAAGCCATTAAAAAACTCATGCATCTGGCTGCCAAGGAGGCGACGGTCTTACGGGATGGAAAAGAAGTGAAATTGCCTGTAGAAGACTTGGTCATTGGAGATCACATTCTGGTCAAACCAGGTGAAAAAATAGCCGTTGATGGTCAAGTGGTTTCCGGACAATCAGCTATTGATGAAAGCATGCTAACGGGTGAATCGATCCCAATCCAAAAAACTGAAGGAAGTCCAGTTTATGCTGGCTCCATCAATGGTCAAGGAAGCTTGGTCTATGAGGCTGAGAAAGTTGGTCGGGATACCTTACTAGCACAGATCATTCAGCTTGTGGAAGATGCCCAACAAACCAAAGCACCGATTGCCAAGATTGCCGATCGAGTGGCCGGAGTCTTTGTTCCTGTAGTCATGGTGATTGCCCTCTTATCTGGACTGTTTTGGTATTTCATCATGGGCGAAACCTTTACCTTTGCTATGACGGTAACGATCAGTGTCTTGGTAATTGCCTGTCCATGTGCTCTAGGTTTGGCGACTCCAACCGCTATCATGGTAGGTACTGGATTAGGAGCAGAGCATGGGATCCTCTACAAGAGAGGGGACGTCCTTGAGTTAGCTCATCAAGCACAAGTAGTGGTCTTCGATAAAACAGGGACCATCACTCAAGGAAAACCTCAGTTGTCCTCATCCTATCTCTATAGTCAAACGAAGGATGCCTTACAAATCCTGGCATCTCTGGAAGCTAAGTCCGAGCACCCGCTGGGACAGGCTATTCTGGATGCTGCAAAAGAAGCGCCTGTGGACTTATTAGAGATGGAAAACTTCTCCAGTCTAACAGGAAGGGGCCTCACTGCTAGATATGCAGGGAAGGTTTATCTAGCTGGGAATCAAACTCTAATGGAAGAGGAAGGAATCGATGTTCGTCTTGCCAAGGCTGACTTGGAAGTCTTAACCCAGGATGGACAAACCCCGATTTTCTTAGCTGAAGATGGGCAATTAATGGCTCTATTTGGGGTAGCAGACCGCATCAAGGAAGATAGTTTAGAAATGGTTGCTAGTCTTGAAAAAATGGGCAAGAAGGTGATCATGCTAACTGGGGATAATGAACGAACTGCTCAAGCGATTGCCAAGAAGGCTGGAATCCGGCAGGTCATCAGTCAAGTCCTTCCTCAAGAAAAATCACGAGTGATCCAAGAATTGCAAGCAGAAGGCAAGTCTGTGATCATGGTGGGGGATGGGATCAACGATGCACCAGCCCTTGCAACTGCAGATATCGGGATTGCCATGGGGTCTGGAACAGATATTGCCATGGAAAGTGCAGATATAGTAGTTATGAAACCCCAATTGATGGATGTAGTCCGAGCCTTGGAAATTAGTCGCTACACGATTCAAACGATTAAGGAAAACTTGTTCTGGGCCTTTATCTACAATGTATTAGCTATTCCGGTGGCGATGGGCCTTCTCTATCTCTTTGGTGGTCCCCTCTTAAATCCTATGCTAGCAGGTCTAGCCATGAGTTTTAGCTCAGTATCCGTCGTCGTCAATGCTTTAAGATTAAAGCGAAAAAAATTATAAAATCTAGGAGAAAAATGATCTCCTTGTGCGAAAGAAAGGACAAAAATATGTCAAAAACATATGAAATTACTGGAATGAAATGCCAAGGTTGTGCCAATGCTGTCACTGAAAAATTATCCGCAGTAAAAGGTGTAGAAGAAGTAAGAGTAGATTTAGAGAAGAATCAAGTAACCATTGAAGGGAAACCTTGGAAATGGTCCTTGAGCCGAGCTCTAAAAGACAGTAAATATGAACTAGGAAATGAAGTAAAATAAGCTCAAAAAAGGTGGTCTGAAAAGAACTGCCTTTTTTGATAAAATACACATACAGCGAATGAGTATATAGCATAGATAAACTAGGTAAGGAACCGAAAATATAAAAAAATAGTAAAAGATATAGCTTAAGTTTTCAAGGATTGCATCGACTGATCAAAAGATAAGAATGAGTGGAAAATGAAGCGTTTTTATGATATAATAGATGCGGTAATTTTTTACTGAATGATTGAAAGAGCTTATATAAATTAACATGAAAAAAATTATAATTAATGGTGGTCGCCCATTAAAAGGTGAGGTGACCATTAGTGGTGCAAAAAATAGCGTGGTGGCCCTTATTCCAGCTACTATTTTAGCAGACGAAATTGTGACACTTGATGGTGTTCCAGATATTTCAGATGTGGCTAGCTTGATTGACATTATGACTCTGATGGGAGCAAAAGTGGAGCGAGATGGGGAGACCCTTGTCATTGATCCACGTGGTGTGCAAGATATGCCAATGCCATTTGGAAAGATCAATAGTCTTCGTGCTTCTTACTATTTCTATGGAAGTCTTTTGGGACGTTATGGCCAGGCAACTGTAGGTCTACCAGGGGGATGTGACTTAGGTCCGCGTCCAATTGATCTACATTTGAAAGCCTTTGAAGCGATGGGGGCTAAAATGACCTTGGATGGTTCTAGTATGAACCTTTCTACTAATGGGAAGCGTCTTCGTGGGGCAGTCATCTATATGGATACGGTTAGTGTTGGCGCAACGATTAATACCATCCTAGCTGCTGTCAAAGCGGAAGGTCGTACTGTTATTGAGAATGCCGCTCGCGAACCTGAGATCATTGATGTCGTAACCCTTCTTAATAATATGGGTGCTCACATCCGGGGAGCTGGTACAGATATCATTACGATTGAAGGAGTAGACTATCTCCGCGGGACGCGCCACCAAGTAATCCCAGATCGCATCGAAGCAGGGACTTATATCGCTCTTGCTGCAGCTGTGGGAGAAGGAATTCAAATTACGAATGTTCTCTATGAACACCTGGAAAGCTTTATTGCCAAGCTAGAAGAAATGGGAGTTCGCATGACCATTTCTGAGGATAGTGTTTTTGTTGAAAAGCAAGAAAATCTAAAAGCTGTTCACATTAAAACCTCTCCTTACCCTGGATTTGCAACTGATTTACAGCAACCCTTGACCCCTTTGCTCTTGACAGCTAATGGAAAGGGAAGCATTATAGATACTATTTATCAAAAGCGGGTCAACCATGTGGCTGAACTGATGCGGATGGGGGCTAGGATTGAAACAGTTGGTGATCGCATTGTCTACCAAGGACCAAATCAATTAACGGGTGCTCCAGTTAAAGCGACAGACCTTCGTGCAGGAGCTGCCTTGGTGATTGCAGGCTTGATGGCACAGGGGAGAACAGAGATTACCAATATTGAGTTTATCCTTCGTGGCTATTCGCACATCATTGAAAAATTGCAACAATTGGGCGCTGACATCAAGTTAATTGATGAAGCATAACGAACGATTTTTATGAACATTTGGACGCAACTAGCAGCATATTCATGTTTTGAAACAGAGCGCCTCTTCTTGAGGCCCTTTCTATATAGTGATGCAGCTGACTTTTACAAAATATCCTCCAATCCAGATAATTTGCCTTTTATTTTCCCGGCACAAACTTCTCTAGAGGAATGCCAGTATGTCTTGGCTAATTATTTTTTAAAGAATCCTCTGGGAATATGGGCGATTTGTGATAAGGAAACCGGTCATGTGATTGGATCGATTAAATTTGAAAAATTGGATGAAATTAAGAAAGAAGCAGAACTTGGTTATTTCTTACACAAGGATTATTGGGGCAAAGGCCTCATGACAGAGGTTGTAAAAGAAATTACCTTCTTGTCCTTCCAGGAATTTCATCTCAAACAAGTCCGAATTATTACCCATGTTGAAAATTTAGCCAGCCAACAGGTAGCTTTACATGCCGGTTATACGTTAAAACGACAATTCAAGGGAAGCGACCGCTATACGCGAAAGATGCGGGATTATTACGAGTTCTGTATAGATAGAGGAGATCTCAATGAGTAAACACCAAGCGATCTTAGATTATTTGGAGAAACTACCAATTGGCAAGCGTGTCAGTGTGAGAAGTATCTCGAACTATTTACAGGTGAGCGATGGGACCGCCTATCGGGCTATTAAAGAAGCCGAAAATCGTGGAATTGTTGAAACGAGACCTCGTAGTGGGACTGTTCGTGTTAAGTCCAAAAAGGCTGTCCTGGAACATCTGACTTTTCGAGAGATTGTAGAAATAACCGGTTCGGAAGTCTTGGCAGGTAAAGAAGGACTGGAACGAGAGTTCAATAAGTTTTATATCGGTGCCATGACAGAAGAGCATATTTTAGATTATGTCTCTGAAGGTGGGCTCCTCATTGTTGGAGACCGAACCAATATCCAATGTCTGGCCCTTAAACACGACAATGCTGTTCTTGTAACTGGTGGTTTCGATGTCGATCCTTCTATTTTGGAACTAGGTAACAGTGGTCAAACTCCTATCTTACGTACCAAGCATGATACCTATACTGTGGCGACAATGATCAATCGCGCTCTCGCCAACATGCAAATCAAAACAGACATTTTAACGGTTGAACAAGTCTATTCACCCATGCATGAATATGGGTTTTTACGGGAAACAGATACCGTACGTGACTATCTAGATTTGGTAAGAAAGAGCCGTTTTAGTCGCTTTCCTGTCGTCAATCAACACCAAATGGTTGTTGGAGTGGTGACTATGCGAGATGCTGGCGATAAGGCACCGCAGACAACTCTGGACAAGGTCATGTCACGTACCGTCTTTACGACAAACCTTTCTTCTAGTATCGCCAATGTCAGTCAACGCATGATTGCAGAAGACTTTGAGATGATCCCTGTTATTCGGAACAATCAGACCTTGTTAGGTGTCATTACCCGTCGTGCAGTCATGGACCGGATGAGTAAGGAACAATTGTCTGGATTACCAACCTTTAGTGAACAAATCAGTCAAAAAGTGGTTCTGCAAGCCAATCATTTTGAACTGACGGTTGAACCAAGTATGTTAGAAAAAAGTGGCGTTCTCTCGAATGGCGTTCTCACTGAAGTTTTAACAACGGTCACTCGCCAGCTCATGATGAATTCTGGAAAAAATTTAATTATCGAACAGCTGTTGGTCTATTATCTTCAAGCTGTTCAAGTGGACGATACCTTGCGAATTGAAGCGCGTATTGTTCGCCAAACAAGACGATCGGCTATTATAGATTTTGATTTGTATTTGAATCTGCAGCTGGTCACGAAAGCCACCGTTACTTTGAAAATTAATTAGAATGGAAGTAGGAATAGATGATTACATTGAAATCACAGCGTGAGATCGAAGCCATGGACCGTGCAGGAGATTTTCTTGCCAGTATCCATATTGGCCTTCGGGATTTGATCAAACCGGGTCTTGATCTTTGGGAAGTAGAAGAGTATGTTCGACGTCGCTGTAAAGAAGCCAATGTCTTGCCCCTACAGATCGGTGTGGAAGGAAGTCTGATGGACTATCCCTATGCAACTTGTTGTGGGATCAATGATGAAGTGGCTCATGCCTTTCCTCGCCACTATCTGTTAAAAGAAGGTGACCTCTTAAAGGTGGATATGGTCTTGTCAGAGCCATTAGATAAGTCTGTTGTTGATGTTTCAAAACTAGACTTTGATAATGTAGCTCAGGTGAAAAAATATACAGAAAACTACTCTGGTGGTTTGGCAGATTCTTGTTGGGCTTATGCAGTCGGGAATGTATCCCAAGAAGTAAAGGATCTCATGGATGTCACCAAGGAGTGTCTCTACAAGGGGATTGAGCAAGCAGTTGTCGGAAATCGCCTAGGAGACATTGGTGCAGCTATTCAGGAATATGCTGAAAGCAAAGGATATGGAGTGGTCCGTGACTTGGTCGGTCATGGAGTCGGTCCAACTATGCATGAAGAACCTATGGTTCCCCACTACGGACGTGCAGGACGTGGGTTGCGCTTACGTGAAGGTATGGTCTTGACCATTGAACCAATGATTAATACCGGAACTTGGGAAATCGATACAGATATGAAGACAGGTTGGGCCCACAAAACCCTTGACGGTGGTCTTTCTTGTCAGTACGAACATCAGTTTGTGATTACGAAAGATGGTCCGGTTATTTTAACCAGTCAAGGTGAAGAAGGAACCTATTAAAAAAGTAGAGAGGAAAGAATGGAGCTGAATAGATAAAACGGTTTCGCTCTTTTCTCTTTTTATGAGTTTTTTAGGGAGGGGAAGATATGAAAAAGTTTCTAAAATGGCTAGGCCAACGACCGTTTATTAAGGGATTTCTGCGCTTTTATATGGCCTCTGAATCGGATATCACTAGTATAGCAGTAGCCTATTATTTATTGATTTCGATTCTCCCTTTATTGTTGATTGCAGCCAATATCCTCCCTTACTTTCAGATTCGTCCGACTCAGATTTTGCTGACCTTGCGTGAAGTCTTACCTGCTTCCATGTACCGCATTGTTTTGCAAGTTATTTCATCGGTGCTTACCAAGCCGTCTACTGGTTTGCTGAGTTTTTCTATCATTTCTGCTTTATGGGTCTCTTCACAGTGTATCGCTTACCTGCAAAGAGCCTTCAATAAAAGTTATGGAGTGGAGAAGGAGAGGGGGATTATCTGGGCGAGAATTTTCAGTATCTTGATTAGTTTTGCTCTACAAGGTCTGTTTGGTCTATCTCTCGTTTTGACTATGTTTGGCCGTATGATTATTCGTACCGTCTACCAGATTTTCAAGTTTGATGAAAGTATCTACCTTCGTCTCCTAAATATTTCCGGCCCTTCGGTTTACTTCCTTCTCTTTTTGACCTTGCTCTTGCTCTATTACACCCTACCCAATATCAAAATTCCTAAGTTTCGCTATGTCTTTCCAGGAGCCATCTTTGTGACAGCAGTCCTTTATTTGACCTTGAATATCTTCTGGAAATATGTCGATCACTATATCACGAGTTTCTTAGATGCTCGTTTCTTCGGATCTGTCCTTTTAGCAGTCATTATGTTCTGGTTTATCTTGGTAGCCAAGGTGTTGATTATTGGTTGTATCTTAAATGCTAGTATTCAGTATGCGATTGAAGCACGATTCGAGACAAAAGACGGGGATGTGGTAGCCAAGTATAAGATAGGTCAAGTAGCTTTTCACCAAAAGGAAGCTTCACTCAAGCGTCGTTTTCATCTTAAAAATTTGAGAAAAAATCAAGAATAATCTTAAAGAAATAAAATAGGAAAAAGCCGGTTTTCATCCGGCTTTTTTGTTATTTCTGAATAGTTTGTTGCAAATGCAACAAAAATGTGATAAACTCCATTTAAAGGAAAGGAGGAGCAAATGAAGGTCCTAAGAGAGATTGGTATCATTGCCCGAGCCTTAGATTCAATCGCTAATATTGAGTTCCGAGATTTGGAGCTGGCAAGAGGCCAATACTTGTATTTGGTACGGATTGGGGAGCACCCAGGGATTATACAAGAGGAGTTATCTGATCTATTAAAAGTGGACCGCTCAACAGTGGCCCGCTCTGTCAAAAAATTAGCGGATAAAGGATTTATCCGAGAATTAAATGATCATTCAAATCAAAAGATAAAAAAATGGATCCTAACGGAAAAGGGACAAGCGCTTTATCCTTTCATACTTGCTGAGCATGCTTACTCTGAGAAGGCTGCCTTAAAAGGTTTTTCACAGACAGAAATTCTTCAATTAGAAAAATGGCTGGCAAAAATGAGTGAAAACGTCGCAGCGGATTGGGAGCTAGTGAAAAAAGGCCAAAAAAGAAATTATAGTGAGGAAAAGAAATGAAAGTTACAATAGATCAAGAGTTTTGGGATTTGTTTCCCCAAGCACAAGTAGTGGTAATGACTGTAGAAGGAATCGACAATCATGTCGACGAGAGCAAGGATTCCTATTTTAAGGATTTACTCGACAAGGGAGTCGCACGATCAAAAGCCTTCATCGATGATGAACAATTCACTGCCAGCCCGGTTGTTCAGGAATGGCGTCAGGCTTTTACCAAATTCAAGACCAAAAAAGGAGCCCGCTCTTCCATTGAAGCCTTATTGAAACGTGTTTCGCAAGGACGAGAGTTTTATCCCATTAATCCTTTAGTGGATTTGTATAATAGTGTCTCTCTTGCCTATGCTATCCCCTGTGGTGGTGAGGATATGGAAAAGTTAGCTGGAGGCTTATCTTTAGGAAAAGCCAAGGGTGGAGAGCCATTCTTCCCATTAGGAGCTGAGGAAGATGCTCCAGCTTTGCCGGAAGAGATCATCTATTATGACCAAGAAGGAGCTGTTTGCCGGTGTTTAAATTGGCGGGAAGCTAAAAGGACGATGCTGACAGAAGAAACTCGTCAGGCTATTCTTGTTATGGAAGCAGTGACTGAAGAGCAAGCGAACCGTGCCAAAGAGGCGATGGACGAATTAAAAGGCTTAGTCAAGGACTATTTTGGTGTAGAAGGAAAAATTTCTTATTTAAACGCCCAAACATCTAGTTTAGAAGTATAAAAAAATGAGAGTGGGACAGAAATCGGTCATTCGTTAGAATTCGATTTCGTCGTCCCACCTCCGCACAGTTGAGTAGGGCTGTAAAAGCTAATGAAATTAGCGTAGTAGAGCCCACTCAACCACTGCGTCTTGCTCGACAATCTAAAGACAATTGAGAGGCCAGGACTTTTGTCCCAGCCTCATTTTGGTTTTTTATGGAAATTACTTCTTATTTCTGAAGACAAAAAGTTTACTGAAGACATAGTTTAAAATGACAATCATAACTTGGGCAGCAAACGTTTCGATGGTATTGATAGCCGTGCGATTCATATTGACAAACTGACCAATGATTTGCGGATACTGGGTCACAAAGATGGTGGTCATCAGGAGATCCAGAACGAGGGTGCCCATCCGAGCGAAAGAGAAGACAATTAATCGCTTAAACCAGCCTTTTCTTTCTTGTTTAAAGACAATAGTATCGTTGGTAGCAAAGGCAAAGAGAATCCCTGCAATATTTCCAATCAAGGTAGCTAGTTGTTCCTGGTCTGTCAGTTGGAAGACAATCAGCCGGGTGGCAACAGAAACAATCGTTGTAGCAACACCAAAGATCAGGTAGGCTAAAATTTCATTATTAAAGATTCGATTGAGTAGTTTTTTCATACAATTAGTCTATCATAATTCCCTTATTTGTGCTATACTTATAAAGTTGGTTTGTCAAATGCAACTCTATCAAGAGGGGTTCATTGGCAAAGATCAACCCTTGGTGCTTAGCTTCTTTCACCAAGCATATTAGAGCGGAAAAACCGCTAAAGGAGAAAACGATGAAAAACTATACTGTTCGTGACTTGGCACAGATTGCTCTAGTTGCAGCTCTCTATGTGGCCTTGACCATTACTCCCCCATTGAATGCCATCGGAAGCAATGAGATCCAATTCCGTGTTTCTGAAATGCTCAATTTCATGGCTTTCTACAATCGGAAATATATTTGGTCGGTGACAATTGGCTGTATGATTTCTAACTTCTTGAGTTATGGGATTGTCGACGTGGTCGTTGGTGGCGGATCTACTTTGGTCTTCGTCACACTTGGAGTATATCTCTTTAAACGTTACGAAAAGACAGATCTCTTTAATGGATGGATTCGCAAGGATCATTTCTTATTCTCAATTTTCTTTGCCCTCTCTATGTTTACGATTGCCTTAGAATTGCATATCTTGAACAAAACTCCATTCTTCTTGAATTGGTTGACAACTGGTTTGGGTGAATTTGCTTCCCTGATTGTCGGAGCTATTTTGATTAAAAAGATTGCCCAACGAATTGATTTGACTCAATAGTCTACTAGAGAGTGGAACAGAAATCGGTAATTCGTTAGAATTCGATTTCGTCGTCCCACCTCCGCACAGTTGAGTAGGGCTGTTAAAGCTGATGAAATCGGCGTAGTAGAGCCCACTCAACCACTGCGTCTTGCTCGATAATCCAAAGATAATTGAGAGGCTAGGACTTTTGTCCTAGCTCTTTTTTTGTTGCCATTGCCGAATCCGATTCATTCAAATAATAGATATTTTTCGCTAATGGAGTAGTCAGAAAGGCCCCAGTAAAGCGTTTTTATGGTAAAATAGGGATATGGAAACCAGAATAAAAGAGCTAGTGACACTCCTGAATCACTATGCAGAAGAATATTATACAAAAGATGCTCCGTCCGTATCGGATTATGAGTACGATCAACTTTATCGGGAATTAGTCACCTTAGAGGAAGCCCATCCGGAGTTGGTCCAGCCCAATAGCCCAACCCATCGGGTCGGAGGAACTATTCTTAAAGGGTTTGAAAAATACCAGCATACCTACCCGCTTTATAGCTTACAGGACGCCTTTTCTTATGATGAATTAGTGGCCTTTGATCAACGGGTTCGCAAGGAATTCCCTGCTGTCACCTATGTATGTGAATTAAAAATTGACGGCCTGTCTATTTCACTTTCTTATGTTGATGGAGTTCTTGAAACGGGTGCTACACGTGGGGATGGGAGCATTGGAGAAAATATCACAGAAAACCTTAAGCGAGTTCGTGATATTCCTCTAGTCTTGCCAGAACCTCTTACATTAACAGTTCGCGGAGAATGTTATATGCCCCGTGCATCTTTTGATGCTGTCAACTTGTCTCGCCAAGAAAATGGGGAAGCAGAGTTTGCGAATCCTCGAAATGCGGCAGCCGGTACTCTTAGACAGTTGGATACAAAGATTGTTGCGGAGCGAAAACTCGCGACCTTCCTCTATCAAGAAGCTAGTCCAACTGACCAAACGAGTCAAGAGAAGGTGTTAGCCAAGTTAGATCGACTCGGTTTTGTCGTCAATCCGCATCACAAGACAGCGACTAGTATCGAGCAAGTCTGGGACTATATTCAAGAAGTGGCAGCCATGCGTGACCAGCTTCCTTATGATATCGATGGGGTCGTGATAAAAGTGAATGACCTGGCTGTCCAAGAAGAACTTGGCTTTACTGTCAAAGCTCCCAAATGGGCAGTGGCTTACAAGTTCCCAGCTGAGGAGAAGGAAGCAAAACTCTTGTCAGTTGATTGGACTGTTGGTCGGACAGGAGTGGTGACACCAACTGCTAATTTGACTCCCGTTCAACTAGCAGGGACGACTGTCAGTCGGGCTACTCTCCATAATGTAGATTACATTGCTGAGAAAGATATTCGCAAAGACGATACCGTCATTGTCTATAAAGCAGGGGATATTATTCCAGCTGTTCTACGGGTTGTTATGGATAAGCGCGTATCAGAAGAAAAATTAGAGATTCCCAGTCACTGTCCAAGTTGTCAGAGTGAGCTCCTTCATTTTGAGGATGAAGTGGCCTTGCGTTGTATCAACCCCCGTTGTCCTGCTCAAATAAAGGAAGGGCTCGCTCACTTTGCCAGCCGGGATGCCATGAATATAACAGGGTTGGGGCCAGCTGTGGTGGAAAAACTGTTTGCCAAAGAACTGGTACAGGATGTGGCAGGTATCTACCGGCTGACAGTTGAGGATCTTTTGCAATTAGAAGGTTTTAAAGAAAAATCTGCCCAGAAGTTAGTAGATGCTATTCAAGCATCTAAGGGGAATTCTGCTGAAAAACTATTGTTTGGACTGGGAATTCGTCATGTAGGAAGTAAGGCCAGCCAGCTCTTGCTCCAAGAGTTTCATTCCATTCCAGCTTTAGCAGAAGCAGAGGTTGAAACGATTGCAGCGATAGACAGTTTAGGAATGGTCGTTGCAGAAAGTCTCCAGCGTTATTTTGCTCAGGAAGGCTCTCGGCTTCTTTTAGAAGAGCTTAAGGATGCTGGGGTAAACTTAGAGTACCTAGGACAAAAGGTTGCAGCAGACGCACCATTGTCCGGTAAAACAGTCGTCTTAACAGGTAAACTGGAACGTCTGACACGTTCTGAAGCTAAGGCTAAATTAGAAGCCTTAGGGGCTAAAGTCACAGGCTCCGTGTCCAAGAAAACTGACCTGTTGGTTGCAGGTAGCGATGCGGGAAGTAAATTAAGCAAAGCGCAGGAATTATCGATTGAAATACAGGATGAAGCCTGGCTTGAGAGTTTATAGAGGCATGTATGGAAAATAAGATTAAAAAAGCACGAGTGATATATAATCCGACCTCTGGTCAGGAAATCATTAAAAAGAACATCGCAGAAGTCTTAGATGTGTTAGAGGATGTCGGCTATGAAACAAGTGCCTATCAGACCACTCCAGAGCCCTTATCAGCCCAATTAGAAGCAGAACGGGCTGCTAAGGCAGGATTTGATTTGATCATTGCCGCTGGGGGAGATGGAACCATTAATGAGGTAGTTAACGGGGTTGCTAGTCTCGAACACCGTCCAAAAATGGCTTTTATCCCTACGGGAACAACCAATGATTACGCGCGTGCTCTGAAGATTCCAATGGGAGATCCTGTAGCTGCTGCAAGGATTATTGAAAAGAACCAAACCATCCAAATGGACATTGGACGGGCTTACGGAAGTAAATATTTTATCAATATTGCTGCCGCAGGAACCTTGTCCGAATTAACCTTTAGCGTTCCAAGTGAAGTGAAATCACGCTATGGCTACTTTGCTTATGTGGCCGAAGCTGTGAAAAAATTTCCTAAAAATAAAACCCGCAAGGTACGGATTGAACACGACAATGGGGTCTATGTTGGACCAGTTTCTCTTGTCTTCGTGGCTTTGACCAATTCAATCGGTGGCTTTGAAAGTGTGGCACCAGATGCTAAACTTGATGATGGGAACTTTACCTTGATCTTAGTCAAAACTGCTAAATTATTTGATATGTTGTCTTTGATTATGCAAGCCGTCAATGGTGGAAAACATGTCAAGGATTCAAATATTGAATACCTCAAAACCTCTAAATTGAAGATTGAAGTTTTGGATAAGAAAGAAGAGTTCAAGATCAATCTAGATGGTGAATATGGGGGAGATACACCGGTGGAATTGGAAGTCTTCCACAATCACTTAGAATTTTTTGCCAACATCGATGAAATTAATGACGATGCTTTGGTCCATTCGGAATATAAATCAGAAGAATAATGGAGTATCATTGCTGAGAGTGGGCAATGTTCATTTCTTCTTAGTTAGGAAATAGGAAATACAATAAGATGCATCAGTATCAAGTTAAAATCCACTACCATCATCCTGTAGGCGATTATTTTGCCCGTGATATGTGGAAGTGGCATGAAGGAGTTTGGGGAGAGGAAGTGTCCTTCTCCAAGCTCGATTATTTTGGTGTTGAGGGGCTCTTAGTTTATAACTGTGAGACACCTCAACGATTTGGCCATGTCATCATCAAGGAAGGAAACTGGATCAGTCAGTCAGACGAATACCATATTGAGTTTTTGCCTGAAGGGCATGTGCGAGAAGTCTGGTTAATTCAAGGGGATGATACCGTTTATTATTCCATACAGGCTGCAATGACTAGTCATGAATACAGCCGCCGGAAGCCGCATGCTTTTGATATGGCGACTCATTACCAGGAATTCGATGCCAAGTGGGGCTATCAAGGATGGTTGGGCTATCGCCAGCAGGATGATGATTACCGCTTTAAACTCTGGGCACCTACTGCCAATAAAGTAGACCTCCTCATCTATGATTCTGTCGCTAATGACAGCAAGGTTTGGAAGATTGTCCCAATGGTTCGTGGCCAGCGTGAATCTAGCGACCATGTTCGAAATAATTGTGGTGTCTGGTATGCCGATGTCATGGGGAACCTCAGTGGACTAGCCTATCAGTACAAGGTTTATTTTGATTACCATACGGAGATTGCGCGTGATCCTTATACGATTGCTACCAGTGAAAATGGGAAAAAATCAGCCATTCTTTCCCATTATGATCGCATCTTCCCTGCCTTTCAAACAGAAGCGTATGAGAAGGCTGACTGGCGGCTGGATAATCCCTGCCAGGCGGTTGTTTATGAAATGCATGTCCGGGATTTGACCATTTCTCCAACTTCCGGTGTGGACGAAGCTTATCGAGGAACCTACCGAGGGGCTCACCAGACTGGGACTAAGAACGCCCAGGGTGATGCTACTGCTTTTGATTACATCAAGGAATTAGGGGTTAATGTGGTGCAATTGCAGCCGGTTACCGACCGCTATAAGACCTACGATGAAGAAGGCAATGTCCTCTACAACTGGGGCTACGATGTGCAGAATTATTCAGCACCTGAGACTTGGTATTCAACCAAACCTCACGATCCTAAAACCACCATGCGCGAATTAAAAGAAATGATTCACGCCTTCCATGAAGCAGGAATCTCAGTGGTTATGGATGTCGTTTATAACCATATCTATTCGACAGAAGATGGCGCCTTCCAAACAACTGTTCCTGATTATTATTACCGGATGAATCCAGATGGATCCTTCCAAAATGGTACAGGAGTTGGGAATGAGACAGCCAGTGAGCATGAGATGTATCGCAAGTTCATGATTGATTCCTTGACACATTGGGTAACGGAATATAAGATTGACGGTTTCCGCTTTGACTTGATGGGGATTCACGATGTGGATACGATGGATGAAATCCGTGAAGCCATGGATGCGATTGATCCACGGATTCTCCTCTATGGAGAAGGTTGGGATATGGGGACAGGCTTAGCTCCAGAAGATAAGGCCAAGAAGGACAATGCTTATCAGATGGCACAAGTCGGATTCTTTAATGATACCTCTCGAGATGCCATTAAGGGGGCCGAGGTCTTTGGCTCTATCAAACGTGGCTATGTTAGTCGGAAGTCTACAGAAGACATCATTGCGCGGTCTGTTCTGGGTAGTGCAGAGTTGGGATCCTTCCTAACTCCAAGTCAGGTTCTCAACTATGTAGAAGCCCATGATAACTACAACCTCTATGATTTACTTTCTTATGTCCATCCAGATGACTCTCAGGAAAAAATTAAGAAGCAGGTAGAAGTGGCGACAGCCATGAACCTCCTCTTCCAAGGGATGGCCTTTATGCAAGTTGGCCAAGAGTTCCTACGAACCAAGTTGGTTGCAACGGGTGAAGATGGAGAAGTGACCCAGGCAGATCGAGAACGCGCTATGAATTCCTATAATGCGCCAGATGCCGTCAACCAAGTCGATTGGAATCTGGTGTCTGTCAACAAGGATACGATTGACTATATTCGTCAAATCATTCATTTGAAGAAGACCTTACCTGCCTTGTCTCTTGAGTCTTATGAGGAAATATACCAACATGTCTTTGTGCATACAGCGGATATGGGTAGTGGTGTCATCGTCTTTGAATTAAATTGGGATAAACACTATTCTGTCATCTTTAACACCAGTGGACTTCCATTCTATCTCCAGAACGCAGATCATCTTGAGCTTCTTGTTGGAAATAGTCGAAATAAACGACCATTCTATGTTGAGAATCTAACAGCCTCCGTCTTTGAATGGAAGAAATAAAAAAATAAGATTGGGAAATCCCAATCTTATTTCAAATTGAAGATAAAGCTATCTTTAAAACTTTCCTTAGGTGAGTACGGAGGTTAGGTGAAATTATCCAGTGGATGATTTCAGCAATCCAGGAAGTTCCAAGACTTAGTTTTGAACCTAAAGTTTCAAAACTCCCAAGTGCTTGAAACACTATAGTTTCACCCACTTTTCTCACAGCGGAAAGTTTTAGATTTGCTTTAATGATCTAAATTAATAGAAGTTGTTTTTGAAAAACAATCCAGCTACCTTAAGTAAAAATAGTTTGTCTACATTTTAAAATGAGGCTAGGACAAAAGTCCTAGCCTCTCAATTGTCTTTGGATTGTCGAGCAAGACACAGTGGTTGAGTGGGACGACGAAATCGAATTCTAACGAATTACCGATTTTTGTTCCACTCTCTATTTCAAATTGAAGATAAAGCCATCTTAAAAACTTTCCTTAGGTGAGTACGGACGTCTGCGACCTTCTCCGAAGTTCCAAGACTTAGTTTTGAACCTAAAGTTTCAAAACTCCCAAGTGCTTGAAACACGTGTTTCAAGCACTTTTCTCACAGCGGAAAGTTTTAGATTTGCTTAAATGACCCAAATTAATAGAAGTTGTTTTTGAAAACAATCCAGATACCTTAAGTAAAAATAGTTTGTCTACATTTAAAAATAAGATTAGGAAACCCTAATCTTATTTTTTCTCTGATGAAGAAGAACTTGAACTACTTGAGCTAGAATCGTCACTCGATGATGAAGAAGAACTGAACTGTTCAGGATGGAGTTCCTTATAGCTAGGAGCCTTGAAGAGATCAACCGTTGACTGATTGCCTTTTTGGCTATAGAGACTGGTTGATGCATCCCCTTTTTCTTTTTCGATTTTCTTCAACGCTTTCATCGAGTTATTGTAAGAGTAATCATCTGGGTTGACTTTTCCAAGATCATTACCGGTATAGAACCGTAAGAGATCACCAGTTTGAATACTATCACTAATCTTGAGTTGAAGATTCGCTGCCTCACGGATCTTATCGAGTTGCTCTTTCGTTGTTTCGTCTGGATTGGTGATTTCTTCACCAGTCTTGGTGTAATAGGTCCGGCCACTGTAACTTGTATACTCAGGGGTCACAAAGTAGTTGGATGAACGGAAAGCAACAATTTGACTATGATCTGGAGATAATAAGTCTTGTCCAACTTGAAGGAAGTTCTTAGAATCAATTCCTAACAAGTGTTCCAAAGTTGGAAGCATATCAATCTCTCCACCGTAGGTTTCAATAACTTTCCCCTTGTCCATACCTGGAATCACCACCATATAAGGCACGCGTTGCAACATGGCATTGTCATAGCTAGACCATGTCTCCGAGTTCTTGTCGAGCAGAGGAGCTAGGGCTGGATTCCGAGAGTTTGAAATACCGTAGTGGTCACCATACAAAACAATAATAGAGTTCTCATATAAGCCTGAAGCTTTGAGATAATCGAAGAAGGCCTTGACGGAAGCATCCAAGTAGTTGGCTGTAGCAAAATACCCATTAATTGTTTCATCTTGCGTTTCTGCCAGAGGGAAGCCGACTTCGTCACCAATCAGACTTGTCGTATAAGGATAGTGGTTGGAAACTGTAATGAATTTGGTGTAAAACGGTTGTTGCATGTGTTCCAAGTACTTGATGGAATCCTTAAACATGATCTTATCGTTGAGTCCATATTGGAAGGAATTGGTATCATCTTGCTTGGTAAAGTAAGAGGCATCAAAGAAGTAATGGTAGCCCCATTGTTTGTAAGCTGTATTACGGTTCCAGAAGCTTCCGGCATTTCCGTGGAAAACAGCACTGGATTGGTAGCCATTCTTAGAAAGAATAAAAGGAGCTGCTTGCTGGGTATTGGTGCCACCGTAGTTCACCATAAAGGAACCTTGGTTCAAACCAAACAAGCCTGTTTCAATCATGGTCTCTGCATCTGATGTTTTACCAGCTTTTACCTGGTTGAAAACATTAGCAAATGCAAAGGTTTCATTTGAATGGTAAAGTGAGTTGATAAAAGGGGTTACTTCGTATTCTTTGCCATCGACCTTCAATTTATAATCGATCAAGAATTGTTGGAAACTTTCCAAGTGGATATAGATGACATTTCGTCCCTTAGCTAGACCAAAGGTTTCAGGATTTGGTTGAGCATAGTGGCTAGCAACATACTCTTCAACTGGCTTCAAGTCTACTTCAGAGGCTTTTGAGCGTTCTTTATTTGCCATGTAAGTCTGGTTGGCACTGTAACCTAAGAAGGCTGGTAAGCCAAGCGCACGGACTACATAATAATTTGAGAATCCACGCGTTAACAACTCCGGACGGTCAATCTCTGCCAAGAAAAGGTTGGCAGAGAAGAGCATAGCAGAGAGAGAAGTAACTGCAAAACTTGCCCGTTTATTAAATGGACGGGGATCTAGTTTGACCAATTTTTTAAAAAAGAGGAAAGCTAGAATTGGAAAGTCTAGAATATAGATGATGTCCCAAGGTCGGAACAATTCTAAGGCTGCTGCCCCAAGACCAGCGGATACCTTACTAGAGGCTAGCATGGTATTGACAGTTACGAAATCTGTAAACTCACGATAATAAATCGAATTGGATATCAACCAGATAAATAAAATGACATAGATGCTAAAAGATAGCAAATAGAAGAGTTTGGTTCTCTTAATATAAAAAGCGAGACCGATGAATAAGAGACTTAACGGTATCGGGTTAATGATTGCAAGAAAAACCTGATAGAAGCCTTGAATATCTAGATTAAAGTCTACTGTATAGGCCCACATGGTTTTAAACCAATAAAGCAACAGTAGGGTAAAGACAAATCCTAGTCTGGTACTCATAGCATCGAGTATCGTTTTGGTAATTTTTTTCACAAAAATATACTTCCTTGCCTTATTTCCTAAAAATTTTCTTACAACAGTATACCATAATTTAGATCGTTTTGAAAATAAAGCAAGCAGATAATGAGGGATAGAAAGTCTAAGTTTGAGATTTGTAATCTATTACTAAACAAAAAGAGCAAGAATGTTTAAAACGATGGAGATCACTTTGTTATTAATCGTATTTTTAAGGAAGAGACTTTGTGAAATTTTGAAAATTTTGATACAATAGAGAGTATGAAAAAGCTGACAATTAACCGACAAATTGAGAAGAAAATCCATAAAGGTTATAAGATTTTAGAGAAGGTTGACTTTGGGCAGCTCCCCTTTGACAATGAGGTTGTCGAACTGGTTACAGCTTCGGGCCACTTTGTTGGGACAGGTTACCTTTCCGAGCAAAACAAGGGGCTTGGTTGGGTCATCTCTCCGAAGAAAATCACCTTGGATCAAGCTTACTTTTGTCACTTATTTGCTGAAGCTAAGTCTAAACGTCTCTCCTATTATCAGTCGGAATTGGATACTGCTTTTAGAATTTTTAATCAAGAAGGCGATGGATTTGGAGGCTTAACCATTGATCTCTATGAAGATTATGCCGTCTTTTCCATATACAATGCCTTTGTCTATCAAATCAGAGACTTGATCGTTGCAGCTTTTCAAGAAGTTTTTCCTGAAGTCTTGGGAGGATATGAAAAAATCCGTTTTAAGGATCCCGGTTATGAGTCAGCTCATCTATTTGGTCAAGAAGCTCCAGAGACCTTCTGTATTTTGGAAAATGGAGTTCGTTACCAAGTTTTTCTGAATGATGGCTTGATGACAGGAATCTTCTTGGACCAACATGAAGTGCGCGCTAGTTTAGTAGATGGTTTAGCAACAGGCAAAACCTTGCTCAATATGTTTTCCTATACGGCGGCTTTTTCAGTGGCAGCTGCTATGGGAGGAGCACTGGAGACGACCTCTGTGGATCTCGCCAAGCGTAGTCGGGAACTATCTGAAGCTCATTTTTTGGCAAATGGTCTAGAATTAGACCAGCACCGCTTTATTGTCATGGACGTTTTTGATTATTATAAGTATGCCAAGCGTCATGGTTTGACCTATGATGTGATTGTTTTAGATCCGCCGAGTTTTGCTCGCAATAAGAAGCGTACCTTCTCAGTTGCGAAGGATTATCACAAACTAATTGAGCAGTCCCTAGAGATTTTAAATCCAAAAGGTATTTTGATTGCTAGTACCAACGCTGCGAATGTCAGTCGAGACAAATTTAAAAAAGAAATTGAAAAGGGCTTTAAAGGCCATAAACATCGCTATATCAGTGAGGTAGGACTTCCAGCTGATTTTCGATACAATGAAAAGGAAGAAAGTAGTAATTACTTGAAAGTTTTTACAATTAAGGTGGATCAATGAAATTAGTTGTTTCTGTAATGCCAAGAAATTTTGAAGAAGCACAGGCCATTGATGCCAGTCGGTATCAGGAAGCAGATGTCATTGAATGGCGTGCGGATTATTTGGATAAAAATGATATCTTACAAGTTGCGCCTGCCATCTTTGAAAAATTTGCCGGTCGTGAGATTGTATTTACCCTGCGGACACGGGAGCAGGGAGGAGAAATTGAACTTTCTGGTGAAGAGTACGTAGCCATTATCCATGATATCAATAACATCTATCATCCGGATTATGTCGATTTTGAGTACTTTGGTCACCAGGCCGAGTTTAATCAGATGATGGATTATTCCAATCTTTGCTTAAGCTACCACAATTTCCAGGAAACCCCTGAAAACATGATGGAAATTATGTCGGAATTAACCAGCTTTACACCGAAATTGGTAAAGGTCTCTGTGATGGCTCATACTGAGCGGGATGTTCTCGACTTGATGAACTATACACGTGGCTTTAAAACTCTAAATCCAGAACAAGAGTTCGTTACAATTTCTATGGGGAAAATTGGCCGAATTTCTCGCATTGCTGCCGATTTAACTGGTTCTGTTTGGTCCTATGCTAGTGTTGGAGAGGAAAGTGCACCAGGTCAAATCAGTTTGGCAAGCATGCACAAGATTCGGGAGATCTTAGATGAGGATTGATGGCTATACGCGAATGGCGGCCGTCATTGCTAAGCCCATTCGTCATAGTATCTCGCCCTTTATTCACAATCATGCTTACCAACTAACCGCCACCAATGCGGTCTACCTTGCTTGGGAAGTGGCAGAAGAACAAGTTGAACAAAGTCTTCAACAGTTACGAGTACTGGATATGTTGGGCGCCAATATTTCCATGCCCTATAAGAAAAAAGTCCTACCCTACTTAGATCAGGTGGATGAAAGTGCCCAACTCATCGGTTCGGTCAATACAATTGTTCAGAAGGATGGTTGCTTAACAGGATACAATACCGATGGACTTGGTTTTTTAAAGAGTCTACCCAAGACTTTTTCTGTAAAGGATAAGAAACTTGTCCTTTTGGGAGCAGGCGGGGCAGCAACTGCCATTATCCTAGAAGCTATTCGACAAGGAGTGGCAGAGATACATTTATTTGTTCGCCCAGAAAGTTTAGCCAAGTATCAGGCTACCTTCTCTCCACTATCTGAAGCTCTCTCTTTTTCAATTGTCCTCCATGACTTATCCCGTCGGGACCAGGTCAATGCAATGATGGTGGGGACGGATTTATTGATCAATGCTACTGGACTTGGAATGGACGGAGTTTCCCTTCCTGTTCCTAAGGACTTTACCTTTCCTAAAGGATGTCTAGTAGCCGACTTGGCTTATTTTCCTGCCAAGACACCGTTTCTTCAATTAGCGGAAGAACAAGAGCTGCAAACGGTAAATGGGCTTGGAATGCTGTTTCATCAAGCTGCCCTAGCCTTCGAACTAATGACGTATAAAACCTTCCCAGAGCAGGAAGTCTGGCAAGCCTTGAAATTGGAATACCCTGAATATGTATTAGAAAAATGATGGAAGAAAACAGAAAAACTTAATCAAGTATGCTCTGTTTTCTATTTTTATACAATGGTGAAATTGTAATGTTTTTCACATGGATTTGAAAGGAGATCCTTATGAAGGTGAATGTTGATCTACCAAAGAATGGTTATGAGATTGTCATTGAGAATGGAGCAATCCAAAAGGTAGGAACTTGGCTCAGTCATTTATGGGAACCTCAAAAAGTAGCAGTCATAACAGACAACCATGTGGGATCCCTTTATGCAAGTCAGGTAGTGAAATGCCTTGAAAGTGAAGGATTTACAGTTGTTCATTATGAGTTTCTAGAAGGAGAAGCTAGTAAAAATCTAACGACTGTTCAGAAAGTTTATGAATTTTTAGCGAAGAATGGCATGACACGATCGGATGGGATCCTTGCTCTGGGTGGTGGCGTTGTCGGAGATCTAGCTGGTTTCGTGGCTTCCACTTATATGCGTGGGATTCATTTCGTCCAAGTACCAACTAGTTTGACTGCTCAAGTCGACTCTTCTATTGGAGGCAAGACTGGAGTAAATACGCTCTATGCTAAAAACTTGGTAGGAACCTTTGCCCAACCTGCTGGAGTCTTGATTGACCCTGAGGTACTGCGGACCCTGGGCCAACGTGAGTTGATCGAGGGCATGGGGGAGGTCATCAAGTATGGACTCATTGAGGATCCAGAATTATGGGAAGAATTGGAAGGAATGGATGGCTCCGTCGAGTCTATTTATGAGCATGCAGAATCCCTGATTGCTCATTCCTGTCAAGTCAAGCGCAAGATGGTTGTTGAGGATGAGCTAGACCAGGGCATCCGTCTTTATCTGAATTTTGGTCATACCCTTGGACACGCCATTGAAGCAACTGCAGGTTATGGCCAGGTCATGCACGGAGAAGCCGTAGCGATAGGGATGGTACAAGTCACTAAGGTGGCAGAAGCCAAGGGATTAGTCCAAGCCGGTTTAACACGGGCCATTCGCCAAATGTGTCAAAAATTTGGCTTACCAGTAGAATTCCATAAATGGGATAAAGAAGAGCTATATCAAGCCTTGACCTTGGACAAGAAGGCGAGGGGCAATCAATTAAAACTCGTTTTGGTCCCAGAAATTGGCACTTGTCAGATTCATCCAGTCCCATTGGAAGAAATGAAAGACTTCTTAAACTAGAAACCGACAAAGGAGATACCATGCGTTATTTAACAGCAGGAGAATCACACGGACCACGACTAACAGCCATTATTGAAGGAGTGCCTGCAGGACTCCCTTTGACGGCTGATTTTATCAATGCTGAGTTGAAACGTCGCCAAGGGGGCTACGGTCGTGGAGCACGGATGAAGATTGAAAGCGATCAGGTCGAGATCACCTCCGGAGTTCGCCATGGCTTGACCATGGGAGGCCCCATCACCTTGAATGTCACCAACCTAGACCATCAAAAATGGCTGGAGATCATGTCTGTCAGTGATGTGGAAGAAAAGAAAAAGGGGCTTCGGAAAATTACTAAGCCTCGTCCAGGCCACGCTGATTTGGTCGGTGGGATCAAGTACCGTTTCGATGACTTACGCAATTCATTGGAGAGGTCATCGGCTCGGGAAACGACTATGCGGGTAGCAGTTGGTGCAGTAGCCAAACGGTTATTAGAAGAGATTGGGATCCAAGTAGCCAGCCACATCGTTAATTTCGGTGGCATCGAAGTAGAGGTTCCAGAAAATCTTACGGTTTCGCAAATCAAAGAAGCGGTCGCTCAATCCGAGGTTTCTATTGTCAATCGAGAGCGAGAGAAAGAAATCAAGGCCTATATCGATAGCGTGAAGAAAGAAGGAGAGACCATCGGAGGGATCGTTGAAACCATTGTAGGTGGTGTGCCTGTTGGTCTAGGATCTTTTGTCCAATGGGACAAGAAATTGGATGCCAAAATTGCTCAAGGGGTTGTCTCCATCAACGCCTTTAAAGGAGTAGAATTCGGAATGGGCTTTGAAGCTGGTCGTCGCAAAGGCAGTCAGGTCATGGACGAAATCCTCTGGTCCCAACAAAATGGTTATACCCGTCGAACCAATCATTTAGGCGGATTTGAAGGAGGCATGACCAATGGGGAGCCCATTATTGTCCGTGGGGTTATGAAGCCAATCCCGACCCTTTATAAGCCCCTCATGAGTGTCGATATTGAAACGCATGAGCCATATAAGGCAACGGTGGAGCGGAGTGATCCAACAGCACTTCCAGCGGCGGGAGTAGTCATGGAGGCTGTGGTGGCAACGGTCTTAGCTACAGAAGTCTTGGATAAATTCTCTTCTGATAATCTGGAGGAATTGAAGGAAGCTGTCGAGCTTCATCGGGCCTATACCAAAGCTTTCTAACTGGAGAAATAAATGGAAGAAAAGGTTGTATATATCGTCGGTCTCGGACTGATTGGAGCTTCGTTAGCCATGGGGATTCGGAAGGGCCATCCAGAAGTTACTCTATTAGGTTATAATCGCAGTCAAGCCTCGCGGGATATTGCTTTGAAGAATGGGATTGTTGATAAGGTGACGGCCAATCTTGAAGAGTTTGCTTCTAAAGTAGATGTTATCATCGTCTCCTTACCTGTGAAACAAACGATTGAAACCTTTCAGCAATTGTCAAAAATGCCACTGAAAGAAGGGGTTATTGTAACGGATGTGGGGTCGACCAAGGGGGCGATTGTAGAAGCGGGTCAAGAAGCTTTTAACCATCTCCCAGTCCGTTTTGTCGGTGGGCATCCCATGGCGGGGAGTCACAAGACGGGAGCTGCCTCGGCTGACTCTACCCTCTTTGAAAATGCTTATTACATTTTTACTCCAACTCTTGCGACTGATCCCAGTGCTATTTTGGAAATGAAGGAGTTGCTCTCAGGGCTTGGAGCCCGTTTCATCGAGGTGGATCCAATTGAACACGATCGAGTCACTTCTCAAATCAGCCACTTTCCTCATGTATTAGCTGCAACCCTGATGGGACAAGCAGCTGCTTATACAGAGGAGCATAGCCTTACGGGTCGCTTTGCTGCAGGTGGATTCCGTGATATGACGCGGATTGCAGAGAGTGAGCCCAGCATGTGGACTTCTATCTTGCTGTCCAATCCAAGTGCTGTTCTTGATCGGATAGCGGACTTTCAAAATCGCCTTGACCAAGTTGCCGATATGATAAGACAAGGGCAAGAAGATGACATTTGGTCCTTCTTTGATCAGAGTCGAGAGCAACGCCAGCACATGCAGATCCACAAACGAGGCGGGGTGGAAAGTACCTTTGACATTTTTGTGGATGTCCCAGACGAAGAAGATGTCATCCTTCGGATCTTGGAGTTGCTTCGTGGGACTTCCTTGGTCAATATTCATATTAATGAGGAAAACCGGGAAGATGTCTATGGAATCCTCCAAATTTCCTTTAAGACAGTTGCAGATCAAGCAAGGGCTGAAGCCCTGATTACAGAGCAAACGGATTATAGCGTAGTGATCAAATAGGTCTCAAGTAGGATTTTTTTAAAAACATCAGTTTCTAATGCAATATGTAAAATATTCTTTGTATAATAGAATGAAATCAAACCTTTAAGGAGAAATCACATGTCAAATATTTATGATATAGCCAATGAATTGTCACGTGGAATTCGTGACTTACCAGAATACAAAGCTGTCCTTGCTAGTAAGGAAGCCATTGATGCAGATGCGGATGCAAAAGCTTTATTCGGAGACTACCTTGCTTTCCAACAAGAAATCCATGGGGTTATCCAGTCTGGACAAATGCCAACCGAAGACCAACAAAAGAAGATGCAAGATTTTGCTGAAAAATTACAAGGAAATCCAATTGTGAATGAATTTTTCACCAAACAACAGCAACTATCTGTTTATCTAGGAGATATTGAACGGATTATTTTTGATCCAGTTCAAGATTTATTTAAATAAGGGAGAGGCTGGGACAAAAGTCCTAGCCTCTCAATTGTCTTTGGATTGTCGAGCAAGACGCAGCTGTTGAGTGGACTCTACTACGCTGATTTCATCAGCTTTAACAGCCCTACTCAACTGTGCGGAGGTGGGACGACGAAATCGAATTCTAACGAATGACCGATTTCTGTCCTACTCTCTTTTTCTCCCTCCTCTTGGAGGTCCTTCCAAGTGAACGTTGAAAATGGCTTTTTTTTATGGTAGAATTTTTAGAAAAGCTTGAAGGGGTAAGCCATGAAATTACAAACGAATTGTAAGGGTTTAAATGGAATTATTCGTGTTCCAGGGGATAAATCAATCAGTCATCGGTCGATTATCTTTGGTAGCCTTGCGCATGGAACCACTAAGGTCTATGATATCTTACGTGGTGAAGATGTCTTATCCACTATTCAAGTATTTAGGGACCTAGGCGTCTCTATCCAAGATGATGGTCAAGTGATCACCATTGAGGGGAAAGGCTTCGAAGCCTTTCAACAACCTAAAAATGATCTGGATATGGGAAATTCAGGCACCTCTACTCGATTGATAGCGGGTGTCTTAGCAGGAAGTCCCTTCCCAGTTACCATGGTTGGAGATGATAGCTTGTCCAAACGACCAATGGACCGAGTAGCGATCCCCCTTCGAGAGATGGGAGTCACTATTCAGGGCCAAACAGATCGAGACATGTTGCCCCTTCATCTGCATGGATCAAAAGAGTTACAACCAATCCATTATTCATTACCGGTAGCTTCTGCGCAGGTCAAGTCAGCTCTTCTTTTTGCAGCTATGCAAGCAGAAGGGGAGTCAGTCATTCTAGAGAAGGAACTGACACGGAATCATACCGAAGATATGATCCAGCAGTTCGGTGGCCGGATCAGCGTGAAGGGCAAAGAGATTCGCCTACGTGGGCCTCAAAGCTTCCAAGCCTGTGAGGTTACGGTACCAGGTGATATTTCCAGTGCGGCCTTTTGGTTGGTAGCTGGTTTGATTGTCCCTAATAGTCAGATTCGTCTAGAGAATGTCGGCATCAATGAAACTCGTACAGGCATTCTAGAGGTTATTGAAAAAATGGGTGGCAAGCTTCAAATCTTGGATCTTGATCCAGTTGCTAAGGCGGCGACCCTTGTCGTAGAGACTTCAGACCTCCATGGAACAGAAATTTCAGGTGATTTGATTCCTCGCTTGATTGACGAGCTTCCAATCATTGCTCTTTTAGCAACTCAGGCTTCCGGACGAACCATTATCAAAGATGCTGAAGAATTGAAAGTTAAAGAAACGGATCGCATTCAAGTTGTGGCAGATAGTCTAAACGCTATGGGAGCGTCCATCACTCCAACAGAGGATGGTATGATCATTGAAGGGAAAACGCCCTTGCATGCTGCTAGTCTGCAAACCTTTGGCGACCACCGGATCGGCATGATGGGGGCGATTGCAGCCCTGCTTGTAAGAGAGGGTGAAGTGAAACTCGAGCGTGCAGAAGCTATTAATACCAGTTATCCTTCCTTCTTTGAGGATTTAGAAAAGGTGTCCCATGCCTAAAGTACTACTCGGCTTTATGGGAGCAGGGAAAACGACCATTGGTCGTTTATTAGATCCAACTTTTGTAGATATGGATGCGCTCTTGGTTCAACGCTTAGAAATGCCGATTTCGGACTATTTTGCTCGCTTTGGAGAAGAGAGTTTTCGCCAGCAAGAGTCGCTTTTGTTGCAAGAATTGCTAAATGGACAGAGTTCCGTCATTTCAACTGGTGGGGGGATTGTCTTGAGGTCTGAAAATCGTGAGCTCCTCAAGAAGAATCCTTGTAATATTTATTTGCGGATTGATTTTGATCGCATCTATCAACGACTGGCAACTGATCCTGTAAATAAGCGGCCTCTCTTTCTTGATAAGACTCAAGAGGAGTTTCATGCCTTGTATGAACAACGCCTGCCCCTATATGAAGAAGTAGCCACACATGTGCTTGATGTTGCTGATAAGACACCTGAAGAAATTGTGGAGATGATTCGATGCTTGTAGCTTATCTCGGTCCTAAGGGATCCTTTACCCATCATGTAGCTCTAGAAAGTTTTCAAGACGCTGCATTGTGTCCTTATGGTTCTATTACTGAGGTATTGAAAGCCTATGAATCCCATCAAGTAGACTATGCAGTCATCCCTGTTGAGAACTCCATTGAAGGCAGTGTCCATGAGACCATTGACTATCTCTTTCACCAGGCCAGTTTCCAGGCTATCGCAGAAGTGGTTTATCCCATTAAGCAACAACTCTTGGCTGTTAAGCAGGATCAAGTCATTGAAGTCATCTATTCGCATCCACAGGCATTAGCCCAGGGAAAAGCCTATGTCCAAGAGCATTTTCCTCAAGCCAGACTGGAGATGACAACTTCGACTTCCTATGCAGCTCGCTATGTCTCACAACATCCCGAACTACCTATTGCAGCCATTGCGCCTTTGGAGGCCAAGGATGAATATGGTCTGGAAGTTGTAGCCAGTAATATTCAAGAGATGGATCAGAATTATACCCGCTTTTGGATTCTTGGTCAGCGGCCTTTTGAAGGCAGTCGCTCCTTAAAGAGTGTTGCCTGCAAGGACAGTCTGGCCATTACCTTACCAAGTAATATTGCAGGTTCCTTATGCCAGGCCCTATCTACATTTGCTTCAAGAGAATTAAATTTAACAAAAATTGAGAGCCGTCCTTTAAAGACGGCCCTAGGGGAATATTTTTTTATCATCGATGTGGTGGATGCTGACGAATTACTGTTTGCTTCTACCTATCAAGAACTGGAGTCCCTAGGAGTTTCCATCAAAACCTTAGGCCACTATTCGGTCTATGTGCTAAAAGACAATGAAACGGAGAACGTATGAGTAGAGAATCAGAAAACCTATCCTATCATGAACAAAAGAGATTGGATTACCTTTATTCCAACTACCATTACCTGAACGAGAAAGAGCAGTCGGAATACAAGTACCTAAAAAATAAATCAGAGGGACGTTTCCAAGATGACCCCGTTTCAGCAATTGCTGAAGAGTCTGAGGCTTCTTCAAGTAGAGGAGAAAATGAGTCTGATGAATTACCTGTCTATCCATCACGTAGTCGAAAGGATAAAGCCAAATCCAATAAAAAGAATCGAGAGGAAGTAACAGGTCTTCCCAAACGTAAGAAGGGAAGAAAAATCCGCTTCAAACGTATTTTAAAGTGGATTGCTGTTTTCTTATTATTGGTTCTTGGTGGGATGGTCTTTATGTTTCTTAAGGGCTTGAATAGCAAACCTGGTGGAACCAATGCTCAACCAGCTGTTAAAGAGTATTTTAACGGCCAGAAGACCAGTGACGGGGTCAATATTCTTATCTTGGGTACAGATGGTCGAATAGGGGAAAGCTCGTCTGAGACTCGAACGGACTCCATCATGGTGGTCAATGTCAATAATAAAGATGGCAAGATCAAGATGGTTAGCTTTATGCGGGACACACTTGTCCATATTGACGGTGTGAGCCAGCAGACGGATCCAGATTACTCAGACTACTATGACCAGAAGCTGAATACAGCCTTTACCATTGGAGAGCAGAATAACAACCAAGGAGCGGAATTGGTCCGTCAGATGCTCAAGGATAACTTTGACATTGATATCCAATACTATGCCATGGTCGATTTCCAAACCTTTGCGACAGCCATCGATACCCTCTTCCCTAACGGGGTGGAGATGAATGCTCAATTCTCCACCATTGATGGTGAAACTGTGTCTGAAGTTGAAGTCCCTGATGACTTGAATATGAAGGATGGCGTTGTTCCGAATCAGACCATTAAGGTCGGAAAACAACGGATGGATGGCCGGACCCTCCTCAACTATGCTCGTTTCCGTAAAGATGATGAGGGAGACTTTGGACGGACGAGACGCCAACAAGAAGTCATGTCTGCCATTGTTCACCAAATCAAGGATCCAACTAAACTCTTCACTGGTTCTGAAGCACTAGGAAAGGTCTTTGCTATGACCTCGACCAATGTACCGTTCTCCTTCTTGTTAACTAACGGGATTGGCTTAGTCGGAAGTGCCAGCAAGGGGATAGAACGCATCACAATCCCAGAAAATGGGGATTGGGTCGATGCCTACGATATGTATGGTGGTCAAGGATTGCTGGTCGATTTCGATGCTTATAAAAAGAAATTGTCCCAAATGGGCTTAAGATGATATAATTAAGGGATAGGAGTGTTCCAAACTCCGTCCCTTTTAATTTGTAGAAAGATAAAAACATGCTAAATAAGAATGAAATTGTAACCGTAGAAATTGTTGATTTGACGCACGAAGGAGCAGGAGTGGCTAAGGTCGATGGCCTGGTCTTTTTTGTGGAGAATGCCTTGCCAGGAGAAGTCATCCGCATGCGCGTGCTCAAGGTCACTAAAAAGATCGGCTACGGTAAAGTAGAGGAGTACCTAGAAAAGTCCCCTCATCGTAATGAGGAGCTAGACCTGGCTTACTTGCGTACAGGTATTGCTGACTTAGGCCACCTAGCCTATCCTGAGCAATTAAAATTTAAGGCCAAGCAGGTCAAGGATAGTCTTTACAAGATGGCGGGAATCTCAGATATAGAAGTACCCCTGCCCCTGGGAATGGACCATCCTGTTCAATACCGCAATAAGGCCCAAGTCCCTGTTCGTCGCGTCAATGGTCAGGTTGAGACAGGCTTCTTTCGGAAGAACTCTCATGATTTGATGCCGATCGAAGATTTCTATATCCAGGATCCAGTCATTGACCAAGTGGTCTTGGCGCTTCGGGATTTGATTCGTCGTTTTGATCTCAAGCCTTATGATGAGAAGGAACAGTCTGGTCTGATTCGAAACCTTGTGGTCCGCCGAGGCCACCATTCTGGAGAAATCATGGTCATTTTGGTCACCACTCGTCCCAAGATTTTCCGTGTGGACCAATTGATCGAGCAGCTGATCAAGCAATTCCCAGCCATCAAATCTGTCATGCAAAATATCAACGATCAGAATACAAATTCCATTTTTGGGAAAGAATGGCGTACGCTATATGGTCAAGACTTTATTACGGACCAAATGTTGGGAAATGATTTCCAAATCTCTGGACCAGCCTTTTACCAGGTCAATACCGAAATGGCAGAGAAACTTTATCAAACAGCCATTGACTTTGCGGACTTAAGAGAAGATGATGTGGTGATTGACGCCTACTCAGGAATTGGGACTATTGGCTTGTCAGTTGCCAAGCACGTCAAAGAAGTCTATGGGGTAGAGGTCATCCCAGAAGCTGTGGAGAATAGCCAGAAGAATGCTAGTATAAATGGCATCACCAATGCCCACTATGTCTGTGACACAGCAGAAAATGCCATGAAGAATTGGCTCAAGGAAGGCATCCAACCAACCGCCATTCTGGTCGATCCACCACGCAAGGGCTTGACCGAAAGCTTCATCAAAGCAAGTGCTCAAACAGGAGCTGACCGTATCGCCTATATATCTTGTAATGTGGCAACTATGGCGCGTGATATCAAACTCTATCAAGAACTGGGCTATGAATTGAAGAAAGTCCAGCCAGTGGATCTTTTTCCGCAAACGCATCATGTTGAGGCGGTAAGTTTGCTAGTCAAGGAGTAAAACGACGAAGATTAGCATTTACTTCCGCCCATGCGATAGCTGTCCGTGATTGACAAGTGCTAGCACGCAGACAGAACGGAGATAGCGAACCGCTGAGTGTGTCGCTCTGCTCGTAAAAGCTTAGAAACCTTTGAACGAAAGGGATAATGAAAGCCTTGATTGCAAGGCTTTTTGCTTTATGGTGGGTAAGTATCAGAGTGAGAAAATTTTTGGAATGAGTAGAAGTGATAGCTAGAAATTATCAGTTTCTATTTCCATTTACCCTGTGGGTACGTGTTTGTTTCCATTGACAAGGAGTTTGTGGGAATAGAAATGTACCCACCTTGTTTGAATCAAGTGAAGTGTAGTTGAAGGAAATCTGTTGAAAGCAATACTTCATTTTACCGAATAAGTAATAATTTAGGCAACTTCAAATCGATTAAAAAAAACTATTTTAAAGGTTAAGAGTAGACAAAAATTGTCCACTCTTTTTTGCAAACTCAATTTATCAATAAATGAAATGAGGGAATGTAAAATGAAATATTTTGAGGTTGAGTTAGAAAATCCTGATGAATTTTTAAAACTACAAACAGAAGATTTTGTGAAAGCTAATCGCTTGCTACTAAGGAAGATAATCCAGAGCGTTACAGTCTATGAAGAAAACTTCGTCATATCCTTTAAATCTGGCATCGAATTGGAAGTATGAGTCTCATTCCATAACTTTTATATTGAACATATCATCTTGTTGTGTTATACTATAAACTGATATAAACAAAGATGTAGGAGGAACCGAAACTATGACAGCCTCAATGCGTTTAAGATAAGCTGGCAATAAAAAAAGCAGAATCTATACCCGATGATAGGCTTTTTTGTTGTGCTTATTTATACGATATTGAGCATTCATTAGTTACGGTGAGGATATTGGTTATTTAACTATACCTTTATTTAACTATGTCTTTAATATGAATGTTTCCAAATTGTATGTATGCAGACCAAAAGCCACATTGTGGGGTTTGGCCTGCATTTTTTATTGCCTAGAATGCTATTCAAAATAGAAATTCAAGCAAAATAATATGCAGGAGATAATATAAATGGAAAAATACAACAATTGGAAACGAAAATTTTATGCAATATGGGCAGGGCAAGCAGTATCATTAATCACTAGTGCCATCCTGCAAATGGCGATTATTTTTTACCTTACAGAAAAAACAGGATCTGCGATGGTCTTGTCTATGGCTTCATTAGTAGGTTTTTTACCCTATGCGATTTTGGGACCTGCCATTGGTGTGCTAGTGGATCGTCATGATAGGAAGAAGATAATGATTGGTGCCGATTTAATTATCGCAGCAGCTGGTGCAGTGCTTGCTATTGTTGCATTCTGTATGGAGCTACCTGTCTGGATGATTATGATAGTATTGTTTATCCGTAGCATTGGAACAGCTTTTCATACCCCAGCACTCAATGCGGTTACACCACTTTTAGTACCAGAAGAACAGCTAACGAAATGCGCAGGCTATAGTCAGTCTTTGCAGTCTATAAGCTATATTGTTAGTCCGGCAGTTGCAGCACTCTTATACTCCGTTTGGGATTTAAATGCTATTATTGCCATCGACGTATTGGGTGCTGTGATTGCATCTATTACGGTAGCAATTGTACGTATACCTAAGCTGGGTAATCAAGTGCAAAGTTTAGAACCAAATTTCATAAGGGAGATGAAAGAAGGAGTTGTGGTTCTGAGACAAAACAAAGGATTGTTTGCCTTATTACTCTTAGGAACACTATATACTTTTGTTTATATGCCAATCAATGCACTATTTCCTTTAATAAGCATGGAACACTTTAATGGAACGCCTGTGCATATTTCTATTACGGAAATTTCCTTTGCATTTGGGATGCTAGCAGGAGGCTTATTATTAGGAAGATTAGGGGGCTTCGAAAAGCATGTATTACTAATAACAAGTTCATTTTTTATAATGGGGACCAGTTTAGCCGTTTCGGGAATACTTCCTCCAAATGGATTTGTAATATTCGTAGTTTGCTGTGCAATAATGGGGCTTTCGGTGCCATTTTATAGCGGTGTGCAAACAGCTCTTTTTCAGGAGAAAATTAAGCCTGAATATTTAGGACGTGTATTTTCTTTGATCGGAAGTATCATGTCACTTGCTATGCCAATTGGGTTAATTCTTTCTGGATTCTTTGCTGATAAAATCGGTGTAAATCATTGGTTTTTACTATCAGGTATTTTAATTATTGGCATTGCTATAGTTTGCCAAATGATAACTGAGGTTAGAAAATTAGATTTAAAATAAACAATATTGGAGGAATATTTATGTATCTTATTTTCATGTAACTCTTCCTGCTAAAATCGCAGGGTTTTCCCTGCATACAAGCAAATGAAAGCATGCGATTATAGACAGGAGGAAATGTTATGGAATTAATATTAAAAGCAAAAGACATTCGTGTGGAATTCAAAGGACGCGATGTTTTAGATATAAATGAATTAGAAGTATATGATTATGACCGTATTGGTTTAGTAGGAGCAAATGGTGCTGGAAAAAGCACTTTACTCAGGGTACTTTTAGGAGAATTAACTCCCCCAGGATGTAAAATGAATCGTCTGGGTGAACTTGCCTATATTCCCCAGTTGGACGAAGTAACTCTGCAGGAGGAAAAAGATTTTGCACTTGTAGGCAAGCTAGGTGTTGAGCAATTAAATATACAGACTATGAGCGGTGGTGAAGAAACAAGGCTTAAAATAGCACAGGCCTTATCGGCACAGGTTCATGGTATTTTAGCGGATGAACCTACGAGCCATTTAGACCGTGAAGGAATTGATTTTCTAATAGGACAGCTAAAATATTTTACAGGTGCACTGTTAGTTATTAGCCATGACCGCTATTTTCTTGATGAAATAGTAGATAAAATATGGGAACTGAAAGATGGCAAAATCACTGAGTATTGGGGAAACTATTCTGATTATCTTCGTCAGAAAGAGGAAGAACGTAAGAGCCAAGCTGCAGAATACGAACAATTTATTGCGGAACGTGCCCGATTGGAAAGGGCTGCGGAGGAAAAGCGAAAACAGGCTCGTAAAATAGAACAGAAGGCAAAAGGTTCTTCAAAGAAAAAAAGTACTGAAGACGGAGGGCGTTTAGCTCATCAAAAATCAATAGGAAGTAAGGAAAAAAAGATGTATAATGCTGCTAAAACCCTAGAGCACAGGATTGCGGCCTTAGGAAAAGTAGAAGCTCCGGAAGGCATTCGCAGAATTCGTTTCAGGCAAAGTAAAGCATTGGAGCTCCATAATCCATACCCTATAGTCGGTGCAGAAATTAATAAAGTATTTGGGGATAAGGCTCTGTTTGAAAATGCATCTTTTCAAATTCCGTTAGGAGCAAAAGTGGCGTTAACTGGTGGTAATGGAATCGGAAAAACAACTTTAATCCAAATGATCTTAAACCATGAAGAAGGAATTTCTATTTCGCCTAAGGCAAAAATAGGTTACTTTGCACAGAATGGTTACAAGTACAACAGTAATCAGAATGTTATGGAGTTTATGCAGAAGGATTGTGACTACAATATATCAGAAATTCGTTCAGTGCTAGCATCTATGGGGTTCAAACAGAACGATATTGGAAAAAGTTTATCTGTTTTAAGCGGTGGAGAAATTATAAAATTGTTGCTTGCTAAAATGCTCATGGGTAGATATAACATCCTAATAATGGATGAACCCAGTAACTTCCTTGACATACCAAGTTTAGAGGCTTTGGAAATACTAATGAAGGAGTACACCGGAACTATCGTGTTTATCACCCACGATAAACGATTACTCGAAAATGTAGCAGATGTAGTTTATGAAATTAGAGATAAGAAAATAAATCTGAAACATTAAATTTAAGGTAGTCGCTGGTCAGTATAGTCTGTTCTGGTTGGCGACTCCATTGTTAAAGAGTATAAAGACTTTAGATTTTATGAATATTAAAAATAGGAACAGTCAATTGAACTGCTCCTATTTTTCTGCTAAATATATTGTAGTTTTCTTATATGTATAATGATAGATTAGCGGATTCTCATCTACGGTACTTACTTCAAATATGAAGAAGTGATCGCGGTTATCTCTGGACTTTTCCTTATTGAGGACAAAGTAATTCTTACGTGAAGTCGCCATTGTTTTTAGGATATCATCAGTTAGGAAGGTCAATGGAATATTCATGTTAGAGTAGCGGTAGAAGTCACGTTCAAAATCTTGGTAGCTCTCGCTATAATAGTCCATTTGTAGGTGATTACGCTGAAACTCAAGCTGATTCATAGAGCACCTCCTCGACAAGTTCAATACTAATAATGTCTTTTAATTTCAAATTGATGTGACCTGTTGTAGTTTTTATCAAAATGAAATCTTTGGTCAGACTTGGTATTGTTCCAGTGTAGGAAACACGCTTGTTTTTTTCAATCACTTGAATGCGTGTGCGTAGCTGCCCGGCGTATACTTGACTGAGGAGTAATAATTTCTTCTCTAGTGATAAGTCAGACATGTACGTTACTTTGTTTGTATCATCAGAGAGTGCTGATGCATGTTCAGATAGGAAAAAGCCCATCCATTTTTGCATCTTTGTATCCTGGTACTCTCTTGCTGATTGAAATGGTAAATATGAACGGTCAATCATATCAAATCCTTTCTATGCAGAGGCAAGGGTATTTTTATCAAATTGAATCGTAAAACCTTGAATTCCCCCACCTGTGTAACATTCTTTAAAGCGATTGATTACCTCAGTATAGATTATCACAGATGAGCTTGTTGGCTTAATGCTAAATGTAAATTCCAATGGTAATCGGTTTTCAGATTTAGCATGTACTAGTCGTATCGATATTTCAGTTGTTTTGAGTTTTCTCTGACGAAGTTTTGAAGTTGCTGTTTCAACGATTCCATGTAAAAATCTTTCAAGCATTTCAATATCATTACATCCTTTGCTACGGATTTCTGAAAATTGTACTGTATTTTTTTCTTGTTTCATTTTAATCCCTCCAATCCACCCGCGGAATGACCACCGATAAGTTTACTGCGTTCAATATTTCTGGAACCTTCAGTTAGGACGGTTCCTTTTTGTATGGCTAAAAAACCAAACTGTTCTCTGACAACATTAATAGCTGTCTGAAGTCTATTATCTTTTTCAATTTGTTCTACATCATCAAAGAGTGATAGTAGAGTATAGCTTTCATCTACGAAGCCACTATAAGATACACCAATTTGTCTCACTGCACCAGAGGTGTATTTTTTCGGAATAATACAAGTACATGACTCACCATTGTTTTGGGGAGATTTGCGGGTTCAATTTTATTCTGAGCATTTATAGATTTTTTCATCTCAGTCCTAGAATAGCCAATATGAATAGAAACGACAGTAGTCAATACTAGGGCTACTGTTCCGTTCCACAGTATCATTTAAAAATCATTTTCACACCCTTTCGTCTATTAGTATAGAAGAAAGCTCTCAGCACCACGTGGAGTGTGTAGCTTTGCTGGTAAAAGCCTAGAAACCTTGTAACGAAAGGGGTTAAGAAAAGCCTTGTAGGTAAGGCATTTTCTTGTTTAGTGGGGAAGTATCAAAGTGACCACTCATATCGTCTACTAGGTTTGATAACTTATTTGAGATGAATTCTATTTCCATAAACACTCTGGGGATGTTTTTGTTACCAAAGATAATAAGTTAATGGGAATAAATGTCCCCCCCTATTACTAGTTTAATAAAATGGAGAAGATAATGTGGACTAAACGAATACATTATTTAACAGAAGTAAATGAACTTTCGGATTATTTAAAAAAGGTAAATAATTTTACTGACTGTATCATAAGCTCTTTCAGTTTTAATAGTGACCAGCAATTTTTATATCTAACAATTGAAGAGGATAGAACCTCAAGTGATTTTACAAACTCTTCCTCACTAGTTTGGGATTTAAAGTGTGAAGGTGTTAGTGATTTCCTCATGAAAGATATGGGTGGATTATCTAAATGGTGGCTTCATGCTCTATACCTTGAAGACAATTACCTTCATTTTCATCTTTTAGATGGCTATTTTTCATTTAAGGTAACTGATTTTAAATTGGGTATTCCTTATAGCTCTAAAACTTCAATTGGGAATGATATTCAAAGATTACATATAGATTATTTACTTCAGGAATTTAAGGCTGGAAAGAATATAGACGAAACTTGCTTCTCGTTTGAAAGTGATCCTATAACAGAGTTTCGGTATATTGGTTATTCAGAAAATGATCCCTTGCCCTATTGGGCGGGTCTATGTGACTTACCTGATGGTAGAAGATTTTAGACTGCTGATGAACTTTTTGAAGCAAAGATTTATGATGGTAAATCACTAAAAGAGAGGTGGGATGAAGTTACTATTTATAGTATCTATTCTTTTCCACTTGATGATTGGTTGAGTTGTTTGCCACATTCCGTTGAGATAACTGTTTATGAACCAGAAGATGATTATGCTCTGTATGTCAATGGTGTTGAACTTGAGGGTTTTATTGATGAAGATTCTATATGTAAGACATGTGGTGCTAATCAATGTTATTTGGACGATTATGATGAGTATTTTTGCCCCTATTGTAATATATGGATGTATAAAGATTATTGGGATAGAGACGAAACACATTATTTTAAAAGAAGACCCCTAGAACCAGAGTTGTTATGGAAACCATGTAAAGAATTGAATTTTTGTAATGTTCGATTCTTTCCAAATGATAAAGAATATGTGTACTATTGTCCTGATGAGTCAATAGAGAAATTTGATTGGATTGAAGTTCCTGTTGGGAACAGATCTCAACTAAAAGAAGCACAAGTTACTGAAGTTTATAAAAGACAAGCAAATAAACCGCCATTTCCTCTTGAAAAAATAAAAAAAGTAGAACGAAAACTATCTACTATAAACGAAAAAATAATAGAAACCAAAAACAGTTTAATACGTGAAGGAATTATCTGTGATTTATCAAAAGCTAAAGACGCGATAAATTCTAAACAAGCTTATGATATCCTAAAAACACCAATCGGAAACTTTTGGTTAGAACTTAATGGATCCCCCATAAAAATTTCCATTGGTTCACATTATCCAAATAATGATGATAAATACTATGTGGAGGCTTCTTATTACATAAAACCTCTCAATCCTCATTTTGAAAAGTTTAAATCATTGACAATCTGCTCAGATATTGATTTAAGGAGTGCTAGATTAATAGATAATTTAGGTGGTGAACATAAAGAGGGTTATAATTGGCAAGTAGATAATATTGATCTAGGTATTGTGGCTCATCCATATTCTTAATTAGAACAGGAAGTCTCTGAAACACCCGTTGGAGTTCCATATTATGCAGAATGGCTTGAAGAATATAAAGAACTCTATGGATTTACAGTTGCTTGGAAGTATTTTGTTTCTGATGATGATTTGTCAGTTTGGTTTAATACATAAAATTTTTTATTCAGTTGAGTGTGTAGCATTTCTGGTTCGTCTTTAGTCAGTCAATAAAAAGAATATTATGTTTTAAGAAAAAATTATAATTTCAGAACGTGGTCAAAATTTATGTATCTTTAGAAAGTGTGAAAGATTGGACGAACAAATTTTTTTGATAGGTGGAAATCCGCCGATAAAGAACCATACGATTGTTAATAAAATTGTTTCATCAAGGAAGATCGAAAGAATTGTCATTTTTACAGTTTATCGAGAAAATTGGGAACCGTACATGAAAAAGTACACGGAAGTTTTTCAAAGTCATTTTCCTAATCTAAACGTTGATTACCTGCTCCTGGACACTGAGCAGATTGATTTTGATAGCTATCTAGATGCTGATCTAATTATTATCGGTGGTGGAAATACGGAAAAATATATAGCTACTTATGTCAATCAGGAGTTCAAAAAATATATCGATCATATGCTTAAAAAAGAGGCGAAAATTATAGGATTTTCTGCAGGAGCCCTATTATTAGGAGAAAAAGTCTATGTCTCACCAAATGATAATTCAGATCATCAGATAAAGATAAAAGATGGATTAGGACTCTTTAATCAGTTTTTAATTAGTGTCCATTACGATTCATGGAATGATAAAGCTAATAGGGATAAAGCTGAAGAACTCGTTAATGTTCCCATAATTCCACTAAATGATCATTCCTGTCTTGTATTAGATAAACTTGGAAATATTATTGAGAAAATTGACTAGTTTTCATTATCTAAATCTTGATTTAGGTAACTAAAGTGTAAACGAACATTTAGATGAAAGGTTTAGAGTAAACATGAGTCTCTTATTTGAAGAATTTAAAACCATTTGTTTCCATTTAAATCGAGTCGGAATTATACCGACACTGATGGGTTCTTTGGGATTGGAGTTTAGAACGAAAGAAAATTGGGGGCCGTCTGACATTGACATTCATGTGCCTGGTGACCCTAGAGGTTGGGAAGCACCTGATCATCTCAGAATTTATGACTGGGACAAGATAATGAAAGTGATGAAAGACTTAGGCTACGTCTTAATAGATATTCATGAGCATGAATTCCAAAAGGATCGAGTGAGTGTTGAATTTGGAAGTATCGATTCCTTACCTGATTTTGCAGGAGTTTCGGAATCGGATATAGATCTTATTCACATTGAAGGAATCACTTTTCGTCTTCCAAGTATGGAGCAGTATCTAAGTATTTACAAAGCTTCTTCTCAAGACTCCTATCGAAATGATCACAATGACAATAAGGATTTTAAAAAGATCGAGTGGCTGGAAAGACATTTGTAAATTATCATATGAAAAGTAGTAAGTTGTAAAACTGACTGCTATGTTATTTTTATTGGTCATTAAATTTATACTATAGAAAAATCTGTCCAATTGATCTAATCATAATCAAATAACAAGTAGGAACATTCATGTTTAAATCCAATAAGCTGATTATTTTTTTAATTTCCCTTCCTTTCCAGTGCTTTCGACAAAGTCAAAGCAATTTTTGATGATGCTGGTGTTGATGTGGACTGGTTGTAAAAACTTACTAAAGAGGATCCATTGTTTTATTTAATCAAACTAAAAATTGAAATCTAAACCGAATTTCTATGTTTGTAACCGCTTTTTTCTGCTATAATAATACTAGATAGTAATGCGGGAGTTTATTATGGTTATAAAAGGTTTTTTTAAAAATGTCATCGTTGGGATAGTCGCGGTTTTCATGTCCTTAATCTTTGTTCATGGGGTTCAAGCTCAGCAAACTGGACTCGATTACCAAAGTCTTAACCTGTTACCTTTTACTGGTAGCAAGCAGCTCGTTCTAGGTGAGTTTGATCATTTAGGTCGTGCAACTTCAGCACATATACAGTTACAAGACAAGGATGAACCAAAGCAGAAAAGAGAGCCACGGCTTACCTACAATCCAGTAGGCTGGCATAATTATAAGCTGTCCTATGGAAACAAAGGGAAGAAGGCCTGGTTGTTCCATAGAGGGCATCTGGTCGGCTATCAATTTAGTGGCTTGTCTAATGAAGGGAAAAATTTAGTTCCCTTAACTGCCTGGACCAATAGTGGAAATTATAGTGGCACTGCTGATAGTAATAATGAGGGGATGCTCTACTATGAAAAGCGCTTGGATAGTTGGTTGGCGACTCACCCTCATTATTGGTTAGACTACAAGGTGACCCCGGTTTATGAGGGTGATGAATTAATTCCGAGACAAGTCATCTTGCAGTATGTTGGGATTGATCAAGAAGGAAATCTACTCCGTATAAACCTAGGAAGTCCAAAAGAATCTGTAGATGCTTATGGGATTACCACTGTTACCTTGGACAACTACTCTAAGAATGCAACGATTGATTATGTAAAAGGAACAGCAACTCCATCACTGGTTCCGACTGAGCCAAGTAGTCAAGCACAACCTGCCAGTCCTCCTGTAGAGACCCAACCAAGTCAAGCTCCTCAACCGAGTCAATCAGTAGAGCCAGCTCAGCCAGTTCAACCTGTGGAGCCTACAGAACCAAGTCGTCAATTGGCTCCAGTAGTATATGTGGCAAGAAATGGGAGTGCGGATGTTTATTGGTATTCTTTAGACAACATGCCTCGCAATACTAATTTTTCTAAGGTTGTTCAGATGTCAGAAGAGCAAGCACTAAGTCTCGGAAAGAGGCATACAAGTAAGGAATGAGGATCAGTTATTTTGATAATAAGAAAGCCCAATTGCTGGGCTTTTTGTTGTAGGGTAAGTACTAAATAGGAGAACTAAAATGATTGAAAATATGCTATAATAATAGGACGGAGGTAGAATATGACCTTAGATGTAGATAAAGAAAAAATGATGATTATGGGTGTGGTTTTTGACAACAAAAAGGTTTTTAAGAGCGTCTGGTTTGCTCTGAGCACCAATATGATTGAAGGATGGCATCCCACGGTAGAAGACGTGGAGCGACTGAGAGAAGAGGCAGTTGCATTAGGAGTTGGATAATGGTCAGAAAAATATATGATGGGTATGATTATATAGACCCTGATAATTTGTACACCTATCCCCATTCATCTGTTCTCATAAATAAATTTAATGAGAAAAATGATAATAAAGCACGAGAATTAGAATATCGTTTAGTAGCAAGTCAAAGTTTAAAACTGTTTATTAATCCAATTGAAGTAAATACTGTTTCAGATATTTTAAAGATTCATAAGTTTCTTTTTGAAGGAATGTATACTTGGGCAGGTCAATACCGTCAAGTAAATATCTCTAAAAGTGGAAATGCTTTTATGCCAGTTCAGTCTTTTGATATGGCAGAAAAATTTTTAAATACTTTGCTTTCAAACTATTTACTTAACGCAAATAATAAAATTGAGATTTGTAAAAGTTTAGCTGAGATATTAGATAATCTAAATTATTTTCACCCATTTCGAGAAGGAAATGGTCGTACTCAACGAGAAGTTATCCGTTCTTTAGCTTTGATGAAAGGTTATGAATGTGAAATTTCAATTGGTTTAGATGATGATATCTATCACTTATATATGGATGGAACAGTTTATGGAGATACTAGTAAGCTCGAACAACTGTTCAATAAACTATTAACAGAAATATAGAACTGTAGTATATTTTAGTAGGAAACAGTATAAAGTGATGCTTATAAGGTAAAGTCATTGCTTCAACAAAAATCTTTAAGCCCAATCGTTGGGCTTTTTATGTGCAATACAATCTTAAAAAAGTTAGAAGTTATGAATGATCTCCTCTAATATCTTGCAAACCTTTTCATAAAGTTGTATACTAATAAATGATTTTGTGTAATCGTTTGCATAAATTGATAAATGATGAGAAAAGAAATAAAAGTAGGAGACTAGACAGATGGAATTAACAGCTATTTATCATCGGCCTGAATCGGAGTACGCCTATCTTTATAAGGACGGCCAGCTCCACATTCGCATCCGGACCAAGAAAGAAGATATCAAACGGATTGTCTTGCACTATGGGGATCCTTTTATTTTTATAGAGGGTCTTTATGAGGCATCCAAGGAAATGGATAAAGTGACGACAGACGACCTATTTGATTACTGGCAAGTGTCGGTATCTGTTGGCCATGCTCGGATCCAGTACCTCTTTGAATTAGAAGATACAAAAGGACAGAAGGTCTTGTACGGAGATCGAGGTGTGGCTTCCTATAACAAGGAGAACCTTGAATTCGTCATGAACGGATTTAAGCTTCCTTTTATCCATGAGATTGATGGTTGTGCTGTTCCAGATTGGGCGGCGCAGACGGTTTGGTACCAAATCTTCCCAGAACGCTTTGCCAATGGGAATCCAGCCCTTTCTCCGGAAGGCGTTCGCCCTTGGGATGCATCAATTGCTCCTAAAATATTGGATTTCTTTGGTGGAGATTTACAAGGGATTATCGATCACTTAGATTACTTGCAGGAGTTAGGGATTACAGGGCTCTACCTTTGCCCGATTTTTGAATCTCCGAGCAGTCACAAGTACGATACCATTGATTATTTTGAAATTGATCGACATTTTGGTGATAAGGAGACCTTCCGACAGCTAGTGAAAGAGGCCCACGCGCGTGGGATGAAGATCATGCTGGATGCCGTCTTTAACCATATTGGCTATGATTCACCTCAATGGCAGGATGTGCTCAAACACGGGGAGAGTTCGATATACAAGGACTGGTTCCACATCAAGGAATTCCCGGTAGAGACTGATAATTTGTGGAATAGTCGCGACTTGTCTTACCATGCGTTTGCCTTTGCGGGCTATATGCCCAAGCTCAATACGGCTAATCCAGAGGTGAAGGCCTATCTCTTGAAGGTGGCGACATACTGGATTGAAGAGTTTGATATCGATGCTTGGCGTTTGGATGTGGCGAATGAAATCGACCATCAATTCTGGCGCGATTTCCGTAAAGCAGTCTTGGCCAAGAAACCGGACCTCTATATCCTCGGAGAAATCTGGCATTCGTCCCAACCTTGGCTCAATGGCGATGAGTTCCATGCCGTTATGAATTACCCGCTCTCTGAAAGTATCAAGGATTATTTCCTGCGAGGACATAAGGAGACACAGCGCTTCATTTGGGAGATCAATAGCCAGTCTATGTACTACAGGCAGCAGATCTCTGAGGTTATGTTTAATCTCTTGGACTCGCATGATACAGAGCGCATCCTGACGACGGCCAAAGGTGATCTCCAGTCTGTTAAGTCTGCTCTCGCTTTCCTCTATTTGCAACGCGGTACGCCTTGTATCTACTATGGAACAGAGCTAGCTCTCATCGGTGGTCCAGACCCAGATTGCCGCCGTGTCATGCCATGGGAGCGCGTGGCAGCTGACAATGACATGCTAAACTTTATGAAGGACTTGATCCAGCTCCGAAAAGAAGTAGCGGGCATGATTCAGTATGGTAAAGTGAGTCTGGAAGAAGTGGAGCCAGATGTGGTGGCAGTGGAATGGCAATATGAAGGTGATATTCTCAAAGCCTACTTTAACCACTCAAAGAAAGACGTTGTCTTAGAAAGAGGACAGGCAAATCTGATCAGTCTTGTGAATATATCCGATGGTCGATTGATCATTCAGCCAAATGGCTTTGTTATTTATAGAGAAGATAAGTAGGTTTGAAGACTGCAATTGCTAGATTGCAGTCTTTTTTTATAAATAGTTTCTTTATTCGTACCCTTATATTATAATGGAGATGAGAAAGGGGGAGACGGTGATGAAGATGTTAGCAATCAATCCTATTTCGGTTAAAAAAAGAATGATAGAATTTCTATTCGATTATCTTTTCATTCTAACTTATTTAGTTTTTCTGTTTATAGTTTCGATGCTTATTTACATTATTTTTTTTAATGGTGTCCCAGAGTTTACAGAAATTCAGTCGCAGTGGCTCGTATTTTTTACCTCTATTTTACCAATCACACTCCTTTTCACATACTTGGATTATGCAAAAAATGGGAGTTTTGGGAAGGTAAAAGCAGGACTTGAACTGGTCTACCAGAAAAAAACAGTACAAGCTAGCTTGATCAGAAACACCATTAAATTTTTACCTTGGCAACTCGGTCATATGGGCACAATTCATGGCTTCTATAGTAATTTTGATGGATTATCCATTATCCTCTCTATTTCGGCGACTTTACTAGCAGTTTCCTTACTAGCAATGACGCTGTTTAGGAAAGATAAGAGGCATCTTGGAGACCTGCTAGCCCATACGCAAGTGCAACTAAAAGGTGACTAGGATACAGATTGTCTATTCTGTCCTAAAAGAAAAAATACACATAGTTAGGAAGTATCTGTATAAATGAGATCGTTGAGTTTACAATATTGCTTTATTAAGAACAAAATAACAAATTAATTTGACTACAAACAAGTAAAGGTATTCATTATGAAAGAATTTTTGAAATTTATTTTTTGGATGTTTGTTTCGATTTTTGTATTGATGGTAGTAGTTGTAGCTCTTATGTTAAATAGTTATGATAGAGCTTATGAGAATGCTCATAAGCATTCGAGTTATTCATGGAAAAAAGTAACTTATCCTGTAGAAAAATACTCTAATCCAATTGATGAATATAATGATAATTTCGAATTATTATTTAATTTGCTTGTTAAAAAACTTTTTTCTCCAACTTTAGTAGAAAAAGAATTTAAAAGGGCATATGAAACAGCTAAAAATCTGTCAGCGGATTCTCCTATTTCGATGCAGGCTATCAAAAATAAAATAAAGATTTATAATTATTCAGAAGGCGCTAACCAGTACGCTGTATATAAGCTTAATATAGACTGGAGAGAGCAGGCTGTTTTAGCAGCAAAATCACTTCAAAAGTATCGTTATTCAAAAGAAAAGTTAGTTGAGCAACTGATAAATGTTGCACTATTTACTCAAAAAGAGGCTGACTATGCTGTAGAACAAGTAAATTTCGATTGGAAGGAGAATGCTGTGAAAGAAGCGGAATCTTATGTAAACAGTGGCAAGATTTCGAAAGAAAAGTTATTAGAAATACTTGTTGAGAATAAAAAATTCACTCAAGAAGAAGCTGAGTATGCTATAGAACATGCCAAAATAGATTTGTTGGATTAGACAATAGTTCTAGTATTTATTTAAAGACCTTAAAAGAGGTTAATGAAGCTAAGATAGCTGCGGTAGAAAGTTATGAAAAGTGGCATAATGAGCATAAGGACACAATTACTATTTATGATCGCTATTTGAACAGTGATGATTTCAAAACAAGTTCAATGAAAACTATACAAGATCAACTGAAAACATTTTTAATGGACCATCACTACTATGAAGTAGCTATTCCCCTGATTAGACAATTAAGTAAGAGTTACGATCATTATTATAAAAAACTAACTGAGGCAAGTAACTATTATTTAAAGTAAAAGGAAGATGCACCACAGTAATTCGGAAATCAATATACTTCATAAGATTTAACGATGAAGAGATAGAGTGAGGGATGACTTGCCTTAGCTCTATTTTTCGGTTCCTTTAGTTGTACTTTTCCCCTACATAGGTGTATAATGTGTCCTTGGGTAAAGAAATTAGTAGAGTAAGGTGATTTATATGGAATTAAAAGATTTTACAGAAAAAGAACAAGAACAGATCAACCAAGGTTTGAGTACAGCTGAGATTTCTGATAAAGAAGCGGCGAAGAAGTTGCTTGCTCTTGTACCGCAAGAATGGGTCAAGCGTATTCCTTTCTTTGTCAGAGGGCATGCGACAACAAAGACGATCGAACGTGTGGCTATGCGCTATCCTGAACTCTATGCCGTGGCCAAACGCCAAGGAGACCTTCCTGAAAAAGAACGGGAAGAATTGCGTGTCATCATGACGGAAGTCTTTGAAGAAAAGATGAACAAACATAAGATTAAATAGGATTCATTATTCATTAAAGAGCTGGACAGTCTGCCAGCTCTTTTTTTGCTACCTATAAAGTTTCCTCATTTCGTGAAAAATAGTTGGAGCTAAGTCCGTTTTAAACTATAATATAGGAGAAGGAGATTCGATAGGAAAAAGAAATGAATCATGTTATGAAACGCGATTCCATATTACAAACCATCTTAGTATATAGAAAAGGAAAAAATTTATGAAACCATCTAAAAAAATCATGCTCCTTACTAGCTGTGCCTTGGCGATTTTTGCTTTAGCGGCTTGTGGGACCAACCAAAAACGATCCAAGGAAAAGCAGGAAAGCTCCACTGTCCAAAAGGCCAGTTCAGACAAGGACCACTACAAGGGAACCTACAGCAACCTCAATAGCAAGGAAAGTGTCGAAGAAGTGCGGGCTCTCTTGTCTGCTTATTTGGATCAGGAGAGTGTAGACAAGTTTCTTGGTCTCGTAACGGACTATGATAACATCGTAGGATCTGTTGGCTTGACGGGCGACTTTAGCACTTTCAAAAAGACGGAATACGATGTGGAGAAGATTAGTGACTTGTGGACCAAGAAAAAAGGAGATTTCGTCGGAACCAACTGCCGGATCAATAGTTATACCTTGTTGAAGAATCGCATCGAGATTCCTAAGCAAAAGGCGGATAGTGAACTCTTGTTCGTGGACAATGATGCGATTGAAAAAGGGAAAGTCTTCGATGAGGCAGACAAGGAAGCCTTTAACATTCTCTATTCACGGGTTCCGACAGAAGCTACAACGGATGTCAAGGTTCACGCCAAGAAGATGGAAGAGTATTTTGCCAATTTCAAATTCAATGAAAATGCCCGCATGCTTTCCGTTATCGTTCATGATAACCTAGATGGCAATTCCCTTTTTGTCGGTCACGTCGGTGTCTTGGTTCCTACCAAGGACGGCTACCTCTTTATCGAAAAGCTGACCTTTGAAGAACCCTACCAAGCCATCAAGTTTGCGACCAAGGAAGATGTCTACAAATACTTGGAGACCAAATACCAGGATTACACAGGTGAAGGTCTAGCCAAGCCCTTTATCATGGACAATGAAAAATGGGTTGAAATGAAATAGAGGATGCAGGGTAGCGTGTTAGAAATTAGAAAGATGATGGAGAGTGCTCCGATTCTATTTGTGCTAGTTTTCTTGCTCTTTTTCAGTCTTCTCCTTTTCCTGAGAAGAAGACTAATCGTGAAACGTAGTGGCGGTCCCTTCTTTGCCCCTTTTCATATTAGCTATGGTATCTTCTACATTCATGAGCCTTGGTGTTTCAGTCGGCGAATGATCCCACTGAAAGAGATTAAGCAGCTAAGCTACTTGTTGCTTCGTGGTCGCGCTGGTGGTGGAAGTCGCTACGCTTTCTATATCGAACTCAGAAATGGAAAGACCATACCTTTCTTTTTTGGTAGAAGCAAGCGGAATGAAGTGCTGGTTGAAAAACTCAAGCTAAATGCTGGTAAGTATGGCTTTAAAGTACATTTTCAGCGCTAGAATAGAAATGACACCAAGATTTAATTCTCTGTAAAAACGAAAGTGAGCAATTCTATGAACGACTCTATGAAAGAATATATCCACTTGAAAAAGCAGTTCCAAGCGCAAGATAAGGATTCATCCAGCGTCCTAGCTCTCTATGAATTTGCGGATCGGCTGAACTTACTGGAAACTCCAGAAGCTAAGCAGGTCTTGGTGGATGTCTACCAAGAGTTGGGCTTATATGCCAGTGCTTATACGCTCTTTTTGGGGCTTGTCGACAAGTCAGATCGTAAGCAAGTTAAGAAACTTTTTACCTTAGAAAAGATGAGTCATAGTCATGGAGATCGTTTTGCTCTCTCTCGTCCCTTGACCGAAAAAGAAAAAGAGGCTCATAAGGAGAAAGTCAGTGAATTGCCAACCTTCCGCTATCATCCGGATCCACTAGCGACGGGTTCCTTTAAGGAAGGCGAGCCTAAGACCTGCCCTTCGTGTGGGGAAGATCACACCATCTATTATGCTCTGAGACCTTATTGTGTAGAAGAGATAAGACATCTTTGTCCAACTTGTATTTCTACTGGTCGTGCTGCCCAAAAGTTTGAAGCAGAGTTTATCCAAGATGCTGATTGGCAAGGGGTAATGGATAAGGAAAAAGACCAACTCCTCTTCTGTCAAACTCCAGGCTATAGTAGCTGGCAGGGCGAATATTGGCTCTCCTGTTGCCAAGACTACTGTGCCTATATGGGGACAGTTGGCACTCGTGAACTGGAAGAGATGGGCATTGCAGAGCAAGTTTTGGAAGAATATGAGGCGCGTGATGAATTTCAGGATGTGGCTGAATACTTAGTCAAGGATGGTGACATGTGTGGCTACCTCTTTCGATGTCTCCATTGTGAACAATACCATCTTTGGGTCGATGCGGATTAGGGTGCAATCTATCTAATTGATTATCCCGTTACGGAGGAAAAATGAAAAAAATATTTTTAGAACAAGGCGTTGCCTTCTGGTATTCGGTAACTGCCCTCCTTGCTACTTTTCTAGTAGGGCAAAGTTGAACTATGGTTTTTCTCAGATGGAAGGAGTTTGGGAGGCTCTTTGCTTTTCATCCTGATGAATTCGATTCCTATGATAACGGCTATTTGCTTTTCCATCGTCTTAGGTGAAACCAGATCCCTTGGAGAATTTTTCAAACAAACTTTTTTACAGAAAGAGAGCACCAAGACTTGGTTTCTAACTTTGCTAATTCCAGTCATCTATTATGGGATCTCATTCTTGCTCATGAATGTTAGCATTACAGGGAACTCCCTCTTGGCCTTCTTCCTGTATTTCCCATGGACTTTTTTATATGGAGGTCTAGAAGAAGTTGGATGGCGTTGGTTTTTACAAGAGCATCTTTCCTTTAGCAAGCACTTTGTATCTAAAATGATGGCACTTTCCCTTGTTTGGTTCCTCTGGCATATCCCTATCTATCAACTTCCTTGGATTACAGCAGGTTCGTCCAACTATCTCATTTTTTACCTGATGATTTTAGGGAATACCTTCCTATTTGGAGCTCTCAAGGAGTATTCGAAAGGAGCTGTTCCCTGTATCCTCGCTCATATGCTGATCGATAGTCTGGCTGTTCTCATGCTAGTTCAGAGTTCACTTACTCAGATTATTCTTCTGGTTATTTTTGAAATTCTATTAGCCTCTTGGCTAGTAGCTATACGAAAATCATAAAAAAGCTTTCAATCTCTCATCCAATTTCGATGGGAGGTTTCTTTTTTATCAGGTGATAAAATAAAACTGTTTAGCTAATGACACAATCCATCATATAGGAGTCTGTAAAGTGATATAATCAATGTAACGAAGAAATCATAGATGGGACAAAATTTAACAACAGTGTCATTCTGATCCGTAATATGAGAGGGGGAAGACCATGCAAAAAACTTTTCAGTTATTGCGAAGAGGAGATATCGAAGGAGTCCGTCAGATATTGGATAGAAAGCCTGAAGAAGTCAATGCAGTTTCAGGTGATAAACCTAAGAGAGATCAAGGCCAATCCCTTCTGCAAGTCGCTATTAAATCGGGACATTTAGATATTGCGGACTTACTCATTGATAGAGGGGCAGATCTTAACTTTATTGAAGAGCCGACAGAGCTGAATCCATTTTGTCAGCCGGTCATCCAAACAGCCGGTGGAAGAGCTGTATTTGACTGTAGGCGGATGATCAAACGTTGGAATGGTCAATATGAGATGTATTCGTCTAAGGAAAAGGCTGACCAATCCTTCAAGGTTTTTAAAAAAATGTTGGAACTTGGAGCAGATATCTCTCAGAAGGATAGTCATGGGGGAACTTTATTACAAACTATTTTAATAGAAACGAAGGAAGTTCTGCCATTTTTTTCTTGGAGAACAAAAGAAACAAGCGATAATGTTCTCATAACGGATGAATTACGTCATGATTTAAATCGTATTTATGATCTTTTGATTCGTTACGGTGTGACTTCGGAAGAGATTTCTGTCTATTATAAAGTTCCTCTCAAAGAACTTTACCAAGACAGCCCGACAATGGAATTTTTAAATCGGTTGGATTCGAGCAGATCTTTATAAGCATTTTACATAAAAAGAAGAGCCTTAGGGCTCTTTTTGCTTATGCTGATGAGGATAGAAACAGATTGTTTTTTGTTTTGGCTAAATTATGGTACTCTAAGGATAGAATAATGGAAGGGTTTTCTGAAAATGCATTTAGCTGATTTAATGGAAAAAAGTGAGGGTGGACAGTTTTTAATCCTGTCTCATCTGCTACAACATTCTCCAAGCAGTCTGTCAGAAGTGATGGTGGAGACGGAATTTTCCAAAGCAACCTTGAACAAATATCTTGCACTGATCCATGACAAGGCCCAAGAGAATCAGCTGGCCCTTTCCATTGAGCTAGAAGATGAACATCTTCGCCTTCTTGTGGGGGCAGATACAAAGGGACGTGACATTCGACGGGCTTTTTTGGACAATTCGATCAAGTACCAACTATTGATCTATTTACTTTATCATGGCCAGTTTCAAGCCCAGCAACTAGCTCAGGAACTCTTGATTAGTGAAGCGACATTAGGACGTCATATTTCGGGCTTAAACAAATTATTAACTGAGTTTCAATTTTCCATCCACAATGGGCGACTCAAGGGCCCTGAACATAAGATTCGTTATTTTTATTTTGGTTTGTTACGAAAGGTCTGGGCTAGTGCAGACTGGAAACAAGAACTTGACAAGAAGGAAAGACAAAGCGAAATTGAAACCTTAGAAGAACTCTGTGGTGCCCAGTTGTCTCAAGGCCAACGCTTGGATTATGTTCTCTGGTCCCACATTAGCCAGCAACGACTTAAGATCAATGCCTGTCAGTTTCAAGAAATTGAACAGAAGATGAAGGGCTATACGGACAACATTTTTTACCAACGCTTATTTCGTCGGGTAAACCAGCTCTTTTCTGGGAAACACATCGCTCTTAGCCATGAAGATGGAGAGATGTTAGTCCTCTTTGCTTTCCTTGTCACCCATCGGATCCTCCCGCTTCATACTATGGAGTACATCTTAGGCTTTGGGGGAGAGATTGGTAATTTGACAACGCAACTCATTCAAGAGATGAAAACGCAGAAGTTATTAGGGGATTATATCGAAGGCCCTGTGACCTATGAATTAAGCCAAATTTGTGGACAGGTATATCTTTTTACAGGCTACCTTCTTCAAGACAAGTATAAGTACCAACTTGAAAGCCACAATCCTTATGTCTTTAGTAGTCATGATTATAGAGAAGTAGCAGACACTATCTTTAGCAAACTTCCGATCTTTTGCCAAGGGACAGCTCTGGATAAAAAAATCAAGTGGGAGTGGCTCCAGTTAATGGATTATATCGCGGAAAATAGTGGGAGACAAATTAAGATCGGCTTAGACTTAACAGTGGGCTATTTAGGTTATACACGGATGACAGAAGTCCTCAAGCGCTACTTAGAGTATAATCGTTTTATTACCATTGAAGCCGTTGATCCAGCTTCAGATTACGATTTGATCGTGACCAACAATCCGATTAGTCTTACCCAGCGGATTCCTGTCTATTATTTAAAATATGATTTAGATATGATCGATCTAGCCAATATTCGCCAGATGATCTACCAAGAAGAAGGTTAATAAAGCTATTCAATGCTTGATGAGACTTTTATGATATTATTGAGCTGAATTAGTAGTAATTAAAAAATTGAGGTTAGGAAGAACAGATTCTAAACGAATTGTTCTGCCTAGCTTTTTTATTAGATTTTTCTAAAAATTTCATTTTTTCTAAGTCTTAGAAATCCTTATGAAACAAGGGTTCTGAATCCATCTACTCAAATTTTTTAAAATTCTTAAAAAAATTGATGGACATGAAAGCGGTTTATTTTGTATACTAGACAATGTAAGGAGTACGTCTCCTAAAGAATATTTCTTTTTCCCAGGAGGACAGTTCATGTCACAAGAAAAATACATTATGGCCATTGACCAAGGAACAACAAGTTCAAGAGCCATCATTTTTAATAAAAAAGGAGAAAAAGTTAGCTCTAGCCAAAAAGAGTTTACTCAAATTTTCCCTCAAGCTGGTTGGGTTGAACACAATCCAAATGAAATCTGGAACTCTGTTCAGTCTGTTATCGCTGGTGCCTTTATCGAAAGTGGCATCAAACCAGGACAAATCGAAGCTATCGGAATTACCAATCAACGGGAAACAACTGTTGTTTGGGATAAGAATACTGGCCTTCCAATCTACAATGCCATTGTTTGGCAGTCTCGCCAAACAGCTTCTTTAGCTGAACAACTTAAGAGCCAAGGCTATGTCGAAAAATTCCACCAAAAAACAGGTTTGGTCATTGATGCCTACTTCTCAGCAACTAAGATTCGCTGGATCTTGGATCATGTAGAAGGAGCACAAGAACGGGCTGAAAAAGGAGAATTGCTCTTTGGAACCATCGATACTTGGTTGGTTTGGAAGTTGACAGACGGAGCTTCTCACGTAACAGACTATTCAAATGCTGCTCGTACCATGCTCTACAATATCAAAGACCTAAAATGGGATGATGAGATTTTGGAAATCCTCAATATTCCTAAGGCTATGCTTCCAGAAGTTCGTTCTAACTCTGAAATCTATGGAAAAACAGCTCCTTTCCATTTCTACGGTGGAGAAGTGCCTATCTCTGGTATGGCGGGTGACCAACAAGCGGCTCTTTTTGGACAGTTGGCCTTTGAACCTGGTATGGTTAAAAATACTTACGGTACTGGATCTTTCATCATCATGAATACTGGTGAAGAGATGCAGTTATCTGAAAATAACTTGTTGACTACCATTGGATATGGAATCAATGGTAAAGTTTACTACGCTTTGGAAGGTTCCATCTTTATCGCAGGTAGTGCCATTCAATGGCTTCGTGATGGTCTACGCATGGTGGAAAGCTCACCTGAATCTGAACAATATGCACGTGATTCTCACAACAACGATGAAGTTTATGTGGTACCGGCCTTCACAGGTCTAGGAGCACCATACTGGAATCAAAATGCTCGTGGTTCTGTCTTTGGCTTGACTCGTGGAACAACCAAAGAAGACTTTATTAAGGCGACTCTTCAATCCATTGCTTACCAAGTACGGGATATCATCGATACTATGCAGGTTGATGCTAAGACGGCTATTCAAGTCCTTAAAGTGGACGGTGGAGCAGCTATGAATAACTTCTTGATGCAGTTCCAAGCGGATATTCTTGGTATTGATATCGCTCGTGCTAAAAACTTGGAAACAACAGCTTTGGGGGCAGCCTTCCTTGCTGGCCTGTCAGTCGGCTACTGGAAAGACCTAGATGAATTGAAAGAACTCAATGCAACTGGTGAACTCTTCGAGCCTTCTATGAACGAATCTCGTAAAGAACAACTCTACAAGGGATGGAAGAAAGCTGTTAAAGCTACCCAACTCTTTGCAGAAATTGAAGACTAGTCAAGACTTCAGTAGGATAGAAAGTGAAGAATTATGGAATTTTCAAAGAAAACTCGTGAATTATCGATTAAGAAAATGCAAGAACGCACCCTGGATCTTTTGATTATCGGGGGAGGGATCACAGGTGCTGGGGTAGCCTTGCAGGCAGCAGCAAGTGGTCTTGAAACAGGTTTGATTGAAATGCAGGACTTTGCGGAAGGGACATCAAGCCGTTCAACAAAATTGGTCCACGGTGGACTTCGTTACCTCAAACAATTTGACGTAGAAGTGGTATCAGATACGGTATCAGAACGTGCAGTAGTGCAACAAATTGCTCCTCATATTCCAAAACCAGACCCAATGCTCTTACCAGTCTATGATGAAGATGGGGCAACTTTTAGCCTCTTCCGTCTTAAGGTAGCCATGGACCTCTATGACCTCTTGGCAGGTGTCAGCAATACTCCAGCTGCCAACAAGGTCTTGACCAAAGAAGAAGTGTTGGCTCGGGAGCCTGAGTTGAAACAAGAAGGTCTAGTCGGAGGTGGGGTCTACCTAGACTTCCGTAACAACGATGCTCGTTTGGTGATTGAAAATATCAAACGTGCCAACCAAGATGGGGCCCTCATTGCTAACCACGTAAAAGCTGAAGGATTCCTCTTTGATGAATCTGGCAAGATCACAGGTGTAGTGGCGCGTGATCTCTTGACTGATGAAGTCTTTGAAATCAAGGCTCGTTTGGTGATTAATACAACTGGTCCTTGGAGCGATAAAGTGCGTAACCTCTCAAACGATGGAGAGCAGCATTCACAAATGCGTCCAACCAAGGGTGTTCACTTGGTCGTAGATTCAAGCAAGATCAAAGTTTCTCAACCAGTCTACTTTGATACTGGTCTTGGAGATGGTCGGATGGTCTTCGTCTTGCCACGTGAAAACAAAACTTACTTCGGAACGACTGACACGGACTACACTGGCGACTTAGAGCATCCAACAGTAACTCAAGAAGATGTCGACTACTTGTTAGGAATCGTGAATAACCGCTTCCCAGAAGCTCACATCACCATCGATGATATCGAAAGTAGCTGGGCTGGTCTTCGTCCGTTGATCTCAGGAAACAGTGCTTCTGACTACAATGGTGGAAACAACGGCACTATCAGTGATGAAAGCTTTAATGCTTTGATTGCAACAGTTGAAGGCTATCTTTCTAAAGAAAAATCGCGTGAAGATGTTGAATCAGCAATCAGCCACTTGGAAGGCAGCACTTCTGAAAAACATTTGGATCCATCTGCTGTTTCTCGTGGATCAAGCTTAGACCGCGATGACAATGGTCTTTTGACCCTGGCTGGTGGGAAGATTACAGACTACCGCAAGATGGCTGAAGGAGCGATGGAGCGTGTCTTGACCATTCTCAAGGAAGAATTTGACCGTCAGTTCAAATTGATCAACTCTAAGACCTATCCAGTATCAGGTGGAGAAATTAACCCAACGAACGTGGATTCTGAAATCGAAGCCTTTGCTCAACTTGGCGTATCTCGTGGCTTGGATAGCAAGGAAGCTCACTACCTAGCTAACCTATACGGTTCCAATGCACCTAAGGTCTTCGCCCTTGCTCATAGCGTGGAACAAGCACCTGGATTGAGCCTAGCAGATACCTTGTCACTTCACTATGCAATGCGCAATGAATTGGCACTCAGCCCAGTTGATTTCCTTCTTCGTCGTACCAACCACATGCTCTTTATGCGGGATAGCTTAGATGCGATGATCGAACCTGTTTTGGATGAAATGGGCCGCTTCTATGAATGGTCAGAAGAAGAAAAAGCTGGCTACCGCAAAGACTTGCAAGTCGCTTTGGAAAACAATGACTTGGCAGCATTAAAAAATTAAGAAAAACAAAAAAGGGGTTGGAAAGAAGACTGTCTAACCTTCCCCTCTTTATAATGGAGAATTAAATCATATGAAAGAATTATTTGGTGAATTTTTAGGGACCTTAATCCTGATTCTTTTGGGAAATGGGGTTGTAGCAGGAGTGGTTCTTCCAAAAACGAAAAGCCACAACTCAGGTTGGATCGTCATTACTCTTGGTTGGGGGATTGCGGTTGCTGTCGCAGCCTTCATCTCTGGTAAGTTAAGTCCGGCCCATTTGAACCCTGCAGTAACAATTGGGATTGCTCTTAATGGTGGCCTAGCTTGGGCATCTGTCATTCCTTATATCCTTGCACAATTTGCCGGAGCCATGGTCGGTCAAGTCCTTGTCTGGTTGCAGTTCAAACCGCATTACTTAGCAGAAGAAAATCCTGGAAATATCCTTGGAACATTCAGTACTGGTCCAGCAATTAAGGACACTACTTCAAACCTCATCAGTGAAATCCTTGGAACCTTTGTCTTGCTACTAACTATCTTTGCGCTTGGTCTTTATGACCTTCAAGCAGGGCTTGGTACTTTTGCTGTTGGTACCTTGATTGCAGGGATTGGTTTGTCTCTCGGTGGAACTACAGGCTCCGCTCTCAACCCAGCTCGTGACCTAGGACCTCGTATCATGCACAGCCTCCTTCCTATTCCTAACAAAGGAGATGGTGACTGGGGTTACGCTTGGATCCCAGTAGTTGGTCCAATCATCGGTGCAGTACTTGCAGTAGCAGTCTTTAAAATGTTTTAAAAAATGAAAGAGGCTGGGACAAAAGTCCTAGCCTCTCAATTGTCTTTGGATTATCGAGCAAGACGCAGTGGTTGAGTGGGCTCTACCACGCTGATTTCATCAGCTTTTACAGCCCTACTCAACTGTGAGGAGGTGGGACGACGAAATCGAATTCTAACGAATTACCGATTTCTGTCCCACTCTCTTTTAAAATACTGTATCAGATAAAGAGAGCTTTGTACGTTCTAACTTAAAACAAGCTATAAGAAATGTAAAACGCAATAAAGAAAATAATGATCGCAATAATGTATTGAACTGGTTTAGGTAGGTTATTCAATTTATCCATGAATTCTTTCATTGTTAGATCTCCTTATTATTTGATTGTCTTATAATTAGTGTAGCATGAAATAAGGCCCAAAACAATAGGCAATAGGAGTGTTTTTGTCAAGATATAAAACCCTTTTCAAAATTATTATAATCAGTTAATCTATTACTAAATAAAGATAAGATAGATTGTAAAATACTTTAGAAAATAACAGGCTAGAGTTTGACACTTTTTTCACAAAGGAGTATACTGTTAGCATAGTTTTGGAAGGAACTTATGATAGATTCACCCAAAACTGACTGTCAACCTTTGCTGTTCTTCTATGAACGTTTGCTGGTATCGGGGATACCAAGGAGGAATCATATGTCTAAAGTAGCTATTGTCACAGGTGCAGGTCAAGGGATCGGTTTTGCGATTGCAAAACGATTGGTACAAGATGGCTTCAAGGTCGGAGTCTTAGACTACAATGCTGAGACAGCAGAAAAAGCAGTAGCTGAGTTATCAGCAGAGAATGCTTTTGCGGTCGTTGCTGATGTCTCCAAACAAGCTGAAGTGGCTGCAGCTTTCCAAAAAGTTGTGGATCATTTCGGAGATTTAAATGTTGTCGTTAACAACGCTGGTGTTGCTCCAACTACACCACTTGATACGATTACAGAAGAACAATTTGAACGCACTTTTGCCATCAACGTTGGTGGTGTCATCTGGGGTGCTCAAGCTGCACAAGCTCAATTCAAGGCGCTTGGCCATGGCGGAAAAATCATCAATGCAACTTCACAAGCAGGTGTTGTAGGTAACCCTAACTTGACTGTCTATGGTGGTACTAAGTTTGCAGTTCGTGGTATCACTCAAACTTTGGCACGTGACTTGGCTGATTCAGGTATTACTGTCAATGCGTATGCACCTGGTATCGTTAAGACTCCAATGATGTATGATATCGCTCATGAAGTTGGTAAGAACGCTGGTAAAGATGACGAATGGGGTATGCAAACTTTCGCTAAAGATATTACCCTTAAACGTTTGTCCGAACCCGAAGATGTCGCTGCAGCGGTTAGCTTCCTTGCTGGTCCTGATTCAAACTACATTACAGGACAAACCATCATCGTGGATGGTGGGATGCAATTCCATTAACATTCAAATAGGGGTTGGGATTTTTTCCACCTCTTTTCTTATGTGCACCTTATTCCTCTCGTTCGCTTTTTTTGAAAAATTAGGGTAGAATAGAAGTCGTATTTTAAAAAGAATAGATCAATAGTGATAGAGGTGAATTCTCTTCTATCCATCAAAACGAAAAGAGGTGACCATATGTGGAAATGGATCAAACGACTCATCGGACTGACCTTCCTCCTAGTTATTGTCTTAGCAGTTTTCTTGATACCAGCAAAGGTTTCGACTCAAGAGCAATTTAAAAATGTAACAGTGAATACTTCGCTGGTAGATCTGGCTCAAGAAGGCTTCTCTACAGCAGACGTGACTGCTTCTGGCCTGCAAACAGAGCTTCAACTGAATTCTCCTCAATTGCGCCAAGTTATTAAATCCATGGCAGGGGAAATGACAGATGAAACTCTCCTCAATACAGCAGTTGCTATGAATGGAGAGTATATCAATGTTCAGGTTCCGATTGAACTGGGACCGGTGGAAACCATGGTGAGCATGGACTTTACAACGAGTGTGACGGATCAACAATTGACCTTGAACCTAGAACGGGCCCGTCTTGGACATCTGCCGATTCCACGTAGCTTGGTTGCTTCAAAGATTGCTGAAAAAGTTAACCAAGAGGGCACAGGAGCTACTATGATAGGGAATCAAATCAAATTGACCATGCCGACAAGTGGCTACCGAATCCATTCTGCGAAGGTCGAAAAAGGGAACATGGTATTACAGATTATTGTTCCAATTTCCTATTAAGCATCAACCATTGGTTTCTGATGAGGCTGATGGTTTTTCTAATTGACAAAGAAATGAAAAAAGAGTAAGGTAGAACAAGAAAACGATTTCAAATACAGGGAGATTTAGGATGCCGTTATATGAATTTTGTGCAGAGAACATAACACTGTTAGAGAAGGCTTTTCAAGCAGGAGCGCGTCGTGTAGAATTATGTGATAACTTAGCGGTTGGAGGTACGACTCCAAGCTATGGTGTGATCAAAGAGGCTGTGAAGCTTGCTAAAGATTATCAGGCAAAGGTCATCGTTATGATTCGTCCACGAGGTGGAGATTTTGTATACTCTGAGCAAGAGCTAGACATAATGTTAGAAGACTGGAAAATTGCCCGTGACCTGGGTGTTGATGGTTTAGCTGTTGGGGCTTTGACTGCTGACAATCAGCTGGATAAAGATGCCATGCTTCGTTTCATCGAAGCCAGTCAAGGATTTGAATTGACCATGCATATGGCATTTGACCAGATTCCTTTAGAAGATCAAGCTGCGAGTATCGAGTGGATGAAGAAAGTAGGCGTGACGAGACTATTAACAAGAGCCGGCAGTCCAGAAACAGACTTAGAACAACGGTTGCAACGCTACGAAGAGTATGCCCAGCTTGCAGATCGCCAGTTAGAAATCTTGGCAGGTGGAGGAGTCTCTTTGGAGAATCGTCAGCTTTTCCTTGATGTTCCAGGGGTGGATCAGGTCCATGGAACTCGTGTTGTCTTTTAAAGATATATGAGTTGAGGAAGAAATCTCAGCTCTTTTTTCTTGATTTTTGGTATACTGGAGGAAAGGAGTAGTACGTGTTTTTACCAGATTATTTTGAGAAATACAGTATAGACAATGAAAAAGCTCTAGCTTATGGGTTTTCAAAGCAGGGAGAGAAGTTTCACTATGATCAACAGATCCTGGATGGAGACTTCAAACTTTATGTGACTGTCCAAAGTAAGCAAGTGCATTTTTGGCTAGTGGATCAGGAGACAGGCGACGACTATGTGCAGCTTCATATGGACCAGATGGTTGGTCAATATGTTGGCCAAGTCAGAGAAGCTTGCCAGCAGGCCTTAGAGGATATCAGAAGCTCCTGTTTTGCTGTCAAAGATTTTTTGTATCCTCAGACCAAGCGCTTGGTGGATTGGATCAGCCGGCAATATGACCGTCCTATCGAATACCTCTGGGACCGTTCTCCGGACTCGGGCGTCTTCCGTCATCAAAAGGATCTCAAATGGTTTGGCGTCTTGATGAAGATAGACTGGTCCAAGCTAGATGCGAGGCAGGAAGGGAAGATTGAGGTCTTAAATCTTAAACAGGATCATGTCAGCCAACTCTTAGAAGAACCCCATTTCTATCCGGCTTATCATATGAACAAGAAGTACTGGATCAGCATTCCCTTGGATGGTCGAGTGGAGGATGATCTTCTCTTTGAGCTTGTGGCTAAGAGCTGGGCCCTGACTAAGAAGTAAGGGTTTAACCCAATTGATTTGTGAAAGTGAATAAAACATAAAAAAAGAATGTTGAGGGTCAACATTCTTTTTTTTATTAGAGAATTTCCTGTCCTTATTGCTCTTTGGTCAATGAGAAGTGGAAATCTCTGTAATTGCTATAGTCAAATTCTGTATTGATATCTGTTGTGAAGGCTATCGGAGTATAATGACCTTCCTCAAGGATAAATCCTGGTTTGAAGCGGAAATTTGCTACTCCTAAACCAGTAATACCAGGAAGAAGAGCATCTGCGCCATTAAGACCTTCTGACTCCCAGTAATAGACATTACCAGATGCTTGAATAGCTCTTGCAGTATAGGTGGCTGTGCGGGTTGGTTCACTATCATTTTTAAAGCTAACGACAGTTGTAATATCTCCATTAGCTTCAATAGTCATTTTGATGCTATCCGCCTGAGGGCTAGATCCTACCCAAGTGCCGACAAGTGCTGCAGGAACAACTGCTTGATCAGTTGAAGATGTATCTTCTGCCTTGTTCGGTTCAGTTGAAGCTGACGGGTTACTTGCCTGACTTGAAGGAGTAGTATTTTCTTTTGCTTGAGAAGAAGAAACTGTAGCTTTTTTATTTAAGCTAGCTTTTGGTTTTTTCTCAACTTTTGAGCTAGAAGCTTTTTCGGATGAGGAAGTTGTTTTATCTTTTGAGCCACACCCTCCCAAAGCAAGTCCAAGTGATGCAGCCACAAGAGAGGCTGCAGTCCAACGAATCAAAGATCGTTTCATAATATCACCTCTTTATCTTTCTGACTTAGATTATACTCCTATTGTTACAGATGTCAAGTGATTTTTGTAATAAATGTAATATTTTCGTAACATAGTTTTGTATATAAAATTACTCAAGAAATAGAAGGGTGGGATTGAATCATAGATAAGCGATAATTTGGGGTAAAACCTCTTCCAGTTTGTCCTGATTGATACGGGCAAAGGCATAGGGACAGCTTTGAATATAGGCAGATTCGAAGAAGTGGAGAGGGAGACCGCTATGTTTCAGTCGAGCGACCGAAGGGACCTGTCTTAAATCTAGTAAGACTCCTCCAATGACCGGCCATACAGGGACGGATAGGGAATGTTGCTGGAGTAGGGAAGAAGCTTGCTCTTTTTGGATGAATTGCTGTTGGTGCAGAAGCTCTTTGTTTTTTGCAAACATGCCATTATCAATATAGAGGCTCAAGGCCTTCTGCATGACCAAGTTACTTTCGTAGTCGAGTGTACCCTTGAGTTTTAAGACAGGGGCAAGAAGAGCTTGGGGCAGGACCATAGAAGTGATGCGGAGGGCAGAAAAGAGGCTGGTAGAAAAGGACTTGATGTAGATGACCCGGTCAGATGCATCCAGATAATGAAAGCTAGGAGAAAAATGTGGATCATAATCTCCCAAGTAATCGTCCTCGACAATATAGACATCATAGAGTTCTGCTAAGGCCAAAATCTGTTCCTTCTCTTGTTTGCTATAACTATGTCCCAGAGGATAATGGTAGCGGGGAATGGTATAGAAAAATTTGATCCTGCCACTTTTGAAAATGGCTTCCAGTTGGTCAAAGTCAATTCCTTGAGGCAAGCGATTGATGCTTTGATAAGGTAAGTCTTGCTCCTGAATTAATTTATTGATGCGGTAATAGGTTGGTTGCTCTACTAGGATTTCTTCTTTTTGGTTTGGGAAGGCGACCTGGCTTAGGAGGTAGAGGGCTTGCTGGGTTCCTGAGGTGATAACGATTTGTTGCTCCTGGGTATAAATCGCATCTTCTCGCAGGAGAGAAGCAATAGATTGACGGAGATCGACAAGACCTTCTTGTTTTTCATAGTAGTTGAAGAGGTAATTATCACGACCGACAAGGGTTTCGTTGATACAAGTCCGAAAGTCTTCAAAGGCCTGGAAGCGATCTTCCTTGAGGCGAAGAGGCAGGTCGGTATGCTTTCCAGTCTCTTCCTCCAGGACATAATAGCCGCTTTGGGGCTTAGCATAGATATAGTTCTTGTAGCTGAGCTCGAGCAGGGCCCGTTGGACGGTATCCTTACTGCAGGCATACTGACTGGCTAGTTGGCGAACGGAAGGCAGGCGGTCTCCAGTTTTTAGGATCCCCTGGTCAATCTGGTTTTTCAATGTAGTAAAAATCTTTTGGTATTTGGTTGTCATAACTGTCCCCGTACAATTTTTCTTTATTGTAGTCAATTGGGTGTAAAAAAGCAACTAAAAAGTGACTCCCTATAAGAGAGTCACTGTCTTACATGACATACACAATCGCGATATATTGGAGAGCAGAAGCGGCTAAGATGAAGAGGTGCCAAATCATATGGAAATAAGGTTTCTTTTTGGCGTAAAATCCAGCTCCAACTGTATAACACAGGCCACCCATCAGCATCAAACCCCAGAAGGTTGGACTTGTTTGGCTGATGATCTGTGGGATAATGAAAATCACCAACCATCCCATAATCAAATAGAGGGCCAAGCTGAATTTTTCATTTACCTTCTTAGCAAAAATCTTGTAGAGTATCCCAAAGATAGTCGTCCCCCATTGAATCAGGATAATGGCATAGCCGAACCAGTTGTTCATGAGAGAAAGAACGACGGGTGTATAGCTACCTGCAATGGCAATATAAATCATGGAGTGATCGATAATGCGAAGGACATACTTTTGAGGTGAGTCATAGGCCATGGCATGGTAAATTGTCGATGAGAGAAACATGAGAAAGAGACTGATGACAAAAATCGAGGTCCCGACAGCTGCTAAAGTCCCATGTGTTTCATAACTATAGATAGCAGAAGTTGGAATGAGAAAGAGCATCAAAACAGCCCCGACTGCATGGGTGACACTATTTGCGATTTCTTCTCCAAAGGATAATCGTTTACTTAATTTACTAGCATAATTCACTTTTATTTTTCCTCCTCAGAATGAACATGGATATAGGATAGGGTTTCTTGGTAGAGCAAAACGGTACGACAGGCAGATCCGATAATGGGTGCTAAAGGTTCTTTCTCTTCATGGAGAAAGTCCACAAAACTATTGTAGAGGTCTGCGGAGTTGGCTTGACTCTGCAAGAGGTTCAAGGTAGCCGCGATCTCTTGAATCGAAAAAACCGTCTTTAAGGTTGTAATAGCAATGAGACGGGCAACCTGCTGTCGCTTGTATTTCTTCTTATCTGGTTTTGGCAGGTAGCCGTGTTTAACGTAATTATTGACCATGGAAGCCGTTAAGCCCTTGTCTGTTTCTGAGATAAAAGGCGCACACACCTTATTGACATAGAGGAGGACTTGGTCCAAATAAAGATCAATATCAGGAATTTCTTCCCACTTGGGATAACTGTAGTTGAATAAAATAGTTATTACCTCTTTGTTATCTAGTTTTAATAACTAGATGATAACATGATGGTAATTTTATGTCAAGCGAAAATGAAATATGGTACAATAAATCTATGAAACTATTAATTCCAACTGCAAAAGAAATGAATCTGGATACCCCAGAAAAAACGGGTTATCCTGTATCAAATGAGACACAAGCGGTCATCGATGCCTTAGCTTCATTATCTCTAGAAGAGTTAGCCTCACTTTATAAGATTACTGAAGAGCGGGCAAGTGAAGAAGAGCAACGAATCCGAGCGCTCAAGTCGGGTACAGCTAAGACCTATCCAGCTTTGAATCTCTTCGACGGTCTCATGTACCGGAATATCCGCCGTACGGACTGGACGGAAGCAGAAGCGGCTTATGTGCAAGACCATCTCTTGATCACCTCAGCTCTTTATGGGGTGATTCCGGCCCTTACTCCGATTGCTCCCCATCGTTTGGACTTTCTCATGAAGCTTAAGGTCCAGGGGAAATCCTTAAAGACTTTTTGGAAGGCTAGCTATGATCAAGCTCTTCAGGAGGAAGATCTAATTATTTCTTTGCTTTCCAGTGAGTTTGAAACCGTCTTTTCTAAGGAGATTCAAGATCGGATGGTGACTTTTAAATTCCTTGAAGAGAAGAATGGGCTGTTGAAGGTTCACTCAACCATTTCAAAGAAAGCGCGTGGGGCTTTTGTGACAGCTTTATTAGAGAAGCAGATTACAAAGGTAGAAGAGATGAAGCAGCTAACCTTTAGTGGCTTTGCATACCAGTCTGACTTATCAACTGAAAAACAATTAGTCTTTGTGAAATATGAGTAAAATAGAAGGTACTAGTCAACAGAGACTAGTACTTTTTTTCAAGAATCAAAAAACGTGTTCATAGCTGGCAACTGTAGTTAGTTGGCTATGAACACGACTAATTGAATGGTTAGAATTTAGTGGGAGCCCTTTAATTTTTTCAGAAGAGTTTGAAGTTGTTTTTGCTCTTCTTCGCTAAAGACACCCATGACTTTTTGAACATTACGTATATGATCAGGAAGAACTTCGATAATTTTTTTACGGCCCTTTTCTGTCAAAGAAACGATACAAGCACGACGGTCATCTGGATCGATTTCGCGCTTGATCCATCCATCACGCACCATATTTCGAATCACGACGGTCATATTTCCAGAGGTCGCTAAAATACTGTCAATCAGGTTCTGGATACGGAGATCCCCCTTACTGTACAAGGTTTCCAAAACGGAAAACTGAGTAGGGGTCAACTGATGATCCTTAAAGACATGAGACTCTGCTGCACGAAAAGTCCGTTCCGCCTTGTGAAAGACAATCATGGTTTTTAATTCTGTTTGGGCTTCTTCAAATAGTTTTTCTAAATTCTTCATACTATCATTTTAGCAATAAATAGTATTAGACGCTATTAAGCCTTAATATCAAATAGATTACAGGCGGGTGACAAGATAATGGATTTATCAACAGAAGAAAAAATGACTGTTAACTTTAGTGTCAAATTATTTTTTTGTCGAATAGTAAGGAGTAGTAAAGTTTCTTTGAATCCTTAGTAAAATCTTGCTCCAAGTCTAATCTATGGTGTATAATATAGGTATTGTAGACAGTTTCTGGTAGAGTCTAAGTCTAAATTGGTTCGTCTGGAACTAGTCCCAGATAGAAAGTAGGTAAGGTATGAAAATTTCTGATCGTGTATTAAAGATGGAAGAAAGTGTCACCCTGGCAAGTGATGCCAAAGCAAAAAAATTAAAGGCAGAAGGAAAAGATATTCTCTTTCTAACCTTGGGCCAGCCTGATTTTCACACTCCTGAGAATATTCAAGATGCTGCAGTAGAAGCCATTCGGGATGGGCGGGCTTCCTTTTATACGGTTGCTTCCGGCCTGCCAGCATTAAAGGCTGCCGTCAATACCTATTTCGAACGCTATTATGGATATTCAGTATCACCAAACCAAGTCACTTTTGCGACTGGAGCGAAGTTCTCGCTCTATACCTTCTTTATGGCTGTGCTCAATCCAGGTGATGAGGTCATTATCCCGACACCGTACTGGGTCAGCTATGGGGACCAGGTCCTAATGGCGGAAGGGGTTCCTGTCTATGTCAAGGGGCACCAAGTCAATGATTTTAAAGTTTCCGTTGAACAATTGGAAGAAGCTCGGTCGGAAAAGACGAAGGTTTTGGTCTTGAATTCTCCATCTAACCCGACAGGTATGATTTATAGCAAGGAAGAACTCTTAGCCATTGGAAATTGGGCTGTTGAGCATGATATCCTCATCCTTGCAGATGATATCTATGGTCGCCTGGTCTATAACGGGAATGAGTTCGTTCCAATCTCAAGCTTATCCGAAGCCATTCGCAAACAAACCGTTGTCATCAACGGGGTTTCCAAAGCCTATGCCATGACTGGTTGGCGGGTTGGTTATGCGGTGGGTGACCCAGAAATCATTGCAGCCATGAGTAAGCTAACCGGTCAGACAACTTCCAATCTGACAGCTGTTTCTCAGTATGCTACGATTGAAGCCTTGACAGGTCCACAAGACTCAGTAGAGGTGATGCGTCAAGCCTTTGAGGAGCGCTTGAACACCATTTATCCTCTTTTGTGCGAAGTTCCAGGTTTTGATGTGATCAAGCCACAGGGAGCTTTCTATCTCTTCCCAAATGTCAAAAAAGCCATGGAGATGAAAGGTTATACGGATGTGACAGAGTTTGCAACTGCCATCCTGGAAGAAGTGGGAGTTGCCCTCATCACAGGTGCTGGATTTGGAGCTCCAGAGAATGTCCGTCTTAGCTATGCGACTGACTCGGAGACCCTGAAGGAAGCTGTTCGCCGCTTGCATCAATTTATGGAAAATTAAAAATTAAGAGAGTGGGACAGAAATCGGTAATTCGTTAGAATTCGATTTCGTCGTCCCACCTCCGCACAGTTGAGTAGGGCTGTAAAAGCTGATGAAATCAGCGTAGTAGAGCCCACTCAACCACTGCGTCTTGATCGACAATCCAAAGACAATTGAGAGGCTAGGACTTTTGTCCCAGCCTCTTTTCTTTAGAATTATAAGAAATCGACAGAAAGAATAGTGTTCCCTTTTTTTACAGGAACACGGGTCTTAGCCCCATTGTTGCCTTTTGGAAGGCGGAATTTCTTTACTTCTGGTGTTGAAGGTTTTGATTGAGTCTTCTTACTAACAGGTACACGTGTTTTCACTCCGTTATTTCCTTTTGGAAGACGCAGTTTTTTAACAGGTTTTTCTGGAACAGAAGGTGTTGACGGTTTCTCAACAATTGGTGTGGTGACTTCTTTATAGAAATAGGTCACAGTAACCAAGTTAGAAACATGAAGTTTGTGGGAGGTCAATTCTTCTTTGTCAGCTGATTGGAAGGTATAAGTTTTTCCATTAGCTTGGATTTGAGCGGGTGCTGTTGGTAGACCAGCTTCATAAGCCAAATCGAGGCTCCGCTCGACGCTGTTTTCTTGGGAAGGTGCAATTTCTTGTCCCTTTTCGTCTACAAAACGAGCACGTTTTACAACTTCCGGATTCAAATCGATATCATCATAGAGATGGATGACTTCAATGACGGGCGCGGTGGCAGTGCCTTTTTCAGGAGCGCTATTGTATGAAAATCCATCTTTGATATCGAGATCAGAATATCTTACTCGATACCATGTTTTTCCGTTTTCGTCTGTAACCGTTGCTGGTCCATTTCCAGAGACGTCATATTCAGTAAAAGCACGGGCATTAACTGTCTTGTATACGATATCTGTTGAAGATGCAACTGGTGAAAAGTCTGGTTTCAGAGTCCGACGACGATGGATGACACGAATTTCAGAGATTCGTGGATCAACTGGAGTCTCAGCAGGAGCTGGGGTTGATTCCTCAGCCGTCAGGCTAGCTGTTTCTTCGCTCGGAAGTGGGGATATTGTTTCATTGGTAATTGCAGTAGCTGAACTCTCTGAAATGACTGAAACAGGAGCAACCGTATCTTGTCGTTCAGAGATAGGAGCAGTGACAGGGGCTGTCTGCTCATCAGCAAAAGTGGTTGTTGCGAGACTGAGGGCTAAAACAGCTGCACACAATCCCGTGGTGAGTTGAATTTTCTTTTTCATATTTTCCTCCTTATACATACTGATAGTATAACTTGCAAGCTTTTTACTTGTCAAAAATGACTGCTATTGAGACTTAAAATGACAGGATTTTCCTTTGAAAAATCAAAATATAGGATAAAATATTTAAATCGGTTCAAGAATTTGAAAAAGTTGATTTATTTTTTTATTAAAAGTCAGTTTTCGTAAAAAAAGCCGGATTTTTAGATTGTGAGAGATAGCTATCGGCTCTTATTTGTGGTAAAATGAAAGGTGACCATGTCTTCGGACAAGTACAATGAGAAAAGGAAGATGTATTATGACAAAACGGATTACCATCATCGAAGTAAAAGACTATGTCGGTCAAGAAGTGACTATCGGTGCTTGGGTGGCGAATAAATCAGGAAAAGGGAAAATTGCCTTCTTACAATTGCGTGATGGAACAGCCTTTTTCCAAGGTGTGGCTTTCAAACCAAACTTTATCGAAAAATTTGGGGAAGAAGTGGGGCTTGAAAAATTTGATACCATCAAACGCTTGAGCCAAGAAACATCTGTCTTTGTAACTGGGATTGTTAAAGAAGACGAGCGCTCAAAATTTGGTTATGAGCTCGATATTACAGACATCGAAGTGATCGGTGAATCGCAAGATTACCCAATCACTCCAAAAGAACATGGAACAGACTTCTTGATGGACAACCGTCACTTGTGGTTGCGTTCTCGCAAACAAGTAGCAGTGATGCAAATCCGTAACGCTATTATCTATGCAACTTATGAGTTCTTTGATAAGAATGGCTTCATGAAGTTTGATAGCCCAATTCTTTCAGGAAATGCGGCGGAAGATTCTACAGAACTCTTTGAAACAGACTACTTCGGGACACCAGCTTACTTGAGCCAATCTGGTCAGCTTTATCTTGAAGCTGGAGCTATGGCCCTTGGTCGCGTCTTTGACTTTGGACCTGTATTCCGTGCGGAAAAATCTAAGACTCGTCGTCACTTGACAGAGTTCTGGATGATGGATGCTGAGTACTCATACTTGACACACGACGAATCACTTGACTTGCAAGAAGCATACGTTAAAGCTTTGCTCCAAGGCGTTCTAGATCGTGCTCCTCAAGCCTTGGAGACATTGGAACGTGATACAGAGCTCTTGAAACGCTATATTGCAGAGCCATTCAAACGCATCACTTATGATGAAGCGATTGATCTTTTGCAAGAGCATGAAAACGACGAGGATGCTGACTACGAACACTTGGAACATGGAGATGACTTCGGTTCACCACACGAAACTTGGATTTCAAACCACTTTGGTGTCCCAACCTTTGTGATTAACTACCCAGCAGCTATCAAGGCCTTCTACATGAAACCAGTACCTGGTAACCCAGATCGCGTGCTTTGTGCAGACTTGCTCGCGCCAGAAGGTTACGGAGAAATCATCGGTGGTTCAATGCGTGAGGAAGACTACGATGCCCTTGTCGCTAAGATGGAATCACTTGGTATGGATCGTACAGAATACGAATTCTACCTTGACCTTCGTAAATACGGTACAGTACCACACGGTGGATTTGGTATCGGTATCGAGCGTATGGTAACCTTCGCAGCTGGAACAAAACATATCCGTGAAGCTATTCCATTCCCACGTATGTTGCACCGTATCAAACCTTAATAACCATGAGGCTGGGACAAAAGTCCTAGCCTCTCAATTGTCTTTGGATTATCGAGCAAGACGCAGTGGTTGAGTGGGCTCTACTACGCTGATTTCATCAGCTTTTACAGCCCTACTCAACTGTGCGGAGGTGGGACGACGAAATCGAATTCTAACGAATGACCGATTTCTGTCCCACTCTCACTTTAAATGAAAGAGGTGGAGAAAATGTAGGCAAATCTAGGTAAGTCTTTTAGAAACAGTCAAATTACATATTGAAAGAGAGAAAACAATGTTTAAAAGAACTTACAAAGGCAATATTCCACTCCTAGCAGGTTTGGAATTCACATCTTATTTTGGAATTACTAGTTTTTGGATTTTATTTTTTATTCAAAATGGTCTTTCCTTACTTCAAATCGGTCTATTAGAAAGTATTTTTCATGGGACAAGTCTCTTGTGTGAGATCCCATCTGGTATGTTGGCGGATCGATTTAGCTACAAGACCAATCTTTATTTGGCACGCTTGGCCAGTATTGTGTCTTCTATCTTGATTTTGTTTGGTCAGGGTAGTTTTTGGATCTATGCGATTGCGATGATGGTCAATGCTTGGTCCTACAATTTTGATTCGGGGACCAGTACGGCTTTCTTATATGATTCAGCTGTAGAAGCGGGTCAAAAGGACCGTTATCTTCAGATTTCTAGCTTTTTGTCTGGTGTGGCTGAAGTCACCCGAACTTTAGGGACAGTGGTAGCAGGCTTCTTTATTCACGGAGCATTGGCTTGGACTTACTTGATTGCTATTGGACTTTCATCGCTATCCATTCTCTTGATTTTTCTAATGAAAGAGCCAGAGAGCAAGAGTGGTGAAAGAAATCACTTAACCTTAAAACGGATATTGGTGGTAGTGAAACAAGAATGGCAGGAGAAACCAGTCTTGTTTTACTGGATGTTCACCTTTCAGCTGGTAGGAACCATCATGTGTATGTTTTATTTTTACTACCAACAGAAAATAAGTGACCTAGCCAGTTGGCAAGTATCGCTCATCATGCTTGTTGGTAGTCTCTTAAATCTTCTAGCGGTTTATCTGGCCAGTCAAATCGGAAAAAAATGGAATAGCAATCAAGTCTTTCCGATTTTGGTTGCATTGACAGGTTTGTCCTTGTTTTTGGTAGGATTGAAGACCCCATTGGCTTATCTGAGTGTTTATCTTCTAACCAATGCCCTATACGCGGTTTATCAACCCATTTACTACAATGATTTACAAGGCTATTTACCATCTAGTGTTCGAGCAACAATGCTTAGTATCAATTCGATGATGTTTAGTCTATCCATGATCGTTATCTTCCCACTGACTGGTTGGTTTATCGATACTTGTGGATTTGTAGCTGTTTTTCTTGGGCTAGGACTTATAACACTTATCACTTTCCCTCTCTTACTGATGGGACTAGGAAAAATGGGCAATATTTTAAATAAGGGGACAAAGATGAACTAATATTTCTGACCTTCATTTGTATAAACAAGATTAAATGGGACAAGAACTAAACGAATTTTCTATGTGTTTAGAAGAATAAGATTGAAGACAAAGTCATCTTAGAACCTTTCCTTAGGCGAGAACGGACGTCAGCGAACTTCTATGAAGTTCCATGACTAATTATTGAGCCTGAGGTCTCAATAATTCCGAGTGCTAGAAACAATATTGTTTCTAGCACTTTTCTCACGGCGGAAAGTTTCAGTAGATGACTGAATAACCCTAACTAATAAAGTTATTTATCTTTATTGAAGTTAATAGATTTTTATAAATGAGCACTTGTCTACGTTTACACTCTCTCTGCTTTGCAGGGAGATTTTTTTTATCTTTAAAAATTATGGTAAAATAAGTACATCCTTTAGAAAGACAAACGAGTAGTATGAAAGACTTATTGAAATACTTCAGGAATTATAAAAAAGAAACCATACTGGGACCGTTTTTCAAGTTGTTAGAAGCAAGTTTTGAATTACTGGTTCCACTTTTAATTGCCCATCTTGTCGATCAGCTGATTCCCCGTCAAGACCAAGGTGGAATGCTTGGGGTAGTTTGTCTCTTATTTGTTTTTGCTGGTTTTGGCGTTCTTGTAGCGATAACGGCCCAATATTATTCATCAAAGGCAGCAGTTGGTTATACTAAGGAATTGACCAATGATTTGTATGAGAAAATTCTTAGCTTGTCTAAGGACCAGAGGGATCGCCTAACCACCTCAAGTCTCGTGACGCGACTAACCAGTGATACCTATCAAATTCAAACGGGGATTAATCTATTTTTACGTCTATTCCTCCGAGCACCGATTGTCGTTTTTGGCTCTATTTTTATGGCTTTCACCATCAGTCCGCAACTGACCTTGTGGTTTATCGGAATGGTTGCTCTCTTGACACTAATCATTGTCGTTATGTCTCGTCTGGTCAATCCTCTTTATGCACGCATCAGGAAGATAACGGACCGAATGGTTACAATTACGCGTCAGCAGTTACAAGGGATGAGGGTGATCCGAGCCTTTGGGCAAGCAGCTCATGAAGAAGAGGAGTTTAATGAGATCAACCAAGACTATACCAAATGGCAATTAGTAGTATCCAAATGGTCTAGTTTGATTAGTCCTCTAACCTTCTTAGTCGTCAATGGAACCTTGATTTGTATTCTTTGGCAGGGACAAGATTCCATTCAAATGGGAACGCTTAGCCAAGGAATGTTGGTCGCCTTGGTCAATTACTTGCTTCAAATCTTAACAGAATTATTGAAGTTAGCCATGTTAGTGACCTCACTCAACCAAAGCTATATTGCTGCTGGGCGGATTGTCCAAGTCTTTGATGAGAAAAGTGAAGATCTGGATCAAGAGTTGGATGAGGTAGCTGCTTCAAATCCTCAACTGGCTCTCGAGATCCAAGATTTAATCTTTACCTATCCTTTAGCGGCAAAACCGTCCTTAGAAGGTATTCATTTATCATTAAACAAGGGACAAACCTTGGGGATCATTGGGGGGACAGGGTCTGGGAAATCTACCCTGGTTCAATTGCTAGGACATCTTTATGACCCGAGTCAAGGAAGTCTAACCATTTTTAAAGATGGACAGAGCCCAAAGACTCTTGGTCAGTGGCGTGACTGGGTGGCAGTGGTTCCTCAAAATGCAGAGCTTTTTAAAGGTAGCATTCGTTCGAACCTAACACTGGGATTAACTAAAGAACCAAGTGAGGAGCAGTTGTGGTGGGCCTTGGAAGTTGCGCAAGCAGCTGATTTTGTCCGTGAGAAAGAAGGAGGACTAGAGGCTCCCGTAGAAGCTTTTGGAAGGAATTTTTCCGGTGGTCAACGGCAACGTCTGACCATTGCTCGTGCTGTCCTTCGTCAAGCTCCATTTTTAGTGTTAGATGATTCCACTTCAGCTTTGGATTATTTGACAGAAGCACGACTTTTACAGGCTCTAAAAGAGGAGTTGTCGAAGACAAGTCTCACCCTCATCTCGCAGCGGACCAATAGTCTCCGTAGTGCTGAGAAAATTCTCGTCTTAGACAAAGGTAAACAGGTCGGCTTAGGCAGTCATGAAGACCTGGTGTCAACGAATCCTTTATACCAAGAGATTCATTTCTCCCAACAGAAGAGAGAGGAGGGGACAGAATGAAACAGAAGACTTATTTACGGCGCTTACTTGCGGATATAGCCAGACAGCCCATTTGGCTTATCTTGGCCAGTCTAGGAACCATTTTACAAGTCTTGTTAACCGTCTATATCCCCATTCTGATTGGTCGAGCAGTGGACATAGTGGTGCTTCCTGATGCTAGTCATCTCTTGTTGCCGCTTATCCTTCAAATGGGTCTAGTGATCCTCTTTGCAAGTCTCATTCAATGGTTGAATCCCTTGGTTTACAATCAGCTGATCTATCGCTATAGTAAGTCCTTGAGGGAGAAGGTGATCCGGAAAGTTCATGTCCTTCCTCTATCTTACCTGGACCGTCAAGGAACTGGAGATTTGGTCAGTCGTTTGACCACTGATGTTGAACAGCTGAATAATGGTTTATTGATGGTCTTTAATCAGTTTTTTGTTGGTCTTTTAACCATCCTAGTGACCATCGCTAGTATGGCCCGATTGGATTGGATGATGATGGGTATGGTCTTGATTTTGACCCCCTTATCTCTATTTATCGCTCGTTTTATTGCCAAGCGGTCCTACCATCTCTTTCGGATGCAGACCCAGGCGCGTGGTGCTCAGACCCAGATGATTGAAGAATCTCTCAGTCAAGAAAGCTTGCTTCAAGCCTTCAATGCCCAAAACCAGTTTAAAGACAAGTTTATTGAAATCAATGGCGACTATGCTGGTTATTCTCAAGAGGCGATTTTTTATTCCTCTACCGTTAATCCTGCGACGCGCTTTGTCAACGCCCTGATTTATGCGCTTGTGACGGGATTTGGCGCCTTCCGTATCCTATCGGGTACTGGCTTCACTGTTGGCCAGTTGGTGACCTTCCTCAACTATGTCAATCAGTACACCAAACCCTTTAATGACATCTCCTCTGTCCTTGCTGAGTTGCAAAGCGCCCTAGCTTGTGCGGAGCGTCTCTATAGTGTCCTGGACCAAGAGGAAGTGAAAGAAAGTGGAAAGAAAGACTTGCAAGAAGAGGCTGTCCAAGGAGCTGTCCAATTTGATCATGTCAGCTTTGGGTATCGACCTGATCAGCCCCTCATAAAGGATCTCTCCATTTCCATCCCACCGGCTAGTAAGGTAGCCATTGTTGGGCCAACAGGTGCTGGGAAATCAACCATGATTAATCTTCTCATGCGATTTTATGATGTAGATCAGGGTCGCTTGCTCTTAGACCAAGAAGCCGTGGATACCTATAGCCTAGCAAGCTACCGCAAGCAGTTTGGAATGGTCCTACAAGAGACTTGGCTCAAAGTGGGAACGGTTCATGAGAATATCGCATTTGGTCGACCAGATGCTAGTCGGGAAGATGTGATTCAAGCAGCTAAGGTTGCCAATGCTGATTTCTTTATTCAACAGCTTCCAGATGGCTATGATACCTATCTAGCTGATGCGGGAGATTCCTTATCTCAAGGACAAAGACAGCTTCTGACCATTGCTAGGGTCTTTCTTGCAGTGCCTAAGATTCTGTTATTAGATGAGGCAACGTCTTCCATTGATACGCGGACAGAGTTGCTCATTCAGGATGCCTTTAATAAGTTAATGGTAGGGCGGACCAGCTTTGTGATCGCCCATCGCCTGTCAACGATTGAAAATGCAGATCTCATCCTAGTCATGGTCGCTGGAAATATTGTTGAACATGGAAATCATAGGGAGTTGATGGCGCTAAAAGGTGTCTATTACCAGATGCAAACTGCTCAACTTTCGAATCAGTAAGACAAAAAAGAGGCTAGGACAAAAGTCCTAGCCTCTCAATTGACTTTGCATTATCGAGCAAGACGCAGTGGTTGAGTGGGCTCTACTACGCTGATTTCATCAGCTTTTACAGCCCTACTCAACTGTGCGGAGGTGGGACGACGAAATCGAATTCTAACGAATTACCGATTTCTGTCCCACTCTCTTTTTGTTTATTCATGATGATTTTTTAAAAGATAGAGAAGAGAGAAGGCGAGAAGTGCCATAGCCATTCCTAATACAGTAAAGATAAAAGCGTTGCTGTCGGAAATGAGACCGATGGTATTGAGGGCGAAAGGTGTAATGGCTGCTCCAAAGCTACAGCCCAAGACGGCTACAGAGGTCACCTGGTTTAATCGTTTGGCAGGAATCTTGGCTGACAAGATTTGGAAAACCATGGTGAGAGCAGTGCTGTATGTATAGCCAGAGAAGAGGGCGGAAATAGCTAGGAGAGGAATGCTTGGAGAAAGGGCTACAGCCATCATTGAGAATCCGTAAGCAATCCCAGCATAAGTGATCAATTTGCTCTTGAACAAATGAACAAGCCCAGAGAAGGTGAGACCAGCTAGAATTCCAATCAATTGCATAGCACTTAGAATAAAGCTGGCTGAGTTGTGCTGATCTTTGAAAGTATAGGCAACAATGCTTGGGATGCGAAGAGTTATTCCAACATTACACAGGACAATCATAGCAGCAACAATAGCCAAGATAATGGTTAATTTCCATTCTTCTTTTTGGAGTGGTTCTTTATGTTTGGCTTGTGTATGCTGGCTTTCTTCTTGCTGATGGTAAGGGACAAATGCCATGAAGAGAAACAGAACGATTAATCCAGCACCGTAGGCTAAAAAGCTAGAAGTCCAGCTGAATTGGAGGAGGAAGCCGACCAATAAAGTGACTAGGGCTGTCCCTACGACTTCAGCAGAACCACGAAAACCAAGAGTTTGGATTCGTTCTCGTCCCTGGTAGCGTTCGCTAATAATAGAGATAGCTTTAGCGTTGATCAAACCGACCCCCATCCCAAAAATGAAACGAGAAATGAAAAGAACAGGATAGGCTTGGTTAAAGAAAGGGACCATACCAAATAGTGAGAGAATCAAGAGTCCTGTAATAATCATCTTCCTCTCATCTAAGAAACGTTCGATTATGGTGTTTAGGAAGAGGGTGACCATAATCCCTGCGGATGGAAGAGATACCAAGAGTTCGATTTGACTTTTTGGGAGATCCTTATAGTATTCGAACATATAAGGAAGAGCGCTAGAAATCGAAAAAGACGTCGTTAATACAAGAGATAAAGAAAGGATACTAACCTTTTCTAATAATTTTTTCATAATCATCCTTCAGTCACATATTTGGTCAAAAGACACTCTACTATGGTATAGTTTTTTGCTTCATTTAGCAAGTTATTTAAATGAAATTTCTTAATATTTTTTACATTTTAAAAAAGATAAAAACTGGAGCTTTAACTCCAGTTTTAAATTGCAGTAAATGTATTCCTAGAAACTTTCCTAAGGTGAGTACGGACGTCAGCGAACTTCAAAGAAGTTCCAAGACTTAGTTTTGAGCCTAAGGTCTCAAAACTCCCGAGTTCTTGAAATGATCTCATTTCAAGAACTTTAATCACATCGGAAAGTTTCGAATAACCTTGAAAATAGACATCATTATTAGTTTCTTCAGGAATAAGAAAGAAGCAATAATGAATTCAGACTATAGCCACATGGAACTTTGTATTTTTTTAAACGTTTAACACTTTATCCAAGAATTCTTTCAATCGTGGGTGTTGTGGGTTATCAAAGATTTGGTCTGGTTTACCGTCTTCGAGGAATTCCCCATCAGCTGTAAAGATGACACGATTGGCCACTTGGCGGGCAAATCCCATTTCGTGGGTGACGATAATCATGGTCATCCCTTGCTTAGCCAAGTCTTTCATAACGTTCAGTACATCTCCGACCATCTCAGGGTCAAGAGCAGAAGTCGGTTCGTCAAAAAGCATGACATCTGGTTTCATTGCTAAACCACGCGCAATGGCCACCCGCTGTTTCTGACCACCTGATAGACTATCAGGACTGACGTCAGCTTTGTCAGCCAGTCCAACCTTTTCCAAGAGTTCCATTGCTAGTTCTCTAGCTTCTTCCCGACTCATGCGTTTGTGCTCCAAAGGAGCAAACATGATGTTTTCAATAACACTCATATGAGGGAAGAGGTTGAAATGCTGGAAAACCATCCCGACATTTTCACGAACGATATCAATGTTGGTTTTAGGATCAGTTAGGTCATAGCCGTTCACGGTAATTTGTCCCTTGGTTACTTCTTCAAGAAGATTGAGACTGCGTAGGAAGGTTGATTTACCAGAACCAGATGGTCCGATAATACAAACCACATCTCCCTCATAGAATTTTGTTGAGATGCCTTTTAGGACCTCATTTTCACCGTAGTATTTGTGGAGGTCATGGACATCAATTTTTAATTTAGCCATTAGTTAGCCCTCTTTTCTAATTGTTTTGCAAAGCGTGTCAATAAAGTAATGATGACGAGGTAAAAGACAGCAAGGATTGCGTACATCTTGAAACTTTGATAGTTTCGAGCAATGATAATCTTACCAGTCTGGAAGAGCTCGACCAAACCGATAGCTGACACGATCGTCGTATCTTTCAGTGCAATGACAAATTGGTTGACGAAGTTTGGAAGCATCAGTTTAGTTGCTTGAGGCAAGATAATCTTGCGCATGGTCTTGCTATAAGAAATCCCGAGGCTTCGACTAGCTTCCATCTGTCCAGCTGGTACGGCTTGAATCCCACCACGAACAATCTCGGCAATATAAGCAGCAGCATTGAGTGAGAGAGCAATCGTACCTGCAAGGAAGTCATTGATTGGGGATTGGTGGCCCGTCATGGACTCGATTAAATTAGGAATTCCCCAGAAGATGAAGGCGGCAAGAATCATCAGTGGGATACCACGGATGACATCGACGAAAATCTCAGCAGTCCAACGAAGCCATTTATAAGGACTGACACTGAACATCCCGAAGATGATCCCGATCACCATAGCAATCGCAAATGAAAGAAGGGCTAGTGCAATAGTGACACCTAATCCACTTAACAATTGTTTGTAGTTGTTTTGGAGCAAGCCCCAGATAGTTGTCTCATCTACTGAGGTAGATTCTGTGGTTGATTCGCTATCGCTTGAAAGGTACTTATCCAAGATCTTTTGGTATTCGCCACTTTCTTTTAAGTTGGCCAAGCCGTTGTTAAACATCTCAATTAATTCATGGTTGGAACCTTTTTGAACGGCAAAGGCAATTTGCCCACTTGGAGTTCCTTCGATAGGCGTTTTAAATTTACGTCCTTGTTTAATGGCGTATTTGATAACAGGTTCGTCATCCATGATGGCAGCTACAGAACCTGAGTTCAAGCTGTCGTACATAGAAGCACCATCTGAAAAGGTTTTGATTTTGTAGCCATACTTGCTCTTGTTTTCCTCGAGGAAAGTTTGAGAAGCAGTACCATTTTTGACACCAACTGTTTTTCCTTTTAGATCTTCGTAGGAAGAAATTTTACTACTTTCTTGAACTGCTAGGATTGAATTCGTTGTGTAGTATGGATCTGAGAAGTCAAAAGTCGCCTTACGCGCATCAGTAACAGTCATCCCGGCAATCATTCCATCGGCATTACCATTCTGGACATCACTGACAGCAGCATCAAAACCTGGATTGCTAATTTCTAGTGTAAATCCTTGGTCTTTGGCAATGGCCTTAATCAATTCCATATCAATCCCAGTGTATTTACTTTGATCATTTTGGAAGACGAAGGGAGCAAAAGAGGAATCACTAGAAATTTTATACGTTTTCTTCTTAGGAGTCGCCTTTTGTCCTGCTTCAGTGCTCGTTTCTGGAACAACAGTAGTGCTAGCGGTAGTTGTTGCTGTAGATGATGATTGGCTGCTACCAGTCCATTTTTCAATAATTTGATCTAGCGTACCATCTTTCTTCATTTGGGCAAGAGCAGTATTGAACTGTTTGATGAGTTTTTCGTGAGAACCACCTTTTTTGACCCCAAAGGCAAAGCTTCCGACAGCTTCTCCTTCCATATTAATAGAAAGGTCTTGTCCTTGCTTAATAGCATATTCGATAACAGGTTGGTCATCCATAATAGCATCCACTGCACCGGTTGATAAACTGTTATTCATCAAATCACTGGTATCGAAGGTCTTGATAGTATATCCGTACTTGTCCTTGTTCTTTTGAAGGAAACGTTGGGCAGCAGTTCCATTTTTGACTCCAACCGTTTTTCCTTTGAGCTGGTCATAGGAAGTGATCTTGTTAGCTTTCTTAGTTGCGATCACGACTTTTGTATCATAGTAGGTATCGGACATAGTAAAGACTTGTTCACGTTCTTTGGTCTTGGTCATCCCTGCCATAATGGCATCGGCTTGCCCGGATTGGACCATGTTGACGGCCGCGTCAAAGCCTGGGAAAGACTTTTCTAAGGTCCAACCGTTGATTTCAGCGACCTTATCCAAGATTTCAACGTCAATTCCTTTATAAACTTGGTCTGAGTCCTTGAATTCGAAGGGCGCATATGCCGTATCGAAAACGACTTTAACCGTTTCTGCCTGTGCTTGACTCGCAAAGGCGAATAGTGGAAATAAGAAAAGCAAATAGGCTAATAGTTTTTTCTTCATTTCGTTCTCCTTTATATCTAATCCATTGTCTGATGAAGAGTAATGGAAGGGATACCCTCAGAGGGTTTAAAAAAATAAAGAATTCATACTGAAAACGAGTATGAATTTCATCATTTATTTTTTACAAGAACCATTATATCATAAATCAACCTTGAAAACAAGAAATTTCACCAATTCATGTTAGATTACCTAACATGAATGGATGTTGCAGGTTTGGGTTTTCTTTGTTACAATGGACCTATTAGATAAATGGAGGTTACTAATGAAGAAAGGAAAGATTATTCAGGATATAAAAACTAACACGTCGTTGCCAGTGCTCATTTCTACACTGTTCTATGTCTTTTTAACCTTCCTCTTTGTTGAAGGGGGACTATGGCTCGGTAGTGAATTAGTGGGACCATTTTCTTTGGTCATAGAGTTTTTAACAGAGCTTTTTTCACCAGGAAATGGAGGCGCAAGTGTTCAAGAGTTTTTCTACCATTATTTTCTTTATTATGAGCTCTTCAGTTTTGTATTCATTCTCATCCTCTTTATTATTTGGGTGAAGTTCATTGAGAAGAATCCCTTATCGACTTTAGGTTTTGTTAAAAAGAGCTGGCTTAAATATCTTGCCTGGGGGATTTTGCTTTCCCTTCTGCAAATGGGAGTGATTGCTCTTGTCTACCAGGTAGGTGGAATCGGGTCTTTTGAGCTAAATGAATTAAGTTTAGAACCCATCCTCTTTATTCTAGGGTTATTCCCATTTTGGCTCCTGCAAGGTGGGACTGAAGAAGTAGCGACGCGAGGCTGGCTCCTAACTCGGATTGCTGCAAGAGCTAATCTTCCTTTAGCCATCGCGATTTCTAGTAGTCTCTTTGGTATTCTTCATCTGGGAAATTCAGGAGTGACTTTCTTATCCGTCCTGAATATTGTCCTTGATGGGGTGCTAGCTGGTCTGCTTCTTATCTACACCGATAGCATTTGGCTAGTGGTGGCTCAGCACGGGACTTGGAACTATGTACAAGGAAATCTCCTTGGCTTTCAAGTCAGTGGGACGGGAGCAGATGCTTCTATCTTTAGCTTTACCATGGGATCAGGCCCCGACTGGCTGACCGGAGGAGCATTTGGTGCAGAAGGGTCAATCATCACAACTCTGGTTCTTCTATTATCCGTCGTGATTGTTTACCGCTTAGGGGAAAGAAATGAAAGAGTTGTTGATGAAGAAGTGTGAAATGGCTGATAGGAAATGATGATGAAAACGAAGACAGGCAAAAGTGCCTGTCTTTTTTATCAATTATAAATGAAGGAAAGCCGAACACATATTGATGAGTTCGGCTTATTCTATATAATGGGAATAATTAACTTGACTTGTGCACCATGATTAATATTTTCTAAATGCATTGTTCCATTATGAAGTTTCATGACGCGTTTCACGAAAGATAAACCAAGTCCATAGTGACTTTCTTGAGAAGGTGTTCTTGCTTGGTCATCTTTATAGAATAGATTTCCAGCATGTTGTAATATATTTTTTGAAAAACTAGATTGGTTATTCCATATAGTTAGAACTAATTGACTATTTTCTTGTGACATTGTTAGGTGGATTTGAGCATCATTTTCTTTTTGATGTTGTACTGCATTAGTAATAATATTTGTGATTGCTCGGAAAAATAGATTGGAATGAATGGCAATTTGTGTCGATGGAGTTACTGTGTTTGTAAAAACAAATTGTGTATTTCTAGGGAGTAAAGGAGTGATATGTTCTTTCAATTGATGAGTTACTTGTTTAATTGATATGTTTTCAAGTTGAATATCATGGTCGTAAAAAGTTTTGGAGTATTGGATAAAGTGGTTAAAATAATCGTTTAACTGAATACTTGCTTGCTCAAGATCTTTTAGACATTCCATTGCTTGAGGTGTTTGCTCGGTGGATTGTAAGAATTCAGCATTTCCTCTGATGACAGTTAGAGGAGTTCGAAGATCATGTGCAGCGCTAGATACTTGAAACATGAGTTCTTTTTTTTGATCTTTTTCATTTTGAATTCTATTTTTTATTTCAGATTGCATTTTTTCGATCAGATCGTTTGTTTCAATGAATTCTTTAATCTGCAAATGGTGATGTTCATTTTTGGTGAAATATAGACCACTATGATAAACCATGTTCATTTCTTTTTGAATCTTGGTTAATAACCGTCTAATATTTATTACAATGATAAAAATTAAAATGATGCAAAGATAAATCCAAGAACTGACGCTAAAAAATAAAGCAAAGTGATTGGCATTTTTCTCATTAATTCCAGATACAGAAGATAGAAGAGCTGGAACTACGTAAAAAAGTATCAGACATAGAAGAAATTGCCAAATGATTTTAAGGTAGGTACGCTTAATGAGTTGCTTGATTGTCAATTCTTTTTCCATTTGTATCCTCCTCCCCATACTGTTTTTATAGGATCAATTTGATGAATCTTAAATTTTTGTCTGATTTGATAGATGTATTCAGTAATGGATCGTAGTTGTGCATCAGAGTCTACAGGATAGAGGTAATTGTAAAGTTCTTCTATGCTAAATATTCGGTTCTCACTTTTTGCTAAAAGATAAAGTAAATCAAACTCTCGCTTAGTTAATGAAATTCTCTTTGACTGATAATAAACTTCTTGACTATCTCGATAAAAAGTTATATTTGAATCTATCTCTTCTTTAGAGGCATGATTTGATCTTTCTTCTCTACGAAGATGCATTTGAATTCTTGCAATCAATTCTTTAATGCTGAATGGTTTTGTGATGTAATCATCGGCTCCGGCTTGTATTCCTTTTAGTAAATCTTCTTCAAAATCTTTAGCGGTTAGAAATAGGATTGGAGTAGTAATTTGTGAACGAATGGAACGACAGATTTCTAAACCAGAAATAGGCATCATAACGTCAAGTAAAATTAGATCGAATCCAGTAAAGTCACAGATATTGATTTCCTCTATATATTTACGAGTTTCAACGTGGAAGTTGTTCGCTCTTAATGCATTCGCTATTAATCGTAAGATTTTTTCATCATCGTCAATGGCTAAAATTTTATACTTCATAGTTCCTCCAATTATATGAGCATATTATAGCAAATATGGAATGCAATTTGTTAGAAATGAAAAAAATTATTATTCTGAGATTTTTCTGATTTTCTGCTGTTATACTTGCTTCAAGTGAAGGTGGAATTTCACTAAAAGTCAGAAAGGAAAAAGAATGAATGATAACAATTCAAAAGCTACATAAGGAATATAATAATAAAATTGTCCTTCAAAACGTGTCTTTCAAAGCCAAGAAAGGTGAGATTACTGGATTGATTGGACCAAATGGATCTGGAAAATCAACTTTAATTAGAATTTTACTTGGTTTAGAAAATAGTCAAATGGGAATGGCGTTGATCGATGGCAAAAAATACTCTCAATTGGGAGATAATCCTTTTTGTATTGTTGGATCATTTCTCGACAGTTGCCAACCTTACCCAACAAGGACAGGATTCCAGCATCTTCGGTGGATTGGATTAGCTTGTGGCGTTGACAGTAATAGGTGCAAGGAATGTTTAGAGTTGGTGGGGTTAAGTGAAGCAAAAAATAAAAAAGTAAAAGACTATTCATTAGGAATGAAGCAACGTCTTGGTTTAGCAACAGCCTTATTAGCCAATCCTGACATCTTAATTTTAGATGAACCAATCAATGGACTAGATCCAGAGGGTATACGTTGGGTACGCAATTTTTTACAGGCTTTTGTCAATGAAGGTAAGACTGTATTAATGACAAGTCATTATATGAGTGAGTTAGAATTAACTGTAGATCATTTGGTTGGGATTTCTAATGGGAAAATTGTTATTGATGCTCCTACCAAAGATATTTTAAAACAGTTTGGATCTTTTGAGGAAGCATATTTTAAGGCACTCGAAGGGAAAGAAGGTGAATAATATGTTGAAGCGTTCCTTTTTTAGTGATCTCTATAAATATTGTAGTTTACCTACTTTTAAATTCACTTTTTTTCTTATTTTGGGAGTCAGCATATTTTTTACAATTCAAAATATTCAGGTGATAAATGCCTTAGTAGAAGGAAATGGCCAAGCAGTTAACCTTGATCCGTCTATGTTATCATCGAATCCAGTCTATACAGTCAGGGATGCCCTCTTATCCTCCCCCTACCAAGCAAGTGTTATTTTCTTGCCAATCTTGGTTTCACTTGTTTATTCAACCCATTACCAATTTGGTGATGATAATTTTACTCAGTTATTGATCCCAAACTGGAAAGTTCGTCTTACTGGTTTTATTGCTAGTTCGATTGTCCTATCGTTACTTTCTACTTTAATCTTATCTATAGTAAATGTTGTTCTTTTACTCATTTTTCTAGATTCAACTTTAAAGAACTATTTAGAATTTACAATGTTTTTAGATGTCACGATAAGAGTTATGATATTTGCGATTGTCCTCACTTTATTAGCTATATTTTTAATAAGACTAACAAAAAAATCAATGTCTTCATTAATTGCAATCGTTTTATTATTAGTTATCACTTTATCAGGTATTTTAAGAGGAATTTCTTCGGAATTAGAGAATCTAATGCCTTTGATAGGAGCAAAATCTTTTGCTTTTGGTCGAATTGAAGGGACTCAAACGAGTCAATTGTATGGATTTACTCTTTTAGTAGTGGAAGGAGTCGTATTCTTGGTATTAATAATTGTTGTAGAAAAGATTCGAATGGGGAGGAAGAATGGCAAGTCTATTTAGAAGTCTTATTGTCAAAAAATATAGTTTAAAACCTGTAAAGTACCAGATAGCCATACAGTCACTTTTGATATTTTTTGTGTGTCTATTAGGTGTGTTGCCAGTTGCAATTAATGGTACAATTGTAGAATTATCTTTAGAGCAAGCTCTTGTTTTTGCATCAATGTTTTCTATTGGCATTGGATGTGTTAATGCATTTGTTGAGTTACAATCACACGAAACAAAACTAGTTTACTTGGTAAGTGGAAAAAGGATCTTAAGTTCAATTAGGATCCTATTCATAGAGTTGTTTGATGTATTACTACAATCAACCTTAAATTACATTGTACTGCTTATATGGTTTCATTTTTTTAGGAGCGAAAATGGTGTCAGTTTAGAAATTTTCTGTTTCTTTTTGATTGGCTCCATCCAATACTTTTTGATTTCTTACTTTTTAAGTTATTGTTTCAAAAGTCCAATGGGGAGTTTAGCTATTTTATTGCTATTTCCTATTTTAGTACAACCATTCATAGAAAGAGTAGTGGAACCATTGACTAGTTACCTATTTTATAATATTGTTGCAGATACAATATTAGGGAGAGCTTCCAATCTGCAACTCTGTATTTACGTTATTGGACTGGTATGTTCACTTGGAGCAACTCTCTACTTCTTGGTTAGGAATCAAGAAGTTAAGTAGTAAATAAAAATGATACTGATGAGCAAACTTTTCTAATTTTGGGAGAGTGGGACAGCAATCGGTCATTCGTTAGAATTCGATTTCGTCGTCCCACCTCCGCACAGTTGAGTAGGGCTGTAAAAGCTGATGAAATCAGCGTAGTAGAGCCCACTCAACCACTGCGTCTTGCTCAACAATCCAAAAACAATTAAGAGGCTAGGACTTTTGTCCCAGCCTCTTGTTTCGTATTGCATGGTTTTAGAATAAAAGATAAGACTTTCGAAGTAATTGCGAGAGTCTTGTTTAGTTTTTATGCTAATGCGTGTCCAATTAATTAGATTGTAATTCGCTTATGTACCAATTTAATGGATCGTTCTGTAACCTGATGTCTTCTCTCTTCATTCCTCATCTCAGAGAATTCTGGTGATTTATGGTAAAATAAGGTCTATATATGTGAGGACAAAGAGATGATTAATCGAATTACAGATAACAAATTTAAACTAGTATCCAAATACCAACCGTCTGGGGATCAACCGCAGGCCATCGAGCAGTTGGTAGATAACATCGAGGGTGGTGAGAAGGCGCAAATCCTGATGGGAGCGACTGGTACGGGGAAGACCTACACTATGAGTCAGGTCATTGCCCAGGTCAATAAGCCGACCTTGGTCATCGCCCACAATAAAACCCTAGCGGGCCAGCTCTATGGGGAGTTTAAGGAATTTTTCCCTGAAAATGCGGTCGAGTATTTCGTCTCTTACTACGATTACTACCAGCCTGAAGCCTATGTGCCATCGAGTGATACCTATATCGAAAAAGATAGCTCGGTCAATGATGAGATTGACAAGCTTCGTCACTCAGCAACCTCCGCTCTTTTAGAGCGAAATGACGTCATTGTAGTTGCATCTGTTTCATGTATCTATGGGTTGGGTTCGCCTAAGGAATATTCCGACAGCGTGGTCAGTTTGCGTCCAGGTCTGGAGATTTCTCGTGATAAACTGCTCAATGACCTGGTGGATATCCAGTTTGAGCGCAATGACATCGACTTTCAACGGGGCAAGTTCCGTGTTCGAGGAGATGTGGTCGAGATTTTCCCAGCTTCGCGTGATGAGCATGCCTTTCGAGTCGAGTTTTTCGGGGATGAGATTGAGCGGATTCGAGAGATTGAAGCTTTGACCGGCCAGGTTCTAGGAGATGTGGACCACTTAGCCATTTTCCCAGCCACTCACTTCGTGACCAATGATGACCATATGGAAGTAGCCATTGCCAAGATTCAAGCTGAGCTGGAAGAACAGTTAGCTATCTTTGAGAAGGAAGGAAAACTGCTGGAAGCTCAACGCTTGAAACAACGGACTGAGTATGACATTGAAATGTTGCGAGAGATGGGCTACACCAATGGTGTCGAAAACTACTCACGTCATATGGATGGCCGGAGTGAAGGAGAGCCACCGTACACCCTTTTGGACTTCTTCCCTGAAGATTTTCTCATCATGATCGATGAAAGTCATATGACCATGGGCCAAATCAAGGGCATGTACAATGGAGACCGCTCGCGCAAGGAAATGCTGGTCAACTATGGCTTCCGTTTGCCGTCTGCCTTGGACAACCGGCCACTGCGTCGTGAAGAGTTTGAAAGCCATGTCCACCAGATTGTCTATGTGTCAGCGACACCAGGTGACTATGAGATGGAACAAACGGATACCGTCATCGAGCAAATCATTCGTCCGACAGGTCTTCTAGATCCCGAGGTGGAAGTGCGTCCGACCATGGGACAAATGGACGATCTCTTGGGTGAGATCAATGCGCGTGTAGAAAGTGGAGAGCGGACCTTTGTCACCACCTTGACCAAGAAGATGGCTGAAGACTTGACGGACTACTTTAAGGAAATGGGTGTCAAGGTCAAATACATGCACTCGGACATTAAGACCTTGGAGCGGACGGAGATTATCCGTGATTTGCGTTTGGGTGTCTTTGATGTCTTGGTCGGTATCAACCTGCTTCGGGAAGGGATTGACGTACCAGAAGTCAGTCTAGTGGCCATTCTCGATGCAGATAAAGAAGGCTTCCTCCGTAATGAACGCGGTCTGATCCAGACCATTGGTCGTGCTGCCCGTAATAGTGAGGGTCACGTGATCATGTATGCGGACACCATGACCCAGTCTATGCAAAAAGCCATAGATGAAACGGCCCGCCGTCGTCAGATTCAAATGGCCTATAATGAAGAGCATGGAATCGTCCCACAAACCATCAAAAAGGAAATCCGAGATCTTATTTCTGTTACCAAGGCTGTGGCCAAAGAAGAAGACAAGGAAGTGGATATCACCAGTCTCAACCGCCAAGAGCGCAAAGAACTGGTCAAGAAACTGCAAGGCCAAATGCAAGAAGCTGTCGAAGTGCTTGATTTCGAATTGGCAGCACAGATCCGCGATATGATGTTGGAAGTCAAGGCTTTTGATTAGATAGGATAAAACGAATGAAGATTATCATTAAAACAATGGAAACACCTGAAGAGATAGAAGGAAAATCTCTCGTTCATTGGCAAACGTGGAGAGAGGCTTATGACGATCTTTTACCCGCGGATTTTCAGGAGACGATGACATTAGAAAAATGTCGATTCTTTAGTCAAAAATATCCAGAAAATACCTTGATTGCGATGGATGGAAAGAAGGTTGTTGGATTTATCAGCTATGGAAATTACCGTGATGAGACCATTCAAGCTGGTGAAATCATTGCGTTATATGTTTTAAAAGATTACTATGGAAAAGGTGTGAGTAAACAGTTAATGCATGCTGCATTTGTTGCTCTTGATCAATTCTCTGAAATTTATTTATGGGTATTGAAAGATAATAAGCGAGCCATTGCTTTCTATCAAAAAATGGGTTTTACTTTTGATGGCCAAGAACAAATACTTAAACTTGGAAAACCTGTTAAGGAATTGCGGATGATATGTTCTTCAAATAAAAATTCCTAAAGGACCTATCTATCAATCTTTGAACCATTATTAATTAATCAAGTAAAAATATAAAAGAGATAGAATGAACCAAAGAGATGAAGGAGAAGACGAATGAAGATTCTAGTCATCAATGGGCATCCGGATAAGGAAAGTTACTGTCAGGCAATTTTTAAAACCATTGTCGAAACAATTGACTCAAATCGCCACGAGCTTAAAGTGATTAATCTCAATGAAGAGGACTTTGATCCGGTTCTTCGCTATGGCTACCGAAAGCGAATGGAGGAAGATCCTTTTATTCTTCGTTCTCAAGAATGGATCCAGTGGGCGGATCACCTGATCTTTGTTTATCCCATCTGGTGGAGTAGTATGCCTAGCCTTATGAAGGGCTGGATCGATCGGGTCTTTACACCGGGGATTGCCTACTCGGCCAATGACCAGGGAAGCTTTATCTGGAATTACCTCAGAGGCAAGCAATTTAAGAAGTTGCTTAAAGGGAAAACGGCCAGTATTTATGCGACCTCCATGGCGCCTACTTGGTGGTACAAGGTTTTTTCAGGCCCTCTCAACATTCCAGATAGTTATGGCATCTCTGTTTTGAAGAATGCAGTTTTGAACCACTGTGGGATTAAAACCAAGCGTGTCTGTATTTTAGGTGAAGTCGGCCGGGATGTGAATACCGCTAGTATGCGGGAACAGCATCTCCGAAAGGTAGCAGCAGAAGTGAAAAAACTCTGATGAAACGTCAGTTTGTTCTCATAAGTTCGTGTCTTTAGTTGTATTTTGAATAAGATTTAGTTAAACTATCAATATAATCTATAAAAAATAGGGATGATTCCATATGCTGCTTTTTATCTATATGATCTATGTCGTTCTTTCACTATCAAAAATGAAAAATGAAGGTAAAAGGGTCTCTATTTTTACTAAGGTGATTGTTTACGGCCTATTGATTCTCTCTTTGTTTATGCTCTATTTCAGTTTGTTGTCATTTTTATTTAGCCCATTGCCATTTTTTGGCTTTCTAGCTGCTCTTGCTATTGGCGGTATGATACTATCTCTTAAAATAGTTATTGCCCTTGCTTTGCTTTTGTTATCTCTTAGCCTATTCTTAGATAGCAAAAAAAGTGATCCGGAAGTGCCTCTCGTTGATCATTGGTTGCGATTGGGTGTTCATATTTTATTGATCATTATTTAAGGCAAGAACTCCACTTTCAAGCCTGAATGTGGATTTTTTGTCACTTGAGATATGAAACCCAGCGGTAACGGAAGTGAAAAATCTCAAATGAAGATATTCATTTAATGTACATTGACGTTGTTATGGATTAGCTTTATAATATGGTTAGTTATAGCATTTCTAAATAAGGAGCCTTCTCTATGCTTAAGCAGTTAAATGGTTTTAAAGTCTTTTATATCTGTTGGTTGGCCTTTTTAGTGATTGAATTGATTTTAATTGTCTTTGGTCTATCATTTACCCCTCTACTTAGTTGTCTCTGGTTTGATTTCTTATTTCTAGTTCTTTTTTTCCATCTTTGGTCTATCTTTTATAAAAAGAGAGAGTTCAAGTTTTTTCATCTAATCTTACAATTTTTGAGTGTCATTCTAGCATTTTTCATTTGGCTCATTCTCCAAGTGTCTTTTACAGATTCAGCTGATACCATAATCCCTCCAATCCATCATAATGCGGAGATACGAGGGAATTATGTTGAAATTCCCCATGGAGCGATCCCTATACGGAGTCGTGATTACTATGAACTAGTCAATCCCTTCATCATGAAACTAGAAGTGAAATATACTCATGAAGGGTTCTAATCAGAAAGCTGTTTTTTTCTAATTCATTATTTCTACTATCTCATTGATAACTAAATGTTCATCTTTAGCGCTTTTGTTGGAAACTAAGGGATAGTAGAAAAATTTTTTAAACTATTTCTGTCGTTCCCCTCAGGGAATTGCTGTATAATGAAACACCTAATTAATTGTATTTTTGAGGAAGATTCATGTTGAAACGATTAAATGGTTTTAAAAAGTTTTATTTATTCTCTCTAGTTTTTTTCGTCCTTGAATTACTATTAGTAGTTTTTGGTCTATCCTTTATTCCGATTATCTGCTGTTTGTGGTTTGACTCTCTAGTTTTAGCATTATTTTGGCATTTTTGGACCTGCGTTATAAAGAGAGAAACTGAATCAAATCATGTTTTCTCATTGATTTTTAGTTTTATTTTGCTTTTGTTTTTTGGTTTCATGTTAAACATGTCAATATCTATGTCGCCTAATACAATAATCCCACCAATTTATCACAACGCAAGAATGGAAGGGAAGTACGTGATTATCGACCACGGCTCTTACGAACATGGCATTGGCTCATGGAGTGTCTATAGAACTATGTATCATAAGCTAGTTAATCCTATCATCATGGAGTTGTAATGCCTTTCGCTATGAATCTGGTACTAGAGTATTTGGGAAAAGTAGAAATGAAGACGGTATTTTATTCTCATTTCTTATTTTCAACTATCTTATTTGCATGTACAAGTTCCGGTTAATACAGTTAATGGCAACCAATAGAAAGTATTTTTTAAACTTTTGCTGTTGTTTTCCTTTAAAGGACGGTAGCATGCCGAAAAATCAAAGCATTGTAAAAAGGAGTTTCAATCCCTTTATTATGTAAAAAGAAACGATGGACACATTTTAAAAATTAAACGAGAAGAAAGGTTTCTATGTCACGCGCAACATCTACTATTCTAACAAATCTATGTCTGATCGAAGACTGTACATCGAATAAAGTAGTCCTCCAATACCGCTCACCTGAAAAGACTCACTGGGCTGGCTATGCTTTTCCAGGGGGCCACATTGAAGAAGGAGAGAGTCTGGTCGAGTCTGTCATTCGAGAGATTAAGGAAGAAACCGGCTTAACAATCTCCAATCCCCAACTAGCAGCTGTGAAAAACTGGCAGTTGGAGGATGGAACTCGCTACATCGTCTTTTGCTACAAAGCGACAGAATTCACAGGCCAGCTAAGATCGTCTGAAGAAGGGGAAGTATCTTGGGTTCCTAAGGACCAATTAGAAAAGTTGGACTTGTCCTATGACATGCTTCCTCTGCTGGAGGTCATGGAAGACCCAGACTTATCCGAGTACTATTATCGCAAACGGACAGATGATGGTTGGGAAAAATTTCGCTATTAAGGAGTTGGCTTCCACCAGCTCTTTTCTTATTCTTGTAAGAAGTGGAAAAAAGTAGTATGATGGAAGGGTTTAGGAATACCTTATATAGATGGAAGAGGGTTTAACATGAAGGATTTTCACTTTGACGCCATAGCAGCATTTGAAAATTATGAGATCGAAACCATGAGAGATGGTCATGTCGTTGTGACTACTAAGGTGGTCGAGTCGTCTCTCAATTATTATGGAAATGCGCACGGCGGCTATCTCTTTACCCTGTGTGATCAGATCAGTGGCTTGGTCGTTATTTCACAGGGAGTAGATGGTGTGACTTTGCAATCGTCGATCAATTACTTGAAAGCCGGACGTCTAGGAGATGTCTTGACCATCCACGGGGAATGTGTCCACAGTGGGCGGACGACTCGAGTTGTGGATGTCGATATTACCAATCAGGAAGGTACCAATGTCTGTAAGGCCACCTTTACCATGTTTGTAACGGGAGAAAGAGATGAATCAGCAAAAGTACGCATTTAAAAACTATATTTTTGATTTTTATGGAACCTTGGTCGACATTGAAACTGATGAGTCGAGTCCAGTCTTATGGGATAGCATGGCCCAAATCTACCAATCCTATGGGGCTCATTATACAGGAGAAAGCCTGCAAGTCCGTTATAAGGAGTTGGTGCGGCAAGCTGAGGAAAGTATCGCGAAAGAAAAACAAGTGACCTATCCGGAGGTTGATTTGACAGTGATCTTTGTTCAACTCTATCTAGAGAGTCATCCAACTGGAGCAAGTGTCCATCATCTCAAAGAGTGGGGACGCTTGATGGCACGGACCTTCCGTGTCCTCTCTCGCAAACGCTTGGAGCTTTACCCACAAACGAAAGAAGTCTTAGAAGATATGAAAGCTGCAGGTTGTCGAATCTATCTCTTATCTAATGCACAAGCTGATTTTACCAATCCAGAGATTGATTTGCTTGGCTTGAGAGAAATTTTCCATGATATTTATCTGTCGTCAGATGCAGGGATTCGCAAACCTCAGCAGGAATTCCTCGTGAAAGTGATCAAAGAACACCAGTTGAATCCTGATAAAACGGTCATGGTAGGGAATGACTTCAGTACAGATGTCGCTGTAGCGAAAAGTATTGGCATGCAAAGTATCTTGATCAATACCTTCCCGTACTCTGACGAAGAACTACGAGACAAGAGACAAGCAGGTGTGCGCGTGATTCATGAGATTCAAGAATTACAAGAAGATTAAAGTTTATCATCGATTTTAGGAGGCCAAGTTGCCTCCTCTTTTAAAAAATGTTGCAGTTAAGCTGAATTTGTCAAAATTCCCCTTTCATGGTATACTATGGGAGTTAATTTTGCTAAGGAGATTGAAATGAATAACCTACCAAATTGTCCAAAGTGTAATTCTGAATATGTTTATGAAGATGGTGCCCTCTTGGTCTGTCCAGAGTGTGCTTATGAATGGAACCCAGCTGAAGTCGTAGAAGAAGAAGGTGTCGTAGCGATTGATGCCAACGGAAACAAATTGGCTGACGGTGATACTGTTACCTTGATCAAAGACTTGAAAGTCAAAGGTGCACCTAAGGATTTGAAACAAGGAACGCGCGTGAAAAATATCCGTATTGTTGAAGGCGACCACAACATCGATTGTAAGATTGATGGCTTTGGCGCAATGAAACTCAAATCAGAATTTGTGAAGAAGATCTAAAAATAAGAAGAAGGGCCTGGCCCTTTTCTTTCAGGAGAATACTATGAAATTCAAACTATTGTTTAGCTATCGTTTTCTATTGTTTATCTTGAGTGTCATTGGCGTTTATCTGCAACTCACCAAGCATGGTGGCTTTGGGATGATGCTCTATTACACTATTTTATCCAACATGTTGGTCATGTTCTTCATGGGTGACATGGTTTGGCGCATGCTTCGTGGTCGTTCGACCCAAACCCAGGGCTATCTTCGCTTGAAGGGTGGGGTCACAATGTCGATCATGATCACCTGTGTCATCTATCACTTTATGCTAGCACCAATCGCGACACCTGAGAAGTTTTACCGCTTGGAAAACTTTCTCTGTCATTACATTGTTCCCTTGATGTTCTTCTTTGACACTCTGGTGATTGATAAACCCAAACAGTACCGTAAGTCGGATCCGTTAGCTTGGACTGTGCTTCCCGTTCTTTATATGCTTTTTGCTCTTCTCAACGGTTTGGTCCTTAAATGGCCAGTACCTGGCGCGAAAGACAGTCCTTTCCCTTATTTCTTTATCAATGTCAATCGTTTTGGCTGGCTCTATGTCGTTAAGATGGCGACGATCATTTTTGTCGCTTATTTAGTCGCTGGTTGTGGTTTGTTTGCCTTGAAGAAAATTGGTAAAAAGGAACGGACCATCATTGAATAGAAGGATTGTGACCATAAATCCGAACATTACTAGAAAAAAATAATTTTTTTCTTGCATCCCTCTATAAACTGTGATATAGTATGGATAATTAAATAGTCCTTTAATCCTGTCCCGTGAGGCAGGCAAGGAGTCTGATCAAAATAAGGGGTAGACTGGATGCGTTCTAGATACTATCTCTTAGCATTTTTCTGAAGCCTCCTTGCAAAGGGAGGCTTTTTTCTATCAATTAGGAGGAAAAGATGAAGATCAAAGAAGTCGTTGATGATTTAACGATGAAGCGGGCGATTACTCGCATCACCTATGAAATCATCGAACGGAATAAGGATCTGAGCCAAATTGTTTTGGTAGGGATCAAAACTCGTGGCGTATTCATTGCCAATCGCATCAAAGAACGGTTAGCACAGCTAGAACAAATAGAAGTTCCAGTCTGTGAATTGGATACCAAGCCTTTCCGTGATGATATCAAAGTAACAGAAGATTCAACCGTTTTACCAGTAGATATTACTGGCAAAGATGTCATCCTGATTGATGATGTCCTTTATACAGGTCGGACTATTCGAGCTGCCATCGATAATCTTGTCAGTCGTGGACGTCCATCGCGCGTCAGCCTGGCTGTCCTAGTGGATCGTGGTCATAGAGAATTGCCGATCCGACCAGATTATGTTGGGAAGAACATTCCAACAAGTCGATCAGAGGAAATCATTGTCGAAATGACGGAGCTAGATGGTCAAGATCGTATCTTGATCGAGGTGAGTGAATAAGGTAGTTTTCAAATCGTCGCTATATACAGGAGCGACTGAGGGAGCTTCCTGTATCGTTTTCACATATGCATATCTTTGGAATGGAGTTACAACATGTCTACAAATCAAATCGCACTTAAAAACCTTGTCTCAATGGAAGCTTTATCAAACGAAGAAGTTATGGCCTTGATTAAGCGTGGGATTGAGTTTAAAAATGGAGCAAAAGCTCATTATGACGAGCAACATATCGTGGCTAACCTCTTCTTTGAGTCGTCAACACGTACGCACAAAGCATTTGAAGTGGCTGAGTTGAAATTAGGTTGTGATCTCCTTGACTTTGATGTGAAAACGAGCTCTGTAAACAAGGGTGAAACTCTTTACGATACAATTTTGACCATGTCAGCTCTAGGAGTCGATATCTGCGTCATCCGTCACCCAGAAGTAGACTATTACAAGGAATTGATTGAAAGCCCAACCATTACAGCCTCTATTGTCAACGGGGGCGATGGATCTGGTCAACACCCAAGCCAAAGTTTACTAGACTTGATGACCATCTACCAAGAGTTTGGTCACTTTGACGGTTTGAAGGTTTGTATCGCTGGTGACTTGGATCACTCACGGGTTGCAAAATCCAATATGCAAATCTTAAAACGCTTGGGGGCAACCCTTTACTTCGCTGGTCCAGACGAATGGAGAAGTGAAGAATTTGAAGAGTATGGAACCTTTGTCACCATCGATGAAGTGATTGAAGAGGTTGATGTGATGATGTTCCTCCGTGTTCAACACGAGCGTCATGACTATGAGTCTCTCTTCTCAAAAGAAAACTACCATCGTTTGCATGGGTTGACACAAGAACGCTATGATCGTATGAAAGACACAGCCATCTTGATGCACCCAGCTCCAGTAAACCGTGATGTGGAGATTGCCGACCACTTGGTAGAAGCTCCTAAATCACGCATTGTGGAGCAAATGACCAACGGTGTCTTCGTCCGCATGGCTATCATCGAAGCAGTATTGGCTGGACGTAAATAATAGAGTAAAAAAAGAAAGGAGAAGTGAGAGGGTCTACAATCTGGTGGTCTTTTCTCACTTTTCTTTTTGGAGTTTGTAAGGAGAATTTATGGTAAAACGTCTCTTAGTATTAGAAGATGGGACGGTTTTTGAAGGAACTGGTTTTGGAGCGGATACCTATGTTAGTGGGGAATTGGTCTTGAATTCTGCCATGACGGGTTATCAGGAGTTGATCACCGACCAGTCCTATAAGGGGCAAATTTTAGCCTTTACATTTCCAGTTATCGGTACAACAGGGATTAACCGAGATGATTATGAATCGATTTTTCCAGGTTGTCTAGCAGTGGTAGTGCACCAATTAGCAAGCCATCCAAGTAATTGGCGCAAACAGCTGTCCTTAGATGCTTACCTGAAAAAACACAACATTCCAGGGATTCAAGGAGTGGATACTCGAAAGCTGGCTAAAATTGTTACAGAACATGGAAGCATGAAGGCTACAGTGGTTAATGAAGGGGATGCGATTGAGCATATCCTAGATCAACTTCGGGCAACCGTCTTGCCTTTTGACCAAGTCCGTCAAGTATCGACTAAAACCCCTTATGCTGCACCAGGGTTTGGTAAGAGTATTGTCTTAATCGACCTGGGCTTACGCCACTCCGTTTTACGTCAATTAATCGCGAGAGGATGTAATGTAACAGTTGTTCCCTATTCCGTTAAATTGAAAGAATTGAAGGATCTCCAGCCGGATGCGATCATTCTGTCCAGTGGTCCAGGGAATCCCCATCATATTGATAGTATTTGCCAGGTTATTGCTAATATCGATCCACATATTCCGATCATGGGGATCGGCTTGGGGGCAGAATTACTGGCCCTTGCCCACGGAGGAAGCCTCACCAAACTAAAAAGTCCTCATCGAGGACTCAACATTCCTGTAAAAGAGGTTGCTACCGGGAAAGTCGAAATCACTAGCCAAAATCATCAGTACAACATCGAACGCGATACTCTTCCACGTGATTTTCTGATCACGCATGAGGAGCTTCATGATCACTCTATTGAAGCCTTTCGTCATCGCTACCTTCCTTTAATTGGTGTCCTCTACCATATTGAGTCCAGTCCAGGACCAAGGGAAAGTCTCTATTTCTATGATGAATTTATGGATCTGATTGAAAGTAAATCGGACGAAAGAAGGGAGGAGATATGGTCATGAATCAAGTAACGCTTTTGTGTGCAGAATCTTTTAACGATGTCAGTTTGCTCGGAGCACTCACTTCTTGTCCCTTATTAAAAGAACGTGGCTACCATACTGAAATCCTCTATTGTGGAGACGAGAATGGTATCACCAAAGAAGCAGGGGAAGCTGTTAGAGTCATCCGTTTAAAGTTAGACAGTCTGAAAGGTGCTCTTCTAGCGTCGAAAACAAAGAATCTACTGTTATCTTTTGCGGATAAGCAACTTCTTGGGCTTTTATTCAGATTGGAGGAAATCGGATTTCTTAAAGAGCATAAAATTCGTATTTTAGGAACTTCGCTTAGGCAGTACCGAACTTTTTATCATCAGGCAGACCAAAAGTCATTTTTACAGGATCTGGGTTATCAAGTTCCTTCCTCTTCCTTGGTTTCAACAGTCAGAGAGGCCATTGAGTTTTCGGAACAGATCCAATTTCCAATTGTTGTTTGGCCACTTGCCAGCAAGCATGGGCAAGGTCGTCGGATCGCTAATAACTTGGATGATCTATGTGATGCTGTTGAAAATGGGCTAGAAGTGTCGCCACAAGGCCAGTGTTTGTTGGAGTTCTCGACAGTTGGCTTCAAGGAGTTGGAATACATCGTCGTCCGAGATCGCCAGGATAATTATTATCTTGCGGGTAATATTGAAAGTGTCGACCCGGTGGGGATCCACTCCAGTGATTCCTATCAAGTCATCCCTAGTCTGACCTTGACGGATACAGAGCACCAGGCATTGAGAGAGGCAGCTTTGTCTATTGTACGCCATTTGAGATTGGTTGGAGCGACATCTATCAAGTTTGCGCTAGATCCAAAGAGTTACCAATTTTATATTCTTGAGGTCAATCCTTTTGCATCAGATTCTTTCTCGACCATGTCGATGGCTTTGGGTTATTCGATCTACCACCAGGCTCTATGCTTAAAATTAGGCGACCATCTGTTAGATCTTCCTCACCCTACCATGAAGGGTCTGACAGCCCTATTTGAACCCACTCTAGATCGTATTCTCTTTAAACTCCCTGTCTTTCCAATTGAGAAAGTTTCAAGAGTCCTCAATACTCAGATTCATTCAATCGGTGCTCTTTATGGATTTGGAACTAGTCTAGAAGAAGCCTATCAGCAAGCTGTTGAAAATTTCGGTTCGGATCAGTGGCCTAAGAATATTCTGAAGGATGTTTCTGACGATGAATTGATTCAACGGATTGCCAAACGGATGCCCTATCGTTTCTCATCAATCTTAGAGGCTTTCCATAGAGGCTTCGAAATGGAAGAAGTAAGTGACCTGAGTCGAATGGATCCTTTCTATCTCCAGTTTTTGTATAATATCTACTTGTACGAGAGACAAGAACAGCCCCAAACAAATCATTCTTTAAAGTTTCACCCTTTGGATTTAACTGCTGGATTTGGGCAAGTTGGAGAAGGAGTGACCTTCTTTAGTTCTATTTTTGGAGACGACGAGGCATCAGATTGGAGTGACTGGACATTGTTGGTTGATCGAGGATCTCAAGACGAACCTAGAAGGATTCTACAAATCATTGAACGTTTGAGAATAGAGAAGGAAGCTGGAAGAAAAGTAGCCCTTCTTAGTAATCTACCTTTCGTTGGCCAAGTGGCTCATGCCTGCTTACGAATTCCTCTTTCTGTTTATGAAAGTTACCAGAGTCAAATCGATGGACAGTTTGCTAGGGTAGAATACATGGATTAAAAGGATGTAAAAAGCTTCGGTTACCGTAACCGAAGCTTTTTTTTGAACAATATAGTGAATTAGGAATGGCTAACAATACCGATAATGGTATCAACTGCACGTTCCATAGTTTGAAGACTGACGTATTCAAAGCGACCATGCATATTTTCGCCACCAGCGAAGAGATTTGGTGTCGGAATACCCATGAAGGAAATCTTAGACCCATCTGTACCACCACGGATTGGTTCGATAATAGGTGTGATGTCCAGATCTTCCATAACTTCCTTAGCCAAGTTGACAGGTGTCATATCTTTCTCGATTACCTGTTTCATGTTATAGTACTGGTCTTTAAGAGTCAAAAGGACTCTTTCTGCACCAAGTTCTTGGTTCATCTTGTTTGCAATCTCTTCCATCTTTGCCTTACGAGCTTCGAAATTCTCTGTCTCGAAGTCACGAATGATGTAGCTAGCATGAGCTTCCTCAACAGTTCCATCCACATTCATCAAGTGGTAGAAACCTTGGTAGCCATCCGTTTTTTCAGGTCGGTCTTCTTCAGGGAGTTGATTGTGGAAGTCAATTGCTAACTGAAGTGCATTGACCATTTGGTTCTTAGCGGTCCCTGGATGAACATTACGCCCTTTGAAGGTGATTTCAGCGCCTGCAGCAGAGAAGGTTTCGTATTGCAATTCACCAAGAGGCCCACCGTCTACAGTATAAGCGAAATCAACATTAAAGTCTTCTGCATCAAATTTGTCCGCTCCAATCCCAATTTCTTCGTCAGGTCCAAAACCAACTCGAATTTCACAATGTTTGATTTCAGGATGTGCAGTCAAGTATTCAATGGCTGTCATGATTTCAGCGATCCCTGATTTGTCATCAGCACCAAGCAGGGTCGTACCGTCTGTAGTGATCAAAGTCTGTCCCTTGTAGTTGTGGAGGTTAGCAAAGTCAGCAGGATCTAGTGAATAACCAGAATCACCAAGAGCAATAGTGCCACCATCATAGTTTTCGATAACTTGGGGACTGATGTTTTCCGCATTGAAATCAGCTGTATCCATATGTGAGATAAAGCCAATCTTTCGTGTGAGACTTGGATCATTTGCTGGAAGAGTTCCAATAGCAAAACCGTTTGGAAGATAATAAACATTTTGCAGTCCAACTCTTTCCATTTCAGGAAGTAGCACATTCTTTGCAAACTCTACTTGTGATGGTGTGCTAGGAGTTGTTGTTGAAGTCTCATCAGATCGAGTATTGACTTTGACATAGGTTAAAAATCGTTCTAGTAATGTTGGGTATTTCATCTGTTTTTCCTTTTCTAGTTCTGTGCTTGTAAAACATAGCGCTTGATAGCAGTGGCGACGCCGTCTTCTTCGTTAGAAGTTGTTGTGACATCAGCCAAGGCTTTGATAGCATCTGGAGCATTGCCCATAGCTACTCCAAGACCTGCGTACTCAATCATCTCAATATCGTTGTTCTCATCGCCGATAGCCATAACCTCTTGTCTTGGAATTCCTAAGTGTTCAGCCAAAGCCTTTAAGCCGGTAGCTTTATTTACTCCCTTAGGAAGGATCTCAAATAGGATCGGTTGGGAGCGAATGGTGTGGAAGCGCTGGGACAATGCTTCTTCATAGGTCACTTGAAAGGCATCAATCTGTTCTTTCTGATCAATAAACATCCCTTGGAAAATTGGTTGTGCCTCAAGGACTTCTTCTAAGCCAAGTGGTACGGGTACTGTAGAAACAATACCGGCATCCATTATGGCTATTTCGGAAGGTTCCTGATTCAAAATGATATAGCGATTTAAATCGAATAAACTTAATTGAGGATGGATCTCCTGCGTCAACTGATCGAGATAAACCAAATCTTCTTCAGATAAGGCATCATAGGTAATGACAGACCAATCTGAAGATTTGACAGTGGTACAGCCGTTATTAATCACAGAGTAGGAGTGGTTACTTTTGAAGCCAATCTCTTCAAAGATTGGACGAACACCAGATAGGGGACGTCCCGTACAAATGACGACGTGTACGCCAGCGGCTTCAGCGTCTAAAAGAGCCTGCCGATTAGCAGGGCTAATGGTTTTATCTGGTGACAAAAGAGTCCCATCTAAATCGATAGCAATCAATCGAATCATAACTCATCCTCCTTAGCAGGTAGAAAGCTAGCAATGACTTTCCCAATCACTCTTGGTTCCTCCTCTAACGGGATGACCTTGTCACTATACTTTTTATTAAGCGAAACAAGACGAATTCCTTGGGCTTCACGGAAGACACGCTTGATCAAGGTTTGCCCATCGTACTCGATAGCATAGATGGCACCAGCAGTATCATAGAAAGTTTGCTTGATTAAGGCAACAGATCCCTTTGGATATTTTGGCTCTAGCGAGTCAGTATGAATCCAAAGTGCTAAATCATAGGCTAGTTTTTGATCAAACCAAACTAAATCTCCCTTAGAAGCACTTTGACTCGCAGCATAACTGTCAAAGACTGTATAGGGTGTATATTTCTTCTCAATACGCTTGCGCTCCGCTTGTAAAACCAATAAGCGATTGGCTTCCTCTAAGAGAGAGTCTTGAAAATCCTCATCTAGTTGCTTATAGATAAACTCAATCTTAGAATCCTCCAAGGTATCTGGTTGACCATAACGTGGGTCTAGATCAGAAATAGGAATTTCAAAGAAGCTAGCAATCTTTTCTAAGTTCTCACTAACTGGGAGAGAAGTTCCTTTAACATAGCCCGTCAAGGTACTAGCTGGAATACCAGTTGTACGAGATAAATCGACCTGTTTCTTATTTTGAACCTTTAATAGTTCTCTTATTTTTTCGGAAATAATGCGCAAAGCCTCTTTATCCTGTGGGCTTGCTTTTCCACGTCCTCTTGCCAAGAGCTTCACCTCCTTTTACATTACAATTCATTATAGCGAATTAAATCGAAAAAGTAAATAGAAATCCTTTATTGTTAATTAATTATTTCAATTCGAATTAAATAGTATGATTCAATAATCTGTTAACATATTTTTAATGCTTGATTTTTTTAGGGATAAGGCATAGAATAAATAAAAAAGACTTCATGGAGGTGAAGTATGATTCGTACCGTTCAAGTTAAAGATGCAGGTCAAATTCGAGATTTGTGCCACCAAGCATTGGAGTATGATTCGACCCTTGAGAAAGTAGCAGCTCAGATCGATAAATTTAATGAGCCAGACTCGGGTCACTTTTGCTTTGTATACGAAGATGACCAAACAGGCAATATTCTTGGTTATGTCGAAGCTGAAGCCTATGAGAGTATATATAGCGATCCTGGTTTAAATGTTTTAGGACTTGCTGTTTTCCCTTCTGCCCAAGGATGTGGGATCGGTCGGCAGTTGATGGAGCGAATTGAAGCTCTTGCTCAAAAACATAACTATGCCTTTATTCGTTTGAGTTCTACCTCTCATCGAAAAGAAGCCCATGTTTTTTACGAACGAATAGGCTATGAGGGAAATAGAACGCAGAAGCGATTTTTGAAAATAATGAATTAAGATAGGCAAAGGCCTATCTTTTTTGTTATAATGAAGAGTACGATTAATTTTACTAGGAAGATGATTATGCCAAATTTAGAAGAATTAAAGAAACGACAAGAGAAGATTCGGAACTTCTCGATTATCGCCCACATTGACCACGGAAAGTCAACCTTGGCGGACCGAATCTTAGAGAAAACCGAGACCGTTTCTAGTCGGGAAATGCAAGCTCAGCTCCTAGATAGCATGGATCTAGAACGGGAACGTGGGATTACCATCAAGCTCAATGCCATCGAGTTGAACTATACGGCTAAAGATGGGGAGACATATATCTTCCACTTGATTGACACACCAGGACACGTGGACTTTACCTATGAGGTTTCTCGTTCGCTCGCAGCCTGTGAAGGGGCGATTTTAGTAGTCGATGCTGCTCAAGGGATTGAGGCGCAGACCCTAGCCAATGTTTATCTGGCACTGGACAATGATTTGGAGATCCTGCCAGTCATTAACAAAATTGACTTACCAGCTGCAGATCCAGAACGTGTGCGGACAGAAGTGGAAGATGTGATCGGCTTGGATGCCAGTGAGGCAGTCCTAGCTTCTGCCAAGGCTGGTATTGGGATTGAAGAGATTTTGGAACAAATCGTCGAGAAAGTTCCAGCACCTACTGGGGACGTTGCCGCTCCATTGCAAGCCTTGATCTTTGACTCGGTATACGACCCATACAGGGGAGTCATTCTTCAAGTCCGTGTGGTCAATGGCCTAGTGAAGCCAGGCGACACCATCCAGTTGATGAGTAATGGTAAGACCTTTGATGTGACTGAGGTTGGGATTTTTACTCCTAAAGCAGTGGGTCGTGACTTCCTTGCGACTGGTGATGTTGGTTATATTGCAGCCTCTATTAAGACGGTTGCGGATACTCGTGTTGGGGATACTGTGACCTTGGCTACTAATCCAGCAGCTGAGCCTCTTCATGGATATAAGCAAATGAACCCAATGGTCTTTGCTGGTCTTTACCCGATCGAATCCAACAAATACAATGATCTTCGGGAAGCACTGGAAAAGTTACAACTCAATGACGCCAGTCTTCAATTTGAACCTGAGACTTCTCAAGCCCTTGGTTTTGGTTTCCGTTGTGGTTTCTTGGGTCTCCTTCACATGGATGTTATCCAAGAACGTTTGGAGCGCGAGTTCAACATTGACTTGATCATGACAGCACCGTCAGTTATCTACAAGGTCAATTTGACAGATGGAGAAGTGCTGGATGTGTCCAACCCATCTGAGTTTCCAGATCCAACCAAGATCGCTTCGATTGAAGAACCATATGTTAAAGCACAAATCATGGTACCACAAGAGTTTGTCGGAGCTGTGATGGAATTAGCCCAACGCAAACGTGGGGACTTTGTAACCATGGACTACATCGATGAAAATCGGGTCAATGTCATCTATCAAATCCCACTAGCGGAAATTGTCTTTGATTTCTTTGATAAATTGAAATCCTCTACTCGTGGTTATGCAAGCTTTGACTATGAGTTGTCTGAATACCGTCCATCTAAACTAGTCAAGATGGATATCCTCCTCAATGGGGATACCGTCGATGCCCTCAGCTTTATCGTTCACAAGGACTTTGCCTATGAACGTGGTAAGCTGATTGTTGAGAAACTCAAGAAGATTATCCCTCGTCAACAGTTTGAAGTGCCCATACAAGCAGCTATCGGTCATAAGATCGTAGCCCGTACAGATATCAAGGCTCTTCGTAAGAACGTCTTGGCCAAGTGTTATGGTGGGGACGTCTCACGGAAACGCAAGCTTCTTGAAAAACAAAAAGCTGGTAAGAAACGGATGAAAGCTATCGGTTCGGTGGAAGTACCGCAGGAAGCCTTCTTGTCTGTCTTATCAATGGATGAGGAATAAACTTCTCTCTGAAATTATAGAACAAATCGAACGTCCCGATAGGGGCGTTTTTCTATCGGGTTAGACAAATAGCGCTTTCAAATCTAAGTAGAACATGTTAAACTAGAGGTATCAAAATCCATCACAAAGGAGAGAAAAGATGAAAAATAAGTTCCTACTAGCGACCGTTTCGGTCTTGTCAGCTCTTGCTCTTGTGGCTTGTAGCACTCCTAAAAAAGAGTCTAGAAAACCGTTGTCATCTGAATCTAGTTCCACTGAGGTGGTAAAAAAGAGCAAAAAATCCTCTAGTAAAAAGACCTCTAGCAAGGTGGAGTCAAAATCATCGAATGATACCAAGAGTACTGTCGAAACCAAACGGGTTGGTTCTGCTGATTATGGCTATATCGATATTCCAAGCAAGTGGATTAAATTTACAGACATAGACGGTGGAGATAGCATTCAATTTACGGATGGTAGTGCCTATAATATCGTAACCATGAACGGGTATACCAAAGAGAAAGCGAATGTCGGTGAAGGAGAAGTCTTCAACGCAGAGTTGATTGCGAACCGTATTGCTTACTATTGGAAAGACAATAAAGAAGTAGAGAAAATGTGGGGAGCTACAACCACTGTCTCAGGGAATGAAGCCTTGCAGCTGAATATTATCCTTAAATCTGGACAGTACCTCATTACTTGGGTCTTCCAAAAGGATGATAAGGTATACTTGATGTCTTTTGAAGGAGATAAAGAGACCTTGGCTCAATTCATTCCATACATTGAGGAAACTTGGAGTTTGGATGAGAAAGGTCCAAAAGCCTAATGCATTCGTGAGGAAGTTGGTTTCATTATCACCAATTTTCAATACATGATAGAATAAGATTTGGACGCAGTCATTAAGTTCTATTTCTTGGAACAATTAACTTCTTACAACCTGGTTAGCAAAGAATCTCTCAGGTTGTATATCCTTAAGAAAGCAGGGACTAATTCAAACAGTTCGTCAGTTTGAATTAGTTCTTTTTTTGGTAAGAAATTAAACTGGTCCTTTTAAAATAGAGTATAAGATGTTAGAGTAGTGTATATAATCTATCATAGAGGAGAGAAAGATGAAAAATAAGTTCTTACTGGCGTCAGTTACGTTTTTGTCTGTTGTCAGTCTCTTTGCTTGTACTAGTCCAAAGAAAGAGTCTAGTAAATCGTCAGCACCATCTAGTTCCACGAATGTGGCAAAAGAAACAACAAAATCAAGTAGCAAGGTAAAGGAAGAAATATCAGATAATGATAAGAGTTTCGCAGAAACGAAACGAATTGGATCAGCAGATCAAGGGTATGTCAATATTCCAAGTGACTGGGTAAAATATACAAATGAAGAAGGTGGAGATAATATCCAATACTCAGATAAAAGCGTGGATAATGCGATTATTTTGAACGCTACTACTAGAGAAAGAGCGGGTGTCGCCGAAGAAGAAGATTTTAATGAAGTGATGGCTCAAAGATTTGAGAATGACTTGAACGAAATAAATAAAGTAGTAAAATCGTGGAGATCTACTAGCAAAGTTGGAGGAAATGTAGCTATCCAATTAAACATGTTTCTTAAGTCGGGTCGATATGTTACTTGCTGGTTTTTTCAAATAGATGGGAAGTTGTATTACATTGCCTGTCTTGGAGATGAAAAAACATTAGCTCAATTAACCTCCTATGTAGAAGACACTTGGAGCCTTGATGGAACAGGTGCCGTGACGGATTAATCAAGTGAGAGTTTGGCTTAAACTATTCAGTCATTAATGTTTAATAGAAATAACTACATGACGCAGTGGTTGATTGGCATCTTTGTTCGCTTTTTAGCTCCAAAGATAACCTAATGAGTGAAACGAAGTTTCCTTTATCTGCAACCTCCAACAGTCTCCCAGACTGTTGGAGCTATGCGGGGGTGGGAAGATTGAAAAGGTTTGGGGAACCTTTTCAACCTCTTTAAATTTGTCGGAGTTCTGTCCCACTCCCTTTTTTACGGCCTCTATGGTATAATGCTCTTATCCATTTAGCAATTAGAAAGTAGTTTATGACTCAAGAAATTGACTTAGAAAAATACCATCAGTTAGCGCTCCAAAAGCAAAAGGAGCATCGCAAGGTATTGGCGAATCTGAAAAAGAAGCCCCCTAAAAATCTAGATAAAATAGCGCAAGAGATTCACGATGAAGTCTTTCAAGAAATTGATTGTACCGCCTGTGCCAATTGCTGTAAGACCCTAGGGCCAGATTTTAAGGAAGCGGATATCACCCGCATCGCTAAGTATTTCAAAATGAAACTTCCTGCTTTTGAGGCTGAATTTCTTCAAGTCGATGAAGATGGAGATAAGGTTTTTAAATCCATGCCTTGCCCTTTCTTGGGTGGCGACAATCTCTGTTCGATCTACGATGTTCGGCCTAAAGCTTGTCGAGAGTTTCCTCATACAGACCGCAAGAAGATCTACCAGATCAATCATTTGACCATCAAGAATACTCTCACTTGCCCAGCAGCCTATTTATTTGTAGAAAAATTGAAGGACCGTTTGTAAGCATGTATAAATTTTTACTATTTGACCTAGACCACACCTTGTTGGATTTTGATACAGCGGAGGAAGTGGCTTTAACGCAATTTCTTAAGGACCAGGGAGTTCAAGATATTCAAGTCTTTAAGGATTACTACAAACCTATGAACCAAGGGCTCTGGAAAGATTTGGAACAAAAGAAAATTAGCAAAAAAGACTTGATTAACAGCCGGTTTGCGATTGCCTTTGCTCATTTTGGAAGACAGGTAGATGGTGAAGAGATGGCTTTGCGCTACCAGGATTATATTAGCCAACAGGGACTGAGCTTCCCAGGAGCGGAAGCTTTGCTGGCGGAGTTGGTAGAAAGGGGCTATCAACTCTATGGGGCTACCAATGGTGTTACTGCCATTCAGCAAGGGCGCTTGAAGCAGTCAGCAATTACCCCTTATTTCAAAGAAATCTTTATCTCTGAACAATTAGGGACTCAAAAACCGGAAGTGGCCTTTTACGAAAAGATCGGTAACTTGATCCCTGGTTTTACCAAGGAGCAAGCTCTTATGATAGGGGATTCTTTGACGGCGGATATCGCTGGGGGCAATGCTGCGGGGATTGATACCGTCTGGTATAATCCGGATCACAAAGAAAATACCAGTCCAGCAGTACCGACATATGTCGTTGCTGACTATCAAGCGTTACTGGATATCCTTAAGTAAAAACTTATTTCAAACTAGCTGTTAAGCTAGTTTTTTGGTATCATGGTGGAATGAATAAATTTAAATCAATAAGGGTTACCATCAAAAGATGGCTTCGCTATCTGCTTCTTGCATTCGCCACAGTGGTCGCTCTCTTAATTTGTTTTCTATTTTATTTTACTAATCAAGAAGAAAAAGAAATCCAAGAGCAAATTTCTGGCTTTTATCAGGAAGCGGGATTTAAAGGAGACCTAAGTTTTAAAGCAGCTCAACTCCATGGGATGTCGACTAAATATGCCTATAGCTATCAAGAAAGGGTTGAGGGAAAAATGGTTCAGTTTGACTTTCCCTATGCGACTCATCTATCCAAAGAAGAAGGTGGGAAAAACTATGACACAGCAGAAGAGCTAGCTTACCATTCCAAAAGCTGGCTTGTTGCACCATTTTTCGAAAGAGCCTTCGCTGAATCCCAAGGTTTTCAAAAACTGACTCAGGAAATAAAAGAAGAGTTTCGTAAACAGGGCTTAGAGGTAAGCGAGGTTCGTCTTCAGTTCCCAATCGATAATCCCGATTTCGAAAATCAATTGGCAACAGACTTACTAGCTGCTGAAAAAGCTGGAGAAACAGATCTTCGAGGGATTCTGACCTTGGATTATGCTAACTACCGCCAAATTAAGGGCTTTTCCTTTACCATCACAGTGACATCTCTCTCTAAAGAATTTGAAGGGAAGCGCTTGGATGTAAGCGGACTTCCTTCTGGAAACTATGTGATTGAATCTAATTCCCCAAAGGCTGAATCTTATAGCTTTGAGATCGAATAAAAAAATTTTTAATAGTGTCAAGTTTTTTTCTTGACAGGTCTTTAAAATGTGTTATAATAGATCATGTGCTAAATAGCTTGTCTATTTCACCGAAAATTAAAATATAGAAAAGAGAATTATAAAAATGGCAGTTAAAATTCGTTTGACTCGTATGGGTTCTAAGAAAAAACCTTACTACCGTATCAACGTAGCAGATTCACGTTCACCACGTGATGGTCGTTTCATCGAAACAGTTGGAACTTACAATCCACTTGTTGAAGAAAACCAAGTAACTTTGAAAGAAGATCGCGTTCTTGCATGGTTGGCTGATGGAGCTCAACCTTCAGATACAGTTCGTAACATCCTTTCAAAAGAAGGTGTATTGAAGAAATTCCACGATTCTAAATTCTCAAAATAATCATAAAGTAGGTTGATGTATGGATACGATTGAAAATCTTATTATTGCAATTGTGAAACCTTTGATTTCACAACCGGATACCTTAACCATCAAGATCGAAGATACTCCTGAATTCTTGGAGTACCACCTTGACCTTGATCCTAGCGATGTTGGTCGAGTGATCGGTCGGAAAGGTCGCACCATTTCTGCGATAAGAACGATTGTCTACTCTGTCCCAACTGAAGATAAAAAAGTAAGAATCGTTATTGACGAAAAATAAAAGGCGGGACTCTGTCCCGTTTTTTTGTTGCAAGGAAAGGTTTTGGAGCAGTTTCTGGGTGGGAAGTCCATTTGAGAAAATCCTTTGAACGTGATAAAATAAAACGTAAGGTTGTTAAGTGAATTGTTGTTTAGAAAGAGTTGTTTTGATATGAACCGATTTGAAGTAACTACAAAGATTGGTTGTTTCTCTGTTACTTATAAAAAGAGAAATAAAGTTCTAGTTTGTTTAAATGGTGCTGGTTTGATACCGAGTTATGAAAATTTTCTACCAATACTTGAAAAACTTCCTTCCTCAATAGGTTACCTTACGATTGATTTTCCGAATACAGGTAGGAGTCCGATTCATAGTCAAACAGGAATTAATTTGGATAATCTTGTTGAAGCGGTATACGAAATTCTGAAAGGATTGGAAATTTCTGATTATATACTATGTGTTCATAGTTTAGGTGGTGTTTTGGCTTTAAAGTTGATGAGTAAACCAATTAAGTGTCAAGCATTGATAGCAATTGAACCAACAACAAAAAATATAATGTTTGCTGATTTTTCAAAAAATCCTTATCCAGAAATGGAAGAGCAAATCAGGATGATTGAAGAATGTGGTCAGGAAAAATATTTTAAGGGACTAACTCAAGCAACATTTGAACCTGAAACCGATAGACTGATTTGGGGATTGATGGAAGAAAAAGGCTTAGAATTGGAAAAGCAAGTTCCTGGATTTCAGATATCTGTAAATATTACTGCTGAAGATTTTGATAGTTTGTCCTTAGCAGATAATATTCCTGTTTTCGTATTTTGTCAGGCGTACAGAGAAAAAGAGTACAGAGATTCAGAATATTGGAATTCTAATACAAAACTCATTCTAGGTGGAAACCACCACTATCTACACTGGTCAGAATCGGAAAAAATTGCAACTCTTATTAGAGAACTTTAGAGATAAATTAATCAAAAGAGGAATGTAAAGAATAAAATGAATTATTTTAATGTTGGGAAAATCGTCAATACGCAGGGTTTGCAGGGTGAGATGCGGGTCTTGTCTGTGACAGACTTTGCGGAAGAGCGCTTTAAAAAAGGAGCAGAGTTGGCTCTCTTTGATGAGAAGGATCAGTTTGTCCAAACGGTGACTATTGCCAGTCACCGCAAGCACAAGAACTTCGATATCATCAAGTTTAAAGATATGTACCATATCAATACCATTGAAAAATTCAAGGGTTTTAGCCTCAAGGTTGCCGAAGAAGCCTTGACTGATTTGGATGAGGGCGAGTTTTACTACCACGAGATCATTGGCCTTGATGTTTATGAAAATGACCAACTCATCGGTCAGATTAAGGAGATCCTTCAACCGGGTGCCAATGATGTTTGGGTGGTGAAGCGCAAAGGAAAACGCGACCTTCTCTTGCCTTATATCCCACCAGTAGTCCTCAATATTGATATCCCAGGAAATCGGGTGGATGTGGATATCTTGGAAGGGTTAGACGATGAAGATTGATATTTTAACCCTCTTTCCAGAGATGTTTTCACCCCTGGAGCACTCCATCGTCGGAAAGGCGCGTGAAAAGGGACTCCTTGAGATTAACTACCATAATTTCCGCGAAAATGCAGAGAAGGCACGACACGTGGATGATGAACCCTATGGTGGCGGGCAAGGCATGCTCTTACGTGCGCAGCCGATCTTCGATGCCTTTGATGCCATTGAGAAAAAGAATCCGCGCGTGATCTTACTAGATCCAGCTGGGCGGACTTTTGATCAAGGTTATGCAGAAGAGTTAGCTCAAGAAGAAGAATTGATCTTTATCTGTGGCCACTATGAAGGCTACGATGAGCGGATCAAGTCCCTGGTGACAGATGAGATTTCTCTTGGAGACTATGTCTTAACCGGTGGTGAGCTAGCTGCTATGACCATGATTGATGCGACAGTACGCTTGATTCCAGAAGTGATCGGAAAAGAGTCCAGCCACCAGGATGATAGTTTCTCGTCCGGCCTTCTAGAATACCCTCAATACACACGGCCCTATGAATATCGAGGGATGACAGTTCCAGATGTCCTCATGAGTGGGCATCATGAAAATATCCGTCAATGGCGTCTCTATCAGAGTTTGAAAAAGACACTAGAGCGTCGTCCAGACCTGCTTGAAAACTATGACTTGACTCCAGAAGAAGAGAAGATGTTGGAGCAAATTAAACAAGAAGAATAACAGCATTTGCTGTTTTTCTTTTGCCCTAAAATTAATAGAAAAAATCTTCCTCATCCTACTAGTTATTGGTAACAAAATGTGGTATCCTTATGGAGAGATAACAGATATGAAAAAGTGTTGGTGGTGTTTGCAATGGGCAAAAAAATAGGAAAATCAGTCTTTACAACGGGTGTCGCAGCGACAACCCTCTTTTCAGGTTTGTCCGGCCATAAGGCACAGGCTGAAGAGATTGTCCAGAACGATCCTGCCGATCAGCAATCGACGGATGTGACTGAAATGGATTCAAGTTTTATGGATAAAAATATCTTACATGACCAATTGCAAAAAGCTGAAAAAAGAGTCGAAGACCAACGGTTACGGCTGAACCAGGCTCAATCTGAATACAATGTCGCCAAATCAGGTCTGGAAGCTGCTGAAGCAAACCTAGAGACAACTGAAACGATGATTGAAGAATCCAATCAAACATCCTTTGGCAAAACTGAAAATGAAATTGCGGTTGCTGAGGCAGTTGTTACTCTAGAACAAGAAAAGGTACGCCAAGCAAGTGAGGCTGATAGTCAAGTTCGTTCTGCCATAAAGAGTCAAGAGAATAAAATTGCTGCCCAGCAGTTACTTGTTGATATCGCAGGAAATGAATTAAGAAAAGCCAAACAACCCATCCAGAATGATGAGGCAGTATTAGCACAGGCACAGCTAAAAGAGGAGCAGGCGCAAAACGAATTAAAAATAGCTCAAACCTTAGTGCTAAATCTGACAGAAACTCAATCCAAAGCGCCCTATGTCTTAAAGCAAGTTTCCAGCGAAATTGCGGGAGTACAGAAAAAAGTTGAAAAATTAACTTATCAAATCTCCCAAAAATTAGTAGAGTTAGAAAAAGTCCGTGAAGCGGCCATGGCTAGTCCAATCAATCTTCAACAGACAAGCTATGAGACTTTGTTAGAGGAGTGGGCCAAGGCTGGTGACCAAGGTGCTGTTGAAGCTATGTCGCTTTATCATCGTGGGCGTGTAGAGGACCAGCTGACAGGTGGAAAGGCCACTAGATTAGATAACGTCCTAAAAGCGTTAGAAATTGTAGATACCATTAATCAGTACCGTCGCCAGGCAGGTTTAGGTGAGCTCTTAGTCGCTCCTTATCAATTACCGGTTAGTCAACTTCAAACGCACTATCATCAAAACCATGGACAAGCCCTGTCCAACTGGCAAGAGAATGAATTGATTGCTTGGGGCTATCGGCCTAGGGAGGCTGTTGCCTTCTGGTATAGTGAAAAGGAACTGTATCATCAAATTGCTCATCAATACGGTTTACCAATAGATGAAAGTCAACTAGATCCTAGCCAAATCTCTAAGAAAGTGGGAGAGGAGTTATTTGCTAAGATTGGACACTATGTCCAAATGATGGGGAATCAATATAAGGCCATTTCAGTTGCCTATGATCCAGATTTAGAGGTATCTCAAGTAGCTTTCTTTGAAGAGTCATCCCCCCTTTATAGCAGTGGAGAACTGACAAAGTGGGTGAGAAACGTTGCCAATGCAAGGACGACAAAAGCAGATGTAAAGACTGTCAAAAATGCTTTGGAGAGTCTAAAAGTTGAAAGAACAAATCAAGAATCCCGCATCAATATCCTTTCTGGTCATTTATTCGATGTCAAGACTTCTCTTGCAAGTCATGAGCAACTATTAGCGCGTGCTCAAAACAAGCTAGCTTTAGCGATGAAGAAATGGCGAGCTGCGTCAACAGAGACCAAGGAAGCAGCAAGTTCACTGGCAGTTTCACGAGCTCGTATACAGGGAGCGATTATCCCCAAAGAAGAGGCCTTGAAAAATGCCATTTTAGCACTAGAGGAAGATAAAAAGCAATTAGAAGTTTTACAAAATGCAGCGAGAGAGACTGCATCTAAGCTTGAAGGAGCACAGGCACAACTTCAACTTGCAAAAAATCAATTAGCACAAGTCAAAGGGCATCTAAAGTTGTTCACCGATGCATCTGAATTGCTAGTAGATGCGCAAGCCTTGGTAGCCTCTGCTAAAACTGAAGTCGAGGAGAAAAAAGTACAATTTGAGGCAGAGTTTGAAACCTTTATGGCTTATCAAAAAGAAGCTAGTGATTTTAGAAATCGAATAGAGAAGATTCAGTCAAGTGAGGACGGAGAAAAAACTGCAGTAGCAGAAGAGGAGGAAGCAATTGATCAGGCACAAATTTCTCTAGCTGATTCTAGTCAAACAGAGTATCCGTTACAAGTCGAAGATGACTTACCAGAAGTTGCAGGAAGAGAAGTACACAAGAGTAAAAAAGGCTTATCCAAATGGTTCCGAGGACTTGGGTTTAAAAAAGATCAATAGCTGTAAAAATGTCATCTAGCAACTTCTTAAAAGAGAGAGCGAATTCGTTCTCTCTTTTTGTATATTCTAGATGATTGTAGAAACAGCAAAAAATTACATAGGCGTGAAGCCTAATCTGCTCTTCTAAAACAATAGTATAATACTATCCTATTGTTTTATCCTTTATAACCATACCATTTGAAAGGCTAAAAATGAAGTAAATAATAGCTGTATAAAGAATGAGTATAGTTCTATGAGTAAAATAAGAAGGTTCTCAAATTATTTGCTATTCAAAACTTTCTGTGTTATAATTCTCACAAAGGAAGAAAAAGTGTCGATACTAAATATGCTGTTGTTATCAGTTTTTTAGACAAAAATATGTGTGAATCTGACTTAAGTGTTCATTTTAAAAATAGGCCTTAGAAATAAATGAATATCTCATTCAGGAGCTCTCAAACCCTATATAAACTGGAAAAACAGCCAAATTAAACTTATGCATAGGTGTTTTCATCCTTTTTATTTATAATACTATCCTAATGGAGATTATTGATATGTATAAAAAATATAGATATGTAACTCGGGCTATCTTGGCCTCTGCTGTAGCAGTTCCAGTTTTTGCTGCGTCAAACGTTCAAGCTGAAAGCTATAGCTGGAATACAAGTCGTTATGCCTATAGCTACTATACCCCAAGCTACAGTAACTATGGATATAATAATTACAACTATAACTATGGGTATAATAATTATGATTATTACTATGGTTACAACAATTATAACTATGGTAATTACGGCTATAACTATGGTAATTACGGCTATAACTATGGTAATTACGGCTATAACTATGGAAATTACGGCTATAACTATGGTTATAACAATTGGAATAACTACTATGGCTACAACAATCTCACACGTGATGAAAACTACATCTACTGGAATGGTAATCACTACTATCGCATGAGTGACGGTACTTACCGGATCTACCGCAATGGTCAGTGGCAACCGTTGACCAATCGTAATAACTCTAGAAATAATCTAGCCAACGACCCGCATTACCTTTATGAGAATGGTTACCATTATTATTTATTAGAGAATGGGGATTACTATTACTATGAGAATGGTAAATGGGTATTCGTAAAAAATTCTAGCGAAACAGAAAACCCTGTAACGCCGGATACTCCAACACCTACTCCAAATCCTACCCCAACACCAGAGGAACCAAACCCAACTGATAAACCAGACCAACCGGTGGAACCTTCAGAACCGGCTACACCAGAAGATACTGGTAACTTGGTCTTCCCTGAGAATCCTCCATTTGTAGGTGCAGATGGTGAGTTTGATCCATTCACTCCAACTCCAGAGAATCCAGCGGATCCGAAGCCAGAAGTGCCGGTTCAACCTGAATTACCTGGTAATGATGGTTTGGTAACAACAGACCAGCCAAGTGAAAACCAAATTCCACCATATGTTGAAAAACCAGCAGAAGGATTAGAACACCTTCCTTGGGCACCAAACGGACGTGTTCCTAAGTTGGTCTACCCACCTGGTAAGCCTGGATCAGCTGCTTTGCGTAGTGATAAGAACTATTACTTTGATGGGACAACTCATTACTACTATGTACCATCTGATACTGAAGCTACAGGATATTCTGCGTACTGGAAGTGGATTGATGGAAAATGGAAACTTCAAGGTATGACTGATCCAACTGACCCTGCCATCGATCCAAAATTCCACGAAGATGCAAAAGATGACGAGTATGCTTATAGCGATCGCGACTCAAGCGTGAAACTATACTCTACCAACGTGGTGGAAACAGTCAAAGCCGGCCAACCTTTACCGTTTAAAAACGTCGAAGAGTTTAAGGACTATGTCATTAAGAAAATGAATCCTAAGTTCATTGACAATGCTGGATGGGATGCAAAAGTAGAATGGGAAATCGAAGACCTTGAACTCTTTGAACAATCAAAAGAAAACCCATGGGCAAAAGACTATGTCTTGATTGCCAATTTGAAGAGTGGTGTAGATGAAAAAGAATACAAAGACGTTGAATTCGGCTATGTGAAATTCGTATTCCGTGTGGAAGCGACAGACGACACCAATTATATCTCTTTAGATAAGGCAAAAGAAGCATTTGCCAAAATCAATGAACTAAGAAAAGCTCAAGGTTTGAAAGAATTGACTTGGTCTGATGATGTCTACAACAATCTGGCTCTTCCAAAAGCAAACCAAATCTCAAGACAGTACGATAGCACTGGATTTGTAGCTCGTCGTGAAGAAAACCCAGCAACTGTGGCAACAAAATGGTTCAATAGTGGCTTGCGTGAATTGTTACTAGATCCAAACGCAACTGAAGGAGCAGTAGCAGCAGTTGTAAACGGAGATGGTTACTATTACTGGGCTTACAATTATAAATAATGTTCATAATAGATAATCACTTCCAATGTAAGAAAGATTATTCAAATGAAAAATGAGAAGGTATCCAAGTGATACCTTCTTATTTTTTTTTATAAGAAGTAGGGATTGAAGATTTTTAGAAGGATTCACAGGTCTATGATTAATGGTCAAATACTGAGTTTAAAAGAGAGAGTGATAGAAATTGATAGAAAAAATGATAGAAAATGAAAGAAAATGATATTTAGTGCTTGACTTTGAAAGATAATAGAGTATAATAGTCCTTGTAATCGTTTCCGAAAGGAGCTTGTATGTTAAAATCTGAACGAAAACACATCATTTTAGAAAAGGTTATCAAAGAGCGAATCGTCTCTATTGAGGATTTGGTTCAAGAGTTAAACTCTTCGGAATCAACCATTCGACGCGATTTAGATGAATTAGAAGCAGAGAATAAACTGAGACGAATTCACGGTGGAGCTGAAAGTCTTCATTCCTTGCAGGAAGAAGAAAGCAATAAAGATAAAGCAATCAAAAACGTGCAAGAAAAATCTGCCATTGCAAAAAAAGCAGCAGAATTGATCAAAGATTTTGAAGTTGTCTTTATCGATGCAGGAACCACCAATGAATTATTGGTTCATGAATTGGCCAATCCAACCGTTACAGTTGTGACCAATTCCATTCACCATGCAGCTAGTTTAGTAGAGAGAGACATTCCAACGGTCATCATCGGCGGGATGGTCAAGACTTCGACTGACGCTAGCATCGGAGGAATGGCTTTGAATCAAATCGGCCAGTTGAGCTTTGATCGAGCTTTTATTGGAATGAATGGCGTAGACCTAGAGTCGTATAGCACACCGGATCTTGAAGAGGGGGCCGTCAAACGTGCCATTCTAGAGAATGCAAAGAATACTTATATTCTTCTAGACTCGTCGAAACTTGGACGGACATCTTTTGTCAAGGTAGCTCCGGTTAAGAGAGCAACCATTATTACTAATACTTCGGATACGGAAATCCTTTCTAAATTAAAAGAGAAAACGGAGGTTATAGAGGTTTGATTTATACAGTAACACTGAATCCTGCCATTGACTATATTGTCCGTCTCGATCATGTAGAGACAGGGGCGGTCAATCGGATGGCTTCGGAAGATAAATTCGCCGGTGGTAAGGGAATCAATGTCAGTCGTGTCTTGAAGCGACTCGATATCGAGAACACAGCAACTGGGTTTATCGGTGGTTTCACAGGACGCTTTATCGAAGACGTGCTAACAAGCGAAGCTATTTCAACTAACTTTGTGACCGTGGACCAAGACACCCGGATCAATGTCAAGATCAAAGCCGATGAGGAGACAGAGATCAATGGCAATGGTCCAGAAGTGACAGAAGGTCAGTTGCAAGAACTGCTCAGTATCCTATCCAACTTGACAGCAGATGATGTGGTAGTCTTTGCAGGCTCTGCCCCCTCTTCACTTGGAAATGCCATTTACAAGGAACTAATTGCAGCAACCCGTGTGACAGGTGCGCAAGTCGTTTGTGACTTTGAAGGCCAAACCTTGATTGACTCCTTGGAGTTCAATCCCCAATTGGTCAAACCAAACAACCATGAGTTGGGAGATATTTTTGGCGTAACCTTGACGGAATTGCCAGAAATTGAACGCTACGCCAAAGAAATCTTGGCGAAAGGAGCACAGAACGTCATTATTTCCATGGCGGGTGATGGAGCTCTATTGGTTAGTCCAAGTGGTACTTATTTCGCAAAACCTATTAAAGGACAGGTGAAGAACTCAGTCGGAGCTGGAGATTCCATGGTAGCAGGTTTCACTGGAAAGCTCGCAACGACAGGAGATGTCATCGAAGCCTTCAAATGGGGCGTGGCTTGTGGAACTGCGACCACCTTCTCAGATGATTTGGCAACAGCGGACTACATTAAAGAAACATATGAAAAAGTAGAGGTAGAAAAACTATGAAAATTCAAGACGTTTTAAATAAAAACGTGATGTTGTTTGACCTTCAAGCAACAGACAAAGAGGGCGTGATCAATGAAATGATTCAATCGCTCGTCGACAATGGTGTGGTGACAGATTTTGAAACTTTCAAGACTGGGATCATGAATCGTGAAGCGCAAACTTCCACTGGTTTGGGCGAAGGGATTGCTATGCCTCACAGCAAAAACGAAGCTGTAAAAGAAGCAACGGTCTTGTTTGCAAAATCAAACAAGGGTGTAGATTACGCATCACTTGATGGCCAACCAACTGACTTGTTCTTCATGATTGCAGCTCCAGAAGGGGCAAACGATACTCACTTGGCAGCTCTTGCTGAATTGTCTAAGTACTTGATGAAACCAGGATTTGCAGACAAACTCCGCCAAGCAAGCACTCCTGATCAAGTGATCGCAGTTTTCAACGCAGAAGAGCAAGAAGCTGCAGCTGAGGAAGCGAAAAAAGCAGAAGCTGTCAAAGAAGCAGCTTCATCTGACAAACCACTGATCGTTGCTGTTACAGCATGTACAACAGGTATCGCCCACACTTACATGGCGGAAGACGCCCTCATCAAAAAAGGTGAAGAAATGGGTGTTACGGTCCGCGTTGAAACAAATGGTGCATCAGGCGTCGGCAACCGCTTGACAGCAGAAGAAATCGCTAAAGCTGAAGGGGTGATCATTGCTGCTGATAAGGCAGTTGAAACCGCTCGTTTCAATGGCAAAAAATTGATCTCTAAACCAGTCGCAGCCGGTATCCGCCAGACAGAAGAATTGATCCAAACCATCTTAGATGGCAAAGCAGATGTCTTCCACGCTGAAAATGCAGCAGAAGCTAGCGCTAGCCAAGAAAAATTGAGCTTGGGTGGAGCCTTCTATAAACACTTGATGAGTGGGGTTTCTCAAATGCTTCCATTCGTTATCGGTGGTGGGATCTTGATCGCCCTTGCCTTCTTGATTGACCAAATTCTTGGAGTTCCTCAAGATCAATTGTCTCAACTTGGTTCATACCATGAATTAGCAGCTCAATTTAAAACAATCGGTGGTGCAGCCTTTGGCTTTATGCTTCCTGTACTTGCAGGTTACATTGGATTCTCCATCGCTGAAAAACCTGGTTTTGTAGCAGGGTTTATTGCAGGATCTATTGCTAGCTCAGGGTCAGCCTTTGGTAACATCGCTTTCGGTGCTGCTAAAGGTGAATTACCAGCAGCCGTATCATCTGGCTTCCTTGGCGCTTTGGTTGGTGGTTTCCTTGCAGGTGGAGTCGTTCTCTTCCTTCGCAAAGCTCTTGCAGGCCTTCCACGCTCACTCGATGGGATCCGTTCAATCCTTCTCTTGCCATTACTTGGTGTTGGTTTGACAGGTTTCTTGATGTTCCTCATCAATATTCCAATGGCTGCTATTAATACTGGTCTTAACAACTTCCTTTCAAGCTTGTCAGGTAGCTCAGCTGTCCTTCTTGGACTTCTCGTCGGCGGTATGATGGCTGTCGATATGGGTGGACCAGTTAATAAAGCCGCTTATGTCTTCGCTACAGGTACACTTGCTGAAACTGTTGCTTCAGGTGGTTCTATTGTGATGGCAGCCGTTATGGCAGCTGGTATGGTTCCTCCATTGGCAGTATTTGTGGCAACCGTCTTGTTCAAAGATAAATTCACACAAGAAGAACGCGATTCTGGTTTGACAAACATTGTTATGGGTCTTTCCTTCATCACAGAAGGTGCCATTCCATTTGGTGCAGCTGATCCAGCTCGTGCTATCCCAAGTTTCATCGCAGGTTCAGCCTTGACAGGTGCCCTTGTTGGTCTTGCAGGTTTGAAACTGATGGCTCCTCACGGAGGAATCTTCGTCATCGCCCTTACTTCAAATCCACTTCTTTACATCTTATTTGTATTGATCGGTGCAGTTGTAAGTGGTATCTTGTTCGGCTTGCTTCGCAAACCTAAAAACTAAATATACATAAAAGAGGCTGGGACAAAAGTTCTAGCCTCTCAATTGTCTTTGTATTGTCGGGCAAGACGCAGTACTTGAGTGGGCTCTACTTTCTTGTTTTTTTGATAGAAAACAGAGTGAAAAGTCATGGTTCTGCAATAGAATCTTGATTTAATTTATGGTATAATTTTCATAACGCTTATTTTTAGGAGAACAAGTATGGATATTCAACGTGAAAAAGAATTTGTCAGCCAGTATCATTATGATGCTCGTAACTTTGAATGGGAAAAAGAAAATGGTACTCCCGAGACAAAAGTAGACGTCAACTTTCAATTGATTCAACGCGATACAGAGTTAAAGACAACCTCTTTAATCGTTATTTTGACCTATATGATTGTCTTTGATGGCTTTGTCATCAGCGGGACCATTACCCAAATCAACCACATTCACAATCGTTTAGTCAACGAGCCAAGCGAATTCAGCAAAGAAGAAGTGGAAGAACTAGCTCGTCCTTGCTTAAATATGCTGAATCGTTTGACTTATGAAGTTACTGAAATCGCCCTTGATTTACCAGGGATCAATTTGGAGTTTTAATGCATGAAATTAGCAGTCATCACAGATTCTTCTGCCTATCTTTCAGATGAATCAAGAAGACACGATAATTTATTTGTCCTAGATATTCCAGTTGTCATTGATGGAGTATCTTACGTAGAAGGTAAAAACCTGACAGCAGAAGAGTTCTATCAAAAGATGGAATCTTCGTCTGAACTTCCGAAAACTAGTCAACCTAGTATCGCGGAATTAGAAGAACTCTTGGCGCAATTAGAATCTAAAGGCTATACCCATGTTTTAGGAATTTTCCTATCTTCAGGTATTTCTGGTTTCTATCAGAATATCCAGTATTTGAAGGATGAGTTCCCGAACATGACCATCGTTTTCCCAGATTCTAAGATCACCAGTGCTCCGCTTGGCTGGATGGCTGAAGAAGCAATCAAATGGGCAGGTGAAGGTCGGTCATTTGATGAAATTCTAGCTAATATCCAGATACAAATCGATGGGACTTCTGCCTACATCATGGTAGATGATCTCAACCATTTGGTCAAAGGGGGCCGTCTTTCTAATGGAGCTGCGATCCTTGGGAATCTTCTCAGCATTAAGCCCATCCTCTATTTTAATGAGGAAGGCGTGATTGAAGTGTATGAGAAAGTTCGTACAGAGAAAAAAGCCATTAAACGCTTAGCTGAGATTGTCAAAGAAGGAACTGCGGAAAAAGACTATCAGATCATTATCATTCACGGGAATGCACTGGATAAAGCGGAAACACTTCGTGATATTCTTCATCAAGATGGTTTTGCTGGTGAGATTCCATTTGCGACCTTTGGCAGTGTCATTGGCACGCATTTAGGAAATCATAGCGTTGCCATTAGTTTTGTACCGAAAGTATAAGGAGAAAACATGCCAATTAAAGTAGTGATTGCAGGTTTTAAAGGTAGAATGGGCCGAGCGGCTTATCACATGGTGTTAGAAGATCCTGAGCTTGAACTAGTTGGCTTGATTGATCCCCATGCGTCTGAGAATGAGTTGACGGGTGTTCCAGTCTTCCATGACAAGGAAGGCGTTTTGATGCTGGAAGCGGATGTGTGGATTGACTTCACCATCCCTAAAGTTGCCTATGAGCATACCCGCTTTGCTTTGGAGCATGGACTGGCGCCTGTGGTCGGAACGACAGGATTTACAACAGAAGAAATCACTGACTTGATTGATTTATCTCGTGAGAAGAATATTGGAGGGCTCATCGCGCCAAACTTTGCCATTGGGGCGGTCTTGCTCATGCAATTTGCAACGCAGGCAGCTAAGTACTTTCCAAATGTTGAAATCATTGAGTTGCACCACGATAAAAAGAAGGACGCTCCTAGCGGGACTGCTATGAAGACGGCTGAGCTTATCAGTCAGGTTCGTCAACCGCAAGAGCAAGGTGCGCCGGACGAGGAAGAAAGTCTTCCAGGAGCTCGTGGTGCCAACTACCAAGGGATGCATATCCATTCGGTTCGCTTGCCTGGTCTGGTAGCCCACCAAGAAGTGATTTTCGGTAGTAAAGGAGAAGGATTGACCTTACGCCACGATTCCTATGATCGGGTGTCCTTCATGACAGGGGTTAATCTAGGAGTAAAAGAGGTAGTCAAGCGTCATGAGCTTGTCTATGGTTTAGAACATCTATTATGAGATTAAAAAAACTGCCTTCTGAATTTCAGGAGGCTTTGCCAATATTAGAAAAGATTCGAAAAGCTGGGTATGAAGCTTATTTCGTCGGAGGCTCTGTGCGAGATGCTATTTTAGGTCGTCCCATTCACGATGTAGACATCGCTTCCTCCTCTTACCCAGAAGAGACCAAGGCTATTTTCGAGCGGACCATTGATGTCGGGATTGAACACGGGACAGTCTTAGTTTTAGAGAACCATCAGGAATATGAAATTACCACCTTTCGAACAGAGGATGTCTATGTCGACTTTCGAAGACCCAGCTCGGTAAGTTTTGTGCGCTCGCTAGAGGAAGATCTTAAGCGCCGAGATTTTACTGTCAACGCCTTTGCTTTGAGTGAAGAAGGGGAAATCATTGATCTTTTCAAGGGGCTGGAAGATTTGGAGAATCGAATTTTAAGAGCTGTTGGAGTGGCGACAGAACGCTTTAACGAAGATGCCCTTCGGATCATGCGTGGTTTTCGGTTTCAGGCCAGTCTTGGGTTTGATCTAGAAGAAGAGACCTTTAAAGCTATGACAGATTGCGCCCCCTTGCTAGAAAAGATCTCTGTCGAGCGAGTTTTTATTGAGTTAGATAAGCTCCTCTTAGCTCCTTATTGGCGAAAGGGCTTAGAAGGGTTGATTGCTAGTCATAGCTATCAGTATCTTCCTCTCTTACAGAATAGTCGTTCGTCACTAGAGAAACTTTTCCAACTGAAGATGGACTATAGCTTTACGAGTTCAGAGCAAGCATGGGCTGCCTTACTCTTGACCTTAGATGAGAATAAGGTTTCTGCTTTTTTCAAGAAATGGAAAACGTCTCGTGACTTCGCTAAGAAGGTGGAGCAGTTGGTTGAAATCTACCGCTTACGTGAAAAGGCTCGTTTAAATCGTCGGGACGTCTACCGCTATGATAAGTCTCTGCTCTTATCAGCGGAAGAACTACGTCAGGCTCATGGATTGCCTGTAGATTTCCAAGTCATTGAGGAATTGTATGATTCTCTAGCTATTCATGATAAGCATGAAATTGTAGTCAATGGTGGGTTGTTGATCAAGGAATACGGCTTAAAACCAGGTCCAGCTCTAGGACAAGTGATTTCTGCCATTGAATGGGCCATTGTAGATGGAGAATTAGAGAATGACAAAGAAGCGATTGGAGATTTTTTGAGCGACTATCTTGAAGCTAAGAAGGGGGAAGCATGAGCGATTTTATCGTTGAAAAACTAACCAAGTCCGTCGGGGACAAAACGGTCTTTAAAGATATTTCTTTCATCATTCATGAGCTGGATCGGATTGGACTAATCGGGGTTAATGGGACAGGGAAAACAACTCTCTTAGATGTTTTATCTGGTCGTTCAGGCTATGACGGAGATCGTTCTCCTTTTTCTGCAAAGAATGATTATAAGATTGGCTATCTCACTCAAGAACCTCAGTTTGATGATAACAAAACTGTCCTCGATACAGTGCTGTCAGAAGATGTGAAAGAACTCCAATTGATTCGTCAGTATGAACTGTTGACGAGCCAGTACGATGAGAGTCAGCAAGCTAAACTGGAAAAAGTGATGGCAGAGATGGATTCTCTCAATGCATGGGAAATCGAAAGCCAGGTCAAAACAGTTTTAACTAAACTGGGGATTCAAGATCTATCTGCTAAGGTTGGTAGTTTGTCTGGAGGGTTGCGTCGCCGTGTCCAGCTAGCTCAGGTTCTCCTAGGAGACCATGATTTGCTCCTGTTAGATGAACCGACCAACCATTTGGATATTGATACCATCGAATGGTTGACCAATTTTCTAAAGAACTCTAAGAAAACCGTTCTTTTCATCACCCATGACCGTTATTTCTTGGACAATATTTCAACTCGAATTTTTGAACTGGACCGTGCTGGTCTAGTCGAATATCAAGGGAACTACCAAGATTATGTCCGCTTGAAAGCTGAGCAGGACGAGCGAGATGCGGCTCTTCTTCATAAGAAGCAGCAACTGTATAAGCAGGAATTGACCTGGATGCGTCGGCAACCGCAGGCGCGTGCTACTAAACAACAGGCGCGGATCAATCGTTTCCACGACCTCAAGAAGGACCTATCTCACCAGACTACAGAAACAGATCTGGAAATGTCCTTTGAAACCAGTCGGATCGGTAAGAAAGTCATCGAATTTCAAGATGTCGATTTCGCCTATGACCAGAGCCCTATTCTGCAGCAGTTTAACCTTTTGGTTCAAAACAAGGATCGAATTGGAATTGTGGGAGATAATGGTGTTGGGAAATCGACCCTGCTCAATCTCATTGCTGGGAAACTCCAACCGACTGCTGGCAAGGTTGTTATTGGAGAAACGGTGAGAATTGCTTACTTCTCGCAGCAGATCGAAGGTTTGGATGAAAGCAAGCGGATGATCAACTTCCTGCAAGAAGTAGCGGAAGAGGTCAAGACTAGCGCAGGCTCTACGTCGATTGCTGAGTTGCTGGAGCAATTTCTCTTTCCACGTTCCACTCACGGTACCTTGATAGAGAAACTTTCTGGTGGTGAAAAAAAACGCCTCTATCTCTTGAAACTTCTCATCGAAAAACCAAATGTCTTGCTCTTGGACGAGCCGACCAATGATTTGGATATCGCGACTTTGACGGTGTTAGAGAACTTTCTACAAGGCTTTGGTGGACCAGTCATCACGGTTAGTCATGATCGCTATTTTTTAGACAAGGTCGCTTCTAAGATTCTAGCTTTTGAAAATGGTGGTATCCGCGAATTCTTTGGAAATTATACGGATTACTTAGATGAGAAAAAGTTTGAGCTAGAAATGGTTGCCGAAAGTAGCAAACCTGAAAAAGAAAAGGTGGTCAAAGTCCGGGAAGAAAAGAAACGTATGAGTTACCAGGAAAAACAGGAGTGGGCGACCATTGAGAGTGAGATTGAAGATATTGAAAACAAAATCGCAGCCATTGAGACTGAGATGAATGAGAATGGTTCTGACTTCGGTAAGTTGGCCAGTCTCCAACGTCAGATGGATGAAGAAAACGAGCGGCTCTTAGCCAAGTATGAACGGTATGAGTACTTGAGTGAGTTGGCAGAAAACTAAAGGAGGAAGAATGCATCATATTAGCAAATACAGTCTGTTATTGTCATCATTTTTATTTTGTGGCATTGGTTTTATTCTCTTTGTGAATCCAATCGAAAAAATTGCCACCTTTAGTTGGTTGATTTCTCTGGGCTTTTTCTTGATTTCAGTTTCGCGCTTATCACGTTACTACCGTCTACGGACCCAAGCGACCTTGTCGGATCCCTATTTATTTCAAAGTGTGGTCTCGCTAGTCTTTGCAGTCTATCTCTTACTATATGGCTACAAGACCTTGCCAATTGTCTTTCCGATCACACTCGGTATTTGGCTCTTATATAAGTCTGCTTTGAGTTTGAAAAAGGCCCATTACCTTTCCAAACGATCTGAAGAATTATCCAAGAAGTTTACTTTTTGGGGACTCATTCAACTGTTTATAGGATTGTTTCTCATTGTCAGTCCTCTATCGATTAGTGTCTTCTTGTTACATATTTTGGGATTGTTCTTCTTCGTCATTGGCGTACAATCCCTGAGACTCTTTTTAAAGCTTCATAACGAAGAGTAAGAAAATCCTGTCTGTGTTTTTGCAGACAGGTTCTTTTTTGCAAATGAAATTGAGAGAATTCTTGAAAAATGATTGAAACCCTTTTCACATTTTGGTATACTAGTGTCAAGAGAATAGGAACAAAGGAGTGTAAAATGTCCAAGAAAATTATTGGTATTGACTTAGGTGGAACATCTGTCAAATTTGCCATTTTGACGCAAGAAGGTGAAATTCAAGAAAAGTGGTCTATTAAGACCAACATCCTCGACGAAGGAAGCCACATCGTTCCTGATATCATCGCTTCCATTCAACATCGCTTGGAACTATTAAACCTTTTAGCAGAAGATTTCATAGGAATCGGAATGGGATCACCTGGTGCAGTTGATCGCTTCGAAGGAACGGTTATCGGGGCCTACAACCTTAACTGGAAGACTCTTCAGCCAATCAAGAAAGATATTGAGTCTGCCTTGGGAATTCCTTTCTTCATCGACAATGACGCTAACGTTGCTGCCCTTGGTGAACGTTGGAAAGGTGCTGGCGAAAATCAACCAGACGTCGTCTTCATGACACTTGGTACAGGTGTTGGTGGCGGTATCGTGGCGGAAGGAAAACTCTTGCACGGTGCTGGTGGTGTAGCTGGTGAACTTGGCCATATCACAGTAGACTTCGATCGTCCATTTGATTGTACCTGTGGTAAGAAAGGTTGCTTGGAAACAGTAGCTTCAGCAACTGGTATTGTCAATTTGACTCGTCGCTATGCAGATGAATATGCAGGAGATGCGGAGTTGAAACGCTTGATTGACGATGGAGAAGAAGTCACAGCTAAGACTGTCTTTGATTTGGCTAAAGATGGGGATGATTTGGCCTTGATTGTCTACCGTCATTTCTCTCAATACTTGGGTATTGCTTGTGCCAACATCGCAAGTGTCTTGAACCCAGCAAACATCGTCATCGGTGGTGGTGTATCAGCAGCAGGTCAATTCCTCTTGGATGGGGTTCAAAAAGTCTTTGATGAAAATACCTTCCCACAAGTTCGTACTTCAACCCAACTGGTGCTTGCTAATCTTGGAAATGATGCAGGAGTTATTGGAGCTGCGTCACTTGTCCTACAATAGAATCATACAAAAAGAGTTCTAAATTGAATCATTTAGAACTCTTTTTATTTATCCTATGTTATAATGAAAGTATTAAAGTATTTAAGGAGAATGAATGACAAAAGCAGATATCCTTTTTAAAGAAAATATTCGAAGAATTATGGAAGAAGGCGTCTGGTCTGAGCAGGCTCGGCCTAGGTACAAGGATGGTACAACTGCCAATTCCAAGTACATTACTGGGGCTTTTATGGAATTTGATCTAGCCAAAGGCGAGTTCCCTATTACGACGCTTCGTCCTATCGCCATTAAGTCGGCTATCAAGGAGATGCTCTGGATTTATCAGGACCAGTCTAATAGTCTGGAACTCCTAAATGACAAGTACCAAGTCCGCTACTGGAATGACTGGGAAGTGGGAGATACGGGAACAATTGGAGAGCGGTATGGTGCCGTCGTTAAAAAGCACGACATCATCAACAAGATTCTCAAACAGTTAGAGGAGAATCCTTGGAATCGTCGCAATATCATTTCCATTTGGGACTACCAAGCCTTTGAGGAGAGCGAAGGACTCTTACCTTGTGCTTTTCAAACCATGTTTGATGTGCGTCGTGTCGATGGGGAAATCTATCTGGATGCAACCTTGACCCAACGTTCCAATGACATGTTGGTAGCCCACCACATCAATGCTATGCAGTACGTGGCTCTTCAAATGATGATTGCCAAGCACTTTGGCTGGAAGGTTGGCAAGTTCTTTTACTTTATTAACAACCTGCACATCTATGATAACCAATTTGAACAGGCAGAAGAATTACTTCGGCGTGAGCCATCTGATTGCCAGCCTCGTTTGGTCTTGAATGTGCCAGATGGCACCAATTTCTTTGAGATTAAAGCTGAGGATTTTGTACTGGAGGACTATGATCCTGTCAAACCTCAATTGAAGTTTGATTTGGCTATATAGAGATTGTTAGTATAAAACATTATGTAAATAGGAAGAAAGTTTAAAAATTTTCACTAAATTGAACCCTACTTCCTATTTATTAAATATACCGGTTAGTAATATCATCAAAAATTTTAAAAATGATTAGTTTTTTGAGTCATTTCACTTTGATATTTTTAACTAATCTGATAGAATATATAAGGTTTAAAATATAGGCCAATAAATTAGCTTATTAATTGTAAAAAATTATGGAGGAAAATATGGGCAAAGATTTATTTAATGATCGCATTAGCAGATTTTCGATTCGTAAATTGAATGTCGGAGTTTGCTCTGTCCTTTTAGGAACACTCGTTATGGTTGGTACAGCGTCTAGCGTAGCAGCCGAAGAAAACGCAGAGAACCCAGCAACTGTTGCAAAGGCAACAGAAGAAGGGGCTCAACCTGCTACACCAACAGAAGCTCCTGCTTCTACAACAACTGAAGCGAACACTGCTACAACAAGTGAAGCTTCAACTTCAGCTACCACTTACAAAGCTGAAGCGCCAGTGACCCCTTCAGGTGTCGCACCAGCTGCAACTACAGAACCAACGACAACAGCTACGACTGAAGAAAAACCAGCAGTAGCAGCTCCTGCAGCAACAGAAGCTTCAACAAATCCAAGCAACAAGGCAACAGAAGCAGCTACAACAGATAAGAAAAAAGAAGTGGCTGCAGGTGTGGAAGCACCAGCAACTGAAACTCCTACTGTAACAGCAGAAACTTCTGGTAAACGCCGTACTCGTCGTGCAATCGGAGATCCTAATAATGAAAGCTTGATTGGGGATGACGTTGAAGACGCAACTTCAACTCCAAAGGTTGAAAAACCAGGATATACAACAGACCTTGACGCAAAATCTTTGACTAGCCAGATTACATGGTTGGACTTTGGAGATGTAGCCAACTGGACAGGAACCACTACGACATTAGTACCTGCCTCCGAAGTTAAACCAACTGAAAACTTACAAGAGAAAATGGCTCTTCAAGTTGGGGCTACCTATACTAAGGAAATCATGCCTGGATATGTGGTAACCATCAAAGTTAAGTCTTTGAAACCCTTCCAAGCAACTGAAATCTATAAGAAGAGACTAGAAAGCCAAGGAGCTACTGACGCAGAAAAAGCAACCTATGATCCAAATGCTCGAAACGGTTTTGTCAATAATTCGAATTCAAATACTACTAAGTTACTTTTTAATAACGGTGAGGAGGCCATGATTACCGCAGAGCCTCAAAATGGTTATACCGAAATTAAACATGAAGGAATTGACACCAAAACCAAGAAGACAACCATTGCTTCAGCGATAAATGGTGGAAATATCGGAGTTCAGTTTGAAATCTCTGCAACCTTCCGTGGTAAGACAGTTAAGCCAGCTATTGTTATGGCTGATGGAGAGTCTGCCAACCCTGGTGAATTTGTTATGTTCACTACCAATGGAGAAGGTTGGCAACATCTTGGAGAATGGAAAAAAGATTATAGAAGTGGTAGTGTACCGTACATGATACAAGATACGGATAATCTTTTTGGCCCTAACCCTACTACTACTATTAATGGTAAATCATTCTACGGAATTAACCTTAACCAACTTCGCGGGTCTAATCAAGTTGGCCCAGATAAAAAACCAGTCGCTTGGAAGTATTTTGGGAACCCTGACCAAGTAACTGGTGGTCTTGGGACTGGTGTCTTTGGGCCAAATATTTCTGCAGGCGATTCCTCTGTTCCCCTTGTTATGACGCGTGGAGCATCTGAAGTGGGACTTTACATCGCTTCGGGTGGTAAACAGTCTGCTATGCTGGGATTCTTCCCACTTGATGAAGGGGATGCTCCTGAGTCATATGGTAAGGCAGTTCATACCATTGCAACTGTAGACGGTGTCACTGGAGCTAAAGTAAATCAACCGTATCTTGGTAATGTGAGCCCAGATATGGATGAGAATACGACTCTTGACTGGTTCGGTGATGATAAGGCAACTACGGCCGATGAAGGAATTAACCAATTACTTCCAGATGAACTCAAAGGGACAACCAATGAGATGATCAAGATGGACCGTACACGCCCAGGGAACTACAAGATGTCAGTTCAAGCCCATTTGGATGGAGCTAAAGAAGCTTATATCTACGGTTGGGTAGACTTTAACCAAAACGGTACTTTTGACGAAGATGAGCGCTCTGATCTTGCAAAAGTGACCCAAGATGGTACAGTTGAGTTGACCTTCGCAAAAAGCAAGACTTATATCGACCCTAGCGTTAAAGAACTAGGTGCTCGTGTCCGTATTGCCAAGAAAGCTACTGAGATTGAAAGCCCAACGGGTATGGCTTTCTCAGGAGAAGTAGAAGACTTCAGAACTCAAATTACCCACCCACCAAAAGGAGAATTTAAAGAAACTTCTGGCCTTCAAGGTGCTAAACAAACAGCAACCGTAGCCTTTACAGCACGTGGAGAACACAAATATGAACGCGATTCTAAGGCTGTCATCGATGAAACTGTAGAACCATACATCGTTGACAAAGATGGTAACCGTGCAACTCTTGATGCAGAAGGTTACTACGTAGTTCCAGGTCAAGGTAAATACAAGATCACTGCCAATGGTAAAGACGTAGACGTTGAGTTTATCCCAGAAGATAACTTCCTAGGAACTGCAGATGGTATCTCTATCCGTCGTGTAGATAACAATGGTTACGATACGGGTTGGTCAACAAAATTCCCTGATCAAGAAGCAAACGTTGATGGTCAGTTGAATACCATGGATGGTCTTTATATCCCAACAGTTACTCCGATTGAAATTGAAGGGGTTGACAAGACATCGACTGATGTGCAAGGAGCGACTCAAACAGGAACACCAACCTTTAATACAACTGCAACTAACGCAAATGGGGACAAGATTGCGATCTCTCCAAGTGCAGAATATCCTGCTAAATTAGTAGATCCAGCTACAGGACTTACTACTGATGCGACTTCTGTAACAGTAGCAGGAGAAGGAACATACACGATTAATCCTACAACAGGTGAAGTAACCTTCACTCCAGAACCAAGCTTTACTGGTACAGCCAAAGGTGTGGAAGTTACCTTGTCAGCACCAGTTGGTCGTAATAAAAATGGTAAGGTTCAAGAGGAGTACATCAAGACAGCAACGGCTAAGTACACACCAACAGTTGTAGGAGTAACCCCAACAGCAACACCAGCAGAAACAAAAGACATCCAAGGTGCTACTCAAACAGGTAAACCTGAATTCAAGGGTGGTACAGTTGAAGTTAACGGTGTTGAAAAGACTGTTCCAATCAACGAAGATGTTCCAGCAACATTCGACGACGGCTCAACAACTAAGACTGTTGAAGGCGTTGGTACTTTCACAGTAGCAGCAGATGGAACAGTTACATTCGTTCCAGAACCAAACTTTGTAGGAACTGCACCAGCGGTTACAGTTGTTCGTGAAGATAAGAATGGAACAAAAGCTTCTGCGACATACACACCAACAGTTGTAGGAGTAACACCAACAGCAACACCTGCAGAAACAAAAGACATCCAAGGTGCAACACAAACAGGTAAACCTGAATTCAAGGGTGGAACAGTTGAAGTTAACGGTGTTGAAAAGACTGTTCCAATCAACGAAGATGTTCCAGCAACGTTTGACGACGGCTCAACAACTAAGACAGTTGAAGGCGTTGGTACTTTCACAGTAGCAGCAGACGGAACAGTAACATTTGTTCCAGAGAAATCATTCGTAGGAACTGCACCAGCCGTGACAGTTGTCCGCGAAGATAAGAACGGAACAAAAGCTTCTGCGACATACACACCAACAGTTGTAGGAGTAACACCAACAGCAACACCAGCTGAAACAACAGATATTCAAGGTGCAACACAAACAGGTAAACCTGAATTCAAGGGTGGAACAGTTGAAGTTAACGGTGTTGAAAAGACTGTTCCAATTAACGAAGATGTTCCAGCAACATTTGACGATGGATCAACAACTAAGACAGTTGAAGGAGTTGGTACTTACACAGTAGCCCCAGATGGAACAGTAACATTTGTTCCAGAGAAATCTTTCGTAGGAACTGCACCAGCAGTGACAGTTGTCCGCGAAGATAAGAACGGAACAAAAGCTTCTGCGACATACACACCAACAGTAACTCCGGTTAAACCAACTGCAACACCAGCTGAAACAACAGATATTCAAGGTGCTACACAAACAGGTAAACCTGAATTTACTGCAGGTGACAGTCGTGTACCAATCAACGAAGATGTTCCAGCAACATTCGACGACGGTTCTACAACTAAGACTGTTGAAGGCGTTGGTACTTTCACAGTAGCAGCAGACGGAACAGTAACATTTGTTCCAGAAAAATCATTCGTAGGAACTGCACCAGCCGTGACAGTTGTCCGCGAAGATAAGAATGGAACAAAAGCTTCTGCGACATACACACCAACTGTAACTCCTGTTACACCAACTGCTACACCAGCAGAAACAACAGACATTCAAGGTGCTACACAAACAGGTAAACCTGAATTTACTGCAGGTGACAGTCGTGTACCAATCAACGAAGATGTTCCAGCAACATTCGACGACGGTTCTACAACTAAGACTGTTGAAGGCGTTGGTACTTTCACAGTAGCAGCAGACGGAACAGTAACATTTGTTCCAGAAAAATCATTCGTAGGAACTGCACCAGCCGTGACAGTTGTCCGCGAAGATAAGAACGGAACAAAAGCATCTGCAACCTACACACCAACTGTAACTCCTGTTACACCAACAGCAGAAGATGCAACTTCAACTGACAAACAAGGTCAAACCCAAACTGGTAAACCAACCTTCACACCAGGTAATGAAAACGTCCCAATGGATGATGATACACCTGCAACCTTTGAAGATGGCTCAACAACTAAGACAGTTGAAGGAGAAGGAACTTATACTGTTGCTCCAGATGGAACAGTAACTTTCGTACCAGAAAAATCATTCACAGGAACAGGTACAGGCGTAACTGTTAAACGTGTTGATAAGAACGGTACTCCAGTTACAGCTAAATACACACCAACTGTAACTCCGGTAACACCAGAAGCAACACCAGCTGAATCAGAAGCTCCTCAAGGTGTGGTACAAACAGGAACTGTAACCTTCACAGAAGGTGATCCAGTAGCACCAATCGACAAGGATACTATTACTCTTCTTGATGAAAATGGTCAACCAGCTGAATCAGTCGTTGCTAAATCTCCAGAAGGTAAAGAAATCGGTACTTTCACAGTTGATAAGGAAACAGGTGTTGTAACCTTCACACCAACTGATAAATCATACTCAGGTGAAGTCGTTCCAGTTAAGGTTCAAGCCAAAGATGCAAATGGCACTCCAGCTGAAACAACCTACACTCCTAAGATTACTCCAGTTGTTCCAACTGCTGATCCTGCAACATCTACAGATATCCAAGGTAAAACACAAACAGGTACACCAAGCTTCACACCTGGTAACCCTGCAATCCCAATGGATGATGAAGTTCCAGCAACCTTTGAAGATGGTTCAACTACGAAGACAATTCCAGGTGAAGGAACTTACACAGTAGCACCAGATGGAACAGTTACTTTCGTACCAGAAAAATCATTCACAGGAACAGGTACAGGCGTAACTGTGAAACGTGTTGATAAGAACGGTACTCCAGTTACTGCAACTTACACACCAACAGTAACACCAGTAACACCAACAGCTGAACCTGCAACGTCTACTGATGTACAAGGTGCGACCCAAACAGGTAAGCCAAGCTTCACAGAAGGTAATCCAAATGTACCTATGAACGATGAAGTTCCAGCAACATTTGATGATGGATCAACTACGAAGACAGTTGAAGGTGTTGGTACATACACAGTAGCACCAGACGGAACAGTTACATTCGTACCTGAGAAATCATTCGTCGGAACTGCACCAGCAGTAACAGTAGTTCGTGAAGATAAGAACGGAACAAAAGCATCTGCAACCTACACACCAACAGTAACTCCTGTGACTCCAACAGCTGAACCAGCTACATCTACTGATGTACAAGGTGCTACTCAAACAGGTAAACCAAGCTTCACAGAAGGTGACAGCCGTGTGCCTATGAACGATGAAGTTCCAGCAACATTTGATGATGGTTCTACAACTAAGACAGTTGAAGGTGTTGGTACTTACACAGTAGCTCCAGACGGAACAGTTACATTCGTACCTGAGAAATCATTCGTCGGAACTGCACCAGCAGTAACAGTAGTTCGTGAAGATAAGAACGGAACAAAAGCATCTGCAACCTACACACCAATAGTAACTCCTGTGACTCCAACTGCAGAATCAGTAACTTCAATTGGTAACAAGGGACAAATCCAAACAGGTAAACCAACCTTTACTCCTGGTAATCCAAATGTTCCAATGAATGATGAAGTTCCAGCAACATTTGAAGATGGTTCAACAACTAAGACAATTAAAGGTGTTGGTACTTACACTGTGGCACCAGATGGTACAGTAACCTTCACACCAGAACCTGAATTTGTTGGTGAAGCACCAGCAGTGACAGTTGTTCGTGAAGACGTAAACGGAACCAAAGCTTCTGCAACTTACACACCAACTGTTCTTCCTGTGACTAAATTTGTTGACAAAGAAGGCAAAGAAATCCCAGGATATCCTACAGTTGATGGTGAGCAACCAAAAGCTGAAATTCCAGGTTACCGCTTCGTTGAAACGAAGAAATTACCAAACGGTGATACAGAGCACGTCTACGAGAAAGTTACAACTTCACACGTAGATGAAAATGGAAATCCAATTCCTGGTTATCCAACAGAAGATGGTGAGCAACCGAAGAAAGATATTCCAGGTTACGAGTTTGTGAAGACAATTGTAGATGAGAACGGTAATACTCAACACATCTACAAGAAGACGGTGACACCAACACCAGTTCCTACACCAACTCCAACTCCAACTCCAACACCTACTCCGGTTCCTACACCAACTCCAACACCGGCACCAACTCCGGATCCAGTTCCAACACCAGATCCAAAACCAGTTCCAGAAACTAAGGAAACTAAATTCATCAATCCATCTGATGTAACAGCAGTTCTTCCTGAAACTGGTACAGAGGAAAGTTCAAAAACTGGTCTTGCTATTCTTAGCGCTTTGACAGGTCTCTCATTATTTGGACTTGCTAAACGCAAAAAAGAAGACTAAGATCTAGGATTTGCCTCATTAAAACCGCGATAAATCGCGGTTTTTTTGACGGAAAAAATAGGAAGTTTTGCTCAAGGAAGCAATAGTTGGAAACAGTCTTTTCTTGAAAAATTTGATAAAATAGAAGTATCAGTGTAAAGGATGTAAAAATGAGTAAGAAAGTAATTGGTATTTGGGCTCAGACAAAGAATGGGGTAATCGGCAAGGACCAGGTGATGCCTTGGCATTTGCCAGCTGAATTGCAGCACTTTAAACAAACGACTACAGGCCATGCGATTCTCATGGGAAGAGTTACCTACGAAGGTTTAAACAAACGCGTCCTCCCAAATCGGACCAATATCATTCTCTCTAGAGATGACAAATATGATGTAGAGAATGAGAAAGTTTTGTTAAAAACCTCAGTTGAGGACGTTTTAAACTGGTATAAGGATCAGGATTTGTCGCTCTTTATTATCGGTGGTGAGAAGGTCATTCGTCTTTTCGAGCCTTATCTAGAGGAGCTCTATCAGACTGTCATCGATGCCGAATTGGAAGGTGATACTTACTTCCCTGAAGACTTCCGGTGGGATCAGTTTCGCTTACTAGACGAGCGGACAATCGAAAAAGATGAAAAAAACCCTTACGACTTTACCATTAGACATTTTGAAAGAAAGGAAGACTAGTTCATGGAACGTAGTATTTTTGGCTTTTTTACAGCTGTTTTATGCGTGATTTGCCTAGTATGTGCTTCCCAGACCTTTCGGAAAAAGCGCTATGGCTTAGCCACGCTCTTCTTGTTAAATGCCTTTACTAATCTTGTGAATTCTATTCACGCCTTTTATATGACTTTATTTAGATAAATTACAAACAGACTTTAGAATCGGGAGAAGAAAATGCCTACAAATCAATCAAACGATATGATGGTTTATTGTTCCTTCTGCGGGAAAAACCAAGACGAAGTACAGAAGATTATCGCTGGGAACAATGCCTTTATCTGTAATGAATGTGTTGAGTTAGCTCAAGAAATCATTCGAGAAGAACTTGCTGAGGAAGTCTTGTCAGACCTTTCAGAAGTTCCAAAACCAATCGAACTCCTCAATATCCTCAACCATTATGTCATCGGTCAGGATCGTGCCAAACGAGCGCTAGCAGTAGCAGTCTACAATCACTACAAACGGATTAATTTCCACGAAAATCGTGAAGAAGACAACGATGTAGATCTACAAAAATCAAACATTTTGATGGTCGGTCCTACAGGTTCAGGAAAAACTTTCTTGGCTCAAACGCTTGCTAAGAGCTTAAATGTTCCATTTGCTATCGCCGATGCGACAGCCTTGACAGAAGCTGGTTACGTCGGAGAAGACGTTGAGAACATCCTTCTTAAGCTATTGCAAGCTGCTGACTTCAATATTGAACGTGCAGAGCGAGGCATCATCTATGTTGATGAAATCGATAAGATTGCCAAGAAGAGCGAGAATGTCTCTATCACCCGTGATGTGTCTGGTGAAGGGGTACAGCAAGCCCTCTTGAAGATCATCGAGGGAACTGTTGCCAGCGTGCCACCTCAAGGAGGACGCAAGCACCCACAACAAGAGATGATCCAAGTCGACACCAAAAACATTCTTTTCATCGTTGGTGGAGCCTTTGATGGGATTGAAGAAATTGTGAAGCAACGTCTAGGTGAAAAGATTATCGGGTTTGGCCAAAACAACAAAGCCATTGATGAATCCAGCTCTTATATGCAAGAAATCATTGCAGAAGATATCCAAAAATTCGGTATTATTCCTGAGTTAATTGGTCGTCTTCCAGTTCTTGCTGCTTTGGAACAACTGACAGTTGAAGATCTTGTCCGTATTTTGAAAGAACCAAGAAATGCCTTGGTAAAACAATACCAAGCTCTCTTATCCTTTGATGATGTTGAATTAGAATTTGATAACGAAGCCCTTGAAGAAATTGCAAGTAAGGCTATTGAACGCAAGACAGGTGCTCGTGGATTACGCTCTATCATCGAAGAAACTATGATGGATGTCATGTTTGAAGTTCCAAGTCAAGAAGATGTCAAACTGGTTCGAATCACCAAAGAAGCGGTTAAGGGAACTGAAAAGCCAATTTTAGAAACTGCCTAGAAAGAAATTCTATGAAAGTAAATACTCATAATGCAGATATCTTGTTGAGCGCTACCAATAAAAGTCATTATCCTCAAGATGATATCCCAGAAGTTGCACTTGCCGGTCGATCAAATGTCGGCAAGTCTTCTTTTATTAATACCATGCTGAATCGCAAAAATTTGGCCCGTACATCTGGAAAACCAGGAAAAACACAATTGTTGAACTTTTTCAATATCGATGACAAACTTCGTTTTGTCGATGTACCTGGCTATGGTTATGCTCGTGTCTCCAAAAAAGAACGCGAGAAATGGGGCAAGATGATCGAAGAATATCTGACAACTAGAGAGAATTTAAGAGCTGTTGTCAGCCTGGTCGATCTTCGTCATGAACCCTCAGCAGATGATGTTCAAATGTATGAATTTTTAAAATATTACGAGATTCCTGTTATCTTAGTTGCGACCAAAGCTGATAAAATTCCAAGAGGGAAATGGAACAAGCACGAATCCATGATTAAGAAGAAGTTGGATTTTGATAAATCAGATACCTTTATCATCTTTTCATCTGTTAATAAAACTGGAGTAGAAGAAGCTTGGGAATCAATTTTTGATTTTAGTTTTTCGGAATAAATCGTATTATTACTTGACTGTTATTAATTTGTTTGATTTATCTCGATATTGTAATTAAAATGTAATATTTAACTCAACATTTTAGGGTTTTTCTGTGCTATAATCATCTTAAAGACTATTCATTAAAACATTAGGAGATTATCACATTGAAAAAAATACTAAATAAATCGAAATTGATTGGATCATTAGTGGCTCTGGTTGCTGTAGGAACAGTAGCGGCAGCAATGAGTGAGCATGTAGGGAACGTTGGGGCTAACGATGAGGCTTATTCTCAATACGCAGATCCAACAGAAGCTTTCATCTCGCAAATCGGTGAATCAGCTCGTCAACTTGGTCAAGAAAATGATCTTTATGCATCTGTTATGATTGCTCAAGCCATCTTAGAAAGTGGATCAGGTCAATCTGGTTTGTCATCGTATCCACACTATAACCTTTTTGGTATTAAGGGGAGCTATGCAGGTCAATCAGCAGTGATGCAGACTTGGGAAGATGATGGTAATGGAAATGCCTATACAATCAATGATGCTTTCCGTTCATACCCTAGCTACTATGAATCATTACAAGACTACGTTGCAGTTTTGAAACAAGGTCATTTTGCAGGAGCTTGGAAGAGCAATACAACAAGCTATCAGGATGCAACAGCTGCTTTAACGGGTGTTTATGCTACTGATACTAGCTACTATGCAAAATTGAACCACATTATTGAATCTTACAATCTTACTCAATATGATTCACCAAGTGTTTATGGTGGATATGAAGGGACAGTTTACAACCCTTATCGCCAACAATATACAACTCAAGAAATATTGAACTTGGATATCGCTTGGGCGAATCGTTTCTTATAATATATGAATTAAATTGAATTATAAACAGACTATCATAGTCTGTTTTTTTTTTCATCGTTTTAAATCGTTTTATTGATCTTTGTTATGGAACACAGTAATTTTAACTTAAATTTTTCTGAAAGCCTTTTCAGGAACTCCATTCTATGATATAATGAAGAAGTTCACAAATTCAATATATAAGGAGATTCAGATGGGAGAATCAAATTTTGTTCTTAAGGTAGAAGCAGCATGTAAGAAGAAGGAAGAATTGTATACAGCTTCTAAAGCTCGTTATGCGGTTCGATCTATGTTTGCGGGTGCTTTTTTGACAATGAGTACTGCAGTAGGGATTGTGGGGGCAGACCTTCTCAACACCTTCTTGCCAGGTTCTGGTCGTTTCTTATTCCCGTTTATTTTTGCGTGGGGATTGGTTTATTTACTATTCTTAAATAGTGAGTTAACGACTTCCAATATGATGTACCTTACTGCTGGTGTTTATTTAAAGAAGATTAATTGGAAAAAAGCTTTAGAAATTTTACTCTATTGTACATTCTTTAACCTTGTCGGTGCTTTGTTCCTGGCTTTCCTCTTTTCACAGACTAGTGCATTTGCAAACTTAAATCCAAAAGGCTTCCTTGGCTCGGTTGTAGAGATGAAGCTCCAACGTTCGAATCAATTGGTCTTCTTCGAAGGAGTTATTGCCAACATCTTCGTTAACATAGCAATCTTGTCCTACCTTTTCTTTAAAGATGAAACAGCGAAAGTTTTGTTGGCTTTGTCAGCTATTTATATGTTTGTATTTCTTACAAATGAACACATTGCGGCAAACTTTGCTTCTTTCTCACTGGCTACCTTTAATTCTATTTCTAAAGATTTGCCTCATTTAGAGTTCTTCAATGTCCTTCGTCATTACGCTGTCACTTTTGTAGGTAACTGGGTAGGAGGAGGAGTACTCATGGGCTTGGCCTATGCATGGCTCAATCGTACAAAGACTATTTATAAAGATTAAATATTTTTTTAAAAAAGTTTGCAAAAACACTTGCATTCTTTTTTTTTATGTGATACACTAAATAACGGTTTGAAAAAACTGCCTAAGACAGTAGGGGAGCTAGACTCATAAATATCCTACCGAGGACAAAACGTATCATGTAAAAAGAAGCGTATTGTACTTTCGTGTCTAGGTTTGGGCGCGTTTTTCTTTTGGAAAAATTCCCCAAGCAAAATAATTACGGAGGTGAACACACTAATGAGTGAAGCAATTATTGCTAAAAAAGCGGAACTAGTTGACGTAGTAGCTGAGAAAATGAAAGCTGCTGCATCAATCGTCGTTGTAGACGCTCGTGGTTTAACAGTTGACCAAGATACAGTTCTTCGTCGTGAGCTTCGTGGAAGCGAAGTTGAGTACAAAGTTATTAAAAACTCAATCTTACGTCGTGCAGCTGAAAAAGCTGGTCTTGAAGAATTGGCATCAGTTTTTGTTGGACCATCTGCTGTAGCATTTTCTAATGAAGATGTTATCGCACCAGCGAAAATCTTGAACGACTTTTCTAAAACTGCTGACGCACTTGAAATCAAGGGTGGTGCAATCGAAGGCGCTGTCGCATCTAAAGAAGAGATCCTTGCTCTTGCAACTCTTCCAAACCGCGAAGGACTTCTTTCTATGCTCCTTTCTGTACTTCAAGCGCCAGTGCGCAACGTTGCTCTTGCAGTCAAAGCGGTTGCAGACAACAAAGAAGACGCAGCTTAATCTTAAGCTACGCAGCGTAGCCTAGCTACAAAAAAATATAAATAAAAAATTTAAAACTTATTTGGAGGAACTAACAATGGCATTGAACATTGAAAACATTATTGCTGAAATTAAAGAAGCTTCAATCCTTGAATTGAACGACCTTGTAAAAGCTATCGAAGAAGAATTTGGTGTAACTGCAGCTGCTCCTGTAGCTGTTGCTGCAGCTGGTGCTGCTGATGCTGGTGCTGCTAAAGATTCATTCGACGTTGAATTGACATCTGCAGGCGACAAGAAAGTCGGCGTTATCAAAGTTGTACGTGAAATCACAGGTCTTGGTCTTAAAGAAGCTAAAGAACTTGTTGATGGAGCACCTGCACTTGTTAAAGAAGGTGTTGCTACTGCTGAAGCTGAAGAAATCAAAGCTAAATTGGAAGAAGCTGGAGCTTCAGTTACTCTTAAATAATAGAGTTTCCAATCAAAATGAAAACCGAGGTTTAGACCTCGGTTTTTTTGTGTACAATTTCGAATTTAGTTCTTTGTATTTGATCCTATATCTGAAGAAACCTTAGAAATGGATGAAAAAGAAGGTGGGACAAATAGTGGATCTAGTCTTTTCGTTAATCGAATAAAGTTAAAAGTTGAACTTGAAATTAAGGATAAGACAGGAACGCAGTTCTGCCTCAGTTAGTTTGTTTGGGAATGAGCAGGAGTAGCCTATAGTTTCAAAAGAGGATAGTATTGCTATCTTCTTTATTTTTTCACGAAAGAAGTATGGTACTGTAAAAAAAGTCTTTAAATCATTCAGCGTACTTTCGCTCTTAAACGCTGTAGAACAGTGCATTCCCAACGGTTACTCCCAATTCTTATCGAGTTCTTACTAATTTATTATATTGTTAGACTTCTATTTTTTTGATAGAATAGTCCTTATCAACAAAAAAGGAGATTTCTGATGAAATACTTTAAACGTCTTGTCTTTGCTGCTTTGTTGGCAGTTGGTGCGATTTTCCTTGTAGCTTGTGGTTCTACAACTAGCGATAATGGGAAATATGTCTATAAAGCTGAGAAGGATCAAATTAAAAGCATCCTTAAAAAGCAAGGGGCTAGTGAGGAACAACTTGAGCAGGTGATTGATCAATTTGATTTGACAATGACAATTGAAATTAAAGATACAAAAGCTAAGATGATTATCGAAATGAAAGCTCTTGGTGAAAGCAAAAAGAAAACAATTGACCTGAAAGCTGATCAAAATGCTAAAACTCTTGAATCAGCAGAAGGTGGTAAAGATAAAGTCAAGTATAAGATTGATGGTGATGTTTTAACTTTGGATGTATCAAAAGCAGAATCTAGTGATTATGAAGTTTTTGCTTTCTTCAAAGATGCAAAATTCAAACGTCAGAAATAATCGTATCTAGAGGGGATGGCTGAGGCTATCCTCTTTTTTCTTCATGGTTTTCATTAGCTCTTTTCCTTGCTAGCCACCTAGGGTTCTGATATAATGAGGTTACTGTGAAGAAGGCGTGTGAGCTTTCTAGAATCATTTAAAAAGTACTTGACGGTGCTTTTTTATTGTATAGGGAGGAGAAAGGTATGGGATATATTTGGTCTTATTTGAGAAAATATCCAAAATGGTTGTGCTTGAATTTTACAGCAGCCATCTTTTTTGTGATTGTTAATCTCGGTTTGCCAACTGTTTTGGCCCGTATGATTGATGAGGGAATCAATCCGAGAGATATAGAGCGTGTTTATTTCTGGGCCTGGGTTATGTTTGGTGTGATCATCGTCGGAATTCTTGGTCGAATCGTTCTGGCCTATGCGGTTGGGAAGATTACTACAACCATGGTTATGGATATGCGGAATGATCTTTATGAGAAGCTTCAGGAATATTCTCACCATGAGTATGAAAAGATTGGCGTTTCTTCTTTAGTGACACGGATGACGTCTGATGCTTTTGTCCTAATGCAGTTTTCTGACCAGATGTTAAAACTTGGGGTCATTACTCCCATCATGATGGTGTCGAGTATTCTGTTGATTTTACAAACGAGTCCATCTCTTGCCTGGATTGTGGCGATTTCGATGCCTCTTTTGGCCGTGGTGGTTTGGTATGTAGCTGTTAAGACCAAGCCTTTGTCAGAGAAGCAGCAGGAAACCCTAGATAAGCTCAATCAATATGCACGAGAGAATCTTACAGGGCTTCGTGTCATTCGTGCTTTTGCACGTGAGGAATTCCAAGAGGAAAAGTTTGGCCAAGCCAATGCAGTCTATGCGGACAACTCTAATAAACTTTTTAAACTGACCGGTTTGACGGAGCCACTCTTTGTTCAAATCATCATTGCGATGATTGTAGCTATTGTGTGGTTTGCCTTGGATCCTCTAGGGGATGGGAGCTTAGAAATTGGGAATCTTGTCGCCTTTATCGAATACAGTTTCCATGCCTTGCTTTCATTCCTTTTCCTAGCCAATCTCTTTACCATGTACCCACGGACAGCTGTCTCCAGTCATCGTTTGAAAGAAATAATGGACATGCCCATTTCCATTGATCCAAATGAAAATGGGGTAACTGAGACAGAAACCAAGGGTTATCTGGAATTTGATAATGTCACTTTTGCCTATCCTGGTGAAACAGAGAATCCAGTCCTTCACAATATTTCCTTTAAGGCTAAACCGGGTGAAACCATCGCCTTTATCGGATCGACCGGTTCTGGGAAATCCTCTCTCGTTCAGCTCATTCCTCGATTCTATGATGTCACCTTAGGGAAAATCTTGGTTGATGGCGTGGATGTTCGTGATTTTAACGTTAAAGCCTTGCGCCATAAGATTGGATTTATCCCGCAGAAGGCCCTGCTCTTTACAGGGACCATCGCTGAAAACCTTCGTTATGGCAAGGAAGATGCGAGTATAGAAGAACTAGATAAGGCAGCAGATGTAGCCCAAGCCAAGGAATTTATCGAGAGTAAGGAAGAACAGTTTGACACTCATTTAGCAGAAGGTGGTAGCAACCTTTCTGGAGGTCAGAAGCAACGTTTATCGATTGCACGTGCAGTTGTGAAGGAGCCGGATATCTATATCTTTGATGATTCCTTCTCGGCTCTGGACTATAAGACAGATGCAACGTTGAGAAAACGTCTCAAGGAAGTGACAGGAGATGCGACCGTCTTAATCGTTGCCCAGCGGGTTGGGACCATTATGGATGCGGATCAAATCATTGTCTTGGATCATGGAGAAATCGTTGGTCGTGGAACGCATGAAGAGCTTCTGGAAACCAATGAAATCTACAGTGAAATTGCCCGCTCACAGTTGAATAATCAATCATTGACAGAAGAATAGGAGGGAGGAGAAAATGAAAGAAAAACGTTCCAGTTTTGTACGCCTTTGGGGCTACTTAAAAGCTTATCGCTTTGCCGTTATTTTCGCTACTCTTCTAAAAATTCTGAGTGTGGTCATGAGTGTCATCGAACCCTATATTCTAGGACTCGCCATTACTGAATTAACTGCTAACCTGACAGATATGGCTAGAGGAGTAGCAGGAGCTCAGATTAATGCTGGCTATGTCGGCTGGGTCATGGTTGTCTATCTCTTCCGTGGAGTCTTGTATGAACTCGGTTCATATTATTCGAATTACTTCATGACCAATGCTGTTCAAAGCATGATTGAGGATATGCGTAATGACTTATCCGAAAAAATTAATCGTATCCCCGTTTCTTACTTTGATCAGCACCAATTTGGAGATCTTCTCGGTCGCTTTACTAGTGATGTCGAAACGGTTTCCAATGCCTTGCAACAGTCTTTCCTTCAAATTGTAAATGCGATCTTCACCTTAAGTTTGGTCATTGCTATGGTGCTTTATCTTAACCTCACTTTGGGGTTAATAGTGATTGCTTCTATTCCGATTACCTTCTTCGGTGCCCAGTTGATTATGAAGAAATCCCAGCCTTATTTTAAAGAGCAGGCTGATGTTCTTGGAGCTCTAAATGGTTTTGTTCAGGAAAACTTGAGTGGCTTTAACGTCTTAAAACTCTATGTACGTGAAGAATCATCGCAAGAAGAATTCCGTGACATTACTCGTCGTCTCCAACAAGTTGGATTTAAAGCGAATTTTATTTCTGGACTGATGATGCCAGTTCTTAATGCCATCTCTGATTTGACCTATCTTTTGGTCGCAGTTATCGGAGCTATTCAAGTTCTTGCTGGTCGTCTTACAGTTGGGAATATGCAGGCTTTTGTTCAGTATGTCTGGCAGATCAATCAACCTATTCAAAATTTGAGCCAGTTAGCTGGCACCTTGCAAAGTGCCAAATCTTCACTAGACCGGGTCTTCCAAGTCCTTGATGAACCAGATGAAGTGCTCGGTAAAAATGAATCTCTGGACAAAGAGCTGACAGGGCAGGTTAGCTTTAACCATGTAGACTTCCAATATGTGGAAGATAAACCGCTGATCCGTGATTTTAACCTAGAGGTTAATCCTGGTGAGATGGTGGCTATTGTCGGACCGACAGGAGCAGGGAAAACGACCCTCATCAACCTCCTCATGCGTTTCTACGATGTGACTAAGGGGGCTATTACAGTGGATGGTCATGATATCCGTGACCTATCTCGCCAAGACTATCGTAAGCAGTTTGGGATGGTTCTTCAGGATGCTTGGCTCTATGAAGGGACCATTAAAGAGAATCTGCGCTTTGGAAACTTGGATGCGACAGATGAAGAGATTGTCGCTGCTGCCAAGGCCGCCAATGTGGACCACTTTATCCGGACCCTTCCGGGTGGCTACAACATGGAGATGAACCAGGAGTCTAGTAATATTTCTTTGGGGCAAAAACAATTGTTGACCATTGCGCGTGCCCTTCTAGCTGATCCAAAGATATTGATTTTAGATGAGGCAACTTCTTCAGTGGATACGCGTCTGGAACTCTTGATTCAAAAGGCTATGAAGAACTTGATGAAAGGGCGGACTAGTTTTGTCATCGCTCACCGCTTGTCTACTATCCAAGAAGCGGATAAGATTTTAGTCCTTAAAGATGGGCAAATCATCGAACAAGGAAATCATGAGTCCCTCTTGGCTGCCCAAGGATTTTATTACGACTTGTACATGAGTCAATTCTCCAAAAAAGAAGAAGCTGAATAAAAGCGTCAAAAAAGAGCAGTAGCTATTTTTTTGTTAAGCTACATACTTGCTTTTGAAAGAAGACGGATTTCTTGAAGGTGTTTATTTTATTTGCTATAATCGTAGCAGAAATGGAGGCTTTATGCGCTTAACAAGCCAATTAATCACTGAAACATTCCCAGATCTGGATAAGGTCGAGCGGTTGAATACCGAGGCTTTCCCTGAAGAGGAACGGATTCCTATATCTGAGTTTTTACGCTATACAGACAATGATGATGCTCATTTTTTTGCTTTTTACAATGAGGAAGAATTTGTTGGATTTGCCTTTGCTATTTCAAATGCCAAGGCCTTTTATGTCAGCTTCTTTGCCATTATGCCTCACTTGCGAAGTCACGGCTATGGGCAAGAAATCATTGAAAAATTAGTGGAATTTTATCAACGGACCATGTTGTTAGAAGTTGAGCGATTGGATGAAGAATGTGATAATCTAGAGCAACGTCAAGCTCGGATGGATTTCTATATCCGAAATGGCTTTAAAACAGCCAATGCTTTTCTTGAATACGAAGACCTTAGTTTCGAGATTCTCTACCGAGGAGAGGGCTTCGATGAGGAGGCCTATCGTGATATCTTCCGTAAACTTCAGGAAGAGAATTATTTTGATTTCCGCATTCAATACCGACGCTTTAGTGAAGATTAAAAACAAAAAGTGCTCCTCTGTTAGATAGCAGAGAAGCACTTTTTTTATTAATGAATGAAGAAGTATATAAGAATCTACAGTAGAGTCTTCTTTGCCTTAAGTTATTTTTAAATGTAATTATTCCAGTAAAAAGAATTGCCGTGGTGGAAGAAAGCTGATATACTAGATAAGATTGAAAAATGTAAAGGAGAACATATGTTACGAAAAGGTTCCTTAACAGGTTTGCTGTTATTTGGTATTTTCTTCGGTGCAGGGAATTTGATCTTTCCACCTGCGCTAGGTGCCCAATCGGGTATCCATTTTTGGCCAGCTATTGCTGGATTTGTCTTATCAGGAGTAGGAATTGCGATTATTACCTTGATCATTGGGACGCTCAATCCTAAAGGCTATATTCATGAGATTTCACGTAAAATCGCCCCTTGGTTTGCTATCGTTTATCTAGTAGCCTTGTACCTCTCTATTGGCCCTTTCTTTGCCATTCCGAGAACGGCTACCGTTTCCTACGAGGTTGGGATCGCTCCCTTGTTGGGACAATCAAGTGGTAAACTGAGCCTCTTTATTTTCACCTTAATTTATTTCTGTTTAGCCTATTTGATTGCCCTCTATCCATCTAAGATCCTAGATAGCATTGGTCGGATTTTGACACCGATCTTTGCGATTTTGATCGTTGTACTGGTTGTTCTAGGTGCTCTCAAGTACAGCGGACACGCGCCACAAGTTGCAACAGAAGCCTACCAAGCATCTGCCTTTGGCCAAGGTTTCCTTGAAGGGTACAATACCTTGGATGCCCTTGCTTCAGTGGCCTTTAGTGTGATTGCGGTAACCACCCTCAATCAACTTGGTTTCACCAGCAAGAAAGAATACATTAAAACGATCTGGATCGTTGGGATTGTTGTAGCCATTGGCTTTAGTATTTTATACATTGGCTTGGGTTACCTTGGAAATCATTTCCCAATTCCAGCAAAAGTAATGGCATCTGATGCCAATAAAGGGGTCTATGTCCTTTCAGAAGCGACCAAGGCTATCTTTGGGCCAGCTGCTCAAATCTTCCTTGCGGGTATGGTGACGGTGACTTGCTTCACTACAACAGCCGGTTTGATCGTGTCAACCGGGGAATTCTTCCATAACACCTTCCCTAAAATCTCTTACAAGGTCTATGCGACAGTCTTCACTTTGATTGGTTTTGCGATTGCCAATCTTGGCTTGAGCGCCATTATTGCCTATTCATTGCCTGTCTTGATGATCCTCTATCCAATCACCATTACTATAGTGTTGATTGTGATTGTAAACAAATTTACTCAACTATCAAAACCAGGAATGCAACTGACTATTTTCTTAGTTAGCTTGGTGGCGATTGCAGATGTTCTTGCAAGCACCTTCAAACTTACAGGTCTGGCAAACGTCATTAAAACTTTACCATTTGCTGCCCAATCCCTCCCATGGATACTCCCAGTAGTAGTTGGTATTGTCCTCTCTCTTTTCTTGCCAAATAAACAAAGTGCAGCAGAAGAATAAGTCGTCAATTGAACTCCAGAGTTATGTGCTTTGGAGTTTTTGTTTGGCTTTGAAACTAGTTTCTAAATGATCGTTTAGAAATCAAAGCGTAGCAGAAATTTTTAATTTAGGAGCTGGAATGTTATACTAGTTGTAGCATATCAATATACGGAGTGTTTTATGAATCAAATCGTTTTCTCCTTCACTGTCTTTCTGGCAGGGATTCTCTCTTTTTTCTCTCCTTGTGTCTTTCCTTTGCTTCCGGTATACATCGGGGTCTTGCTAGGAAGTGATCAGGAAAAATCCATCCAGATTTTCGGGAAGAAGATTCGCTGGCATGGTCTTGTAAAGACCTTGTGTTTTATCGCAGGGATTTCTGTTATTTTCCTTATTATTGGTTTCGGGGCAGGTCTACTTGGGCAAATTATGTACACCAACTGGTTCCGATACTTGATGGGAGCGCTGATCATTATCCTTGGTCTTCATCAGATGGAAGTCTTTCACTTTAACTTCTTAGAAAAGCAAAAAACAATGGATTTCGGGGCGAACAAGCACAAGAATGAATTACTTTCAGCTTTTCTGCTTGGGCTTGGTTTTAGCTTTGGCTGGACGCCATGTATCGGTCCGGTTCTAGGCTCTGTACTTGCCTTAGCAGCATCCAATGGTCAAGATGCCCTCATGGGTGCTCTCTATCTCTTTATCTATACACTAGGGATGGCTATTCCGTTTTTACTTTTGGCCTTAGCGTCTGGGATTGTTCTCCCATACTTTAATCGTCTAAAACCCCATCTCTTGTTACTGAAGAAGATTGGTGGCTTGATCATCATCATTATGGGGATTTTGTTACTCTTGGGACAATTGAATAGCTTGTCTGCTATCTTTTCATAAATCAAATGGAGGTTTACTCATTATGAAAGTTATTAAATACGCCTGTTTTTCGCTTCTTTCTTTATCCATTCTGACTGCTTGCTCTATGAATCAGTCCGAAAGCGGCATGAACAATCAATCCATGGATAATCAATCCATGACCAATACAACAGCTAGTAAACATCCCTTGGTAGGAAAAGAAGCCAGTGACTTCGAGCTAAAGGACATGAAGGGGAATACAGTCAAACTTTCAGACTATAGAGGCAAAAAGGTTTACTTGAAATTCTGGGCAACTTGGTGTGGTCCTTGCCGGCAAAGTATGCCTGAACTCAATAAATTAGTTGAAGAAAAGGATCGGGATTTTGAAATTCTCACGGTTATGGCGCCGGGAATGCAAGGTGAAAAGACAGAAGAAGAGTTTGTTGAATGGTTTGCCCAACAAGACTATCAGTCAGTGCCTGTTTTGTACAATCCAGACGGCTCTGCCTTTATGAATTACCAGGTTCGTTCGATCCCTACTGAAGTCTTTATCGATAGCCAAGGAAAGATTGGTCATGTTCAATTAGGGGCTATTTCAAACGAAGATGCCAAGAAGATTATCAAAGAGTTGAAATAAAAGAGAGAGTGGGACAGAAATCGGTCATTCGTTAGCATTCGATTTCGTCGTCCCACCTCCGCACGGTTAAGTAGGGCTGTAAAAGCTGATGAAATCAGCGTAGTAGAGCCCACTCAACCACTGCGTCTTGCTTGACAATCCAAAAATAATTGAGAGGCTAGGACTTTTGTCCTAGCCTCTTTTTATTAGTTGCTTGCACCAGATGTAGCATCAGCGGCTCCGTCACCATGTCCTCCAGCATCTGAAGCACCTGAAGTTGCATCTGCATCACCATGACCACCAGCAGGAGCGAATGGTCCGCTACCACCTACAAGGCGTTGACCTGTTGTTTGAAGATACCAGTCCAACCATGGTTGGAAGTTGAAGACGATCTCGTTGATACCAGCATAGGAACCATCTGGATAGTACATAGCTTGGTAGTTGTGAGTATTGATCACGCCTTCAGGAGATCCTGGAACAATGGTACGAACATATTCCTGGTTTCCATTGCGAAGAGTACCGATGACCCATTCAACGTTTTTCATACGTGCTGGCGGAAGTGAACCGTGAACAGTTGACATCCGGCTACCAGATTGCGGTGGCACGCGTTTCGCAAACATCGTATCTGGATCTTGGTGGGCATTGTTGTAGTATAGGAACTGGTTGTTGTCATCTGCATATGTCAATTCAAATGGCATAGCTTTTAGGAACATATCGATTTGATTAACAGTCAGGATACCGTGGTCCAATTTGACATAAGTATCGCCTGATACAGCGCCTGTAATTTCTGCAACTTTTTCTACCCAATCTGGATCATCTGGATCAACTTCAGTGATAGTAGTAGCGATTGGTTTTCCGCAATCCAAATCTTCTGGTTCAATTGGTTTTGGTTTTTTCAATTTAGAAACGACTCCTACGTATTTAACAAAGTTATCTAAACAAGTTTCAAGGAATTTAACGGTTCCTTCGTTCGTGATGTTGCCATCTGCATCAAAAGCCTCTTTCGCTTTTCCAAGAAGGAATTCATTCCCTGGAAGGGTATAGGCATTGACACCTGGAGCATCAAGAATCTTACGAAGGTGAACTTGAGCACGAGAAGTCCCTTGGTCGTAGTATGAGGCACCGACAATCATAACAGGTTTGCTTTCAAAAGGATGAACTTCATAAGAAAGCCATTCTAAAACAGATTTTAGACCTGCTGATATAGTATGGTTGTGCTCAGGTGTTGCAATAATAACACCGTCAGCGCGGGTAATTTTATTGTTAAGGAGACGCAATTGGAAACTTTCGTCCCATTTTTCATCCTGGTTGAACATTGGAACATCATCAATTTCCAAAACTTCCAACTCAAATTTAATCTTAAATTGACGACGGATGAATTCCAAAAGTTTGCGGTTATATGATTGGTCGTAGTTCGATCCTACAAGTCCTACAAATTTCATGCTAGTATGTCTCCTATCTTACAAGTTTTCCCAGTCGAAGTCTTCGGCATCTTTGCGAAGCAATTCTTGAGCGTTGCGCAATTTTTCAGTCACTTTAACAAAGATACGGAAGTCATCAAAGATGGCATCCAATTTCTTGATGACATCAAGATCTACCAAGTCACCATTTTGATCAAATGCTTGAAGAGAGTGAGAAAGCAAGAATTCGTCTGGAAGGACAGTTGCTTTGATTTCTGGTGAATTCAAGATTTGACGAAGTTGCAATTGAGCACGAGATGAACCAAGTGTACCATAGGAAGCACCAGTAATCATCACTGGCTTACTTAGCAATGGGTAAATGCCATAAGATAGCCAAGCGAGTGCACTCATTAAGACGGCAGGGATGGAATGGTCATATTCCGGTGTGCCAATGATAACGCCATCAGCTTCCTCAATTTTAGCAGCAATCTCTAAGATAGCTTCAGGTACTTGCTTATTGGCTGGCTTGTTGAAGACAGGGATATCTTTAATCTCAACTAACTCAATATCTGCCTTGTCAGCAAAATGCTTTTGCATGTATTGAAGTAATTGGCGGTTTGTTGAACGTTTGGAGTTTGTTCCAACGATCGCAATAAGTTTTGTCATGGAAATTCCTTTCTGAAAATAAAATTACAAATAATCATGAAGCCCACTAGTATAGGCGAGGCGACCTGACTGATAAACTAAAATAGCATCGATGCCAGGTAAGGTTTCAACAATCTTTAAAATGTCGGTCGGTTCTTCACCGAACAAGCGAGTAGTCCAAATCTCTCCATCAACGGATCGATCAGAAATAATCGTGAGACTTGCCAATTCCGTTTCGACAGGATAGCCGGTTTGAGGATCAAGAATATGATGGAAGGACTGGCCGTCTACATCGAGATGACGAACATATGTCCCTGATGTCACGACGGACTTATCAGTTACAGATAGAACTAGTAAATGTTCCCCTCTTGGAAGCTGGGGATTTTGAATCCCAATTCGCCAAGGACGATGACTGACAGGGTTTAACCCAAGAGTAAGAATATTTCCGCCCAAATCAATTAAAGCCTGTTCAATCCCCTGACTCCTGAGGTAACTAGCTAGTAAATCAGCACTAAATCCCTTAGCTAGAGCGCCTAGATCAATTTTCATCCCTTTTCTTTTGAGAAAAACAGTTTGTTGATTCGGATCTAAGCAAATCTGATGAGGGTCAATGATTGTTAGGGCTTGTTCAATTTCCCCTTGATCAGGCTTCCTAGCATCTGAAAAACCAATTCTCCAGGTTTGGACAAGTGGACCAATCGCAATGTTTAAATGACTTCCTTGCGCCTGACTATGGCTGGTTCCTAGAGCAATCAGTGAAAAAAGATCTGGATGAACCTTTACGGGTTCAATGCCAGCCTTTTGATTGACCTCCATCAATTCAGAAGAAGAGTCATTGGCACTAAAGCGATGCTCATAGGATCGCAAGAGACTAAAGCAATCGGCCAGTATTTGGTCAGCTTGTTGATGAGAAATCGAAACGGTTATGGTGGAGCCCATTAGGCGTTCGGATCGACTAGTTAGTTCCACAAATAGTAAACCACCTTTCCAATATTCACCTACTTCAAGTTTATCAAAAAGAAAGCCATTTCACAATCCCCCCAAGCAAAATTATTGACATTTTTCAGGACTTATGCAAATTGATTTGAAAATAATATCACAAATTGTAAGCAAAAAATTTGGAAACGATATCATTTTCATGTTATAATTGTATGGTAAATAAAATTAAAGGTAGGATTTTTTCTATGAGTAAAATCGTAGTTGTGGGTGCTAACCACGCTGGAACTGCATGTATCAACACTATGTTGGACAACTTTGGAAACGAAAACGAGATCGTTGTATTTGACCAAAACTCAAATATTTCATTCCTTGGATGTGGAATGGCTCTTTGGATCGGTGAGCAAATCGACGGTCCTGAAGGCTTGTTCTACTCTGATAAAGAAACGCTTGAAGCTAAAGGTGCGAAAATTTACATGAACTCACCTGTACTTTCAATCGACTACGATAACAAAGTTGTTACTGCAGAAGTTGAAGGAAAAGAACACAAAGAATCATACGATAAGTTGATCTTTGCTACTGGTTCTACACCAATTTTGCCTCCAATTGAAGGTGTTGAAATTGTTAAAGGTAACCGTGAGTTCAAAGCAACTCTTGAAAACGTACAATTTGTTAAGTTATACCAAAATGCTGAAGAAGTTATCAACAAACTTGCTGATAAGAGCAAACACCTTGAACGTATCGCTGTAGTTGGTGGTGGTTACATTGGTGTTGAGCTTGCTGAAGCTTTCGAACGTCTTGGAAAAGAAGTTGTCCTTGTTGATATCGTTGACACAGTATTGAACGGATACTATGACAAAGACTTCACACAAATGATGGCTAAAAACTTGGAAGACCACAACATCCGTTTGGCTCTTGGACAAACTGTTAAAGCTATCGAAGGTGAAGGTAAAGTTGAACGCTTGATCACTGACAAAGAAACATTTGATGTGGATATGGTTGTTCTTGCAGTTGGATTCCGTCCAAACACAGCTCTTGCTGACGGTAAGATTGAACTCTTCCGTAACGGTGCCTTCCTTGTTGACAAGAAACAAGAAACATCAATTCCAGGTGTTTATGCAGTAGGTGACTGTGCGACTGTTTATGACAACGCTCGTAAAGACACTAGCTACATCGCGCTTGCTTCAAACGCTGTTCGTACCGGTATCGTAGGTGCGTACAACGCTTGTGGACATGAACTTGAAGGAATCGGTGTTCAAGGATCAAACGGTATCTCAATCTATGGTCTTCACATGGTTTCAACTGGTTTGACACTTGAAAAAGCAAAAGCTGCAGGCTACAATGCAACTGAAACTGGATTTAACGACCTTCAAAAACCAGAATTTATGAAACATGATAACCATGAAGTTGCCATCAAGATCGTTTATGATCAAGATAGTCGTGAAATCCTTGGTGCTCAAATGGTATCACGTGATGCTGCAATCTCAATGGGTATCCACATGTTCTCATTGGCTATCCAAGAGCATGTAACGATTGAAAAATTGGCATTGACAGACCTATTCTTCTTACCACACTTTAACAAACCATACAACTACATTACTATGGCAGCACTTACTGCTAAATAATGTTGTCCAAAAAACGCTCATAAGGGCGTTTTTTTGCTGTTGTCTTACTCAAGAGCTATGAAAAATAGTATAATAAAAGCAATCAATCTGGGAGTTAAAGAGAATTTATGAAACAAAGTCAGCAAATCCAAAGAGAATTTCAATCGACCTCAAGATCAATTTTATCTCAGGTTAGCAGAGGTGTCTTAGTAGGGCTCGTAGTCGGCGCGATTGTCTCGAGTTTTCGATTTTTTATTGAGCATCTCTTTCATGTTGTCCAGGGATTGTATAAGGATCTTGGAAGAAGCCCAATCAATTGGGTCATCATCCTTTTGATGTATCTTTTTATTATTTTACTGGCAAGCCAACTGATCAAAAAGAACCAAAACGTAAAGGGTTCCGGTATTCCCCAAGTGGAAGCAGAATTAAAAGGTTTACTTCAAATAGACTGGTGGACTACCCTTTGGCAAAAATACATTTTAGGAATTCTTTCAATTGCAAGTGGCTTAATGTTAGGTCGTGAAGGCCCCAGTATCCAACTTGGCGCCATGGGAGGAAAGGGGCTGGCTAAGAAACTTGCGCTTAGTCCAGTAGAAGAAAGAGCCTTGATTGCCAGCGGTGCCGCAGCAGGTTTGGCAGCAGCCTTCAATGCACCGATCGCTGGTCTACTCTTTGTAGTAGAAGAAGTCTACCATCATTTTTCTCGTGTCTTCTGGGTATCGACCTTGGCTGCGAGTTTGGTCGCAAACTTTGTCTCCCTCAATATTTTCGGTCAAACACCTGTTTTAAACATGCCAGACCACATCCCACATATCGATTTATCCAGTTATTGGATTTTCTTAGTGATGGGAATTTTTCTGGGCCTAACTGGTTATTTCTATGAAGTTGCTGTTTTAAATATTGGTCGGCTATATCAAAAGCTTGGTAGCTGTTTCAAGGTGACTGCTCCTTACTATCCACTCTTTGCCTTTCTTTTGATCCTACCGATCGGTTATTATTTCCCTCACTTATTAGGTGGTGGAAATCAGTTGGTTTTGAACTTAGCGCATGTCCCTCTTAGTATCCAGACGCTGATCTTCTATTTTGCGATACGGTTTATCTGGAGTATGTTCAGTTACGGGAGTGGTCTTCCTGGTGGCATCTTTCTTCCGATTCTAGCTCTTGGATCTGTTTTAGGAGCCTTGGTTGCGGCTGTTTTATTAAAGTTTGGTCTCATACATTCTAATCAACTTCCCTTGTTTGTCATTTTAGGAATGAGTGGTTATTTCAGTGCCATTTCAAAAGCGCCCCTGACAGCCATGATTCTAGTGACTGAAATGGTAGGAGATATACGAACCTTGATGCCGATTGGCTTGGTGACTTTGACAGCTTACATTACTATGGATCTGCTAAAAGGGGCCCCTGTCTACGAGGCTATGCTGGAGCAATTGATGCCTGAGGTGACCAGCGGTTCAGATGTCTTAACCCTGATCGAAATTCCAGTATCAGAGAAAATAGCAGGCCGTCAGGTTCGAGATTTAGATCTACCGAGAGACCTCCTAATCACAACTCATCAGCATAATGGAAAAAACAGTACGGTGCATGGTAGTACCCGCCTCTATCTAGGAGATAGCATCTACCTCGTGGTAAAAGAGACAGATATCGGCCGGGTGAAAGAATTACTCCTCTAATTCATTTTATTAAAGTTTTCTGACAATTGTTGAAAAATGAGAAAATCTTTGCTATAATAGACCACGTAAAAAAAGTATCCAGGAGAAATTCTCATGAAAAAACTTGCAGTAGCACTCTTATCAGTCGCTTTATTAGCAGGCTGTGCCAATACATCTTCAAAAAATACAACTACAAATAGTTCCTCTTCGACAGTAAAATTGTCTAAAGAGGACCAAAAAGCCTTGGACCAGGCGACAAGTGAATACAAGGAGTTTGTGCAAGGACAAATTGATCAGTTGTTAAAAGATACAGAGGAATTTCAAAGAGTCCTCAAAAGTGGTGATTTAGAAGAAGCTAAGAAGGTCTATCCTTTGATTCGGATGTCTTATGAACGCTCTGAACCAATTGCTGAAAGCTTTGGGGAGTCTGATGTCAAGATTGACTTCCGTTTGGTTGACTATGTCGATGAAAACAAATCAGAAGAAGGATGGTCAGGCTTCCACCGTATCGAACGCATCCTCTGGGAACAAAATACAACCGAAGGCACTGAAAAATATGCGGAGCAATTGGTAAATGATATCAAAGAGTTGAAAGCTAAGATTGCGACAGTAGAAGTGACGCCAGATTTGATGTTGACAGGTGCGGTTGACCTCTTAAATGAAGTGGCGACACAAAAGATCACTGGGGAAGAAGAAATTTTCTCTCATACAGATCTCTATGACTTCCGGGCCAATATCGAAGGGGCTGAGAAGATTTTTGCACTCTTCAAACCTCTCATTGAGAAAAAGGATGCCAAACTAGTGAAAACCCTTGAAACAGAATTCAAGGCGGTGAATGACTTGTTAGACAAACATATGACTGATGATTCCAACTATAAATCATATACAGACCTAACAGAAGAAGATACCAAAGAACTAGCAGAAGCAGTTACAAAATTGGGAGAACCACTCTCTCAAATGGGAATCATTTTAAACGGTAAATAACAATGACAAAAGACGAAAAATTTTTTGAAAAGAAGATGGATCGTCGCGAATTTCTGAAAAAAGCAGGTATTGGGGGAGCAGGCTTAGCACTTGGTCTATCCAGTGCTTCTGCTTTTTTCGCTAATAAGGAGCAAGGCTCCAAAAATATCGCAGACGGTCAAGAAGAAATTAGCTTTTACGGCAAGCATCAGGCTGGAATTACCACCCCCATGCAGAAGAATATCTATTTTGTGGTGCTCGATCTCCGGACGAGAGATAAAAACGAATTGATTCAGTTGTTTAAAGACTGGACAGATTATAGCCAGAAATTAGTCAATGGAGAACTGGTCAAAAAAGATGGATCCAACGCTCTCTTGCCTCCAAGTGATACTGGGGAAACAGTCGGACTAAATCCTTACCGCCTCACCCTAACCTTTGGTGTTTCGGCTAGCTTTTTGACCAAACTAGGCCTTGAAAAGAAACGTCCCAAACTCTTCCGGGATCTGCCAGCTTTTCCTAAGGAACAGTTGAGAGAGCAGTATACGGGTGGTGATATCGTTATCCAAGCATGTGCAGATGATGAGCAGGTGGCCTTTCATGCTGTCCGCAATCTGATTCGTAAAGGACGCAATAAGGTGACCATGAAGTGGAGCCAATCAGGATTTGCTGCTATTGGGGATCGCATGGAAACGCCCCGGAACCTCTTTGGCTTCAAAGATGGAACTGCCAATGTCACGACAGAGAAAGATTTCGATAAGGTCGTCTGGGCTGATAGTCAAGACTGGATGAAAAACGGCTCTTACATGGCTGTCCGCCGGATTATCATGCATTTAGAGACCTGGGATCGTACCAACCTGCAGGAGCAAGAAAACACTTTTGGACGCTATAAAGAAAGTGGCGCACCATTTGGAAAGAAAAACGAGTTTGACGAAGTGGACCTCTCCCTTTTACCAGTTGACTCACATGTCCGTTTGGCTAAAGAAGTGGATCTGCCAATTTTGCGACGCTCTTATTCATACTCTGATGGGATTGATCCGAAAACGGGGCAGTTTGATGCAGGATTGCTATTTATTGCCTTTCAAAAGGATCCAGACCGCTTTGTGAAAATCCAAACCAATCTTGGGGCAGACGATAAGATGAATGAATATGTAACCCATATTGGCAGTGGCCTCTTTGCCTGCTTCGGAGGTGTGAAGGAAGGAGGGTACATTGGTCAAGACTTATTTGAATAAATTGTTAGTCGTCCTAGTAGCCTGTCTCTTTTTCATCGTGACTCCTGTTCAGGCCGAATCCTATAGTGATCTCTTTATCAAAATCACTGATGCAACGACAGCAGTTCGGGATAAGGACCAAGAAAAGGCTCACACTCTGGTCGCAGAGATAAAAGAGGAGTTTCTAAAGAAGGCCAATCATGATTCCAAGGCAGGAAAAGAAGTCCAGAAGAGTCTGGACTTGAAAGGAGAGATCACAGAAAAGCAGTTGGTGACCGTCTCCACTTCCTTGCTAGCCTTTGAAAAAGAGCGAAATCCAGTCGATCTGGATGCTGAAAAAGAGAAACTAGAAACTCGCTTGCAACCTTACTTTGAGAAGCTTCAAGAGGCGATCACAGCAAAGGATCTCCAAGCAACACGTAAGGCCTACGCTGATTTAAACAATACCTGGACCCGGAATGAAGCAGTTGTCAGAGATCATAGTACCGCTTATTACGGAAAGGTAGAAACAGCTATCTCCTTCTTGAGAAGTGCGATCGAAACAGAGCCTACAAACTTTGACTTCATCCAATCTTCTTACGATGACCTAAAGAATGTGCTGGATCAATTTATCAGTGGGGAAAAGATCGAAGAAACATCCACCAATCTGACCCTTTCAGACGGGATTAAGCTCCTCAAGAAAGCTCTTGGTCTCTTCCAAGCCAATGACACTAGCCAGGCTAGTCAAGTGATGAAAGAGTTCATTACCATTTGGCCAACGATAGAAGGGGACGTCAGCACGACCAATCCAGCCCTCTATACCCGAGTGGAAAGCCAAAGTCCAGTCATTATGGTCAAGGGGAATGAAAGCAAGTACCAAAAACAACTGGAAGCTCTGATTAGTGATCTGTCTGCTATAGATACCACCGCCTCTTATTCGGCGGTTGACGCTATGTTGATCCTCTTACGCGAGGGAGTCGAAGCACTATTGATTGTCATGGCTTTGGTGACAGTTCTCAAGTCAGCTAAATTGATCAAAGGCTTGAAATGGGTCTATGCAGGTGCCCTTCTGGGGATCCTGGCCAGTGCCGCCATTGCAGTTGCTCTTCAATTCTTATTCCCAGCTGTTACTTCAGCTTCCAACCGTGAAGTGATCGAAGGAGCAGTAGGGATCATCGCAGTAGGGATGATGATTGTCATTGGGATTTGGCTGCATCGCAAGTCCTCTGTTCAAAAATGGAACCAATTCATGGAGACGCAGATGAAGGCTGTGACTGCAACTGGAAGTTTCATTTCGATGTTTGCTCTCAGTTTCTTAGCTGTCTTCCGAGAGGGAGCTGAGACCATTCTTTTCTATGTAGGGATCCTCCCTCGTATTCGTTCCTTTGATTTCTTCCTAGGGATCGGCTTAGCTCTTGCAGTTTTAGCCATTCTTGCCATTCTCATGACCAAGGCAAGTCATCTGGTCAAGCCACATAAGATTTTCTTCCTCTTGACTTGGTTGATCTATGCCCTGGCCTTTAAGATGCTAGGGGTGAGCCTACACGCGCTCCAATTAACCAATATGCTTCCCAACCATATCTTGAGTAATTTCCCAACCATTGATTGGGCAGGGATTTACCCAAGCTGGGAAGTGGTAGCTTGTCAGATGCTGTTTATCTTTATAATTGTGATTGTGACGGTGAAGCAGCATGAAAAATGAAGATAGAAGGCTCACGATTGTAGAGCATTTAAGCGAGTTTAGACGGCGCTTCATCGCTTGCATCCTTTGTTTTTTCCTTGTCTTTTGTGGAGCCCTATTGTTTTCTGATCAGCTTTATGCCTACTTGACAGCTGGCTTTCGGGAAAAACTCTTGGTCCTTGGACCTAACGATATTTTAAGCATCTACCTGCAATTGGCAGGTTTAATGGCTTTTACCATCACCTTGCCCTTCACTCTATTTCAAGTCTGGCAATTTGTAAAGCCAGCCTTGAGAAAAGGAGAAGCAGGAGCTATTCTGCTATATGTGCCAGCCAGTTTGATTTGTTTCTTACTAGGCTTATTCTTCGGCTATTATCTGGTAAGTCCGGCTATCTTAGAGGTCCTCTTGAAGTTGGGACAAGGCCAGTTTACTATCCAGTTAACGGCACAGAACTATTTGACCTTCGTCTTTCATACAACCGTTCCTCTGGGTGTCTTGTTTGAATTGCCGGTCCTTGTAGCCTTTTTGACCTCGATTCATATCTTAACACCAGACTGGTTAAGGCGCTATCGCCGAATAGCCTACTTTCTATTGCTGGTACTAGCCGTCATCCTGACCCCTGCTGATTTTATCAGTGATCTAGCAATGACTGTGCCTCTTATCTTGCTCTATGAAGTGAGCCTGGGCATCAGTCGCATCATCTATAACCGTATACAAAAAAGGAGATAAATATGGGAATTTTACGTGATATTGGTGCACCAGGTCTGATTATTATCATACTGGGAGCCCTCTTAATCTTTGGACCAAAGCGTTTGCCAGAGTTAGGACACTCACTTGGAAAAATGTTATCTGAATTCAAGTCGGCCGTCAACAATGGTGCCGCTGAAATAGAAGAGGATAAAGACAGGACCGATAAAAAAGAAGAAAAATAGCTTTCCTTTCATGATATTTTCTGACAGAACGATTATGTCTTCTTTCATTTTCCATAATAGCAAAAGCAGGAGGATAGAGTTAAAACGATATCTGAGCAAGAATCCTGCTTTTTGTTATTTTTGAACAGTCTGAAAATTTTTGTAAATTACAAATTGAAAACAAATCAAAAAATGATAGCGTTTTCCTTGAATCTTTAATAGGCCAGGAGTATAATGGAGGGTGGAAAAAGTACATTAAAAAGGAGTGTGTCATGATGATCATTAGTGTGATTTTTGCTGTAGCTTACTTCTTGCTGGTTGCCCTTGTTGCGGCTCTTGTTTTCCGAGCGATAGGAAAAATATTTGAGCTCTTCGATGGTTACCTGATGTACCATTAAGAGATAAACAAGCCCACTCACTATGAGTGGTTTTTTACTATTAGACGGGAGATGACTATGAAAACTGAATATGAAAAGATGATTGCTGGTGAGTTCTACAGTCCCATGGATCCAGAATTGAGGAGGTTGGCGCAAGAAGCTCGGACCAAGCAATTTGTCTTTAACCAAGAAGCAGATGGCGTGAAACGAAGCCAAATCATAAAAAGTTGGTTCGGGTCCACTGGGGAAAATCTTTCCCTACACCCTTTTTTGGCTTGTGATTATGGAGTGAATATCCACTTGGGAGAGAACTTTTATGCCAACTGGAACCTAACCATGCTAGATGTATGCCCGATTAGGATTGGGAAGAACGCCATGATCGGTCCCAATTGTCAATTTCTCACTCCTCTTCATCCCCTGGATCCACACGAACGAAATGCAGGAAAAGAATATGGTGCTCCAATAACGATTGGAGATAACTTCTGGGCAGGTGGAGGAGTCATCATTCTTCCAGGTGTTACCCTAGGCGATAATGTCGTCGTCGGAGCAGGAGCTGTGGTGACAAAATCCTTTGGGGATAATGTAGTCTTAGCAGGTAATCCGGCCAGAATCATCAAGGAAATAGAGGTGAAAGGATGAGGTTTTACTTTATCGGAGGACTTGGAAGTAACGAGAATCATATGACCGAATTTGCTCACTGTTTTCCATTTCCCATCACGTATCTAGACCCCTATAAGGTGAACCTGGAATCTCCTAAAGATATAGAAGATTGGTTTGAAGCCCATGCGGATACTAATGAAAATACTTGTATCATAGCCCATTCACTAGGTGGAGATTTGGCTCGCTACCTAGCATCGAAAATACCACAAATGACCCACCTGGTTCTCCTTGACGGTGGCTATCTTGACATGGACCAGATCCTACCACTAGAGCAGGAACTAGAAGAGACACTCGCCTATCTGAAGCAACAGGTATTTTCATCTCTAGAGGAAGCAATTGCGAGTGAACTTGGAGATAGGGACAATCCTTCGCCAGCGACGATAAAGGCCATCCAATCCAGTTATCACTGGAATTCTGATCTCCATCATTATGAACTGGATTTAGATCCACAAGCTGTTCTTTCTTTGCTGAGACTCAGACGTGATCTCCGATCTTTTCAAGCTCCATTAACAGATACCAAGACCTTATTTATCGGTCCTAACTACGAAGAAGAGCCCGTTTGGAGAGCTCAAGCCCTTGAGACATTAGATCCCTCTATCAAGAAGGTACTCTTAAAGGATCTCGGTCATGATTTTTATACAGCAGTTCCTAAGCTTGTCAGCAAAGAAATCATCAATTGGATTGGCGTTTGTTCATAAATAACTCATATATAGAAGTTGTTCTAAATAATCGTCTAGTAATTTCCGAACATTAATTATATAATCAGCATTCTAATTGAATCGACTCCGTATCTTTGTTATAATCTTGAATGGAAACGTCGGAAGGCGTAGTGATGACCTATCACGATTTAAAATTTAGAAACGAGATTTCAATCCGTATGTTAAACGAATTTCCAATCTTTGATTACGAAGATATTCAATTAATCCCTAACAAGTGCATTATCAAAAGTCGTGCAGAAGCTGACACCACAGTTCAGTTTGGTAAGCACACTTTCAAGTTGCCAGTCGTACCTGCTAACATGCAGACCATCCTAGATGAGGACGTAGCTGAGCAACTGGCTAAAGGGGGATATTTTTACATTATGCACCGCTTTGACGAAGCTGGTCGAATCCCTTTTATCAAACGCATGCACGATCAAGGTTTAATTGCTTCTATCTCAGTTGGAGTAAAAGACTATGAGTACGACTTTGTGACTCAACTCAAGGACGATGCGCCTGAATACATCACCATCGATATCGCTCACGGTCACTCAGATAGTGTGATCCAAATGATCCAGCATATCAAGAAGGAGTTGCCAGATACCTTTGTCATCGCAGGAAATGTCGGAACACCAGAGGCCGTTCGTGAGTTGGAAAACGCTGGAGCAGATGCTACTAAGGTCGGGATCGGACCTGGTAAGGTCTGCATTACCAAAGTGAAGACTGGATTTGGTACTGGCGGATGGCAGTTAGCTGCTCTTCGTTGGTGTTCAAAAGCAGCTCGCAAGCCGATTATTGCAGATGGTGGAATTCGGACCCATGGAGATATTGCGAAATCCATTCGTTTTGGTGCCAGCATGGTCATGATTGGCTCACTCTTTGCAGGTCATATTGAAAGCCCAGGGAAGACTGTTGAAGTCGATGGGGAGGCCTTTAAAGAGTATTATGGATCTGCTTCCGAGTACCAAAAAGGGGCCTATAAGAATGTTGAAGGTAAGAAAATCCTTCTACCAGCCAAAGGTCATCTGCAAGATACCTTGACAGAGATGGAGCAAGACTTGCAAAGTTCTATTTCCTATGCTGGAGGTCGCAAGGTTGCTGATCTGAAGCATGTCGATTATGTCATCGTAAAGAACTCAATCTGGAATGGTGACTCTCATTAAAACTACAACTACTTATTTATCTTGCGAATTGGCGCAAGGTCTCTACAAGGTGCCGGAACACCTAACAATAAGTAAGTCTAAGATTGATACAGGGACTCCTGTATTCACTAGAGGCTTACTTGGTAAGTCTCTATTTTTGTTCCAAAGTGTTTAGGAGAAAACATGAAATTATTAGAAGAACGTATTTTAAAAGACGGAAATGTCTTGGGAGAGAATATCCTTAAGGTTGATTCCTTCTTGACCCACCAAGTGGATTACCAGCTGATGAAAGAGATTGGTAAGGCATTTGCGAATCGCTTTAAAGATGCTGGACTGACTAAAGTTGTCACCATTGAGGCTTCCGGAATCGCTCCTGCCCTCTATGTCGCAGAAGCTTTAGAACTTCCTATGATCTTCGCTAAAAAAGCAAAGAATATTACGATGAATGAAGGGATTTTGACAGCAGAAGTCTATTCCTTTACCAAGCAAGTGACCAGTACCGTTTCCATTGCTGGCAAGTTTTTATCACCAGATGATCGCATCTTGATCATCGATGACTTTCTAGCAAATGGCCAAGCAGCTAAAGGCTTGATCCAGATTATCGAACAAGCTGGGGCACGTGTAGAAGCAGTTGGCATCGTCATTGAAAAATCCTTCCAAGAAGGCCGTGGACTGTTAGAAGAACTCGGCTACCCAGTTGTATCCCTAGCTCGTTTGGACCGTTTTGAAAATGGTCAAGTTGTATTCAAGGAGGCAGACATCTAATGCAAAAGCAAGAAAACCATTCACAGGCAGCCATTCTAGGCTTGCAGCACCTATTGGCCATGTATTCGGGTTCTATTTTAGTGCCAATCATGATTGCGGGTGCTTTGGGCTATAATGCCCACCAACTAACCTATCTGATCTCTACAGATATCTTTATGTGTGGGGTAGCCACCTTCCTGCAATTGCAGTTAAACAAACATTTCGGGATTGGTCTACCGGTCGTCCTCGGGGTGGCCTTCCAGTCTGTGGCACCTCTTAGCATGATTGGGGCTAGCCATGGTAGTGGGGCTATGTTTGGTGCCTTGATTGTTTCAGGGATTTACGTCGTTCTGGTCTCAGGATTCTTCTCTAAAATCGCCAACCTCTTCCCATCTATTGTGACAGGATCTGTCATTACCACAATCGGTTTGACCTTGATTCCAGTTGCGATTGGGAACATGGGAAACAATGCAGCAGAACCAACGGTTCAAAGTTTGTTTTTGGCCGTGATTACCATTCTCATCATTCTCGTGGTTAATATCTATACGACAGGCTTTATCAAATCCATCTCTATTTTGATTGGGTTGATCGTTGGGACAGCTATTGCAGCTTCTATGGGCTTGGTGGACTTCACGCCCGTGGATCAGGCCCCTATTCTTCATGTTCCAACACCGTTCTTCTTTGGAGCTCCTAAGTTTGAAATCACCTCAATCGTTATGATGTGTATCATCGCAACTGTTTCAATGGTGGAATCGACTGGTGTTTATCTTGCACTTTCGGATATTACAAAAGATCCAATTGATAGCACGCGCCTCCGTAATGGCTACCGCGCTGAAGGGTTGGCCGTACTTCTCGGTGGTATCTTCAATACCTTCCCTTACACTGGATTCTCACAAAACGTAGGCTTGGTGAAATTGTCTGGTATCAAGACTCGTCTTCCAATCTACTATGCAGCTGGTTTCCTCGTTCTCCTTGGTCTCCTTCCTAAGTTTGGAGCTTTGGCACAAATCATTCCAAGTCCAGTACTTGGTGGAGCCATGCTGGTTATGTTTGGTTTTGTATCTATTCAGGGGATGCAGATTCTGGCTCGTGTCGATTTTGAACACAATGAGCACAATTTCCTCATCGCGGCTGTATCGATAGCAGCAGGAGTCGGTTTGAACAATAGTACTCTCTTTAACGGCCTTCCAAGTGCATTTAAAATGTTCTTTGCAAATGGAATTGTCGTTGCAAGCGTCTTGGCAATCATTTTGAACGCCATCTTGAACCGCAACAAAAAGTAATCTTAAAGAACTGAGGATCAGTTTGATCTTCAGTTCTTTATTTTTTTGACATTTAAGGTGACATATAGTAGAGTGGTAAGAGAAAATTTCAAATTGACAAGAAGAGAGTATCATCCGTGTATCTAACCCATCATTTTAAAGAGCGCTTGCGTTTGTTTATCAGTCTATTTATCCCTCTCCTGGTCTATCAACTAGCCAACTATTCTGCTAGTTTTGTCGATACAGCCATGACAGGACAATACAATACCTTGGACTTAGCTGGCGTGTCAACCGCCACCAGTCTTTGGAATCCCTTCTTTACCTTTTTAACCGGGATTCTATCTGCTTTAACGCCCATTATTGGTCATCACTTAGGGCAGGGGAATAAAAAAAGAATTGCTTCTGATTTCTATCAATTTATCTATCTCTCTTTCATGATGGCTGTCCTCTTGATCACTTTTGTCTTGCTGATTGCACCAATTGTTCTTAGAAAGATCGGCTTAGAAAGTGTCGTAGAGGGGATTGCAACCCATTACTTAGCCTTTCTCTCTCTAGGAATTTTGCCTCTCTTGCTCTTTAGTGTGGTCCGTTCCTTGCTAGATACATTGGGACTTACTCGTTTGTCCATGTACCTTATGTTGCTCTTATTACCTTTAAATGCTAGTTTTAACTACATGTTGATTTATGGAGCTTTTGGTCTTCCTGAGCTAGGAGGAGCAGGAGCGGGACTAGGAACATCTTTGGCCTACTGGGTCCTCCTCATCATTGCCTTTTTGATCCTTTTCAAACATCCGAAAGTAGCCATCTACCAACTATGGAAGGTTCAACCTATCAATCTCAAAGAGATGAAAGAGACGATTCGCTTGGGCTTACCGATTGGGGGGATTGTGTTTGCAGAAGTCATCATTTTCTCGGTAGTGGGCTTGCTCATGGCTAAATTCCCATCTATGACCATTGCCAGTCACCAGTCGGCCATGAATTTTTCAACTCTCATGTACGCTTTTCCAGCTAGCATCTCCAATACCATGGCTATTATTGTGTCCTACGAGATTGGGGCTGGGCGTCCCGATGTTGTACGTCAATATTGCCGGATTGGACGATGGACAGCCTTTGGGTTTGCCTTCTTTACCCTTAGCTTCCTCTATCTTTATCGCTATCAAGTAGCAGGGCTCTATGGCACTGAGCCGGAATTTATCCACCAGACAGCTATTTTCATGACCTATAGCCTACTTTTCCAAATAGCGGATACGGTCGCAGCACCGATTCAAGGGATTCTACGCGGTTACAAGGATACTACCGTTCCCTTCTTGCTCGGAGTTTTTAGCTACTGGTGTGTCTCTATTCCATTGGGGATCTTTTTAGACCATGTCACCAACCTAGGTCCGTATGCTTACTGGATTGGCTTAATTTCTAGCATTGTCGTTAGTGGTATTTGTTACCAGCTGCGTCTATGGCAGATTCAAAAGAAATACCAAGTTTCTTAAACAAAAACAACCAGAATACTATTCTGGTTGTTCTCATTTATTTAGTTCGCATCTCACCTTGAGGGAAGTAGGTTCCTTCAGGCATATCATTGATGATGACGTGAACAGCAGATTTGGGAGCACCTGTATTCCGAACAACAGCTTCGGTTACTTCCTTGGCCAAAGCTTTCTTTTGTTCCAATGTGCGTCCTTCGAATAAATCAATTCGTACAAATGGCATCGTGCCACCTCCTCTATCTATCTTAGGTCTATTTTATCATATTTTTGAATGAAAAGTAGCAGACTACTAAGATTCAAGGCATCTAATAAAAAGGTTAAAATAGATTATAAAAAATTTTTACCAATATTTAGTACTATCCACTTACATAACTTCAGGTATTATGGTATAATTAATTTGTGAGAAGTGGTCTCTCACCATGCGTTTGTCATTTTGTCAGGGAAATGATAGACGCTTTTTTTATTCTCAAATTACAAAATACTAAAAATAAGGGGAAACTGAGATGAATTTCCACTAGAGCGAACAAGAGAAATGAAACTCCATAGAGTTCAGAATCTCCTTATTAGAAGAGCAATCACCCAATGGATAAGCTTTCTATAAGTTGCCCTAATTTACTGCCCGTGTTATAATATAATGAAACACATTTTAGAGAGAATAGAAGGAAAATGGCACAATTATATTATAAATATGGGACGATGAATTCTGGTAAGACCATCGAAATTTTGAAGGTAGCCCATAATTATGAAGAGCAAGGAAAAAGCGTCGTTATCATGACCTCAGCAATCGATACGCGCGATGGATTTGGAGTTGTTTCTAGCCGGATTGGTATGAAACGGGAAGCCATTGCGATCGAAGACGATACAGACGTCTTCGGTTATATCCAAAGCCTGAAAGAGAAACCCTACTGTGTCTTGGTCGATGAAGCACAGTTTTTAAAACGACACCATGTCTATGATTTAGCTAGAGTTGTAGATGAACTAGATGTGCCGGTTATGGCTTTTGGCCTCAAAAATGATTTCCGAAATGAACTCTTTGAAGGTTCCAAACACCTCCTCTTGTTGGCAGACAAGATCGAGGAGATTAAGACCATCTGCCAATATTGTTCCCGCAAGGCGACCATGGTCTTGCGTACTCAAGCGGGTAAACCCGTCTACGATGGAGAGCAGATTCAAATCGGTGGACACGAGACCTATATCTCCGTTTGCCGCAAACATTATTTTAATCCAGACATTCACCAAGAACATTAATCTTAAGGAGACAACATGAATATCTATGATCAACTACAAGCTGTAGAAGACCGATACGAAGAGTTAGGAGAATTACTGAGTGACCCAGATGTGGTCTCTGATACCAAGCGCTTTATGGAGCTTTCAAAAGAAGAGGCTTCCACTCGTGACACGGTAACAGCTTACCGAGAATACAAACAAGTACTCCAAAATATCGTCGATGCTGAAGAAATGATCAAGGAATCAGGCGGCGATGCAGATTTGGAAGAAATGGCCAAGCAAGAGCTGAAAGATGCTAAGGCTGAAAAAGAAGAGTACGAAGAAAAACTAAAGATTTTGCTTCTTCCAAAAGATCCAAATGACGATAAGAATATTATCTTGGAAATCCGTGGAGCAGCAGGAGGGGACGAGGCCCAGTTGTTTGCTGGTGACCTCTTGCAGATGTACCAAAAATACGCGGAAAGCCAAGGCTGGCGCTTTGAAGTCATGGAAGCTTCCTACAATGGCGTTGGTGGGATCAAAGAAGTAGTAGCTATGATCTCTGGGCAATCGGTCTACTCAAAACTCAAGTATGAATCGGGTGCCCACCGGGTGCAACGCGTTCCTGTAACGGAAAGCCAAGGCCGTGTCCATACCTCCACGGCAACCGTTCTGGTCATGCCAGAAATCGAAGAAGTCGAGTACGACATTGATCCAAAAGACCTTCGGATTGACATCTACCACGCATCTGGTGCGGGAGGACAGAACGTCAACAAGGTTGCGACAGCTGTCCGTATTGTCCACTTGCCAACCAATATCAAGGTAGAGATGCAGGAAGAACGGACCCAACAGAAGAACCGTGAAAAAGCAATGAAGATCATCCGTGCCCGTGTGGCTGACCACTTTGCTCAGATCGCCCAAGACGAGCAGGATGCTGAACGGAAGTCAACTATCGGTACAGGTGATCGTTCAGAGCGGATCCGGACTTACAACTTCCCTCAAAACCGTGTGACGGATCACCGGATTGGCTTGACCCTTCAAAAACTGGATACCATCTTATCTGGTAAATTGGATGAAGTGGTCGATGCTTTGGTCTTGTATGATCAAACTCAAAAACTAGAAGAGTTGAACAAATAATGTTGTTGGGACAATTAGTAGCCCAGTATGAAGAAGCATTAATAGCCGTTGGAGAGGAAGCAGAAAGCCTCTCCTTCGCATATCGTGCTTTAAAAAATTGGACCTTTACGGACTTTGTCCTTGCTTTGCAAAAAGAAGTGGAAGCAGAGGATAAAACCTTGCTGGATTCCATCTTTGAGCAGTTGAAACATCACGTCCCTGCCCAGTATATTATTGGGAGCGCAGAATTCTGTGGTCATGTTTTTACAGTTGATGAGCGCGTGCTGATTCCTAGACCTGAAACAGAGGAACTCGTTACCCTCATTCTTGAGGAAAATAATCAGGAATCCTTACGAGTTCTGGATATCGGAACTGGAAGTGGTGCCATTGCCATTAGCTTAGCCCTTGCTAGACCTAATTGGCAGGTTCAAGCCAGTGATGTGTCAGTAAATGCCTTGGAGCTTGCTCAAGAAAATGCCCAGCAGTTAGAAGCGGTCGTGTCCTTTAAAACATCAAATGTACTGGATGAACTAGAAGGTCCTTACGATCTGATTGTTTCCAACCCTCCCTATATCTCTCGGGAAGATTTAGAAGAAGTTGGAGCCAACGTTTTAGCCTCTGAACCCCACTTAGCTCTCTTTGCGGATCGTGATGGCTATGCCATCTATGAAAAGATCGCTCAGCAGGCTCCAAGTGTTTTAACACCAGATGGAAAGATTTATCTAGAGATCGGCTATAAGCAAGGTAACAAAGTAAAAGATCTCTTTCAAAAAGCATTTCCTGACAAACGAGTTCGAGTTCTGAAAGACCAATTTGGACAAGATAGGATGGTAGTAGTAGACAATGGATCTATTTGAGAAAGAATTAGAAGCTGGTCATGCAGTTGTCTTACCGACTGAGACTGTCTATGGCCTCTTTGCAAAGGCACTGGATGAAGCAGCGGTTGATCAGGTATACGCTCTAAAGCAACGGCCTCGTGAAAAGGCTATGAACCTCAATGTTTCCAGTGAAGAAGACATTCGATTTTATTCGAAAAATCAACCACCTTATCTATCAAAACTAATTGCAACCTTTTTGCCAGGACCCTTAACCATCATTCTCGAAGCCAATGAAGAAGTACCAGCTTGGATTAATTCTGGGATGGCTACGGTTGGTTTTCGGATGCCAGCTCATCCAAAAACATTGGAATTAATTCGTAAAGCGGGTCCCTTGATTGGACCTTCTGCCAACCTCTCTGGGAAAGCTAGTGGGACCCAGTGCCAGCAAATTCTTAAAGAACTTGGTCATGGAGTGATAGGACTTGAAGACGATAGCTTTCTAACTGGACAAGATTCGACTATTTTAGACTTATCAGGCGACAAGGTGAAGATTCTACGTCAAGGAGCGATTACACGAGAAGATATCCTTACCAAGATACCTGCAATCCCTTTTGAGGAGGTATGATATGCTGCGTGCTTTAAAACCAACAGATACTGGATCTATTTATGAGATTAACAAAGAGGCTTTAGGTTATGCTTTTAGTCCAGAGGATACGGCTAGTCAACTAGCTAGATTATCTCAGGATTCACATCATTTCCTACTTGGCTATGAGGATCCAGCAAGTCATGACCTACTTGGTTATGTCCATGCAGAAGTCTACGAATCCCTCTATTCCAATGCAGGATTTAATATTTTGGCTTTAGCAGTCTTACCCCAAATGCAAGGTAAAGGAATTGGTAAAGCTTTGCTTCAAGGACTAGAACAGGAAACCGAAAAACGTGGCTACAAGTTTATACGTTTAAACTCTGCAGACCATCGTATTAGCGCTCATGCCTTCTACGAACAGGTCGGTTATACCTGTGACAAGCTACAAAAACGTTTTATAAAATTTATTTAAGGAGAAGACCTATGATTTTTGACAAAGAAGATTACAAAGCATATGATGCAGATCTATGGGATGCCATTGCGAAAGAAGAAGAGCGCCAGCAAAATAACATTGAGTTAATCGCTTCTGAAAACGTCGTCTCTAAGGCGGTTATGGCTGCCCAAGGGTCTATCCTGACCAATAAATACGCAGAAGGCTACCCAGGTCGTCGCTACTACGGAGGGACTGATGTCGTAGACGTCGTCGAAAGCCTTGCCATCGAACGCGCTAAGGAAATCTTTGGGGCTAAGTTTGCCAATGTTCAACCCCACTCAGGTAGTCAGGCCAACTGTGCTGCCTATATGGCTCTGATTGAGCCTGGAGACACTGTTATGGGAATGGATCTGGCTGCAGGTGGCCATTTGACTCACGGTGCCTCTGTGAGCTTCTCAGGGCAAACTTATAACTTTGTATCTTATAGCGTGGATCCGGAAACTGAACTCTTGGATTTTGATGCTATCTTGAAACAAGCTCAAGAAGTGAAGCCAAAGTTGATTGTGGCAGGTGCTTCAGCCTACTCTCACATCATTGATTTCTCTAAATTCCGTGAGATTGCGGATGCAGTAGGAGCTAAACTCATGGTCGATATGGCCCATATTGCTGGTTTGGTAGCGGCTGGTCTTCACCCAAGTCCAGTTCCTTATGCACATATCACGACCACGACCACTCATAAGACCCTTCGTGGACCTCGTGGTGGCTTGATCTTGACCAATGATGAAGACTTGGCTAAGAAGATCAATTCTGCTATCTTCCCTGGTATCCAAGGAGGACCACTAGAGCATGTCGTTGCTGCTAAAGCTGTTGCTTTCAAAGAAGCCCTCGATCCTGCCTTTAAAGAGTATGCAGCTAACGTGATTAAAAACAGCCAGGCTATGGCTGATGTATTCTTGCAAGATCCAGATTTCCGCGTCATTTCAGGCGGAACAGAGAACCACCTTTTCCTTGTCGATGTGACGAAAGTCGTTGAAAATGGAAAAGTGGCTCAAAATTTACTGGACGAGGTCAACATTACCCTCAACAAGAACTCCATCCCATATGAAACTCTATCACCATTTAAGACCAGTGGGATTCGGATTGGGACAGCAGCCATCACAGCCCGTGGTTTTGGGGAAAAAGAAAGTCGCACAGTTGCTGAATTGATTATCAAAGCGTTGAAAAACGCTGACAACCCAGCTGTATTAGAAGAAGTGCGTGACCAGGTCAAAGACTTGACAGATGCCTTCCCACTTTACGAGGACTAAAGCAATTTATGGACATTTATGTAAAAAAAGCCATCATTCATCAATTTAGCCCAGATGATACCGATCTCTACCTGGCGGACAAATTCCTCAATATCACACCTAAAATTGAGGAATATTTGCGCAAAAAGATTGAACGGGTATACTCCGATGAGGCCAAGACCGGTATTTTTGAAGAGGATAATCCTTTTCTTGAGATGATTTCAGATGATTTACTAGAAACTTCAGTAGTAGTTGCGAACCGCTGGAAGGAAGAATTTGTCATCTCTGAGAATCAAAAAACCAATGATTTGGTGTTTATTCAATTCTCAAAAGAAGGGGTGGACCACTTTGCCTTCCTCCGAATTGCATTACGTGAAACCTTGACACACTTAGGTGGCGAAGTGGACAATCCGATCAAACTGACTCAAAACAATCTACCTGGGTTTGGTACTGGTGCCGACGAAGCCTTGGTCATTAATCTTCAAAGCCGTAAGTACCACTTGATTGAAAAACGGATCAAGTACAACGGAACGTTCTTGAACTATTTCTCTGAGAATCTCCTCCAGGCACAACCAAAGATTTCTCCTAAAAAATCGATCAAAGAAATAGAAAAAACGGCCCAACGGATTGCTGAGAATTTCCAACAAGACGATTTTCAGTTCCAATCCAAGGTTAAATCAGCTATTTTCAACCAACTGGAAGAAGAGAATGAGCTATCTCCAGAGAAGTTAGCTAATGATTTGTTCGATAACAATTTAACAGCTCGACTCAGTTTTGTCGATCAAGTAAAAGAGTCCATTCCTGATCCTGTTCGCTTTGATGAAATAGATGCCAGTCGCCAATTAAAAAAATTTGAGAACCAAAAACTCTCCCTTTCAAACGGGATTGAGCTTTTAGTTCCTAACCATGTTTACGAAGATGCTGAATCGGTAGAGTTTATCCAGAATGAGAATGGGACCTACTCGATCCTCATCAAGAATATAGAGGACATTCAGAATAAATAATGATGAAACGAATAATGAAAATTTTCTTTTGCCTCTTGCTCGTCTTTTTCATATACAAGGGCTATCAGATACACCGGGATGTCAAGCAGGTCATGACTTATCGCACCTTAGTGCGTGAAGTACTGGCTGAGGAAGACACTGGTACCAATGAAGATCTGATCCTTGCCATGATTTATACCGAGACCAAGGGGAAGGAAGATGATGTCATGCAGGCCAGTGAAAGTGCAACAGGCCAGACAAATTCTATCACCAATAACAAAGAAAGTATTCGCCAGGGGATTCAAACGCTCTCTGAGAATCTGCGAATAGCAAAAGAGAAGGGGGTTGATCCCTGGACCGCTGTCCAAGCTTATAATTTTGGACAGGATTACATTGAATATGTAGCTAAAAATGGCGGAAAAAATACGCTAGAATTAGCCCGTCAATATTCAAAAAAAGTGGTTGCACCGAGTCTTGGAAATGTCACAGGTAAGACCTATCTTTATCTCCATCCTATCTCATTTTTACACGGCTCAGAGCTCTACGTTAATGGGGGAAATTATTATTATTCACGTCTCGTTGAAATGAATCAGTTCATCATGAAATTATTTTCTTGGTTTTAATATAAACAGCACTTTAAGAGGCTGGGACAAAAGTCCTAGCCTCTTAATTGCCTTTGGATTATCGAGCAAGATGCAGTGGTTGAGTGGGCTCTACTATGCTGATTTCATCATCTTTTAAAGCCCTACTCAACTGTGCGGAGCTGGGACGACGAAATCGAATTCTAACGAATGACCGATTTCTGTCCCACTCTCTTTTTATAGATCAAACTGTCATCTGTTTTTAAAGAAGCTGTAAGCCAGTCTTAAGATAAAAAGGGTAAACTAAAAAGGAGGCAAAGAGATAAAATCTGCTTCCTTTTTATTGTCCGATAGCGTATTAATATCCTAGAAGGAGTTAAGAAAAAGTATGAAACCAGTCAGGAAATTTATTGGAATCTTTATCGCTAGCTGGTTTGCACTTCTTGCAAGCTCTTCGACGGCATTTGCCAACTCAAGCATTCAGAAAGTTATTGATCAAAAATACAAGCAACCTGACTATGTCATCGGATCATCATTGAATGAATTCGAAGTCGAGCAAACCCTCAGTCTCTTGATGTATAACGAGGAACAAGAGAAGGAATGGAAAACCATGAACCCTTCTGCTTATACAAGTTTTAGGATCGATGAGAATGGAGATCATTCTTCCTCCGTTAAACTACAGAAACAAGCCAAAAAAGCACCAGTTAGCGTGCACATTGTCACTCCTCAAAATATAACAGAAGTAACAGCAGATATGCATCGCAATGCACTGACCACTCTTGGGCTCGAACACGCCGATATCACAATTGCCTCTCCAACAGAAGCATCAGGCCTGAGTGCCATTGCAGCGGTATCATACTCTCTTGAGCAAAATGGTAGCACCATATCTGATGAAAACAAAATACTTGCCCAAGAAGAATTATCTCTGCTTGCAGCTATCTATAAAGAAAATGCCCGTAAAAATAACTTCCATGAAGATAAACTTAATGTAGCCGTCATCGATCTTAAAATCGCAGCGCTAAAGGGAAGCAATCAAGATAAAAAGCTTGAGAAAAAAGATTTTCAAAAGCTGGTAACAAGGATTCTAGAAACTTACCAATTAAATGGCGCTATAACGGATAAACAAACCAAACAATTAGTTGATTTCACTAGCAAGCTTGCGAATAGTAAGCTAAACTCTGATAAAAACCTTGTCAAATCCTTCAAAGCTCTAAAACAGGATATCATTGAAAAGGCAGGAGATAGCTTTAATACGATTGATACCAAGCACGATACAGAGTCACTATTGAAAGAAAGCAACAATCTTCCCTTATACCCTATGATTGGACTGGGCCTCCTGATTCTCCTAGGAATCGGATTAATGTCTTATCATGTTCATCGTCATCAAACCAAGAGGAATAAACTATAAAAAGAGGCTGGGACAAAAGTCCTAGCCTCTCAATTGTCTTTGGATTGTCGATCAAGACGCAGTGGTTGAGTGGGCTCTACTACGCTGATTTCATCAGCTTTTACAGCCCTACACAACTGTGCGGAGGTGGGACAGAAATCGAATTCTAACGAATGACCGATTTCTGTCCCACTCTCTTTAATCTGTAACTTCGATTGAGAGATAAGGAATACCCAAGATTCTTCCGAAGAATCCTAGAAAGGTCTTCCAAGCTGAACCTTTAATAATAGCAGTTTGACCAGCTTTTACGATAACTTCTTTAGAACGAGTAAAGGCTCCTCTTTGATCTACGTAAACCTTAACCATATTAAGTCCTTCAGGAAGCGGAAGTGTAACGGTTTCGTCTTTGCTTAAATTGGCAACACATTCTCCATTGATATAAACGTTTACCTTCATTAACATACCTACGAGGCCAGTTTGACGCGATACTGTAATTTCCGACATATCATTTCTCCTAACTTTATGAATTCCTTACTCAAAAGGAATAGTTTTAAACTATCATAACATAAGTAGTCGATTCATACAAGATATTGTTTCATCCTAAATTATTTGATAATCATCTAACACCCAAATAGAGTTCATAAGTTCCGCCTACATTTTCTTTGTTTTTTGAATTAGGAAATTTTGCTCCTTGATATAGACTGCCTGAAACTGGTCTAGAGAGTCATTTTGATAATAAATGTGCCTTACATATATAAAAATAACGCTGAAATTATTGATTTCAGCGTTATTTGAATAATTCATTTTATTCCCACTCAACGGTTGCAGGTGGTTTACTTGTGATATCGTAGACGATGCGGTTAACATGGTCAACTTCGTTTACGATACGGACTGAGATTTTTTGGAGGACTTCCCAAGGAATCTTAGCGAAGTCAGCTGTCATTCCATCGATAGAAGTGATAGCACGGATGGCAATGGTATAGTCGTAAGTACGACCATCGCCCATCACACCTACGGAACGAACGCCAGTGTTAACAGTGAAGTATTGCCAGATGTCGCGGTCAAGACCAGCCTTGGCGATTTCTTCACGAAGGATAGCGTCTGATTCACGGACTGTTTCTAGTTTTTCTTCAGTGATTTCACCCATGACACGGATGGCAAGCCCTGGACCTGGGAATGGTTGGCGCCATACGATATGGTCTGGCATACCAAGTTCAGTACCAAGGGCACGAACTTCATCCTTGTAAAGAGTGTTGAGCGGCTCAATCAACTCGAACTGCATGTCTTCTGGAAGTCCACCCACGTTGTGGTGAGACTTGATGGTTTGAGCAGTATCTGTACCAGACTCAATCACGTCTGTGTAAAGTGTTCCTTGCGCCAAGAATTTCACGTCTTTTAGCTTGCTTGCTTCATCATCAAAGACATAAACAAATTCGTTACCGATGATCTTCCGTTTTTGCTCTGGATCAGACACACCAGCCAATTTATCAAGGAAACGTTTGGCAGCGTCTGCTTTAACGATATTGAGACCAAACTTACCACCAAGCATGTCCATAACTTGGTCAGCTTCCCCTTTACGAAGAAGACCGTGGTCTACAAAGATACAGATCAATTGATCACCGATAGCTTTTTGGAGAAGAACCCCTACAACTGAAGAGTCAACACCACCAGAAAGACCAAGGAGAACACGTTTGTCTCCAACTTTTTCTCGGATTTGTTTGATTTGCATCTCAATAAAGTTATCCATGGTCCAATCGCCCTTAGCACCACAGATGTTCAAGGCAAAGTTACGCAAGATATCATATCCATGAACAGAGTGACGAACCTCAGGGTGGAATTGGATACCGTAGATTTTCTTGTCTGGATTTTCAATCGAAGCATACGGACAGTCAGCAGAAGTACCAGTACGGACAAAGTCAGCAGGAATTTCTGTAACAGCATCTCCATGACTCATCAAGACCAACTGTTTATCAGGTGTTCCCTCAAAGAGGGCAGAAGATTCAGCTAAGTTTAGCTCAGATTGGCCGTATTCACGGTTACCTGCATCCCCTGCAGGTACAACCTTCCCACCAAGTTTGTGAGTCAGGAGTTGCATGCCATAGCAGATTCCTAAAATTGGAATTCCAAGTTCAAAAATTTCAGGATCAATGTCAAAAGATCCTTCTTCATACACTGAGTTTGGTCCGCCTGAAAGAACGATCCCAACAGGATTGATTTCACGCACTTCAGCCGCTGTAATTTTGTGGCTCTTCAGTTCTGAAAAGACACCAATCTCACGAATACGACGAGAAATGAGCTGATTGTACTGGCTACCGTAATCAAGCACGATAATTTTTTCAACATCATGCAAATCAGTTGATAGGTTTGTCATCTTTTCCCCTTTTTCTAGAAAATTCTTTTCCTCTATTCTAACACAAAAGCCCCTTCATTACCAATCAATACTGACTACGATTGAAGATTTGACAAAATTGCGCTACAATAGGTTATAACACACAGAAAGAGTAGCAAGATGATTCCAGCTTACATACAAATTCACGATCAAATTAAAGCCGAAATTGACCAGAAAATCTGGAAAATTGGACAGCGCCTTCCTAGTGAGCGGGACTTGGCTGAGAAGTTCCAGGTTAGTCGGATGACCCTCCGTCAAGCCATTACCCTCTTGGTAGAAGAAGGAGTACTGGAGCGCCGTGTTGGTAGTGGTACCTTTGTCGCTAGCACGCGCGTCCAGGAAAAGATGCGGGGGACGACTAGTTTTACTGAAATTATGAAAGCGCAAGGAAAGGTTCCTTCTACACAGGTTATATCCTACAAACGGACCGTTCCAAGTCTTCAAGAAGTGGATAAACTAGGGATTGACAAAACTGAAACGATTGTACGTATGGAACGGGTTCGTTACGCAGATGGAGTCCCTGTTGTCTATGAAGTTGCCTCAATTCCAGAAAAATTTATCAGAAACTTCAAAAAAGAAGAGGTGACCAGCCATTTCTTCCAAACCTTGGAAAAGCACGGCTACCGTATCGGTAAATCCCAACAAACCATCTATGCCCGATTGGCCAAAGAAAAGATTGCTCATTACTTAGAAATACCAAAAGGACATGCTATTCTTGGTTTGACCCAGATTTCATATTTCGACAATGGTGTCGCTTTTGAGTATGTAAAAAGTCAATATGTCGGAGAACGGTTTGAATTTTACCTAGAAAACAATTAGGTAACACAATCCCTATGGTGTCAATTCAACACAGGGAGGTTTTATGTCTCGGATAAAAATCGATGCTGTTGTGGTGCCTCTTAGTGGACAACTTTATCCAGTTCTTTTGCTTTTAGCCCCATTGTTGAATGATCCCAACTATGAGATTCGAATTTTTATAGGACCACAAAAGCAAAAAATAGCCCTGACCTATGATGCTACCAGCATTTTAAAAAAAGAAATTCATCGCTTAGTTAAAAAGGAGGCGCCATGAAAGTACTCGTAACAGGAGCAACAGGTTTTCTAGGAAAATACGTGGTAAAAGAGTTAGTAGCAGAAGGCTACTTTGTCCGCGCTTTTGGTCGGAATGAAGCAGTAGGACAAAGCTTGGTTTCAGAACAAGTGGAATTCTTCAAAGGAGATCTGAGTTCCAAGCAAGCAGTAGAAGAGGCATGTAAGGGCGTTGAAATGGTCGTCCATGCTGGAGCTTTATCCACTGTTTGGGGGCCTTGGGAGAGTTTTTATCAAGCTAATGTCCTCGGTACTAAACATGTTTTAGAAGCTTGCCGTACTAATAAAATAAGTCGCTTGGTCTATGTTTCTTCACCAAGTATTTACGCTGCTCCGAAAGACCAAATCGGCATCAAAGAAGAAGATGCTCCAACTGAAAATCATTTAAACAACTACATCAAAAGCAAGTTACTATCAGAGAAACTCTTTCCTGCATACCCGGATGTTCCCAGCATTATCCTTCGTCCTCGTGGGCTCTTTGGCATTGGGGATACGAGCATCCTTCCACGTGTTCTCAAGCTAAGCCAAAAGATTGGAATCCCCTTAATCAAGGAAGGCAAGCAATTGATGGACATGACCTGTGTTGAGAATGTTGCTTTGGCTATCGCTTTGGCTCTGAAAGCTGATAGGGCAGAAGGTCAAGTCTATAACATTACCAACGGCGAGCCGACTCCTTTTAAAGAACTCATCGAAGAAGCCTTGCAGGGCCTGGAACTTCCTATTCGTTATAAAAAATTACCTGCCTTTCTTCTAGGTGGCTTGGCTTCTAGCTTAGAGGTTCTTTATCAGTTCTTACCTCTAAAGGGTGAGCCACCATTAACTCGCTATACCTACTACCTATTGCGTTATAGCCAGACACTTGATATTTCAAAAGCAAGAGAAGAGTTGGGTTATGAGCCACGCATCAGCATCAAGGAGGGAATTGCCCAGTATGTCCAAGATTATCGAAAGCATTAAGTACTTCCCTGCTGGCTATTGTACCAGCAATCTCGCCTTGCTCTTTAAGGGGCAGAAAAGAAAGAAGATGGTTTTTCCAGCCGGTGTCTATCTCCTCAAACACCGAGAGCATGGCTATATTCTCTATGATACGGGCTATCATTATGAGATCAAAAGTAAATTCCGTTATCTTTATTACCGTCTTGGAACTCCTATGCAGATGAAAAAGGAAGACCAGATCGATTGCTTGCTTCAAGCGACTGGGATTTCACCAGATGACATATCCTATGTCATCCTCTCGCATTTTCATCCAGACCATCTAGGAGGAGCGGGTTGCTTCAAGCAGGCACGCTTCTTGGTCACAGAGAGAGCCTATCACGTCTACCAGAAGCACAGCTTCAAGGATTTAATTTTTAAAGAGTTTTTGCCGGAACATTTTGAAGAGGCTGTCCAAATTATCCAGCCTCAGGGAACCAACCCTCGTTTTGCTTATACGGAAACAGTAGATATCTTTGGAGACGGCAGTATTCTCCTGAGTTCCCATGATGGGCACGCTAAGGGACAAGGCTGTCTTTTCCTTCCGGAATATCAATTGTTTATTGGTGCTGATCTCTGCTGGGGAATTGACCTTCTTCCCTTGACAGAGCAGATGCGCTGGATTCCTAGTCAAGTTCAGGATAATGGGAAGGACTATTTAGAAAATGTCAATTTCCTCCGTACCTTGTTAAATAAAGGAATCGCTGTTCTCGTCAGCCATGATCCAATTGAACGGGTAGAAAGAATACTAAATGAAAAAATGGACCTTTCTTAAAACCTTTTACCAAACCCGCTGGGGGCATCGCTTCAAGAACCGTGAGGAACTGGAGCGCTACCAAGAAAAAGAACTACAAAATTACCACAGCTTCTTACTCCAGCATTCTCCCTATTTCTCTCAAGGTGTTCCAAAAGACTTCCGCTATATGGACAAGACCTTTATGATGGAGCATTTCAATGAGTTAAATACCCAAGGAATCGACCGGGATCAGGCTCTTGAAATGGCGATTCGAGGTGAGCAGTCTCGTGATTTTACAGAGATGCAAGGAGAAGTAGCAGTTGGTCTTTCCTCTGGTACCTCCGGACACCGGGGGATCTTTATCACGACGAAAACAGAACGTAGTATGTGGGCAGCCGCTATACTCGCTAAAATGCTCCCCAAAGGAAAGCTCCTTGGTCACCGCATTGCCTTTTTCCTCCGTGCTGATAACCAGCTCTATCAAACCATCAATTCTCCCTTGATTCGCCTAGAGTATTTTGATATTTTCAAAGATAGCCAAGAGCACATCGGGCGTTTAAATGACTACCAGCCGACCATCCTTGTGGCTCCAGCCTCTACCTTATTAGATTTAACCAAGTATCTGGAAAATCAGACCCTGGAGATTCAACCTCAAAAGGTCGTTTCCGTCGCTGAAATCTTAGAGGATCGGGACCGGGACCTCATCCGTCAAGCATTTGATCTTTCTAAGGTCGATCAGGTCTACCAAGCAACAGAAGGTTTCTTAGCCTGTACCTGTTCTGAGGGGAACTTGCACCTCAACGAGGACATTTTATCAGTGGAAAAAGACTATTTGGATGACCGCCGTTTTTATCCGATCATTACGGATTTTAAACGTAGGAGCCAACCTATTTACCGCTACCGGCTCAATGATATTCTGGTAGAGGATCCGGAACCCTGTAGATGTGGTTCTGTCTTTACAAGGATTGCTAAAATTGAGGGGCGATCAGACGACATCTTTTATTTCAAAAAAGCAGATGGCGAGCTACAGATGGTTTATCCAGACTTCATTCGGCGTTGTATCCTCTTTGTCGAAGGAATTCAAGACTATCAAGTGACGCAAACCGAAGATGGACAAGTTCAGGTTGCTCTCAGCAAACGTTCATCTGAGATAGAAGAGGCTATCCTCAACCAATTTCAAGTCTTAGCAGATCAAAAGGGCTTTATCATGCCCACTCTAACCTTTATTGACTACCAATGGGACACAAGTCGCAAACTCAAGCGCGTACAACGTCTTCAAAAATAGGAGGAAGCATTATGACAAGTGTACAAAGACACGTTCGTATTAAAGGCTATGGAACAGCCTTACCCAAGCATCAAGTCACCTTTAAGGACCAGACACGTTACCGAGTAAAAGAAGACGAAGAATCTCAGATCGACTTAGCTGCTCGTGCTATCGAACAAGCACTAGAGCAAGCAGGATTGACTGCCTAGTTTCAGCGAGCGCCGTAGGCGTTCAGCCGATTCCTTGTACAGCTGCTTTGATCCATGAGCGCGTGGCCAAGGGACTTACGATTCCTGCCATGGATATCAATACCACCTGTACCAGCTTTATTTCAGCCCTTAGTACCATTTCTTATCTGATTGAAGGTGGTGAATACAAGCGTGTCCTCATTGTTTCCAGTGAGGTAGGAAGCCTGGGCCTTAATCCAAAGCAGAAAGAAAGCTATGAACTTTTTAGTGATGGGGCAGCTGCCTTTATCTTTGAAAGCACGACGGAAGATTTAGGAGTGATTGCCAGCCTTCAACGTACCTGGTCTGAGGGAGCCCATGATACCGAAATTCGTGGTGGTTTGACAGCTTATCATCCGAAATTGTACTCTGAATCAACCAAGACTGATTTCATGTTTGACATGAAAGGGAAGAAAATTCTCTTACTTTCTGCTCGTGTTATTCCAGAAATGTTCCAAGAATTCCAAGAGAAATCCGGCATTTCTAAAGATACAGTAGATTATATTATTCCCCACCAAGCTAGTCGAGCTCTTCCTTTAGTCATGGAAAAATTAGGAGTCCCAGACTATAAGTATCTTAACATCGTCAGCGATTACGGAAACATGGTTTCTGTAGCTGTGCCTTTTGGTTTAGCCTATGCGCTTGATCATGGCTATGTGAAGAAAGGAGATACCATCTTCTTGATTGGAACTGCGGCAGGGATGACGGTCAATATGTTAGCACTGAAACTCTGATGATGAATCCTCTCATTTCAACTCAAAAAGCATCAAGTCCCGCTAGTCTTTAGCGGGCTTTTTTGATATAATGAAAGGTATGGAAATTGAGAAAACCAACCGAATGAATGCTCTCTTTGAGTTTTACGCAGCACTTTTGACAGACAAGCAGATGAACTATATCGAGCTCTATTATGCAGATGACTACAGCTTGGCTGAGATTGCTGAAGAGTTCAGGGTGAGTCGTCAGGCTGTTTATGATAATATCAAGCGAACTGAAAAGATTCTGGAAGACTATGAGATGAAGCTTCATATGTACTCTGATTACATTGTCCGCAGTCAGATTTTTGATCAGATCTCTGACAAGTATCCTGATGACGCTTATCTACAAGAGCAAATCGCAGTCTTATCCAGCATTGATAACCGAGAATAAATAAGATTAAAATACCTGTAATAGGAGAAGTAGTATGGCATTTGAAAGTTTAACTGAACGTTTACAGAACGTCTTTAAAAATCTTCGTAAGAAAGGGAAAATCTCTGAAGCGGATGTCCAAGAGGCAACCAAAGAGATTCGTCTAGCCCTCTTAGAGGCCGACGTTGCCCTTCCTGTTGTAAAAGACTTTATCAAACGCGTCCGCGAGCGGGCCGTAGGCCATGAGGTCATTGAAACCCTGAACCCTGCCCAACAAATCGTTAAAATTGTCGATGAAGAATTGACAGCTATTTTGGGTTCTGAGACAGCAGACATTATCAAATCACCTAAGATTCCAACTATTATCATGATGGTCGGTCTTCAAGGGGCTGGTAAAACAACCTTCGCTGGGAAATTAGCTAACAAATTGGTCAAGGAAGAAAATGCACGTCCTTTGATGATTGCGGCCGATATCTATCGTCCAGCTGCCATTGACCAGTTGAAGACTCTTGGTCAACAGATCAATGTCCCTGTATTCTCATTGGGAACAGAAGTCCCTGCAGTAGAAATCGTACGTCAAGGTTTAGAGCAAGCAAGAGCTAACCACAATGACTATGTCTTGATCGATACGGCTGGTCGTCTGCAAATCGATGAAAAACTCATGGGTGAGTTGCGCGATGTCAAAGCCCTTGCTGAGCCAAATGAAATCCTCTTGGTTGTAGATGCCATGATTGGTCAAGAAGCGGCCAATGTGGCGCGTGAGTTTAACGAACAACTCGAAGTGACCGGGGTGATTTTGACCAAGATTGATGGGGATACCCGTGGTGGTGCAGCCCTTTCTGTCCGTCAGATTACTGGGAAGCCAATCAAATTCACTGGTACTGGTGAAAAAATCACTGATATCGAAACCTTCCACCCAGAACGCATGTCTGGTCGGATCCTCGGTATGGGGGATATGCTGACGCTGATCGAGAAGGCTTCTCAAGAATACGATGAGAAACGCTCGCTTGAACTCGCTGAGAAGATGCGGGAAAATACCTTTGACTTCAACGATTTCATCGATCAGTTAGACCAAGTTCAAAACATGGGACCAATGGAAGATCTACTCAAGATGCTTCCAGGTATGGCCAACAATCCAGCTATGAAGAACCTCAAGGTCGACGAACGAGAAATTGCTCGCAAACGCGCGATCGTATCATCTATGACCCCAGCTGAACGCGAAAATCCAGATCTTTTAAACCCTAGTCGCCGTCGTAGGATTGCTGCCGGTTCAGGGAATAGCTTTGTCGACGTCAACAAATTCATCAAAGACTTTAACCAAGCTAAACAGATGATGCAAGGCGTCCTCTCTGGTGATATGAACAAGATGATGAAACAAATGGGGCTGAATCCAAATAATCTGCCGAAGAACATGCCTGGTGGAATGCCGGATATGTCTGCCCTCGAAGGGATGATGGGACAAGGTGGGATGCCTGACTTATCAGCTCTTGGTGGAGGCGCTGGAATGCCTGATATGAGCCAAATGTTCGGTGGTGGTCTCAAAGGAAAAGCTGGCGAATTCATGATGAAACGGGCTATGAACAAAATGGCCAAACAAATGCGCAAGAATAAGAAAAAACGGAAATAATCGTTTCGAATAAGGACCTGGGACATTGTTCCGGGTTCTTTTAGAAAAAAGTACTAGAGAAAACATGTTAAAAAAACTATTTCAACCACTCATTCGTTTCTTTGTAAGATTGTTTTCTTCGCACAGCAAGCCCTTTTATTTTCCAAAAGGTTCGAAGAAACCACCAATCAATCCGATCATCTTTGTACCTGGAAGTTCAGCTAGTATCCAGCGTTTCAATGGAACCATCCGCATGCTCCATCGTTTTTCTAGAAAAAAACAGAGTCTCTTAAAAATTAAAGTCAATAAAGATGATTCTATCGAGATGGAAGGAAGACTGAATACAAAAGAGCCGAATCCGATGATTGTGATTGGCTTCGAGAACAATCGAGATGGCTACAGCAATATCAAGCAGCAAATCGAATCCCTTAAGATCGCCATCACCTACCTCCTTGATCACTATTATTTTACAGAGTTCAAGGCAGTCGGGCACTCCAATGGTGGACTAGTTTTGACTGGCTTATTGGAAAGTGGCTTTTTAGAAAAGAAAAAACTGACCGTAAGGAAGCTCGCTATTATTGGTAGTCCTTACAAATTTAACCAAGAGATGTATGACGATTTTCAAAGGTGGAAACATCGATTAGATAAAGAAGTAGAGGTCCTAAACTTTGTCGGTAGCTTTGCTGGAAAATCAGACGGCATCGTTCCTCTCTCTAGTGCACAAGCAGCAAAATCAATTTTTGAGAATCAAACTTATTCAGAAGTGAATTTAAAAGGACGCAAGGCTCATCATTCAGCTTTACCCACTAATCCAGAGCTGGTTAAGCAATTAAGTCTATTTTTGAATCTATAATAAATTACATAATTTTGGTTATGTAATTTATTTTTGACCCTTGCAATCCTTAAGTAAATATGGTACATTTTTGGTACCGGTTACAAATAAAAGGAGAAACTAATGAAAAATCCAGCCTTACTTGAGGAAATGAAGACTTATAAAGGGCGAGATGAAGTTCCTGCAGACTTTGATTCCTTCTGGGATCAAGCCTTAGCAAACCTTGCTGAACTTCCTGAATACAAACTCGAAGAACAAGATTTCAGCATTCCAAACGTTCATTGTTATGAATTAAGCTTTAAAGGAACACGAGATGGTCTTGTTTATGCGCGAGTTGTTTTCCCAAAAACGGATCAAAAGGTTCCAGTTATTTTCCATTTTCATGGCTATATGGGCCGTTGTTGGGATTGGTCAGATATGCTGGCTTATACAGTAGCTGGATATGGTGTGGTCTCCATGGATGTAAGAGGTCAGTCGGGCTTTTCAACCGACGGAGATCGTTCACCACTTGGAAATACGGTAAAAGGACAGATTATCCGTGGCGCCGTGGAAGGTCCAGATGAGCTCTTTTATAAGGATATCTACTTAGATCTTTACCAGTTAATTGAAATTGTAGCCAGCCTTCCTCAAGTTGACGACAGCAAACTTGCCAGCTATGGAGCCTCACAAGGTGGTGCCTTGGCCCTGGTTGCTGCTGGATTGAATCCTCGTATACAACGAACGGTAGCCATTTATCCATTCTTATCAGATTTCAGACGAGTATTGGAGATTGGGAACACCAGCGAGGCCTATGACGAGCTTTTCCGTTATTTCAAGTTCCATGATCCATTCCATGAAACAGAAGATCGTTTGATGCAGACTTTGGCCTATATTGATGTGAAAAACTTTGCCCATCGTATCAAAGGACAGGTTCACATGATTACCGGGCTAGATGATGATGTCTGTTATCCTGTGACACAGTTTGCCATTTATAATCGATTAGAATGTCCAAAAGAGCATTTAATCATGCCAGAATATGCCCACGAAGCCATGAACGTTCAAGTCAATGATCGAGTCTATAATTGGCTCTGTGGTAGCAAGATTTCATTTCAATATGTAGAAAAATAAGTTAGAAAAGAAAATAATCAGTAGATCCACGAGATTTGCTGATTGTTTTGTTTTTAAAAGGTATAGATAGGAAACAAAACAATCCTATATATCCCCTATGACATCTTTCCGAAAAACTATAATTTTCTTGAAAAATATATCTGGCTATGCTATACTACTGGTATAGAAAAATTTGGAGAAATACATGAAACGCGAGATCTTATTAGAACGTATTGATAAACTCAAACAAGTCATGCCTTGGTATGTGTTAGAATATTATCAATCGAAACTGGCCGTTCCATACAGTTTTACGACCTTGTACGAATACTTAAAAGAATACGATCGATTTTTCACCTGGGTCTTGGAATCTGGTATATCAGATGCTGACACCATGGCTAATATCCCTTTAGAGGTTCTAGAGCACATGACCAAGAAAGACATGGAATCCTTTATTCTTTACTTGCGTGAGCGTCCTCTGCTCAATGCCAATACGACTAAAAATGGGGTTTCTCAAACAACCATTAACCGTACCCTTTCTGCACTTTCTAGTCTTTATAAGTATTTGACTGAGGAAGTTGAAAACGAGCAAGGGGAACCTTATTTCTACCGTAATGTCATGAAGAAGGTTGCAACCAAGAAAAAGAAAGAAACCTTAGCTGCTCGAGCTGAAAATATCAAGCAAAAGCTCTTTTTAGGTGATGAGACAGAAGGTTTCCTTAGCTATATCGACCAGGAATACCCTAAAACACTTTCAAATCGGGCCTTATCTTCCTTTAATAAGAATAAAGAGCGTGATTTAGCCATTATCGCACTCCTTCTTGCCTCTGGTGTCCGTCTCTCTGAAGCAGTTAACTTAGACCTACGGGATCTCAATCTTAAGATGATGGTGATTGACGTCACTCGAAAAGGTGGAAAACGTGACTCGGTCAATGTCGCTGCCTTTGCTAAGCCTTATTTAGAGCAATATCTTGCCATTCGAGACAAACGATATAAGACGGAAAAAAAGGATACAGCCCTCTTCTTAACCTTATATCGAGGTGTTCCGAATCGGATTGATGCTTCTAGTGTTGAAAAGATGGTGGCTAAGTATTCAGAAGACTTCAAAGTCCGGGTGACACCCCACAAGCTTCGCCATACCCTAGCAACTCGTCTCTATGATGCAACCAAATCCCAAGTTTTGGTCAGCCATCAGCTAGGACATGCCAGCACTCAGGTAACGGACTTGTATACGCATATCGTAAATGACGAACAGAAAAATGCCTTGGATAGTTTATGAGATACATAATATAAATTATGTAATATATTTAGTGTTAGAAAAAGAGCGTAGATCTTTGATAGAATCTTACGCTCTTTTATACTTTCTAAAAAAATTCGATCCAATAATTACGATGAGGCTCAATAATTACTGGTTTACCCCAGAATGATTTTAGATAAGCCAAGTTTGCAGGGGTGACAGGTCTTTTTTCACTATTGAACTTCTCTGCACTCTCTTTCGTTAAAAAGCATTTAACTGCTTCATATGTTGTACCATCGCTCGCTATTCGATCAATTCCTAAATAAGCAATTTCATCACCAGCTTTTGGAAAATCTGTAAATAGTTTACCAATAAAATAAACCGTCTTATCTTTCATTAATTCATAAGCCTTACTATTTTCCAGTCTGTTATTCGCTGCAGCGTACATAATACAAAAACTATCCACGATATCTTTCAAAGGCATTAATTCTTCTTTACTGACCATAATTTCGTCGGGAGCAAGTCCACCAATGATTAAGTTTTTATAATGAGGTTGCTGAATGATATTATCTAAAGCCATTCCTAATGGTAGTTGGACAGCTTGATAGCCTAAAGGTTCTAGATCTTGCTTTTTCCGGTCAAGGTGTTCTTGAGTAATACTGACATTCAAATCATATGGACTAGAAAGTTGTTCCTTCCTAAAAAAAGCCACTACGATACGATCTAACTGTTCAAATAGCCCAAGATTTTCTACTGGAACTTTCATCATTGAATTTGATCCCCTTTTTGTTTCAGATTTCCTCTATATTCTACACTCATCGCATTTGAATATCAAGAAAAGAGGCCATGTCACGAACTAACTTTTGATGAAAAAACTTAAAATTTTTGTTTGACCGAATCTTTCTTCATCAGCCTATACCTCATGAATAGCTGGCTATAAAAGATAATACAGAAGATCCTACCATTCTTCAGCCATGGATTAGTTGAGCTTTATCACTTCGTCAGCTTTTTCCCAAATCACTGGATTATGGGTTGCAATAATGATTATACGCTCTTGATTCTTTAACATTAAGAGCAAGTCCATCACCTCTTGTGAGGTTTCTGGATCCAGTGCTGCAGTTAGTTCATCCGCCAAAATTAAAGGTGGATCTTTTAAAATAACTTTAGCTAATGCGACACGTTGCGCCTCTCCCCCCGATAATTCATAAATCTTTTGATCCAGAGCAAGGTAAGCCAATCCTACTTTTTTGAGCACTTCTTCTTCTTGCTGCTTCTTCTCTTTTTTCGTTAATTTTTGCCCAATCAATCCCAAATCTAAATTTGTAGCGATAGTCTCGTTTTCAAGTAGGCCAAAATTTTGAAAGAGATAGCCTAATTCATGCTTAAAGAAGTGATGCTGTTTGATTTGTTTCAGTTCTTGCCCTTTATAGCTTATACTCCCTTTTTCATAAGGATCTATCTTCGCCAAGATATTGAGCAAGGTTGTTTTACCACACCCACTATTTCCGATCAGAGCATAGACCTTACCTTCTGTAAATTGCAAGCTCAAATCTTGAAAGACCGTTCGTTGGCCAAATGATTTGGTTAAATGTTCTACGGTAATCATATTAGGCTCCTTTCAGTACAGTGGCTAACAAGTGGTCTTCTTTATGAGACCGGTACAGGAGAATGAACCAAGCATTAGTAATAAATAGCAAGAGAGTGACAAGAGCAATCCACCATTCCGAAGTGAGAATGAATACCAAGAGGCTTCCTAATAGCAAAAGGCTACTTTCTGAGAGCAAAATCATTTGGTGAATGTTTACAAATCCCAGACCTGCAATCTTCTTCAAGAAGATTTGTTTTCTAAACTCTTCAAAATATAGGAAATTCATAGTGTTAAAAAGAAGAACAGAGGTTGCTATACCAAAGACTCCTCCTGCAATCGCCATGAGATTTTCTATTTGTATGTTTTGGGCCATTTGCTGGTAAACGTCCACTGCATAGTCGTACTGACTAACACTTTTTTCAAGATTATACTCAGCGACTAGCTTCCTACTATTCTGAAGTCCATTAAAATAAAGGTAGGGATTTAGATCGGTGAAATATGGATTCACATAGCCTCCAAAACTTTCAGGTTGAATAACCACTAAAACCGGATCGGTAAAGAATTGCTTATAGCTAATTGGTGTGTTGTTGTAGATAAAGCGTTTTTGATGATTCGGAATATACGTTACCTTCGCCTTCATTGATAAGGTGATATTTCCTTGATCATCTCGAGGAGATAGATAATCTTCATATCGCTTGATCATCTCCTCTTCTCGACCTTTTAATTTTTCCGGAAGTAAGAGACCAAATTCTCCTGCTTGTAAGTGATTTAAGTGATCTTTTTCTTCAGGAGAAACTGGAACACCTTGGATATCAAGATAATTTGGAGTGACATACAGGCTATTGGCAAGTGGATCGTAATCTGTGATTGAAAACTCTTTACCTGTACTAGGATCCGTCATAACTCCTTTTGAACTAAAAGATACGAGATTATGATAAGCTAAAAGACCACCATTTTCGATTCCAGACTCGATGAGCTTAGACCATTTTGCTCTGTTCTCAATTTGCGTCTCTTTGTTTGTTTTCTGTGAAAAATCCTCGCGACTTGTACTAATTTGGACCCAATTCGACTGTTTTAACCAAGCCTCACTTCCCTCTTGGTGAGTTTGCCAGACTGATCCATAAATACTGATTCGATGAATCGCAAGGCCAATTAATGCCACAGCGAGAAATTGACAAATAAAGAGGAAAACCAATATGCGCTTCAATGGAACCTTCCCTTTTAAAAGGGGGACTAAATGAATCGTTTGAATACTATATGCAAAGAGGAAGGATAAGAAAACAGACAAAATTAGTAAAATCCCATTGTAAATAATACTACTGGAAATGACGAGGGAATAGGAAAAAGGTGTCAATTGAAAGCAATAAATCAGAACAGCACCCATTATACTTGCGCCAATACATCCCAAAAGCAACTCTATACTATCATCTTTTAGAGAATGTCCGAAAAGTTGCAAGCGTCTCATTCCTGAAATATATCGAATCCCAGCACTTCTCATTTCTTGTGTTTTTTGAATAATCGTAAAAGAGCTAAAACTAATGATAAAAATGACTAAGGCAAGTGATTGTGAACCTGAGCCAAAAAAGGCAATAAAGGTCTGCAGAGGATTTGGTTTCTCAATAAAAGTTTGTGAGAAACCAAGAGTATGAAGCGTTTGATCCAGCTTTTTAGTTTCCAATTCACCTGTTAATATATAATAATTCTTTAGCAGGCTTTCATTGGCAGCCAGTTCTTTCTTCTCTCTTTTAATCCCAAGAGGAAGTTTTCCCTCTCCGTAGATATCATAGGTGAAAACAACCTGCCCTTTAGAATCTGTTCTTTGTATCTGACGGGCAATTATACTATGATTTTCCCTTGCCAAACGGTCTAAACTGGAAGATAACTCTTCATATGTGACGCTCTTTTCTTGTCTCACCACACCTACTACCGGAAGACTGGTGTGGATAACCGTATTTGGAGAAATAAAGGCAATCCAAATCAAAAAGCTAGAGATGAAAAGGTTTGATAGAATAATAAAGACACGTTTCATATCATCACACTTTCTAAAGCATCAAAGGGAAGTATTATTCAGCTAGTCAATCAATTTCCTTGTTTAGTGGTTACTGAGTATTAAAAAATCATAATTATATTTTTGTAAGCGAATACACTTTTCCACCTTTACTATACCACAAAATCCTTCGTAAAACAATAATTTCTATGTGAAACTAGTTTCAAAAAAGAGGCTGGGACAAAAGTCCTAGCCTCTCAATTGTCTTTGGATTGTCGAGCAAGACGCAGTGGTTGAGTGGGCTCTACTAGGCTGAATTCATCAGCTTTTACAGCCCTACTCAACTGTGCGGAGGTGGGACGACGAAATCGGTAATTCGTTAGAATTCGATTTCGTCGTCCCACTCTCTTATGACATTATTCCACCACAGCCTCAGCAATTTCTTCTGCAGTGATTCCTGCGAAGTAACGACCTAGGTTAATGGTTTGTAGGGCTTTGAGGACATCTTCACGTTCGTATTTGACACCACGAAGAAGCTCTTCTACTGCTGCAACGTCTTCGATACCAAAGAAGTCTCCATAGATCTTGATGTCTTGGATTTTAGATTCAATGACGTTAGCAAAGATTTCAACCTTACCGCTAGGAAATTTAGTGCCACGACGGACATTGTATTCAGGGGACTTCCCATAGTTCCAATCCCAGGTACCGAACTTGGTTTCCTTAATACGGTTGATCTCAGCCAATTCTTCATCTGAGAAGACATATTCAGTCATCTCAGGATATTCTTTCTTCATGTAGTCCAGAAGCAGGTCACGGAACTCTTCAACCGTGATTTTTTCTGGCAACTCGTCGATAATATTGGTGACACGAGCACGAACTGATTTAACCCCTTTAGACTCAAACTTGTCTTTAGACACCTTGAGAGCATTGGCAAGGACAGACAAATCAACGTCAAAGAGAAGGCAACCATGGTGCATGATCCGTCCATTGATGTAGGCTTGAGCATTCCCACAGAATTTCTTACCGTCAATTTCCAAATCGTTACGACCCGTGAATTCAGCCTTAACTCCAAGCTGAGCCAAGGTATTGATGACCGGAGTTGAAAAGCTCTTGAAGTCAAAAGCCTTATTTTCATCTTCTTTAGAGATGATGGTATAGTTAAGGTTGTTCAAATCATGGTAAACAGCCCCACCACCACTGATCCGGCGAACGACTTCAATACCATGCTCCCGAACGTAGTCACGGTTAATTTCTTCGATAGTATTTTGGTGACGACCAACGATGATTGATGGTTTGTTAATCCAGAGAAGGAAGATTTGATCCTCATCCAATAGATGCTTAAAGGCATACTCTTCTAAAGCAATATTAAAAGCAGTATCATTTGAATAATTAATAATGTATTTCATAGTAATTCCAAAAATTCTTTTTATTAATCCTACTCATAGTATGATGAGTGCCAGACAGAAATAGTTAAATTGTACTTGAATTTTCTGAAGTAGTAAAAAGAAATGTAACGAGTTATCGTTACATTTCTCGGAAAAATTGAGACAAAAGGCTCAATTTTTAGGCATGGAACTCTAAAGAGGTCGCTGCCGTCCGTACTACTTTAAGAAAATTTAGTTGAAAGAATAATATTATTTCTTCTTAGGTGAGTGAACTGCCAATCCAAGTACATCCGCAAAAGCTTCGTACATCACTTCTGAGAAGGTTGGGTGACCATGGATAGTCTTGAGCATTTCTTCTACAGTGATTTCCATCTCAATGATGGTTGAAGCTTCGTTGATCAATTCAGCTGCTGCTGGACCAATGATGTGAACCCCAAGAACTTCACCATATTTCTTGTCTGCAATGACCTTAACAAAGCCTTGAGCTGCATCTGACGCAATGGCACGACCGTTAGCTGCAAAGTTGAATTTACCAATTTGAACATCGTATTTTTCACGAGCTTGTTCTTCTGTCAAACCAACTGCTGCTACTTCTGGAAGTGTGTAGATGGCTGCAGGAGTCAAGTTCAATTTGGCAACAGCGTGGTTCCCTTTAAGAGCATTTTCAGCTGCTACTTCACCCATACGGAAAGCAGCGTGGGCCAACATCTTGGTACCATTGATATCACCTGGCGCATAGATACCTGGAACAGATGTTTCCATGTATTCATTGACCTTGATCCGACCACGGTCTAATTCAAAGTCCACTTCACCAATTCCTTCAAAATCTGGAACACGACCGATTGAAAGAAGAGCCTTGTTCGCGATGATATCGTCTTTGCCTTCCACCTTGATACGGAGTTTGCCATCTTCTTCAATGATTTCTTGCAGTTTGGTATCAGTCAAGATGGTCATCCCCTTGCGTTCAAGGATCAAGCGAAGGTTCTTAGATACTTCCGCATCCATAGCTGGAACAATGCGGTCCATCATTTCAATAACAGTAACTTTTGAACCAAAGGTCATAAAGGCTTGACCAAGTTCGATACCGACAACCCCACCACCGATGATCACGAGACTTTCTGGGACTTCGTTCATATCCAAGATATCATCACTGGTCATTACAAGTGATGATTCCATACCAGGAACGTTAATCTTGCTAACTTTTGAACCACCAGCAAGGATGATTTTCTTAGTTTCAAGTAATTCAGAACCATTTACCAAGACATTCTTATCTTTCGTAATGGTACCGATACCCTTATGAACATCAACACCATAGCTACGAAGAAGTCCTGCAACACCGCCAACTAAAGTATTGACGACCTTGTTCTTGGTTTCAAGAACCTTGTCCATATCAACAGTGAAGTTAGGGTTTTCAATTACGATACCACGATTTGCAGCATGGCCGATATTTTCGATAATTTCAGCGTTGTGAAGGTAAGTCTTAGTTGGGATACATCCGCGGTTCAAGCAAGTTCCACCAAGTTCAGATTTCTCAACAAGGGCAACCTTACCACCCAATTGAGCTGCCTTGATAGCTGATACGTAACCAGCAGGACCACCACCGATTACTACGATATCATAAGCATCATCGCTCTTATTGTCATCGTTTGAAGCACTTGCTGCGGCTGGCGCTGGACTCGCTTCTGGTGCTGCTCCAGCTGTTGGGATGTTTTCTCCTTCTTCACCAAGGTATCCGATTACTTCTGTTACAGGAACAGTCTCGCCGTCACCTTTCAAGATAGCAATCAAGTAGCCATCTTCTTCAGCTTCCAATTCCATGCTGACTTTATCTGTCATGATTTCAAGGAGAACTTCTCCTTCTTTTACAAATTCGCCGACTTTTTTATTCCACTGAACGATTTGTCCTTCGGTCATATCTACGCCGGCTTTTGGCATAATTACTTCTAAGGCCATTTTATTTCCCTCTTTTTCTTGTTTCTATTCTCTTTCGTTGATTAGACCAACATTGAAATCGGGTCTTCAATCAAGGCTTTCAAGTCTTTCATGAATTTGGCACCAGCCATACCATCGACAACGCGGTGGTCAATGGTTAATCCCAAGCTCATGATTGGACGAATGACGATTTCACCGTTAACTACAACTGGTTTTTCAACAGTTGCGCTAACCCCAAGGATGGCTGAGTTTGGTTGATTGATAATCGGTCCAAATGATTGAACACCAAACATTCCCAAGTTACTGATGGTAAAGGTTGAATTTTGCAATTCACTTGGAGCTAACTTACCGTCCAAAGTACGTCCGATAACATCCTTAAAGGCTACCACCAATTCTGACAAAGTCATCTTTTCTGCGTTATAGACAACCGGTGTCATCAAGCCATTGTCCATCCCAACCGCCATAGCCAAGTTGACATAGTTGTGAGTGATGATGGTTTTGCCATCCTCCGTCAATGACGCATTGATGTATGGGTGTTTCATCAAGGTCTTAACAACTGCAAGAGAAAGCAAATCTGTTACAGTGACTTTCTTACCAGTTGCTTCCATGATTGGATCCAATACCTTCTTACGAAGCGCCAACATTTGAGACATATCGACGTCATAGTTCAATGTAAAGGTTGGTGCTGTCAAGTAAGATTCCACCATCCGTTGCGCAATCACCTTACGCATTGGTGTCATCGGAATGCGCTCGATCTCACCATAAGGTGTCACGTTATCAGGAACTTCTTCCACCTTCTCAATTTGAGAAGGTGACTTAATGGTATCCTTCTCAATATTCTCAGGAAGGAAAGCAAGAACATCCTTCTTCATGATCTTGCCACGATGACCAGTTCCTTGAATTTCTTGCCAAGCAATATTGTGTTCTAAAGCAATTCGTTTTGCAAGTGGTGAAATGCGAACCACATTTGTGTCTTTATATGTTTCCACGTCTTCTTTGTGGACACGACCGTTTGCGCCTGAACCAGAAACATCATAGAGGTTGATCCCAAGATCATCCGCTAATTTTCTAGCCGCAGGAGTCGCTCTTAGCTTATCATCAGCCATGACCTCTCCTATTCTATTATAAGATATTAAGGACGCAGAGAACTTTGCATCGATAGATACAAAGTTTCTTCGTCTGAATTATTACTAGTTACATAATTTATTTTATGTATTATTCTTTGTTGTAGGTTTTACGAATGGCATCTTTGATGCTTTCAACTGTTGGAATCATTGCATTTTCAAGGTTTTGCGCGTAAGGCATTGGTACATCTTCCCCCGCACAACGACGGATAGGTGCATCCAAATAATCAAATGCTTCTGATTCAGAAATAATAGCTGAGATTTCACCGATATAACCACTTGTTTTGTGGGCGTCATTGACAAGGACTACTTTTCCTGTTTTCTTGACAGAGTTAATGATGATTTCTTTATCAAGCGGAACCAAAGTTCGTGGGTCTACTACTTCTACTGAAATGCCTTCTTCAGCCAATTCTTCAGCTGCTTGCATCACGCGACGAAGCATTTTTCCGTAGGTTACGACAGTTACATCCGTTCCTTCACGTTTGATTTCACCGACACCAAGTGGAATGGTATAGTCAGGATCTACAGGCACTTCACCCTTTTGGTTGAATTCTGATTTGTATTCAAGAATGATCACTGGGTTGTTGTCTCGGATAGAAGACTTGAGAAGTCCTTTCATATCCGCTGGAGTTCCTGGAGCAACAACTTTCAAACCAGGAATATGGGTAAACCATGATTCCAAAGATTGGGAGTGTTGAGCTGCAGATCCAACTCCATTACCAGCGGCACAGCGGACTGTCATCGGCACTTGCCCTTTTCCACCAAACATGTAGCGAGTCTTAGCAGCTTGGTTGACGATAGCATCCATGGCAATCACTGAGAAATCCATGAAGGTCATATCAACGATTGGACGAAGTCCGGTCATGGCTGCACCAGCTGCTGCACCTGAGATAGCAGCCTCAGAAATCGGACAATCACGAACACGTTCTGGACCGAATTCCTCTAGCATTCCTACGGAAGTTCCGAAGTCTCCACCGAAAACTCCGACATCTTCCCCCATCAACAATACATTTTCGTCGCGACGCATTTCCTCAGACATAGCAAGGATAATGGTATCGCGGAAAGACATTAATTTTGTTTCCATAATTCTCTACTCCCCCTTAGTCTGCGTAAATATCTTCGAAAGCTGATTCAAGTGGAGGGAATGGGCTTTCTTCCGCAAATTTCACTGAAGCTTCAACTGCTTCTTTCACTTCTTCTTGAATCTGATCCAATTCTTCTGCGCTCGCAATTTCATTTTCAAGGAGATACTTGCGAAGGTTTTCAATCGGATCTTTCTTCTTCCACTCTTCGACTTCTTCACGAGTCCGGTATTTACCAGGGTCAGATGAAGAGTGTCCAAGCCAACGATAGGTGACACTTTCGATCAAGACAGGACCTTTACCAGAACGGACATGTTCAACAGCTTTTTGGAATCCTTCATAGACATCAATAACGTTGTTTCCATCAGGAATAAACATTCCAGGAATGCCGTAAGCAGCACTACGCTCATGGATGTGCTCCACATTGGTCATTTTCTTGATGTCAGCAGAGATACCATAACCATTATTAATACAGTAGAAGATCACGGGAAGATTCCAGATTGAAGCCATATTGACCGCTTCGTGGAAGACACCTTCATTGGTTGCGCCATCACCAAAAAAGCAGACAACAATTTTTCCAGTCTTATGCATTTGCTGAGTAAGGGCAGCCCCTACAGCAATTCCCATACCACCACCGACGATACCGTTGGCACCGAGGTTCCCGGCATCAAGGTCGGCAATATGCATAGAGCCACCCTTCCCTTTACAAGTACCAGTATACTTGCCAAGGATTTCAGCCATCATTCCATTCAAGTCGATCCCTTTAGCAATCGCTTGTCCGTGACCACGGTGGTTTGAAGTTAGCAGGTCATCCTCGTTCAAAGCTAGCATAGCCCCAACGTTGGCTGCTTCTTCACCAACAGAAAAGTGCGTCATTCCCGGCACTTTTCCTTTTTTTACTAACTGTGCAATTTTTAAGTCCATGCGACGGATTTCTTCCATTTTACGGAACATTTCCAATAAGAGACTTTTATCTAATGTTGCCATTATTTCGCCTTTCTTAGCATTTATTCATTCTCTTTCATTTTATCCAAAATTGAAAGCACTGTCAAAAAAAATGCTCAATTATCTTCACAAATCAAACTCTATAGAACATTGGTGTAATAGAGTTTTTCAACTGTTATATAAAAGATTCACAAAGTCATATATTGAGAAAATATTGATACTTCGGAATAAAAAAACCGATAGGAAAAGACCTATCGGCTCGCTTTTATTCAGCTCGTTGACCAAAGTCACGAATCATTTGTTCTAATTCCTCACGACTTGGAGTTGTTAACATGTAGAGATAGTCCCCTTGAAGCTCCGCAAAAGCTGCAGGCATGATCTTCTTCACTCGGAATTGATGCTGGTATTTGGCCAAGACTTCTTCTTCTGAGAGAGTATAGCTTACATTAGCTCGACGAGAAGTCGCTAAGCAATAAAGAGGTTCAAATTCAGAAGCAGGGAATTCTTCTCCAGCTACGAGGGCCGCATAACCACGATACAAGTCGATGGAGTGAGCGTAATTGTAGACATCAATTGTAAATCCTCCTGCAGGTCGGTTATTGTACTCAATCGCAATATAGTCATCCCCATCACGGAAAAACTCAATATGGAAGAACCGCTCCTTCATACCAAAAGCTTTGACAATAGCTTCACCGTACTGACGCAATTTTGGATCCATCTCTTTGAGGACATAATAAGAGTTGTCCATCTTGTAGAGCATCAAGTCAAGTGGTGTATAGGCATAGTCAAAAGTAGTTGAAAAGACAATGTTTCCATCTCGATCAACTAAACCATCAAAGGTACAGATTTCACTAGAAGTAACGAATTTTTCAAAGAAATACTCTGTATGTCCATCCCATTCAGCTTTGAAACGATTTACATCTTCTGGAGTTTCAATTTTAAAGGTTGCTGCCGCACCTACTCCGTTATCAGGCTTGGCAATCAATGGCAAACCAATCTTCTTCACAGCCTTGTCGATATCTTTTTCCGCTTTGACCACAGCACCAGGAACGACAGGAACTCCTGCTTTCTTGAAGAGTTTCTTCATTTCTGATTTAAACTTGGTTTTCTTTAAATCTTTTGGTTTGGCCCCAAAGACATTGAATTGCTCACGAAGTGCCGCATCCAATTCCAACCAGTATTCATTGTGAGATTCGATGCGATCGATTGGGCCATGTTTATAGAAGAGAAAGGCAGCTGCACGCTTCACTTCATCCAAGTCTTCCATATTTTCTACACGGAAATACTCTGTCAAACTGTTGCGCAATGGTTCATCTAACTGCTCGTAAGGCTCTTGGCCAATTCCTAATACAGTGATTCCTTTGTTGGCCAACTCAATGGTGAATTGCTGGAAATTTTGTGGATAATAAGGTGAAATAACAAGATAATTCATAGACGTCTCCTCCCTTTTGACTTATAAATACATCTGACCTAAGAAATAGGGCATTTGTTTCCGCCACCAGTCCCAATCATGAGCTACATCGTGCCCCCACTCTGCAAACCAAGCAGGGATATTTTTGTGATCAAAGGCTTCCTTCAATTTATAGAAGGATGGAAGTCCATCCTGTTCCCAAGCGCCAAGACCGGTACAGATAACAATTTCTGCCTGACGGTAACGGTCGATAAACCAACCGTCATTTTGATGCCAAATATAATCAGACGGAGAGTTTTGGTAAATTGCTTCATCTCCTCCAAACTCACCAACAAAGAAACGAGCATCATAGACACCACTCAAGGCAATGACTTTGTTGAAGACATCTGGGTGTTGCAAGAAGAAATTGAGCGCGTGGTAAGCTCCCATTGAGCAGCCGGTTGTCATCATTGGGTCAAACCAACCTGTTTTGTGCTTGATGAAAGGAATGGCCTCTTCAATAACATAGCGTTCATAGGCACGGTGCATCTCTGCCCGATCGTGAGGGTTTTTCCAATCACAAAGCCAGCTCTCACTATCGACACTTGAAAGGGTGAAAAATTGAACCCGTCCTTCTTCAATAAACTGAGCACAAGCATCAATCATACCGAAGTCATAGTACTCATTATGGCTTCCACCAGATGAAGCGAAGACCACAATAGGAATCCCCGCATGACCATAGCGGTTTAGATACATTTCGCGGTTAAGTTGGCCACTCCAGTGGCTTAAATGTTCAATATTCATAAGTTCCCTCTTTCTCTTTATATATTTACTTTAAGATTATTAATCCCATTTTTCTGCTAAAAACCGAAGGCATTCTGGTAGATGTTCAGCCCAGGCTTCTTCATGGTGGATTGCCCCAGATTGAATCCGAATGGCGATATTTTCTAAAGCAACTCCTTGTTGAATAACATCATGGTAATAACGAAGAGATGAGTCTATATAGGCTTGCTTGATATTCCCAGCCATTAACGTTTTATCAGTATCATCTGCCTCTTCAGTCCCTACATAGATGTATATACGTTGATCTGGATACAAGTTCTTACGCTCGATGTAGCGATCAAAGGCTTCTTGATGCAACCAGTTGGCAGAGGAGAAGACTCCCAGACAACCGATTTGATCTTGGTATTCTAGGCCCAAAAATTGTGTGATGTTACCGCCTAACGAAGATCCAATCATAGCTGTATGTTCTCGATCAGCAAGAGTGCGATATTCTTGATCGATAAAAGGTTTGACCACATCCAAGACAAACTCCCCATACTCGACGCCCTTGCCACCAAATTGCATACCAGGAATATTGGATTCCTTGTACTTCCAGGCAGAGTATTCGTTCATCCGTTGCAAGCCATCATTATCAATGGCAACAACAATCATGCGACTAATGTCTGGATTACGCTTGATGGCTGGAATGACCTTCCAAGAGTGACCTACATAGGCTTCCTTACTATAGAAGACATTCTGTCCATCATGGAAATAAACGACAGGGTAGCGTCGATCAGTATCTGTTTCATAATTTTTAGGTAATAAGACTCGCACACGACGGAGTTTTCCGGTATAAGGCACTTTCAACTCGTGTGTCTTCATCTCTAAATAAAAATAGGATTTATTCATTGTCAGAAAACTCTCTATATTCTAAATTTTTATTTATTATACCATTTTTATAAGAAAAAGTCTGGATTTCTCCAAACTTTTTCATTGATTGACTTTATTTTCCAATAAATGTTGCCAGATCTTGTAAAGAACGTTCGGCAATTTTCTCGTAACGTTCCTTTTTATCCCTAATGCGTGGACCATCTAGCTCTTTGATAATTCCAAAGTTGACATTCATGGGCTGGAAATGCTTGCTATCGGCATGGGTAATATAGTGAGCCAGACTTCCGATGGCTGTTGTTTCTGGGAAAATGGCTGCTTCCTCGCCTTTGAAGAGACGTGCCGCATTGATCCCGGCTACTAAGCCTGAGGCAGCTGATTCAACATAGCCCTCTACTCCTGTCATTTGACCTGCAAAGAAGAGGTTTGGTTGTTTCTTAGAACGGTAAGTCTGCTCAAGGAGATTTGGAGAGTCCATGTAAGAATTGCGGTGCATGACTCCATATCTCACAAACTCAGCGTTTTCCAAACCAGGGATCATTTGGAAGACCCGTTTTTGTTCGCCCCATTTGAGATGCGTTTGGAAACCGACGATATTGTAAAGGCTAGCAGCCGCATTGTCTTGGCGTAACTGAACGACTGCGTATGGTGTCTTGAACTCCCCATCCCGAGGCCCTTTGTAGTCATCCGGATACTCGAGTCCAACTGGCTTCATCGGACCATAGAGCATGGTTTTAATCCCTCGTTTAGCCATAACTTCAATTGGCATACAACCTTCGAAATACTTTTCTTTTTCAAAAGAGTTAAGCGGGGCTTCTTCCGCATTGATCAAAGCCTCATGGAAGTCCATAAACTCTTGTTTGGTCATTGGGCAGTTGAGATAAGCTGCTTCTCCTTTGTCATAACGTGACTTGAGATAAACCTTACTCATATCAACTGTATTGACATCGATGATAGGAGCTGCTGCATCGTAAAAGTAGAAGCCATCTCCTCCGTTAAGCTCATGAATCTTTTCAGCCAAAGCATCACTAGTTAGAGGACCCGTTGCGACCACTGTGATAGCATCCGTCGGTAATTCCGTGATTTCATCGCGAATCACTTCAATCAGAGGGTGTTGGGACACCTTCTCTGTTACCCGCTTAGCAAAGCCTTCGCGATCCACAGCGAGTGCTCCACCAGCCGGCACTCGAGTTGCTTCAGCTGCCTCCAGAATGACAGAACCAAGACGACGCATTTCTTCCTTGAGGAGACCAACAGCATTGGTTAACGAATCCCCACGAAGAGAGTTCGAACAAACTAGCTCAGCAAAGTTGTCTGTTTTGTGTTGCGGAGTGGATTTGACCCCACGCATTTCATAGAGCTTTACAGGAATTCCCTGTTGGGCAATCTGGTAAGCTGCTTCCGAGCCAGCAAGGCCCGCACCGATAACATTGATATAAGATTGAGACATGACACTAATACCTCTTTGGGTGGAACCTAAGTTCATATCAAAACAACTATCTGGACTGTTTGACACCCACAAATCTTTCTAAATTGATACTTGGTCCATTATACCAAAAAGGGCATAAAAAAGACAGGGAGGCTAATCCTTCCTGTCTGGTCTATCGACTGTTAGTTGTTTTCTTATAAACACAACCAGGCTGCTAAGAGGGCAGATAGAATACTGAATAAGGACCCAATCAAGTAATATTCCGCGAAGGCTGGGTTCTCTGAAATTTTATTGTAGCGAGCGATGGATTTGGCTGTAAAGACTAGGCCGATAGAAGCAAATTGTCCATACACGAGACAGGCGCCGATAATCAACCGCTCTAAAAAACCAATCATAGAACCAGCCCCAGTGATGGTATCCATTTTATCCTCCATCGTCGGCTGGTAATTGGCAAAGAGAATTTTAAAGACTATATTGGTCGGTTTTCCCACCAGGAGGACATAAAAGATCAGCTTTAAGATATCAGCAGACAGGTAGGTCGTGTTATTTTTTACTCCCAAGAAGACCAAAATAATGATGATACCGACATGCAAGAATTGATCCAGCGTAAAAGCCCATGAGTTTGTTAATTTCCATTGTTTTTGCACCCAAGGCTTGCTGTAATCAATCCCTGCATGAGTTAGCAAAATGATCAAGCAAATCCACCATAGGTCCAGGTGACAGAGGGAAACGACGATTAGGGGAAGAGCTACATAGAGAATATGAAGGCCTAGAACCTTCTTATCCCGATTCTTGCGATCCGCCATCTTTTGACTTTGAAAATAATAATCCGATAACAAATGACAAATCAACAAGAGAATCAAGTATGGACTCATTACAATACTAGACAATCCGGTCATAAGCCTCTCCTTTCACTAGAGCTTGTATACTAGCAAGGGCAGCTGCTCTCCCCCGTAAATACACACGAATACTACTACTCTTTAAGCGTTTAGACAGTGCGCTTGGATTGATATCTAGTGATTGAGCTAAGTCTTGCTGACTAAAATTCTCACTGTATACAAATCTCTTAAGAAGATCTAGCAGGATTTCTTCCTGACTGCCACGCCAACCCGAACGAATGGCTTCTCCTGAAGCAATGAGGGCGTTCACCAATAAGTCCTTGCTGTCGTTCCCGCTTGAAAAATAAATCTGGGTATTGCCGTAGTCATTTTTCTGATGAACCAGATTGATGGCCGCGCGTGCGTTCCAATAGGCTGGACCATCTGCCCCAATACTTTGCAAGGGATCAATAGCTGTTGCAATCTCTCCAAGTCCGATACCAAAACGTAGTTGAGTCGGGCTTAGTTCTGAACGCAAGGTATCGATGATTTGAAAAACTGGAGCATCCACTTTTAAAAGTGCCTGAAACTCATCGCCCAGGGTCAAGGTAAAACAGGATGCCAAGTAATCTCCAAAGAGTTCATTCATTTTTCGAAGCGTTTTTTCTAACTGTTTTTGCAGGTTGAAACGTTCTTGAACCATTTTAGAATCAATGACATCTGCAATCAAAGCAAGATACATAAGCCCACCTCCTTATGTCTATTATAACGAAAAAAAATAAAAATGTCTATTATAACAGACATTTTATAAAATTGCCGTTATAATAGACATCGAATCATTCTAAAAACTTATTTCACTTTTTCTTCTTCGTAGTCACCATTGCTACATACAACTTGCTTGCCACCACCACGTACTTTCTTTTCAACCAAATACTGACCACATTTTGGACAGTCACGGCCAATTGGCTTGTCCCAAGAAGTGAATTCACATTCTGGGTAGCGATTGCATCCATAGAAGATACGGTTCCGTTTGGTTTTACGCTCGATGATTTGGCCCTGATGACAGTTTGGACATTCCACCCCAATTTCTTTGACAATCGCTTGGGTATGGCGACAATCTGGGAAGTTGCTACAAGCATAGAACTTACCATAACGTCCTAATTTGATGACCATGGGACTTCCACAAACCTCACAGTCAAAACCAGCCGCCTCATCCTTGATTTGAATTTTCTCCATCTCTTCTTCAGCCTTGGCTACTTCTTTTTTAAATGGTTGGTAGAAGGAATCGATAACCTTTTGCCACTGCTCTTTCCCAAGTTCGACATCATCTAGTTTCCCTTCCATCTCAGCAGTAAAGGTTACGTTGACGATATCTGGGAAGAATTCAACGATCAGTTTATTGACGATTTCCCCTAACTCGGTTGGCTCGAAGCGTTTGGCTACAAGCTTCACGTAATAGCGTTTTTGAATGGTCTCAATCGTTGGTGCATAGGTTGAAGGACGTCCCACTCCATTTTCTTCCAACGTCTTAATCAAGGTCGCTTCAGAATAACGAGCTGGTGGTTGGGTAAAGTGCTGTTCAGGTTTGCTATTGACCTGAGTGACAGTATCCCCTTCTTCCATATCCGGTAACATCTTGTTCTTATCCGAATCATTATAAATCGCTAAATAACCGTCAAATTTCACCTGACTACCATTCGCTGTATATTGAACACCATTTTGCCCCAAACGGACATTCATAGTGTCAAAGACAGCTGCTGTCATCTGGCTAGCCACAAAACGGTTCCAGATCAAGGTGTAGAGCTTGAGCTGATCCTTGTCTAGGTACTTAGCAATTTTCTCAGGCGTATTGTAAACACTAGAAGGACGAATAGCTTCATGGGCATCTTGGGCACCAGAAGCGTTTTTGACCCGGCTTCCGTGCTTGGAATACTTCTCTCCAAATCGATCAACGATAAAGCTAGCTGCTTCATTTTGAGCGACTGGACTAATCCGAGTCGAGTCCGTACGCATATAAGTGATCAAACCTTGAACACCTGATCCAATATTGATTCCTTCATACAACTGCTGAGCTACCATCATGGTCTTACGAGTACGGAAGTTAATCTTATTGGCCGCATCCATCTGCATAGAAGAAGTCGTGTATGGAAGGGGCGCATTGCGTTTGCGTTCCTTTTTCTCAACTTTTTCAACGATATACTCTTTCCCATCGAGATGCGAAAGAACAGCTTTCACATCCTCCTGGTTTTGAAGTTTCATCTTCTTGCCATTCATTCCATAGAAATTGGCTTGGAACTGCTTGGTTCCCTTTTTAAAGGTTCCATCAATTGTCCAGTATTCTTCTGGTTGGAAGGCATTGATTTCTTCTTCCCGATCAATGATCAATTTAAGAGCAACTGACTGCACCCGACCAGCAGAAAGTCCCTTTTTCACCTTTTTCCATAGAATTGGTGAAATCGAGTACCCTACAATCCGATCCAAGACACGGCGTGCTTGTTGAGCATCTACCAGATCCATATCAATCTTACGGGGTTCTTGAAAGGCATTTTTTACCGCATCCTTAGTAATTTCATTGAAAACAACACGGTTCTTATCTTCCTTATCCAACTGAAGAATATGGGCCAAGTGCCAAGATATAGCTTCTCCTTCACGGTCCGGGTCACTTGCGAGAAAGACTTGTTTGGCCTTTTTAGCCTCTTTTTTCAATTCATTGATCAAAGGACCTTTTCCGCGAATATTAATGTATTCAGGTTCATAATTGTTATCAAAATCAATGGACATGGTAGATTTTTTCAAGTCACGAATATGCCCCACACTGGCCATGACCTTATAATTTCTACCAAGATATTTTTCAATTGTCTTCGCTTTCGCAGGAGACTCCACAATGACTAAATTCTTTTTAGCTGTTGTGGTTTTCTTTTTTGTTTTAGTAGCCACTTTTTTACCTCTATTTTGTAATAAACCTCATAGAGTGTAAACTATTTTTTTCGGGATGTCAACCGTGAAGTTCTCCTATAGGAAAACTCATTTTAAAATTCAAACTCATCTAGGACATCTTTTCCACTGGTCACAAGCTTTGCTCCTTCTTGAATGAGGTGATGACAACCATCAGAACGACCATCCAATATAGAACCTGGAATAGCGAAAACATCACGACCTTCTTCCATAGCACGCTCACAAGTGATCAGACTCCCAGACCTCATCCGCGCTTCTGCCACAATCACCGCTCTAGAAAGACCAGCAATAATCCGATTACGCTCTGGAAAATGGTGTTTTTGAGGGCTTTGGCCAGGACCATATTCTGTTAAAACCAAATGGCTCACACTCATGTACTTCTGCAACTGTTTATTAGATCTAGGATAGAAGACATCTAACCCAGTACCAATCACACCAATTGTTTTTCCTCCATTTCGAATAGCTGCATAATGAGCCGCAGCATCTATCCCCTTGGCTAATCCACTCACCACAATCAATTCGTTGTTTAACTCATAAATAATTTTTTCGACAGATTGAATCCCTGTGCGACTGCAGGATCGACTCCCCACAACTGCTATTTTGGGATGTTTAAGAAGGTCAATATTACCTGAGTAAAACAACAAAACAGGTGGGTTATGCATCCAAAGAAGTTCTTCAGGATATTCTGAATCCATAATGGATATCGAATCAAACTCTTTGAACTCCTCCATCAAGACCTTGTCATCAATCCGAATATATCGTTCCATAAAAAGTGTTTGATTGCGACATCCTGCAATTTTTGCTATTAATTCTAAAGAAGGCCATTCCCCATTCATTTCCCAGTAATTGACAATGTTAAAAACCTGTAGATTAGACAGGCCAGAAACCTTTAATTTATAAAGTTCATATTTGTTCATTCGTAAACCTCATTTTCTACTATCTATTTATAATATTCGTAAAAGAAAACAAAAAAAGCTCTAAAAATAGAACTTTTTAATGATTTTCTACAATATTAAAATGACAAACGGCCCCCAAAAGGTTACTTGAGTTGTGGTAACGAGCTGCTTGTATCTCTAGTAAAGAAAATCGTTGCTCACTACTTTCTTCAAACAACAATTTATACTGATGGTTGATTTCTTCTAAAAGAAGGTCTTGGCTACTAATTCCTCCACCAATCGTCACTTTTTCAAGCCGAACAAGTGACTGAAGATTATAGATCAGGATTGCAATTTCCCGACAATAAGAAATAAATAAGTCTTGTAACTCCCCATGATAACCAGCGTGAAGGGCTTCAAAAACCTGGATGCCATCCTCTTCCGGCAGTTGCAAGAGCTGACTGGCTTGAGCTACAAAGTTGACAGCTGAGCCTAAATTTTGAACCAAACTGGAAATCCCATGCTTCAAAATCTCTCTCTGAAATTGTTTTTGTTCTGGAATTGTTGGTGGCTCCTCTGGGTTCGGCCAACGAAGATAATCCTTGAGATGCAAAATAGAAATTAAAGAACCATTGGAAGTCAAGGCTAATCCTACGCCAGTTCCCAATACAAAGGTTGCACCACAGTAACAATCTTGGAGGTTTCCAATTCGAGCTTCTGCCAAACCCGCAGCATCTCCGTCATTGAGGACGGTCACAGGAACTTGAAACATCTTATTTAAACGAGAAGCTAAAGGAATATTCCTCAAATAAGGAATTAGGCCACCTTTAAAGACAAAACCAAGTCGACTATTGATTTCACCTGGACATGAGATGGCAATCCCTGTAATTTGATTCTGGAACGAGCAAATCACGCGCTCGAGGGCTTCCCAAAAGTCCTCAATAGTATCTGGTGTCGGGACTTTAGAGGAATCGCTCACTTGATAGGCTTCATCGACTAAGGCATATTTAATAAAGGTTCCCCCGATATCAAAGGCTAAGAGCATTTTCTTCTCCTCCTAGTCAACAGCAGTCATGGACTTAATGGGTTCGAAGCTTCGACGATGGATTGGACTAACCCCTTGTTTTTCCAATCCTTCAAGATGCTTGGTGGTCCCATAGCCCGCATTCTGTGCAAAATCATAACCTGGATACTCTTGGTCATATGTCGCCATCATCTGATCCCGTGTCACCTTAGCCACTATAGAAGCTGCCGCGATAGACAGGGAATTAGCATCTCCCTTGATGATGGAGGTCTGAGAAATAGGAAGATCCAATTTCATGGCATCGATCAAGAGATGTTGAGGCTGTGGGTCCAACTCGTGAATAGCCTCTAGCATAGCTAATTTCGTCGCTTCATAGATATTTACCTGATCAATGACGTGATTGTCTTTTACCCCAATCCCAACCGAAATAGCCTGATCCAAAACCGCTTGGTAAATAGCTTGGTGCTTAGATTTAGGAATTTTCTTGCTATCGTTTAAACCTGGAATTTTACAATTTTTAGGCAAAATAACAGCTGCAGCGACGACAGGCCCAGCTAAAGGGCCTCGTCCTACTTCATCCACTCCTGCAATGAGCTGAATCCCTTGGGCATATAATTCTTTTTCATAGGTGAGCATTTTTTCTAAACGCAGGTCTTCGTCTACTTGTTTTTGGAGTTCACGTTTTCGTTTGTTGATGGCCGACTGAACGCCCGCTCGAGCATCATAGATTAACTCTTCAAACAAGGGATGATCCAGCCTATCAATCGTTGCCAAACGCTCTTTGACTTCTTTAATCGTTGGCATCCACTTCACCTACGCGATCAAGGGTATAGCGGCCCAAACGACCATCTCGTACATCCTTAACAAACAAGCTATAAAAACGATCGTAATCATCTCGAAAGCCTAAGCGTTGGGTCATCTCCATGATGATTTCCGGTGCTTCCTGCTCCAAATTCATTTGCTTATAGCGTTCTTGCAACTCTTTTGGATAGTGAGATTTAAAATACTCCAGACCAAAAATAGTCACCTCATCCATAGGCAATAACTGGTCCTTAATGGCACCCGTTAAAGCTAATTTTAGAGCTACATCTTCATCTTCAAATTTTGGCCAAAGAATCCCTGGGGTATCCAAGATTTCGAGGTCCTTATTGGTTTTCAACCACTGTTGTCCCTTGGTTACACCTGGTTTATTTCCAACTACGGCAATCTTTTTCCCTGCTAAACGATTCATCAGCGTTGATTTACCAGCATTTGGGATCCCAATAATCATGGTCCGAAGGGTTTCAATCTGAATCCCTCGTTCCTTTTGGCGAGCAATTTTATCTGCCATCAAAGACTTAGCCGCATCTGTTACTTTTTTGACTGTCGACTGCTCTTTGGAGTTGATAGCCAATGTTTTGATTCCTTGAGATTCGAAATACCCCTGCCATTCTTTTGTTGCGACAGGATCTGCCAAGTCTACCTTATTCAGAATCATCAACTTAGGCTTGTCACCAACAATTTTTGTTAACATGGGATTTTGACTGGATAATGGCAAACGAGCGTCCACCAGAACCGTTACAAAATCCACGAATTTTAAATTTTCCTGTACTTGTCTTCTAGCTTTGGACATATGTCCAGGAAACCATTGAATAATCGCCATGAAATGAAATCCTTTCAACATTCAATCCTATCTATTATACCATGAAATACGGTATTTCTTTTATAAAACTGCTTCCCATTTTTACAAACAAAAACGAAGCTACATCTGTAACTTCGTTTCTTATTTTAGCGAATTTGCTCAAAATGCAAGTGAACAGCGATGTGATCTCCATAACCACTCCGTTCCAAATCACGTTGCAAGCGATAAGAAATATAGTGTTCAGCAATGGTAATATAACCAGCGCCAAGTAAGCGGTGTTCAACCATTGACTGGATCATGCTGATAGTCGCACGTTCTACTTTCGCTTCTTCCAGATCCATCACAACTTTCTTGGTCACTTGCGCCAAGTTTTGGCGAAGATCATCCGTTAAGACATAGACTGTTTGAGCCGCTTTTAAAACAGCTTGGTAGATTTTATCTGGATCAAATTCTACTACTTCACCACTACGTTTAATGACTTCCATCTTTTTCTCCTTGGTCTTCAATATACTTCTATTATCTTAATAAATAGGAGATTTGTCAAGAATCTAAAATATCAATAATCCGGACGAAGAACTCCCGTGATGATTTCTTTCGATGCGTGGTAATCCCCATCCACTACAACCTTGATGATGCGCTTCGCTTCCTCAGCAGGGGCTGGAACTAATGGTAAACGAGTAGGCCCTGCTTCAAAGCCCATATAGTTCAAGACTGCTTTAACTGGTGCTGGACTTGGATAAGAAAAGAGAGCATTAACTTTAGGGATAAATTGGCGCTGAATAGCCGCTGCCTTTTTAATATCATTGTGCTCAATCGCTTGGAACATTTCGTGCATTTCATCCCCATTGGTATGGGAAGCTACTGAAATGACACCGTCTGCCCCTAAGTTCATGGCGTGGAAAGCATCTCCATCCTCTCCCGTATAAATGAGGAACTCTTCTGGCTTATGCTCAATTAAGTAAGCCATATTGGCTAGAGTCGTACATTCTTTGACCCCGATGATATTTGGATGTTCGGCCAAACGGAGCATGGTTTCTGGTGTCATTTCTACAACCACGCGCCCTGGGATGTTATAGATAATAATTGGCAAGTTAGAAGCGTCTGCAATAGCTTTAAAATGCTGATACATTCCTTCTTGAGAAGGTTTGTTGTAGTAAGGGACGATAGCTAACCCAGCAGCAAAACCTCCAAACTGATCTACTTCCTTTACAAACTCAATAGAATCTCGGGTTTCATTGGTCCCGACACCAGCAATCAAAGGAACCCGTCCGTTCACCACCTTTTGAATCGCTGCAAAGAGTTCTAATTCTTCATCGTGTGTCAGTGTCGGACTTTCGGCCGTGGTACCAGCTAATAGAATTCCGTCCGTATGGTGAGCTAAGAGGTGCTCAATCAAAGGAGGAATAGCTTCAAAGTTGATCGAGCCATCTTCGTGAAAAGGGGTGATAAAGGCGGTAATCATTTTACAATCTTTTAAATCTTGATAAGACATAGATCCTCCTTCTTGATTCAATCATAGGGAAGAGGGACAGCACCAAAAGTTGGTCACTGTCCCCATTACAATTTATTCAGTTATAGAATCATTTCAATTCAAACTTCAAGTCAGCTGTTGGGCGCACCAATCCACGCTCATGAAGAGTTTCTGCGATTTGAACAGAGTTCCAGGCTGCTCCTTTAAGAAGGTTATCAGAAACTACCCACATATGGATCCCTTTTTCAGCATCCAAGTCTTTACGGATACGACCAACAAAGGTATCACGAGAACCAACAGCATTAATAGCTTGTGGGTATACTTGATGAGCAACATCATCTTCCAGTACTGCACCTGGGAAGGCTGCGATGGTCGCTTTTACCTCTTCAATTGGAGCTACTTCTTTGGTCTCAATGTAAACTGACTCTGAGTGAGCTGACAAGACCGGAATACGTACACACGTTGCCGAAACTGCAATGCTATCATCTTCCATGATTTTCTTGGTTTCGTTTGTCATCTTCATTTCTTCATATGTGTAGTCATTATCAGTGAAGACGTCAATTTGAGGAAGAGCATTAAATGCGATTGGATAATGTTTCTTATCGCCACCTGATGGTAAGATTTCTGCATGCAAATCACGCGGATCCACTCCATCATTCAAAACTTCTCGAAGTTCACGTTGTGTTTCAAGAATAGCACCCATACCTGCACCAGAGACAGCTTGGTAAGTCGATACGATGATACGATCCAAGCCCCATTTTTGACGAACTGGCTCTAGTGCCACCATCATTTGGATTGTTGAACAGTTAGGGCAAGCAATAATCCCATTGTGAGCATCAAGGGCATGAGCATTCACCTCTGGAACAACCAATGGCACATCTGGGTTTTGACGGAAGTAAGACGTATTGTCGACCACGACAGCTCCTGCTTTCACAGCATAAGGTGCGTATTTTGCAGAAGTTGAACCACCAGCAGAGAAGAGAGCAATATCAACTCCTTCAAAAGCGTTCTCCATTGTTTCTTCAATCGTAATGTCTAGATCCTTAAATTTCAATACCTTACCAGCTGAACGAGCAGACGCCAAGTAGCGAATTTTATCGATTGGAAGTGTCGATTCTTCCAACATCTTGATCATTTGAGCACCAACGGCACCTGTCGCGCCGACAACAGCAACTGTATATCCCATAATAAAACCTCTTTCGGAATTTTCTAAAAATTTGTGAATTTCATCTATTATACTATTTTTCCCAGTAAATGAAAAGCGTATTTTCATTTCTAAAAAAAATCCCGATCTAAGACCGGGATCGTTTCTAAAGATATGAAAGCTTTTAATAAAAATTAATGGATCTCATAATCCAAATCACTCAAGTCCTTCTTCCCTTGCGTGTCTTCCAATAAAAATGGAACTTGTGACAAGCCTTTGATCCCTGCAACAACAGATGTTGGGAAGGTTACAATGGCTTGGTTGATTTGACTAATATTGCTATTGACAATTCGTTTAGAGGCTGCCAAATCTTCATTTTCGTCAGCAATTTCTTTTTGCAAGGCCAAGAATTGGTTAGAAGACAAGAGCTCTGGATAATTCTCACCCACTGCTCGGATTTGTGCCAAAACATCATTTTGATTGGCAATAACTTGGTTGGATTCTTGAATGGAAGCACCTTGGCGAAGGGCTACCAATTCGCTAAAGACTTTCTCCTCATGTTTGGCATAAGCCTTAGAGGCCTTCAACATTTCCGAAATGGTATCGTAGCGTTTCACCAGAGTGATATCGACCGTTCTTTTAGATTCTTCAATCATGACCTGATAACGGTTCAAACGGTTGCTTTCTCCGATAAACCACAAGAAAATGACAAGAGCAAAAAAAACAAGGGCAATCATTAAACCTGACATAGTTATTCTCCTTTAAATATATTGGTTAATTCATCAATGAGATCAATCTCCCTACAGAGTTTTTGATACTCTGCAGCAATCGAAAGACTTTCGATTGCGTCTTTTCTATTTGGGGTTGGGAAAAGGTAGCGATCAGTATATAAGGAAATGTAGAGTGTGTCTTGTACTAAATACACACACATAGCATTCTGAGAAATTTGCTGATCAAACCATTCTAGGATCTTTGGTTTTAAGAATTTTCGTGCAGCCAGTTCATCAGTACAATAGATATTGTAGTTTTCATTGTTTTGGATATCTTCTGTTTCAATTTGGACTTCATTAGGTCCAGCACCCGGATAGTCTCCTTTTAGTTCTCTTTTTAAAAACAAAGATTTCTTGGTTGGAACAACTCTCAAGTGCCCTGGAAATGAGATTGGAGCTTTTAAAGAAAAAATCTGACCAGAAAAATCTTCAACTTCTTCGTTGACCGTATGAGTTTCCCCGTTAGAGTCTCTCTTGGTTCGCGTTTCAATGTGGTAAGCATAGAGATTGGCTACTACGAGATTCTTTTCATCATGGAAGGACAGTTGATTAAAGAGATTAAACTTAGTCGATCTCGGACTAAAGACCTGCAAGACATTCATAGGGTAGTTAGCTGTCAAAGTTAGCTCAGCTTGAGGAAAAACTTCTTTCAAAATAGGACAAAGAAAATCTGTTATATAAATCTCGTCATTGGATCGAACCTGACCTCTGAATAAAGACTTTCTTTTTTGGTAGGCTGGTAAATAATAGAACACCCCTGCAAGAAGAATGATAACAAAGGCTCGCAATCCAAAAAGTGGGAAAGATAGTATAGCTAAAATAATACCAAGCATAGTAGCGTTTCTCCAATGAAGGTTATTCTTCATTTGTTCCTTCATGATGAACAACTTAGCCTGATATTGTTCTAATCTCTCCAGTTCACTGATACGTTGGAAAGTTTCTTGTGACCACTTGTTGTTTGGACTGTTTTGATCATACACTATAACCATCTCCTTTCAAACACAAATGAATACATCTATTTCCATCATTATACCACCAGCAACCACAAGAGGCAAACAAATATATGTATTTGATAGCAGTGAATTTCTACAAAAAAATCCCCTACCAAATGGTAAGGGATTCGAGGCATCTTTCGATGAGAACAGCCGGTTCACACAACTGTTCAAGGTCCGCTCCTGCGTTACAATTGAATGTAGACCTCCTCAGCGCAAAAGGCTCCTAAGAGCCAATCGACTCATCGCATGAAACTAGTCTACCACGACATTGCATAAGCTGTCAAGAGGCTCGTTTTAGAATTCCTCTCAAAAAGCTTAAGAGAAATAGAGGAAAGCCACGATTCATCTGCATTATTACATTAGGGATTTCACAGGCCCTTCGATTGTCTTTTGCATCCAGACAATATCATGCCATTGATCAAATTTATAGCCAATTCTAGGAAAATGAGCAACTTTCACATAGCCTCGTTTTTCATGCAGGGCAATACTAGCTGGATTTGGCAAGGCGATGCAAGCTAAGAAGCGTAAATAGCCACGCGCTTCCAGCTCCCTCTCTAAGGCCTCATACAAACGAGAACCCAGTCCTTGCCCAAGATAATGTTCGTTCACATAGACTGATACTTCTACAGCCCAGTCATAGGCTGATCGGTCATAATAGGTTGAAGCATAGGCATAAGCAAGTACTTGACCATTTTCTTCAGCTACTAAGTAGGGAAAACGTTGAAGGGTCTTTTCGATACGCCCTTCAAATTCCTCCGTCGTCGGAACATCATATTCAAAAGTGATGGCTGTTTTCTTAACATAAGGGGCATAAATTCTGACAAGTTCAGGAGCATCCGCTAAGGTGACTGGTCGTATCTTCAACATAGTCTTCTCGCTTTCTATCTCTCTATTATACCTCGAAAATATAAAAATGAGAGTGGGACAGAAATCGGTAATTCGTTAGAATTCGATTTCGTCGTCCCACCTCCGCACAGTTGAGTAGGGCTGTAATAGCTGATGTAATCAGCGTAGTAGAGCCCACTCAACCACTGCGTCTTGCTCGACAATCCAAAGACAATTGAGAGGCTAGGACTTTTGTCCCACTCTCATATACTTTTATTAGAATAAGCCCAAGGCTGTCCCATCTTCTGCCACATCCATGTTCAAAGCAGCAGGACGTTTTGGTAGTCCAGGCATGGTCATCACTTCACCAGTTAGAGCAACGACGAAGCCTGCACCAGTCTTAGGCACCAATTCGCGAATGGTAATATCAAAGCCAGTCGGCGCTCCAAGGAGACTTGGATCATCTGAAAAACTATATTGTGTCTTGGCCATACAAACGGGCAACTTGTCCCAGCCATTTTTTACAATCTGAGCAATCTGAGTTTTGGCTTTTTTCTCAAAGACAACATTGTCTGCCCGGTAAATTTCCTTAGCAATCTTGGTAATTTTTTCTTCAATAGAAAGATCATTATCATAAAGACGAGTGTAGCTAGCTGTACTTGTTTCAAGGGTCGCCACCACGGTTTCTGCTAGGGCTACTCCTCCATCAGCTCCATCAGCCCAAACGCTAGCCAATTCAACAGGAACTTGAATAGAAGCACAAAGTTCTTTAAGAGTTTCAATTTCAGCTTCTGTATCCGTTACAAATTCATTAATGGCAACCACTACAGGAACACCGAATTTGCGCATATTTTCAACATGGCGTTCCAAGTTAGAAAAACCTGAACGAACAGCCTCAACGTTTTCCTCAGAAAGAGCATCTTTGGCAACTCCACCATTCATCTTCAAAGCTCGAATCGTTGCAACAATCACAACAGCAGATGGACTGGCTGGGAGATTTGGTGTTTTGATATCCAAGAATTTTTCAGCTCCTAAATCTGCCCCAAAGCCTGCCTCTGTCACCACGTAATCGGCTAAACGAAGAGCGGTTGAGGTAGCCAAAACAGAGTTACATCCATGGGCAATATTTGCAAAAGGTCCACCATGAACGAAGGCTGGAGTTCCATAGATGGTTTGAACCAAGTTTGGCTTGATGGCATCTTTCAGGATTAAAGCAAGAGCCCCTTCTACTTCTAAATCGCGGACATAAACTGGACTACGATCATAGCGGTAGCCGATGACAATATTAGCCAAACGGCGTTTCAAGTCTTCAATATCTGTCGCCAAACAAAGAATGGCCATAATCTCAGAAGCAACGGTGATATCAAACCCATCTTCACGAGGAATCCCATTAAGAGGGCCTCCGAGACCGATAGAAACATGCCGCAAAGCACGGTCATTCAAGTCCACTACCCGCTTCCAGATAATCCGGCGTTGGTCGATGCCTAGCTCATTTCCTTGATGCAAATGATTATCAATCAAAGCTGAAAGAGCATTGTTTGCTGTCGTAATGGCATGCATGTCACCCGTGAAATGAAGATTTATATCCTCCATAGGGAGAACTTGGGCATAGCCTCCACCAGCTGCTCCCCCTTTAATACCCATAACAGGACCTAAAGATGGTTCGCGGATGGCAATCATGGTTTGTTTACCAATCTTATTTAAGGCATCTGCCAATCCAATAGTGATAGTAGATTTTCCTTCTCCAGCTGGAGTTGGGTTAATAGCTGTCACCAAGATGAGTTTTCCTGGTTCTTCCTTCTGAACGGCTTGAATCTTATCAAAGGTTAATTTTGCCTTGTACTTTCCATAGAGTTCTAAGTCATCGAAATGAATCCCCAATTTTTCTACCACATCTGTGATTGGTTTCAATTCAATACTTTGTGCAATCTCGATATCTGTCTTCATCTTAATCTCCTCACTATTTAATAATCCTATTATACAGAAATTTCACAAGGATATATATTTTAAATGTCAAACTTTCCCCGTTCGTTCGGTATTTGCCTTTAAAATGAACCTTTTTGGCCTTTATTCTAATTTCTTATAGCCCTCTATACGAAATAACTATGAGTCCCCAATTCCTCTCCCATTACTTCCGTTTCGCCTAAAAAACAGACGCAAGACCCATGTTCTTGGCTTTACTAAAATATAAAATTCTTGTAAAATAAGCCTATGAATATTTTGATTACTTCTGGTGGAACGAGTGAAAAAATTGATCAGGTTCGTTCGATTACCAACCATTCCACTGGTCAACTTGGAAAAATCATTTCCGAAAAATTTTTAGAGGCAGGATTTTCTGTGACTCTGGTGACCACCCCAACTGCGGTTCAACCGAATGCACACCCTCGTTTAACAAAAGTGATCATCAAAGATGTCGCTGAACTTCAAACAGTTCTTGAGAAAGAAACTCCAACTCATCAGGTCCTTATTCATTCCATGGCTGTCTCCGACTACAGTCCAGTCTATATGACAGGTTTTCATGCTGTAAAAGAAGCTACTAATTTAGAGCAATTTCTCCATCAAACCAATCAGGAATCGAAGATTTCATCGGAGGAAGATTATCAAGTTCTCTTTTTGAAGAAAAATCCTAAGTTGATTTCCTTGGTGAAAGCCTGGAATCCAGACATTCGTTTAATTGGATTTAAACTGCTGGTTGATGTATCCCAGGATCAACTGCTATCAGTTGCTCGTGCTAGCCTCAAAAAAAATCAGGCAGAAATGATTGTCGCCAATGACTTGAGCGAAATTCAAGACGGGAAGCATCGAGCATACTTAGTTACTAAAGATGCTACTCGAATAGCCAAAACGAAATTGGATATTGCTCAAAAAATCTTCCATCACATTACAAATAAAGGATAAAACCTATGGCCAATATTCTACTAGCTGTTACAGGAAGTATTTCTGCATATAAGGCAGCGGATATCACCAGTCAATTGACCAAGCTCGGTCATCAGCTGAAGGTAATCATGACTCCTGCAGCTACAGCTTTTATCACTCCCCTAACCCTTCAGGTCCTTTCAAAAAATCCAGTCGGTCTAGATGTCATGATTGAAGAGGATCCACAGCGGATTGAACACATCGACATTGGAAAAGAAACAGACCTCTTTCTAGTAGCACCGGCTAGTGCCAATACGATTGCTAAACTTGCCATGGGGCTAGCAGATAATATGGTGACGAGCACAGCTCTAGCCTTGCCTCAAGAAACTAAAAAAATCCTAGCCCCCGCTATGAATACGAAAATGCTGGAACACCCAGCTACCCAACGAAATCTAAAACTCTTACAAGACTACGGCTATCAGATTATTCAACCTCGCTATGCTACTCTGGCTTGTGGCGATCAAGGGGCTGGAGCTTTAGCTTCTATCGAAACCATTCTAACTACTATACAGGAGTCGCTTTCATGAAAAAATCCTCATCCATTTCACGCATTGCTATATTTTTCGCGGTAATGATTACCATCCATTTTACAACTTCCTTCATCTTACATTTTGTACCATCAGGTATTCAGCCAACCTTGGTTCATATCCCTGTCGTGATCGCGTCTATCATTTATGGACCTCGTACAGGTGCTATTCTAGGACTGCTTATGGGACTCTTTAGTTTAACGATGAATACTCTTGTTTTAACCCCAGCAAGCTATCTATTTAGTCCCTTTGTGCCAAACGGAAATCTCTATTCCCTTGTCATCGCTATAGTACCGCGTATTCTCATCGGGGTAACACCTTATTTTGTCTATCGATGGATGCACAATCGTACTGGGTTAATAACAGCCGGCATTGTCGGATCTATGACCAATACTGTATTCGTTTTAAGCGGGATTTACCTCTTCTTTGGTAATACCTTTGGGAGAGGAATTCAACATTTTCTTGGCTTGATTGTGTCTACTAACTCACTCATCGAAGTTATTGCAACGGTTCTGATCACTAGTGCCGTTGTCCCAGCCCTCGAAAAATTAAAATAAAAAGTTGAGAGTGGGACAGAAATCGGTCATTCGTTAGAATTTGATTTCGTTGTCCCACCTCCGCACAGTTGAGTAGGGCTGTAAAAGCTGATGAAATCAGCGTAGTAGAGCCCACTCAAGCACTGCGTCTTGCTCGACAATCTAAAGATAATTGAGAGGCTAGGACTTTTGTCCCAGCCTTTTTTCTATCCAAAATTCCCTCTTTATTTTTGAAAAGATTTACAATTATCGCTAGAATTTTCTGAAAAAATTTGCTATAATGTGAGCGATTAATTATATATTAAAAAGGAGACGCTTGCATGACTTATCAAGAAAACTTCCAAAAATGGGCTGATTTTGCTGACCTACCAGATTACCTTCGTCGCGATTTGGAAAACATGGATGAAAAAACCAAAGAAGATGCCTTCTACACGAACCTTGAATTCGGTACTGCTGGTATGCGTGGATTGATTGGTGCCGGTACCAACCGTATTAACATCTATGTAGTCCGTCAAGCAACTGAAGGTTTGGCTCGTTTGATCGAATCAAAGGGTGGAAATGAAAAAGAACGTGGGGTAGCCATCGCTTACGATAGCCGTCACTTCTCTCCAGAGTTTGCCTTTGAATCAGCAGCAGTTCTTGCAAAACACGGTATTAAATCTTATGTTTTTGAAAGTCTCCGTCCAACTCCAGAACTTTCATTCGCGGTTCGTCACCTCAACTGTTTTGCTGGTATCATGATTACTGCTAGCCACAACCCAGCTCCATTCAATGGATACAAGGTTTACGGTGAAGATGGTGGCCAAATGCCTCCACATGATGCAGATGCTTTGACAACCTATATTCGTGCGATCGAAAATCCATTTGCTGTGGAAGTCGCTGATGTTGAAGCAGAAAAAGCCTCTGGTTTGATCGAAGTTATTGGTGAAGCGATTGATGCTGAATACCTCAAAGAAGTCAAAGACGTGAACATCAATCCTGCCTTGATTGAAGAATTCGGTAAAGACATGAAGATTGTCTACACTCCACTTCACGGTACTGGTGAAATGTTGGCTCGTCGTGCTCTTGCTCAAGCAGGATTTGACTCTGTTCAAGTCGTTGAAGCTCAAGCAACTCCAGACCCTGACTTCTCAACTGTAAAATCACCAAACCCAGAAAGCCAAGCAGCCTTTGCTCTTGCAGAAGAACTTGGTCGCCAAGTAGGAGCTGATGTTCTTGTGGCAACTGACCCTGACGCTGACCGTGTCGGTGTTGAAGTCCTTCAAAAAGACGGTAGCTACCTTAACCTTTCAGGTAACCAAATCGGTGCTATCATGGCTAAGTACATCTTGGAAGCTCACAAAAATGCTGGCACTCTTCCAGAAAATGCAGCCCTTTGCAAATCTATCGTATCAACTGACTTGGTAACGAAGATTGCTGAAAGCTACGGCGCAACTATGTTTAACGTCTTGACTGGTTTCAAATTCATCGCTGAAAAGATTCAAGAATTCGAAGAAAAACACAATCACACTTACATGATGGGATTTGAAGAAAGCTTCGGTTACTTGATTAAACCATTCGTACGTGATAAAGATGCGATTCAAGCTGTCCTTGTCGTTGCTGAGCTTGCTGCTTACTACCGCTCTCGTGGTTTGACACTTGCTGACGGTATCGAAGAAATCTACAAAGAGTACGGCTACTATGCTGAAAAGACAATCTCTGTTACACTTTCTGGTGTTGACGGTGCTGAGCAAATCAAAGCGATTATGGCGAAATTCCGTGAAAACGGGCCAAAAGAATTTAACTCAACAGAAGTTTCAATCACTGAAGACTTCAAAGCACAAACATCTACTGCTGCTGATGGCACTGTAACAACCTTGACAACTCCTCCAAGTGATGTATTGAAATACACACTTGCTGATGGTTCTTGGATTGCCGTTCGCCCTTCAGGTACAGAACCAAAAATTAAGTTCTACATTGCCGTTGTTGGTGAAAGCAACGAAGATTCTCAAGCTAAAATTGCTAACATCGAAGCTGAAATCAATGCCTTTGTAAAATAAGAAACCACAAAAGATGAGATCAACCAATCTCATCTTTTTTTCGTATCAAAATACAGCATTTTTTCGCCCTTTATGGCATACTAGATTTATAAGAAAGCGAGGTAATCTCATGGAACAATTTTTAGAAGATATTAAAGATCTTGAAGTAACCACTGTTGCGCGTGCGCAAGAAGCCATCGACCAAAAAGAAACAGCAACCTTCTTTATTGGACGCAAGACTTGCCCATATTGCCGTAAGTTCGCTGCTAAATTAGCAACTGTAGTAGCTGAAACAAAAGCTCATATCTACTTCATCAATAGTGAAGAACCAAGCCAATTAGAGGCTTTACAAGCCTTCCGTTCAACCTATGGCATTCCAACTGTACCAGGATTTTTACATGTCGAAGCAGGTGAAGTAACGGTTCGTTGTGACTCTTCTATGTCAGAAGAAGAAATTAAAGCATTCGCTCATCTATAAGAAAAAATTGAGGCTGGGACAAAAGTCCTAGCCTCTTAATTATCTTTGGATTGTCGAGCAAGACTCAGTGGTTGAGTGGGCTCTACTACGCTGATTCCATCAGCTTTTACAGCCCTTCTCAACTGTGCGGAGGTGGGACGACGAAATCGAATTCTAACGAATTACCGATTTCTGTCCCACTCTCATTTTTCGTTTTCTGTAAAAGTCGTCCAAATCTTTTGCTGGGGTTTGGCAAAAGGATAGGCCGAAAATTCTTCTGGTCTTAACCAAACAGTCGATTCACTTGTTGGCTGCTCTCCTTCTTTTACCAAGCCGTAACGAAGTTGAACCTGCCATTTGCGATGTGAAAAGACATGCTGGACGATGGGATAAGATTTCTCTTGCCAATCAATGACCAAGTCATAATCCTGTTCAAAGGAAAGTATTTCCGGAAGGTCTCCTGCTTGCCCCTTTCCATCCAGTAGAGACAACTGCCCCAAGTTCTCCGATAGATTATCCACTTCAATCAAGGGAAAATGCCAAAAACCAGATAATAGGCCTTCTCGTTCATTTTTCTCCAGCAAATAGCGCCCTTGACTATCCTTTATAATAAAGGCTGTTAAATAAACTGGCACTGGTTTCTTTTTAGGAGCCTTGATGGGATAACGATCCATGGTTCCATGCTGATAAGCCGCACTAAATTCCTTAACAGGACTCTCCTCCGGCCTTGGATTGACTGGTGATTCGATATCAGAGCCTAAATCCATTAAGGCTTGATTAAAGTCGCCAGGACGGTCCGGATCGATTAAGATTTCCATCATGGCTTGAAAAATTTTACGATTGGTCGGGATTCCGATATCATAGTCCACCTCAAACAAGCGGGCTAGGACCCGCATGACATTGCCATCCACTGCTGGTTCTGGCAAGCCAAAAGCAATACTAGCTATAGCACCGGCTGTATAAGGTCCAATTCCCTTAAGTTTTGAGATAGCCTCATAGGTTGATGGAAATAAACCTCCGTAGTCTTCCATCATCTGCTGAGCAGCTTTCTGCATATTGCGAACCCGTGAGTAATAACCCAAACCTTCCCAAGCTTTCAAGAGTTTCTCTTCTGGCGCCTTAGCCAAATCCTCAATCGTCGGAAACCAGTCAAGAAAACGCTCATAATAAGGAATAACCGTATCGACGCGTGTCTGCTGGAGCATAATCTCTGAGATCCAAATTTTATAAGGATCCTGCGTCCTTCTCCAGGGAAGATCCCGTTTATTGGCATCATACCATGCTAATATTTTTCTTCGGAAAGAAGCAATTTTTTTCTCCTCCCACATGGTAATCCCGTAATCTTTTAAATCCATCATATTCCTAGTATACCACAGAATGGACTTTTACTTTTACAATTCTGACTTTATCAATAAAAAGAGGCTGGGACAAAAGTCCCAGCCTCTCAATTTTCTTTGGATTGTCGAGCAAGACGCAGTGGTTGAGTGGCCTCTACTACGCTGACTTCATCAGCTTTTACAGCCCTACTCAACTGTGCAAAGGTGGGACGACGAAATTGAATTCTAACCAATTACCGATTTCTGTCCCACTCTCCTTTAAATTATTCTTATTGTTCAACAGCTTGAGCCGCTGTGATCAAGGTCAACTTGTAAACGTCATCTGCATTACATCCGCGGGAAAGGTCGTTCACTGGCTTGTTCAATCCTTGCAAGACCGGACCTACCGCCGCAAAGCCACCAAGACGTTCTGCCATCTTGTAACCAATGTTACCAGCTTCGATACCAGGGAAGATAAAGACATTGGCTTGACCTGCTACCTTGCTTCCTGGAGCTTTCAATGCTGCTGTTTCAGGTACAAAGGCTGCGTCAAATTGCAATTCCCCATCAATTTCAAGATCTGGACGAAGCTCATGAGCGATTTTTGTTGCTTCAACTACTTTATCAACACTTTCACCAAAACCTGAACCTTTTGTTGAATAGCTCAACATGGCGATTTTTGGATCAATCCCAAACATCTTCGCTGTGATAGCAGAGTTGATGGCAATTTCAGCCAAGCCTTCAGCATCTGGATTGATGTTAATCGCACAGTCACCAAACAAGTAGCGTTCAGATCCGCGAACCATGATAAAGGCACCTGAAGTCCGTTTAACATTTGGACGAGTTTTGATAATTTGAAGAGCTGGACGAACGGTTGCTGCTGTTGAGTGAATCGCACCTGACACCATTCCATCAACAATTCCAAGATGTACCAACATGACACCAAAGTAGTTGACATCATCTAGCAAAATTTGGCGTGCTTCTTCTTCTGTCATTTTACCCTTGCGACGTTCAACTAAGGAAGTTACCATCTCTTCAAAACCTGAGTAAGAATGCGGATCGATGACTTCGTATCCTTCCAAAACACCTTCAATTTCAAGGTAAATGCCAATCTTATCCGGATTCCCAAGCAAGACAGGGGTTACGTCTGTTTCTTTCACAATTCGTTTTGCTGCTTGAAGAATACGTGGTTCTTCACCTTCTGGTAATACAATACGTGCATTCTTACCAACCAGGTTGGCTTTGAGGTTTTCAAAAACTTCCATGAGTTTCTCCTTTGAAAAAAATTAAATATTTGTTAACTGTTTTAAGACCTGGCTAAAATCATCTGGCAAAGAACTTTCAATTCGGAGTTCTTCTTCCAAAAAAGGATGATAGAAAGCCAAGGAATGGCAATGTAAGGCTTGTCGAAGGATCCCATCTTCTAAGGAACCACCATAAAGATCATCTCCCAAAAGCGGAAAACCAATATGAGAAAAATGAACGCGAATCTGATGGGTCCGGCCTGTATGCAATTGGATATCCACCAGATGAATATCACCGAAAGACTGGACAACTTGGTAGCTGGTATGAGCATACTTGCCACCTTTTGCTACTTTTCGGGTAATGATCGAATCTTCATCACGCGCAATGGGGGCAATGATGTCACCCTTGCTTGCCAACTCACCCGTCCCCTTTACCAATGCAAAGTAACGTTTTTGAATGGTCTTAGCCTGAAGTTGTTTATCCAATCGGGCATGGGCATAGCCATGTTTAGCAAAGAGCATGATCCCACTGGTATCTTTGTCTAAACGGGTGACAATATGAACAAGCTGGTTTTCATACTGGTTACGAACGTAGTAACCCTTGACAAAGTTTGCAATGGTATTGGAATGAAGAGAGCTAGGAATAGATGCCACTCCGGCCGGTTTGTTGAGGACTAAGAAATGATCGTCTTCATACAAGATTTCTAAATCACGATCAATGGCCTCCAAGGCTTCATAGCCTTCCTCAGAGGGAATATCAATCGTTACCTTATCTCCTATATCGAGAAGATAGATGGCATTTTGTTCAATGCCATTTACTAAAATCTGGCCTCCAGAAAACTTGATCTTGGCCAATAACCCCTTTGAAACCTGGTGCTTCTTCAGGAATGTTTTGACCTTGACGTGTTCGTCTGCAATAAACTCGAACCTCATTCGTCAATATCTCCAATAAAAGCATCCTTGACCCGATTCCAGAAACTGGTATGACTTGGGCTCGCTACGAAATTGATCTTGTGGTTATCAATCTGGTATTCGATATGGACGATATTTCGATACGAATAAGTTGAATTATCAACAGAGAGAATGTGAAAACCAGGCCGGCTTGGCGTAATTTCAATCTTATCTTTTTTAGGAACAATGATCGATGAACCCAAAGTTCGATACACACGGTTATTGAGGCTAGCAATTTCTGCAATTTGAAGTGCTTCGATGGTCGGGTGAAGAACAGCCCCTCCCAAAGATTTGTTATAAGCCGTACTGCCTGTAGGGGTCGAAACGGTAATGCCGTCCCCTCTGAACCGCTCAAAATGAACGCCATTGATGGTTAGGTCAGCCACCATGGTTCGGTCACTGCGTTTGATTGTCGCTTCATTAAGGGCTCGCATAATCTTAGTATCGCCATTTTCAAAGGTCACTTTGACATTCAGGATTGGGTAAGATACCTTGGCACCTGTATCATACTTAAGATTTTCTACTAATTTGTCAATCTCATCATCTAGATAGTCCGTATAGAACCCAAGATGCCCTGTATGCACCCCAACGAAACGAACCCGATCTAATTGACTCTCGTACTTATGAAAAGCCGAGAGCAACATGCCATCTCCACCAATGGAGATCACGATATCCGGATGTTTTTCAGTCAAGATAAAATTATTCTTTTTTAATTTATAACGAAGTTGTTGAAAGACCTCTTCGCTTTGGCGTTTTCGATTTCGAATAATCGAAACCTTCTTACCTGTAGTCCTCATCTGTATCATCACTATTTCCGACACCATCGTTTAATTTACGATGCATAGGATCAAAAAGGGCTTGCGCCTCCTGAATGGCATCACGAATGGCGCCCATTTCCTCGTCGAGTTGATAAGCCAAATTCGCAGTGACTTCAAGACGCTTTTTAATCTCGTCCGGAAAATCTCCTTTATATTTGTAATTTAATGAGTGTTCAATGGTGGCCCAAAAATTCATAGACAGAGTACGAATCTGTATCTCTGCCAAAATGGTTTCATAGCCATTAATGGTATCTACTGGATACTCTACTACAACGTGATAGCTTCGATAGCCACTCGACTTTTTGTGACGAATATAGTCTCGTTCTTGAACCACGCGCATATCCTGACGCTTCCGCAAGACTTCTAGGACTTCGTCTACGTCATCTACAAATTGAACCATGATCCTCAGACCAGCAATATCTTGCATATCTTGAGCCAGGTTCTCTTCAGATATACTTCTGCGTTCCATCTTTTCGAGAATACTCTCAATCGGCTTCACACGACCGGTCACAAACTCGATTGGGGAATGCTTTTGTTGTTTGCGATACTGCTTTCTTATCCCACGAAGTTTAATCTTCAACTCCCCAACTGCTTGGATATAGGGATCTAAAAAATTTTCCCAATCAATCGCCATTGAATCACCTTGTCATCTCAAAGTTTTTTGTATAAAATAAACACATCTATTATTATATCATAAAGAGCTTGCAAACGAAAGAAAAGGACGTGGCTATGAATCATTTAGAAATTGAATTTAAAACCTTACTAACCAAGGAAGAATACGACTCTCTTAAGGATTTTTTCAAGGAACAACCTCCTGTTCGACAAACCAATCACTATATCGATACGCCCGACCAAGCCATCCGGAATCATCAGATGGCCTTGCGAATTCGTACCTTAGCTGATCGGGCTGAGCTAACCCTTAAAGTACCGCAAGAAGCGGGACATTTTGAATACAACCAAGCTCTTACATTTGATCAGGTAGAAGACTTTCTATCCAAGAAAAAACTCCCTCAAGGTGAGATTGCCAGCTTTCTCACTGATTTAGGAATTCCACTAGCTGCCTTAGATGTCTGGGGTAGTCTGGAAACAGAGAGACGTGAGAAAAGAATCCCAAAAGGTTTATTAGCCTTTGACCGTAGTCGTTATAATTCTATTGAGGACTATGAGTTGGAAATGGAGGTAGATGCTGCCTCAGATGAAACTTATTTTCACGAATTTCTCAAGGAAAAACAAATTGAATATAAGCCAGCAAAAAGCAAAGTGGCAAGATTAGCTCAAAGTTTGCTAAAAAGCTGAAATTACTGAATTTTTTTGCTAAAATAAGACTAGACAAAAATATCTAAATGAGGATCAAACACATGTCAGAAAAAAACAATATGAAGCTCTTCGCACTCAACTCCAATCAAGAAATTGCACAAAAAATTTCGGAAGTTGCTGGCATCCCACTCGGAAAGCTTTCTTCACGTCAATTCTCAGATGGTGAAATCCAAATTAATATCGAAGAAAGTGTGCGTGGATATGATATTTACATCATCCAATCTACTAGCTTCCCAGTGAACAATCACTTAATGGAATTGTTAATCATGGTAGATGCTTGCCAACGAGCAAGTGCCCATACCGTAAACGTGGTCCTTCCATACTTTGGGTATGCTCGTCAAGACCGCACTGCTGCTCCTCGCGAACCAATTACAGCAAAATTAGTTGCCAACATGCTTGTCAAGGCAGGGGTAGACCGTGTTGTAACCCTCGATCTTCATGCGGTTCAAGTACAAGGCTTCTTCGATATCCCAGTAGACAACTTGTTCACGATTCCTCTATTTGCTGATCACTATATCAAACAAGGTTTAACCGGTTCAGATGTAGTGGTTGTCAGCCCTAAAAATTCTGGAGTGAAACGCGCACGCAATCTTGCAGAATATCTAGATGCCCCAATTGCTATCATCGACTACGCCCAAGACGACTCTAGCCGTGACGAGGGCTACATCATCGGGGATGTTAAAGGTAAAAAAGCAATCCTGATCGATGATATTTTGAATACAGGAAAAACCTTCTCTGAGGCTGCAAAAATTGTTCAACGCGACGGCGCTACTGAGATTTATGCCGTTTCTAGTCACGGACTTTTCGTTAAGGGAGCTGCAGAATTACTAGACCAAGCACCGATTAAAGAAATTTTGGTTACAGACTCTGTAGCAACCAAAGAGCAAAAACCCCAAAATGTAAAATACATTACTGCAAGCGAATTGATTGGAGATGCCCTTGTACGTATCCAAGAGCGTAAACCAGTTAGTCCACTCTTTGCATACCACAAGAAATAAGGTGATGTCGTGATTTATTTTGACAATGCGGCAACCACTCCCCTAAGCCCAGGAGTAATCAAGGTGATGACAGAAACGATGGAGACCAGTTTCGGAAATCCCTCTAGCCTCCACTCCCATGGTCGTCAAGCGAAAAAGATTCTTAGAGATGCTAGGGAATGCGTTGCAACTTGTTTAAAGACCTCTAGTCAACAGATTATCTTCACTTCTGGCGGGACCGAAAGTAATAACACTGTTATAAAGGGCTACTGTCTCAAACATAGACAGCAAGGGAAGCATATTATTACCACGGCTATTGAGCACCATGCCGTTCTTGAACCGATTGAGTACTTGGTCCAAGAATATGGATTTGAAGTAACCATCATTCAACCAGTAGATCAAAAAATTCGACCTGAAGATATTCGAGCTGCACTTCGTCCCGATACAATTTTAGTATCCACCATGTATGCCAACAACGAAACGGGTGATCTCTTGCCTATCAAGGCAATTTCTGACCTTTTAAAAGACCATCCTGCTGCTTTTCATGTTGATGCTGTTCAAGCCGTTGGTAAACTTGCTGTAGCCCCTGAAGAGCTAGGAGTTGATTTTCTAACCGCATCGGCCCATAAATTTCACGGGCCTAAGGGAGTTGGTCTTCTCTATGCTAAAAAGCCTGACTTCTTCAATCTCTTACACGGGGGTGACCAAGAAGACAAACGTCGAGCTAGCACAGAGAACTTGATTTCAATTGCTGGAATGGCTCAAGCCCTCAAAGAAGCAACTGATCAGTTAGACGCAAATTATCAGTATATTCAGAGCTTATCTGAACGTATCCTAACTGGCCTAGAGGATCTAGATTTTTATCTGAATTGCACAGACTCCAAACTTCCTCATGTCTTAAATATCGGCTTTCCAGGTATCAGCAATGATATCCTACTGCTTCGTTTAGACATGGCAGGAATTTCAGTCTCAACCGGCTCTGCTTGTACAGCAGGAACTGTTCAACCAAGCCACGTTCTTGCGGCTTATTATGGCGAAGATTCTCATCGATTGAAGGAATCTATTCGCATTAGTTTATCCGAATTCAATACGACCGCTGAGGTCGATACTTTTATAACAACCATTCACAAAATTTTAGGAGAATTACATGGCATTTGAAACATCTGTCTCATTACCAAACTGCGATTACACATACGCAATCCATCCAAATATTAAAAAATATACCCTACGCGACAATACCTTTGCACAAACAAAGGTTGGGAACTACGAATTAAATCGTTTATTAGAAGCTGTTCCAAACAGCGGGGATGGCTTTAAGCTAAAAATTATCATCAATAAGGATTTAACAGGATTTAAAATTAACATTACTGATAAGTCAGGTCTTCGTTTGGTGAATATTTTTAAAAATCCAGAAAACAAAATCATCCAACAAAAATTCTACTTCCTTATGGATAGTCTAGTTGAACGGGAAATCTTTGAAAGGATTGAAAAGTAATGACCAATGGTCTCATAGTCCTCACTTATTTGGATGCATACAAAAAGGAACGTCAGATCAGCTACGATAATTTGGATCACTGTTTATTAGCTTTTTCAGGCTGTGTGACCCTTCCAGATTCCTATCAGGTTGTTTCCGTATCCTACAAGGGACAAACATTACCTTTTACTGGAAAGATAGGCGACTTCTATCGCTATCTGATTCAGTTTGATCAGAGTTTAAGAAATTCCAACTAAGAAAGAAAAGCACCTTTTTGGTGTTTTTTTAGTAGAAGATAGTTGCTTTATTCACAAACTTTTTATACAATAGATTTGAAAGGTTGTGATATTGTGAAACAAGATAAGACTAATCCAATTCCTCGTGCTACTGCCAAACGACTCTCCCTCTACTACCGCATTTTTAAACGCTTTAATGCAGAGAAAATCGAGAGAGCCAATTCAAAACAGATTGCTGAAGCCATCGGGATTGACTCCGCAACTGTTCGTCGCGACTTCTCCTACTTCGGAGAGCTAGGACGACGTGGTTTTGGTTATGATGTCAAAAAGTTAATGAACTTTTTCGCAGATCTCTTAAATGATAACTCCATCACCAATGTTGCTATCGTTGGTATTGGGAATATGGGAAGTGCCCTTCTTCACTATCGCTTCCATGAGCGAAACAAGATGAAGATTGTCATGGCATTTGATACCGATGATCATGAGTTAGTCGGTACTAAAAGTAAAGATGGTATTCCGATTTACGGCATCTCAACGCTGAAAGAAAAACTAGAGGGACAAGAGATCCAAACAGCCATTTTAACCGTTCCAAGTGTAAAATCTCAAGAAGTTGCAGATGTACTGGTTGAAGCTGGTATCAAGGGAATCCTTAGCTTTTCCCCAGTACACTTAACAGTTCCAAAAGATGTGGTTGTCCAATATGTCGATCTAACCAGTGAACTGCAAACCCTTCTCTACTTTATGCGCAAAAATACTTAATAAATGAGGCTGGGACAAAAGTCCTAGCCTCTCAATTGTCTTTGGATTGTCGAGCAAGACGCAGTGGTTGAGTGGGCTCCACTACGCTGAGTTCATCAGCTTTTATGGCCCTACTCAACTGTGAGGAGGTGGGACGACGAAATCGAATTCTAACGAATGACCGATTTCTGTCCCACTCTCTTTCCGTCTATACCAATAAGTCTGTCTCCTCTCGGTAGCTATAATAGTCATCGGTTGAGACAATCAGATGGTCAAGAAAAACAATTCCAAGACAATTACAGGCTTCAATCATTTGTTGGGTGACACCATCATCATTCTTACTCGGATGAATGATTCCAGATGGATGGTTGTGAACAAGGATTAAAGACGTCGCCATATGCTTGATGGCATAATGCAAGATCTCTCGAGGTTCTGCAATGCTACGATTGACTGTTCCGATAAAAATCACTTGCTGATGGATAATTTGGTTCTGGGTATTCAGATACAAGGCCAGTAAATGCTCTTGTTTCTCATGGCCGATCTTTTGCTGCATCATCTTTGCAAGCTTCTGACTACTCATAATTTGTTCTGTTTCAATCACTTGGGAAGTCTGGATCCGTTTCCCAAGTTCAATAGCAGCTAACAGCTCAATTGCCTTTACTTTCCCAATCCCTGGAACTTCCTGTAGCTCCTGAAAGCTCATACTAGCCAATTCCTTTAAGCTCTTTAGTGAGCCTAAGAGCTCCTGTGCGATCTCGTAGACTGTTTTATTTTTGTTCCCCGTCCGTAATAAGATGGACAGCAATTCTTGATTACTGAGCTTATCAGGGCCTTCTGTAAGCAAGCGTTCTCTAGGTAAAAGACTAGCTTCTTGAAATACAATATGATACATAAAAAACCTCCTCAATTAATAATTCGCAATTGAGGAGGAAAATGGATGAGTCTGTATAAAATTTATATAGGACAAACTACTTCTCTTAGGTTTTCAAGGATTCGAGTTTCTTCATTTGAGAAGTTAATTCTATAGCCTTCTTGCACTTGTTCCAAGGTCCTTAGGAATTGACGAATTTCGTATCGAATTAAGTGTTCTTGATCATCAGGAAGGTTTTCAATGGTTTTAAAGACCTGTTCAACTTCGTAGATTCCCTTGGTAATGAGTCCCGTTTTTGGAAAATCATTGACCAGTAAGCCGTAGAAATTTCTTAGCAGAGTATAGATATCTTCTGTAGGCATTCGGTTCCTCCAAGCTTCTTTCTATCACTCTTCTATTATAAAATAGAAAGCATGCAAAAATATGTCAGTCAGGTAACATTTTATGACTATCCTCTTACAAATTGGCAGAAAATTAACAGAAAAAAAGAGGTCAAGGACCTCTTTTTTTGTTGATTATAATTGCATTTGATTATAAGATTTTGTGAAAGCTTCTAGGATATCTTTTGGTGCTTTTGAGTAATCTACTGAAGTTTCCAAAGTACCTTTTACAATCGTACGATAAGTTGCTGCAGCATCCTCACAGGTCACCAAAGTAATTTCATTTACCCCTTCTCGATCTGCAATGACATCGACCCGATCTGGCGTTACTGTCTCAACAGAATTGATGACATAGGTATACACCTTTTCCTTATCAGTGATATAGATTTTCATTCCAGCTTTGGCATGTTCTAATGGGGAAAAGAGCATTTCATTTGCCCCAGTCAAACCAAAGACATGGTGACTGGCCAAGGAGTAATTCCTTTGCCCCATAACCTGGTCCTCTTTCATGGTACCTGCCCCATAATAAAGCCCCACATTATCTAAGCCTTTAAAAATCGGAAGGTTCATCTTCAATTCTGGAATTGCAATTCCTCCAATAACAGGTAACTTTTGTGCCTGCCATTGGGCATTGATGACAGATTCTGTAGACAGCGATTTGACTTCTTTAAAGTCAAAGCTAGTCTTAGCCTCTTTATTCTTATCGATGGTCTTTTTCGATACCTTGTTGACCTGGTACTGATTGGTATGCCAAACCATGATCATGTTCCGAATCGGAGCATTAAAAATCAGAGCGATAGACAAAAGGATCAGCAAGGTAGCAAAGATATTAATCAAGCGATTGCGTAAGCTTGTTTTCTTCTTTTTTCTTCTTGAAGCCATTGTTCACCCTACCCTTCACTTTCAGTTTCTGACTCATCTTTTTCGTCAGCTTGAACCGTTGTAAAGGTTACGATTTGGGCATCTTGATCCAGACGCATGACTTTCACACCCATAGTCGAACGTCCAGTTTGAGAAATATTCGCGACGCTTGTACGAATCATGACGCCTGTATTGGTGATAATCATCAAATCCTCATCTCCTTTGACAGTCATGAGACCGGCAAGAGGACCATTTTTCTCAGCCACATTCGCAGTTTTAATCCCTTTACCACCACGTCCTTTGGTTGGATACTCATCAGCACGCGTGCGTTTACCATATCCCTTTTCAGTGATAATCAATACTTCATCTTGATCTGTAATCACGCTTGCACCGACCACTTGATCCCCCGGACGAAGGTTGACACCTCGGACACCAGTTGCTGAACGTCCCATATTCCGAACAACAGACTCTTTGAAACGAACAGAATACCCAAATTTAGTCCCAATGATAACGTCAGCATTCCCATCAGTAAGGAAGACGTTGATTAGCTCATCCTCATCTTTGAGGTTAAGAGCTTTCAAGCCATTTTGACGGATGTTGGCAAACTCGGCCACACTGGTCCGTTTAACTAGTCCAGAACGCGTTGTAAAGAAGAGATAGGAGTCTTCACTACGATCCTGAGCGACGTTAATAATTGTCTGGATGGATTCTCCATCATCTAACTTCAGCAAGTTAACAATCGGAAGTCCTTTGGCTGTACGGCCGTATTCAGGGATTTCATAGCCTTTGAGACGATATACCCGTCCCTTATTGGTAAAGAAGAGCAAACGATCATGGGTGCTAGTAGAAACCAATTCACGGACAAAGTCATCATCCTTGACCCCTGTACCTTGAACACCACGCCCCCCACGTTTCTGAGCGGTAAATTCAGCTTGATCCAAGCGTTTAATATAGCCTTTGTTGGACAGGGTAATCAAAACGTCTGTTTCTTCAATTAAGTCCTCATCTTCAAGAGAAAGAACTTCTCCGACCATCAACTCAGTACGACGAGCATCGCCGAATTTACGTTTAACTTCATCCAATTCTTCCTTGATGATCGTAGCTACACGCTCAGGCTTAGCTAAAATGTCTGCAAGATCAGCAATCAAAGCAATGAGGTCATCGTATTCGCTTTGGATCTTGTCGCGTTCCAAACCAGTCAAACGACGAAGACGCATATCCAAGATAGCTTGGCTTTGACGCTCAGAAAGCTTAAACTTACTCATCAATTCAGCTTGAGCTTCTGCATCTGTCTGGCTATTCCGGATGATTTTAATCACTTCATCGATGTGATCAAGAGCGATTAAGAGTCCTTCCAAGATATGGGCACGAGCTTCCGCCTTCTCTTTATCAAAGATGGTCCGACGAGTCACTACTTCTTTTTGGTGCTCAATATATGATCCTAAAATCTCACGAAGGGAGAGAATTTTAGGGACACCATTTTGGATGGCCAACATGTTGAAACCAAAGTTGGTTTGCATTTGGGTCATCTTGAAGAGATTGTTTAAGATGACATTAGCTGAAGCATCGCGACGGACTTCAATGACGAAACGAACCCCTTCACGGTTTGATTCATCCCGAACAGCAGTAATGCCATCAATCCGTTTCTCTTGGACCAAACGTACAATATGTTCATGCACTTTGGTCTTGTTGACCATATAAGGAAATTCTGTCACAACAATGCGTTCACGACCAGTCTTGGTCTCTTCAATCTCCGTGCGAGAACGCAAGACAATCGAGCCCTTTCCTGTTTCATAGGCCTTATGAATACCTGATTTGCCCATGACCAAGGCTCCAGTTGGAAAGTCAGGTCCAGGAAGCACTTCCATCAACTCACGCGTTGTCACATCAGGATTGTCCATCATTAACTTGACAGCATCAATAGACTCACCGAGGTTGTGCGGTGGGATATTTGTCGCCATCCCTACCGCAATCCCTGTCGCCCCATTGACTAACAAGTTAGGGAAGCGAGCTGGAAGGACGTTTGGTTCCCGTTCGCTGGCATCATAGTTATCTGTGAAATCAACTGTATTCTTGTTGATATCTCGAAGCATTTCAAGAGCAATCTTGCTCATACGAGCTTCCGTATACCGTTGGGCAGCGGCGCCATCTCCATCCATAGAACCAAAGTTCCCATGACCGTCTACAAGCATGTAGCGATAACTCCACCATTGCGCCATACGAACCATAGCTTCATAGATTGATGAGTCTCCGTGTGGGTGGTATTTACCCATAACATCCCCAGTAATACGGGCAGATTTCTTATGTGGTTTATCTGGCGTAACCCCAAGTTCATTCATTCCGTATAAGATCCGACGATGAACTGGCTTTAAACCATCCCGTACGTCAGGAAGAGCCCGAGATACGATAACACTCATAGCGTAATCGATAAAACTGGTCTTCATTTCCGATGTTAAATTAACATCAACTAAGTTATTATCCTGCATTAAAACAATGCCTCTCTTTAATTAATTCACCATACTATTATAACACATTTAGTACTTTTTTTCTCCTTCGGAACACAAGTGTAAAAACGTTTACATCGTCCAAATTAAACGTAAAACCGTGACAAAGAATAGTAAAAGTGGTAGAATAAATGCGAATGGGGAAACCCAAAAAAATAGAAGGAGACGTTTAGAATAATGACTTTAACTAAACAACATAAAAAAGTTATCCTTGTCGGTGACGGCGCTGTAGGTTCATCTTACGCTTTTGCACTTGTTACTCAAGGTATCGCACAAGAATTAGGTATCATCGAAATCCCTCAATTGTTTGAAAAAGCGGTTGGTGATGCAGAAGACCTTAGCCATGCCCTTGCCTTCACTTCACCTAAGAAGATCTATGCTGCTAAGTACGAAGACTGTGCGGATGCGGACTTAGTTGTTATTACAGCAGGCGCTCCTCAAAAACCAGGTGAAACTCGTCTTGACCTCGTAGGAAAAAACCTTGCCATCAACAAATCAATCGTTGAGCAAGTTGTTGCTTCAGGATTTAACGGTATCTTCCTTGTAGCTGCAAACCCAGTTGACGTCTTGACATACTCTACTTGGAAATTCTCAGGTTTCCCTAAAGAACGCGTTATCGGGTCTGGTACTTCTCTTGACTCAGCTCGTTTCCGTCAAGCTCTTGCTGAAACCATTGGTGTTGATGCACGTTCAGTCCACGCCTACATCATGGGTGAACACGGTGACTCAGAATTCGCTGTTTGGTCACATGCTAACGTTGCCGGTGTAAAATTGGAACAATGGTTGCAAGCAAACCGTGACTTGAATGAAGCTGACCTTGTAGATCTCTTCATCTCTGTACGTGATGCTGCTTACTCAATCATCAACAAGAAAGGGGCTACTTACTACGGTATCGCCGTTGCCCTTGCTCGTATCACTCGTGCCATCCTTGATGACGAGAATGCCGTACTTCCACTTTCAGTCTTCCAAGAAGGCCAATACGGAGTCGAAAACGTCTTTATCGGTCAACCAGCTATCGTTGGTGCCCACGGTATCGTTCGTCCAGTAAATATTCCATTGAACGACGCTGAAACACAAAAAATGCAAGCATCTGCAAAAGAATTGCAAGCTATTATTGATGAAGCATGGAAGAATCCAGAATTCCAAGCAGCTTCTAAAAACTAAGCAAATAATCAAACACCATGTCTAGGACATGGTGTTTTTTTATCTTATGAACATTAAAAAGGAGACCCGAAGGCCTACTCCTACTTTTTAAAATGCTTCTTGCCTAAAAACAAAAAAGAGAGCCTCTCAGCTCTCCTATCGTCATCCACCCTGAGAGAATCGAACTCCCATCTCAAGAACCGGAATCTTACGTGATATCCATTACACTAAGGGTGGCAACTATGATAGTATATCAAAAAATCGATCATTTTACAAGTAAAAAAAGCTTGCCTAAGCAAGCTTTTTAATATGATTACAATTCAATGTCACCAAACAAGTCAGCCATTGAGAATCCAGTTTGAGTTTCTGGAAGTTCAAAGTCACGTTTTTCTTGTTTTGGACGACGTGGACGTTGTTGACGTTTTTCTTGTTTTTCGCCTTCTTCTTGAGCTGGACGTTCTTCAAGTGCTTTGATAGAAAGTGATACACGTTCATCAGCAGCATTTACTTCAAGAACTTTAACAGTTACTTCTTGTCCAACTTTAAGCACATCTTTTGGATTTTCAACACGTTTGTGTGAAATTTGTGAGATATGAACAAGTCCATCGATACCTGGCAACACTTCAACGAATGCACCAAAGTCAGTCAAACGTTTAACTGTACCTTCGATTACATCACCAGCTGCCAATTTTTGTTCAACGCCATCCCATGGTCCAGGTGTTGTAGCTTTCAATGAAAGTGATACACGACCTTCTTCTTCGTTCAAGTCAAGAACTTTCACTTCGATTTCTTCACCAACAGTTACAACTGATTTAGGTGAAACGTTGCGTTCGTGTGACAATTCAGTCAAGTGAACCAATCCATCAACACCACCAAGATCGATGAAAGCACCGAAGCTAGTGATACGAGCAACTTTACCAGTTACAACATCACCAACGTTCAATTTACCAAATACTTCAGCGCGTGCTGCAGCTGATGCAGCTTCAACAACTTCACGACGAGAAAGGATGAAGCGGTTTTCTTTTGCGTCAACTTCTTTGATTTTAGCATCAAATTCTTGACCTACGAAACGTTCAGTGTTACGTACAAAACGAGTATCAAGCATTGAAGCTGGAATAAATCCACGAAGTCCTTCAAATTCTACTGAAAGTCCGCCCTTAACAGCGCGAGTTCCTTTAACAGTAACAACTTCTTCTTCACGTCCGACCAATTTGTCCCATGCTTTGCGAGCTTCCAAACGTTTTTTAGATACAAGGTAAGTTACTGTATCAGTATCTTTACCAACTACTTGACGAAGAACAAGCAATTCAAGTGTTTCACCTGGTTTAACCAAGTCATTGATGTCAGCATCACGATCGTTTGTCAATTCGCGAAGAGTCAAGACACCTTCGACACCAGTTCCAGAGATTGCAACGTTAGCTTGTGTAGCGTCAACTGTCAAAACTTCAGCAGTAACAACATCACCTGGCTCAACTTGGCTAACACTGTTTAGCAAATCTTCAAATTCATTCATCTAAAAAATCCTCCAACAATCAAGTTTTCTAAACTTGACATACTTATAATTATTTTTCCTAAGCAAGCACTCGCAACGAAATCAAAATGATCTACAACGACTTCTTCATATAAAGAAATAAAATACCTGAGTAGATATTTTACCACCTTATCTGATATTACCTAGAACTGGGGTAGCTGGATTCGAACCAACGCATGAGGGAGTCAAAGTCCCTTGCCTTACCGCTTGGCTATACCCCAAACATAGAATGGAGAGAGAGGGATTCGAACCCCCGAACCCGAAGGAGCGGATTTACAGTCCGCCGCGTTTAGCCTCTTCGCTATCTCTCCAAGCAAATCAACAGACACAATTATACCATTGATTAAATGAAAATGCAACCCCTTATTTGTTCAAATTATAATTTTCGATGGCACTTTCCACTGCTTTTTCAAGGGATTTAAAAAGACTATCTACGGATCCGTTTTTCACAAGAGCAAACTGAGCACCCATATCAGCAATCTCAGCAATAGCCTTTTTTCCAATCGTTAATTGGTAGCCATCAAAGGTTTCTTTACCTACAAGCACTTTACTATCTGCAATTTGAATTTCAATTTTTTTATCTTTCTTACTCATTCTTCCTCCTCATTTCAACCCCTTTATTTTACAAAATTTTTCACATGCTTGCAAGCCGAAAATGTTTAATGATTAAATTATTTCATTTCGCATCTATCTGCTTCTGACAAAAAAAGAGGGAGTGGGACATAAATCGGTCATTCGTTAGAATTCGATTTCGTCGTTTCACCTCCGCACAGTTGAGTAGGGCTGTAAAAGCTGATGAAATAGTAGAGCCCACTCAACCACTGCGTCTTGCTCGACAATCCAAATACGACGGGAGGCTAGGACTTTTGTCCTAGCCTCCCGTCGTATTTGATTTATTCAGTTACCTTGAAAATCCATCCTTCTGGTGCTTCAATATCACCAAACTGGATGCCTGTTAATTCATCATAAAGCTTCCGGGTAATTGGCCCTACTTCTGTTTCTGAATAGAAGACATGGAAGTCATCTCCGTGTTGAACTCCACCAATCGGAGAAATGACTGCTGCTGTTCCACAAGCACCTGCTTCAACAAAACGGTCGAGATGATCAATTGGCACATCCCCTTCGATTGGTGTCAAACCAAGACGATGCTCTGCTAGGTAGAGCAAGGAATATTTGGTAATTGATGGCAAGATGGAAGGACTCAGTGGAGTGACAAACTCATTATCAGCTGTAATTCCAAAGAAGTTTGCTGACCCTACTTCTTCAATCTTGGTGTGAGTCGCTGGATCCAGGTAAATCACGTCGGAGAAGTTCCGAGACTTAGCTAATTTACCAGGTAAGAGGCTAGCGGCATAGTTTCCACCAACTTTCGCTGCACCTGTCCCATGAGGTGCTGCCCGGTCGTACTCATCTTGAATCAGGAAGTTGGTTGGGACCAAGCCACCCTTGAAGTAGTTTCCTACTGGCATTGCAAAGATGGTAAAGATGTATTCCTCTGCTGGTTTCACACCGATAATATCTCCAACCCCAATCAACAAGGGGCGAAGATAGAGAGTTCCACCAGTTCCATATGGTGGGACATATTCTTCATTGGCACGCACTACTGCTTTACAAGCTTCCACAAACATATCCGTTGGAACTTGAGGCATCAAAAGACGATCAGCCGTCCGTTGTAAGCGTTTTGCATTTTCATCCGGACGGAATAATTGAATACTGCCATCCTTTGTCCGATAAGCCTTCAATCCTTCAAAGGCTTGCTGTCCATAGTGCAAACTTGGAGAAGATTCTGAAATATGAAGAGTGGAATCTTCAGATAACTCTCCCTTCTCCCAGGCTCCATTTCGGTAATAAGAAATGTATCGATAGGGTAATTTCATATAAGAAAATCCAAGATTTTCCCAATCAAGTGATACTGTCATATTTATTTTCCTTCTTCCATTCAAGACTTGCTAAATAGCAAGAGCCACCTTTGAAGATGACTTATTCATGTACTCTATTTTACACCATTCCATGAGAATTTCAAGTGGAGTTTGCAATTTTCTGAAAATTTATCAATCAAGAAAGCCAGCTACAAAAGAGCTGACTTTTATCTTATTTAATTCTAGCAGTAAAGACTTCTTGATCAGAAATTTGATCATTGACAAAGGAACCATTGCTGGTTCGTTCTGACAAACTAAGTTGGGTAACATCCACTTCTGTCACCTGTCCTGTTGTCGAGGTAATTTGAAGGATTTGATCCTGCTCTCCTACTTCCTCCTGGCTCGTAAAGAGATCAAAATCTCCTTGGTCCGTGAAGACTGGACCTGCCTTGAAGACGCGGTGTGGTTTAGACTTCAGCTCACGTAAGACTTGTAGTCCACGTTTAGCCCGGCTGGTCACAGGAATATCGTCTTGTGACATCCGTTTGAGACTACCTCGTTGGGTCAGAATGTACATACTTGGTGTTGTCGATTTAAAGACTGCTACCACCTGATCCCCGTCTTTGAGGTTAATGGCTTTAACTCCTGCTGCTTTAGCCCCGACCACTGGGACTTCCTCAATATTGAAGCGTAAGCCATAACCATTTTTGGTAATGACCATGATGTCCTCGAGGACAACTGGTGCAACCGCTACGATACGGTCCTCTTGGTCCTTCAACTTAGCATACTTGGTTGATTTGGAGCGATAGGTCCGCCATGGGCTCAATTCCTTGCGTTCAAAGCGCTTGATTTGTCCCTGTTGGGTAGCTGCGAAGTAGGTCACGCCCTCAAACTGATCCACAATCTCTGCAAAAATAATTTCTTCTTCCTGCTCGAAATTGGTCAAGGTCTGACTGAGGTGTTCTCCGATATCCTTCCACTTGGTATCTGCCAATTCATGAACAGGTCGATAAATGGCATTTCCTAAATTGGTAAAGAGCAAGAGATGCTGGGTAGTCTTAGCAGGCTCTACAAAAATCAATTCATCATCGTCCCGCTTACCGACTTCTTCCACCGTTGATGCATTGAAAGAACGAGGAGAGGTTCGTTTGATATAACCAGCACGAGTCACGCTAACGAAGGTCTCCTCTTCAACAATCAGACTGGCTGTATCAATCTCGATCGTCTTAGCAGTGTCTTGCAACTCACTGCGACGCGGATTGCCAAAGAGCTTCTTAACTTCACGCAATTCCTTCTTCATGAGATTGAACATGGTCCGTTCATCCCCAATGATAGCTGCCAAGGTCGCGATTTGCTCCTTGAGGTTAGCATGCTCTTCTTCCAAGGTCACGATATCCGTATTGGTCAAGCGGTACAATTGCAAGGTAACAATGGCTTCTGCTTGTTCTTCTGTGAAATCGTAGCTGACTTTGAGGTTTTCCTTGGCATCTGCCTTGTTATCAGAAGCACGGATCAGAGCGATGACTTCATCGAGTATAGAAATCACGCGGATCAAGCCCTCTACAATGTGGAGGCGTCGTTCCGCCTTTTCCTTGTCAAAGCGAGAGCGAGCGACTATGATATCCCGACGGTGAGCAATGTAGCTAGACAAAATCGGAACAATTCCCACTTGACGAGGAGTATAGTTGTCAATCGCCACCATATTGAAGTTGTAGTTGACCTGCAAATCTGTGTACTTGAACAAGTAGTTCAAGATCAAATCTGCATTGGCATCTTTCTTTAACTCAATGGCAATCCGAAGACCATCCCGGTCAGACTCATCCCGAACTTCAGCAATACCGGCCACCTTGTTGTTAACGCGAACATCGTCAATCTTCTTGACCAAGACAGCCTTATTGATTTCATAAGGGATCTCAGTGACGATGATTTGTTGCTTGCCGCCTTTGAGTTGCTCTATTTCTGTCTTAGAACGAACAACCACCCGTCCCTTACCTGTTTCATAGGCTTTCTTGATCTCATCGCGACCTTGAATAATGGCACCTGTCGGGAAATCAGGCCCAGGCAAAAATTCCATGAGTTTGTCTACCTTGGCAGATGGATGGTCAATCATGTAGACCACGGCATCGATGACTTCAGCAAGGTTATGAGGCGGAATATCTGTCGCGTAACCAGCTGAAATCCCTGTAGCCCCATTGACCAAAAGGTTTGGAAAGGCTGCAGGCAAAACAGTTGGCTCTTTTTCTGTATCATCAAAGTTCCAGGCAAACGGAACTGTGTTCTTTTCGATATCTTGAAGGAGATAACCAGCAATTTCAGATAGACGGGCTTCAGTATAACGCATGGCAGCCGGTGGATCACCGTCCATTGAACCATTGTTACCGTGCATTTCGACTAGAATTTCACGGTTTTTCCAGTCTTGAGACATACGGACCATGGCATCATAGATGGAACTATCCCCGTGAGGGTGGAAATTCCCCATGATATTTCCGACAGACTTAGCAGATTTCCGGTAGCCCTTGTCATGGGTATTCCCGTCCTTATTCATAGAATAAAGAATCCGCCGTTGAACAGGTTTCAAGCCATCCCGAATATCAGGAAGAGCCCGTTCTTGAATAATGTATTTGGAGTAGCGACCAAAGCGCTCTCCCATGATGTCCTCCAGGGACATGATTTGAATATTACTCATATAAGATACAAAGGGACGTTTCGGCTTGCCGAAAATTTCTGTAGAAAAAAAGGAAATCGATGCAGGGGCCATGAACCCAAAGCGATTTATCTTTTTTCCTAGGAAATTAGTCCTGTGTTCAGTTACTACAAGTAACCAAACGATCCTTTCTGTAGTTTTTAATACGTTGTTAAATGATGGAATTATGAGCTTTACACACCTTTAGGGCGTGTTCAACTCCTTTCAAAGAATGTTGAGTAGATTTTTTAGAAAAAGGAATTCAGTTACATTCTGAAACCAAACAATCCTTTCTGTAGTTTTAAGTGTTTAAAATAGATGATTGAATCAATGATTCGACAGTTTCTCCTCAGCATAAACCGTCATCTTCTTAGCCTCTATGTGATTGTAGGCAAACCCCATCTTTTTTGCCAATTTTTGCGCTTCACAATTGAATAGCTTCATGGTAGAAAACAAAGACTGAGTGACCTTCTCTAAACTAGATAAATCAAGCAGATTAGAGAACTCCTTCTCTTGCTCCGCTGGTAGATATTGAAAGAGATACTTGTAGTTCTTTCCAATGTCTACGGTACCTCGAGCACTTACTACCTGCCAAGCCAAGACCTTCAAGAGTTCTTGCTGGCAAATGCCATAGAGGTGATCAGTCGCATAGATCAGCTGATTTCTTCGAATCCCTTTGACGACATAAGTCGATACCCACCAAAATTCATTGCAGGATGCTGCAAATTCCTCTTCGGAGGGTGGAGCGATCCAGTATCGCTTGGCATTAGGCTGATAGGCTTCAAACAAACCTTTTTCGTCTTTTAGCACTCTGAAACCTACCTCGCTGTCCACCCACTCTTGGATGTATTCCTTGGGACAGAGGGTCAAATCTATGCGATTGCCATCTTCAAAAAACATGAGGTAGAGACGGCGGTGTCCCAGAGTAACCTCTTGCTCGATGATACGTTTGCCGAACTGGTCCAGCCAAGAAAGGTCGGCTATCAGACCATCCAAATCCTCCACGATATAGACTACATCATAGTCTTGTAACTCGTCCTTGGGAGCCTTTGGGTTTGTCCGCGAGCCGGACATGGCGACTGCATCGACCTGTAGCACTTTTGCGGTTTGCAAAATCACATCAAACATCTCAGTTTCAGTTCTCATGGGAATACCTGCCTTTTTAGTGGAAACTCTTGATTCTGTAGAGGACATGTCTATAAAGCAGACTGTCTGCTGGAACTTTTTCATTATCAAATTCTTTGACCAATTCCATGCTCAATTTTTGCATGACTTTTTGCGAAAGTTGATTGAGTAAGGATGTAAAAGAGTAAACTTATGACAAGCTAGCTTGCTGAAAAACAAAGTCTAGACAGGCTTGGGCAGCCTCCGTCGCATAACCATCTCGGCTAGTTCAAGCGAATCTGTCAGACCCAGTTTGTTGTCAAGAGTCATTGGCTGTCTCCTTTCATTCAGATTTTCTAAATCCTGTGCCAACAGGCTTAAAACTTATTGCCCGATAAAATCCATCTGCTTCAGATATTAATTCAATCCGTGTCAAAGGATATTTTTTGTGGATCTCCTCAATCAGCTGCTGTCCCAGTCCTTTTCTGCGGTGGGATTTATCAATAATTATTTCAGCTAAAAAGGTCGTCAGCACTTCATCCGTCAGATAACGGGAAAAGCCAAGGATTTTCTGGTCCTCTTCAAGCACCAAGTAATGAGACAGATTTGTTGAAAATAGAGATCTCACTTTTTCCTCTGTAAAAGAAAGCCATTTTTCACTTTGATAAAGGCTATAAATAGCTTGACAATCTTTTCTGCTTGCAGGTCTGATAATCATCTTCTATTCCTCCAATCTATAATCTCCTAAATTTTTTTATTTTAACTTTAATTCCTTTTTTACCTTTCCTGATTTTCTGAAAAGTTTTTTTGCTTTAAAACTGCTCGCAAGAAAAATAAACGTTCGTCTTTTACTCAAAAAAACACTCGCCGGATTCTCTGCCAAACAGAATTTGCTCTAAAGCACTCCGTCAGAAAAACTGGCGACTTCACTTTAGCCCTAGTAAGCTTGTCAGAAATTCAAATGATAGGTTAGTTTATATTATAGTGATTTCGACAAAATGAAAATCTAAATAAGTTTTAGAGCATCTTCTAAAGTTTTTGCCCCCTTTTCAAATTGTATCCTTTTTTCTCTTATTTCTTGGTCAGAAAAATAAATTCCTTTGTATTCCGAACGTCTAACAACAGGATAGAAATAATTCTTATTCCTTGAGCGATTGATTAATTTTTGATTTTTCAAATAATCAAAAATTACTTGTTGCTGATTTTCTGAAAACATAAATATTTCATCTTTTGAAATATCACCTGGTAATTGTTCAATATCTAAGGCGTTTGTATCTACACCCAGAAATTTTTGAGCTCTTCCTATATGACTAAAAATAGCATTTTTTTCTTGACCCAGTACGAGGTAAAATATTCTTTCTCCCTCATCGTTTTTTACTATATCTGAATTATCTTTAAAGATATTTTCAAAACAATCTTTATAAACTTCTTCGTATCCTTCAAGATAAAATTTACGATAGCTAACATATCCCTCGTAATCTGAAGGTAATTTAGACAAATTAAAATCTACATCAAAATTTGGTATAAAGACATGAATTTCCTCCAAATCATTTTCCAAAGAAGGAATTCTCTTGCGGATAATGGGTTTTAAAAATATTTCTGTTCCAATAGGGTATTTAGAGTCTTTGCTATAAAAAACAGCTTTTACTTCATAAAAAATTTCTTCAATATCAGCATTAAAATAGTCAGTGACTAAATTTTCATAATAAGCCTGACTTCTTCTATTGACGAACGAACTAGATTCTTTATTCGCAACACTAAATTGTAGAAATATGTTCTTCTCTTTGCTATTTATAATATCTTTGGCACTACTATATTTATCATTGCATGAATAATCAGAAATAAAACTATAAAATTGTTTACCTAGAATATGCCCCGAGTGAAAAAAATATTGTCCATCTAACTTCTTAGGATTATACTGCCCTTCTAATATATTAGGAGAGTTTAGCTTAGAAACATTTTTATTTTTTTGTGATTTGAGTACGCAAGACCAGCCTCTTCTAAAGAATTTAAATTTTTCTCCTTTAACACTCGATATATCGCTCACATCATCTTTTGCTATTTTAAAGTAACATCCCGATTCACAAAATTCTAACCTAATAGAAAGTGGTTCTCTATCAATAGAAGCCAATCTAGACAATCTCTCATTTAATCCACTATTTTCTAATAAATAGACCAATTCGTCTTTATCTTTCAATCCAATCCTAGTCAGAACATCTGATTCTTTCATAAGAGTTCCCCTTTTCACAGTGCAAAACTCTAATTTTGAATGTATTTCAAAATTATATTGTAATTTTTGTTATTTTTTTCTTTTAAATGACTGCTACGAGAATTATTTATTTCTTGCTCAGGATATGAAATCGGAGGGCCATTATATTTAAATAATTTATGAAACTCATCCTCTTCGCCAACATACACCGGAATATCATAAAAGAGTTCTCCTTCATTATCTTGATACTGATCTCCGGTAATATCAACAATTATATCTTCATAGGCAACTAACCAAGCATGAGAATCCCCTTCCCATCCATAACCATATTCTCCAGAAACATATAATGATTCAATTCCTTGTTCATATAAAAACCTCTGAAGGTAGTCACTTACAAAATTGCAACATCCCTTAGGAAAATTCACTAGGTTATAATCAATAATCTCTTTTGTCTGAATTGCTTTTTCAATAGCTTTTCTATATCTCATAGCTATTTCTTTCAATTCGTTTATCATAATTTGTTTATTTTGCATCGTTCAAAACGCACCACTCTCCTCAAGCGTAAACTTAACGTTATCTTCGATCCATTGACGACGTGGTGCAGCCTTATCTCCCATTAGGACCGATACCCGACGTTCTGCACGCGCTAAGTCATCAATGGTGACACGAATCAAGGTGCGGGTTTCTGGGTTCATGGTGGTTTCCCAAAGTTGGTCCGCATTCATTTCCCCCAATCCTTTGTAACGTTGGAGGGTTGCCCCACGGCCAAAGGTCCGACGCAGGTCTTCCAATTCACTATCTGTCCAAGCATAGGCCACTTCTTCTTTCTTCCCTTTGCCTTTAGACATCTTATAAAGAGGAGGCATGGCAATATAAACACGTCCTGCTTCAACCAAGGGACGCATATAGCGATAGAAGAAAGTTAGGAGCAAGGTCTGAATGTGTGCCCCATCCGTATCCGCATCGGTCATGATGATGATCTTGTCATAGTTGGCATCTTCAATAGTAAAGTCAGCCCCAACTCCAGCACCGATAGTATAGATCATAGTGTTGATTTCCTCGTTTTTGAGGATATCGCTCATATTGGCCTTCTCAGTATTGAGAACCTTCCCTCGAAGCGGAAGAATGGCCTGAAACTTACGATCCCGACCTTGCTTGGCCGATCCACCGGCTGAGTCTCCTTCGACAAGATAGAGTTCATTCTTAGCTGCATTCTTGGACTGGGCAGGTGTCAATTTTCCAGATAAGAGCCCCTTGTCCTTCTTGTTCTTCTTGCCATTTCGACTCTCATCACGCGCCTTCCGAGCTGCTTCACGCGCATCTCGAGCCTTGATAGCCTTGCGAATCAGATTGGAAGCTAATTCCCCATTTTCCATGAGGAAGAAGGTCAACTTATCAGCGACAATCCCGTCAACAACAGGACGAGCCAAAGGACTTCCTAGTTTGTCCTTGGTTTGCCCTTCAAATTGCAAATGGGCCTCTGGAACCAAGATCGAAAGAACAGCGGAAAGACCTTCACGATAGTCTGATCCCTCTAGGTTCTTGTCTTTTTCTTTGAGAAGTCCTGTTTTTCTTGCATAGTCGTTCATAGCCTTGGTAATGGCTGTCTTGAGTCCTGTCTCGTGGGTTCCCCCATCCTTAGTGCGGACATTATTAACAAAGGACAAGATATTGTCGGAATAGCCATCATTGTATTGGAGAGCGACTTCTACTTGGAAGCCTTCTGATTCTCCATTAAAGTAAAGAACCGGCGTCAAGGTTTCCTTATCTTCATTTAAGTACTCAACGAAATCCTGAACCCCATTCTCGTAATGGAAGGCCACATAGTTGTCTTCTTCCTTACGTAGGTCTGTCAGCGTCAGAGTCACGTCTTTAAGCAAGAAGGCTGATTCTTTGATCCGTTCTGCAATGGTATTAAACTTGAAATCCGTCGTTGAGAAAATAGTTGGATCCGGCATGAAAGTAACCTTAGTCCCAGTCTTCGACTTAGGGGCCGTTCCTATCTTCTCAAGAGTGGTAACAGGCTTACCGCCATCTTCAAAGCGTTGCTTGTAGACCGCTCCATCACGAGTGATCTCAACCTCAAGCCAGCTAGAGAGAGCATTCACGACGGAAGATCCCACCCCATGGAGACCACCAGAGGTCTTATAGCCACCTTGACCAAACTTCCCACCTGCGTGAAGGACCGTAAAGATAACCTCAACGGTTGGTTTGCCCATGGCATGCATCCCTGTCGGCATCCCCCGACCCTGGTCAGCTACAGATAGGGACCCGTCTTTATTGATGGTAACGTCAATTTGAGAACCAAAACCTGATAGAGCTTCATCGACTGCATTGTCGACAATTTCCCAGACCAAATGGTGAAGACCATTTCCATCTGTCGATCCAATATACATCCCTGGACGTTTACGGACCGCATCCAACCCTTCTAGTACCTGAATGGCATCGTCATTGTAATTATTAATGTTGATTTCCTTTTTAGACACAAGGAACCTCCTGTTTGTTCATCTTTTCTATATTACAGCTTTTTAGGAAATTTTGCAAAATTTTTCTTTCTTCCCTCCCTTTCAGTAGCCCATTTAAGTGCGATTAGCTTTAACCGACTATCCGATGTGACAGTTATGGACAAAAATTTCTTTTTCATTCAAAGTAATTTTGATATAATGAAACTATGATGAAAACAATTCTTTTACTCGTATTAGCCTACTTATTAGGCTCTATCCCTTCTGGTTTGTGGATTGGGAAAGCCTTCTTTAACATCAATCTACGCGAACACGGTTCTGGAAATACAGGGACCACCAATACCTTCCGCATTTTAGGGACGAAGGCAGGTCTGGTCGTCTTTGCTGTTGATTTCCTCAAGGGAACCTTAGCTGTTTTATTGCCGACCATTTTTGGGGTTTCAGGAATTTCTCCTATGGTCTTTGGTCTTTTAGCGGTCCTTGGGCACACCTTCCCGATTTTTGCAGGCTTTAAAGGAGGCAAGGCAGTAGCGACCAGTGCAGGGGTCCTCATCGGCTTCTCCCCTCTCTTTCTATTTATCTTAGCTATTTATTTCTTTACTAGCCTCTATTTGACAAGTATGATTTCCTTTTCAAGTGTGACGGTCGCTATTCTGGCCAGTATCGGAGTCCTCATCCTCCCACTGACTGGTTGGATTCTCCCAAGCTACGATCTGATTTTCACCATCGTCGTCCTCGCACTGGCGACCTTGATTATCATCCGCCACAAGGACAACATCAAACGAATCCTTAACAAGAATGAAAACATCGTCACTTGGGGCAAAAACATCACCCATCAAAAACAAAAAGGGGAGTAGGACAGAACGAATTTTGAATAAAAATCGTTCGTTGGCCCACCCCCGCAAGGCTGATTAGGTCATCTTTGGAGCTTAAAAGGCGAACAAAGATGCCAATCAGCTACTGCGTCTTGCAGTTATAACTATCATATATAAGAGACTGGACACTTTATGCCCAGCCTCTTTTTTATGTTCAATAATAGAAGGTTTTTAGAAGAAAGCAAAGAGGAGTCTCCCCTCCACTTCTTCTATAACTTCACTTTCAAGAGTCTCTCTATTTCTTGATAAAGAATCTTTGTTGGCTGGTAGCCTTTGCTTTTCTGAGCAAGAGCCTTTAAGTGTGACCAATCTTCTCGAGAAACCAATTCATTAAATAAGCGCAAGACTTCAGATTCCGTCTTTTTACGAGAAACTAATCCTACTTGGAATAACTCAGCCCGAACCGCATTGTCAAACTGGTCATAGTCCTGGGGCAAAATCAGACTTGGAATGCCCTGCTCAATACAACCCATCAGGATCCCTGCACCTGCATGATGAATAGCAAAATCCATCTGTTCCAAAACATCTGAATAAGGGAGGTAATCAAAGATCAGAAGATTCTCCGACAAGATTCTTGGTGGATGCTCCAAACCACTAGAGTCGCCTAAGGTTACGTAAAAGACATAGTCAGGATATTCTTGGCTCAAAAGCTTTGACAACTCCACCATCCGCTCTTTTTCCCATTTTAAATGAGTCCCGCAAGTGATGAAGATACGCTTTTTAGAGGTCGTAAGATACTGCTTCTGTTCTTGGGGAAGTCGATCAAAAGATAGACAGCGATAACCAACCCATTTGACCTGGGGTGGAAAATCGTCTCGAAACTCCAACTCTTTCATGCCTAGAGCTAAGATTGAGTAGGGAGAGTAAACTGCTTCTGTACCATCTTCACGGTACAATTTGAAGTCCGCTAGGGTAACGAGATTCTTCTTAACTAGCGCAAGTCCAACTTTCTTTGCCAGACGAATGACCTTCCTGCCCATTGCATCTCTCCACTTGTAGAAGATACCCTGGTGTGGTTTCCAGCCACCTAGATAAGCAGGGGTAGTCGTGCGACTCTCAATCGCCACTGGACTTGGAATGGTCGTAATCCAGGGGATTTCCAAACGATCTGCTAACATACCAGCAGGAGCTGCTACAAAATCTGCAATAACCAAGTCTGGTTTTCCCTCAGAGTTCAAAATTCGATTTATTTCGTCGAAAACTTCAGGGAGCAGTTTGCTATTGGCCATTAATTGTTGGTACATGATAAATAGATTTGCTTGCTTTGACGTATTCGCTATATCTTCCATCACTGTCGGACGATCAGGAAACAAGGCAAGGCAGTCAAAACCAATCCGCTCAACCAATGACTTTTTCTGAAAACCTGTAATAACACGGATCTGAAAACGCGGATCCTCCAGCAAGGGTTTCACCAGGGTCAAGGTTGGAAACAAATGGCCACTAAAGGGGACGCTAATCACATCGATTTTTATCACTTTTTCTAATCCAGTCATAGATGATTCCTTTCACATCTTCTCTGTACTCATAGCTATAATGATCCGTATCCACTTGAATATCCGCTGAGTGGCGATCCAGAATACGTGAATAAGGATCTTTCTTTCCTTTGATGACCAGTAGCTCTAGTTCTTTTTGATTTAAGAGAAGATGGGAAACCGGGCCAAGCGCTATCACACGCAATCTTGGAAGGGTGACCTGATTGCCTAAACTTCTGAGCCACTGGGTCAGCATATTGACACCTGAACTCTTACAAACAAGAACTACTTCCTGCGCTTCCAACAAGGGAGACAAGTGCTCCTGTAACAACTTTTGGAAACGAAGGTTCAAAATCGTATGCCAATAGTAGATGATATTGGATGCAGAAGCTGACAAGAGGGATACTTGTGGAGACTTTATATGTTCAAAATCTTGATTGAAGGGGAAATTACTGGCTACTACTGAATAGCCAGATGGACAAATAGCATGGAGGAGATCTAGTTGTCCAGCTGTCAGCCCAGCACAAGTGATATCACTGCTCCCACTAAGAAAGAGGACCAAGCGATCAGAGTCTAGCATGGTCTGATCAAGAGACAAAGCAGACAAACGGTCTAGATAGGACTTCATCTTACTCATAACGAATCCTTCCATCTGTCACACGAATCTTCCGCCCCCGCCAATTAATCACAGGAGGAGTCACTAGAACATAGACAAAGAGCCAAGGAAGCAGGAAATCACTCAGCACTTCGTAGGCGACTTCATCCAAGTGTAGGCGATTGGATAGAATGCTTTGTCGATAGAGGAGCATCCATACTGCCTTGAATAGTAGTAAACTCAAGCCTAGAAGAAGATAAGGCCAACCTAAAAACAGACTTAGGATGAAGCCTGTAAAAGGCATAAAACTAGGTAAACCAATGAGACAAAAGACCTTCCAGTCCATGTGTTCTTTGAGATAGATAGAGCTAAAGAGAAGCCATCGCTTCATCTGGAGCAGGTATTGCTTGGCATCCTTGATAGTGGTTCGAACATTGCAGGTGACCCGTGTTTGGACAATGGATACTCCTTTACTCCTTAAAAAATCGGCCACAGCTAAATCATCACATAGATAATCCTTAATCGCTGTGAAGAGCCCCTGCTCTTTTGCAAGTTCTACCGGTAGGATATAAAACATCCCGTTGATGGAGTGATTCGCCTCAACTTCTGCCATAGTAAAATAGGTAATAAAGGAATTGCCATTGACGAATGCTGCAACCAGCTTGGACCAGAAATTACTTCTTTCTTGGTTATAGGGAATACCTGTCAGAATGGCCTCTTGACCCAGATAGGTAGTCAGCTCACCCATTTTTGAAAAATCAATCACACTATCATCGTCCAAAACAATCAGATAAGGCCGGGTCAGCTCCTCTACAACCTGCTCAATCTTGTAACTCTTGGGATTAATCCCCTGAGGGACGTCTTCGATGAGAAAGATTCGAATGCGTTGGGCAAAGGAAGCATCTTGGCAAATCTGATCTGCTACTCGCTGGGCTTCTGTATCAGACTGGTCAATCAACCAGTAGAATTCCACTGCTTCTGTTTGCTGGAGATTGGCCCGCAAATCACTCTCTAAACGAGGATCCCCAGAGAGGATGGGTTGGACCACTGTAAAAAGCTCTTCTGGGAAGTCCGCAAGATGAGACTGACCTTTTTTATAATAAATGAAGGACAGCAACCAACGGATGAGAAATAAGAGAAGATAAGCAACGCCTAAAAATATAAATAAAAATTTCATCTAGTAAGTCCCTTTCGTAAATACCGTGCAAGGAGACGAATGATCCATCTTTGGGGAAGCAGACGACCTAGCAAAACGAGCAAGCGATAGCGAAGGCCGATAACAGCATAGGAAGTATCTCTTTCTATGAATCGAATCAACTGCTGAGCGACTTTCTCAGGCTTCATCTGCAAGCGACCGCCACCCAATGCTTCTACTAGTTTGGGAGGAAGAATAGCTGTTTGGACTGGTCCAAGAATATAGAGACCTAGCTGAATCGGTGAATCTGATTGCTTCAGTTCCTCCTGGAGAGCAAGAGTGTAGGTCTGCAAGGCAGCCTTACTGGCACTGTAGGCTGCTAAATAGGGATGAGGAAAAAGAGCAGCCAGAGATGACAGCTGGACCAAGTGGATCTTCTGATTCTTCTTCACCACCTGCTTGATTAGTTGGACTGGAGCATGGTAGTTGACTTGCCAGAGGTCTTGCTCACTAGCTGATTCAAGGTCACATCCTATGGAAAAATAGGCTAGTCCCGCACAATTGACAAGAAGATCTGCATCTAGGTTCTCTACAAAAGCTTCTAGGGCTACTTGATCTAGCATATCTAACGTTAGGATTGACAGTTGCGCCTTGCTCCCAGTTAGTTCCTTTTGAACTTGGGAGAGTTTGTCAGCATCGCGACCCACTAAGACCAGATGCTCCAGACTTCTTGCCAGTTCTTTCGCTAGCTGCCGGCCAATCCCTCCTGTAGCTCCTAAAATGATTGCTTTTTTTATAGTATCTTCTATCTTCATAGCTCTAGTGTACCAAATTTCGATTAGATAGAAAACTCCTACTTCTATTCTTCCACCTTAAGGTACAATCCATACCTTTAAACAATGAGAATGTCACTTTAAATCATTGAAGTAAGGATTGAAATAGTTTATAATAGCTTGAATACAAAATAATTGAGGGGTTTTTATGAAATTCTATTCCTACGACTATGTACTGAGTCAGATTAGCCAGCAAAATTGGGTCATGGTGATCATGTCCATTCTCTTAGTGTTGGTAACGGCTTTTTTCGCATTTAAGGCATATAAGGATAAACGTGGAAGTAAGTTCCGTGAATTGTCTATTATTTCTGTCTTAATCTTAGTAGCCGTTGTTTTGATTGGCATTTCAAATTTTCAAAACAATCAGTCTAATGACAATCAATTCCGCTCTTCCCTATACTTTATCGAAGTTGTTTCAAAAGAATTAGGTGTAGATAAAGAAGATGTCTATGTCAATACTTCGGATACGACCGACGGAGCTATTATCAAGGTAGACAAGCAATTCTATCGTGCGATTAGCGGAACAGACCCAGATAGCTATTTACTTGAAAAAATGGACTTATATAAAACAGATGTAGAACTGGTGGAGGTTGAAAAATGATAAGCTTTTTTGCTACAATTGCAATTAAATTGGCCTTGGGGCTTCTTTCTCTTGTTTTTGTTATTAACGTAACAGGAAAAGGAAATTTAGCGCCAAGTTCTGCAGTAGACCAAATACAGAACTTTGTTCTCGGGGGTATTATCGGCGGGGTCATCTACAATAGCTCGATTACCATCCTTCAATATGTCGTCATCCTCATCATCTGGACGATTTTGATTCTGTCACTCAAATGTCTTAATACCAATGTTTACTTCATCAAACATCTGATTGATGGAAAACCAACTATTATCATAAAAAACGGAAAATTAGATCCAGAAGCTTGTCGCTCAAAAGGCCTTTCTGCTTCTGACGTCGCTCTTAAGTTGCGCTCTCAAGGGGTCTTCCAATTGAAAGAAGTCAAAAGAGCCGTCATCGAACAAAATGGCCAACTCATAATCGTTCGAATGGGAGATGAAAATCCCAAATACCCAATCATTACAGATGGTGTAGTCCAAGTAGAAATCTTAGAGTACATCGGTAAAACTGAAGAATGGCTTATGGCCGAACTGAATAAAAAAGGATTTGAAAATGTCGATGACATCTTTATCGCTGAGTACGACAAGGGTGAGATTAATGTCGTGACTTATTAAAGTTGGAAATCAGCTATTCGATAAAATAGACAAGTAAAAGGTCGTTACGAACTGTAACGACCTTTTTTCTATCTTTTAATAGTACTCCCCTTGGCGGTAGTTCCAAGAGTTGAAATGATCAGATAAGTGCATCATGATCTTGTCGATATCCAATCCCTTACGGATCACGACTGGGCAAGTATTGACAGAACGGCTACCTGCTCCTTGTTCTGGGATGAGTTTTCCTTCTGCATCAACCATAGAAACCATCACTCCTTGTTCATAGCGAGTTTCAATAGTCTTGTCTGGTTGGATAGAGGCTACATAATCATCGGCTTCGATGACCAAATCCACGGCACCTTCGATTCGCTCTCCGATTCCCTCGACTTTCCCACGATTTCCTTTACCAGATGGGTTAGCTGAAGAGGCATAAACCATTTTGCCTTCTTTTTCCCACATTTCTTTGGCGATTTGCTCACCAGCTTTACCGAATTTGATGACAAAACAGCTGGTTCCACGAACATCTGTCATGAGTTCTTCACGTCCATCGCCGAAGGCTTGTAATTTGGCATAGGCATCTTCACGCCAAGGAAGGATACAACCAAGCAAGATATCTTCATCCCAATGTTTTTGGTAGAAGGCTTCGATTTCAGGATTCAATTGCGCAAGGGCACGAAGTTCATCCATACTTCCGCAAAGAACGACACCTGGTTTGTTGCGGTTACGTTCTTTGGCTTCAAACTTGCGTTCCAAGCCAGCCTTGTCGCTGGTCATGATGATGTAGCCGACTTTGGTAGGGCAGACGATACAACCACCCTCGCCTTTAAGAATGTCAAATCCTTCTTGTGAAAGTGTTCCGTCCCATTGAATGTGTTTTGTCATAAATTTCGTCCTCTTCTATTTCTTTTTTTCTATTCTATCAAAATTCCAAAAAAGCTTCAATATATTTTCTGAAAATTCTTAATTAACTATACAATTTTTATTGCCAATAGGCGGGCCGTTGCTTTTCATAAGCGGTGATCAAGTCTTCGTACTGAAGTGTAATCCCAATATCATCCAAACCATTGAGCAATTTGTGCTTCCAATCCCCATCGATCTCAAAGCTAAACTCTCCTACAGGCGAGATAATCTTCTGCTCTTCCAAATCCACTGTGACTGGATCTGTCGGCTTCAAGCTTGCCAATTTTTGACGAACCTCTAGCGGTTGGACAATCGGAAGCATGCCATTATTGAGCTCATTATTGTAATGGATATCTCCGAAGGATCCGGCGATGACGACTTTAAAGCCATAATCAGCCAAGGCCCAGGCTGCATGTTCCCGAGAGGAACCTGCCCCAAAATTGTCACCAGTGATCAAAATGGTTGCCTTGCGGTATTCCAGCTTATTAAAGATAAATGTTGGATCCTCGGTGTATTGATCATCCAAATAGCGCCAAGCATACATGAGGTATTTGCCAAAGCCTTTTTTATCAATCAGCTTTAAGAATTGCTTGGGGAGGATTTGGTCGGTATCGATATTATCGTTCATTAAGGGAACGGTTGTCCCCGTATAAATGGTAAATTTCTCCATGATTCCTCCTTTACTGGACTTCGGGCATTTGGCGCACATCAACAAAGCGTCCTGCTATTGCCGCTGCAGCTGCCATAGCAGGGCTACAGAGATGGGTCTTGGCCCCAAACCCTTGGCGGTCTTCAAAATTTCGGTTGCTGGTAGAGGCACAGTGGACCCCATCTGGAACCTTATCTGGATTCATTCCTAGACACATAGAGCAACCTGGATCACGCCATTCAAAGCCTGCATCTATAAAGATCTTGTCCAAGCCTAACTTTTCAGCAGCCTGCTTAACCGGACGAGAACCAGGTACGACAATGGCTGTTAAGTTGGGCGCAATCTTTTTGCCTTTCACAAACTTGGCTGCCAACTCCAAATCGCTGAGACGCGCGTTGGTACAAGATCCGATAAAGATATAGCCTAATTCAATGTCTGCTGGTTTTTGGCCAGGTTCTAGATCCATATAATGATAGGCCCGCTCATCATTCATGTCACGAATCTCTGGAAAGGAAGTTTCAAAGTCCACTCCCATGGAAGGATTGGTCCCCCAAGTCACCATCGGAGCTAAGTCAGATACATCCATACGGATGACATTGTCATATACGGCATCGTCATCACTGACCAAGGTCTTCCAGTCCGCTACTGCAGCTTCAAAATCTTGTGGCACACATTCACGACCTTCTAGGTAATCAAAGGTCTTTTGGTCTGGATTCATGATTCCCATCTTAGATCCAAATTCAATGGACATATTGCAGATGGTCATCCGCTCTTCCATGGTCAAGCGATCAATCGCTTCGCCCCGATACTCTACGACATAGCCAACGCCGCAGGCAACACCGTAACGCGCTATCAAAGCTAGGATGTAATCCTTTGAATAGATCCCTTTTTGCGGGGTTCCGGTGAATTCGACCAACATCTTCTTGGGTTTGACCTGCCAGATGGTCTGGGTGGCAAAGACATGCTCTACCTCACTGGTTCCAATTCCAAAGGCAATTGCACCGAAAGCGCCATGGGTTGCGGTATGGCTGTCTCCACAGACAATGAACTTTCCAGGCTGAGTTCGTCCAGTTTCAGGGCCCACCATATGAACGATTCCTTGTTTTTCTGAACCGTGAGCCGCATGATCAATTCCAAAATCTTTAACGTTTTCAGCTAATTTATCAATCTGAGCCTTGGAAATCACATCCCGGATATCATAAATGTTAACCGTTGGGACATTGTGGTCAAAGGTTCCAAAGGTTAAATCTGGCCGTCGAACCTTGCGTCCTGCATCCCGTAATCCCTGAAAGGCTTGGGGACTGGTGACCTCGTGGATATAGTGTTGGTCCACATACATGAGTTGGGGCTGGCCTTGCTCACCGGTCACTACATGCCGTTCCCAGATTTTATCAAAAATTGATTTTCCTGCCATCCTTACCTCCATAAAGCGTAGAGTGTGTATAGGGTGAGAAGCGTTCCTAAGAGCCAGGTAACTTTAAAATACCATTTCTGTGTTTTGTGATGAAAGAGGAGCCCTCCAGTCCAAGCCCCTAGCCCCCCAACTGCAAAAGCATAAAAGAGCAAGGTCTTTTCTGGTATCCGCCAGTCATTTCGTTTAGCCTTTTCCTTATCAACTCCGTAGAGGATCCCTACGAAGAGATTCCATAGAAGGATCAAGCCCGTAATCATTCCTTTTACACTCATAATCGTTTTATAATTTCTTCTGTCATTTCTTTTGTCGAAGCTCTGCCTCCTAGGTCTCTAGTAAAGATCCCTGCAGCAAGAGTCGCCTCTACGGCTTCTTCAATTCGTCTAGCGTCTTCTTCTCGATCAAAACTTTCTCGCATCATCATGGCAACAGAGAGGATCATCGAGACTGGATTCGCCACTTCTTGACCCGCAATATCTGGAGCTGATCCATGAATAGGCTCATACATACTTGGCCCTGACTCTGAATGGCTAGCCGACGGCATGACGCCAAGAGTTCCAGACAAGACACTGGACTCATCTGAAAGGATATCTCCAAAGAGATTTTCCGTCACGATAACATCGAAGCGTGAAGGATTGGTAATCATGAGCATGGCTGCTGAGTCTACCAACTGGTGCTCCAAGGTCACATCCGGGAAATCTTGAGCCACTCGATCTGCCACTTTTCTCCAAAGCTTGGAGGTTGCGAGGACATTTTGCTTATCAATACTGGTGACTTTCTTGCGACGTCCACGCGCAATCTCAAAAGCCTTACGTACGATACGCTCCACTTCTTCAAGAGAGTAGTCATTGATATCCCGTGCTTGATCTTCTTCTAAGATATGATCTCCAAAGTAAATCCCGCCTGTAAGCTCACGAACCACTACGAAATCCACACCTTGAATGCGATCCTCCTTCAAAGGTGACAAGTGCTTGAGGGCATCATAGATTTTAACCGGACGAATGTTGGCATAAAGGTTGAGCTCCTTACGAAGAGCCAACAAACCTTGCTCCGGACGTATCGGTGCTTGGTCATACTGGGGACTTCCGATAGCTGCTAAGAGAATAGCATCAGCTTCCTTGCTAGCTTCTAGAGTAGAAGCTGGTAGAGGATGACCAGCCGCATCAATCCCTGCTCCACCAAATGGATGCGCTTGGACTGAATAGTCAAAATTGGTTTTTTCTGCCACTGCTTTCAGTACGGACAGGCCAGCCTCCATGATCTCTGGTCCAATCCCGTCTCCAGCAAGGGCGACAATCTTCTTCGTCATAGTGTTCTCCTTTAGGCATCTGGCAAATCACGATAGGATACAATGTGGCCGATCTCTCCAGCATTCTCTTTTTGGACCAAAGTATTGGCATTGATATAGGCAATCGCTGAGGCCTTCAATACGTCAAAGTCTAAACCAGAAGCGTTAAAGATGGTATCTGTCGCTTCATTCTCAACAGTAACCAGTACACGCGCTTGGGCATCAATCCCATCTGTCACCGCATCAATGCTATAAGAAGTCAGACGAACTTCTTGGTGGAAGAATTGATCAATAGCGTTAAAGATTGCTTCCACTGAACCTTGACCTTTGGCAAGGTATTCAAGAATTTCACCATCTTCATTTTTCAGGCTGACTGTTGCAGTGATACTTTCATCTTCGTTCGTTGTGAGGCGAAGATCATCAAAGTGGAAGCCTTCTGGATTTTCCACTGCTGTACCGGCAACAAGGGCGCGGATATCAGCGTCTGTAATCTCGTGTTTCTTGTCTGCCAGAGATTTGAACTTCGCAAACAATGGCTGGATGTCTTCTTCTGTGAATTCCAATCCCAACTCATGCAGTTTTTCGACAAAGGCGTGCCGCCCTGACAATTTCCCAAGAGGAAGGCTATTGCTCTTGACACCCACCAACTCAGGCGTGATGATTTCATAGGTAAGAGGATTTTTAAGAACGCCGTCTTGGTGAATCCCAGACTCGTGTGAGAAGGCATTGCCACCAACAACTGCCTTGTTTTTAGGAATTGGAATACCAGAGTAACGAGAGACCAACTCAGAAGTGTTGATGGTTTCATTGAGCACAATCGGACTGTCAACCTGGTAATAGTCTTCCCGGATATTGAGGGCAACCGCCACTTCTTCAAGCGCAGCATTTCCAGCCCGTTCACCGATTCCATTGATGGTTCCTTCGACACGACCAGCTCCATTCTTGACAGCGGCGAGGCTATTAGCAACTGCCATCCCTAGATCATCATGGCAATGAGGAGAATAGATGATCTCGCGGTCTGTTTTGACATGGTCAATCAAGTATTTGAAAATCGCGCCATATTCTGCTGGTGTCGTGAAGCCGACCGTATCAGGAATATTGATATAGCTAGCCCCTGCATCGACTGCAGTTTGAACGACTTGCAAGAGGAAATCCAATTCCGTCCGAGTCGCATCTTCCGGTGAGAACTCCACAATCTCAAACTTAGAACGTGCGTAAGAGACGTGCTCTTTGATAGCCTCAAGAATTTCTTCCTTGGTCTTGTTGAGTTTAAACTCCCGGTGAATCGGACTGGTTGCGATAAAGACGTGAACTTGCGGATACTTAGCATCTTTCAAGGCTTCATAACAAGCATCAATATCGGATTTGACCGAGCGAGCCAAACCCGTCACAGCAGTCTTGGTCAAGGTCTTTGCAATTTCCTGCACAGCTGTGAAAGAATCGGGACTGGCTGCTGGAAAACCTGCTTCGATAGCAGAAATGCCCCACTTCTCCAATTGCTTGGCAATGGCAATCTTTTCTTTGATGGAGAAATTGACTCCAGGAGTCTGTTCGCCATCCCGAAGACTGGTATCTAAAAATTCAACTTTACGCATAGGGTCTCCTCTTTTCTAAACATAGTGAATAAAATAAAAACATCTCGCCAGTTACCTAAGCGAGATGTTTTGTTACTCCCGCTTGGTAAGCCAAACAGGACTAATGCTTTTGCACTAGCCCGAATACCTCAACAACAAAGCAAATTGAATAAACTTAGCTGTTTTCATGTTTGACTTTTCTCCTTTGTCTGATGTCTTGTTTAGTATTTTAGCACAGGGAAAATTGAATGTCAAGAATTTTCTATAATATTCTGAATTTTTTGAATAGAAGCAAAATAAAGGCGAAAGCCTCTTTTTGCTTTCGCCTCTTATTCTTATTTTTTTCTGTAGAGATCAAAGATGATTTGATCATTGTATAGATCAATGGTATTTGCTTTGACATAAAAATTCATCTCATTTTTGATCTTGGCAAGCTCGATCTTTATCGTCGCCTCTTTGCTATCAATGGTTACAAAGTCAGGTAAATCCTTGTTTGTAGATAGCATCTGCATCACGGTCTTCTTAGGAAGTTTCAAGGTCCCAACTGAAAAATCCTTGAGAGTCAAGAGGATGCTCCCATCCTCTAGCTTACTCGGCTGGAAATAGATATAGAGGGGGTACTCCTTTCCTAAAAAGTTCAGTTTCCCCTCCAGTAACATCTGTTGATTGTCTGCATAAAGTTGATAATCACTCAAATGATAACTTTTCAGCATGACCTTGATGGTTTCATTAAGTTGAGCTCTTGTCGTTGTCATACTGCCAATCTTAACATCTCCTTTTTGGTTAGGAGTCTGTAGTTGACGGACATCCTCTCGAACCGTTGAGAAGCGAGTCCATACGACTAGACTGGTTGCTAATAAGAAACTGACCAAGCTAAGAAAGAGCCATTTCCAGATATTTATCGGGGTTTTCTCTCGTCTCTCCTTAAAATGAGGCCCTGTGGTTGGTGGCTTGACCTTCTTTTCACTCAAACCATTTTTTCTTAGTTGCATGTATTTTCTCCAGTACGGCTTCTTTCATAATTTCATATCCTGTATTATTGGGATGAAAACTATCCTCGTCATACAAGGCATCGTTGGTCACAGTTTCTTTTCCTAATTCGTTCTCTGTCACCCCACTCTTACCATCAATGCCCTTATAGAGAAGGTCGTTGATCGGAACAAAATAGACGCCCTGATAAGCAGAGAGGGTCTCCTCCGTTCTTTGGTTCCATTGATCCACAAGCGTCTGCAATTCCGTTAAATCGGGGAAGTTGAGATACAAGGGATTATAGATCCCCACTACGTAAATAGGCAAATCAGGATTGTCTTTGCGGGCCAATTCGATGATCTGTTTAAGATTTTTCACGTAAGTCTTAGACGGCTTATCAAAGCGATCCAGATCTAAGTTGCTGGTATCCTCAAGAATGGCCTTTCGCAGATCATTGCCCCCGACAGTGATGGTCAGTAACTGAGCCTGCTTCAAATCCTTTCGAATCTCCTTTTTCTCCTGCATACGTGTCAAAATTTGACTGCTGGTATTGCCAGCTACACCATAGTTAATCGCTTTGAATTCAAGACCTGTTTCATTGGTCAAACTCTGAGCAAGAAGAGGAACAAAGCCTCCTTGATTGGTGCTATCTCCTACGCCTTTCGTCAAAGAATCCCCAATCGCTACATAGGTGACTGTCTTTTTTGGGGCGCTTGCTGATGGTTTGGTCATCACTGGTTCTGCCGAAGGAAGGAGCCAATTGACCAGAAAAAAGCAGACCAGAAAAGTGACCAAACAATACAAGATCATTTCTAGTATTTTTCTACTATTCATATACTCCTCATTCGTCCAGCCTTTAATTTAGATTTCTTGATTGTCTTTTAGTTCCGTTCAGGCTTGGTAGACAATGTTCCCCTGGCAGATGGTATAAGCTACCTGTCCCTTGAGGGATTCTCCAACAAATGGGGAATTGGCTGCCTTAGAGGCAAAATGATCAGATACCAAACGGTCAGCCTCTGGGTCAAAGATCACAATATCTGCTGGTCCACCAACTTCTAAATAGCCTGCTTCAAAGTGATAGAGTTTTGCAGGATTATAAGTCATTTTTTCTAAGAGCTCCATTAAACTAAGCTCTCCAGCGTGAACCAAATAGGTCAAACCAAGCGATAGAGAGGTTTCTAATCCTGTCATGCCGGAAGGAGCTTTGGTGATATCGGCCACGTTCTTTTCATCCGCATGATGAGGCGCGTGGTCCGTTGCAATCACAGAAATAACTCCTGACTTCAAGCCTTCGATCACTGCACGGCGATCCTCTTCCCGACGAAGGGGAGGATTCATCTTGGCATTGCTTCCCTTAGACAGCAAAAGATCTTCTGTCTTAGAGAAATGCTGAGGAGCTACTTCTGCTGTGACTGGAGCGCCGATTGCTTGAGCAAACTCAACTACCTTCACACTCTCAGCTTTAGAAAGGTGCTGGATGTGGAGGTGACCACCTGTCGCATGAGCAATCATGGCATCACGCGCTGCCATAGAGTATTCAGCTACACCTGTCGCTCCACAAACCTTGAAGTGTTCTCGGGCAATGTGCTCATTGAGTCCCAGAATGCCATTCAATTCTGGATCTTCTTCATGCAGACTAATAAAGGTACCTAGACGCTTGGCTTCTTCCAAAGCTTGACGCACTACTTTGGTACTTTGCAAAGGTATCCCATCATCAGAGAAACCGACAGCCCCAGCTTGTAACAAGCCTTCAAAGTCGGTCAAATGTTGGCCATCAAAGTTCTTGGTAACCGTCGCAACTGTCTTGACATGAATGGCTTCCTTGGCAGCAGAATCCAAGACTTCATTTAAGGTCTCGACATCCGAAATAGTTTGAGTGGTATTGGCCATCATGACAACTGTCGTAAAACCACCCGCTGCGGCTGCCAGAGCTCCGGTGTGAATATCTTCCTTGTGGGTCTGACCAGGTTCACGGAAGTGAACATGAATGTCCACTAAACCTGGCGCTACCACCTTGCCACTTGCATCAATGACTTGGGCTTGCTCGTAAGAAAGAGATGGGCCTATTTCAACAATTTTACCCTGATCTACCAAGAGATCACACACTTGATCCAAACCAGTTTTTGGATCCATGACACGACCATTTTTAATGACTAACATCTTCTACTCCTTTATTCATAGAAATCGACATGGGTCTCTAGTAAGCGATCCCCATCATAGCGAAACATTGCTGAAAAGAAGGGTCTATCTTCCAAGAGCCACTCGACAAAGGTGTGGTCCCCTTCCCAAGTAGGTTTTGAGAGGACTTGATCATAAGGCACCCACTCCAATGTCCCTTCGTTACACTCGATGAGCTCTCCTTCAAAATCGGTCACCTTAAAGACATAGGTGTACCAGTCCAGATCTGGAGTAAATTCAGGGAAGGTGATAATCCCTTTTAAAACTGGTTTAGCTTTCAGGCCCGTCTCTTCAAGGATTTCCCTAGCAGCACACTCTTGAGGAGTTTCTCCGCGTTCTAATTTTCCACCAACTCCAATCCATTTGCCTTCATGGACATCATTGGGCTTTTTATTGCGATGCAACATGAGAAATTCTTTCCCATTGTCGATATAACAAATCGTTGCTAATTGTGGCATTTCTTTCTCCTATCTTAACCAATCAATCGGCTCGCGTCCTGCATCTTCCAAAAATTGATTGGTTTTTGAAAAGGGCTGGGAACCAAAGAATCCTCGGTAGGCCGATAAGGGACTTGGATGAGCTGATTCAAGGACCAAATGTCGATCGTGGGTAATCAGAGGCTTTTTCTTACGAGCGTAAGATCCCCAGAGGATAAAGACTACTGGCTCCTCCAACTCATTGACCACCTTGATCACAGCATCTGTAAACGGCTCCCAAATTTTTCCAGCATGGCCATTGGCCTGCCCAGCAGGCACCGTCAAGCAGGCATTGAGCAAGAGCACCCCTTGTTCAGCCCAAGTAGTCAGATCATGCGACCGCTTCTCACCAATGTCTGAGCGCAATTCTTTAAGAATATTTTGCAAAGAAGGCGGTGCTGGTACATAATCTGGGACAGAAAAACTTAAGCCTTGTGCTTGATCCGGTCCATGGTAGGGATCTTGGCCTAAGATCAAGACCTTGACCTGATCCATCTCCGTTGTCTGCAAGGCCTTAAAGACCTTATCACGCGGTGGATAGACCACTCCTTGGCTATAGACCTCATTCATAAAGTCATTGATCTGATGAAAATACCCTTCCGGAAGATGGGATTTGATGGCTTCGTGCCAGGGGGAATGTTGCATGGAAACTCTCCGCTATCCAATAAATTCTTACCTTTCATTATACCACATTTGACAGAGATCCACTGGATAAAAAAGAGGCTGGACAAGTTTATCCAACCTCTGTTTCTGCCTATTCATAAAGCGAGAGCTTTTAGGTGTTTTCTTTCTTGGGATATCCTGCTAGACCAATCGAAGCCACTAGCAAAATTTGCGGTAAGAATTGGATGAGGTAGCGAGTCTTCCCACCTTCAAAGATGGTTAAGAAGAGCAAACCACCAAAAACCGCTAAGGAAAGGAAGTTAAAGTCATCCGTATCTCGACGCTTGAGATAAGCCCCAAGCAAGCCAGCCGACAGGACGATCCAGATTAACTGCTTGATAAATTCATAATACTTGTACTGTGGCCGATCCGTGCTGAGGAAATAGGTTCGCACCCATTTAGCAAATCCATTATTTTTTGTGCGTTTTGCATAGAGTGGATTGATATAAGGCGTCTTCTCATACTGTACATCTCGATACAGCCAACCCAGGGTGCCTTCTGCTACCGTCAAGGATTGCTTGTAATAGATGTGCCCGATCAAACCGAAAGGTCCATACTCCTTGAGACGGCGTTTGATTTCTTTAATGACATTTTCCTTTTTGAAGAGACCATTGTTGTAGTCTGAGCGCTTGTCCTCATCGATATAAGCCAGCAAGCCCTCTTTCATATCTTCTTGGTTATGCCCCATATCCGTCAAGCCTAGATTGATAAACAAGAGTGGTCCTTTGGCCAGCCCTTCTTCTTTCAGAATCGGCACGACCCTTTGATGATTGACCGCTGTATTCAACCCTGCAAAGACAAATCCCGTCGTCATCACGGTCACCGTAGCAATCTTGCCAAAGACCTTCCAGTTTCCTCTAAAGAAGAGTACAGCCCAAAAGGCAATCATGACAATAATAGTCGTTGGACGGATCAACATAGTTACGCCAGATAAAATCCCTAAACCAAACATCTTCTTCCAGGAGATCCCTGCTTGGTTTTCCTTCAAGAGATCCAAGGACCACCATAATTGCAGAGCAATTAAAGGAAGTGGCGGAATGTCCGTATACATGGAATAGAAATAAGGCGAGTAACAGATCAAGCTCACATAAAAGAGATAGACTAGATCAGCCGTTTTTTGATTGAAATGCTTCTGTGACAGTTTGTACAAGAGGACGGCACCCAAATTGACATAGAGCATATTGAGAACCTGCATAACCCACAGACCACTAGAGCCAAACAACACATAGAAAAACTTTTCATAGAGAAAGAGCGGAATGTTATTCGGATTGCGGCTGAGATAGTTGGTGATGGAAGATTGCTTCAGAAGCTCAAAAGCCCCCTTAAAAACCACCGCAGCATCCCGACGGATCAAAAGTTCCGCACAAACCATGACAATCAGCTGAAAGACGATTGCACCAAGCAAGAAGCCTTTTTTGTGCTGGGTCAACCAAGCAAGGGCTCTTTTGACCCCATCGCGTTTCAACCAGCCTAGCAGAAATAGCAATCCAGCACCTAAAATGGCTAGCCATGAAATCTCTCTCAGATAGGTCACACTGATCAAGAACCAGTGGACCATCACTAGCAACATGATACCATGAAGCATCCCAAATAGAATACGTTTACTTTTCGATAACATAAATCCATTATATCAAAAAAACAGCATTTCTGCTGTTTGTGACTGGTACGAAATCATTTAGGCCGAGGAATGATCTTCACTATTTGCAATCTTCCTTGAAATCAAGCTTGACTTCTCGCAACTCTGTGAATGCAAGTCCTCTGTAAAATAGGATCACAATTAGAAATAAATTCAATGCCAAAAACAAGCCAAAATGTTGTTCCTGTCATTTGCATTTTTATACCCTTCCACATAGACTAGCGACTTCCAAATTCCCTAAAAAGAGTTCTTACTCTTCTCTTTTCAACCAATTTTCACGCTGTGCTTCTTCTGCTAAATCTTTTGCTTTATCGATATCCAATGAATTTGAATTCGACGGGGTGTTGGATTCGATATCTTCTTCCAATTCTTGTAAGATTTGAACATCTTTAGGGGTCAAATTCGAAACTGTAGGGTCTGCTTTAGGCAGAGGACGATAGAACATAAAGAAACCTACAATGACAATCAGAAGAGCGGCAACCGATATGAGAAACCCTTTCTGGAAATCTTCAACAGGTATTTTAGTACCTTTCGTGGACAAGTCCTTCCACTCTGGGTGTTGCTCCTCAGCCTCTTTTTTAGCATTAAAAGCAGGTGTGATCAAAACTCGATTCATCAAGGTGATTGCTCCCAGGGACATCAGCAAAAACGGAATATGGCGTGATTGACTGATGATCACTAAACTTCCACCTGTAATAGCAATCAAGCTGATGAGGATATTAACGGTAAACCAAACTCTCGCCTGCTTTTTCATTTCCAAATACTCTTCTTTTGTCATGTGCTTCTCCCTTAAGATCGCTTATATCGTAAAACAATTACCATAATCATACAGGATTATTCTATGTATTTCAAGTTAGCTAACAACTAGTGAAAAGAGGATAAAAAAGAAGCGCAAGAAACGCTTCTGTACGATTAGTTATTTTGCCAAGTTTCTTGGTTTTCCTTGAAACGGCGCAACATTTCCAAACCTTCAGAGGTAATATAACCTTGTTCTTCTGCCAAATGGATCAATTCTGTGTAGTTAGACAAGGTTTCGAGTTGAACACCAGCTTCTGCAAATTTCTTATCGGCTTTTTCCAATTGGTAGGTGAAGATAGCCACCACACCAAGGACATCTGCTCCTTCACGTTTCGCAGCTGCGACAGCATCCAGAACAGACCCACCAGTAGAAATCAAATCTTCCACCACTACCATCTTTTGACCTTGTGGTACACGGCCTTCGATTTGGTTCCCAGCACCATGATCTTTTGGTTTGCTACGGATGTAGGCAAAAGGCAGATTCATCTTATCAGCAATAATAGCCCCATGAGGAATCCCCGCAGTTGCTGTTCCAGCAATCACTTCTACTTCAGGGAAAGCTTCCTTAATTTTGTCCACAAATCCATTCTCAATCAAGGTACGAGTTTCAGGATAAGCGAGGGTCACACGATTATCTGTATAAATAGGGGACTTGATTCCAGAAGCCCAAGTAAAAGGCTCTTCTGGTTTCAAATAAACGGCTTCAATTTTTAGAAGATGGCTGGCAATATCTTTAGCTAATGACATGATAACTCCTTTTTTACGATTTTAATCGAATACGAATTAAATAGGAAACAGTTTTAAACAATAACAGTAGTATAGGTTGGTGAATGCGTTAGGGAAGGTCCTATCGGACTTCCCGTAGAGCTACAAAAGTTTCACTTTTAGTAGTGATTAGTATTTCCGACGATTTAGAGGATAAAACGATCATTTTTATCCTCTAAATCTAGTGAATAGTTTAGGGAAGGCCCTATCGGGCTCCGATTTTTCCGACGATCTCAGAAGAGAAACTATTTTTTTCTCTTCTGAGATCTAGTGAACTCGTTAGGGAAGATCCTATCGGACTTCCCGTAGAGCTACAAAAGTTTCACTTTTAGTAGCTCTTACGAGTTCCACTGTCTCTTAATCTCATGATAAGCATCCCATGGGTTTTCTGCTTGGATGATCGGACGTCCAACGACAATGTAGTCTGAACCGATGGCGTGGGCTTCTTGTGGGGTCATGACCCGTTTTTGGTCACCAATTTCTGCTCCCGCAGGACGGATACCTGGGGTTACACAGACAAACTCTTCTGATGTAGCCTTCTTGATCAAATCAACTTCATGGGCTGAACAAACAACTCCGTCCAAACCAGCTTCTTGTGCTTTTCGGGCATAATTAACTACTGATTCTTGGACAGTGGTTTGGATGTTTTGGCAATCACGCATGTCTTCTTCACTGGTAGAAGTCAACTGAGTCACCGCCACCAACTTGGCTCCTGGCCCAAGTGCTTTTTTAGCTTCGCGCATCATCTCTACACCGCCAGCCGCATGAACTGTCACCATATCCACACCAAAGGTGCCAAGGACAGACATTGCTGACTTAACCGTATTTGGGATGTCGTGCAATTTTAGATCCAAGAAAATACTGTGGCCACGACCTTTCAGATAGTGGACAATTTCTGGTCCAACTGCATAGAAAAATTCCATTCCTATTTTTACAAAAAGTTTTTCATCTTCTGGGAAATGTTCTAAAAAGTTTTTTACATCTTCAAAAGCTGGAAAGTCAAGGGCGATGATGGGACGTTCTTCACGCATGGGTTTCTCCTTTTAATGGGTGACATTTTTTCCACAAAAAAACCTTGCCCGAGGCAAGGTTACACGAAAATTAGGTAGTATCTACCCTGATTCACCGTCTAGACCTTAGGAGCCTCTCTGGACCACTTTAAAGGTTTTTCTACATTGTAGTACGATATTAAAGAAAAGTCAAGAAATAATCATAAAACGTTCGGATTCCATCTGTCTTTTTCATCTTTCGACTAGGAAAGATTCATAAACATGTTAAAAGATTGACGAATAAACATTTTTCCTGTAAAATTTTTGCTATGCTGAGTAAGGGTTGTTTCAGTTGTAGCTTACTCAGTAGCCTGTTGGGGTTGTAGCCAGCAGGCATTTTTTATTTTCATGATAATCCTTATAATAGATTTTCTCGAACATGTTTTCGTAAGTTCTCAAGAGTGTCAATGCCATATCGATCCATGACCTGTGGCAGGTCTTCGATGATCGTTGGACAAGCATAAGGATCGGTGAAATTGGCAGTGCCGACACCGATCGCAGAAGCGCCAGCAATCATCATTTCAATCGCTGCTTCTGCTGAATCTACACCCCCCATTCCTATAATTGGAAGTTTAGTGAATTGGGCTACTTGGCGAATTAACTTTAAGGCTACTGGGAAGATAGCTGGTCCTGACATACCTCCCGTACCATTGGCAATAATGGGTTTGCCAGTCTTGAGGTCAAAGCGCATCCCCACCAAAGTGTTAATCATGGTTAAGCCACTAGCGCCCGCATCTTCAGCAGCCTTGGCTACCTGGGTGATATCTGCTACGCTCGGGGTCAGCTTGACATAGACGGGGACAGACGAAGCCTCTACTGCTGCTTTAACGGCATCATAGGCCAACTCAGGAACCTGACCAATCAAAAGCCCGTTATTCCCATGGTCCACATTGGGACAAGAGATATTAAGCTCGATGGCCTTGACATTTGGTGCTTGAGAAATCTTCCGCGATACCGTCGCATACTCTTCGTTGGAAAATCCTGCTACGTTGGCAATAATCGGTAGATCTGGATAATGTTTGGCCAACCAAGGGAGTTTTTCTGCGAGAACGACATCAACGCCTGGATTTTGGAGACCAATGGCATTGAGCATGCCTGCGGGTGTCTCTGCTACACGTGGTGTCGGATTTCCAAAGCGAGCCTCGGCGGTTGTCGCCTTGATCATAATGGATCCTAATAAGTCCAAGTCATAGTATTTGGCATATTCTTGGCCAAACCCAAAACAGCCAGAAGCTGGGATGATGGGATTTTTCAAATCTAATCCTGGTAAGGATACAGCTAATCGATTACTAGTCATTCTTTCCTCCCTACATCACGATCGTACCAGTTTCAAAGACTGGACCATCTTCGCACACGCGCTTATTGGCCGCTTGACTTGCATTTTCCAGATGCACCACACAGGCATAGCAAGCTCCCATCCCACAGGCCATACGGGATTCCATTGAAATATAGGCCCGAGGGTGGTCATAGAACTTGCTGTTGACATATTTGAGCATACCAGGGGCCCCACAGGAATAGATGGCATCAAACTCCTTGTCAATCTGATCAACGATGGTTGAGACATACCCCTTGGTACCATAAGTCCCATCGTCAGTTGTAATGGTCACTTGCCCATACTGCTTCAACTCTTCTTCAAGGATAACCGCTTCTTTAGTAGAAAATCCAAGGACAGAATGGACTTCTACTCCTTGCTCATGTAGCTGTTTAGCCACTTGGACCAAGGGAGGTACTCCAATCCCGCCACCGATAATCAAAGTACGCGCCCCTTGGCCAATACCTTTTAGGTCAAAGCCATTCCCTTGAGGACCCATGACACTTAGAAAACTACCAATAGGCAGCTGAGAAAAGATGGCCGTTCCGCCTCCTTCTACGCGATAGATGAGGCGACAGGTATGGCTGGCTTGATCAATCTCTGAGATAGAAATGGGACGACGAAGGAGCTTAGAGTCATCCGGTACACGGATATGGAGAAACTGCCCAGCTAGCATCTGCTCGACCATTTGCCCCTTCAAGACCATTGAAAAAATCCGTGGCGCAATTTCTTCTTGAGCGATTAACTCCATGTCTTCCATCATGATTTTTCCAAACCGTTTTTTACAGCTGTCACTGACCATTGGTTTCCTCTTCTTTCTTCCAGCAAAAAAGACCTCGCAAAAGCAAGGTCCTACAAATGATCAGCTAGACTCAGTCCGCTGATCTTTTTTTCTGTCTTTCCTTGCAGGCCTCTCTGGACCCCTTAAAGGTTAAATTTGTATCATTATATCGTGCTACTAGATGCTTGTCAAGTAGAAATCGGTGATTTAAGAAGCTTTCTTGGGATCAAAATCCTCTGGGATCGGTTTGATGTATTGCATGGCGATTCGGTTCTCAGGCTTGCGATCGACCAGGTAAAGAACCAACAAGAAGACCCATTCCAGAGGCTTCATCAGATAGTAAATGACATCCATAGCCCATTTCTTCTTGATATGTTTAGCAAAAGGATAGCCATAGCGGTCATAATTGCGACGTAAGAAGCGATGGAAACGTGGCGTCTTTTCTTCCAGTACTTGCTCAAAGGCATTGGCAATGCAGAGCTGTCGATTGACGACCACTGGATGACCATGCCGGACTCCCATCCGCTGGGGCTTGACCACCTTTTCATGGCCACCTGCTGCGACCGTACAGAGATAATGCTCATCTATGATCAGATTCTGAGGAGGAATCTTTTCCGAGAAAGTCCAATCTGCCGTATTGGTCCAGGCCTTGACCAAGCTATCAGGTCGCTGACCAAAAAGCATCAGAACCATGACCAATACAGCTAACAAGGGAAGGGCAAAGACGACCGCCAGCCAAGGCCAGTGTTTGGATTGGTGGAGGATGGTGTGAAAGCGCTGGAGAATGGGATTGTCATAGACCCTATTTGGATCAGACTCTCCCTCCCACTCCTTCATCCTGGTCCTTAAGAGACTAATGGAATAAACTAACCAGAAAACCGTGTGACAACCGATGACTTGCAACTGGATGTCAAACAATCCTACCAGCACCAAACCCATCAATATCCCACTGATACAAAAGATATTCAAAAGTGGAGACAAGGAATTAGCATCCCGGTAGGAATAAATGACCAGAGCCAAGAGGGAAATAAGAGCCAAGGTAATGATAGTTGGCAGAGCCTCTGTCCAAATCATGGTATGCTTCTGCTCATTAATGAGCTGTTTTGTCCAATCATAACCGGTCAGATCCTTTACCTGATAGATAATGAAAGATTCTAGAATACAGCCAAAGAATCCTATCCAAAGGATCACAAAGTACTTGCGATTGTTGACCCTTCGTTTAATTTTTTCCTCTTCTTTCTCGTCATAGACACCGACCAGCTCCTTTTCCAAGGTCTGGGCCTGTATCGTAGACCATCTAGAAATAACATACAGAATCACAAAGATATTAGGAACAAAATAACTGACCCCTAGGGCATGAACCAGAATTGTAACACTGTAAACTGCAACTCCAAAAATAGCATTCCAGAAACCCAAAGATTGGATATTTCCTGGCAAGCTCCCGACAATTAGAAAAGCAGACAAACTAAGAAATATCAGGAAGTTGGTCATAAAGTTCATCTTTAATACACTGGCTAAAAATTTAGTCTCCAGTTCCTGGTTCCATTTTTTGTACCAGTTAGCAATTTTTTTCATAAGGCCTCCAAAGCTTATCTTTTCCATCATTCTACCAAGGTGTTAACATTCCTTCAATTCTAAACCTGATTTATAGGGAAAAATCCTTCTAGAGACTGATACCAGCTAGGATTTTCTGCGAAAAGTATGTTAAAATATAAGCATGAGAATCCAACAATTACATTACATTATCAAAATCGTCGAAACAGGCTCTATGAATGAGGCATCCAAACAACTCTTCATTACCCAGCCAAGTTTGTCTAATGCTGTGCGGGACTTGGAAAAAGAAATGGGGATTGACATCTTCATCCGTAATCCCAAAGGTATCACTCTGACCAAGGATGGGATGGAGTTCCTTTCTTATGCCCGTCAAGTCGTGGAGCAGACCCAACTCTTAGAAGAACGCTATAAAAATCCAGTAGCCAATCGGGAGCTCTTTAGCGTATCATCCCAGCACTATGCCTTCGTGGTCGAAGCCTTCGTCTCTCTCCTCAAGAAAAGCGATATGGAGAAATACGAGCTCTTCCTACGGGAGACTAGAACCTGGGAAATCATCGATGACGTCAAGAACTTCCGAAGTGAGATTGGTGTCCTCTTCCTGAATGGGTACAACCGGGATGTCCTCTCAAAAATGCTGGATGATAGCCACCTTAAGGCAACCCACCTCTTCACTGCGCAACCTCACATCTTCGTCAGCAAGTCTAATCCATTGGCTAACAAAGATGTGGTCAAGCTAGAAGATCTAGAAGACTTCCCTTATCTCAGCTATGACCAAGGGACCCACAACTCCTTCTACTTCTCAGAAGAGATCCTCTCCCAAGAGCATCACAAAAAGTCTATCGTGGTCAGCGACCGTGCCACCCTCTTCAATCTCTTGATTGGTCTGGACGGCTACACCATTGCGACCGGTATCCTCAATAGCAACCTCAACGGAGACAATATCGTCTCCATCCCACTAGATATCGATGACCCAATCGAGCTAGTCTACATCCAACATGAGAAAGCCAGCCTCTCCAAGATGGGTGAGAAATTTATCGAATACTTACTTGAGGAAGTCCGATTTGATAAATAAGGACTAACCATCTACACAATCATAATAAAAACACCTGAAACAAGTAGCCTTCTACTTCCTTCAGGTGTTCTTTTATTGTCTTAATTTAGAAAAAACTTGGCCAATCTTCCCTTCAATAACCAGGTCCGCCTGCTTGTCTTGCGGGATACTGGTTTTGTTGATGACAACCAGATTCTTCCCTTGGAAGTACTGGATCAAACTAGCTGCTGGATAGACCACAAGGGAGGTCCCTCCGATGATGAGAAGGTCAGCCTCTTGGATAGCTCGAGCTGCTTGGCTAAAGACGTCCATATCGAGGGGTTCCTCGTAAAGGGTCACATCCGGCTTGACCACCTTGCCACAGTCGAGGCAATGAGGAATAGTCCCTGCCAAAGCTAGAAAGGCCTCCAGATCATAAAAGCGCTGACAGCCCGTACAGTAATTGCGATCGGCACTACCATGGAGTTTCAAGACTTTTTTAGATCCTGCCATCTCATGGAGACTATCAATATTTTGCGTCACCACTGCCTTAAGCTTCCCTGTCTGCTCCAGCCGAGCAAGATAACGATGGGCTGCATTGGGCTTGGCATCCGGATAGAGTAGGTATTTCTTATAAAAGTCGAAAAAATCCTCTGGATAGCGCTCAAACATGGTATGAGAGACCAATTGCTCAGCCGTAAAATGACGACTCAAGGTGACGCTATAGACGCCGTCTGAGCTACGAAAGTCGGGAATATTGGACTCCGTAGAGACACCTGCTCCACCAAAAAAGACAATATTCTGACTACGGTCAATCACGTCCTGCAACTCTTTTAGTTTATCCATGTCTTCCTCCATACAAGAGAGCCTCGATCACGGCATTGGCCTGGTCGAAATAAAAAGGTTCTCGTTGATAAACAATCCCCGTCTCCTGCGCCAAGCTCACTAAGAGCTCCATAAAATGTTGAGAAGAGAAACCTGTCGTCCGGTGCAATTCTTCCTCATCAAAGGGTTTGATCAAGTGGGCCAGGGGATTGCGGACGGATTTTTCTAACTCCCGCAGTTGCTTGGCCGCATCCTTAGTGGAATCCGGCAAGTCTAAGAGCAAGATCAACTCCGTCAAACTGGACGAATTGACTGCACTCTCGCTATGGAAATTCTGCAAGGCTGGATGGTCAGATGATCGGATCTTGTCAAACTTCCAATGGTCATAGCTGGACTCCTTGGAGTTGTGAATGTAGTCTGCAATATCAGGGATCTGCATTTCAATCAAGCGCATAAAAATTCGGTAAATGGCAGGACTCACCGCACGAATGAAGTCAATCATCTGATCGTTGCGGAGCTTGGCTTCTAAGTCATAAAGGTAGTTGGCCAACTGTTCCTCTTCTGGATCCTCATGCCAAAAAAGCTGAAAACCAGTCGCTTCTAGCAACTCGGTTCTCAACTTTAGGTTCATGATTGGTTGAATATTGAGTTCTCGACGCTCTGCCATTAAGTCCAATAAGGTCAAGACCAGCTCCGGAACTTCCTTCTGCTTCTTAGCAGAGCGGAGGGCCCGACCATACTGGTAGGTCTGAAGGTCGTAAAGCCACTCATCATGAAGGTATTCTGTCATTAGTCTGCGATCAAGGTTTCAAGACCAACTTTCATCATATCAGTGAAAGTATTTTGACGTTCTTCAGCGGTTGTATCCTCATCTGGATTAACCAAACTGTCTGAAATCGTCATGATAGCAAGGGCATCCACATGGTGTTGGGCAGCAAGATAGTAAAGAGCAGCTGCTTCCATTTCTACAGCTTTAACACCCCATTTACCAAGCTCTAAGTTCTTTTCAAAGTAGTTTGAATAAAAGACATCAGATGACAAGACATTGCCGACGTGCGTCGTCATGCCAAGGTCTTTGGCAATGTGGTAGGCTTTATCTAACAAATCAAAGCTAGCGATTTGTGGGAAATCATACATAGGCCAATCATTGCGGATGATGTTTGAGTTGGTAGCTGCTGCTTGGGCCAAGACCAATTCACGGACATGGACATCGCCATTCAAAGAACCAGCGGTACCCACACGGATGAGCTTCTTCACACCGTAGTCTACGATCAACTCACGCGCATAGATAGAGATGGATGGCATCCCCATTCCAGTACCCATGACAGATACCCGGTGACCCTTGTAGGTACCAGTATAACCAAACATGTTCCGAACTTCGTTAAAACAAACAGCGTCTTCTAAAAAGTTCTCAGCGATAAATTTCGCACGAAGAGGATCCCCAGGAAGGAGAATTTTATCAGCAATTTCACCTTGCTTAGCAGCAATATGGATAGACATGTTTAAGATATAAAGGGCGACAGAGAACAAAGGAAAAATAGGAAACTGACGACGCATCGCAGATGCTAGGCAGTTTATCTTTTTTTCACAGTTCTCCGCCCGTATTCAGTTCAGCGAATACGGTTAACCCTTCCTTTCTGTGTGTATTTTTTGTTTAGAAAAGCTTTCCACTTGTACTCAAATTTGAACACAGGTTTCATGCTTTCTGTTTTCATAATAGAGGGCAGGCACCAAAAAGAGGGTTATTCTTAACCCGAATGAGCCTGTTTCCTTTATGCCTACTTAAATTATACCATAAGAAGATAGGATTCATCTAGCTTGTAGGTTAAATTACCTGCATAAAAGACTACTGTATCTTATCTACTTGGAGACTCCTTTCATTTTCTCCCCATCAGACGATCCAACCTCTGGGTCAAGCCATAAGTAAGAACGGCTGTTAGTAAAAGGTAAGGCATAGCTTCTAGCCCTTGACCCGTAAAGCCGATTACTAGCCCTGTAGCAGAAAAGGGAGCATTTAGGGTCACGGTCAAAAAGCAAACAGCGCCAATCAGTAGTAGGGTAGATAGACCCTCAAATCCAAAAGCTAGAGTTATAAGTGACGCTCCTGCCATTCCCAGTGCAAAGGAAGGTGTCAGAGTCCCTCCGTAAGCTCCCGCCCAAAGAGTAAGCAAAACGACGAGTGCTTTTAGGACAAATAAGACTAATGCCGTCTTCCATGGAATGCCATTGATAACCTCCTGAGCTACCATTCGTCCATTGCCAAGAAGGTGTGGGAGTTTCTGAGCTAGGACAGCTAAAAAAAGAAATGCCAGTGGAAGAGTCAGGAAAATACGCTGGTCTTTGATCCGATGAGCAGTGGTTTGCTTGGTCAAGCGCGCAAATCCATAAGCTAGGGGTGTTAAGACCAAGACTAATATCGGCATTACCCACAATACCTGTAGTGACCAAGTCGGAACCGGCATCTTGTAGAGTGCATGATCTGAAATCACCCAACCTGCTACAAAAGCAGCTAAATAGGTCGTGACCCCAGCTAGGACAAAGCGTTTAAGTGAAAATGCAATGCCTAAGGTTTCAAATATAAAAAACACACTCGTTAATGGGACTTGGTAAACCGCAGCCAATCCTGCTCCCGCCCCACAAGCGATTAGGAAAATACGATCTGTCAGAGATAGGTCAAAACCTTCCGCAAGAGGCCCTGCCAACAAGGCGCCAATCTCCCGGGGCGCTCCTTCTTTTCCAATAGGGGCCCCAGCTCCTACGGCAACGATTTGCCAGCTAGAATGGAGCAACTGTTTCCAGAAATGAAGGGTGGGACGAGCATCCTCCTCCTTCATCTGACCCTTGATGGAGAGGAGCTTCCCCTTTCGTTGCAAGAAATACCAGACTAAGGCCGAGGCAAGACCTACAATTAGTAAACTGATACCTATCCGATAAGGAGGAACTCCATCCGTCAAAAAGTTAGACTGATGCTCTGATTGACCAAAGGCCAATCCCTCCACTAATTCTAAAAGGAAATGAAGAAAAATACCCGCTAAACCCGAAACAAGCCCTAGCAGACAAGTTGCTAGGACCATTTTCATTTTATAGGGAATTGCTTGAATAGATATCACAATTCTTTCCATGTTTTTTACAATTCAGCAAGAATCGCTTTCAGCAAGCCTTTGAAGTCTCCTTTAACGCGCTCAGTGACTTCTACCACTTCTTCATGGTTGAGCTCTTCTTGGAAACCAGCCGCAAAGTTGGTAATACATGAAATCCCAAGAACCTTCAAGCCAGAGTGAGCCGCAATGATGACTTCAGGAACGGTTGACATACCTACAGCATCAGCGCCAAGTGTCTTGTACGCACGGATTTCAGCTGGAGTTTCGTAGGTAGGACCTGTCACACCAATATAAACTCCATCATCCAATTTGATGCCAAGTTTGTCAGCTACTTTGTGGGCGATTTCGCGGTAGGCTGGAGTGTAAGCTTTCGACATATCAGGGAAACGAGGACCAAAGTCATCCAAGTTTTCACCGATTAATGGGTTTTGACCTGTCATGTTGATGTGGTCAGTGATAGCCATCAAGGTACCAGGACCGAAGCCGATACCACCTGCAGCGTTGGTTACAAGAACCCCTTCACATCCTAACACTTTCATGACACGAACTGGGAAAGTCACCACTTCCAATGGGTTTCCTTCGTAGAAGTGGAAACGACCTTGAAGCGCCAATACCTTACGTCCAGCAAGATCACCATAAACCAATTTACCAGCGTGTCCGACCACTGTTGATTGACCCCAGTTTGGAATGTCAGAGTAGTCTACTACGACAGCATTTTCGATTTCTTCAGCCAATTCTCCAAGACCTGAACCAAGGATCAATCCGAACTCAGGAGCTTCGATTCCTTTGCCCTTCAAAAATGCTGCTGTTTCATTGATTTTTGCTAATAATGTCATTGTGTTTCTCCTTTTATTTCTTAAGTAATCTACCAATTTTGTCAAAGGTGTTAGCGTTGCGAATAGTGATCTCACGATAGAAAGGCATCTTCATCAGATGTTTGTGGTAGGCGGTTTTAGCGTAGCTTGCTTCTGAGAATTTCCCCCAGAAAACAGCTAGCTTGCCAAAGTGGAGCACTTCATCCCCTAGCTTCAAAGCAAGCAACTTCTCTTCTAGGGATTCCCTATCCAAGCCCTCGGTGTAAAAGAGCACATCCTTGCGAGCCATCTCTTCTGTCCACCATTGCGGTAAGTTTGCACATTCTGCTTCATAGTCTTTTCGACTCAGCAGAGAAAAGCGTTCAATAAAGGGATAATGTGTTTCAAAGAAGGTCGACAGGCACTCTAATAACTGAGATCGAGAAAGACCTGTCGTAAAGAAGATATTGCCACTGTTGATGTAGGTTTCCACTTGTTCCAATCCCAGCTCCGTCAATTCTTGACGAAGTTGAGCCATGACCACCTTGTTTTTGCCGCCAACATTGATTCCTCTTACGAGGAGAGCAAAGCGCATCATCTTAAACCAATTTATCTAAGAAGCTTTCTCCGATCATGGCTTTCTCAACACCAAAGTTGTCCGCCACAGTAGCTGAGATATCCGCAAAGTGACCAACTGGAATCAAGCCGCTACCTTTGAAAGATGGGCTGTAAGCCAAGAATGGGATGTATTCACGAGTATGATCAGTACCAGCGTATGTTGGGTCGTTACCATGGTCAGCCGTAATCATCAAGAGATCGTCTTCTTTCATTGCAGCGATGATTTCTGGCAAGCGCTCATCGAACTCATGCAAGCAATCACGGTAACCATGTGGATCACGACGGTGACCGTAAAGAGCATCAAAGTCCACCAAGTTAGTGAATGAGAAACCATGTTTAAAGTCTTCTGATTTCATAGCTTTGATCAAGTTGTCAATACCGTGGCTGTTTGATTTGTTGTGGCCCATATCGTGGTTGATACCAGCACCGTTGAAGATATCGTTGATCTTACCAACTGCATAGGTATCGATACCAGCTTCGTTCAATTTGTCCAAAACAGTTGGAGCAAATGGTGAAACAGCCAAGTCACGACGGTTAGCCGTACGAGTGAAGTTTCCAGGCTCACCAACGTAAGGACGAGCAATGATCCGACCGAGAAGAGCTGGACGTTCCAAAGTGATGGAACGAGCATATTCGCAGATACGGTAAAGTTCATCCAAAGGAATGATGTCTTCGTGCGCTGCGATTTGAAGAACAGGGTCAGCTGATGTATAGATGATCAACTCGCCAGTTTCCATTTGGCGTGGTCCGAAGTCATCGATAACAGCTGTACCAGAATAAGGTTTGTTGGCTTCGCGGATGACCTTGCGACCTGAGAATTCTTCGATTTTTGTCAAGATTTCTTCTGGGAATCCATTCCAGAAAGTATCAAAGGGTTCTGTAATATTAAGACCCATGATTTCCCAGTGACCTGTCATGGTATCTTTTCCAAGAGAGACTTCTTCTAACTTCGTAGCGTAACCAGTTGGATTGCTCTCAGCTGGAACAGTCTTCAAGGCTTGTTCACGCGGAATATTTCCAAGACCAAGTTTTGCCATGTTTGGCACATTCAAACCAACTGCTTTTGAGATGTGTCCAAGTGTGTCAGATGCGCCGTCAGGCACACCAGCATTGACAAAGTTATTAGCATCTGGAGCTGCTCCGATCCCTACTGAATCCAATACAACTAAATGCATACGATTAAATTTTGGCATTTTGAATGTCTCCTTTATAATTTAAACTGACTACAGTATAACACAATTTTTTGAAAATGTAACGCTTTCATATAAAATTTTATAAATAAGTTTTCTATCCCTAGAAAAAAGGACAAAATGCCCTTTTTAAAGTGATTTGCTAATGATTTTTGGACCTTCTGGTGTCCCTACGATTACTTTAGAAACCATTCCTAAAAAGAGACCATGGTCAACAACACCGACAGTCCGGTCCAACTCTTCTGCTAAGGCTTCAGCATCTGGGATCACTTTCAAATCCAAATCAATGATAAAGTTGCCTTGGTCGGTCACAAAGCGTTGGCCATCCTTTTCACGATAAGCTGGTGAGTAGCCCTTCTTCTCAAAATGACGGAAAAGATTCTCTGCTCCGTATTGAACGACTTCTACCGGAAGTTTAAAGGTACCAAGTGTCTCCACTTGTTTTGACTCATCAACAATCCAGATGCAGTCTTTTGAGTTGGTCGCAACGATTTTCTCCATCAAGAGGGCACCGCCTCCACCTTTGATCCCGTTCAAAGCTGGGTCTACTTCATCCGCACCATCTACGGTTAAGTCCACCACTTCTACATCGTCAATCGCTTTTAGCGGAATTCCCAAGCCTTCTGCCTGCTCATAGGTCACGCTTGAGGTCGTAACAGCTGTAATCTTCAAGCCTTCTTCCTTGATGCGGCGTCCCAATTCAGCCACAAAATAATAAGCAGTTGACCCTGTACCGAGACCGACAATCATGCCGTCAGTGACAAACTCAGCCGCCTTAATGCCGACCTGTTCTTTTAGGTTTACCATCTTAGACCTCCATTTCTGTTCATATTTAGTATAGCATATTGGCGGACAGATTTCACTACTTAACTGAAAACCTTTTCAACTCCTCCTTCTAAAAGCAATATCTTGCCCCTCTTGCTAGTTTACGATAGAATAGAAGAGAATACACAGGAAAAGAGAAGATAGATGATTACTAGAGAATTTGACACCATTGCTGCTATCTCGACGCCTCTCGGTGAGGGAGCGATTGGGATTGTCCGCCTAAGCGGGACAGACAGCTTTAAAATCGCGCAAAAGATCTTTAAGGGAAAAGACTTAACCAGCGTGGCTAGCCATACGCTCAACTACGGTCACATTGTGGATCCAGCTAAAGATGAGATTCTGGATGAAGTCATGGTTGGCGCTATGCGCTCACCTAAGACTTTCACCCGTGAAGACATCATCGAGATCAACACCCACGGAGGGATTGCGGTGACCAACGAAATCCTGCAGTTGGTCATCCGTGAAGGAGCTCGTCTGGCCGAGCCAGGTGAATTTACCAAGCGGGCCTTCCTGAATGGTCGGGTCGATTTGACCCAAGCGGAGGCGGTCATGGATATTATCCGGGCCAAGACCGACAAGGCTATGAACATCGCAGTCAAACAGTTGGACGGATCCCTATCTGATCTCATCAACAACACGCGCCAAGAGATCCTCAATACTCTGGCTCAGGTCGAAGTCAACATCGACTATCCTGAGTACGACGATGTCGAGGAAGCAACCACTGAGATCATCCGCGAAAAGACCACTGAGTTTGAAGCCCTCTTGACTAACCTCCTCAAGACAGCTCGCCGTGGTAAAATTCTTCGCGAGGGGATTTCTACTGCTATCATCGGACGGCCAAACGTCGGTAAATCCAGCCTTCTGAACAACCTCCTGCGCGAAGAAAAAGCCATCGTGACCGATATCGAAGGGACGACCCGTGACGTCATCGAAGAATATGTCAACATCAACGGGGTTCCCCTCAAGCTTGTCGATACAGCCGGTATCCGGGAGACAGAGGATATCGTCGAACGCATCGGGGTGGAGCGCTCTCGGAAAGCCCTCAAAGAAGCTGATCTGGTCCTCCTGGTCCTCAACGCTAGCGAGCCTCTGACTGATCAAGATCGGCAGCTCCTTGAGATCTCCCAAGACAGCAATCGCATCATCCTTCTCAATAAGGTCGATCTCCCGCAACAAATCGAGTTGGATGAGATCCCAGCTGATCACATCAAGATTTCTGTCCTTAAAAACCAAAATATCAACCAAATCGAAGACCGCATCAATGCCCTCTTCTTTGAAAATGCCGGTCTAGTCGAGCAAGATGCTACTTACCTCTCAAATGCACGCCATATATCTCTCATCGAGAAAGCCGTTGAAAGCCTTCAAGCTGTTAATGAAGGCCTAGCCATGGGCATGCCAGTGGATCTCCTTCAAGTCGATCTGACTCGCACTTGGGAAATCCTTGGAGAAATCACAGGAGACGCTGCACCAGACGAGCTCATCACCCAACTCTTCAGCCAATTCTGTCTTGGTAAATAACCATCAAAAAAATCGTATGTTTGAAACATACGATTTTTGTATTGTTAATTTCCTTGGTCCAGACTTTGGACGGTGAGGTAAGCTTGGTAGATCAAGAAGAGTCCTACTGCTGTTAAGAAAGGAATAGCAAGAGGGAGTTCTGTCTCGATTTGGCCAAATGGTGAATTGCCGACAAAGTGAAGGCCAAAGCCAGCTACAAAATAGAACCAGCCCGTCATCATCAACTCCTTGCGACCTTTTGTAGCTTGAACGATCAAGTAGAGACCTACCATGAAAAGAGCTGTGTAGACCCAGTGAGATACGACCCCATTCATGATCCGACCTAGGATACCAGATACTGCATAAGAGAAACCTTCTGGCATATCTTGACGGATATAGGCAAAGTCCTCTACAATCTGGAAACCAAGACCAGATGCAATCGCTAAAAGGAAGATAGACTTGATCCGACGCACATTGAACAAATAGAGGACAAAGAAGATCGGAATCAACTTGAAGGGTTCCTCAAAGAGCGGGCCTGCAATAGCACTCTCGTACTGGTTCCAAAAATCGCTATTGGGCGCTACTGCTTGAATCATCTCATGGAAATAGGTATTGGCAAAACTAGACAACCAACCTGCGATAAAGCCACCACCTAGAAGTGAAAAGAGGACCGGAATCCAGGACAACTTCCACTTCTTCGCGAAATGAAAGAGAGCCCAAACAGCAGGAATCGCATAAACTAAGAGCAAGAGGACAGAGATACCAATGATCCCATACTGGGATCCAGTCATCCAACCAGCTGTGATAGACTGAGTCTCATAGGCTAGACCAATAGAGAGCAAGAATAAAAATAGAAACAAAATCGATTTGCGTTTCATAAAAAACCTTTCTTTAAAACAATTAAAAAGGCTGGAAATCCAGTCTTTTTGTCTGTATGGTTATTGTAACAATAAAATCTTAAAAAAACAATAAATGGATACGGAAATAGCTACTGCTGGTTGCTGCTGTTTATTGATGATATTTTTAGGGACTTGCGAAACAACACAGCTCTATAACCAGGAAACATTGATATTATCAACTCCACACATCCTACAGAGACAGATTTTCTTATGTTTTTAATATTTTTCAAAACTATATTTTAAACAATTTATTTAATCTTTCTAACTCTAATACACTCATATATACTTCTACTCCAGTAACTATCCCCTTACTATAAATAATTCCACAAGAAAACACAATCCTCTCCTGACTCAAAATATTTGACAATACTACAAAAGATTCCAAAACATAATCCTCTATAGTAATAAAACAATTATTTTCATCTTTGAAAAACTCTATAAATCCAATATCCTTACACCTATCACGAAAATGAAACTTAAGTGATTTTAAAAAATAATCAAAAAACGCATCACTCTCCATATAAAACTCCTTCTTTTTTAAAATATTCTGACATAATCATACAAAAATAAGTTTTGGGACCATTCGAAACAACACAGCTCTAAAACATCAACACACGGTTCAACTATAAGTGTTTCATTTCTAATTCTGCCCCTGCAGAAATATAAAATATGCTTAGAACGCCTAATCTAATATGCTTTTAGAAAATTTTGGTCAATTTTTGGTCAACTTTTTTGCTATCTTATTTTTTGACTGACCTTTTACAACTCTTGAATTTCAGCCAAGGTCATTGTTTTATAGTAGTCTGGTATTTGTGGCATTCTTAATAGTACAAAGGCCCACCATGAAATCATACCATTTATGACCAATATAGCACTTTCATAACCACTATTAAGTCCCATAAAAAATGCTAAACAAATCGTATTAATACCAAGCGTAATGTACCACCAATCAAACATTCGTTTCCCTTTTGGTTCAAAAACAAGTCGACAACGTTTACTATTTGGCGGGATTCTTGATTCGAACTTTCGTACTGCAACTTTTTCATACCAGACAGCCATAAGATAAGACAAAAATACAGAGAAAGCAAACAACACTAATTTCAGTAAAATTTGCTCACTAATTCCCCAACTAATAAATGCATCTTTCATCAATCTATGAGAAAAAACCACAAGTGGTTGAACCATGATGACTAAAGCAGTAGACGCGTTCAAGGGTGTCTTTGATTTTATTCTAAAACTATCATTAGATGGAGATAACTCAACCATTTCAGCAGAAACCTCTTTAGGAAGTATGCCGAAAAAATAGGACTTACCTTTTATAGTAGTAGAATCTAAAATATATTTTTTATTTTTAAACTCAACGATTCTAAAAACTGCTATATTCGAATATTTAAATTTTAATTCCACATTTACCACCCAAACACTTTCTGAATTGATTTAATACCTGAATCAAAGGCTTTGCCAACATCTGATATACTTTTATTAAGATTGTCACCCATCTTGTTTGCTATGGTTTAAATACTCAAAAAGTTATTATCCGATGGGATTTGACTTACTACTTCAACACCCCTACTTTTATATCTGTATAGAATTTCTCATCAATCGTCGTAGTAAAAAAGAAGGGAGGGGTCAACTCTTTATAATCTCGAAAATGAATATAGCCAGCTAAAAAGTCGATCCCTTCTCTTACTGACTCATCATCCGGTTCCAAAATTCTAGTTGAAACAGTATTTAAAACTTGAAACATACTGTGATACAAAAAGTCTTTCGGCAAAGCATCTTCAATATACTCTTCTTCTACCGGGATAAACAGTTCCATCAACACATCTTGATTTTCTTCTAACTTGGAATTAATCGTATAAAAGAAAGGTCCTCGAAGCGTATATCCTGCTTTTCTTACGTCGTCTAAAAAAGCATTATAAGTGTCCGGCATCTCTTCTGGAGATACTGTGTAATACCTTGAGATAACATTTCGATATTGTATATCTTGGTATTCTCCCACGTTTTTAAATAGCATCTAAAATCTCCTTAATTGGGATATTAATTTCAACAAAGTGCTGTCCAAATATTGGCAATATCGCTAGAAAAACAGTATCGCCCAGCATTTCTAATCCCTCATCATGAATATATTGCTTCAGTTCCTCAATCTTTGGAAGGAAATGTTCATCAAATGGAGTTACCTCAGACACACACTGCTCAATTGTAAAATGTTCTAAATATTGAAATTCATCATTTCCTTCAATTGGAATGTTTGTCGGAATATAGACCTTAAACAAGGCTTCTCCTGGATTTCCAAACGTGCTCAAACAAGTTTCAATCGTTGTTGGGCCATTTTTATAAACCCCAGTTTCAAAAAATAATTTTTCACAGTTTTCAATCAAATCTGGAAAAATAGCCATGGAAACACTTTTCTCTGTATAAGCAATATTACTGATGTCTATTCTTATTAATTTCATTTTATTTGTCCTCTAAAAATAAAGTTATTCGTGCTTTTCTTTTTCCAACCTGTAAATACTCGTGCATATTCAAGCCAATAGAAGGGAATACATCCAATACTTACTGCTACAAGGCTAGTAACAACATATACCGCCGGTAACGTAAATAAACGTGCTATAACTATTACAATTGCTGCTGAACAAACAACAATAACAGAAGGGATATGTAATATTGTCTTCCTGAACTCTCCAGATGGTAAAGTCTTAGCTTTAGGGACAATTAATAAGTGGTAAACAAAGGTTAGTAGCTGAAAAATAAGACTTAGGCTAATCAACAACATAAAGACAGACCAGTAGTCATCTCCCAAAAACAAAGAACTCCAGAAAAGAAATTCAATGTGAAAAATTAACACAGACGTAGCCGGAAATATTTGCAATAATTTTGATTTGGAAAACTTTTGAAATAGCAAGAACATGAATAACAAAGCCAGTAGATGATAAATGGTAATATGAAAGATAATCACACTCACATCATGCGTCTCACCTTTTATAAAAATAGATACTATAAATATCAGCAAAGTAAACATTACTTCAATTGCAACTGACTTTAAAAAATCAGAGTTTTTTATAGGTCTAGTATCCACAACTGCCATATTCAAAAACTCATAATATCTTTCTTTCATCTTATCCTCCTAGCACGAGCTCTACTACTGCTAGCCATTCTAACTAATTTCATTTTATTTTTCCTCTATAAATAAAGTTATTGGCGTTTGTCTTTTTCCAACCTGTGAATACTTGAGTATATCCGAGAATAAAGAACGAGTTCCATGAAATACTCATTCCTACCAGTCCGATTATAATATAGATTCCAGATAACATAAACAATCGTGTTATTACTACTATTGCTGCTGACGTTATTGTTACAATAAGGGTTGGTAAGTGTAACATATTCTTCTTATGCTCATTATCTGGCAATTGTTTTAACTTTGAAACAATTGATATTTGGTAAAAAAAGTTTACCACTTGAAAAGCAATGCTCAGAGCAACAAAAAGGAAGAATATCAATAAGTACTGTTCCTCAAAGAATATAGAGCTCAAAAAAAGAAATTCAAAATGAAGAAAAAGATACGAAGTCGTCGGAACTGATTGTAAAAATTTTGAAGCAGAAAATTTTTGAAACAACAGAAATGTAAGCAGTACTATTACCATATGGGCAATGGTAACATGAATCAAAAAAATACTAAGCTTATGCATTTGATTCTTTGTAAATATAGAAACAATTAGTACTACTGAAGTAAATAGAAATTCGATTAAAAATGTAAGATAAAAATGTAAATTTCTCACTGGTATATGACGAGTCATCAGTATATTCAAAAACTAAACATACTTTTCTTTCATCCTAGCCTCCTAGCATGAGCTGTACTACTGCTAGACATTCTCACTAATTTCATTTTATTTCTCCTCTATAAATAAAGTTATTCGTGCTTTTCTTTTTCCAACCGGTGAATACTCGTGCATACTCAAGCCAATAGAAGGGAAGGCAGGCAATACTTAATCCTACAATACCAGGAATAATATATATCGCTGGTAACATAAATAAACGTCCCATAATTGCTAAAATTGCTGCTAATGAAGCAAGAATAAGTGGAGGAATGTGTAAGATTGTCTTCCTGAACTCTCCAGATGGTAAGGTCTTAGCTTTAGGGACAATTAACAACTGGTAAACAAAGGTTATTAGTTGAAAAATAAGGCTCAATCCAATTAACTTCATGAAAATAGACCAGTAGTCATCTCCTAAAAATATAGAACTTCCAAAAAGTAATTCTACATGAGAAATGAACACGGAACCAGCTGGCACTAATTGCAAAATTTTTGTTTTGGAAAACTTTTGGAATAGCAAAAATATGAACACGAGTACCAGTATATGATAAATAGTAAAACGAAAAACTAGCATACTCATATCATGTGACTCCTCTTTGATTAAAAAAGAACCTATAAATATCAGTAAAGAAAATATTACTTCAATTGCAACAGACCGTAGAAAGTCAGAGTTCTTAATAGGACTAGTATCCACAACTGCCATATTCAAAAATTCATAATATCTTTCTTTCATCCTATCCTCCTACAATTCCTGCCCACCAATTTTTTAACCCTTTTGAAAATCCAGTGTGTTTATCTACCGAATTTAAGTACTATTTGAAACATCACAGCTTATGGGTCCATCTTCATGATTTCATATTAAGGCTTTTCTCTGATTTGATTTGTAATAGACTCTTAGTTTTCATGTTCTTGCTTAACTAATGCATTCAATTCAAGATCCTATACATCATCAAAAATAGAAAATCTACTGTCTATTATACCACACCATAGATATCCTATGATATAGGCCCAAATGTAGGACAAGAAAAAAACACTGACGAATCAGTGTTCTTTTCTAACTCTGTCCCCTGCCGGAATCGAACCAGCAACTACTCCTTAGGAGGGAGTTGTTATATCCATTGAACTAAGGGGACCTATAAAAAAAGAAGCGAGATCACTCCCGCCTCCTTGTTCGTCTTAACGACGGATTTCTTTAATACGAGCTGCTTTACCTTGCAATGCACGAAGGTAGTACAATTTCGCACGACGTACTTTACCGTAACGTACAACTTCAATCTTTTCTACACGTGGAGTGTGTACTGGGAATGTACGTTCAACACCGACACCGTTAGAGATTTTACGAACAGTGTACATTTCAGTGTGTCCTTGACCTTTACGAGCGATAACAACGCCTTCAAAGATCTGGATACGTTCACGAGTTCCTTCGACAACTTTCGCGTGTACACGAACAGTGTCACCAGGACGGAATGCAGGGATATCAGTACGAAGTTGACCTTCAGTCAAGCTTTGAATTAATGGATTCATTTTATTCTCCTATCTTCGTCAATCTTGAGGGCTACTCCCTCAGCGGATAAACTGTATTTTTGTGCTTCCATTACGCACAAAGTTTATAATACCAAAAGAATGTCCTTTTGTAAAGGATTATTGCAACTTTTTCGCAACTTTTTGTCCACCATAGATAGACAGGGCTGGAAAGAGGCGAGTTGCGACCAGACAGACCAAGAGAAAGGCTGGCCAATGTTGGAAACCAAAGACCTCACACCCAATCAAGATAGGTCCAATCGTCGTCGAGGTTGCTCCGGCAAAGACTGCTGCATAGCCTAAGGCGGCTACCAGATAAACCGGAAGTCCAAAGAAAGGAGCTAGCCAGACACCCAGACTGGCCCCGATAGAAAAGAGCGGGGTCACTTCTCCTCCCTTATAGCCTGCCGCAATGGTCGTCACCGTGAAGAGGAGCTTGAGGATCCAGTCTGCCCCAGTGATCAAGCTCTTCCCATCAGCTCCTTCAAAACTTTGGGAAATCAGATTGGTCCCCAGTCCCGTGTAGCGACCTGCTCCAATCAGATACAAGAGAATACTCAGACCGAGGCCAACCACTCCAATCCGCACATAGGGATTGGCAAAGGTCCTGGTAAAGCTTTGTTTAAAGGTGCCTAGGAGATAGGCAAAGAGCTTGCCTGTCAGACCAAAGATGACTCCCAAAAGAAGTAACTGCAAGAAGACTTGTGGGGATAGGGAGAGCTTGGCAGAAATGATCTGGGTAAACTTTTCTAGTCCCAAGGTGTGAGAGGTCCAACTAGCAACAAAGGCTGCAATGGCCGCAGGATAAAGAGCCCGCCACTCTAGTCTCCCAACCACTAGGACCTCCATAGCAAAGAAGATGGCAGCTAGAGGCGTCTGAAAGAGTCCCCCGAAGCCGGCAGCCATCCCAGTGACCAAATAAATCCGTGAAGCGTGAGGGCCAAGCCAGTCTCTTCGAAGAGCATGGGCCACTGTTCCCCCAAGCTGGACCGCTACTCCTTCTCGACCAGCAGATCCACCAAAGAGATGGGTCAACCAGGTAGAAAGGATGGTCAAGGGAATCAAGCGCTTGGGAATGGCTTTCTCCCTTCCCTCTCCTACTTCAAAGAGGAGCTCCATCCCTTTTTGACTCTTACCTCCATAGGTGCGATTGAGATAGGTGATCAAGATACCGGCTAGAGGCAGAAAGGGTAAGAGATAGAGAAGGTAATCCGTACGAACTTCTCCAATCCCAATCAAGACACGCCCGAAGAGAGTATCAATCACCCCGACGATCCCCCCGATCATAATGGCATCTAGGGTATATACTAAGGTTCTTTTACTTATCGTCATCTCAAGCACCTTCGTCCCCATCTAATTGATCGGCCTGGTAGCCTCTGGAGCGCTTCATTAAGTCTCGATAAGTCGCAAGGATGGTCTCTTCATAGCGCTTTTCCTGCACCAAGCCAGCGACATTGGCTAAGACCTCATCTTCTCTGCCCCGATCCAAGATAGGATTTTGATGAGTTTCTTTGTACCGAATGATATCTTCTACACAGTGCATCCGGCGTTCCAATAAATGGACCAATTCTTTATCGATGCTATCAATCTCTTGGCGAATTTTCTCTAACTCCATACTGGTCTCCTCACTTTTTGCTCCCATTTTATCAAAAATCGTGCTATCTTACTAGCCCTATCCAGCTATTGAACATTTTCAACCACAAAAAAAGTGCCTGCCACATGCAAACACCTTTCTTAGCTATGGTTTATCCTACTTTTGCTACAAGTTCTTCTGCAAAAGCTTCTAATTTTTCAATATCTTCGTCTTCAGCTGACAAGTCTACCTTGACGCACTCAGAACCTTTAACCGCACCAGTTGCTGCAAAGACACGATCAAAGTCATCGACTGCTTTACAAAACTCATCGTAGAAGGTATCACCTGAACCAACAACACCGTAAATCTTACCATTCAAATCAAGACCAGCTAAGTCTTCATAAAAGTCTACGATTTCGTCAGGAAGCTCACCATCACCGTAAGTATAGGTTGCTACGACTGCAATGTCAGCTTCAAGAAAGTCCTCTGCGTCTACTGTTGTACATTCGTCGACTTCTACTTCGACACCAAGATCACGAAACTTATCGGCTACGATATCAGCAATCTCTTCTGTATTTCCTGTCATACTTGCAAAAACAATCTTTGCTAATGTCATAATTCCCTCCAAATAATAATCTTATGACATTATACCACTTTCGCTCGAATTTTGCATAGGGAAGTACTGGGGACCTGGCATTGTTCGGAAATTCCCCACCAGAGAGCCAGACAACCTTTTTCTTTTCCAAATGCCCTGCTTATGCTAAAATTGAATGAGAACTAAATGAGGTACTATATGCAGATTACACAGGACATTTTAGAGAAAATCAACCAATACGATACCATTATCCTTCACCGTCATATGAATCCCGATCCGGATGCGATCGGAAGCCAGGTCGGCCTGAAAGAGATCATCCAGACCAACTTCCCAGATAAAAGAGTCCTAGCTACCGGCTATGACGAACCGACTCTTGCTTGGATGGCTAGCATGGATACTGTAACTGATGAGGACTATGCAGGTGCCCTGGTCATTGTCTGCGATACTGCCAACACCCCTCGCATCGATGACAAACGCTACACAAGTGGCGATTTTCTGATCAAGATCGACCATCATCCAAACGACGATGCCTACGGAGATCTCCTCTGGGTAGATACAGATTCAAGCTCTACGAGCGAGCTTATCACCCTCTTCGCTCTTGAACAAGAGCTTGAGATCAGTCCAGAAGCAGCCCGTCTCCTCTATGCTGGTATTGTCGGAGACACTGGACGCTTCCTCTATCCTTCGACGACCAGCCGGACTTTCGAGATGGTTGCCCACCTTCGTAGTTTTGACTTTGACTTTGCAGGTCTTTCTCGTCAGATGGACAGCATGAGTTCTAAGATCGCCAAGCTTCAAGGCTATGTCTATGACCATCTCGAAATCGATGAAAATGGAGCTAGTCGCGTGACCCTGACTCAAGATCTTCTCAAACACTACCAAATCACAGATGCCGAGACTGCTGCGATCGTCTCAGCACCTGGTCGGATCGAAGACGTCAGCGTCTGGGCTATCTTTGTCGAGCAAGCTGATGGCCACTACCGCGTCCGTATGAGAAGTAAGGCTCTGGTGATCAATGAGATTGCAAAACGCCACGATGGTGGAGGCCACCCACTCGCCAGTGGAGCCAATTCTTATTCTTTAGAAGAAAACGAGCAAATCTATCGAGAACTACAGGAAGTTGCCAAGACAAAATAGATGTTCATGAAGAATCAAGCAAGCAGGTCAGTCATTTCTAGTGGAGTTGATTGGCCTTTATTCATTTTAAACAAAAACGAATAAATTTTAATAAGATTTAGAAAAATGTGAACGATTTCTTAGATTTCCATTCCAGTTTGAGCTTATTTATGCTATAATAATCACAAAAAAGAGGAGACGTTTTTATGCATAAACATCGTATTTTTATCATTGTCGCAGCAGCTCTTACTGCCATTTCTACCTTTTTGCCGTGGAGTACACTTAATGGTGGATCCTTCGGAAGTTATTCTTTCAGTGGAATTCGAGGTGAATTTGGATGGGTCATCGTTGTCCTAGCTATTGGTGCCATCGTTCTAGCTTGCCTTCCAAACATTGCTCCACCAATGAACAAGAATTTTTCCATTGGTGTCATTGCTATCGGTATTCTTGAAAGCTTAATTACGATCATCACTATGTTTAGAGTTTTGGGTGCTTCATCTGAATTCGGTGATGGCTTTTCTATTGGTTTTGGTTTGATTATTGCAGTCATTGCAAGTATTGCTCTTGTTGTCACAGGACTTCTTGCGATGTCTGGTGGTAAAATCACTAAAGGGACATTCCAAGAACTTGCATCAACAAGTAGAGGATTCGCACAGTCTGTTGCATCATCTGTCCAATCACCACAACAACCAGGTCAACCTGGTCAACAACAATGGCAACAACCGCAACAAGGGTTTGGTCAGCCTGCCCCAGGACAAGGATTCCAACAAGCGCCTCAACAAGGGTTTGGTCAACCTGCTCCAGGACAAGGGTTCCAACAAGCGCCTCAACAAGGGTTTGGTCAACCTGGACAACAACAATGGCAACAACCACAACAAGGGTTTGGTCAGCCTGCCCCAGGACAAGGGTTCCAACAAGCACCTCAACAAGGGTTTGGTCAACCTGCCCCAGGACAAGGGTTCCAACAAGCACCTCAACAAGGATTCCAACAAGCGCCTCAACAAGGGTTCCAACAACCCCAGCAAGGGTTCCAACAAGCACCTCAACAAGGCTTCCAACAAGCACCTCAACAAAGCTTCCAACAAGCACCTCAACAACCTCAGCAAGGGTTCCAACAAGCGCCTCAACAACCTTGGCAACCTCAAGAGCAACAGCAATCTCAACAACCAGAACAGCCAACTACTGAACCTGGTCAAGAATAAAAATATTTCTATTGATCTTACATGTCCAACATTTCTTTACTGGGACTGTTAGGCAGAGTGGGAAAAGCTTGTCTGATAGGATGAGCTTCTCCCACTTTTTTCTTAATAAAAATGCGAAAAATTTGGTAAAAATCCTTGCCAAACTCTTTTGTTTTTGATAAACTAACTTAGTAACAATCTATGGCTCGGAAAGAGACCATGGCAGAAAGGAATTATTGCAAAATGAAAAAAGATATCCATCCAGAATATCGCCCTGTTGTCTTCATGGACACTACTACTGGTTATAAGTTCCTTAGTGGTTCAACTAAGTACTCTAACGAGACTGTTGAATTCGAAGGTGAAACTTACCCATTGATCCGTGTTGAAATTTCATCAGACTCACACCCATTCTACACTGGACGTCAAAAGTTCACTCAAGCAGATGGACGTGTGGATCGTTTCAACAAAAAATACGGTCTCAAATAAGAAATCCATCAAAACCACTTCCACTTGGCAGTGGTTTTTTCTTGTCCTGCCCAGCACAAAAAATACCGCTCCTTCAGGATTCCTGAAAGAGCGGTTTTCTTATTATTCGTAGTCGCCACCGGTAAAGTTGAAGTATTCTTCTAAGCTTTTTCCTGAGGCTGCGACATCTTTTGCATCTTCTCCGATATAGCGAAGGTGCCAGCTTTCCGGCATGTAACCCGTGCTCGCTTCTTTTCCTTCTTGATAACGAACGATAAAACCATACTTGGCAGCGTTCTTGAGCAACCATTTGCTTGCGCCTGCTTCTTGAACGAGATTGCCACTGGTATCGATGAGGTCAAATGCTAGACCTGTCTGGTGCTCGCTATAGCCAGGACGAGCTGAGTAGCGATCTGCTGCAGCGACACCATCTTGATTGACATAGCTTTGGTAGAGATCTACTTGGGTCTCATAACTGCGAAAACCACTGTACTGATCGCTGATAGCATAGCCTTCAGCCTGCATGGCCGCGATCAACTCGTGCAAGGCCGCAACAGCTGTTGGATCCTCACCTGGATTGTAGTCTGCAGCTAAGGGGTAGTGCTTGTTGGCGATGACGATATCTCCAGACTTTCCTTGGACACTGTAATAAGAACCATTAAAGGAAACACCTTGGTCCACCGTTACTTTGCCTGCCTTCTTCGTTGACTTTTCGCTATCGTCAGACGAAGTTGCTTCAGAAGCACTGGTTTCTTTACTAGCTGATGACTGTGCGACTTGCTTACTGGAAGTAGGCTCTTTTTGCGTTGAGCTCTTTGATTCCTTCTGTTGGCCACAAGCGCCTAGGCTCAAAAGAACAAGGCCAGCAAGTGTCCATTTTGTCATGCTTAATTTCATCATAAACCTCCTAATTACCAGCTGTGACCGCAATAGCCGTAATCACGTAAGTATCCCCTACTGGTTTTAGGGTATAGGTCTTGTCCTTGCTACTCTGGCTATCTTTTCGGCTGGTCACATAATGTACAGTATATTCTTCGTGGGTTTTCACGATCACCATTCCGTTCTCTTCGGTAACGCTAAGAACGTTGAAAACACCTGGTGTATAGTAGTCGATTTCAGCCTTCTTGACTCCACCACCTGTTGTCCACTCCACCATTTCCTTGTAGGCGTCACTTGACGTGTCATAGTACTTAGAGTAGGTGTTGGATCTACTTGAGACAGATGAGAAGACTTCTGTCCGGTAGTCTTGGAGGAAGGAGGTTACAGAGGTTTTCTTCTCTTCAGCCTTCTTGGCTTCTTCTTCCTTGGCTTTACGAGCTGTTTCTGCATCTTTCAATCGTTTGGTCACATCCTTAGAAAGCTTCAAAGTGATGACTTCATCGTCATCAGGAGTTTCACCGATTGTGACTTTAGCCTTATCAGTTGTATAGCTCTCACCATTAACATTAAAGACTGCATGAACTTCAATTTCTTGATGGGCTACTACATCGACTTCAAATAAGGTACTTGTGCCGACTTCCTTGCCATTCACTGCTACCTTGATATCAGTTGGATTGCTTACTTCCTCTGGGAATTCAATTTCAAGAAGACGTTTTTCAGAATTGAAGGTCAAGTTCAGCTTGTTCTTAGAAGCCTGAACTGGATCTAACTTGACCTCACTGGAGATTTTTCCAACTTCGGTCTTACCATCTAGTTGCATGTCTCGTGGCGCAAAGTGAACCTTTCCAAGTTTGGTTCTTTGGTTCTTTTTGAGCACTGTCGACTCTTTTTCGCTGGTCTTAAGCTTGGCATCATCCAGATTGGTAATCGCTGTGACTTCAAGTGGATAGGTCGCGATGCGGTATTCTTGAAAGATACCGAATTTCTTATCCGCCTTCTCAATTCCGATCAGTAGATTCTGGTTTTTGTCCTTGACGCTACCTGTTTTTGAAGACTGGGCGATATGATCTAATTCGTAGATGACATCAATCTTCTGAGCAGTCATATAGTCTAGCAAGCCTTGAGCTTCTTCCTTGGTCCACTTGTCCTTGTCACTAGAAAGGATGCTCGCTACTTCTTGGTAATCCTTTTGTTCAATGGCTGTGACCAATTTATCCACTGTCACCTGTGGGCCTGTAGTTGATGAGAAGTAATAGCCTAGACCAGACAAGACCAAGACCAACAAAGTCAAAATGCTGAAAAAGAAGACTTTCTTTTTCTTGCCCTTTTTCTCTTTTTTGACTTTCTTTTCTTTCTTATTCTTGCCTTTCTTGACAGCTTCTTCTAGCTCTGGTGCTCCTGCTGGCGCTGGGGCTTCAACCGGCTAGGACAAGTTTTCTGCTGTCTCTGATGGACTCTCTACTGGTGCGAAGACCTGCGTTGTCTGATTGGTCTCTTCCAAGTCAATCGTCGGAGCAGGCGCTTCTACAATTTCAAAGTTCTGGCTTCGAGCAGATTCAATCTCTTCTGGAAGCGGGCAATGTCCATAGAGGGCGATGAAGCGCTCTTCCCAAGCAAGTTGAAGAGGATTTACAACCGCTTCTACTGGCCCCTGTCCTCCTAAAGCTGACGCTTCTGAAGCCACTTGGTCGATCGCTACTCCAGCAATCGATTTGATTGCCTTAAAATCAAAGCCGGAATCTCTTCCGGCAATGAATTCTTCAGGAGTAGGTTTGCGACCGATTACTTTTTCAAATAATTCTACCCATTTTTTGTTCATCGGTATGTTCTCCTAAAACCTAAAATATTTTCATCCGATATGTATATGAACAAGAATTTTATGACAAGGTTCCTATCTAATTAGAAGAAGGAAGCAATATAGATAGATACTTGTTCTAAAATACGTCTGTCAATGATGCCAACAATTGTGAAGATGACTAGAATGACTGCTGAAGAAGCAAGGAGCAACAAGAATTTGTCAGCCTTGAATTTTGTTCTGTTCAAACCTTGGTAAACAGTATAGAGCAAGCCTAAGAAATAGAGAACGAAGATTAACGATCGAAGGAAGATAAATCCTTCAAAGTACTTGACTAGAGAAAAAATCAAGACAATGAGGGATGCTGGCAAGGCATAGATAGACAAGCGAGCAAACTCATCGAATGAACGTTTGTAGGTGTATTCTTTATCTTGCAAGACAAGGTTACGAACCAAGAAACCAGTTAATTGAGTAACATAAATTGTAAAGAAAGTTACAATGACAATCAATAGGTAAGCTGTAAATCCAACTTCAGCGTAAGGGAAGGCACTCGCCACGAAAAAAAGTGAGAGGCTAAGGATAAATGCAGTCAAGACATAATGAAGGATACCATTTAATACTCTTGGTTGATTTTCTACTGTTGGACGAACCAAAGCAGAAACGAACCATGACCAGAATCCTTTCATTGCTTGTCCAAAGGCATTTGGTTGGACAGGTTGTGCATAATAAGCTTGGCCTGGTTGAGGTTGTCCTGGATAAGGTGTTTGCTGGAAGCCTTGACCTGGAGCTTGACCCGGAGCCGGTTGACCAAATCCTGGTTGTGGCTGTTGTTGAGGTGCTTGCTGGAAGCTATTTGGTTGAGCACCAAATGTTTGTGCTTCTGGCGCAGCAGTAAATTGTGGCGCTTCTTGTACTGGTGCTTCTGGCGCAGCAGCAAATTGTGGCGCTTCTTGTACTGGTGCTTCTGGTGCAGCAGCAAATTGAGGTGCTTCTTGGACTGGCACCTCTGGCGCAGCAGCAAATTGTGGCGTTTCTTGTGCTGGCGCTTCTGGAGCAGCTGTGAATTGTGGCGCTTCTTGGACTGGTGCTTCTGGAGCAGCAGCAAATTGTGGCGCTTCTTGAGCTGGTGCTTCTGGAGCAGTAGCAAATTGTGAAGCCGCTTCTTCTGGTGCTACTGGAGCAGCGACGAATCCAGCGCTTGCTTGGTCTGGAGCTGCTGGAGCACCTACAAATTGTAAAGCTTCTTGAGCTGCCTGTTCTTCTTGGAACTCACCTGCAGCCAATGCTTGTGCGATCTCTGCTTCAGTTGCTGAACGACCGTTCACAGCTTCAAAGTAATCAAGCCAATCCTGTTTGATCATAAAATAATCTCCTTATAAAATAAAATACAGATATATTATATAAAAATTTTAGCTATAATTCAATATTCTACAGGAATCAACTGTCTAGAGCATCCCAACTATTCAAATGCATCCATGCCACCTTGGACGTTGGTCACATCATAGCCCTCTTCTTCCAAAAATTGGCAGGCACGGGCTGAGCGCCGGCCAGACTTGCAGATGACATAATAGGCTTGCTCCTTGTCTAGTTCTGAATACCGTTCTGCTAACACGGATAAGGGAAGCAAGGTCACTCCGTCCAGATGAAGGGCATCGTATTCCTCCTGCTCACGGACATCGACGACTTGGATCTCTCCAGCTTGGTACTTTGCTAAAAAGTCATTAAATGGAATTTCTTTCATGATTTCTCCTTTTTGTTGCCACTATGGCAAGGTTAGTATTTCATAGTTAAAATCAATGGACTCTAAAAAACGAAATAGGTCTTGGGTTTTGATAAAGATTGTCTTTTCATTGGTGTTAGGATGGAAGGTCATGATTTCCTCTGACACAATATCCTGATCAAAATAGACGAGAATATCTTTTTCTTCATTGTTTAACAAGCCAAATGGGGATACTGTCCCAGCTGGTAATTGCATTTTTTCTGCTAGAGATTCAGCTGAAGCCATACGTATCCGATTGGCTCCTACTTGCTCTTTGAAGTCATCCATATCTAAGAGTTTCTGGTCATCCATGATGAGCAGATAGTACTGGGTTTTCTTTTTGTTGGTCAAAAACATGGACTTTGTCCGGACCCCTTCGAGACCTTCAATATAAGAATCGGCCTGCTCAGTCGTGAATGCTGGTGGGTGTTCCACCACATCAAATTCAATCCCGAGTTCGTCTAATTTGTCTTTGACTTTTTGATATGGATCCATGGAAATACCTCCTTTTACAATTATCACTAACTATTATTTTGTATGTTCGGCTATAATCTGCTGGACTCGAGACCGGAGAGCCGGCACCACTTCTGACTCAAACCAAGGATTCTTGGCCATCCAGATCTGATTGCGAGGCGAAGGGTGGACCAGAGGGAAATAGTCGGGCAGGTAGTCCTTGTACCGTCTCACCCGCTCTGTCACCTTGCCACTGACCTTCTCATGAAGATAGTAGGCTTGGGCGTACTGGCCAATCAAGAGGGTCAACTCAATATCTGGACACTCTTTGAGGAGTTGAGGATGCCACTTTTCCGCAAAGCCCTTGCGAGGTGGCAGATCTCCTGACTTGCCATGACCTGGGAAATAAAAGTCCATAGGAATGACCGCAAATATACCCGAATGGTAGAAGGTCTCTTCATCGACTCCTAACCATTCCCTTAAGCGGTCCCCACTCTTGTCCTTCCAGTAGAGGCCTGCTTCCTGTGTCTTAAGGCCAGGTGCCTGTCCGATAATATTGATTCGAGCTGTCTTTGGTGCCGCAAACAAGGGCTCAATCCCTTTATCCGTATAGTCTTTGTTTTGTGGATCAGCCATGATGGCTTTTTTGATCTGCTCTAGTTGCTTCATTTCTCCTCCTCTAAGCAAAAACTCAGCCAGCAAGTGCCGACTGAGTAGCGTCTTATTTGATGAGTTCGTAGATAGCTTCTGCGTAAATTGCAGCTGCACGGTAGAGATCTTCTACATCCGTAAATTCATTGGCTTGGTGCATAGTGTTCACATAGTCTGGGAACATGGCACCGAAGGCAACCCCACGTTTTAATAGACGACCAAAGGTTCCACCACCGATTACTTGCTCATGACCTTTCAGTCCAGTTTGTTTTTCATAGACACGCAACAGCGTTGAGACCAATTCATCTTCCATTGGAACATAGTGAGGTGTGTGGCCGTGGGCAGACAAGGTGACAGATGCCACTCCTTCTACTTTTTCAAGTCCAGCTTTGATGGTTTCTGGATCTGTTCCTTTAGGGTAACGAATGTTCAAGGCGATGGTGTTATCTGAGCTATTCTCGTCGAAGTTGAAGACACCCGCATTCATGCTGAGAGCCCCCATCTTTTCATCCGTATGGGCAATGCCTAGCTTCTCACCAGCAAAATCTTCGTGAAGAAGAGAAGCTGACACTTGCAAGTAGGCTTTGGCATCTCCACCAAAGTCAAACTGGTTCAAGAAGAGAGCCAAGTAGGTCGCTCCATTGATCCCAGCTTCTGGAGTAGAGCCGTGGGCAGATTTCCCGATAATAGTGAGCTTAAATTTACCGTCATCCTCTGTTGCTACTTCATAACGAAGTTGGTGTTCATTGGCAAAGGCCTCCAAGAGACTAACTAGATCTGGCAATTGTCCTGAAACAAGAGCTGTCGCTGACTCAGGTACCATGTTTTCACGAAGGCCACCGGTGAAGCTATGAAGATGGGCTTGACCTGTGTTTTGACCACCAAAATGGAGGTACTCGGTAATGTTTCCTTTTTCTCCGTTGATGATTGGGAATTCAGCATCTGGAGAGAAACCAAAGTCTGGATCAGGAAGTCCGACATGTTTAAAATAGTAGTCCATATCGCCCCAGCCGGATTCTTCATCTGTACCGACTACGAAGCGCACACGCTTAGATACAGGCAATCCCAGATCCTTGATAATCTTCAAGCCGTAGTAACAAGCTACTGTAGGCCCCTTATCATCCGATGAACCACGGGCATAGAGCTTGCCATCGATAATCTCTGGTTTGTAAGGGTCTGTGTTCCAGCCACTACCAGCAGGCACCACGTCCATATGGGCAAAGATCCCGAGCTCTTCTTCCCCTTGTCCAAAGGTGAAGTGACCAGCATAGTTGTCCACATTGGTTGTTTCATAGCCATCACGCTCAGCAATTTCCAAGAATTTCTCAAGAGCTTTGACTGGTCCAGGTCCATAAGGGTGAGTCGCATCTGCTTGGCTATCATCCCGTTCTGAGTTGATTTCTAAAAGGCTGAAAAGGTCAGCCATCATTTCTTCGCGACGTTTTTCTACTTCTGCTTTAAAGTCAATTGTTGTCATGCATTCCTCCATTAGTTCTATTTAAATTGAATTTCCTAGAATCCCATCAGCGACTGTCCACCAAAGGATTCTAGAAAACCGGACTTGTATCGTACGAGACGAGACCATCCGGTTCTTCCTGTTTCTATTAGCGTTTTTCAATGATTTCGTCTACTGGTAAGCGGTAGCTAGGTTCCACCTTCTCCGCTGCGTAACCGACTGTGATCAAGAGTTCTGGACGGAAACGCTCTTCGATTTCCAAGACTTCATTGACTTTTGATTTGTCAAAGCCCAGGATGATGTTAGAGCCGATCCCTTGGTCGGTCAAGGCCAATACCAAGTTCATCGCGACCAATCCAGCATTTAATGCCAAGTAATCGCTGATCTGTTGTTCATTGTAGCGAGCATATTCTGCGGGAAGATTTTGCATGAAGTATTGCAACTGCTCCTCTGTGAAGTTCTTGACCCCACCGACACGCGCAATCTTCCGAGCCCGACGTTCCAAATCAGTATCCGTAAAGAGAGCGATGGTCACAGGTGCTTCCATGACTTGGTCATAGTTCCCACCATAAGCTACTTTTGCCAATTCTGCATTTTTCTGGCGAACGACCACGAATTTCCATGGTTGGCTATTGTGCGCACTTGGAGCCAAGGTAGCAATTTCAATAGCTGTACGTACATCCTTGGGATCGACCGGCTGGTCTGTGAAATGCTTGATCGCATGACGTTTTTTGTTGAGTTCTAGGAATTTCATAGTCAACTTCCTTTTCTAATTCTATTACCTCTATTTTAACACAAAATGAAAGAGCTTGCAGAGTTTTTTCATTGATCTTTTAGGAGAGAAAGTCATAGAAGTTCTTGACATCTTGGTCATAACCATACTTCTTATTAAGACTTGCGAGGAGTTCTTTGTTATGGCCCCGATAGTTATCCTCCCGTCTCAATTCTTCATACATCTCAATAAAGGGGAGGCCCTTATCTTTGGCATCTTGGAGCTCTGCTTCATAGTCATAAGATACCTTGCGAAATTGCAGGTTGGTCACCCCATCTTCTTCAACATCGATCAGCGCATACTGGGCCCTATGGTTTTGTATGGGTTCCCAGTCAAAATAAGGCATACCAATGGTGCCGGGATTGATGATTTGCTGACCCTGACTACCATAGCGAAGCAACTGCTTGTGGACATGCCCGTAGATGGCCACATCGGTCTGGTCATCGAGCAATTGGTCAAAGTTCTCCGTCGCATTAGCTGGACGCAAGTCCCCACCATAATTCTTTTCTGGCAAGTTGTGGGTCAGTGAAAAGCGAATGCCATTGACCTCCTTCTTCTCCATTAGAGGAAGCGAGCGAAGCCAATCGATCCGCTTAGGATCCAGTCTTTCCATAATATACTGAGTCAGACGGAGAAGCTGAACCTCCTGCGGATCATCAAGTCCGTACTCACCATCCAAAGCCTCTAGGACACAATCGTCCCAATTTCCACGAACAGCTGCTGTAATGGGAATCGTATCTAGCAAGTCAAAAAGGTCCTCTCTCCCTGGACCTGGTAACAAAATGTCCCCTAATAGCCAGTATTCCGTCGCGCCTTGAGCCCGCGCATCCGCAATTACTGCCTCCAGAGCTGTCGTATCTCCGTGGATATCAGATAAAATAGCGATTCGATGGTTCATAACTACTCCTTTATCGATCAAAAATCTGTGTGCATTAAGTATAACAAAAACAAATAAAAAACTTGAAAACCATCCATGAAAATGGATGGTGCCATTACTCAAATCCTTGGGAGGGCTCCGCCACTTCCATCAACGGACGTGCTTCTTCTTGCTGTCCTTGATGGAGCTTGGCTTGCACTGCTTCCGCCACTGCACGCGGGATACCGACTGTGACGATTTCATCTACAGTGGCTTCTTTGATCTTGGTCAGTGACTTGAAGTGCTTCATCAGCAACTGCTTGCGTTTTTGACCCAAGCCTTCGATGCCGTCCAACTGGGAGGAGAAAGAATTCTTGGACCGTAGCTGGCGGTGGAAGGTGATGGCGAAGCGATGAACTTCATCCTGGATCCGCTGGAGAAGGAAAAATTCCTGCGAGGTCCGAGAGAGTTCGATGACTTGGAGAGGATCGCCAAAGAGCAATTCATGGGTCTGGTGCTTGTCATTCTTTTGCAGGCCTGCGATGGGAATATCCAGCCCCAACTCTTCCTGGATCACTTGCTTGGCAATATTGACCTGTCCCTGCCCACCGTCGATAACAATCAAATCTGGTGGCGTCAGGCCATCCCGCATGACACGACTGTAACGTCTGCGGATGACCTCCCGCATGCTGGCATAGTCATCTGGTCCGACGACGGTCTTGATTTTGTACTTGCGGTAATCCTTTTTGCTTGGCTTTCCATTGACAAAGACGACCATGGCAGAAACCGGACTGGTCCCCATGATGTTGGAGTTATCAAAAGACTCAATCCGCACAGGGGTTGGAATTTGCAGGAGTTTTCCAAGATTTTCAATAGCACCTTGGGTCTTTTCCATGGATTTTTCAAGGAGATTAAACTTCTGCTCCAGACTAACACGCGCATTCTTGATGGCCAGATTGACCAACTGCTTCTTCTCCCCTCGCTGGGGTTTGAGGACCTTGGTATCCACAAGAGCCTTGACCGCTTCCTCATCGATATCTTGAGGGATCAGGATTTCATTGGGGATCAGGTGAGATTTCTCCTGGTAAAACTGTCCCACATAGGTCAGGAAATCCTCGTCCGGATCATTGTAGTAAGGGAAGAGATTGACATCCCGCTCGATCAGCTTGCCCTGACGGACAAAGAAGACCTGCACACACATCCAGCCCTTGTCCACGTAATAGCCAAAGACGTCCCTGTTCTGCAAATCCTTGGCCATGACCCGCTGTTTAGTCCGCAGGGTCCCGATGGCCTGGATCAGATCCCGGTACTCGGCCGCTCGCTCAAATTCCATGTTTTGCGCTGCGGTATTCATCTTTACCTTGAGCTCATCTATAATCTTGTCATCCTGCCCTTTAAGAAAATCAGAAACCTCCTGAGCCATGCCCTTGAAATAGGACTCGTCCTTGTGGCAGACCGTGTGGGCCATACATTGCCCTAGATGGTAGTAAAAGCAGACCTTAGAAGGCGGATTGGTACACTTGCGGAATGGGAAAATCCGATCCAAAAGCCGCTTGATCTCATTGGCCGCCCCTACGTCTGGATAGGGACCGAAATAGAGACCGCCATCCTTTTTGACCTGGCGCGTGATGATGAGGCGCGGATAGCGCTCATTGGTAATCTTGATGAAGGGATAGGACTTGTCGTCCTTGAGCATGATATTGTATTTGGGCTTGTTCTCCTTGATGAGATTGATCTCCAGAAGCAAGGCCTCAATATTGGACTCAGTGACGATAAACTCAAAATCCACAATCTCAGATACCAGGGCTTCCGTCTTGGTATCGTGGCTTCCTCTGAAATAGGACCGCACCCGATTGCGAAGATTCTTGGCCTTCCCCACATAGATGATGGTACCGTTCTTATCTTTGTGAATGTAACAGCCCGGACTCGTCGGCAAGAGCTCGAGCTTGGATTTAATCAAGTTATTCATACTCCCTATTATAACAAAAAAGAGAGGTCTAGCACTTGCCCAACCTCTCTATAATCTATTAAATTGATTGATGATTTAACAAAAATAACATCTGAAAAATGACCGATCCAAATTGCAATTGTATTCTTCATTTTCCTTATAAAAGCTTATTATATTACGTCCACTTTAATGTGGATAACTAGCTCTACCTCTTACTATATAAACTAAAAGCTATATTGAAACAATAAGCAATGATTATTGAGTAAAATATAAGCTTTAAAAAAAGGGGGCATGTTAATTTATTGCTAAAATAAGCTATTGATGTCAGGATTAGAAGAGAGAAACAAAATAATGATAGTTTAATTTTAAGGCCACGCATTTATGCTTCTCCTTTCTAACCTAAACGAACTATTTTCGCTTTCATTGTAGCATAAAACATAATGGAATGTTCAAAATATCATTAAATTATCTTCAAATGTTTTCATTGCAACAATCCTATTCTCTTTAATTCGTTCAAGGCCTCTTTCTTAGATGGTGATTTGCCACGCGCAAGGAAGTCTTTGATATCCTGAACGTGATCATAAAAATTAAAATTGATTTCTTTTAAATTCTCAATAAAAATCTCTAACAAAGAACCGTCGATATTTTCCAAAGGAGACGATAGTGCTGCCTTATTTTCAAATGAATAAGCTTCTTTTGCAGTTGAGCCTATCGCGTAACTGATATTATCCCAGGATGGGATATTCGCTTCATTTTCATCCAATTGCATATAAATGAAAATACCACCATCATCAGTTCCATCATCCAACAGAGCATAGAGCTCTTCTCCACCTCTATCTTTATTCTCCAAAAAGCTCCAACAAGCATCGAAAGCAGAGCGAATCCGAGGTTTATAGGGTGTTGCCAGTTGATTAACGATCGCTTCTAAAAAGTAAGCATCAAATAACGATCAAACATACTTTCTCCTTGTCTTACACTCTCTCTATTATAATGGAGACAGACTATTGTTTTAAGTAAAATAGTTAGATATTTATAAAAAAATGACTTTTTTAGTCAATTAAGAGGATAAAAAACTTTCTGCCGTGAGAAAAGTGCCTGAAACAATTCGAATTTCAGGCACTCAGGAGTTTTGAGAGTAAAACAGTTTTGGGAACTGTTTTAGCCTGAGCCCAGAAATTAAAGAGCGAAGGGGCTCAAAACTAAGTCATGGAACTTCCTTGAAGTTCGCTGACGTCCGTACTCACCTAAGGAAAGTTTTTCAGAAGAATTTATCTTCAATCAAAGAGGGATCGAAAACGATCCCTCTTTGATATTAATAGCCTTTTAAATAAGGAAGTAAGGACATAAGAGTTGTCCCAAGGACCAAGACCCAGAACCAGAAGGAATACAAGCTTCTTTGGAAGACACCAGGTGCTGGTCGGTTTTCTTGAATGTAGTGAAAAATAGCTTTTCTTTTTAAAATCAAAACGATGGTAAAGGCGATGGTTCCACCTAAAAAGACCAGAATTTGAACCCACTCGGCTACATTCATACTCACATGCGTACCGAGGTAATGAAGCCCTTGCGAGAGGACCAGGTTGTTAAAGATATGGTAGAAAATAGCCCACCAGATCGAATACTCGAAGGTCAAGTAGCCAAAACCAAAACCTATAATGGTTGCAAAGAACAACTGATCAAAATTGGCATGGAACAATCCAAAAGCCAACGCTGTCATAACGATCGCAAAGACTTTTCCATACTTTTCTAAGGCTCTCAGTCCAGCGGCTCGGAATACCAATTCCTCTGTGATGGGACCGATCAGGGTCGCATAGAGCAAGAGACTCCAAGACTGGCTAAGTTGCTCAGACATATCCTCTTGAGGCTTGTAAAAGCCCAGGGTTCCCATCATGTGGTCTAAGAGTTGAGATAAGGCGCTAGAAGCCAACTGGGCGAACCCCAAGAAGGCAATGAAGACTAAGAAAGTCTGCCAGGTCATCTTGCGTCCCTTTTGTCTCACATCTCCTTTAAAGAGGGAGCCTTGCCGATAGAGGGCAAATAGGAGGACTCCTATACTGACAGATATTAGATAGCTAATCCCATTCCCATTGATGAGATTTTCTACATACTCCTGCTTCTCTGCCATCTCCAATCCATACCGTCCAAACATAAAGAGGGTAATGGCAAAGGTCAAAATGATGCTAACAAAGACCATGACCAAGAGATAGAGACAAACCATCCCCGAAAAGCTTCCCAAATCCTTTTTGGGATCTAAAAATCGATTAAACTGTTTCATCCATTCACTCCGCTAATCTACTGTTTTTGTTTTCCGGCTCCATCCGTAGCACCATCCAAAAGCCCCCTCATAGAGAACAAAGAAAATCAGAAAGGCATGTAGGAAATAGTCCTCCGGAAGAGCTAATATGATGGGATCCTTGTAGGGATCAAAGAGCCAAGTAGCATCTCCGACAAAGAGGACTTGGTGAAAGAGGGTAAAGAATTGATCAAAGCCAATAAATAGGGTCACTCCTCCTATGACGATAGGCAAGAGAACCATCCCACCAAATAAAGGGCGATAGAGACCTGCGTAGCCTTTACGCATCACTGTTCGAATAAATCGTATAGCCACTGGCAACAAGACCAGGAACAAGATCTGAGTCAGGTGAAAGAGGTACTTGACTGCTTGAAAATGATGGAGGCCATCTGGAGAGGATGGAAAATCTGGCATCTCCAGCTTCCAAGTAAAAGGACTGGTCAAATACTGCATGAGGACTTGAAAGTTCTTCTGAATGACTGCAGGAGTCAAACCGGTCCGATTCTGAATTCGTAACCAGCTAATCTCCATGGGATAAATCAACCAGGCTACGAGAATGGTCCCTAAAATCACTGTTGCTAAGAGCCAGAGGACAAAGCCCGTTACCTTTAACCGATCACGCATCGAAATCCCACTCCGCTAAGCTAGATAGGACATGCGTTGGTGGCAAGGGCAGGTCTGGCACTTCTTCTGGCTTGGTAAAGCCAGTTGTCACCAGTAAAGTAGGAATGCCATTGTCAATTCCTGCCCGGATGTCAGTCAGGTAATTGTCTCCCACCATAACCACTTCTTCGCGTTCTAGTCCCAGGTGAGCGATGGCCTTGTCCATAATGATGGCATTGGGCTTACCGATAAAGGTTGGCTTCACGCGCGTTGCCGCTTCGATCAGGGCATTTAGGGCTCCTGCCCCTGGCATCATTCCCCGCTCTGTCGGGATATTGAGGTCAGGATTGGTCCCGATGAAATGTGCTCCCTTTTGAATGGCTAAGGTAGCGATAGAGAATTTCTCATAGTCCACTTCCCAGTCGAGACCCACCACGACATAGGCTGGATTGACGGTATCTTCGACGAAACCTGCCTCAGCAATGGCTTGTTTCAAGCCAACATCTCCAATGACATAGGCGGTTTTTCCAAGATTCATATCCACCATATAATCAATGGTTGCTAGTGTCGCTGTATAGATGGTATCCAGCGGCGTTTCGATGTTGAATTGGCCTGCCAGCATCTCTTGGACCATTTCTGGCGTCCGCGTGGTATTGTTGGTCACAAAGAGATAGGGGATCTGACGCTCTTGCAATTCGTGGACAAAGGCTTCCCCAGCTGGGATCCGCTCTTTGCCCTTGTAGATGGTTCCGTCTAAGTCGATTAAATAACCCTTATAAGTCATGGGATTCTTGATCTCCTTTTTCACTTGCTTCCTCTGCTACTTTCTCCTGATCTTGAAACTGGCCTCCTGCTCCATACAGAAGCAAACAAGCTCCATATAGGGCAAATTGAAGGACAAGACCGAAGAAATTGATACTTGCTTTTCCAGCCTGAGTAAAGAGGAAGGATGAAATCATCAAGATGACGATGGTCACCATCAAGCCACCGATCTTAGCCTGATCAATGGTGATGGTATAGACGCCGCTCTCTTTTTCCTCATTGCTTTCTTTCCCTGCCTGGATAGGCTTCATGGTCTCGATGAAATCTGTCATTAAAGTCGCTGCGAGGCTGACAGTCGTACTAAAGAGGACACCTTGAGAGAGCTTATCAAAGAAGTTACTCCAGAAGCTACCCGCTTGGCTGGTGATACTCAAGGAAAAGACAACGACTGGCAGGATAAAGGCCAAAATCAAATGAATCCAGACACGATACCAGCGAACATCTTCCTTGAGAAAACGCATAAAGGCTTCAAAACTCAACCGGTAGCGGATAAAGCGAATCGCTTCCTCAATAAAGATATAAAAGGCTGCGACTAAGGTCAAGAAACCATCTCCCAACACATAGAGGGGATTTTTCTTACGACGAGCATAAGCAACAACCCGTCGTTGAACCTCCATCAAGTCTTCTTTTTTCTGTTTTAATCTTCTTTTTTCCATAATGTTTCCTTATCTATTTCTTCCCAAGTGATGAGGGCTTGGGCGTGTACTTGGCCTTCTGATGAGATGACATGATTGCTGATCATCCCTTCTCGCTCAACGCTAGAGGTAATCATGCCCCCAGGCAGGACCTCCTTAACATACTTGAGGTGGACCCGTTTAGGGATATGCTGGGTTAGGAATTCTGCTCCCATCACTTCGAAGACCCAGTCTAGGTACTTGCTGTTGTTCACATGGCCGTTCATGTCTAAATCATAGAAACGTACATGGTAGTTCTGCTCCATGGCCCCATTCAGTTCTGGATAGCGTGGACCACGGCGGATCTTCTTCTCAAACGGTGACTCATATGGATCGGTAATCTCCTCCGGTACGGATTGGACCTTACGACTATCCCGATCCATCAAGACAAAGGTGGCCACCATCTCGACGATAGCTTCCCCATTCTGGTCTCTGACCACAAAGGAACGGTAGCAAAAGAGACGATTGTGGGCCAGGGCCTGAGTCTCAATGGTAATCTGTTCATCAAAGACCGGCAGGCGATGAACCGTGATGTCATAGTCGGTGATGATCCAGACTAGATTGTACTGTTCGAGCAGGTCCCTGTCACTGATACCAATCTCCATCGACTGCATGCCTGAGACTTGCAAGGACAAGAGGATGAGCTGTGGCATTTTGATAAAGCCATTCACATCGCTCATATCAAAGGGGACTTTCATGTCATACTGATAAATTTTAGCCATCGTTTACTCCAATATAAATTTCTCTGCTACGGTATCACCAAGGAACAAGCCTCTCTTAGTCATCCGCACTTGCTTGTCATCTGGAACCAAGAGTCCCTGCTCCGTTAGACTGGCCACCACTTGTCCATAGCGTTGGTCAAAGGAGATACCAAATTTTTCTTCAAAACGTGCCTTAGACACACCTGTCTTTTTCCGTAGACCGAGGAACAACTCCTCTTCCATCTTCTCTTCCAGTGTCAGGTGCTCCTCTGTAATCCGTGCCTTACCAGCCTCAACAGCCTCCAGGTAATGCCGGATTGGGCCATGATTCTTGTAGCGAATCCCATCGACATAGCCGGAAGCACCAGCTCCCAGGCCATAGTATTCTGCATTATCCCAATAGACCAGATTGTGGCGACTTTCAAAGCCAGGCTTGGAGAAATTGGAAATCTCATAGTGCTCAAAGCCTGCTTTTTCCAGTTCCTCAATGATGTACTCAAACATCTCCGCTTCCAACTCTTCTTTGGGGAGAGGAAGCTTGCCCCGTCGCATGCGGTTCATAAAGACCGTTTGGTTTTCTAAAATCAAACTATAGAGACTCATGTGGGGGATGTCCAAGTCGATCGCCTTGGCGACATTTTCCTTGACCTGGTCCATGGTCTGACCCGGCAGAGCATAGATCAAATCAATCGAAATATTGTCAAATCCTGCCTGCTTGAGGTGGCGGATATTGTCATAGATATCCTGCTCCTGGTGACTCCGACCGATCTTTTTCAGCATCTTGTTATCAAAGGTTTGGACACCCAGAGAGACCCGATTGACCTGAGACTCCTTGAGAACTGCGATCTTATCCGGATCCAGATCTCCAGGATTGGCTTCGATGGTAAACTCTTCTACTTCCGATAGGTCCATAACCTTGGGCAATTCTGTCAAGAGATAGGCCAGTTGTTGGGCGGACAGAGCTGTCGGAGTCCCTCCACCGATGTAGAGAGTCCGAAGTTTGCCAATCTCATACGATCGAGTCTCCTGGATCAAGTGTTCCAGATAGGCATCGACCGGCTGATTCTTGATAAAAACCTTAGAAAAGTCACAATAATAACAAATCTGGGTACAAAATGGAATATGCACATAGGCAGAGGACGGTTTAGCTTGCATAACCTTTATTATACCACATTTCGCACCAAAACCAGAGCAGAAAAGAAAGGGGAAAGCAAGGATTTCCTTGACAAGAAGGAATGAAAGGAATAGAATAAAGCTAATCACATTCGGAGGTAAGGAGATATGAACAACTAAGTTTCGTTAAATAAGATACTTTATTTAGTGGACTGCTTGTTCTATCTCTTTTTGTGTACCCTCTCGCCTATTCTCCAACCTTTTGTTGGCTAAATTAGGTCTTTTTCTACTTGGGTTCCGCTTGAATACAGCTCTACTAAATAGGTAGAGCTGTTTTTTGTCCCAGTAGAAAGGAATCTTATGCTAAAACTATCCCACCTCACTATCCGCCATACAAAAGATTTACGCGATCTAGTACGTAATCTGTCCCTAACCATACATGAAGGAGAAAAAGTTGCTATTATTGGCGAAGAAGGGAATGGAAAATCTTCCTTACTTCAGGTCCTCATGTCCCAAAAATCTCTACCAGATTATCTGACCATAGAAGGAGAAATCACCACTTCCTTTCACTCCTATGCCTATATTCCCCAGTCTTTGCCGGAAGCATTGAAGGGAAAAACTTTGGGAGAATATTTTTTTGGAGAGGACGAGCTAGACTATGCCAGCCTCTACAGACTGGCTGATCAATTGCATTTTAATAGCGACCGCTTTGCAAGCGATCAAACCATCGGAAGCCTATCTGGAGGAGAAGCCCTCAAGGTCCAACTTCTTCACGAACTTTGTCGTCCTCATGAATTGCTATTTTTAGATGAACCCTCAAACGATCTAGATTTAGAAACCCTTGACTGGCTTCAGCAGATGATCCAAACAAGCCCCCAAACCATTCTATTTATTTCCCATCATGAGGATTTCTTGACTCAGACGGCGGATACGATCATACACTTAAGACAGATCAAACACCGCAAGGAGGCTGAAACCATCGTGGAGCACCTAGGCTATCAAGACTACAGTAGCCAGAGGGAACAACAATTTAAGCAACAGTCTCAGCAAGCTGCCAATGATCAACGAGCCTACAAAAAAACAATGGAGAAACACCGTCGCGTCCGCCAGCAAGTCGAAACCTCCTTACGAAATACCAAAGATAGTACTGCTGGACGTCTCCTAGCAAAGAAAATGAAGTCTCTCCTCTCACAGGAAAAGCGCTATGAGCGAGAATTCCAAGCCATGACTTCCCAACCCTATGATGAGGAAATCATTAATCTGCATTTCCCTTCCCTTACTCCCTTGTCTCCTCAAAAACGTGTCCTTCTCTTAGATCAGGAAAAGCTCGCAATTGGTGATCGTGTCCTAGTCAAGAACCTCTCCCTCACTCTTCATGGGCAGGATAAGATAGGGATTATCGGTTCCAACGGTGTTGGAAAATCCACTTTCCTAAAAATGATCTGGGAGATTTTACAGAAGAATGAGAGTATCCGCACTGCCTATATGCCTCAAGATTACACTGAACTCCTCCCGCTGACTCATACGCCGGTTCAATTTCTACAGTATTCAGGCGATCGCGAAGAAATCAATACCATTCAATTGCATTTAGCCTCCCTCAACTTTACTTATTCTGAAATGCACCATCCTATCTCTGAACTTTCTGGTGGTCAGCAAGGAAAACTCTTCCTCCTTCAATTAGTACTCACAAGACCCCAGTTTCTGCTCTTGGACGAGCCTACTCGTAATTTTTCCCCCACTTCCCAACCAGAAATTCGACGCCTATTCGCAGACTACCCAGGAGGATTGGTTACCGTCTCCCACGATCGGACCTTCCTCAATGAAGTCTGCCAAAAGATCTATCGTCTGACTGAAAATGGTTTAGTAGAGATAGAATCGCTCTAACGTAAAAAAGATTGGACAAAACCAATCTTTTTTTCTCTAGTTTTTCGTTGCCTCTTGTCCCATTTCTTGGGTGCGTTTGTAGGCCGCTTCCACGCCGGCAATAATGTCACCCCGTAAGCCGACTTGTTCCAAGCGGTTGACTCCTGCGATGGTAGAGCCGCCTGGACTACAAACCGCATCCCTTAGGCAGGCTGGGTGATGGCCTTGACCTTGCTCCGAGACAAGCTTCCATCTTGATTGGTTAGGGAAGAGGTCCCCACTTTAAACACAATTCTCTTATTCTTCATACATTCATTCTCCAGTGTATTCGATTGTAACATTATACCATGAAAGCCTTAAAAAATACTAAGAGTGGACCAAGGGAATCCCCATTTGCCCACAAAAAAACGAGTTTGAACCACAAGAGTTAAACTCGTTTTGATGATGATAAGCTTATCCTTGACGAAGCTGCTCCAAGGTTGCTTGGAAAATCTCCGGTACCTCCACTGAAAACTCCATGACTTCTCCCGTCCGTGGATGGGTAAAGCCCAGTGTCTTAGCATGGAGGAACTGGCCATAGCCTTTCAAAGTCTTGCGAGGACCATAGACTTCATCACCAGCGACCGGATGGCCAATGTAGGCCATGTGAACCCGAATCTGGTGGGTCCGTCCTGTCTCCAATTGCAACTCGACCAAGCTATAATCCCCGAAACGCTCCAAAACATGGAAACGGGTCAGAGCTGGTTTTCCTTTGGCTGTCACAGCCTGCTTCTTGCGGTCCTTGTCACTCCGTCCAATCGGCGCCTCAATGACACCCCGATCATTAGGGAGATTACCGTGGACAATAGCCCAATACTTGCGCAGGGACTTCTTAGCCTTGAGCTCATCTGCCAAGGCTACATGAGCTGCATCATTCTTAGCCACCATGAGAAGGCCAGAGGTGTCCTTATCAATCCGATGGACGATCCCCGGACGAAGCTCCCCATTGATCCCTGACAAGTCCTTGATGTGATACATGAGGGCATTGACCAGGGTCCCACTAGTATGCCCCGCACTAGGATGGACCACCATTCCCTGGGGTTTGTTGACCACGGCGACATCCGCATCCTGATAGACAATCTCTAAGGGGATAGCTTCTGCCTCGTAGGTCACTTCTTCCACTTGAGGGACTTCGTAGCTGATAACATCCCCTTCTTTTACGGTATATTTGGCCTTTTTGACTTGACCGTTGACGAGGATTTTTCCTTCCTTGATCTGCTCATTAGCCAAGCCACGTGAGAGTTCAGTCAACTCTGAGACGGCCTTATCCAGTCGCGCTCCAGCGACTTCCACTCTAATTTCCATGGCTCTCCTCTCTTAAAAGATAAATCAGTAACAATCCCACACCGACGGTTAAATAAATATCTGCTACATTAAAAATAGCAAAGTTCATAAAATCCAAGTGAAACATATCGACGACAAAGCCCTGATGAACCCGGTCAATAAAGTTGCCGATTCCCCCTGAAATAATCAGGGTCAACCCCAACAAGAGCCAAATGGAACCATTGATGTGACGATAAAGGTAGACAAAGGCTGCCCCCATCGCAATCAAAGTTATGATGGCAAAGAACCACTGTTGGTTTTCTAACATGGAAAAGGCAGCACCTGAGTTCTTTAGATAGGTCAGGCTGACCACTTTGGGAATGAAGGTACGCATACCCCCCAGTGGGATTTCCTTGACCACATACCACTTAACAGCTTGATCCAAGGCAATCAGGAGGAGGATACTGATAAAAATACTTACTTTTCTCTTCATGGCCTACCTCTTCTCATCAAAGTAGGCTTCCATAACTTGGACAAACTTCTCAGCCACTGGTGAGAGATCCACCTCTTCCCGTTTGACATAGACCATTTTATTATCAAGATCATCGATCAAGGGGATGACAGTAATGCCATTCACCGACTGGCTATCCAAGAAGCCAGAACCAGTCGCATAGGCATCGGTCCGCTCTAGGATCCCATTCAGGGTCGCTCGGTCTGTCACATTGAAGAGCTGGGAACTGCTACTCGTATCGACGAAGTTCTCCGAATAGTAGAGATACTCATCCTTTTCCTGGGTAAAGCGAACGGTCGGTAGGTGTGCCAAGTCCTCCATCACTAAGGATTCTTTCTTAGCTAATGGATGACCCTTACGCAAATAGATATGGGTCTGGAAATGAATCAGGTCAACGACTTCCAAGCCCAGTTTATCCACCCGTTGCATGATCCCTTTGGTATTTTGCTTATTGAGGTAGATAATCCCCAATTCACTATGACCCTGAGCCACTTCATCAAGGATTTGAACCGTCGTTGACTCAAAGATCCGGAAATTTTTATTCTCAGGGTAAAGGACAGAGAATTGGGTAATCAAAGGGGGAAGGAAATCATAGTGCTGACTCGAGATCGAGAATTCCTTCTTTTCTTCCTCAGGATTGGCATACTGGTTTTGAAAAACATCAAAGCCCTTGACCAATTCTTGGGCCTTTTCATAAAATTCCATCCCGCGGCGGGTCAAGAAAGTCCCTGAACTAGTCCGACGGAAAATTTTAAAGCCCAGTTCCTTTTCCAAATCTCTCACAGAGATGGACAGACTCGGCTGACTGACGTACATTTTTTCAGCTGCTTCACGAAAAGTACCACTATTGGCAATCGCGACAACATAGCGTAATTGTTGAATATTCATGTCTTCTTCCTTCTAACAATATCACTCCATTATACCATAATCTAGAGGATGAAAAAAGATGGGGGCATCAATCGAAAGAGATCTACTAGGAGTTGAATTAATGCTCGTAAAAATGATAAGGAAACTGTTAAGCATTAAATAATTTCTAATCTATGAAGCTACTCAAGCAAATTTTCAAACTTTCCGCCGTGAGAAAAATGCTTGAAACACTGGCGTTTCAAGCATTCGGGAGTTTTAAAACCTTAGGTTCAAAACTAAGTCATGGAACTTCGTAGAAGTTCGCTGACGTCCGTACTCACCTAAGGAAAGTTTTAAAACGTTTTTTTCTATGATCTATAAAGTATAAAAAGAAACATTAGAGATCAAATAATCAACTAATAATTGACACATATCATAAAAAAAACTCTCTGATTGATCAGAGAGTTTTTGAATACAAATTATTTAGCGATTGGGTAAACAGAAACTTGTTTCTTATCGCGACCTTTGCGTTCGAAGCGTACTACGCCTTCAACTTTAGCGAACAAAGTATCGTCTCCACCACGTCCAACGTTCACACCTGGGTAGATGTGAGTACCGCGTTGACGGTAAAGGATAGATCCACCTGTTACAGTTTGTCCATCAGCTGCTTTAGCTCCAAGACGTTTTGCTTGTGAATCACGTCCGTTTGATGTAGAACCTCCACCTTTTTTGTGGGCGAAAAGTTGCAAGTTAGCAAGATTCAATTTCAACATAATTGTTTTCCTCCAGTTAGTTTTCTGTGATAACTCTTGTTTGGACGAACTCGGATGAGTTCTCCGATAAGTTTGCCATCCCTAAGAAAAATGATTCAAAGAATAGTTGGGTCATTTCTCTTTGGTGAGGTGGAATGTCTGTCGGGATTGTTACCCGCATGAAGCCACCCTCTTCTTCGTTTAATTCTAGTTCCGGTTCATAGCCTGCAAATTTCTCAACAGAGTTGACAAAGTTAATGGCAAGCGTAGAAACCGATGCACACACGACATCTAAGCCGTATTCGCCACTTTCGGCGTGACCAGTAATTTCTGCACTCCTCAGCTCGCCATCTTCGGCTCGTTCAAAGACTGCTTGTATCATGTGTTCTCCTAAGAATTAAGCGTTGATTGCGTTGATGACAACTTTAGTGTAAGGTTGACGGTGACCTTGTTTACGGTGGCTACCTTTTTTAGGTTTGTACTTGTAAGTAACAACTTTCTTTTGTTTTCCTTGTTTTTCAACAGTTCCAACAACAGTAGCTCCTGAAACAAGTGGAGTTCCGACAACAGTGTTTTCACCACCAACAAGAACAACTTCGTTAAATGTAACTTCTTGACCAGCTTCAACGTTCAATTTTTCAACGTAGACTGCTTGACCAACTTCAACTTTAACTTGTTTTCCGCCAGTTTTAATGATTGCGTATGTGCTCATTATGCACCTCCTATGTATTTTTGGGTTTCCCCGTATTTTGTGAAGACTCGCCTAGCATCGTGGGACGAACCTCTTAAGCTCAAGGGATGAGCAACGATGATCGAGCGGTTGCACAGGCATGTGCATAGTCAACTCTATAAGTATATCACTTCTATCAGACAAAGACAAGCATTTTTGTCCCTTGAAAACGGATTTTCATCATTTATTGATAAAAAAAGAGGAAAACAAGCGTTTCCCTCTATTCTATTAGTTATGTTACAGATTTTTTAACAAATCTCACTGGGATTTTACAACAAATCCTCAATCAGCTCATCGACTTCATCCGCTTCAGCTTGAGGTGTGATCTCTGTAATCATGATTCCAGCAACTGCTCGTTCGACCAAGGCTTCCACGTCCATGCGCTCCTCATATTGCTCCGCATTTTTGAGTTTCGGATTAGTCTTTGGACGATCTGGTGCAAAGATGGTACAACAGTCTTCAAACGGTTGGATAGAGATTTCAAAGGTATCGATGGCTTGGGCAATATCGATGATTTCCAACTTGTCCATCGTCACCACCGGACGGATAACCGGTGTATTGGTTACCGCATTGATGGCCTGCATACTCTCTAGCGTTTGGCTAGCTACCTGACCGAGGCTTTCCCCATTGATGATGACTAGGCCACCACGGATTTGACGGATGCGATCTGTAATGCGCATCATAAAGCGACGAGTCAAGGTCATGAGGTAGGCTTCTGGTGCCTTTGCCTTGATCTCTTCTTGAATCTCAGTAAATGGTACTTCGATAAACTGGATATTGCCCCCAAACTTGGTCAATTTTCGAGTTAAATCGTGGGCTTTTTTCAGCGCGCCAGGACTGGTATAAGGTGGGCTAGCAAAATGGACCGCTTCGATATCCACACCCCGCTTCAAGGCTAGGTAACCCGCTACCGGAGAGTCAATCCCACCAGATAGCATGAGCATGCCTTTACCAGATGTCCCAACTGGCAGACCACCTGCTCCCTTAATGGTTTCATAAGAAATATAGGCTGCTTCTTCCCGGATTTCGACTTGCAGGTTGATATCCGGTTTTTTCATTTGGGCCTGAATGGTTGGAATGGCTTCAAAGACAGCACCACCCAAGGTTTGGTTGAGTTCTCGGCTATCCAGTTCAAAAGAATGGTCACTCCGCTTGCTGGAAATCTTGAAGGTCATCCCTTCCTGGTAAATCTCCTGCATGATTTCTTGAACGGCTGAAACCAAGGCTGGGACTGATTTTTCAATCTTGTAGACTGGTGAAAAGTTTTGAATCCCGAAGACCTGTTTAAGAGATTCCGCCACTGGTTCGTAATCCGTTCCATTTAGATAAGCATGAGCACGGTCCCGATCGGCTGTCACTTTGACAGCTGGGTAAATGGACAAAACATCTGAGATATTATTGCGCAATTTATTGATGAAGCGCATCCGGTTCTTTCCTTTAGTAGAAAGCTCCCCGTAGCGGATCATAATTTCTGAATAAGTTAATGGCATAGTTACTTCCTTTTCTTTTCCTTAACGCACCTTTCGCGTCTTTTCATAGATCAGTTTGAACTTGGTCAAAAATTGCTCGACTTGACTCATATCATTTTCGAGATCTAGACTGAGACGGACAGCTGTTTGCGCCAGAGCCTTGTCTACTCCCATGGCGATCAAGGTTCCAGCTGGTTTGCCAGCCTTGGAAGAGCAGGCAGAGGTTGTCGATATATAAATCTCATACTCTTCAAAAGCATGGACGATGACTTCTCCTCGCACTCCCTTGATACCGAAGGTCAAGATATGAGGCGCAAAGCCCTCATCTCCAGAGAAGACCGTCACATCTGGATAGTGAGCCAATTCCTCACGAATGACTTCTTTTAACTGATGGCACTTGTGCTCAAAGTCCTCTTGACGCTCCATCGCCAAGCGCAAGGACTTGGCAGTCGCAGCAATTCCAGCTAAGTTCTCCGTCGTCGAACGAAGGTCCTTTTCTTGTCCGCCGCCTGTTAAGAGGGGACTGATCTTTTTACCTTCTTTGAGGTAGAGAAAGCCTACCCCACGAAGTCCATGAAACTTATGACTAGAGAAGGTCGCTAAATCCACCCGATCTGGTAAGTAGAGAGCAGTTGAAATCTTAGCAAGAGCCTGAACCCCATCGACGTGGAAGGTGATGGTCGGACGATCAGCCAATAGATCCGCAATGGCTTGAATAGGCTGGATAGAACCTACTTCGTTATTCACTGCCATGATCGAAACGAGGGTTGTATCCGGACGCAAGAGTTTTTCCAACTCTTCCACTTGGACGAAGCCACGCGCATCAACTGGCGCAATATCCACCTCAAATCCTTGACCTTGTAGCCAGAGGGCTGATTCCTTCACAGCCGGGTGCTCAATAGCTGAGACAATCATGTGCTTCCCGTAAGGAGCTTTTTCAAAAGCAACTCCCTTGATCGCCCAGTTGTCCCCTTCTGTCCCACCCGAGGTGAAAAAGATTTCTTCTGCTTTCTTGCCTAGGAGGGAAGCAATCTGCTTGCGAGATGCCTCCAAGATCCGAGTCGCTTGACTTCCCAAGTTGTGCAAGCTAGATGGATTTCCCCATATTTTGCTTGCGACTTCCGTGTAGGTAGCTAAGGCCTCTGGATAAGGTTTGGTTGTTGCTGAATTATCAAAGTAAATCATCTTCCACTCTCTCCTAGTCAATTTTCAATCATCTTATTGTAACATTTATAGGTTGGAGGGACAAGGATTTGGCAGGCTTCATTTTGTTCCTAGTTTCAGACAGAAAACTTGTAAATTTCTCAAAATAGCTTATGATGAAGATGGGGTGTTTTGTAAAACGCTTACAAAACTAAGTTCTGGCTTTTAAAACAGTTGTTCAACCACTAAACTGGTCCCGAAAGATGATAAAAGGAGACAAACATGAAACGACCAATCTATCTTTCCATCGCCCTAGCTGGAAGTCTTGCTCTTGGAGGACTGCTCTCTGTCCTACCACCATTTCCATTTGCACTTCCCTCTGCCCAACTAGCCTGTCACGGCAAAGGACAGTGTGACTTACAACAGCCCTTGGAAAAACCACCGTACTTTAGAGAAGATGAGGGTAGCCTTCGCGAAATGACCCTTACCCAAGCAATCCCAGGCGAAACTAATAGCCACATCGAATTCAAATGCTTGGTCGAATACAATGGATGGTTCCGTCGCATCATCCGCGTGAAAGATGTAAGAGTAATTTCAAAGACCAAGGAATTCAAGGGAAGGATCGACTACTCTATCCCAGATCCAAACAAGATAGAGATTCAGGCAAATGGTCAGTTTATCACTCCTAATGATGCCTCTAGTTTTAGTAACCATCAAATCACCAGCCAGCCTAGTAAAACAAACCAACCAATTTCACTCTCTGAAAAAGGACAGGCAAACTTTGCATCATCCTCTGAAGCAAGCGAGTCACAAAGTGTCCAGTTTGAAAGCAATTTGAAATTTTAAAGACCTCTTTCATTTCTTTTTAGACATTTTCATAAAAATAACGTATAATGACTAAAGTGTTCACATAAAAGAACAAAAAATGAAATGAAAAGGAAAGAGATTATGTCACAATACTCACGAAAAGAAAAACACCAGGACAGTAACAAACCATCTAGAAGCGAAAAAGTGAAACAGAGCCTTTCTTTATTCCAGATGATTGTCGCAACGATTGCTAGTCTCCTCGGGATTATCGTTACTTCATTTACCATTTACAGTATCATGAAACCAACTTCTAAGACAGAGGAGAAAAAAGATAGCTCTACTAGCGTTGTTGTTGTCCATGAAAAGGATGGATCTGCTACTGATTCAAGTGCTACGGGAACGGATACCAGTGCTAGCAGTAACCAAGCATCCGAAGCAAGCTCTGAACAAACTGATTCATCACAGGTAGAAACCAGTGCCAGTGAAACTCCTGCAGACACAACACCTTCTGCTACGGATACCGAATCATCTGCTAACCAGTAAAAAAAAGACCGTTTGGTCTTTTTTTGTTTCTAAAACAGAAAAGCCTCTGTCGACCAGAAATCCTGATCGATAGAGGCTTGTTTTTACTTGAGAACTTCTTGTGTTTTCGCGTAGTTAGCTTCAACAGCTTCTTTTTCGGCTTTCCACCAGTCTTGGTTATCTGTATACCACTTAATGGTTTCTTCCAAACCTGCTTCGAAGTTGGTGAATTGTGGTTCCCAACCTAATTCTTCACGCAATTTTGTTGAATCGATGGCGTAACGCAAATCGTGACCCGCACGGTCTGTTACACGGTCGTAGGCATCTTTTGGTTGTCCCATTTTTTCAAGGATCAACTCAAGCACTTCTTTGTTGTTCTTTTCACCATCGGCACCGATCAAGTAAGTTTCACCGATACGGCCTTTAGTAAGGATAGCCCAAACACCAGTTGAGTGGTCGTTGGTGTGGATCCAGTCACGGACGTTCTTGCCTTCACCATAAAGTTTTGGTTTGATACCAGACAAGATATTGGTAATTTGACGTGGGATGAACTTTTCGATGTGTTGGTATGGTCCATAGTTGTTTGAACAGTTTGAAATGGTTGCCTTAACACCGAAGGAACGAACCCAAGCCTTCACGATCAAGTCTGAAGCAGCCTTGGTTGATGAATAAGGGGATGATGGGTTGTATTTGGTTTCTGCAGTGAATTTTTCACCAGGACCTTCCCCATGTCCAGGAAGATCTTCTCGCAATGGAAGGTCTCCATACACTTCGTCTGTTGACACGTGGTGGAAACGAATATCGTATTTACGAGCAGCTTCCAAGAGTGTGTAGGTACCAATGAAGTTTGTGTGGATAAATGGTGATGGGTCATTCAATGAATTGTCATTGTGGCTTTCAGCCGCATAGTGAACGATCGCATCAGCCTTAGCAGCCAGTTGGTCAACCAATGCTGCGTCAGCAATGTCACCCACAACCAATTCAACACGGTCCCCAAGGATTTCTTCGATGTTGGCACGATTACCTGCGTAAGTGAGTTTGTCAAGGACAGTCACATGCACGTCTGGATGGTTGTTGTAGACATAGTGTACGAAGTTTGAACCGATGAAACCAGCGCCACCGGTTACGATGATGTTTTTGTATTCAGTCATTTTTTCTCCAAAAAATTGTTTTTTCTTTATCGTTCCTTAAATCAATCTTTTTTTAGCTTTCCTTAGGTGAGTACGGACGTCAGCGAACTTCGAAGAAGTTCCATGACTAAGTTTTGAGCCTAGTGTCTCAAAACTTCCGAGCACCTGAAACACAATGGTTCAGGTGCTTTTTTCACGGCGGAAAGCTAAGCATATAGCTCGCTTCGCTCGTTTATAGCAAACCTAAAAACTATATAATAATTGTCTTGATTGTTTTAAGAGCTTCATTTTTACAAATCTTCTGCTTTTAGGGGTTTGACGTCTTTGAGCAATGGGTGATTCTTGTCAGCTTCTGAGACTTCTGCTTCTTCCAAATTTTCCCACTGGATGTCTAGACTTGGGTCTGCATAATTAACAAATGCATATTTTGGCTTGAGTTCCAATGCCCAGTAATCATTGACCAAATAGCTGTAGGCTACTTTGTCAGACAAAACTTGGAAACCATTGGCTACACCACGTGGTACGAAGATGCCTTTTGAAGCATCAATCACAGTTTGGTAGGTGTTCCCAAAGGTCCAGCCTTCACGAAGGTCTACCCAAGTACCAAGAACCTTTCCTTCATCTGCTACAGAGATGTACTTGTCCCAAGGTTCTGCATGCAGACCACGTAAGACATGCTTGCGCGAGAAAGAAACGTTATTTTGCAACTTGCCTTCGGCAAAGAAGCTTTCAGGAAATCCAAGAGGAAGCATTTTTTCCTTTTGGAAGTTTTCCTTGAACCAGCCACGGTTGTCCCCATGGACTGGAATATCAAACTCCAACAAGCCTGGGATGGCTTCAATCTTGCGGACTGCTAATTCTTTTCCGAAAAATTGTTCTGTCATTAAGCTTCTCCAATCAAACGGAGCAAGTATTGTCCGTATTCATTTTTCTTAAGAGGTTGCGCCAATTCATGGACTTGTTCTTTGGTAATATAACCCATGCGATAGGCGATTTCTTCAAGGTTGGCAACTTGGACGTTTTGCAAGCGTTGAACAGTTTCGATATATTGAGAAGCCTGCAAGAGACTTTCGTGAGTTCCTGTATCCAACCAAGCAAAGCCACGACCCATGAGCTCAACAGAGAGATCTCCACGCTCCAAATAAGCCTTGTTGACATCGGTGATTTCAAGCTCTCCACGAGGACTTGGTTTGATGTTTTTAGCAATCTCTACTACATCATTGTCATAGAAGTAAAGTCCTGTCACTGCAAAGTTCGATTTTGGATGTTCTGGTTTTTCTTCGATAGAGATAGCATTCATATCTGCATCAAACTCTACCACACCAAAACGTTCTGGATCTTTAACTTGGTAACCAAAGACAGTTGCCCCTTTTTCTTTTGCTTCAGCCCGTTGCAACATCTTGGTTAAGCCATTTCCATGGAAGATATTATCTCCAAGAACGAGGGCAACATGATCGTCACCAATGAACTCTTCACCAATGATAAAGGCTTGTGCCAAGCCGTCTGGACTTGGTTGCTCTGCATAAGAGAGGGAAATACCAAGTTCAGAACCATCTCCAAGAAGCTCTTCAAACCGAGGAAGATCTTGCGGAGTTGAGATGATCAGGATTTCTTTGATCCCTGCCAACATAAGAGTTGACAGTGGATAGTAGATCATTGGTTTGTCATAAATGGGCATCAACTGTTTGGAAGCGGCACGGGTCAAAGGATACAAACGAGTCCCCGAACCACCTGCTAAAATAATACCTTTCATAATGTTAGGCCTTTCTACGTAGTCATTACCCTTATTTTATCATGTTTATATAAAAAAGTCACCTTGCATTTGTGTTGCAAGGTGATGACAGGTTATCCCAAAGCGACGTCTAGGATCATCATAATGACAAAGCCAACCATGAGGCCGAGGGTCGCAACATCTGTATTGCCGTTGGTCTGCGAGTCTGGTATCAACTCTTCAACCACTACAAAAATCATAGCCCCTGCCGCAAAAGAAAGAGCATACGGCAAGATGGCCGTCATAGATAGGACCGCTACTGCCCCTAGCAGGGCTCCTACTGGTTCCACGATGGCGGACATGGAGCCCCAATAAAAGGCATTGAGACGGGATTTGCCATCCGTCCGGATCGGGATCGAAAGAGCAGCACCTTCAGGGATATTTTGTAAGCCAATCCCGATAGCCAAACCAACCGCCCCGATAAAGGCTTCTGGACTTGGATTGCTGGCGAGAGCCCCAAAGGCCACTCCGACCGCCAAGCCTTCTGGGAAATTGTGGATGGTAATAGCGAGAAAGAGTAGGGTTGTTTTAGACAACTTCTTTTCCCTCGGCGTATGGATGCTCTCAGCCTCCTCAATCTCCTTACTCATATGAAGGTGAGGGACGATGGCGTCGATCAAGCGGAGGAAAAAACCTCCAGCTAGAAAACCGATCGCAGCCGGAAACCAAGCCAAACTTCCATAGGAGTTTTCCGCATACTCAATAGACGGTTGCAAGAGGGACCAAAAAGAAGCCGCAATCATAACGCCCGCCGCGAAGCCCATCATGATGTCCAATAGTTTTCGACTAATATGCTTGAAGAAAAAGACGATGGCTGACCCTACGATGGTACAGCCCCATGTAAACAATCCTGCGAGAAAGGCCTGCAAGACCACGGATTGTGATTGAAACCAATTCATAACAACTCCCATTTTTTTGTTGATTCACTTGTTCTATTCTACTATTTTTATCCGAATGAAGGAAGGTCTTTCGAAAAAAAGAGAGTGGGACAGAAATCGGTCATTCGTTAGAATTCGATTTCGTCGTCCCACCTCCGCACAGTAGACAATTGAGAGGCTAGGACTTTTGTCCCACTCTCTACTTCACATATTGTTCAACTGGATAATCTGTTGGATCTAAACGCAAGTCTCCTCCTGTCACTAGTTGGGCTAGATGCCAACCAATGAGGGGGCCCGTTGTAAGACCAGACGATCCCAGACCACTCGCCACATAAAGGCCTGCTTGATCGGGAACGGCTCCCCAAAAGGGCGAGAAGTCACTAGTATAGGCCCGAGTTCCCACGCGCTCCCCCATGACTGCCGCTTGAGCCAGTTCCGGATAGTAGGTCAAGGCTTCTTCTTCCATCTGGTTCAGCAGAGCTTGGTCCACACTTAGGTCAAAGCCCATTTCATTCTCATGGGTAGCTCCCATACTGATCTTGCCTTTTTGGAAGGGAATGATATCCAGTTCCCCTTCTGGCATGACCACAGGATAGTTGTCTGTATCTAAGTCTAACTGATAATCCCGCAACTGTCCTTTTTGCGGACGGACATCAACTTGGTAGCCAAGTGGCTCTAGGATTTGCCCCAACCAGGCTCCTGTTGCTAGGATGACTTGGTCATAATTCTCTCCTGCTATCTGATAGCCATTATCTGAGACCGAGAGAGCAACCTCTTCTTTGATCACCCTTGCACCACTGGCTTCAAGAAGGGTTGCCGTCAGAAGGGCTCCTTCTACATGGGCTCCACCTGATGCATAAAGGAGCTGGTCAAAGCCTTGCAGACCTGGGAATTGTTGGGTCACTTCTTCTTTGGTCAAGATCGCTAATTCCCCAATCAGGGGTGATTCTTCCCGACGGCCTAGCGCCAACTGATAAAGTTCATCTAATTTCTCCTCTTTTTTCTTAAGAAGATAGACCCCGGTCTGCTGGTAAAAGTCTGTTTCGATTCCATCCTTAGCTAGGTCCTCCACCAATTCTTGGTAGAAATCAGCTCCTAAGCGAGCCAGACGATACCAGGCCTTGTTTCGTCGCTTAGAAAACCAAGGGCTAATAATGCCAGCCGCTGCCTTGGTTGCTTGGCCAAGTACATGGTCATAGACGGTTACATCCACTTGTGCTTCTTTGGATAAATAATAGGCTGCAGTGGATCCCACGATCCCTGCACCAATAATTGCAACTTTCATGATCACCTCTTAGATATGGTAAAAAGGATTGGTGCTAGCTTGACTGCCAAGCACTTCGATCTCCCAGGCTTCCTTAGTCTTCCACTGATTGAGCTTTTCTACTAGTTTCGAGACAAACAGAACTTCGATATGGTGACCTGGATCCAAGGCTAGGAGCCCGTCACTTAGCATGTCCTGAGCCGTGTGGTAGTAGATATCTCCTGTGATATAGACCTCTGCCCCCTTAGCGAGAGCATCCTTGTAAAAGGACTGGCCACTTCCTCCACAGATAGCAACGCGCTCAATGACCCGATCCAGATCCGCCTGGTCATAACCAACCAAGCGCAAAGCATCTAAGCCAAAAGTTTCTTTTACTTTTTCAGCCAACTGGCCAAAGGTTTGAGCTGGCACTTGACCGATGCGTCCGATTCCGAGGCCTTCCCCTGTCATGCTGAGGGGCTCTGTGTTTTCAATTTCTAAAAGCTGGCAGAACCAATCATTCAATCCATCTGGGACAATATCAATATTGGTATGGCTGACGTAGACCGCAATATCGTGCTTGATCAAGTCAATATAGATCTGATTTTGACCCCGATCGGCTACCAAATCCTTAATAGGACGGAAAATTGGCGCATGCTTGACGATAATCAAGTCCACCCCATGGGTGATGGCTTCCGCCACCGTCTGCTCACGGATATCTAAGGCTACCATGACCCTCTTGATGTCTTTTTGCAGGGTGCCGACCTGTAATCCACAGACATCTCCCTCCATGGAAAGTTCCTGGGGACAGTAGGCTTCATAGCGTTTGATGACTTCACTCGCTAGCATTTAGGACCTCCTTGATTTGGGCGATGCGATCTTCTAACGAACCTCTGGCAGATTGATTCTCAACTGGGACCTGCTCCAAGGCAAAGACTAATTTTTCCACTTCCTTGGACCATTTTTGAACAAAGGCAGGAGCTTGTTCCACCATCAAATGGGGACCAAAACGCAGTTCCTTAGCTGTCAACTCTTGAGAACCGTGTTCGACCACTAGAATCTCATAAAACTTCTCATTTTCTTCCAAGATGGCTTCATCGACAATACGGAAATTATGGTCTACTAACCAGCTCCGCAATTCATCCTCCCGATTATTGGGCTGGAGGACCAAGCGAGAGACACTGGTTAATTTTTCTAGACCTGCCGCTAAGATATCTGCAATCAAGCGTCCTCCCATGCCTGCAATAGTAATACAGGAAATGCCATCTGTTGGTTCAAAGGCAGCTAAACCATTGGCCAGACGGACCTCAATCTTGTCCTCCAAGCCATTATCAGCGACATTTTGGAGGGCAGACTGATAAGGCCCCTCTACAACTTCACCAGCAATAGCAGCCTCAATCTTTCCTTCTTGTAAGAGGGCGATTGGCAGATAAGCATGGTCACTCCCCACGTCCAACAGACGCGCTCCAGCTGGGACGAAGCTAGCCACCAAGTCCAAGCGATTTGATAATTTTGTAAATTCCATGTGCTACTTTCTAAACTTTTATTCCACCCTTTAGTATACCATGTTTGCACCATTAAAAAAAGGCGCGATAGCGCCTTTTCCTTATGCATCAATTTCCTTATATTCTACTTCCAAGCCTCGTTGCACAGCTGGGCGATTGGCAATTTTCTCTGTCCAAGCTTGCAAATGCTTGTATTCCTTCACATCTAAGAAAATTCCTGCTCGGTCCCAGACCTTGTCTTGGGCTAGACGGCCATACCAGGACCAGATGGCGATATCTGCAATCGTATAGTCATCTCCTGCGATATAAGGTTTAGTCGCCAATTCTTTGTCAAGCAGGTCCAATTGGCGTTTAGCTTCCATGGCAAATCGGTTGATGGCATACTCAATTTTTTCAGGAGCGTAGTGGAAGAAATGGCCAAAGCCCCCACCTAAGAAAGGTGCAGCCCCTGTCTGCCAGAAGAGCCAGTTGAGTACTTCTGTCCGTTTAGCAGGATCTGTCGGGATTAATTTGCCAAATTTCTCCGCTAGATACAAAAGAATATTAGCTGATTCAAAGACACGAATGGCTTTATCTCCTGATTGATCCAACATGGCTGGAATTTTTGAATTGGGATTAATGGCTACAAAGTCACTGCCAAATTGATCGCCATCACCAATCTTGATGCGATAAGCGTCATAGCCTGCATCCACTCCCAACTCTTTTAGTTCTTCCAGCATAATGGTCACTTTGATTCCATTGGGTGTTGGAAGGGTATAGAGTTGGAAAGGCTGGTCACCTTTTGGAAGACTTTGTTCAAAACGGGCACCTGCTGTTGGTTGGTTCAAGCCACCCCAGGCTCCTCCCATTTGGCTCGGTGCTTCCCATACTTCCGGTAATTGATAATCTGACATCTCTTATCTCCTTTTTCTGAGTTACTACTAGCATATCAAATCCAGACGCTACTTTCAAAAATCTGCTACGCTAGCTTTACTTGACTTTTCTTTGCAAAATGATAGTATAGAAAAAATACATTTTAAGGAGAAAAAATATGTCCACGATTGACTTTCATAGTTTGGCAAAGACAGAATTACACTGCCACTTAGACGGTTCCTTGTCACTTCCGACTATTCGCCAATTGGCAGCCATGGCCAATATTGACCTTCCTGCTAGCGATGAAGAACTCAAACACCATGTCACTGCGCCTGCCAACTGTGAGAATCTCTTAGACTATTTGGAGGCCTTTGACTACATTCGCCCTCTCCTTCAAACCAAGGAAGCCTTGACCCTTGCTGCTTACGATGTGGCTAAGCAAGCTGCTCTGGAGAATGTCCTCTACATCGAGGTTCGTTTTGCCCCAGAATTGTCCATGGACCAAGGGCTTACCGTCCCAGAAACTATCGATGCTGTCTGTGAAGGACTGCGCCAAGCCCAGGATGAATTTGGTATTGTTGCAAAAGCCCTGGTCTGTGGCATGCGCCAGTCTGATCAAGAACTCACCTCTCGCATCCTGGCAGAAGCTAACCAGGTCACTGATCAAGATTTTGTTGGCTTTGACTTCGCTGGAGACGAGCACAACTATCCACCACAAGCCATTGATGCCCTCATCCAACAGGTCAAGAATTACAACCGTCCCATGACCCTTCATGCAGGTGAATGCCACTGTCCAGCCAATGTCACTCAATCTATGGCCTATGGCATCAAACGAAATGGCCATGTGACCTTGCTCGCCTATGAACCAGAACTTCTAAAAGAGTTTGTGAAAAACGAGGTCACCGGTGAACTCTGCTTGACCAGTAACCTTCAAACCAAGGCAGCTGCCACTGTGGAGGACTTCCCTTACCTCAAGATGAAGGAAGCACAAGCTCATATCAGTATCAACACCGATAACCGGACCGTATCTGATACGGATTTGACCAAGGAGTACGAGCTCTACCACCACTACTTCCAAACGACACCAGCTGACTTTTACCAGCACAATGTCGATGCCATCCAAGCTTCCTTTGCTAGTGATGAGGAAAAGCAAGAACTCCTCACCAAACTAGAAAAAGCTTACGCGGACTATTTATAAAGATATTAGCTTACATTTGATTCGAAAGAAGTTTGTTTACATTCAAAAACTAGCACTTTAATAAGTGCTAGTTTTTTTCTATTTTGAAACAGATTCATACAAGGCAACGTCTCTAGGCGTTAGCAAACCGGTATAAAAACCGTCTACATTTACATTGGCATACTTGGTTAAATCATCATAAGTATGAATGGTGTGAATGTAAATTCGTTTATTCAGTCGATGAACAGCATCAATAAAGTCCTGATTGAAGCGAGGATCAGCAAATGAAATCGTCACTGCCTCGATTTCCTTATGTTTTGAAATAAAATCAATCACTTCTTCTGCACTATCTGGCGAAGAATACAAGGTATAGATGATATGTTGAAAAGGATAAATGGCTTCGATTTCCCCGAACATCTCTTGATTATAGATTTGTGGAATCACACGATCCAATAGAGACTCATCTCGATTTTTAGCTTCAGTTACAATTTGCTCGAATTGCGTAACAGTATCTTCCTTAGGGATTTCCATCGATTTGGTATCTGTGATCAATACCATATCAGAGTTAATGACCATCTGATCTAAAACATCCCCAATCAGCATGGTCGTAAAGCGACTTGGTGTCTCTGGAGAACCATAGGCTTTGAAGTTTTTCCACTCCTCTGATGAAAGAGCAACACCATCTTTATTCCCAAATTGATGCCAGTCATGGACAGCCGCCAATTTACGATCGCTAGTTAAATAGAAATCCATTTCAAACAAACGATGCCCTAGAATATAATTCTGTTGCAAAGCTTCCAGGGAGTTGGTATAAAAAGTATTGTATTCTTTCTCACGTATGGTACCACCTGCATGGGCAACCAATCTTGGCGAATCCTTTAACCAATTCTTTTTCTTGTTCTCCGTATAGTGGACAAATCCGAAGGTGTTTGAAAATTTCCCGTTAGTAAGCACTTCTAAACTTTCTTTATCCACATACTGAGAAGACAATAATTTGGCTTCTTGCTGAGTCGAAATAAGGTAATGGTTTTTATCAAATTGCTTTTTCTCTTTATTCCATTTAATTGTAATGGTGACATTGGATTGTTTCTTTTCGAAACCATCCGATGTTTTTTTATAGCCTGCTTGGACCAAAGATTCTTCAACTGGATACAAACCAGACGAAATCATGCTTAGCTTGCTAATATACAAACCAAGAAAACCAAGAATGACTACTGTTCCTAATACAAATAAGGCTGAATAGATCCGTTTGTGCGATCTATTTTCCTTTCTATCTCCCCTTCTCATCTCTAAACCGAATCTCCTCTATTAATCTTTCCATAAATCCATGGCCTGTAAGAAATCATCTGAAACTGTGACATTTTCAGGCTGAAGAGCTTCCCGTTCTTGTTGTTTGATTTTTAATTGTGTCAAACTGGCAATCCCCTCCCGTCGCCAATTGCGCAGGATGGCCTGGATATATTTCCAGTGAGGCTTGCCATTAAAGACAGCTTCTCTCAAGGCAGCCTTTACAATATCAGGGTCTGTTTGGTCCTGTTTGACTGTCTGCGTCAAATCTTCGATTTCAAATGGCGTCAACAAACGTCCTAACTCCTGCTCAAAAGTTTTGACCAAATCAGCCAGTTCATTTTCTGCTTGCTTGTCTTGCCCACGCTGTACCGTGTCTGTCTTACTTTGAAGTAAGTCATCCAGGCGTTCGAGGGCAATGGTCGCATCAAAAAGAACTTCAATCTCGCCATCTAACTCAATTGTCCGATATTGGAGCAAACCTTGGTTGGTCAGGCGAGACATAGACTGGTTAACTTCTGCGACAGACTTGCCAATCGCATCTGCAATTTGATTAGGTGTGAGGCTGGATTGGTTGGTTGTGTTTTGCAAATAAAAGAACTGCCAAACCAGAAAATCCTCTGCGTCTTTAAATAAATGGTGATAATGGAAAAGTAAGGCACTTGGTAAGACCAAATTGCCCGACTTAAATGCTTGTGAATATGTCATACTACCCCTTTATAGGTAACCATAAAATGAAATATCTTTTTCTAACTCCTCCAAACGATAAGGAGTTTCTTGGTAAACTGCATAATTGATCCAATTACTAAAGAAGTTGGCTGCCGCTAAGTTCCACCGCATCCGAGGGTCACGACTGCTGTCATCCTGATCAAAATAATTCTTCGGAAGATCTGGATTCAAGCCTGCTTTGACATCTCGCTGGTATTCCTTGGCCAAGGTATCACGGTCATATTCCAAATGACCAAAACTATAGACCTCTCGAAGGTCTGGACTGGCCAGGATAGATAGTCCTACTTCACTGCCTTGAGCTAAGACTTGCAAATTGCTCTTTTCTAGCACTTCTTTGAGGGGGACATCCGTATAACGTGAATGAGGGGCCAAAAAAGCATCGTCAAAGCCACGCATCAAGCGATTCTGAGGATTCATGACTGTTTGCTCATAGATCCCAGATAGCTTGTCGCAGAGGGCTACTTTTTCAATCCCATAGCGGTAATAGAGACCAGCTTGGGCACCCCAACAAAGGTGCAGGGTTGAAAAAACATGGCGCTTCGACCAAGCAAAGACCTTTGTTAGCTCCTCCCAGTAATCCACTTCCTCAAAGGCTAGTTTCTCTACTGGAGCTCCCGTAATAATCAAGCCGTCATAATAGTTCTCTTTAATATCATCGAAGGATTTGTAGAAGACTTCCATATGTTCTGCTGCTGTCGTCTTAGACTTATGGCTAGTCATATAGAGGAAATCCACATTAATCTGCAAGGGAGTATTGGCCAGGAGGCGTAGCAGTTGAGTCTCAGTTGCTTCCTTAGTCGGCATGAGATTCAAAATCAGAACATTTATAGGACGAATATCTTGGTGAGTTGCCCGAATATCATCCATGACAAAAATATTTTCTGAACGAAGAATATCAACTGCTGGTAATTTCTTATCTAAGGTAATTGGCATAAAAAGCTCCCATCTTACAAGTTGTTACCTCTTATTATAAGACAGGAGCATATAGTTTTCAATTATGGTTTTTCTCTATCTAGATATAGTTCTAAACTATATTAGTAATGCATCAAGACCTTGTAATCGTAGTCTCCGATAGCTTCGCGGCCTTTGAGATCATCGAGCTCGATCAAGAAGGCACAACCTGCAACCACTCCACCGAGTTTTTCGATCATTTCGATGGTTGCTTTAACGGTACCACCTGTTGCTAAGAGGTCATCGACGATAAGGACGCGTTGACCTGGTTTGATAGCATCAGCGTGCATGGTTAAGGTATCCACACCGTATTCTTTTTCGTAGTCAGCCGAGATGACTTCACGTGGCAATTTACCAGGTTTACGAACAGGCGCAAAACCAATACCGAGCTCGAAAGCGACCGGACATCCAACGATGAATCCACGCGCTTCAGGGCCGACGATCATGTCGATTTTCTTATCGGTTGCGTATTGAACGATTTCACGAATCGCATAACTATAAGCATTGCCATCTGCCATCAAAGGGCTGATATCACGGAAGGTAATTCCTTCTTGTGGATAGTTTTCAATGCTTGCAATGTAATCTTTTAAATTCATGGTTAACTTTCTTTCATAAAAAATTTTTTACATTCCATTATACCATGAATTCTACTAACGTGCATCAATTTTGCCAAATCATTTTCCCAAACACCTGCAGCAAAAGAAAAAGCAGAAAAGGGCTGAGCCAGAGGAGTAGTTTCTTCTTGTTCATCACATCGATTCCGTTAAATAATCGTAAATTTCTTGCACAGATCCTAGGGCTATGAGTTCTTGGTCTTTGACCGTCTGCACCAAGTCCTGATAGATGGAACTAGAGGCAATCTCCTTCTTCTCCGCATCCTTGTTGACCGTCATGATGCCATTTTCAATCTGGACAAAGCCCAACTCTTGGAAGATCTGGATCATCTTGATCAACAAGACTTGTGGAATCTTGAGGTAGTCAGATAGTTGGCTGAGCTTATGGCGAATATCAAACTCAGGGAACTGATACAGTGTTTTGTAGAGTTTGGCATACTGATCCCGACTACCATAGCCAGTCAAATAATAGGCCTTGTCTAGGTGATTTTTAAAATAGACCGCTTGGAAGCTCTGTTCTTGGAAGAGGGCTTTCAAGTCAGCCAGGTCATCCGGTATGCGATCGATGATAATGGCAGGAGAATCTTCCCCTTCTTCCAACTGACTAAAGAGGGGAATAGCTTGTGGGAGAGGAGCATTTTTCCCTCGGATATTATAGAGCTGTACTCCTTCTACACGGGCATCCACCACCATCAGTTGCAGGGTGGTCTGTCCATTCCACTGATTGACGGACAAGGATACCACCAACTCCAAGTTTTTCGCTTGGGAGTACTCCAATTCCAAATGGCCCTGCCCAAAAGCCACCACATCAAAACGGGCATCGCCTTTTTGAATCTTCAACTTCAGATGGCTATTGCCGGCCCCCATAGTCCGGCTAGACTCAACTTGAAAATCACGAATGTAAAAGACTGGCTTCTTATGGTCCATCCCAAAAGGAGCGAGACGGTCAAAACTCTTCAAGGTATCCAAAGTCAGCTCTTCTAGGTCCAACTCCTCATCCACAAAGAGTGTGGATTTGGCCGTCAGGTCAATCCCTTTTTCTACAATATAGTCAGAAAAAATCTCGGTCAGACGAGGGAGCTTGTCCACTTCCAAAGTCATACCAGCTGCACCCGCATGGCCCCCAAAGGCGATAAAGAGATCCCGATGGGGATCTAGGGCTTCAAAAATATGGACACTTTCGGGACTTCGTGCACTTCCCTTGGCCTTGCCTTGGTCTATGGTGAGGACGATGATGGGCTGATGAAGCTCTTCAAGTAGACGACCGGCCACGATCCCTAAGACACCAGGATTCCAGCCCTCCTTGGCCAAGATTTGAACCGGAAGACTTGGATCAACCATAGCTTTGGCCTCATCATAGATGGCTTGGACGATTTCCTTGCGTTCTTCATTCTTGGCTTGAATCATCAGCGCAATTTCCAGCGCTTCTTCGTCGTCAAAACCTGTCAAGAGTTCGACCGCTGGATTTGGATCATCCAAGCGACCTAGCGCATTGAGACGAGGGGCAATCTGAAAACCAACTGTTTCTTCATTTACATCTTGAGGAGCGATGGAGGCCAGTTTGAGCATTTCCTGGAGACCGATCCGTTGGGTTTGACGAAGGACACCTAGGCCATACTTGACTAGGATGCGGTTTTCATCTGTCAGACTGACCATATCCGCAATGGTCCCAATGGCCACCAAATCAAGGAAATCTAGGGGCACCTCTTCTAGGAGGGCACAAGCCAACTTAAAGGCAACCCCGCAGCCAGCTAGGTGCTTGAAAGGGTAGTCGGCATCTGGATGCTCGGGGTGAATGATGGCATAGGCATCGGGCAAGACTTCTGGCATGGCATGGTGGTCGGTCACAATGACATCTACCCCCATGCTTTGGGCCAATTCAATGGCTTCGTGGCCTGCTACCCCGTTGTCCACCGTTATGATAAGGGAAATCCCCTGCTGTTCAATAAAATACTTGTAGACACTAGCATTGGGACCGTAGCCATCCGTAAAGCGGTTGGGTAGATAGACGGTTACTTCCGCCCCCATCTGCTCCAGGGTTTCCTTCATAATAGAAGCGGCCGTCATCCCGTCTGCATCATAGTCTCCATAAACTAGGATTTGTTCATAGTCTTCAATGGCTTGGCGAATCCGATCCACTGCCTTGTCCATATCGTGAAGCAGGTAGGGATCATGCAGATCTTCTAGCCGAGGTTCAAGAAAACGATCCAGCGCCTCTTCCGTCTGGATCCCTCGTTCTCCCAGTAACTTGGCTGCAGATGCTTCTAATCCTCTTTTCTTTGCTTGCGCCAAAAAAGTATCATCTGAAAAAGGCGTAGCAAACTGCCATTCATATTTTGACGTGATCATCTCGGTCCTTGTCTCCTGTTTTTCTTATCAGCATATTATAACATGAAAGCCAGGAATCCGGAAAATGAAAGAGCCTATTTGGAAAGATTGGGAAGAGCAAATAGAAGATAACCCATTATAGTTTCCCCACTAACACACTGGAACCCCATTTCAAGTGTATCCATTAGATCCACTCTATCTCCGCTAAATTCATTTTACGAATGACTGACCCTCCCTATAAATAGTTTCTACTATATTTTTTTATTATTTAGATACAAATTACTTGACACTGCAAAGGATTGTAATATAATATAAGTGGCTTTAAATTATATGGTAACGGACTGATCGGTTCTTCAGCCGTCTTGGTTTGAAATCCTTGACTTTATGGCCATTGGAGTTATTAATTCTGTGTGTGGAAAGGACAATCAGTTTTTTATTTTAAGCTGTCCCAGTCGACTTCCGCTTTTCTCTGGCTACAATAATGGTCTCTACCATTCAGTTCTAGCAGAAAAACCGTCATAAAAATCTAGCCGACTCCTTGTCGGTATAGAACTGGACACGCTTAAAATGTGTGGAAAAAAAGTGATCTACTTCCAAACCAGGAAAAAGGAATGGAGGAACAAGTGAAAACTTTCTATAAAAAATTATTCGCGTTTGTAGCAATGATTAGTGTAGTTGCTCTTGGCTTATCAATTATTAAGCCAGTCTCTGCAGCGACTGTTACACCAACCATTACAAACCTTAAAGCAACAGCAGCTGGTCAAAAGGTCACATTTTCTTTTGACTGGGACTTAACAGGTATCTCTGTTAAGGAAGGTGATACGTTTACCATCGACGCTCCAGAAGGTGTCAATATCACTGAAATCGCAACACAATCACTACAAGCAAACGGTGCTGAAGTGGCGACTGTTTCGATGACAGGTAAAAAGATTACTTTTACTTTCAAAAAAGCAATCGAATCCATGAACCAAAACGTAAAAGGTGGATTCTCATACAAAGCAGAATGGGATAACACACCAGGAAATCCTGGAAACAAGACTGCCACTTCTAAAGTCGGTTCAGAATCCGTTGTCATCACTCGTCCTGATGGACCTGGTGTATTTGAATCTGTGATCAATAAATATAACCTTACTGGGGACTATGTTACTAAGCAATTCAAATTAGATGCATCTGAAAACTATGCATGGATGAATGTTGGAGATGACTACTATCTTACAAAATGGTTCATCCGTATCAACGGAGATGGTAAGAAACAGGCCATCACGAACCCAGTTGTGTCAGATCGCATCCAAGCTCCAGCGGTAGATTACTCAAAAATCACTTTTGCTCCAGCTGCGAACCACGCTGCAAGTGAATTCTTCGTTGGAACTTACTTGAAACCATCCTTCACATTAAGAAAAGGTGGACAAGTGGTTGCTTCAGGATGGAACTTCTGGCAACATGTGAAATTCGATGCTGACGGTAATGGATTTACTGTGAATTTATCAGATGTCAGTGATGTTTTCAAAACAGCTACAGACGAAGAATTAATCATTGAATACCAAACATTAATTCCTAAGACTACTATTCGCGTAGACAACAACGCTACCTTGAAAGCTGACGAAATTACAACACCTCAAGAAGATCCAGCTTTCTGGAACAACACTGAGTTGAAATTCTGGGTTTCTGGTGACACAACTGTGACCGTTCAAAAAGAATGGGTTGGAGATAGCGAAGCTGACCGTAAAGATATCACTGTTCAATTGTATGCTGACGGCCAAGCCTTGGAAGGGATGACACAAACTCTTACAAAAGCTTCTGGTTGGCAAGCAACATTTACTAAATTGCCTGGTATCAAAGACGGTAAGAAGATTGAGTACTCAGTAGTGGAAACAAACACACCTGAAGGTTACACTTCAAAAGTTGAAAAAATTGATGATGCAAACGTGATCAAGGTTATTAACACATCAAACAAACCAACTACAACAACCACTACTACGACTACTACAACCACTACAACTACAACGCCTGAGACTCCTGCTACAACTGTTTCATCAGAGGAGCCTAAGACTACAGTAACTACTACACCTGAGACTCCTGCTACAACTGTTTCATCAGAGGAGCCTAAGACTACTGTAACGACTACGCCTGAAACTCCTGCTACAACTGTTTCATCAGAGGAGCCTAAGACTACTGTATCTACTACACCTGAGACTCCTGCTACAACTGTTTCATCAGAGGAGCCTAAGACTACAGTAACGACTACACCTGAAACTCCTGCTACAACACCTGGAACACCAACTACAACACCTGGAACACCAACTACAACACCTGGAACACCAACTACAACACCTGAAGGACCTAGTACAACACCTGAAGGACCTAAAAAGAATGGTTCTACTACCACTACAGCTGAAAATCCAACTGGACCAAACGGTGGAGAAAATGGTGGCGGACGTAAGAAACTTCTTCCAAGTACAGGTGAAGTTGTCGCAACAGGTCTTGTTCTTACAGGAGTATTGGTCTTGGCTGGTGCCGTTGTCTTGAAACGTAAAATGACTGATAACTAATTCAGTCACATTAACACTATTAGCTTGCACTAGCTCCACCTCCTAGTCGCTAATAGCAAGAGGCTGGGACAAAAGTCCTAGCCTCTTTATTGTCTTTAGATTGTCGAGCAAGACGCAGTGGCTGAGTGGTATCTTTGTTCGCTTTTTAAGCTCCAAATATGACCTAATGAGGGAAACAAAGTTTCCTTTATCTGCAACCTTCAACAGTCTCCCAGACTGTTGAAGCTGTGCGGAGGTGGGACGACGAAATCGAATTCTAACGAATTGGCGATTTCTGTCCCACTCTCTTTTTCTATGGAACTATGACGATAGAATATAAAAAAGAGCCTGTGAAAACTTCACTAGGCTCTTTCGTATCTTCACTTGTATTCCAGTCTATTTCATATATGGGAAAGCTTCTATTATTTTCTTCCTTAATTTTTCATTTTCTATCTTTTCAATATTGAGGACCTCTTGAAATTGGAGCGTATCTTGAACCACATGTTCTTGCCCATCTTTTGAAAACTCGGCGGGAATGGTCAAATTTTTAAAAAGCTCTTTCCTTAGGTATCCTTCTGGTGTTACTTCGTAAAATATATTCATAAGAGCTAACTCAAAATTAGCACTGTGTTTTTGAGGCTGAGATTTGAAGTATCGAAGAAATTCTTCTTTATTCTGAACAAGGTGCTCTTGCCCATCTATTGAAAAATCAGCAGGAAGCGTGAAATCTTTAACGAATGAATTATAGGGACTTGTTAGTAATTCTAAAAAGGAAAGACGAAACTCTACATCTTCTTCGCCTAAGAAATACAAAACTGAGCGATAGTGATTTTTCAACATCTGATAGACCTTTGGATAGGCTGATGCTAGAGATATTTTGCTCCCTTCAGTTTCCCTAAAACTTTGATTAAACCTAAGTTGTAACCCTCTAGAAATATAGTCATTTCCTCCGGAACCAGTTAATTTCGTTTTTGACATAAGAGCGAATGGATGCCTATTCTCAAATCTCTGTTTTGACTCCGTTTTAACTTCTTCAACACTTTTACCAGAGGAACTTATTGTGGATATTTTTCCTGTTTTTGCATCAATCAACCCCTCCTCAACCGGATACTCTGAAGTCTCGTTAAACTCCTCCGTAACAACTTTCATAGCTCCATTTTCAATCACTACTTTTGATTTCTTGGGTGCTAACATAGTAATAAGAAAGTAGGTTTCATTATCCTCTGTTTCGTATATTTCTTCTGAAATATCGAGTGGGATATATTTCTTATTATAGTCACGAACCATTTTAAAGACATCATAGGTTTTAGGTTTTAGTTTTCGATCGTTTGTGTCGTAAACATCAATCAACCAATACTCCCCTTCTTTGGGCTCATTGTAGCTTAGATAAGGTGCCGAATCTGGTGCAGTACGATAGCGTGAAAACTTATCACTACTCGCTTTTAACCTATAGCTTTCTTGCATGATATAGCGCTCACCACTTGCACCATCATGTGTATTAAGTTGGTACGCAAATTTTGGTTTACCATTATTAACTTCTTCAATTAATTCTCTCTCATCACCATCGTCCCATTCGATAACTAGCGCTTCCCCATTATGAATAAATTCATAGTCCTTAATTACTGGCCTTGGTTTCCACTGAACATACTGACGCAATTCTCTTATACGAATTTGTTCTTTAATAGAGTACACAGAGCCAACTACCACGACGAATAAAGTAAATAAAAACATCTTTGACTTAAATAACTTAGGCATAAACAGTTCCTCCTAATCTCCCCCTCATTTTACCATCAATTCCCTCTTTTGTCAGTCAAATAAATAATGAGGCTGGGACAAAAGTCCTAGCCTCTCAATTATCTTTGGATTGTCGAGCAAGACGCAGTGGTTGACTGGGCTCTACTACGCTGATTTCATCAGCTTTTACAGCCCTACTCAACTATGCGGAGGTGGGACGACGAAATCGAATTCTAACGAATGACCGATTTCTGTCCCACTCTCATTTAACTAGCATTACAAAAATAGATTTATTAAATCTTATTAGGATACCCAAGAAGACTCATTTTAGTTTTGATCTTCTAGTCCATCCTGTTGATCTTCATAAAAAACAACTTGACCATCTTTAACTTTGAAGGAGTATCTGAGCGTGTCATCCGAATCATCTTTACGATTGGAATAATAGAAACTATAGGCACCATCCGGTAGTTTGCTAGCATCTAGCTTTTTCACAGCCTTCTTCAAGTCTTGATCCGTAGTGACAGATGCACTATCATCGACAAAAATAGTCATACGTACAAGCTCTTGATCTATCAAAGTTTGAAAAGGGATTTGATAGTAGCCGGCAAAGTCCTTCTTTCCTTCTTTGAGATTTTGCTTAGCGATGCTATCCAGGTTTTCCTCTTTTTCTTCAGGATAAAAGTTACTTAAAACGATAAAGAATTCAATTGGAAGGCCGAGAGATTGCTTCTTTATTTCCTTCTCTAGTTTTTCCTCGATATTTTTTATGGATTTCTGCTCTAAAAACACTTTCTTATAGTCCGGAAGATTAGTAATAGATGAACTTGACCAGTCATCATGAAAAGTTGCATCATGTTCCAATCGTACCGTTTGATCATCGTAAGTTTTCTCAGAGTAAGCGTAGCTTACGTGATAAGTTGGGAATTCTAGGGCAGTCCAGGACAAGTTAGTGATGGTAACTTTGCCATACAAACCAACGTGAGTAAGCTCACCGCTAACAACTTCTTTAGCCTTTTTGTAATCGCTCGATGTCATGATCTTACAACTGGTTAGGAACATCGTTAAGAATAGGATGGGAACTAGGAATAAAAAAGAATAAGGTTTGTTTTTCATAGATCTACCTCCAAAAACAGAAAACTTCCAAAAGTTGGATAGATAACGAGCAAGAACTATAGGATGAAGGGTTCTCATAATTTGAAATGCTGATCAAGGTACTCAATAATCTAGCTCTATTCTACCATTATTTACAAGGAATGTCAGGAAAAACAAAAAAAGAGGCCGGGGCAAAAGTCCTAGCCTCTCAATTGTCTTTGGATTGTTGAGCAAGACGCAGTGGTTGAGTGGGCTCTACTAGGCTGATTTCATCAACTTTTACAGCCCTACTCAACTGTGCGGAGGTGGGACGACGAAATCGAATTCTAACGAATGACCGATTTCTGTCCCACTCTCTCTCCGTCAATTATTATAAATCATCCCCGTACAGGCTTGCTCTGAAAGTTCGACAAAGCCCAGGGATTGGTAAAAGGCTAGATTCTTCTCGCTCCGTTCAGTGACAAGGAGGCGTTGATAGACATGGGGGAAAGTTGCTAAAGCCTCTTCTAAGAGTTTCTTTCCGATGCCTTGGCGCTGGTAATCTGGTCGTACCAAAAGGTCCTGCACAAAAATGATAGAGTGGCCGTCTCCTACCAAGCGAATGTAGGCTACAAGCTCTTTCACATCATAGACGGCCAATTGCCAGAGACTGGCTTTGACAGCTTCTTCTAGCATAGCTGGATTGTTGGTATAATTGGTCCAGCCGACTGAGCTGTAAAGTGCGACTAGGTCTGGCATTGCTGGAATTTCTTGTTTGTAATCGAACATCTTAACTCCTTGTTAACCAATAGTGCTGAAAGAAGGCCATATCCCGGTAAGGGGGCTCTTGGCAGACAGCCAGCTCCATTTGAAGCATAGATTTTCGCCAGCCTTCTTGGCCTTTGAAGCGATTATCCTGCAAGCCATAAAAGACTCGAATTCCTTGGTAGTCTTTGACTTCAAGGGCTAGGTCTTCTACTGCTGCATCCAGATCATAGGCCTGAGCCAAGCCCATGGAGTGGGTTTCTAGGTCCTGACCTGCTAAGAGAGCAAGCGCCTTCCGAGTATCGTTTTCAAAGACCACCGTCTGCAGGACGCGGCCCACCTCATTGTGCTTGACGATAGAGAGAAGGCCACCTGGTTTCAAGAGGCGGGTAAACTCCTTGAGAATCGCCTTGCGATCCTCTACATACTCCAAGACATTGTGGCAGAGGATGACCTCAAAGCTAGCATCTTCAAGACTTGCTAACTGGTCCAGACTTCCGACACATTGCTGGTAGGGATGATCCTGGACCCGCAAGGCCACCATTTCCTCATTAGGTTCCACAGCAAGGACTTGATTTTCTTTCGCTAGGTGATTGGCCACAAGGCCGAAGCCACTGCCAAAATCAAGGAGCCGCTTGCCTTTGATGTCCTTTAATTGCTCAAAAAGGATATCATAATAGAGTTGTCCCCAGGGTTGCTGGAGGTTTTCTAAATAGGCTTGAATATTTGCGACCATCTAGCTCCTCCTATTTATAATTGAACATCTTGCTGGCTAGCTTGTCCGAGATACGTGGAAACAGGGTATAGAGCTTGTGGGTCAGGTTCAAGAGCCAAGGAAGATTGAGCTCGCGTTTTGCTTTTCCAAAATTCTTCACAATCTTCTTGGCCACAAAATCTGGTTCCAAAATATAACGGTCCACAGCTTTGACATAGGTCCCGTCTGGATCTGCCTGGTCAAAGAAACTAGTCCGGATAGGACCTGGATTGACCGTCGTTACATAGACACCAAAGGGCATGAGTTCCAAGCGGATGGCATTGGAAAAGCCAATGGCCGCAAACTTGGTTGCTGAATAAAGGCTAGATTTAGCAGTTGCAACTAAGCCCGCCATACTGACGATGTTAACAATGTGCCCCTTGCCTGCTGTCTTCATGTGCGCACCAATCATGCGTGAAAGGTTCATCAGGGCAAAAGTATTGACTTCAAACATGGCATGAATCTGCTCATTAGTGATCTGATCAAACTCTTCAAAGATTCCATAGCCAGCATTGTTGACCAGGACATCAATCTTTCCATAGCGCTGAATCAGCTTTTCGACAAGCTTTTGGACAGCTGAGGAATCTGTGATATCAAGCCCAATGCATTCTGCCTGAGGATGGCCGGCATAGAGGTCTTCCAGTTTTTCTTGATTTCTCCCTAAGAGAATGAGCTGGTCTTCGGGGAGGAGTTTGACCATTTCCTGAGCCAGGCCTCCACTCGCTCCTGTGATGATGATGGTTCGCATCTTAGATCTCCACTTCTTCTAGGTCCTTGACCACATGGACCTTGTCAAAAATAGTCGCGGCGTCCTTGCGCAATTGGCTGACGTCCTTGGAGAGGAAGCGGGCGCTGATATGGTTGAGAAGAAGGCGTTTGGCCCCTGCTTCACGCGCCACCTCTGCCGCCTGCATATTGGTCGAGTGTCCGTGCTTCCGAGCAATCTTCTCATCGCCCTTGCCATAGGTGGACTCGTGGACGAGGACATCGGCATTGACCGCCAGTCTGACACTGGCATTTGTCTTACGTGTATCGCCCAGGATCGTGATGACCTTACCAGATCGAGGGGCTGAAATATAATCCGCAGCAATAATCTGGGTGCCATCTTCTAATGTAACGTCCTGTCCATTTTTAACCTGGCCAAAGAGCGGTCCAAATGGAACCCCTGCCGCTTTGAGCTTGTCTGCGTCGAGCGTTCCTTCTAAGTCTTTCTGCATGATGCGGTAGCCCACACAGAAGATGGTATGGTCTAAGGCCTCCGCATAGACTGTGAATTTGTCTGTCTCCATGATTTTCCCAAGTGAACCTTCATCAAACTCATGAAAATGGATCTGGTATGGGAGACGAGAGCCAGAAACCCGAAGACTAGTCAAGACAAAAGACTTGATCCCAACTGGGCCATAAATCTCTAGATCGGTCTGCTCTTCATTGGCCTGAAAAGCTCGGCTAGAGAGGAAGCCTGGCAAGCCAAAAATATGATCCCCGTGAAGATGGGTGATAAAAATCTTGCTAACTTTTCGAGGACGGATGCTGGTTTCTAAGATTCGGTTCTGCGTCCCTTCCCCACAGTCAAAGAGCCAAACTTCATTGATTTCATCCAGGAGTTTGAGAGCTAGACTAGAGACATTACGAGATTTGGACGGTTGCCCCGCACCCGTTCCTAAAAATTGAATTTCCATTGTATACTTTCTAACTAATATAGATCATAGCGGTCCGATTCTTGGTTCGAACAGCGATTTTCCCAGGGTAGGCAGTGGCTAATTGAACCAATTCGTCCTGGTTGTAACCAGATAGACGTATGGTCCCATCTGCCAGCTCTTCGAGATTCGACAAAGCTGACAATTCCTTGGTCTCGACTATCTCTTGTTCCCTAACAAGGCGCATCAAGATCAAGCCTTCCTCTTCATAGACGAGGTAGTGAGGAAAGATTTGCGCGATCTCAAACAAGAGGTCCATGCTGATGGCTTCTGCTTGCTGAGCAAATACTTGAGCCAGTCCCTTCTCTCGGTAGCAAAAACCATAGGCCTTACCCGAAAGATTGAGACGGACAAAGGGTTTCTCCTCCTCAAAGCTGGGATGTGTCTGATAGAGAGCAAAGGCCTCAGTGACTTGTTCATAGTAGTCAGTTGCAGCTTCTGGGTTCTTTTTTTGGTAAAGCTCAGCGAAGTAGGCATTGATCACACTCGGTGGTGGTGTAATAAACTGGAGCTTCTGCTCCTCTGTCAATCCCGCCAAGATCCGATCTAAATAGACCTTGTCTAGACTGGTATAGCCTCCATAGCTGAGGGCGAGGTTAAGATAATCCATGATGATAAAACTCCTCTAGTCTCCATGCATTTTTAGGGGCGATGTAGCCTGTTAAGACCTCGCCAGTCTCCTCATAGGAACGCTCGGTCAGAATAGCTATGGTCTCCAAATCATGGATCCGGTAGGCTTGCTCAAAAGGTACTTGAATCGTAAAGGGCTGGAAGAGCTCTTGCATCTTTTCAAGTAGAATGTCCTGAAGTTTAGTCCGACTATCGGGATCCTTGGCTGAAACCAGGCGGTAAGGTGTTTGAGTCGGGGTAAAGTCCTCGACCTTATCTGCCTTGTTGTAGAGGGTCAAGCGTGGAATATCCAGCATCTCCAAATCTTTCATAATCTGAAGGACTGTCTTTTCATGCTCCTCATGGTTGGGATCAGAGACATCGATGACATGGACCAAGAGATCCACATTCTTACTTTCTTCTAGGGTTGACTTAAAGCTGGTCACCAGCTCTGTCGGCAAATCCTGAATAAAGCCAACCGTATCTGTCAGGGTTACTTGTAAATTACCTGTTAGATGAATGCTCTTGGTTGTAGCATCTAAGGTTGCAAAGAGTTCATCTGCTTCGTACTGGGTCTTACTGGTCAAGGCATTCATAATGGTTGACTTCCCTGCATTGGTGTAGCCAATCAAGCCAATCTTAAAAACAGAAGATTCTAGGCGTTTTTCTCGAACCACTTCTCGGTTCTTCTCGACTACCTTGAGTTGACGCTCAATATCGGTGATTTGATTGCGGACACTCCGGCGGTTCAACTCCAACTGACTTTCCCCTGGGCCACGTGAACCAATCCCTCCAGCCTGCCGGCTGAGCATAATCCCTTGACCCACCAAACGAGGCAAAAGGTACTTGAGTTGGGCCAGATGAACCTGGAGTTTGCCTTCATGGCTCCGAGCCCGCATGGCAAAGATATCCAAGATGAGTTGCATCCGGTCGATAACCTTTACACCCAAAATTTCTTCTAAATTCACATTTTGTCGTGGGGTCAAACGATTGTTAACGACAACTGTCGAAACCTCATCAGCATCGACCATTTGGGCAATTTCTTCAAGCTTACCAGAGCCGACGAAGGTCTTACTGTCGTACTTCTCTCTCTTCTGAGTGTAGACACCGACTACTTCAGCTCCGGCTGTCTTGGCTAGACTGGCCAACTCCTCCATGGACATGTCAAAGTTTTCCATGCCTTGGAGTTCGACCCCGACAATGAGGACTCGCTCCTGTTTTTTCTCAGTTTCTATCATCTAAAAATCTTTCTATATCTTGAAGAACCCGCTCCTTAAAGCCTTCTTCTCCTATCTGGTAAAAATGGACCGTCATCCGATTGCGGAACCAGGTCAACTGGCGCTTGGCAAAGCGGCGCGTGTTTTGCTTGAGCTGCTCCAGGGCCTCTTCTAAACTTTGCTCCCCCTTAAAATAAGGGAAGAGCTCCTTGTAGCCAATCCCCTTAGCCGCCTGAACCTCAGGATGGTTATCATAGAGCCATTTAGCTTCTTCTAACAAGCCTTGCTCAACCATGAGATCCACCCGTCGGTTAATGCGGTCATACAAGGCTTGGCGATCATCGTCTAGACAGATCATATAGGTCTCATAGGCTGGAGCTTGATTTTCCAAGTCCTGACCGAAATGGGCGATCTCCAAAGCCCGCATGGCCCGTCTACGATTGATCTGCGGAATCTCCATTCCTTCTTTCGCTGCTAGCTCAAACAGTTCTTCGTCCGTAAGAGGAGACAATGACTCCCGATAGGCTAGGATATCTTCGTGGGCAACGTCCCCTCCTAGATGATAACCTTCTAGGAGACTTTGGACATAGAGACCTGTCCCTCCAGCAATAATGGGGAGATGGCCCCGTTCTTGAATCTCCTCGATGGCTTGGCTGGCTTCTTTGACAAAATCATAAGCCGAGTAGGTCTCTGTCACCTCACGGACATCGATCAGATGGTGGGGAGCCGCCGCCTGCTCTTCTGGACTAGCCTTGGCTGTCCCAATATCTAGTGTGCGGTAGACTTGCTGACTGTCCCCACTGATGACCTCGCCCTGAAAGCGCTGGGCCACCTCGATAGCAAGGGCTGTTTTTCCAACAGCGGTCGGCCCCACTATCACAATTATCTTGTTTTTCATCGTTTTTCCTTGCAAAAATCGCATTTTTTCGTTACCATATATTATAACATAAAAATTTAAAGTTCTAAAAAGGAGAAATTCTCATGGCTAAAGGATTTGGTAAAGGTTTTGTTACTGGTGTTGCTGGTACTGTCGCTGCTGTAGCAGGTGCAGTTTATACTTTCAAGAAGAAAGTCATCGAGCCAGAAGAACAAAAAGCAGCTTTCATCGAAGAAAATCGTAAAAAAGCAGCACGTCGTCGTGTATCACACTAATCAGTCAAAAAAGCTCCGGAAAACCGGAGCTTTTTTGTGTTCTTATCGTTCTTTCAACATTTTGGTCGCAAGGTCTAGCATCTCCACTGCCTTTTGGTAATGCTCGTCCAACAAATCGTAGACGGCATCTTCGGATAAGACACCACAGTAGACCTCTTCAGGAAAGTCTGGCTGATTAGAAAGTTCGACATCCTCCATATAGACCTGGCTAGTGTAGTAATCGCGAAGGGCGATATAGCGAGACTGGCCAGCTTCTACTCGTTGCAAACATGCTTCAAGCTCTTCGATTAAACCTTTGTAGGCGTTGAGATGGCCTTCCATCTCTTGGATTCGTTCGATAGGAGTCATGATTAATCCTTTCTATCTGCTAGTGAAACGACCTGTAATTGCTCGCCTCCTAGTAAGATTAAATACGATTCGATGCTGTCTATACCATAAGAGCGACGGAGGGCTTCTGCGTAGAGTTCCAGTTGGGCTTGGTAGCGATCTAGCAAGTCCTGAGGGTTGCGGTAGCGGTCTGTCTTGTAGTCAAAGAGAAGGATCCGATCTTCTAGAAGCAGGTAGCCGTCCAAGATCCCCCGGACTACAAAGTCCTGGCCACTAGTCGGATCCGTCTTGAGCATGGCAAATGGGGCTTCACGATGGACTTTGCCTGACTCCTTGAGCAAGAGTTGGCCCAAGTCAGACTGGAAGAAGGCCAGGACCTTTTTGAGGTCGATTCGCTCCTTGACAGCTGGGCTGGCATTGACCTCTTGGAGAACCATTGTTAAGCTCTCCATCGTTGGAACTGTCGTCAATGGAATTCGTTGCATCAGTTCATGCAGGGCACTACCGACTGCTGCCCCTGTCACAGCTTCTTCCTTGCCAAAATTTGGAAACTCAAAGCTTGGTAAGGGAACGTCCGCTTTTTCCATGAGATCCACTCCTTCGATATCTTGGATGGGTTCATAGAATTTTTTGATTTGACTTGGGGTCCGCACACTAGGCAGTTGGATAGCTGCTTGGTACTGGGTGTTGAGCCGGTCCACAGATTCTAAGACATCCAGGGCACGCCGAATCTCTTCTGATTGGCGGTTGTCCTTCAGGTCATCGACTGGGAGGGACGTCTTCAACTCCAAGTGGCCGATTTGCTCCGGCGTCAAGTCTTGGTCGGTCACAAAATGAGTCTGATAGGCTAAGTGTTGCTGGGCAAAGACTGCCTGAATGGCATAGAGCCAGTCTTGGAAACAATTGATCTCCTTCCGAAGAGCTGGGCTCAAGCGTCCATTGACACTGGCTCCCCATTTTCTCTCTTCCAGCTTATCCTGCCGGCCCTTACCGACAAGATAAAGCTTACGCTCTGCCCGGGTCATAGCGACATAGAGGAGACGCATCTGCTCCGACAAGGCTGCCAGACGAATTTCCTCGACATTTCGCTGGTAAGGCAGGGTCTCAATGACCAATCGAACCGCCTCAAGAAGTCCCTCTTGATCAGACTCGACAGGAAGATTCGCAATATACTTGATGCCCACCCCATTTTTCCGACTGATAACGGCATTGGTAGACAGTTCTTTGCCGACAAACTTTTTATCGGTATTGAGGATAAAGACGTAGGGGAACTCAAGTCCCTTGCTCTTATGGATGGTCATGAGTTGGACAGCATCCTTAGGAACTGCCTGGGCAACATTGGCCAAGTCGTGCTGGTTTTCCAAGATCTTATCAATCATGGAGATAAAGCGAGGCAATCCCTTGAAGCTAGATCTTTCGAAGTCATTGGCCCGAAGGGTCAAGGCATAGAGATTGGCCTGCCGTTGGGCACCATTTGGCAAGGCACCCACATAATCATAGTAGTGTCGATCCTGGTAAATCTTCCAAAGCAGGTCATAGAGAGAATGCGTCTGGGCATAGTCACGCCAGGCATCCAGTGTCTCCATAAAGCGAGTGAGTTTCTCTCTTAAGCTTGAATCGATCAACTGAGGAGCACTTCCAGTCTGGTCTAAGGCATGCTGCAGTTTCTCATAGAGATTTTCTGCTTTCTTGCCTTCAACTCCCTGTAAAGCTAAGCGAGCTAACTGGTCCTCGTCAAATTCAAACATAGCTGATTTCATGAGGGCCACCAAGGGATAGTCCTGTAAGGGATTGTTAATGGTCCGGAGGGTATCCAAGAGGACCATGACCTCAACAGACTGGAGGTAGTTTTCCTCTCCCCCGTCCGCAACGATAGGAATTTGATAGGCTTCAAAGGCTGAAAGCACCTTGTCGTTACGGGTCCGAGAAGCCGTCAAAAGCGTAATATCTTTGAAGTTTACCCCTTCTTCATTGTGGAGGCGGATGATCTCCTTGATGACCAAAAGGACTTCACCTGAGGATAGGCTATCACCTTCTTGCTCCTCTTCTTCACTTGTTTCAGCTACGTCCTGACTGCCATCATAGAGCAGGAACTCCGTCTCATAAGCTGGCGTCGGCTCTTTCTTCTCCGGATTTCCCGCTATCAAGCGGTGGCTCTGGTCATAGAGAATCTCCCCAACTTCCTCATCCATTAGACGTTCAAAGACATGGTTGGTCGCTTCTAAGACCTCTACATGGCTCCGGAAATTCTCCTTGAGCAGGATCAATTTGCCATCTGCCCCTTCTTCTTGGTAGGCCTTAAACTTGTCATTAAAAATCTGAGGATCAGCCTGACGGAAGCGGTAGATAGACTGCTTGATATCTCCCACCATGAAGCGGTTGTGGCCATTAGACAAGAGCTCCAACATCCGCTCTTGAGTGTGGTTGGTATCTTGGTACTCATCGACCATGACCTCGTGGTAGCGCTCCTGATAGAGACTGCGGATATGAGGAAATTCTTCAAGAATCTGGATGGCAAAATGGCTGATATCGCCAAATTCAAAGGCATTTTCCTGCTTCTTGCGCTCCAAATAGGCAATCGAGAAAGCTTGGACAAAATCCCTGAGCAAGACTAGCAAAGGCAAGGGTTCATCCTTGAAGCGAATCTGATAGGTTAGTTGGTAGTGCTGGGAAGCTGCTGCCCGCAAGGCTTCGATGCGTTCTTTGCGTTCGTCATTAAAGGCAGTCGCTAACTCTCTCAGGTCTTCTTTTCGTGTCGTGATGGTCAGGCTTCGTCCTCCACTGGCACGGGAGATCAAGACCACCCGCTCCAAGACTTCAAAAATCGCTTCCTGGCTGGATTTCTCATTGAGACGAGCAATCAAGTCTTGAATAGAGGTGACATTTTCTTGGTACTTGGCCCCTGAAAATGCTTGTCCTTCGTTAGCCAGATGGAAGCTAAAGAAAGATTCCAATTCAAAGAGTTGTTCTTTGACCTTTTGGGCTAACTGGTCCAAGGCTTCATCATAGTCCAGATCCTGATAGCCTTTGAGGAAGGACTCCTCCAACCAGGCGAGAGGATCCGCAGTGGATTGCAAGAAGTCTACTAGGGCGTATACCTGGTCCTTAAAACCTGCTAGCGACTTACCCTTTCCTGTGAAGTTCTTAACCAAGCGACTAAAGAGGCGTTCAGGCCCTTGCTCCTCATAAAACTGCTCAAAGACTTGCTCGAAGCAGTCATTCTTGAGTAAGGACTGCTCACTAGCACTTTGGAGGATACGAAAGGTCGGCGAGAGGCCTAATAAATAGCTATATTTGGAGACCAGTCGCTGCGTGAAGGCATCCATGGTCCCGATATCACTAGTTGGTAATTCTGCAATTTGTTGGGCCAGGTGGTGCTTGAGCTCCTCGTCCTTGGTAGCCTTTAGGCTCTTCTCCAACTCCTTTTCCAAGCGTTCCTTGAGCTCAGTCGCTGCCTTGACCGTAAAGGTTGAGATAAACAATTGCTGTATGGAAATCCCTCGGTGCAATTGATCCAGGATCCGTTGGACCATGACAAAAGTCTTCCCAGAACCGGCCGAAGCTGAGACTAGGATATTGGTTCCTGACGAATAGATAGCTTCTATCTGCTCAGGTGTCCGCTTTGGTTCCTTATCAGACTGGGCCTCCTGGACTTGGAGGTCTTGAATCTGGCTGGGATTTAAAAATTCAATTGGTTTCATTGATTCAATTCCTCCTTCATTTTTTCTATCCAGGCCTGGCGGAGCTTGTCCCCGACTGGGCGTTTCTCGTAGTGACTTGGATCCAATTTCTCCAAGAAGCGGGCTTGTCCTAGGTGGAGATTGGCTTCAAATCCCGTAATCGATTTGTACTGTTCTACATAGGGAGCAATGCTTCTCCCATTTTCAGTATAAGGGTTGATCGCAAAGTTACCCGACAAGATCCCTTCGGCTGCTTGTTGATAGAGGTGGGCATTGTAAAGCAAGAGCAGGTCTAGCTCTTCTTGACTCAGGAGCATAGCCTTGTTTTTCTCATAGTTCTCGTCAAGTTGGCTGGACTGATCTACCAAGAATAGACCCTTGTATTGTTGGGTCTTTAGAACGGCTTGGACAGCATCATCGACCGCCTTGGTATCCTTAAGAGGCACCAAAGGATCCACCATCTGCAAGTACATGGCTCCAAAGATCCCCTTGTCAGGATCAAAGGCCTGAAAGTCTTTGATAGCAGAGAGATAGGTTGGCAATTGGGAGTTGAGACCGTTAAAGAACTTCTCAAAGTTAAACTTGGTCTCACTGGACTTGTAGTCCACCACTCCCAAAGCTCCTGTGTCAGACAGCCGGTCAATCCGATCGACCTTGCCCTTGACCAAGAGCGGACGACCATCTTCTAAGGTTAAGAAGGGACGATCTGCCTGACCGAAGAGAGCTTCTTCTCCAATGGTTTCAATGCGATCATTGTGAGCAAGTACACGTCCAGTTGCTCGAGCTGTATCCAGGAGCAATTCTTTTGAAAAGGCAGCCATGGCATTCTCCTGATAAAGGAGGGCAAACTCTGTCTCCTGGCTGGTTTCGCGGATGGCCTTGTTCAAGCGCTCATCAAATGTCTCTTCTGAAGGATCTTTCAACACCCGTTCAAAAATTCGGTGCAAGAAGTTTCCATGGCTTCTCGCATCTGGTCGCAAGTGCCACTCCTCCTGCAAACCTAGGACATAGTGGAGATAATAGCTGTATTGGTTTTGGAAGTAGGTGTTGAGAGCTGAAGCAGATAAAGTCAGAGCCTGACCTTTTGGATAAAGGACCTCAAGGGTCTCATCCTCTAGTACCTTGGTCGTCAAGCTTTGGCTGATTTGCGGGATGTGCAAGCCTTCTGACGCCAATTTCTTCCGAAGGACACGAATGGCAACTGCCCAGAAAGTCGCTTCTTCCTTGCTCAACTCCTGGTCAATTTCTCCCTGGTGCAATTCAATCAATCGAGCTAAGAGGGCCTGGTAAGACCCCATATCTTGACTAGAGGCTGTTGCCTTCTTCGAAATGACAGATAAATTGAGGGGTGCCTTGGTCAGCTCGAGCAAGTAAGGGGACATCTTGTCATCCACCTCGTTGACAAGGATAGGACTGGACAAGACTAAGTGTTTGGTGGCTGCATTGAAGAGGGACAGGGCGACGAAGCGATTCTTCCGTAAGTTGTCCTGACTGGCAATTTGAAGATTGGCCTGTTGGTCTGAAGCTTGGTTCAGGACCTGACGCTCCTCATCCGTCAGCAAGGATTGGTCCTTGGCAATCTTAGGGAAACGCTCCTGGGTCAAGCCAATGGCATAGACATAAGGAGCTGATAAGGGCTCAATCAAATCATAGGACTGGACTGTCACTACATCCACAGTCGCTGGGACCGTTCGATAACTTGCCAACAAGATCCCTGACAAGAGAAGGCTAAGAAAATCATCTAAGGTCACCTTGATTTGATCAAAGACCTGGGCAAATTGTTCTAGCACATGGCTAAAGGACTTCCAGACCTGGTCATAGCGTTCTATTTCCTGTTCAGAGCCACGACTGGCTAACTGTTGCATGTTTTGCGCCAACTGGGCATCTTGACAAAACTGGGCAAACTTTTTCACTAGGCCCTGGCTGGTCTGGCTCTTGGTCTTGTAAAAATCCTGCAGGGGATTGATGACTTGCTGGCGAATCTGGTTGAGACGCTCTAGATCAAATTTGTCCTGGTGGTTGGCTGTAAAGTCACGAGAAAAGGCAGCCAGGCCCTTGATCTCCGCAAAGCGAACATATTGTTCGAAATGGTCAATGTCCTCTCGTGTTAGCGTCCCATAGAGCCCCGTCTTCAAGAGATTGACCACATCCTCGGTCAAAAACCGATAGCGACGAAGACGGTCCAAGGATTCCACCCATTGGACCAGGGGATGCTGGGACATGGACTCACTCTTTCCAAGATAAAAGGGAATCTGGTACTGGTCAAAGATGGTCTTGAGCTGGAGCTGATAAGCATCCACATCCCCCAAGAGGACTCGAATATCTTTGTAACGAGCGCCCTCATACAGGTGCTGACGAATGGAGCGGGCTACAGCCTCAAGTTCTTCCTTTTGATGGTTACAGGTCCAAATCTCTACTGCTTCTCTGTCTTGATCAGACAGCTCACCTTCTACCTCTGTAAAGTCATAACGAGCTTCCAAGATCCGCGTTATACGACTAAAGGCATCCTCTTTTCCTTGACCGACATAGCTTGGCGTGACCTGGTAGGTCCTAGCCAAGTCTAGCAGGAAGTCCACACTGGCCTGGTAGAGGTTTCCTTCACGAAAGGTCGAGCGATAGGCTTTCTCACTGGCGTATGCCCCAATAATGATCTCTACGCCCTTGTCGTGCAGTAAATGAACCAGGTAGTCCTCCTCGGCTGAGAAACGGGTAAAGCCATCAATCACTAAGGCCAAATCCTTTAACTCCTCATCCAAATCTCCCTTGATAAGATGAGAGGCAAAACTAGCCAACTTAGACTCAGACTCAAAAGAACCTGCAACTAACTGGTCTTGAACAGCCTTCAAGATATGGACCAAGTCTTCTCTCTTCTCCTGATCTGGCAAGGCATCCAAGTCGGATGCTGTCATCTGGGCTGTCTGCAACTCATGAAAGAGCTGGATCAATTGTTGGATAAACTGGGGATCCTTCTTAAGACGGGCATAAACCTTGAGCTCTTCATCCGGCATCTGAGAAAGCACCTTAAAAAAGAGCATGCCAAGACCGATATCATCTAGCGCTTGCTGCTGGTGGCTTTCATTAAGTGTAAAATAGCGTGCCATCTGAGCAAAGCGCGTAATGGTGATGGCAAAAGAAGCCTTCTGGTCTAGGAGTTGCAAAACTTTGCGCTCCTTCTCAAAAGATAGAGAGTTGGGTGCGATATAAAAGACCCGCTTCCCTTCTTCAACCAATCGATTGGCCTCATCCACCAAGACCTGGGTTAAAGGGGTTCGAATATCTGTATAGACTAATTTCATAATGTTATGATTCCTGTAAAATGATAGTTCTATTATACCATCTTTGCGCCTTTTCTACAGGGATTTTCCCATCATTAAAGAGTTTCAGAGCAGATAAAAAACTGGACAAAACGTCCAGTTTTAGAATGCAGACTAACTATTTTTTCATAAAATGGTTAGATAATTTTTTAAAGTCTTTATATATTTTTGAGTCATTTAAACAGAACTAAAACTTTCCGCCGTGAGAAAAGTTCCTGAAACGCAATTGTTTCAGGAACTCGGAATTATTGAGACCTTAGGCTCAATAATTAGTCATGGAACTTCTACCAAGTTCGCTGACGTCCGTACTCACCTTAGGAAAGTTTTTAAGAAGACTTTATCTTAAATATGAAACCGGACAAAACGTCCAGTTTTTCAACTATGTTATTAAGTTCCCCAGTTGATTAAAAGATAGAGTATGCTAGAGCCAAACATATCGGCCAAAGCATGCATGAGGAAGAAAGGTAAGAGGTTTTTGATCACCTTCTTGTAGAGAACATAGTAGAAGAGTCCATAAATAACTCCAATAACCACTGCCCAAAGCAAACCTTGATAGGTATGGAAGGAGATCCGAATCAAGATCGAATAAGCTAGCGCCAACCACTTGTACTTGTCATTAACAGATGTCATGACTCCCAAGAAGAAGAACTCTTCGTAGAAGCCATTGAGCAAGGCATAGGCAATTGTCATGGGACTAAGCGCTAAGAACTTGTGGATAATCTGCATGGGATCGATATAAGCGAGGAGATTGATATTGAAGTAATCATACTCTCCACTCACCGTTGTCACGATATCCCCAAATAGCCCAACAATGGCAAAGATCAAAGGTACCCAAAAGAGGACGGACCATTTAAAACGAATCGGTAGCTGTTTAAAATCAAAATTCCGGAGAAGTAAGTAGGCAAAGGCGAGAGTTAATAAGATGATCTGCAGGGTAAAGTTGCTCGAGTATGCTGCCCCATCCCTAGCTGTTTCAGTCGTCGTTTCTGCTACACTGGTCACCGTTTGAGCAACTGGTTGAAGACTGGCAAGGAAGAGTTCTGTAGACCATACAATAAACTGCCCAAACATGATCGCAGTCACAATAGCGATATCAAACCACTTAAGCTCTTTTAAAGGCTTTTCAGGTCGTATCAACTTTAAAATTTTCATCATTCATCCTTCTATTCCCATAATGGAAGTGTTTTTGATAGTTCTACTATAGTAGAATATGCTTAAAGAAACTTTAATTCTTAGTTAGTAATAAAATCATATCAGTAAAAAACGACCATTTGGCCGTTTCTATATTTCTATTCTTCTAAGAGGTCTTGGATTCTATCCAGATATTGGTTGTCTGTCACCGCCATCACGCGCACCCCTTCTGGCCAGATAAAGTCGGGACCAATCTGACTTCGCAAAGGCTGGTCTTCCGCATCTCGATAGCCAATAATATTGAGTTGATATTGGTCTCTGATTTCCAAGTCTTGGATGCTTTTTCCTACCCAGCTAGCTGGAACCGTAAACTCGACCACCACCACTTCTTCATCCAACTGGAAAACTTCAATCCCATGTTGGAAGAGAATCATCTTGGCTAGGGACATTCCCGCTTCCACCTCTGGTAGGATGACCAAATCAGCCCCAATTTTCTCAAGGACTTCCTTGGTCACTTCATTCTTGACCTTGGCAATGACATGCTCGACGCCAAGTGACTTACAGTGCATAACAGCCAGCACACTGGACTCCAGGTTTTCACCCGTCGCGATCACGACTGTGTCACAGTTCCCAATATCTGCTGCATCCAAGAGGTCCAACTCCGTAATGTCTCCAACAATTCCAGTTGTAATCATGGATTCATACTGATTAATCACATCTTCGTGATCATCAATTGCAATAATATCCACATCCTGGTCCTGTAGGGTTTTCAGGACACTCTGTCCAAAAATTCCTAATCCTAAAATTCCAATGGTTCGATTCTCCATAAGTTTCTCCTATCCGATAATGATGTCTGCCTTGGCATACTGCAAGGTATCTGCTTTCTTGGCTTGGTAATTGTTCAAGCTAACCATGAGGGTCAAAGGACCAATCCGTCCGATAAACATGAGGACCATGATAATGCCTAGTCCAGCTCCATTTAAGGTTGAGGTTACATTGGCGGTCACTCCCACTGTCGCTAGAGCGGATACCACCTCAAAGACCAAATAAATAAAGCGTTGGCCATCCGGTGTGACCAAACAGATTCCTAATAGCCCCACTAAGAAGGTCAACTGGAAAATCACCGCTGTCCCAAAGGAACGTTGAACAATGTCTGGTGAAATCGTACGTTTTCCTAAATTGGTATGTGGTAGCCCCAATAGTTCCTTCCGAGCCAGGAGCAAGAGGACCAGGAAGGTTGTGATCTTCATGCCCCCTGCTGTCCCACCTGGTGCTCCACCTAAAAACATCTGCAAGAGATAGACGAAGAGCGTCACTGGCCGGACTGCTGTATAATCTAAGGAAGCAAAACCAGCTGTCCGCATGCTGACGGTTTGGAAAAAGCTGACTAAAATTTTCTCTCCTAAGGGGAGGGACCCAATGGATGCCGGATTATCAAACTCGGTCAAGAGACTGGTTACTGTCCCAAAGAGGAGGATCGCAGCTGTTAACCAGAGAACCACCTTGGTATGGAAGCGAAGAGTCCGCCGTCCGGATTGATTGCGGGCCTTGGTAGCGAGGTCAAACCAAACCATAAAGCCCAAACCGCCTGTGATAATTAGGGCAGACAAGGTCAGGTTCACCAGCCAATCGGTCTGGAAACTCATCATACTATCGCCCCCAAAATTATCGAAGCCCGCATTACAAAAAGCTGAAATCGCGACAAAGATGGAGTTAAAGATTCCATGCCCCCAGCCGAAGCGAGGAATGAAGCGAATCATGAGGAGCAAGGCCCCCAGTCCTTCGATGGTAAAGGTGGTTATGAAAATAGAACGGACAAAACGGGCCAAGCTCTGGTTATTGCTAAAGCTAAAGCTGTCCCGGATGGTCTGTCGGTCCTTGTAGCTGAGCTTTTGACGACTTTCCATAAAGAAAAGTCCGATAAAGGTCAAGATTCCCAGGCCACCGATCTGAATCAAGAGCATACAGATTAACTGCCCCCAGGCATTGTAGGTAGAGGCTACTGATTGGGTAAAGAGCCCTGTCACACAGACCATGGAGACTGCAGTAAAAAGGTGGTCGACATAACCTGCTGTTGAGCTTGCTTGCTGGACAAAAGGCAGACTCAATAAGAGGGAGCCAATTAAGATAACCAAGAAAAAGCTGAAAAAGATCCTCCTTGCTGGAGACAGACTTTTCATCTTGGACTGCCATTGTTTAAAAAATAATTTGACTAACATAGCTTCATTGTACCATAAAAAGTGAATAGACCTACAAGTGATGAACCATTTCTAGGCACAATTCTAAGGCTTTATCGAATGCTTCAGATCCCCAATCACGCTGGTCATAATTTTCCAGGTCTGCAAGAGAATCTGCGGTAAATAGGAGCAAGCCCCAAACCGCATCACGAAGCTGGGCTACTGCTGCCAATGAGGCGCACTCCATCTCCACAACGCTACACCCTTCTTCAATGCGATAGGCTACCTTGTCAGGCGTTTCTCTATAAAAGCCGTCCGTCGTCCAAGTCATGACCTCTTGATAGGGAATGGACGCTTGTTTTAGGACCCTTTCAATGGCAGTCAGTGCTCGACTATCCACTTCGATATAACGGGAGGGTGCCACATAATGGTAACTAGCTCCCTCATCTCGCAAGGCCTTGGTCGGGATTAAAAAGGCATTTTCTTCCATGTCCACCAAGACGCCACAGCTACCTGCCGAAATCATCTTCTTCACCCCATAGCCAATCAACCAATCCATGAATTGGGCAGCAGGTGCAGATCCAACCGGCGCTTGGGCCAAGCAGATTTCCTCTCCTTGGTGCTCCATGACATAAACTGGATAGGTCTTGGTAGCTGAGATAAAAGAAGCTACTTGTTTGGCCCCAGCAGCTTTGGCAAAGCGATCAATCTCATCCTCTAAGAAAGCATAAACGCATTTTTCAGGCAAATGCAGGTCTAACCCCTCATGAGTCGGCATAATGACTGCCTGTGGGTTGTCGTCAAACTCTAAAATAGGAATTTCATGTTTATGGATCATCAGCTACCTCCAAACTTGTTTGTAACATTATATAAGTCCATCTAGCCGGTGTCAAGAAGAGATAGCGAAAAGGACGATTTCCCTTCCATGGCAACTCCCCTTCTTAACTGAATACCTTCAACTATGATATAATGGGGACAGTACAAGGGAGGAAACCAATGTTACAAGAACTAGCTTTTACAGGTCAATGGAGACACTATCAAAAACGCGTTCTCGATAAGAGTGACACTTTTATGGCGGATGGGCACCTACATTTGGTAGCGGCTCCTGGCTCTGGAAAAACAACCTTAGGTATCGAATTTATCCGGCGCTTTGGCCAGCCAACCTTGATTTTGGCACCTACGGTCACGATTCGTCAACAATGGGTCGATCGGATTGTCCAGGCCTTCTTGACGAATGAAAGCCAAGCGGAGCAATTGATTTCTCAGGACCTCAAACATCCTAAGCTGATTACAGTGGCTACCTATCAGGCCCTACACAGTGCCATGAATCAAATCGTCGGCCAATCACAAGTTGAGGATACCGATGACCAGGCAGAGATTGAAACCTTTGATTTTAAAGGCTTTGATATTTTTTCTACCTTTAAAACGATTTCACTCGGGACCCTTTGTTTGGATGAATGTCACCACCTTCGCAATGAATGGTGGAAGAGCTTGGAAGCCTTTCGTCAAGCCTTCCCTGACTTAAAGATGATCTCCCTCACTGCTACCCCTCCCTATGAAGGGGACCCTGCCCTTTGGGAACGCTATATCCGCATGTGTGGCGAGATTGATGAGGAAATTACGGTTCCCGAATTGGTCAAGGAAGAGACCCTTTGTCCCCATCAAGACTATGTCTACTTTGCCTTTCCAACCAAGGAAGAGCAGGCTCAGTTGGATGCCTTTAGCCAACAAAAGAATGCCCTCTTGCAGCAACTGACTTCAGACCCCCTCTTTTGTCAATACCTGCAAACCTGCCAAGCTTTATCTGGTCAGATCAGTGATGATGAATTGCTCAATGAGCCCAAGTATCTCTCTGCTACCCTGATCTTTCTTCGGAGCAAGGGAATCGCCTTTCCCCAACGTTTCCAGGATCTTCTAGGAGCAAAAAAACTTCCTGCTTTCACCCTAGACTGGCTTGAAATTCTCCTGCAAGGTCTGCTCTTTCAGGTGCCTCACTGGTACAATCTACCAGAAGAATACGAAAAGCAACTCCTCCATGAATTAAAAGCAGCGAGCTTGATCGATCGAAAACAAGTCAAACTGGTCCGCAACAAAAAACAGGATCTCCTGCTGAACCAATCCCTGGGAAAACTCAATGCGGTTCGAGAGATTTTCAAGGCAGAATATCAGGCTCTTGGAAGCCAACTGCGCCAACTGGTCTTAACAGACTACATTCGTCAAGACTTTGAAGTTCATCTAGGGGACAAGGACGCCCAATTCACTCAATTGGGAGTGCTCTCGTATTTTGAATCCATTCGCAGAGAAAGCCTAGAGCTAACTACTCCACCTGCCATCGCTGTCCTAACAGGTAGTATCGTCATCATCCCGACAGTTGCTAAGCCAAGACTAGAAGAGCTTCTAGGAGCGAATCGGCTGACTTACCAAAGTGTCGGCCAATTATCCCCTGATGATTTTCTCAAGGTTCGCTTGGTTGGCTCTCAACATGATTTAGTGACAGCTGTAACCCAACTCTTCCAAGAGGGGCTCATCCAAGTCGTGATTGGAACCAAGTCTCTTCTAGGAGAAGGCTGGGATGCTCCTTGTGTCAACTCCCTGATTCTAGCTAGCTTTGTCGGGAGTTTTATGCTCAGTAATCAAATGCGAGGTCGTGCCATCCGAGTGTGGCCCGAAGAGCCAAATAAGACCAGTAATATCTGGCATTTAGTCTCTATCAATCTTTCCCTAAAGAGATGGTATGAAAAGTCAGATCTTGAAAAGGAAGAAATTGAAGCTATCACTGATCAGCTGAAACAATATAGTCCTGATTTAGAGCTCTTAGAGAGACGGATGAAGCAATTTTTAGGCCTCCATTACAAGGAACCTTTCATCGAATCCGGCATTGAACGTTTGGCCTTTGATCAGATCCGCTATACTAAAAAACACTTAGAAAAACTGAATGAAGAGACCTTAGAGCGCTCCACCCATCGTCAAGAACTCAGAGATAGCTGGCAAAAAGCCCTTCCTATTTTAGAGAATATGGAGATTGCAAATGAGGTCCAAGTGGACAAACACTTCCTACCTCTGGCTCTATTTTTCGATGCTAGAAAGCTGGCACGGTGGCTTACGGCCGGCGCTTTGACCGATGCTTTCGCCAACCTTATTTACTATTCACATAGAGGAGGAAGGAATTCAGCTTCTCTGATTCTTCTCTTCTTCTTAGCTGTTCTCTCACTCCTTGCTTGGCTTCGCTACTATCTCTATAAGAGTCCTTACAAACGCTTAGAAGTCTTTGGCCAAGCTATTCACAAAGTCCTGCTTCTTTCGGGACAGATTCAAACACAGGAAACCCGCATCCAAGTAGTACGAGACAGAAAGGATGCTATCAACACGCTGATTTATTTGAAGGGCGGAACCATGCGGGAGAAGGAACTCTTTTCGCAAACCATGATCGAATTTTTCGCACCAATTGAAAATCAACGTTACATCCTGAAAGCACAGGAAAAAGTGTCCGATCAGACAGAATATTTCGCTGTACCAAGCCTCTTTGACAAACGGAAAGAGGATGCGCAAGCCTTTCTTGAGCAGATTCGAAAAAGCTTAGGTAAGTATGACCTCATCTATACCCGAAGCGCTGAAGGCCGTGCTATTCTTTTAGATGCACGCATCAAGGCACTTGCCAACAAACAAGAGCGCACCTTCACCAAGAAGCAAGTGATGTCAGATTTGAAATAAGAGTTCATTTAACTAAAAAGAGGCTGGGACAAAAGTCCTAGCCTCTCAATTGTCTTTGGATTGTCGAGCAAGACGCAGTGGTTGAGTGGGCTCTACTACGCTGATTTCATCAGCTTTTACAGCCCTACTCAACTGTGCGGAGGTGGGACAACGAAATCGAATTCTAACGAATTACCGATTTCTGTCCCACTCTCTTTTCGTTATTCAATCACAATCATAGCCTTAATTGTCTTGCGTTCATCCATATCTTTATAGGCTTGATCAATTTCGTCCAAGCTATAGCTATGGGTGAAGACGCGTCCTGGATTGATGTCGCCATCAAGGACAGCCTTGAGCAAGAACTGCTTGTCATAGGTAGTGACAGAGGCTGCTCCACCTGCCACGGAAATGTTTTGGGCAAAGGTTGATCCAAGCGCACGATTATTATAGTGAGGCACACCTACAAAACCTAAACGCCCCCCATTGTGAAGGACCCCAAGGGCTTGATCGACAGCTGCTGCAGTACCAACACACTCGAGGGCGGCATCTGCTCCTCCTCCAAGGATTTCACGAACCTTGGCAATTCCTTCTTCACCCCGCTCTGCTACAACAGCTGTTGCACCAACTTCCAAAGCCATTTGTTGGCGGTCTTCGTGACGGCTCATGAGGACAATTTGCGATGCTCCTCGCATCTTAGCAGCAATCACAGCACATTGACCCACAGCTCCATCCCCGATGACCACGACTTTGTCACCTGGTTTCACATCTGCGACACGCGCCGCATGGTAACCCGTCGGCATAACATCTGCTAGCGTCAAGAAGGATTTGAGCATGGCTTCAGTATAATCAGACGGTTGCCCCGGGATTTTGACGAGAGCCCAGTTGGCATAGTCGAAGCGCATGTACTCCGCTTGCACCCCGTCAGACCAGTTGGTCCCAATATGGCGGTCACAAGTCCCGTCATAGCCCGCACGACAAGCATCACACTCCCCACAGCCATGGGTGAAAGGGGCGATCACAAAGTCACCCGGTTTGACCGTTGTAATGGCCTCACCAATTTCTTCGACGATTCCGATGGCTTCGTGACCACTATTTTGGTGGCCTGCTTCAATATCTGGATTGCGGTAGCTCCAGAGATCAGAGCCACAGACACAGGTACGCACAATACGGAGAATGACATCATCTGGTGCTTCGATCTGCGGACGCTCCACTTCTACTAGACCAACTTGTCCAGCTTTTGTATAGACTGTTTTCTTCATAGGCACAACCTACTTTCTATTGCTTACTTACCTATAATATACACTTTTTATCGAGCTCTAGCCCACTTCCTGTTTTAAAGCTCCATCATTTAATCATATTTTTTCCCATACTTCTTTTCTAGCATTTTCTTAACTAGATATGGCATCTTGACATTCTCTCGACCTTTTTTAGCAATCAATTTTTTGACGAAATCAGGCATCTGAATATCTTCTGACTCTTCTAAAATCTTTCCTGTGGTTGAAGGGGCTTCCAACTCATCAAAAGTCTCTAGTTGAGGTTGATAGTAACGATAGTCACCGTCTATATGTGACTGAATGGTTGAAAGAAGGGCTTTAATCAATCGAGAATCACTATTTGGCATAGGAGGACGGTGATAGGTCACACCAAGCTCATGACAAAGCTCCTTACACTCCACATCATTATCAAAAAGAACCTCAATATGCTCACTAATAAAAGCTATCGGGACAAAAATATAGTGGTCAGGGTGTTCCTTCTCATCACGAAGGTATTCTAAGACATCCGGCTTAATCCAAGGAATACCAATATCACTTTCACTCTGCCATGTATTGGTATACTGGTCTTCTTCAAGGCCTAAAATTTCCACAATCAAGCGAGTATTGTCATAAATCTGATCGATATAAGGATCGCCAAAATCAAGTGCCAAAACTGGGACACTATGAGCTGAAAAAATCACCTTATATCTGTCATCTCTAATTTGATCTAAAATATTTCGAATCTCATCAGCCCAATAGTGGAGAAGTGAAGGTTCTTGGTACCACTCCTTGATAATTTGGAACCTAATCTGCTCACTTTCTAAAAATTTCTCATATCCCATGACAGAATAGTAAGAATAATGGGGCTCTAAAATCAAGCACAAACATTCTTCAATTCCGTCATTCTCCATCTCTTTGATTACATCAGTAATAAAAGGGCGGGAAAATTTATTAGCAAAGTATACGGATGCGTGTTCTCCAAGAGCAGAAGCAACCAAATCCACTTCTTCTCTAGTTATCCTTTGGAGTGGAGTTCCGCCAATTCGTACGTAATTGTCATATAAAGTCTGAATTTCATGTGGTTCAGGACGAACCCCACGGCGTATGTTTGTGAAAAATTCCGCTACTCCTTCATAGGTAATCTCTTCTGGTGAACCAAAGGTCATCATCAACACAGCTCTTTTACTCATAATTACTCCTTGTTCCACGTTTGTTCTATTTTAGCACGAAAAGGCATACTTTAGAGAGTTTAGTGTAAAAAAACTCCTAGAGAAGCCTCTAAGAGTTTAAAAACAAACCTTAATGCTGGTGTTCCTGCTCACTTTCTGCTTCCAGCTCTTCGATATTGCGCTTGTGGGCGCGGTGAGTTGCTAGGTCTTCATCCACCTCAATGGTGACGTTTTGAAAGCCACGATCTTTGAGCAAGCCACGTATGGCTTCTTTACAACTCTCCATCTGTTCAATCTCTTTTAGACAAACATGGACAATAGCGTTTTTTTCCAAACTATCCATGGTCCAGAGATTAAGCTGATTCACACTGGCCACATGCTCCAATTGCTCCAAATCACTCGTTACTTGCTCAATATCTACCCCTTCTGGCACAGCATTCAAGAAAATCTTGAGTGTAGACCAAAAACGCGGAATAGCTTTGGACAGAATAATGAAGGAGATAGCAAGAGACAAGAGAGGATCTAAGATATACCAATCCGTAAATCGGAGGACAATGGCCATCAGGATGACGGCGACCCAACCAAGGGTATCTTCCAGAAAATGCAGACTAAGAATAGACTCGTTCTTTGTTTTTCCATTACAAACCACTAAACTCGCTAGCACATTGATCGTAACCGCAATAATTCCTAGCCAGAGGATTCCCTCATCATTGACAGGTTGGGGATGAAAGAGTTTTGTTATATTCTCCAAAATGACAAATGAAAAAGTGGATAAAGAAACATTTTTCTATCCACTTTTTGGATTACGGCTTCTATTCGCTACGCAAAGATTCCACTGGGTCTTTCTTCGCGGCGATGCGCGAAGGGATGAGACCTGCCAACATCGTTAATACAATCGAAATACCGATGAGGATAAGTGCTGCTTCCCATGGTAATTGTGCCACGTTTTCCACGTTGGTCATTTTAGAAACAACTGCATTGATTGGAATCGTCGCAAGGAGTGTAATGGCGATACCGAGCACCCCGGAGATAAATCCTTCGATGGCTGTTTCGGCTGTGAAGATGCGACGGATGTCTTTCTTCGAAGCCCCCATTGCACGTAGAATTCCGATTTCTTTGGTACGCTCGAGAACCGAGATGTAGGTAATAATTGCAATCATAATTGATGATACGATGAGCGAGATGGCTACGAAACCAACAAGTACGGTTGTAATCACGCCCACCATTGTCGTAATCGAAGACATGATGGTTTGAATATCATCGGAGTAGGAGAGCACTTTATCGTCTTCACCGGCGTCTTTTTTGGCCGTGTTATAGGCGTTAATGAAGTCCTTCAACTCTTGTTTTTGTTGGAAGGAAGAGGTGTAGAACTCGATGGCAGCCGGTTTGGATTTGTCGATGACACCCAATTTCGCGAGATTTTCCTCGTAAGTGGCAGCCGAGTTTTCGTTGTATTGTTGGATGTATTGTGCTTGTTGTTCAGGCGTCAATTTGACCAACTGGATTTTTTCTTCTTCGGTTAAATCAGCCGAATTGAATGGTTTTGGATCTTTGGCAAATTCTTTTCCAGTAAATACATTGATAGTTGGGTTAGCTTCTTGCTCCTTCACGATGTCACTGTTTTGAATTTGTTCAGAAGTGTCATCGATAAGGGCGCTTGTATAAGCTACCCCACCAGAAGGAGAGTTCACCCCAGAACTGGTGCCTTCTTTCTGACGAAGAACGCCGACAATTTTAAGCTCGAGGCCATTCTCGATTTGCGTCTTCATATAGGCTTCGTCGTTAATTTTATTTATCCATTGGTTGTTTTCTTTAACGAAGCGGTTCGTGTTGACAACAGCTTTGAAAGTTTTTCCAATGAAATCCCTATACTGATAGGTTTGTGATTTGAGTTCATCCAGTTTCTTCGCATCGTTTAATTCGCTAGGGTCTTTGATGCGTAAGCTATAAAGGAGAAGGTCACTGATTTGGTTCTCTTCATCCACGATCAGGACGATTTCAGATTTATCCTTCGGAAGGCGACCTTCTAGCACATCATATTGCGCATTTAGCATCTCCTGGTCGCTTGACAGTTGGCTCCAGTAGTCGATGTTTTGCAAATAGCCTTTAATTGTTTGGTTGGCCGTATCGACTTCGTCCGCGAGGTTAGACGGAAGAATACTCTTTGGACCGTTGGAGGTGTCACTAGCGTAAATGTACGGTTGTAAATTGTATTGGTAACGAATGTCTTTTGTAAGGGTTGAGACTTTGGAAGCGTGTTTATCCAAGTAAGTCTTGAAGGAAGCGAGGTCATTTTTCCCTATTTGTTTTTTCAATAGATTCGTTAAAAGCGTATTGACACCTAGTTCGTTTTTATCCCTATACGGCTTTTCGCTCAAGTCTGGTGAGGTTGCCATAAGATTACTCTGGTTCTGCTCGCTAATTGTCAATGGCAAAGAGACGAGAGTGTCTTCTTGCACCTTTTTTACGTAGTCGCTCACACCGTTCGAGAGGGCTAGAATAAGGGCAATCCCGATAATCCCGATGGAACCAGCAAAGGCAGTCAGAAATGTCCGACCTTTTTTCGTCAATAGGTTATTAAACGAAAGGGCCAAAGCCGTCAGAAAGCTCATCTTTGTCTTTGTGAAATGAATGTCGCCTTGTTTGGGTTCTTCGGTTGGTTCGTATGGATTCGAGTCGCTTAAGATATTTCCATCTAATACTTGTACGATACGTGTAGAGTAGGTTTTCGCCAGTTCTGGGTTATGCGTCACCATGATCACTAGACGTTCCTTGGCGATGTCTTTTAATAACTCCATGATTTGAACAGAAGTCTCAGAATCGAGCGCTCCTGTTGGCTCATCGGCTAAAACGACTTTAGGATTATTGACAAGGGCACGCGCAATCGCAATCCGTTGCATTTGTCCGCCAGACATTTGGCTTGGTTTCTTATATAAATGATCTTTTAGGCCAACGCGTTCAAGTGCTTCGATGGCACGCTTCTTACGTTCCGATTTAGAAACGCCAGAGAGCGTCATCGCAATCTCGACGTTTGAGAGTGCCGTTTGGTGACCAATCAGATTATAGGATTGGAAGACGAATCCGATGGTGTGGTTTCTGTAGCTATCCCAATCGCGGTCTTTAAATTGCTTGGTTGATTTTCCTTGGATGAGTAAATCACCCGATGTGTATTGGTCGAGTCCACCGATGATATTTAAGAGGGTGGTTTTCCCTGAACCCGATTGTCCGAGAATCGAGACGAACTCATTTTCACGGAAACGAATCGAGATATCCTTCAAAGCGTGAAACTCTTGATTCCCCGTATAATACACTTTTGAAATACGTTGTAGTTGTAACATATACTCGATCCTTTCATAAATATGAGTAGTCTATCACAATTTGAATCAGGAGTCAATATATTAAATCGATGATTTCTAAAATATCCTCAACAAAGGAATGATCGATTTCCATTAATGATGGTGATGGTGGTGGTGATCATGTCCATGACTTTGACTGGCTTCCAGCTCTTCGATATTTCGCTTGTGGGCGCGGTGAGTTGCTAGGTCTTCATCCACTTCGATGGTGACATTTTGAAATCCCCTCTCTTTGAGCAAGGCACGGATCTCTTCTTTACAGACCACCATCTGCTCCATACGTTTGAGACAAACATGAACAATAGCATTTTTCTCTAGTCCATCCATGGTCCAAAGATTAAGCTGATTGATACTAGCGACATGGTCCAACTGCTCTAAATCATTCTTAACTTGCTTGATATCTACCCCTTCTGGCACAGCATCCAAGAAAATCTTAACGGTGCTCCAAAAACGTGGAATGGCTTTGGACAGAATAAAGAAGGAAATAGCAAGAGACAAGAGGGGATCTAGGATATACCAGTCAGTAAATCGGAGGACAATGGCCATCAGGATGACGGCCAACCAACCCAAGGTATCTTCCAAAAAATGCAGGCTGAGAATGGATTCATTCTTGGTTTGTCCCTTGCGAATGACCAGACTCGCCAGCACATTGACACTGATAGCAATAATTCCCAACCAAAGAAGCCCTTCGTCATTGACGGGCTGAGGGTGGAAAAGCTTGCTTACATTTTCTAAAATCACCATACCAGCCCCGGTCATCAGAATGACTGCCGTTACTAAAGCCCCTAATAAGCTAAAACGCTTGTAGCCTAGGGTATAGCGACTATCTTCTTGACGATTGGAGATCGTTTCTAGAAAGGCCGAGAGGCCAATGGCTAGAGCATCCCCCAAGTCATGGACAGAATCAGCGAGAACAGCACTGGAGCCAAAGAGTCCACCAAAGATAAATTCGATAATGGCAAAGCTAAAATTTAAGAGAAAGGCTAGCCAAATGGCACATTTAGAACTCAATTTTTTACCTCCTCTGGTATATGGTATAATTGGAATAGAATCATTCCCTTACTATTATTATCTCCTACAATGGAAAGAAAGGATAGGAGCATTCTGTTCAGTTTGTAAGATACTGAACACTTTGTTCAAAGTGTCTATATGACAAAGATTGACCGTCGCATCACCAAAACAAAAAAATCCATCTATACAGCCTTCTTACAGCTATTAAATGAGAAAGGCTACGAAGCAACCACTGTCCAAGATATCATCGACCTAGCGGATGTTGGTCGCTCTACTTTTTACAGCCACTACCCGAGCAAGGAACTCTTGCTAGACGAACTCTGCCATTATCTCTTTCATCATTTGTTTGAACGTGAAGCTCATGTCTCGGCAGAAGATTACTTGGCTCATATTTTTCTCCATTTCAGGAAAAACAAAGATCATGTAACCAGCCTTCTCCTATCAAAAAATGACTACTTCCTCCGTCAGCTCCATAAGGAATTAGAAACCCATGTCTTGCCGATGGTGGCGGATGATTTAAAAACATCCCATCCTAGGATCCCCACTTCTTACCTCAAACACTTTGTCATCACCAACTTCATTGAAACCTTGACCTGGTGGTTGAAAAAAGGGAAATCTTATAACGAGCAAGAAGTTGTTAGCTTTTATTTAGACGTCATGGAAATGACAACTAAATAAAAATATATTATTATTCTAGTTAGAAAGGGAATCTTATGCTCCTCCCCATTCTTCTCGGCTTTTTTACAGCCTTCTTAGCCCTTGCTTTTGCTCTTCTTCACTTATTGGCTTCTCTTACTGAAGTTAAAAAAGGGAATCACACTCTAGGAAATACATTTCTCCTCATCGGAAGTGGCCTTGCGACCTTCTCTCTCATCCTCTACTTCCTTTTGCCAATTGTTGCTTTATTCATTTGGCTGATCGGAGTTAGCTTGATTTGCTATGGAGCCTATTGGAATGGCAAGCACAAAGAAAACTTCCATCTAGCCCATCATGTCATTCGGATTGGAATCGCTCTGGTACTTACTATCTTGTTAGCCTTAGTATGAAAAAAAGGATCTTTTGATCCTTTTTTTCATACTCATAAATTAAGCTAATACTCCTTTAAAAATCTATTTCTTGGTCATCTCTTCCTGAATCAAAAAATCACGCGCTACTTGATTAGCTGACTTACCTTCCACACCCACTTGGTAGTTGAGCTGGCTCATTTGATCTGCTGTGATTTTTCCAGCCAGTTTATTAAGAACAGACTCCAATTCTGGATGTTTTTCGAGTAATTCAGCTTTCATCAGTGGGGCCCCTTGATAAGGAGGGAAGAGTTGCTTGTCATCTTCGAGGACCACGAGGTCATAGCGAGCAAGCTCGGCATCCGTTGAGTAGGCATCTGTTATCTGGATATCACCGGACTGGATAGCCTGGTAGCGAAGGGCTGGCTCCATGGTGGAGACTTGTAGATTAAGACCATAGACCTTTTTCAAGCCCTTGTTCCCATCCTCTCGATCATTAAACTCTAGCGTAAATCCTGCCTTGAGTTCTCCTTCCACCTTTTTCAAATCGGAAATGGTCTTGAGGCCATACTCTTGGGCAATTTTCTTAGGCACTGCGACAGCATAGGTATTCTGATAAGCCATGGGTTTGAGGAAGGCCAGGTCGTCTTGTTTCTTGATCCCATCTCGGGCCGCTTGATAGACTGTTTCTGGATCATGACTGACTTGCGGCGCCGGCTTGAGGAGACTTTCGGTCACGGTCCCTGTAAACTCTGGATAGATAGCGATATCCCCTTTTTTCAGAGCTTCATAGAGGAAGGTGGTCTTTCCAAAATTTGGTTTGACGGTCACTGTCATATCCGTGTTTTCTTCGATCAAAATCTTGTACATATTGGCTAGAATTTCAGGTTCTGGACCTAACTTACCAGCGATGACCAGGTTTTCTTTTTTCGGTTTGGGAAGAAGACTTGGTGTATAAGAAGCTCCTAATCCAATAACCATCACAGCAAAGGCCGCAAAGATGGTCCGCAATTTGGCCTTTTCCATCCATTTAAGAAGCAGGTTAAAAGCGATGGCTAAGAAGGCAGAAGACAAGGCCCCAATCAAAATCAGACTGGCATTATTGCGGTCAATTCCCAGAAGGATAAAGGAACCAAGTCCCCCTGCTCCAATCAAGGCAGCAAGGGTAGCCGTCCCGATAATCATCACAGCTGCTGTCCGAATCCCAGACATGATGACGGGCATGGCCAAGGGAATCTCAAACTTCTTGAGTCGTTCCCACTTGGTCATCCCAAAGGCGATCCCTGCTTCTTCGAGGCTTGGGTCAATCCCTTGCAAACCGGTAATGGTATTTTGAAGGATGGGGAAAAGGGCGTAGATAACCAGAGCTGTCAAGGCCGGAAGCGTCCCAATCCCCATGATGGGAATGAAGAGCCCCAAAAGGGCCATGGAAGGAATGGTCTGGAAGATTCCAGCTAACTGTAGGACCCAGTTGCTCGCTCTCTTGCGACTACTTAAATAAATAGCCAGTGGAACAGCTAGAAAGATAGCAAGGAGCAAGGTCAGTAATGACAGTTGCAAATGTTGTCCCAGTGCAGTGACCCAGTCTCCAAAGCGTTCTTGGAAGGTTGCAAGTAGTTTAGACATGGTGAACACCTCCAAATAAATCCGCAACAAAGTCGTTGACTGGCTGGGCTAGAATGGTCTCAGCATTCGCCACCTGTACAATCTCTCCTTCTTGTAGAACCGCAATCCGATCGCCTAATTTCAATGCCTCGTCCGTATCATGAGTAACGAAAATAGTCGTCATACCAAATTCTTTGTGCAAGTCTTTGGTAAGAGCCTGTAGCTGCTTGCGAGAAATAGCATCTAAAGCTGAGAAGGGCTCGTCCATCAATAGAATCTTTGGTTCTGCAATGATGGCCCGCACAATACCAATCCGCTGTTGCTCCCCACCTGATAACTCGCTTGGTAAGCGATGAGCATAATCTGTAGCGGGCAGACCCACCTTGTCCAAGAGTTCTTCTGTTTTAGAGGCAATTTGTTCCTTGCTCCAGCCCTTCATTTCAGGAATGAGAGCAATATTCTCAGCGACAGTTAGGTTTGGAAATAGAGCGATGGCCTGAAGGACATAACCGGTACTGAGACGTAACTCTCGTTCATCATAGTCCTTGATGCGTTTTTCATCCATATAGATATTGCCATCTGTCGGTTCCAAAAGCCGATTGATCATCTTGAGCATGGTGGTTTTTCCAGATCCTGAAGGTCCTACCAAGACCATAAATTCTCCCTGCTCAATACGGAGATTGACATCTTTTAAAATGTCAGTATCCGTGTAGCGCAGGACTACATTTTTGTATTCAATCATGTTCTTCCTCACCATCTTCTTAAAAGCTAAGATTCTTATCCCACTTTTTATAAGAGTGTAATCATTATCATAACATTGTAATACTAGATATTACATCTGTCAACGATTTTGATTTGAAATTATATATATGAAAAAGAGGCTGGGACAAAAGTCCCAGCCTCTCAATTGTCTTTGGATTGTCGAGCAAGACGCAGTTGTTGAGTGCTCAAAGCACTGCTTTGAGGTGGCGGATAGAACTTGCGAAGCAAGTATCCTAAGTCTTTATTCGCTTTTTAAGCTTCAAAGATGCCCTATGTTGACGGAAACTATGTTTCCTTTATCTGCAACCTTCAACAGTCTCCCAGACTGTTGAAGCTGTGCGGAGGTGGGACGACGAAATCGAATTCTAACGAATGACCGATTTCTGTGCCACTCTCTTTTCTTACCTTCATTAGGCCAACTTGACACAGAAGGCATCCCAAGGGGCTAATTTTCCGGATTCAAGTACTTGCTCTACCTTGGTATTGGAAATGATGACCTTCTCAACTCCATTAACCAGCGGTAACTCTTGCTCTTGGCTTGAGAGATTGACCACAACCAAATAGACTTGCTCTCCTTCTACCCGCTTATAGGCAAAGACCTTGTCTACTGCGTCCACCAATTCATAATGAGCCGTCACAAGCCAAGGCTGCTCTTTTCGTAAGGCAACGAGAGCTTGGTAGGTATAGAAAATGGAGTCTGGATCTGCTAAGGCAGCTTCTACATTAATCTCTTTGTAGTTTGGGTTGACCGCAAGCCAGGGACGACCTGTCGTAAAGCCAGCTTCTGCTTCATGATTCCACTGCATCGGTGTCCGTGCATTGTCCCGACCAATATGACGGATCTGATCCATGATCACTTCAAGTGGCACTCCTTTTTCTAAGGCTTCATGGGCATAGTTGATTGACTCAATATCTTCTACATCCTCGAGGGTCTTAAATGGATAATTGGTCATCCCGATTTCTTCCCCTTGATAGATATAAGGAGTTCCCTTCATCAAGTGAAGCAGAATGGCCAAAGCCTTAGCAGATTTGACCCGATAGTCGCCATCATCCCCCCAAGTTGACACGATGCGTGGGAGATCGTGGTTGTTCCAAAAGAGGGAATTCCAGCCTTCGTCTTTTCCTAATTCCGTCTGCCACTTGGTGAAAATTTCTTTCAATTTTGGCACATCCAATTCCTTAGCGTAGTGCCATTTTGGTTGACCCGGTTGGTATTGAAGACCGATGTGTTCAAATTGGAAGACCATGGACAATTCTTGATTTTTTGGATTAGAATATTGCTTAGCAATCTCAGGTGTCGCCCCCCAAGTTTCTCCTACGGTGAGCAGATCCTTATCGCCAAAGGTGGCTTGATTCATTTCCTTCAAGTAAGGATGGAGCATGGGACCATTGCTGATGATTTCCTGATCTGGGATCTTGCCGATCATATCGATGACATCCATACGGAAACCACCAATGCCCTTGTCAATCCAGAAATTCATCATGTCATAAATCTGATGACGAAGCTCCTCGTTTTCCCAGTTGAGGTCTGGTTGCTTCTTACTAAAGTTGTGCAGGTAGTATTGACCTGAGGTCTCATCAAATTCCCAAGCAGAGCCACTAAAAGCAGATATAATGCCATTTGGCTCATCCCGCCAAATATAGAAATCCCGCTTTGGACTGTCTGGATTTTCACGCGCTTCGATAAACCAAGCATGCTCATCAGAGGTATGGTTGACCACCAAGTCCATGATGATTTTGATCTTGCGCTTATGCCCTTCTGCGATCAATTCTTCCATATCTTCCATCGTTCCAAAAATGGAGGCAATATCCTCGTAATCTGAGATGTCATAGCCGTTATCATCCATGGGACTTTTGTAGACCGGTGAAAGCCAGATGGCTGTGATCCCTAATTTTTCTAAGTAGTCTAGCTTGCTTGTGATCCCTTTGAGATCTCCGATCCCATCCCCATTACTATCCTTGAAACTTTTGGGATATACTTGGTAAATTACGGCATTATGCCACCATTTTTGTTCCATTTTCCTTCTCCTTTATGCTTATGAAATCACTTTCATCTTACAAAAATAAGGGTGAAATTGCAAGAATTTACAAGTCTTCATTCTCTTCACTGGAATAAATCACTTCAAAGAAACGTTGACGCAACCCTTCCTCTAAAGGTGTGATGATCTTCATCAACTGTTTCCAATCCTTGGCTGTTGAACAAGCCGCAAATAATTCATTCTTCCTATCGTAGGCCAAGTTGGCAGATTTCAAGAGCTCAAACATCCGATCTTCTTTGGCAGTAGGACGCGATTGCAACTCACCCATCGCAATTTCCTGACTCTGATTGTCCACTAAGATAGGGGCTGTCTCAAAGGTATGGAGGAAGAACTGGTGCTGTCTCTTTTCAGGAAGCAAGGCTATATCACCTGTTAAATCCAGCCTAATCTTTCTTTCATCCCAATTGACAGTTAGGCGGGTTTCAACCTTGCTAGCTCCTTCTCCTTCAACGAGTACGAAGGAACGATTGTCACCTGGGAAGAGATGCCAGTCCAGCATTTCTGGAAGCTCTACCCCTGTCTGCGGTTGTGCATCCATAGGGATAATGGCTCCTGCACGCGCAAAGACCGGAATATCCTGGCTAGCTCTAAAGACTGTGAGTTTGCCTTTTCCTTCGTACTTCCAATCATGGAAGAAATCATACCATACTCCGTCTGGGAACCAAACACTCACAGAAGCACTATGATAGACAGGATCCAGATTCTCTGTAATTGGCGCCACCATGAGTTCACTGCCAAAGAAATATTGATTTTTAGCCTCATAAGCCTCTTCTTGGTTTGGATAATGGTAATAAAGGGGTTGAACCAAAGGCAGTCCTTCTTCATGCGTCGCCACATTCATGGTGTAAAGATAAGGTAGTAAGCTGTGGCGCAGGCGCAAATACCGCTTCATCAAGCGACAGGTCTCAGGCGAGTAAAACCACGGTTCCTTGCTGTTAAAGGCATTAAAAGAACTATGGAGACGATTGATCGGGCTGAAGACCCCAAACTGCAACCAGCGAAGAGCCAAGTCTTCATCATAGTAACCCCGCATATGGCCACCAATATCGTGACTCCACCACGTGTAGCCGATATTTGAAGCTGTGCTGGTAAAATAGGGTTGAAAGGCTAGGGATTCCCAAGTCACAATGGTATCCCCTGAAAAACCGATTGGATACCTGTGGCTTCCAGGTCCCCCATAACGTGATAAGATGAGACCAGCTTGACCTGTTCGACAATTGTCTAGATAATGATAGTGATTTAACAACCAAAGTGGATCCATCTTGCCATGACTTCCCTGTTGCCAATCAATCCACCAAAAGTCGACTCCTTGATTTTCCAAGGGATGGTGGACATCTTCGAAATAAGCTTCGCGAAAGGCTGGACTGTAAAAGTCAAAGCTAGCCGCTTCTTCTTTTTCCGCATCTAATCCCAAGCGTTTTGCGACCATGGGGTAAGCATCTTCAAAGGCGCGAATGCCATCGGCTGGATGGACATTTAAGGTCACCTTTAAACCACGCTTATGCAAACCATGTAAGAAGGCAGCTGGATCAGGAATCAAGTCCCGGTTCCAACTATAGCCCGTCCAACCACTTCCAAAGCGAGCAGGAATCTCCGTCTTGTGCCAGTCCATATCGATCACGCTGACAGCTAGAGGTACCCCTTCAGCCTTGAAACGATCCATCAAATCTGTGTATTCCTGACTGGTATAAGGCCAATACCGGCTCCACCAGTTTCCCAGAGCATATCGTGGCAAGAGGGGTGGCTGTCCCGTCAGATGGTAAAAATCTTTCAAGGCCCCTAGATAATCGCGCCCATAACCGAAGAAATACAAATCCACTTCTGGGCATGACCGTGCTCTAAATCCGCTTTCGACATCATACAAATAAGAAGCAGAATCGTCCAAAAGAGCATAGCCTGCTTTGCTTAAAATCCCATCTTCCAACTCCATAGCTCCATCGACCTCATCGAGCGTCCGACTGGTCCCCTTTAAGGTCTCAGGCCGATCCCCATAGTGCCATCGGCTACCATAGACTGCATACTGGCCCTTGAGTTCGATAAAAAGCCGATCCGGTGCAAAAGGTCCCTTTTCAAAATGAAGGTGGAGATGCTCCGTATGCAGATCGAGGACCTCTTCGGTCTCTGTGATCTCACAAGAAACTGGTCCAAAATCTCTATCTTGCACAACTTGCGTCTGTCCATCCTCAAAAACACCATTCTCTGAATATTCCAAGCGCACCAAAGATTCCGTTAACACGGAGATTCGGTAGTGCTCTCCAACTATCACTGGTCCTGCCATTTGTTTTTTCTCCTCTTTTTATAAGGCATCTAACTTGCCCCTCTTTTCATCTACTTCGTTCTACTGTGTAAGCGTTTACGATTTTACTATAGCACTCAAAAAAAGGCCTGTCAACACTTGACAAAGCCTTTCCTAAAATTTTATAAGATCAACTTCCCCAATTGATCAAGAGATTCTTGACGACCTTGAGGACGGACGTTAGGTGAAATTATCCAGTGGATGATTTCAGCAATCCAGGAAGTTCCATGACTAAATCAAGATACAAAGGGCGTCTGCGGATAAAGTCAAAATAGGGAGCTGGACAGAAGCACTGTTGTATAGGATTGCTTCGTTGTCCTGCCCCCACATCTCCTCCTGCGATCCCTTTTGGTAATTGGGTTGAGCAAGTCTTTCCCCCCAGTCCCATTAAATTTCTCCGATATCCTCCTGCTCTAACAAACAAAGAGACCTTCATAACAAAACACCCCAAAAGTTAGTTTTTCTGTCTAACTTTTTGGGGTGCAGAACCGCTTAGAATATCAAAACATTATTTTTCGACCATACCACTGTTAATGAGACTTTCTTTCGTCACAGAATAACTAACTGTACTGTCATTTAGAGGATTAAAGCCTGGAACGATTTCTTTTAGCTTTTGCAAATCGATTTTCGTGTAATCAATTGTATTGTAGATATAGAAGATACCGTCTTTGTATTCTGATGTCAGTTCAAATCCGTTACCTATCAGATCTTTGAATTTTTCTTGGCTTATGGCAACGGCTTCTTTCATTTCTTCAAGAGGGTTATCTCCATCCATTTTTGAAATATTATAATCATCAACCTTTTCTTGTACTAATAAAGTATCTCCCTTGTAATACAAGGTTACGGTTGACTTACCTGCTTCATCACTGGTTTCGAGAACCGTTTTTTGGGCACCTACTCTTGAGTCCTCTTCTTTAACCTCATCAGTTGATGAATTTTTGGTCTTTGCTTTAGTTGATGACTCAGTTGTCGCTTTCGTCGTCGCTTTAGTGGACGTTTGAGCGGTAGATTTTGGTTTCTCTTTTGACGCACAACCAACTAAGAGAAGACCAGCTGACAATAAGATGGCTACTGTTTTTACAGTTTTATTCATTTTGAATCCCTCACTATTTTATGATGATTTAGGAAATGACTGACGTCTGAAACCAGTCATTTGGCAAGATCAACTGTAGATATAGATGTTATAAGAAAACCCTCAAAAATGATGGACGCAGTCCCCTCCTTACCGATCATTGTACCCATCTGGGTGGCTGGAATGCCATGCCCAGGCTGTTTGGATGATGGTTTCGATATTATCAAATTTTGGTTGCCATCCGAGGATCGCACGCGCCTTCTCAGAAGATGCGATCAGGGTATCTGGATCTCCTGGTCTGCGGTCTGCAATCTCAAGCGGAATCGGATGTCCCGTCACCTTGCGGGCTGCTTCAACGATTTGAAGATTAGAAAATCCTGTCGATGAGCCCAGATTAAAGGCGGTAGATGGATTGCCATTACGCAGATACTCCACAGCTAGTAGATGGGCATCAGCTAAATCAAATGGATGGACGTAGTCCCGAACATTGGTGCCATCTGGTGTCTTGTAGTCATCTCCAAAAATGGCGATCTTTTCACGTTTGCCTTGAGCCACTTGTAAGACGATTGGCAGGAGATGGGTCTCTGGTCCATGGTCTTCACCAATGGATCCATCTGGTTTGGCACCCGCTACATTAAAGTAACGAAGGGGGACATACTTGATACCATAGGCTTGATCGGCCCAGCGCATAATGGTTTCCATCATGAGCTTGCTTTCGCCATAGGGATTAATCGGTTTTTGCGGAGTGGTTTCAAGGATCGGAATTTCTTCTGGAATGCCGTAGGTGGCTGCGGTTGAAGAAAAGACGATGTAGTGAACCCCACATTCATGCATGACTTCCAAGAGTTTGACCATGCCAGCTGTATTGTTGTCAAAATATTTCAATGGATCTGCCATAGACTCAGCGACCAGTGAGTAGGCCGCAAAGTGGATGACCGCATCAATATCTGCATGTTCCTTAAAAACCATGCGCATGAAGTCTTGATCCACTAGGTCTCCTTGGTAAAAGACGGCATCTGGATGCACCGCTGCACGGTGGCCTGTGACCAGGCTATCGACCACGACGACTTTTTCCTGTCCTTCATTGACCAAACGGTCTACCATGTGGGAACCGATATAGCCAGCTCCTCCGAGTACGAGTATTGCCATTTGTTTTCCTTTCGCTTCTTTGTCTTCTCTCTTATTGTACCAAATTTCTGCCTCTTCTCCACACTTAAAGTGTCGCGACAAAGCGTCTAAAGGCTGCTTGCCCTTCAGCTGTTCGCTTGTAGACACCGGCATCTTCGAGCACGCGCGCAAAGATCTGACCGACTGATTCACGAACAATAGCTTCTGCCTCTGCTTCGTCTATGATGGATGGGTGAGTAGCTTTCAAGTCATCTGCCCATTCTTGGTGGTAGGTCGCTACAGTGTTTTCACGTCCAAGCAGATAGTCTTGAACCTGCTTGAGCTCTTCCTTGAGACGAGGTGGCAAAATCGCCAAGCCCATGACTTCGATCAGGCCGATATTTTCTTTTTTGATGTGTTGCACATCCGCATGCGGGTGGTAAATGCCATCTGGATGCTCTGGTGAGGTTTGGTTGTCACGGAGCACCAAGTCCAGTTCATAATGCCCATCACGGATTCGTGCAATGGGGGTAATGGTATGATGGGGTTGACCGTTAGATGTGGCTAGGACTTGCACAGCTGGATCCGAGTAACCTCGCCAGCTTTCTAAAATATGGTCTGCCAAGTTAATCAGCTCTTCCTTGTTATCTGACTGTAGACGCAAGACTGACATTGGCCAACGAACGATGCCCACTTGAACCTCTTCGAAGCCAGGAATGGTAAAGGTTTGGTCAAGCTCTGCCAGCTCCATAGGGAAGGTGTGGCGTCCGCCTTGGTAATGGTCATGAGTCAGGATGGATCCCCCTACAATGGGTAGATCAGCATTGGAGCCTGCAAAATAGCCTGGAAAAGTTTCGACAATGGTCAAGAGTCGCTCAAAGGTTTTGCGGCTAATGGCCATAGGGACATGTTGGCTATCGAGGAAAATGCAGTGTTCATTAAAGTAGGCATAAGGGGAATATTGAAAGCCCCAATCATGACCGTCCATGTCAAAGCGGATGATCCGATGATTGGCACGGGCAGGATGGTCTAGGCGACCTTGATAGCCTTCATTTTCAAAGCACAGTTGGCAGGCTGGATAATGACTAGCTTTAGCCAGCTTCGCCGCTGCGATGTCTTTAGGATCTTTTTCAGGTTTTGACAGATTGATGGTGATTTCAAGGGAGCCATAGGGAGTTTCTGCCTCAAAAGCAATGTTTTGTGCAATCGCCTTGACCTTGATGTAATCATTGCGCTTAGAGAGGGCGTAGAAATCAGCAATCGCGTCTTCCTTGGACTGACCGTAAGTCTCCCAGAAATAGCGGTTGACCTGACTAGGACTTGGGGTGATCCAATCCATCAACTCCGCTCCCAAGCTGTCCTTTGTGGCCATGCTATCTTGGATCTTGCTATTGGCAACAGCGATTTCCACCAGCTGCTCTTTGAGTGAGATCACATCTGAGTTATGAACTGGTGCGTCTAGCCCTTCTTCTCCGATGCGACTCATGACACGATTTTTTAGATAGATCCGATCCATCTCTTGGTAGTCACTTGCCGCAATAACAGCTGTGACAAATGCATCTAATACCTGTTCTGTCATCCTATCTCCTTTTTAATCGAGCACCCGTGTTCCTGCCGCAACCTCTGCAATATAGAAGCTTGGCGCATAGCCAACGACTTCCTCATAACGTTTGCCGACAGCTTCTTCAAAAGCCTCAACCTTATCTTTGTTGACAAGGGCGATGGCACACCCACCAAAGCCTGCTCCCGTCATACGAGCACCAAGCACTCCTTCTTGTTCCCAAGCTGTATGCACTAAGGTATCCAATTCTAGACCAGTCACTTGGTAGTCATGCTCCAAAGATACGTGGGAAGCATTCATGAGACGGCCAAAGCCTTCCAAATCACCTGCTTCAAGCGCCTTGCGTGCTTGGAGGGTCCGTTGGTTCTCAAGTACAGCATGACGAGCCCGTTTGATGCGATTTTCATCCTTGATCAAGTAGCTGTAAGCATCAAAAGCCCAGAGATCCAATTCCCCTAAGGTTTGGATGTCTAGTTTATCTTGGAGTTCAGAGACGGCGGTTTCACATTCTGCACGGCGTTCATTGTATTTGGAATCAGCTAATTCCCGGCGTTTGTTGGTATTCATGATGACCACGACATTGTCTTTGAGATCCAGCGGTACCAAATCATATTCTAGGGTGTTGGTATCGAGATAAATAGCCCGTTGATCAGCCCCCATACCGATGGCAAATTGGTCCATGATACCAGAATTAACCCCGATGAAGTGATTTTCGGTTTGTTTCCCGATCTTAACCAGATCTAAGCGGTCTAACTGAAGATCAAATAGTTTCTCAGCGATGACGCCAATCAAGAGCTCTAAGGAAGCTGAAGAGGAGAGGCCTGATCCATTAGGAATATTGCCGTAGACATAGACGTCCATGCCGCTATCAATGACGTGTCCCGCTTCTTGCAAGAAATGGAGCACACCTTTTGGATAGTTGGTCCAGTTGTGCTCTTTTTCAAAACGAAGATGATCCAGTGGGACTTCAATAATCCCCTTGTCTTCAAAATTTCCTGAGAAGAAACGCAAAATCTTGTCCTCACGCTTTCTTGCTGCCCCGTAGGTACCAAGCGTAATGGCTGCTGGGAAGACATGCCCTCCGTTGTAGTCTGTGTGTTCACCGATCAAATTAATCCGTCCTGGTGAAAAGAAGGTATGATCAGCCTTCTCGCCAAAGACAGCCTGAAACTTTTCTTGTAAATCTTGAGACGTGATTGATGTAGTCATGAGAAACTCCTTTTAGTTTTGTAAACGTTTTTATACTTGTATTATAAACAATTAAATGTAAAACTTCAAGTATTTTTAGTAAAATTTTATTTATTTTTAATATTGGATTAAAAAAACCTACAATAGAGATTTCCCGCGCTACTTCAATCTCTTAAATTTTTCTATTTCAAATTAATTTTAGTAAAGTTTTACCAAAAAAATCTCAATTGGGAGTGACCCAATTGAGATTCTTCATTCCTTAGTTTTTCTTTCTTGGATAGACAAAAGATCCAAGGAAGGTTAAGAGGCTGACACCCATAAGGGCTAGGAGGTTCTCGGTTTGACCGGTCTTTGGCAATACCGATGAAGCAGGACTAGCAGATACACTTGCAGGAGCCTGAGCAGTGTCATGTGATACAGAGACCGGACGAACTTGTGGACCATCAAGAGAGCTTGCGTTTTCTTGCTTGCTAAGAAGGACCTGTGTTTCTGTGTTTCCAGCCACTACTGGTTTTGTCTGATGGGTTGGATCTAGAACTGGTGAAGTTGGGTCTTGGGCTTCTGGTGTTGGTAATGGAGCAGGTGCTGGATAGAAGAGACCATGACCAATACGGTAAGCATACTCTGTTTCCGACATTTTTCCATCTACAATTTTTGGAATATCCACCGGCAAGGTACCTAGGTGTTCCTTGCCATTGAAGATGACTTCCACTCCTGCAGGAATATTAGGACCGAAGGCATTGTCTGGTTTGAGGGATTCTGTCGGATCCATTCCCTTATTTCCATAGACTGCTAGAATAGCTTTGGCTGCTGGATAGTTGGCTACATCATAAGGTTTAGAGATGGAAAGGACAGCTGCCTTCTTGTGGTTGGTGTTGGCATAATGGACGATTTCAGTTGGGATCTTGGTTCGCCAGAAATCTTTATCCAGTTGCCCTTCATAACCGATCTCTGAAATCACTACGATGTGAGTGGCTTTTTCGAGGTCTTCTTTTAGACTATCAAGGGTGGATTCTTTGGTGAAGTTCTTCGCCACAAAGGAGGTATCTTTTGGAAGCACTCCATCCGCGATTAAGCGACGAATGCCCAAATTTAGTCCAGGGACTTCATTTTCAAACGCTCCTAAGAGGAGGACATGATCTCCTTTTTGAACCTTAAATGGTAAGGTATGGTCTTCATTTTTTACAACCGTCACCGCTGCTGCCGCAATCTTGCGTTCCAAGTCACGATTGAGGGTAGAGCCGACTGCTTCTTCTGCTTTTTCAGCCGTCCGAGCACTTGGATCAAAATTCAGGACCCCGCGTTTTTCTTTGAGGGTGAGGATCCGACGAACCGACTCATTTAAACGTTCTTCTGAAATGTCACCCGTTTGCACCGCACGCACCACTTCATCGACAATGGTATCAATCTTGCTTAAATCGGTTTTACTGCGAAGGGTCGTTGGCATCAAAACCAAATCAACTCCTGCCTTGATGGCCATTTTTACAGCCTCGACTTCACCGAAGTTCTTAGCGATAGCATCCATTCCCATGGCATCAGAAACAATCACACCCTTATAGCCGTATTTCTTCCGTACCAAGCCCGTTAAAATATCATCAGAGAGTGTCGCTGGAACATAAATTTTCTCACCAGTTTCTTTTGACACAACCTGATCTTTTTCAATCTGTGGGTATTGGATATGAGCCGTCATCAAGAGGTCTACGCCAGCATCCATGGCTTTTTTGAATGGAAGGAGTTCCAATTTTTCAAGTTCGGCAAGAGATTTATCCACCAATGGGAGACCCGTATGGGAATCGACTGCTGTATCTCCATGACCTGGGAAATGCTTAGCAGCTACAGCGACATTGTAGTCTTGAATCCCTTTCATCATCGGAATACCTAAGTAAGCAACCCGGTTTGGATCAGAGGAGAAGGAACGAAGCCCAATGACAGGGTTTTGAGGATTGTTATTGGTATCTAACACCGGAGCGAAGTCCACATTCAAACCTAGTGCAGAAAGCTCTCGACCAATAATTTGTCCAGCTTCTGTCGCTAACTTGGGATCATTGGTCGCTCCAATGGCCATATTTCCGGGGAGAGCTGTACCGCTACCCAATCGATAGACGATGCCCCCTTCTTGGTCAATCGCTAACAATAGCGGAATCTTCCCGTTATTGGCCTTGTTTTCAATAGCTGCCTTTTGCATATCTTGGGTCAGAGCTAGGGTCTGCTTGGTTTCTTTCACATTCTCAGCGAAAAGAATGACACCTCCAAAGTCATACTTATCAATAGCCTCTGCCACTTCAGCATTGACCTTAGTGAGATCTTGTGGCGACTCCTGACCTGCCTCCTGCCACTTACGGAAGTCCGGCATGATCATTTGCGTAACCTTTTGCTTGAGAGGCATGTCTTCAAGCAGTTTTTCCACTTGAGGAGATGCCGTCTCCCTTGTTGTTTCCGTTGGGGAAGCTGCTGTGACTGCTTCACGATCAGTCACAGTTGACGTATCTGACACCCCTCCCTGATTTTCTGTGGAGGTTTCTGGAGCTGGAGAAGCCACAACCTCCTCTACTGTTGCTGCCGGTTCATTGCCTTGATCCGGTGCTTGAGCTGTGTCTGCCTTTGCTGTTTGGACCGATAATAGAGCAAAAGCCGTTAATAGGGCCGCAGATGGATAAATGATTTTTTTCATAAAGCGACCTCCTTTCTTCATGGATATTGTACCACTATTTTATAGTTGTGTAAACGGTTACATATTCTAAACTTAAAAAAGGATAAGCGTTTCTTCACTTATCCTTATCTAGTTTCTTATTTTTTAAAATACGATTTCTTGACCGTTTTCTGTCACTTGGTAAGTGCCATCAGCGAGATTGATTCGGGCTCTTGCTGTGACAGTCTGGTCTTTGTTTTGACGAGTGATGACAATGGTATGTTCATCAGGTGTTTCCACCTCGATCCTTCCTTCTAAGTCAAAAGCTGAGGAATGGTTCCGGAAGCTAAAGAGCTTGAGAAGAGATTGTACGACTGGACGCTCTACTTCTTGAGCAATTTCTTCATTGCTGTAGTAATGACGGTTGATATTGCGTCCTTCTTTTGTGTTTTCTAAGAGTTCCAAATCATTCTTTCCAGCTAAAAATCCAACATAATAAACTTGTGGAATGCCTGGCGCAAAGGCTTGAATCAAACGGGCTAGGAAATACTTGCGATCGTCATCTCCAAGGGCTGAATAATAAGTTGAGTTGATTTGGTAGATGTCCAAGTTATTGTATTCTGCTGTTGAATATTTGCGTTTCACATTCGCTCCTACCTTGTAGAGCTCATTTGAAGCATAGTCAATCTCTTCATCTGTCAAGATATCCTTGACATCGACCACCCCAATTCCGTCATGAGTGTCGAGTGTCGTGAATTGCTTCATCGGACTCATCTTCAACCACTTAGCAAGGCGTTCCACTTTTGAGCTATAGAGGGTATAGAGGGTCACCATTGGAAGGGCAAAGTCATAGACATAATAGCCGTGATCGGCAATCTTAAACTGGATGGAATAGTGCTCATGGATCTCTGGCAGGAGCTCAGCTCCATAACTGGCTGCCATATCGCGCACCTTGTCCAGCAAGTCCCAAATATCTGGCTCCACAAAGAAATCATTGGTGTCCAACTTCTTGACTGCATAGGCAAAAGCATCTAAACGAATGAGGTCACAACCATTGCTCGCCAAATGTTCGATGGTCTTGCGAATAAAGTCCATGGTCACTTCCTTGGTCACGTCCAGGTCAATCTGCTCTTCCCCGAAGGTATTCCAGAGATGCTCAGTTGTCCCATCCGCAAAGGTAATTTCTTGCTTGGGAGCTCGATCCTTGCGCTTATAAATCAAGTCAACATCCGCTTGAGTTGGACGATTCTCCGGCCAGAACTTGTCCCAGTTGAGGAAAAGATCCTTGTAAGCACTTTGGTCATGCTTCTCTTGATAATCTTTGTAGTATTTAGACTGACGGGAAATGTGATTGATCATAAAGTCAAACATGAGATAGTACTTTTCGCCCAGGCGTTTGACATCTTCCCAATCTCCAAAGGCTGGATCTACTTGATCATAGTCCACAGGCGCAAAGCCTCGGTCTCCTGTAGAGGGGAAAAATGGCAAGAGGTGAACCCCACCTACTGCATCTCCAAAATATTTCTCCAGATTTTCATAGAGGTCCTTGAGGTTATTTCCCAAGCTGTCTGAGTAAGTAATTAACATGGTTTTATTTTGAATTGGCATAATGGTTTCCTTTCCTTTATTTGAAAGCCAAGTCTGAAGAGACCTGGCTTTCTTGAGTTTTTCTATTTTAGAATTGCTTTCTAGGATACGATTGAAATCAGCAAGCTGAATCGTCCCTTTGTATACGAAATTGAACACGCCCTAAGCTCTGTGTGAAAAAGATGAATCCTCCAAGAAGCCAAGGCTTCTTATTCAGATTCCCTATATTTCCACAGCCGTTACTACTTCAGTCGTTTACGGATGTGGATGCCCTAGGGTGCTACAGAAATTTTCAGCAAGCTGAATCGTCCCTTTGTATCTGGAATTGAACACGGGACTAATTTCTTAGGAAAAAAGATAAATCTTCTTGTGTGCAAGCACACTACGTCGATTTCCTATTTTTCTACAGAAATTTTCAGCAAGCTGAATCGTCCCTTTGTATCTTATTTCACTGCGCCGTTGCTCATTCCTGCGATGATATGGCGTTGGAAGAAGAGATAGACAATGGTGATACTGATAATGCCGACCACGTAAGAAGCAAAGCTTGGTCCGTAGTCGTTGAAATATTGGCCTGCGTAGTTGTATTGGAACAGAGGCAAGGTCCACATTTTGGAATCCCGGTTCAAAACAAGGAGTGGCAACATGAAGTCATTCCAGAACCAAAGGGCATTGATGATCATGGTTGTCGCATGCATGGGTTTCATCATTGGGAAGATGATGCGGAAATAGGTTGTAAATTTATTCGCACCATCGATCTCTGCTGCTTCATCCAAACTTTCTGGAATAGAGATCTTGATATAGCCCACATAGAGAAAGAGGGTCTGTGGAATCGCATAGGTCAAGTAGAGCAAGATCAAACCAAAGGTGTTGGCCAAACCGAGTTTGCTCATCATAACGGTAATCGGGATCATGATTACTTGGAAGGGTACGAAGATTCCAAGGATTAAGAGGGTATACATGATGGTAAAGGCTTTTCTCTTACTCATATTGCGAGCAATAGAGTAGGCTGCCATCGGGATAAAGATCATCACAGCAAGGAGAGACAAGACCGTGATAACGACTGAGTTCCAGTAATAGCCTCCGATGCCATCAGCCAAGAGACGGCTAAAGTTGTCCCATGTGAAGTTGGTTGGAAAGCCAAAGAAATTATCTACAATATCCTTGGTGGGTTTGAAGGAACTAAAGAGGGTGGCAAGGAGCGGCACTAAAATCAGAACCGATCCTAGAATCAATAGAATGTATTTGCCAATCATGGCTTTTCTTTCATCTTGTTTCATCGTGCTTCTCCTCTTAAATTTCAAATTTCTTAGATACTCTCAATTGGATGATCGAAATCACTACAATCAAGAAGAACAAGATTACGGCAATGGCATTGGCATAACCGAATTGGTTGTTTTTAAAGGCATAGTTATAAACCAAGAGCCCAAGTGAGGTTGTGGCATTGTTTGGACCACCACCGGTCATGGCAAAGACTTGGTCAAAGGCGGTTAGCCCACCTTTTAGGGCTAGGATAAAGACCATAGAGACACTTGGTAGCAAGTAAGGCAATTCAATGTTCCAGAAGACTTGCTTACTAGTCGCGCCATCAATCCTTGCTGCTTCTGTAATCTCAGTTGGAATGGATTGCAAACCAGCTAGGAAGATAATGATGGGCATAGCCACCCCTTGCCAAAGAAGGACAAAGACAGCCGCAAAGATCGCTCCCCACTTAGTCCCGAGTAGACTGGTTTGGAGAAACTCAATGTGAAGGGCATTCCCAATCGCTGGTAGGCCGTAGTTGAAGACTTGCTTGAAGATCAAAGCCACTGTCAAACCAGACAAAACGGCAGGGAAGAAGAACCAAGCACGGAAGAAGGTTTGGCCTTTGATTTTAGAGTTCAAGACACGCGCAATGAAGATCCCAAGAGCAATCTCCCCAACCACCATGGCAATCGTGATGATCACCGTAAAGCCAATCGCATTCATGAATTTTGGATCCATGAAGAGGAGCTTAAAGTTGTTTAAGCCGACAAATTTGTAGTTATAAGTCAATCCTGTCCAGTTGGTAAAACTGTAAAAGGCTCCTTGAAACATCGGCACATAGAAGAAAATTGCTTGTAACAAGAGGGGGATGGCCACAAAAGCCCATGCCCAATATTTTTGTAATACTTTTTTCATAGTCTCTCTACTCCTAATCCACATCCGCTTTCATCGGGTTAAAGAAGGCATTCAAATCATTGACCATTCCTTGTTTATCACCGGTCAAGACATAGTTCATGGTCAAGGTATGGAAGTCTGCTTCACTGGTCCAGTATTGTTGCAACCAGACCAAGTGACGATCCGTAAAGGCATATTTGGTCATACCAGCAAGCGGTGAATCTTCTCCTGCTTGTTTGACCCCTTCGATCGCTGTTGGAGATCCGTCCACATCGTAGTATTTTTGCATGACTTCTGGACGGGTCATGTATTCCACAAAGGCATTGGCTTCTTTGGGATGTTTGGTGGTAGCTGAGATAGACCATGCCAAGTCTCCCGCACCAACCGTTAAGCTTTGTCCCTTTTCTTTCCCTGGAATCATGAAGGTTCCAACCTTAAATGTCGGTTTTTGTTCATTAATCGCTGTGATCGCCCAAGACCCATTTGGTGTCATGAGGACATCCCCACGTGCGAAGGCTCCGATAACGTCTGTATAGCCGGCACCTTCCCAGTTCTTTTGCTTAGAACCATTAATGCGAAGGATATCCATGACCTTGATGTCATCTTTCATAATCGGATCAGATAATTTAATGGCATTTGGTTGAGAATAACGAAGGTATTGATTGGCTTCGTCACCTCCACCTGTCGCTGTTGCAAAGGCTAATTGATTGTAACCATTAAGTGTCCAAGCATCTGCACCTGCAATTCCAAATGGTGTTTGTCCTTTAGCAACGATGTCTTTGACTAACTGTTCAAATTCATCCCAGTTTTCCGGAACCTTCAAGCCCAGTTCTTCGAATTTATCCTTATTGTAATAGATGCCATAAGCATTAGCTGTGAAAGGAACGTTGTAAACTTTTCCGTTCACTGCATATTTTTCAGCATAGCCATTTTTTACGCGTTTCAGATAGTCCTTGTTGCTCAAATCTTCAAAGACACCTGCTTTTGCCCATTCTTGCAGTTCGATGGACTGTGGGTAAATATTGACCACATCCGGCACATCTCCTGCAAGGACACGTGTCTTCAATACTTCACCAGCGTTCGGCACATTGACAACTTTGACCTTGACCTTAGGGTTTTCCTTTTCAAAATCACGAGCGATTTCTTCCAAGGTTTTGGTCATTTCTTTTTTCTGGTTGAAATACTCGATGGTCACTGTGCCATCCGCAGATTTACCATCGTTGGAGCAAGCACCGAGCCCAAACAAGGCTATGCCTGTAGTAGCAAGAAGTCCGATTTTTTTATACCATTTCATTTGGCTGTCTCCTTTTATTTTTTGACAAAAACATATTGTTTAGAGAGAAAATCTCCCTGAGGAAGAACGACGGTTAAGCCCGCATACATGAGCTCAGCTCCTGAATAGACTTGGTTCGTCCCTTCTAAGCTATAGAGCGCCTCTTCTTCCAATCCTTTGAGTTTCAAGGTCGGCTCGATCTCTTCAACTGTTGATAAGACCCTTACATAGGTTACAACCGTGCGGTCTTGATAAGTAAACTGGACAGCTGCTTGATTGGCACCTTGACTAGGGTTCATTAAGCGGTAGTGTTGTCCGAATTGGACAACTGGTCGAATTGTTTTGTAGTGAGCGACTTGAGCACTGATGGTAGCCAACTCTTCTTGAGAAAGGCTGGTCAGATCCAATTCATAGCCCAGGTTTCCCATCATGGCTACATGCCCACGCGTTTCAAGCGGTGTGATCCGCCCCATCTGATGATTTGGCACAGCTGATACGTGAGCCCCCATGGAAATGGTTGGATAGAGATAGCTAGATCCATACTGGATGGGAAGTCTGGCCATGGCATCCGTATTGTCACTCGCCCAGACCTGTGGGAAGTAACGCAACATACCAAGGTCATTACGACCACCACCACCGGAGCAAGACTCAAAGAGAACCTGGTCGTATTTCTCCGTCAAGTAGGAAACCACTTCATAGAGACCCAAGATATACGCATGAGATTGCGTCTTGGTTTCAAGGTAGGTTTTCCCATTTCCAAGCTTGGTGATATTGCGGTTCATGTCCCATTTGATATAGTCGATCTCATGGTTTCCAAGTAAGTCATCCAAGACCTGCTTGATATAGTCCACTACTTCTCTATTTGAGAAATCGAGTACCAGTTGATTCCGTGAATAGGTGTGTTCGTAGCCTGGGACTTGAATAGCCCAGTCCGGATGAGCCCGATAGAGGTCACTATCAACAGAAATCATTTCCGGCTCCACCCAAAGGCCAAATTGTAGTCCCTTGTCATGGATACCCTGGATCAATTCTGCTAGGCTTCCTCCTAATTTTTCTTCATTGACGGTCCAGTCACCGAGGGCCCGATTGTCATCATACCGATTGCCAAACCAGCCATCATCAAGAACGAAGAGTTCAATCCCCACTTTTTGAGCTTCATCTGCTAGCTCCAATAATTTGTCTTTTTTGAAATCAAAGTAGGTTGCTTCCCAGTTATTGATGAGGATCGGACGTTCTTTATAAGCAAACGGAGCTGGAATAATATGGTTTTGAACAAACGCTTGGCTCTCTTGGCTAAGACCGGTCAATCCCTGATGGGAGTATGTGATCATGGCCACTGGGGTATCAAAGCTCTGATCTGGTGCCAATTCCCAGGCGAAGTTTTCAGGATTGATCCCTAGTCCAACCCGAACTTCATTGAGTTGATTTTTCTGAACAAAAGCTTCAAAATTTCCACTGTAGAGTAGTTGGAAGGCAAGAGCAGAACCCGCATCTTCTGTCACTTCATGATCAGCAAGAATCAGAGCCGGGGTCTGGGCGTGTCCTGAAGCACCACGGTTAGAGCTGATGGAGAAGATTCCTTGCTCCACTTGCTGACGGCGGACTGTTTTTTCTCTCGCATAGGCTCCTTGTAGAGTGAGGATGTCGTAGTCACCGGCAGGCAGATCGGCCAACACACTAAGAGCCTTGTGAATCACAACCGTTTCGTCACTACAGTTTTCAATCTTTGCGAAACTTGTGATTGTTGCCCGATCCTCGTAAGCGGTGTAGTAGAGAGTCAACCGCAGGGCCGCTTGATCATCTTCAAAGACCAGGGCCAAGGTTTCAGCTTTGTCTACCGAGTGAGGGTTAGGAAGACCGCTCGCCTCGACACTGCCAGAATAGATGTTTGCTCCAACATAGAGGAAATCGGTTACCTCTGTAGTACCGTGCTGGATCTGAATCGACGGCTTTCGAAAATCTCCAAGTCCGTGCTGTCCCAAGATTTGTCGCTGGCTATCCAAGCTAAAGGTCCGATTGTCAGGTGTTGGATTTCCAGAGAAAGCATGGTCCTTCTCATACACGGTATTGGAAAAATGATAGGACGGAATTGGTCGTCCCAAATGCTTGAGCATCAGATAGCCATCACGATTTTCAAGGATGAGACTAAATCCCTTACTCTCTATATAGAACAAATTCTGCTCAATGCGAATTGCCATATCTTCCTCCCATTGGTTCCTGCAAAATATCACTATGTGTTTTTAAATGCAGTTCCAATATCTTTCTTTTTTCACATGTCTTTATTTTACTTGATGTAAACGCTTTCGAAAATAGAATTTTGTTGGCCATATATGGTAAAATGTTAGGTAGGAGGTTCAGCCATGTTAGTCTTTTCTGAATACCAAACCGACACTATTGATCTAGCCCTTGATTTTTATGGCTACGAAGATTGCCCAAAGAATTACGAATTCGGACCTAGCGTCCGCGACAATTTTGTTCTACATTTTATCACCAAGGGAAAAGGCGTCTTTCACATCAATAAAAAAGAAATCCACTTAGAAGCTGGAGATCTCTTCCTTCTCCCCAAAAATAAAGTGACCTACTACCAGGCAGACGCCGAAGATCCTTGGTCCTACTACTGGATTGGTATCAGCGGCACCAAAGTAAGTGATTTCATGCGTTTTTCAACCCTGCATGAAAAAGGCTTTCTAAAGAAAACAGAGGTGGACACAGATAGAATTGGCCAGTTTATGGAGCAGCTTGTCCACAAGGCTGAGGCATCTAAGATGACCTCACACTACCAACTCCACCTTCTCTCTCAGATTTATGAATTGCTCTTTCTCATCAGTGAAGTGGCTCCTGATATCCATCGGACCCATCCATCTCCAACCTATCAACTCTACCTGACCTGCAAGCATGTGATTGAGACGCATTACAATAAAGATCATTTGAGTATTCAAGAGATCGCTGATGACCTCAATGTCCATCGCTCCTACCTAACAACTGTTTTTAAGGAGTTTCACCAGATCTCTCCCAAGGAATTCTTGCACTCGGTCCGCATGCAACGTGCCCAGCAGTTACTGACCAATACAGACGAAAGCATCAAGATTGTTGCCTACTCCGTTGGCTTTTCAGACCCCCTTTATTTTTCAAAGGCTTTTAAGTCCTATAGCCAACTCACCCCTAGCCAATATCGAAGTAAACATAAAATTTAGTAAAAATTTATTTCTTTTTACTAGTATTTAGAGTATACTGGAAGTAGAAATCAATAAAGGATGAACCATGGCAACGATTAAAGACATTGCAGAAAAAGCAGGCGTTTCTCAGGCAACGGTCTCTCGCGTCCTCAACCAGGATCAAAACCTATCAGTTAGTGATGCAACTCGGAAACTGATCTTCGAAACGGCTGAGAAACTCCATTACCAAAAGAAACATCGAAAAAATAACCCTCTTCAAAGCAAACGCTACCGGATTGCTATTTTAGAATGGGTGACCGAAGAGGAAGAGTTAGAGGACCTTTATTACTACTCTATTCGAGTTGGGATTGAAAAACAAGCCCAAGAACTCGGGCATGATATCTTCCGTGTCTTTAACTTAGAAGATTGGGGACCTCTTGAAAAAGCTGATGGAATTATCGCTCTAGGTAAATTTAGCCCAGAAACCATCCGTCAACTTGAATCCTATCAGAAAAAACTCGTCTTTGTGGACTCTAATACTTTAGTATATGGACATACCTGTGTTATGACAGATTTTGAAACATCCGTCTACCAAGCGTTAGCTTACTTGATAGAATCTGGCCACAACCAGATTGGTCTCCTTGTTGGCCAAGAAACGACCGCTGATAATCGTCCTCTTCAAACAGATCCCCGTTACATGAGTTTTAAGTACTTTCTAGAAGAGAAAGAACTCTATCAACCAGATTATATCCGTGTAGGTCACTTCTCAAGTGACTCTGGCTATGATATGATGAAAGAATTGATTGATGAATTGGGAAATCGACTTCCGTCAGCCTTTTTCATGGCCAGCGATGCCTTGGCTGTTGGGGCTCTCCGTGCCCTTCAAGAAGCCAGTATTCCTGTTCCAGATCGGGTCAGTCTCATCTCCTTTAATGATACCTCGATTGCTAAGCATGTCTATCCGCCACTTTCTACCGTCACTGTCTACACAGAAGAAATGGGGAAACAGGCTATTCACAGTCTCTTACAAGACCTTCAAAGAGGAGATTCAGGTATTCCAACTATGCATACTCTGGCCACTCGTCTTACCATCCGTGAAAGCACACGTTAAGAAGCTATGAAAACACACGAAATTTTATACCAAACCTTAGCCCAAGCTCAAGATTATGTCAATGGCGAGCAACTAGCCCAAGAAATGGGACTGTCTCGCACATCAATCTGGAAGGCCATTCAGCGTTTAGAAAAAGAAGGCATCGAGATTGAGTCCATCAAAAATCGAGGCTATAAGATCCTTTCTGGAGATCTCCTAATCCCCCAAGTTATCGAGGAGCAATGCCCCCTAACAGTCTCCTATAATCCCCAGTGCCAATCCACTCAGCTGGATGCCAAGAATGCCATGGAAGCTGGGGGACACTCCTCTACTCTGTATCTGGCTCCTTACCAAATGGCTGGAAAGGGACGTTTTGGGCGTGACTACTTCAGTCCTTCTCAAGGGGGTATCTACATGTCCCTCCACCTCAAGCCCAACCTCCCCTTTGATCAAGCTCCCGCCTATACCCTCATGGTCGCAGCTGCTATCTACAAGGCCCTGAAAAATCTGGCCTTATTGGATATCGATATCAAGTGGGTCAATGACATCTACTACAAGGGGAAAAAAGTTGGTGGCATTCTGACTGAAGCCATTAGCTCCATTGAAACAGGCCTTATTACAGATGTCATCATTGGAGTCGGTCTCAATTTTTCCATCACCAAATTCCCTACGGAACTGAAGGACAAGGCAGGTTCCCTCTTTGACTCCCAACCGCCCATTAGCCGCAATGAACTGATTGCTGAGATTTGGAAGGAATTTTTCAACACACCAGAAGAGGAGCTCATCTACCTCTACAAGCAGCGCTCACTAGTCCTAGGTAAGGAAGTCCGCTTCGAACAAAATCAGACCAGCTACCAAGGCCTGGCCAAGGATATCTCAGACAGTGGACAACTACTAGTCCAACTGACGGACGGCCAAGAACGCTGGCTCAACAGTGGAGAAATTTCCCTCAAGCAGTGGGATTTATAAAACAGAACTAAATGCTCAAAAAAATAAGCACCGCTTGGTGCTTATTTTTTATACTTATCTCGTTTTTTCTGATTGAGCTGTTGATCGATACTTTCGACCAACTTCCCTAAGATATAACTGACTTGTAAATTTCTCAATATCAAGAGAGCCCAAAAAACTGCTGCCAGGTAGCTTTCTCTCATCACAGCATCATTAAAAAAATAGGTTTCTAAGGCTGTAAAGATAGCCATAGTCCAAAATTGACGTTTATTCATATTGTTATTCTACCACGATTCTCTGGAAAAAGCACAGGCTAGTCTTCTTGGACCGTAATTTTATTAGAGAGGAAATCAAATCCCTCCGGAATGACAGACTCTTCTGCCACTTCGACCTCTTCCTTGTGACCACGCGCTTTCTTAGAGAATTCCGCCCGAACTTGGGTCCATTCCTCCATGGAAATCGCCAGAATCTCCGGAGAAAAACCTGCCGCATTGCTTAAAATATTACCAAACATGGTATTGAGGTTATCTCGCTTCATGGTCTGTTCAGCATTAAAGGCAGACTCAAAGGCTAAAATCGCATGACGTTCATTGGCCGCAACCGGTTGGGAACCAACCAGCAAAGCCTTATCTGCCCCTGCTAGGCTTTCAATAATTTCCCCCCATGCGTTTTGTAAGCGAATGAGATTGTTACGGGCTAAATCTGGATTTTCAACCGCTTCTTGTAAGATAGCTTGAAGCTTATTACGGTCCACTCGATAGCCCTTGCTAGACTTCTGAGGACGAGCTGGGGCGGACTTAGCTACAGGAGCACCACTCGCTACTTGGGACAACTGATTTTTCAGAGACTCGACTTCTCTTTTGAGCTGGTCTACTTGCGCCAAGAAATCTGTTGGAAGAGCTACTGGGCTAGCCGAAGGGCTCTCAACCTTGTATTCTGCTAGGCGAATGGTCATCATCTCTGTGTAAATCTTCGGTTGTAGGCTATTTTTGATATCCGCTAAGCTCTTCGTCGCGAGGTCAATCCAAGCAAAAAGGGTGACTTGCGGAATGGCTAGATTCTGGTTAAAACGCTCACTGACATGGAGATTTTCCCCACCTGTCTGAACGATTAAGAGATCCCGCAAATACTGCAAGAGGTCCGTCACAAAGCGGGCCATATTTTTCCCATTATCAAAGATCAGGTTTAACTGGTCCAAGGCAGCCGTTGCATCTTGAGCTGACAAGGCTGCAACATAGAGATCTAATGCTTCTTGACTGATGGAGCCTGTGATTTCTTCTGCTGTCGCCGTGGTCAATTGGGCTTCACCTGTCAGACTGAGGGCTTGGTCCAAAATGGACAAGGCATCCCGCATCCCACCTTCGGCCCGACGGGCAATAATGGCTACAGCTTCTTCTTCGTAATCAATCCCTTCTTTGTCCAAAACAGCTTTTAGGTGGTCTTGGATAGCCGGAGTCTTGATGGATTTGAATTCAAAGCGTTGAACCCGCGAAAGAATAGTTGCTGGAATCTTATGCAATTCCGTTGTTGCTAAAATAAAGACAACATTTTCTGTTGGTTCTTCCAAGGTCTTGAGAAGGGCATTAAAAGCGCCTGTCGAGAGCATGTGCACCTCGTCAATGATATAGACCTTATGAGGGGCCAAACTAGGCGCATAGGTGGATTTGTCACGAATATCACGGATCTCATCCACTCCATTATTAGAGGCCGCGTCAATCTCAATGACATCCTCTAAACTGCCATTGGTAATGGCTTCACAGATATAGCAATCATTACAAGGTTCTCCCCCTTTTTGGTTGGGGCAGTTCATCGCCTTGGCAAAGATTTTTGCCACACTGGTCTTCCCCGTCCCACGAGGTCCAGAAAAGAGATAGGCATGGCTAATTTTCCCCTGTTCGACAGCTTGTCGAAGAGTCGTCGCAATAACCTCCTGCCCTACAAGTTGGCCAAAGGTCTGGCTACGGTATTTACGATAGAGGGCTTGATACATTAGTCTACTACTCCAAACATCCTAAAATTCCAATTTGTTTTTTCAAGCAAGATAGCTACAAAACGTTCCAAATAAAGGCGATCTAGATCGTCATAATCTCCCACTCGGTCCGAATCTAGATCCAACACTCCCAGCAACTGGTCTTTCAAGACCATGGGAACCACAATCTCACTCATAGCCCGACTGTCACAAGAGATATAATTGGCATGCTGGGTCACATCCTCAATCACCAGCGTTTCTCTTTTCTCTGCTGCTTCTCCACAGACGCCCTTTCCTAAGGCAATGTGGACACAAGAAACCTGTCCTTGAAAGGGGCCTAAAATCAGCTCTTTTTGATCATAAAGATAAAAACCTGCAAAGACTGAATGAGGTAGAACCTGATTGAGCAGAGCACTGGCATTGGCTAAATTGGCCAAAACATTGCTCTCACCCTCTAAAAGAGTTTCTAACTGGGCTAGTAAGAGTTGGTAATGTGATTCTTTTTCTTGCGTATTCATAACCTTTATTATACCAAACTTTGGCTAGAAAATTAAGTATTTACCACGGAGCAAGACTTGATAAAAACCCAGCTTGACATCAGAAGTACCAAGCAATTGTTCTCAATAAAAAAGCCAGGGAGCAAGGTCCCTGACTTTGTAAAAATTCATCTAAGCGTCTCTCCGAACATACTGAATCGCCCGATAAGAGAGAAAAAGGGTCAGAACAAGGGAAACAAACCAGATGGTCCGAAGTCCGTAATATTGGATGAGGAAGGTAGATAGAATAGCTCCACCCACAAAACTTCCAATCAAGGAAGTCATAAAGAGAGATTCCCAGAAAAACTCTATCTTTCGATCCCGTACAAAATTCCCGTAAGCGACCATGGTCTTCTTGAGATTCCCTGTCATAAAGGAATAGTTGTAGGTGTAACCATCTACTTCTCCAAAGGAAATGGCTACAATCCCCAAGCTCAGCCCAAAGAATGGCACAATATAGACATTGGGCACTTCTTTGGGAAGAAATCCTGCCACTAAGGTCGTCAAAACCATGGGCACCAAGGTACTGAGTCGCCAAACGGAATGACTAAAGAAGCGTTGAAAGACGGTCATCAAGAAAATCCCGATCATAAAGGCCAACATGGTTGCTAGTTTGACCTCCACATCCGCGATTTCATGGCCAATTAAACCAACGGATAGAAAGACAACGTTCCCAGTTTGGCCCGCCGTTAAGGTCCCTCCTCTTTCGATAAAGGTGTAGGCATCTGAAAAGCCTGCACACATGGTCAGTAGGCAGGCAAAGGCCTTACTTCTGGAGTGAAACTCCCTTCTTAACTTTTTCATTTTTCTCCCTATTTGTCATGGAAAAGAGGCTGGAACACTACTTTCTAACCTCTCATCACTTATTATTTTTATCCTTCACGTGATTCGCTCAAGATCTTTTCAATCTTGGTCGTAATCAAATCAATGGCTACGGTATTGGTCACACCTTCTGGAATGATGACATCCGCATAGCGCTTGGTTGGCTCGATGAACTGGTGGTACATCGGTTTCACCACTCCTAAGTACTGATCGATGACACTGTCCAAACTCCGACCACGCTCTTCCATATCCCGCTTAATCCGGCGAATGATCCGCACATCATCATCGGTATCAACGAAAATCTTGATATCCATCAAGTCACGAAGACGCTTGTCCTCCAAGACCAAAATCCCCTCAACGATAAAAACATCCTGAGGCTCCTGGCGATAAGTCTTAGCGCTACGCGTATGCGCTGCGTAGTCGTAAGTTGGGATATCCACTGGACGGCCAGCCAACAACTCATTGATTTGCTCGATCATGAGATCGGTATCAAAGGCAAAGGGATGGTCGTAGTTGGTCTGAATCCGCTCTTCAAAGGTTAAATGACTTTGATCCTTATAATAAGAGTCGTGTTCAATCATAGCAATCTTTTCATCTGGGAAGTGGGATAAAATTGCACGAGAAACACTGGTTTTCCCCCCACCAGAACCACCTGTTACACCGATAATAATTGGTCTGTTTCGCATCATCTTCTCCATTTTCTATAATCCTATTTATTCTATCACAAAAGCGGTCTCTTGACCACGACTTAAACTTTTTTTCTATGGATTTCCATTAACTTTCCAGAAGGTCTTCCCTCCTATCCTCCATCCCAATTAGAAAGGCCCATTCCATCTTTTTAGGATGAAACATGATATAATGAAACCAGTAAATACCTGATTGAAAGGAGCTGCCATGCTAAAACTCGGTATCATCGGCACCAGTGCCATTTCCCACTCTTTCTTAGATGCAGCTAACAAAACTGCCCAATATAAGTTAAGTGCGGTCTATTCACGGACCTTGGAGAAAGCTCGTAGCTTCTCTCAACCCTATGGACAAGTGGCCCTCTATGATGACCTGATTGCCTTTTTAGATAGTGACCTGGATGTTATCTACATTGCTAGTCCCAATTCGCTTCATTATCCTCAGGCTAAATTAGCCCTCCTGGCTAAGAAACATGTCATCCTTGAAAAACCGGCCGTCACCACTCCCAAGGAATGGAAAGAACTGGTCAAATTAGCTAATGAACACCAGGTCTATCTCTTTGAAGCTACTCGCAACTATCATGAAAAAGCCTTTGAGACCATCCAAGACTTTCTCAAAGACAAAACCATCTTGGGTGGCCACATGACCTATGCCAAATACTCTTCTAAGATGCCTGAGTTCTTAAAAGGGAATATTCCCAATATTTTTTCCGATCAATTTGCAGGTGGTGCCCTTATGGATTTGGGTGTCTATCCTCTCTACTTTGCAATTGGCCTCTTTGGTCAACCTGAATCAGTAACCTATCAGGCGCGGCAATTGCCTAATTCAATCGATTTGAACGGACATGGCAGCTTGGTTTATTCTGACTTTGTCGTTGGCATTCAAGCCGGCAAAGATGTGACCAGTAATCTACCTGCTGAAATCTATACGACAGACGGCACCCTCTTCATTAGTGGGATCGAAGCCGTTAGCCAGGCTCTTTTTCAAGACCATTCTGGAAACAGCTACCAGCTCCCAATCACTCCTGCCTCTCATAACATGCTAGAAGAAGCCCAGGCCTTTGCTAGCATGATGACAGAAGGCAATCCGACTCTTTACCAGACTTGGCTCCAAACTGGACAGATGGTCCACCAAGCCCTCTACGCTATGCGCCAAGATGCTGGAATACACTTTAAGGACGAAAACTAATATGACACTAGCATTTCCACCACTCTGGCAAGAGCAACTTCAAACCCTTGGCTTTGAGCAACTCACTGAAATCCAAGAACGCCTCTTTGAGCCTATTACTCAAGGGGAGAACGTGCTTGGAGTCAGCCCGACAGGAACCGGAAAGACCCTGGCCTATCTCTTCCCTAGTCTTCTCAAGCTAAAACCTAAAAAAGCGCAACAATTGTTGATCCTCTCTCCCAACACAGAGTTGGCAGGACAAATCTTTGATGTTGCCAAACAATGGGCGGAACCTCTAGGACTCAGTGCCCAACTGTTCCTCTCTGGCTCTAGTCAGAAGCGGCAAATCGAACGCCTCAAAAAGGGGCCCGAAATTCTCATTGGAACTCCTGGCCGTATTTTTGAATTGATCAAGTTAAAAAAAATCAAGATGATGAATGTCGATACCATCATCCTGGATGAATTTGACCAACTTTTTAGTGACTCTCAGTATCACTTTGTCGATAAGATTTGCCACTACGCACCCCGAGATCATCAATTTATCTATATGAGTGCAACGACCAAGTTTGATCCAGAACAAATCGAACCCAATACCCTAACCATTCAAGTGGAAGGACAAAACTTGGACAATATCCAGCACTTCTATATGGAAGTGGATAAGCGAGAAAAAGTCGAACTCCTCAGAAAACTCTCCAATGTCGAAGACTTTCGTGGGCTCGTTTTCTTCAACAGCTTGTCAGACCTGGGAAGCGCCGAAGAAAAACTCCAATACCGGGAAGTTAGCGCTGTCTCACTTGCTAGTGACGTTAATGTCAAGTTCCGTAAAGTCATTCTGGAACGCTTTAAGGACCACCAGTTGACACTCCTTCTGGCAACCGATTTGGTGGCACGAGGAATTGATATCGACTCCCTAGAATGTGTCGTAAACTATGAAGTCCCTCGAGATGCCGAAACCTACATCCACCGATCTGGGCGGACCGGACGCATGGGCAAAGAGGGCTATGTCATTACCTTGGTCAGCCATCCAGAAGAGTTGAAAAGTTTAAAAAAATTAACCCCCGTTCGTCCTTTGATTCTCAAGGGAGCTCAACTTTATATAGGCGAGGAATAAGAAGAGGCTGGGACAAAAGTCCTAGCCTCTCAATTGTCTTTGGATTGTCGAGCAAGACGCAGTGGTTGAGTGGGCTCTACTACGCTGATTTCATCAGCTTTTACAGCCCTACTCAACTGTGCGGAGGTGGGACGACGAAATCGAATTCTAACGAATGACCGATTTCTGTCCCACTCTCTTTTTAATTACGATTGTAATAGAGGCGATGACTTTCCACTTGGTGGTCTAAGAGTTCATCAACCGTCACGATAGTGTAGCCTTGCGATTGAAGGTATTCAATAACAGCTGGAAGGGCATTGATAGATGTTTGGTGAATATCGTGCATCAGGATGATTGATCCTGGTTTGACTTGTTTTTTCACTTCTGCCAAGATGGCTTGTGTATTATGAGTCTTCCAATCCAGAGTATCCACATCCCACATGATAAAGGCCTGATCCACTGCATATTGAATGGCACTATTAATCGAACCATAAGGCGGACGAGTAATTTTCGTTTGCACCCCAGTGACCTTTTGAATGACTTCCTTAGTATCCATGATTTCTTTTTGGGCAGATTCCAAAGGCAACTTGGTTAAGACAGGGTGATTCCAGGTATGGATCCCGATTTCATGTCCTTCCTGACGTACCCGTTTAGCCACTTCAGGATAGGCCGAGACATTTTTCCCAAGCATAAAGAAAGTCGCTTTAACATGGTACTTGTTCAAGATATCTAGGGCTTGAGGGGTCGTCGTTGGATCCGGACCATCATCAAATGTTAAGGCAACCATCTTAGCATGACGTTGAGTTTGGTAGGCCTCATAAGATTGAAGATCTTCAGGATTCAGACGAGCAGAATCAATCACATCATAGAGTTTGGAAAGAGGAACATCAAAAGTTTCCATACCTTCAATATCTACTGAAAGTGTGATGGAAAGCACACCTTTATTATAGGTGAACTGCCAGCTTGCCATATCACTTGCTGAGACGGTTTGCATCAGCTCTTCAATTCTATCTTCCCCTAACTGAAGGAAGACCAGCTGGGCACGCAATTCTGTTAAGAGAGTTTCTTTGGCTAGATTTGCATCCGTAAACAATTGGGAAAATTGGAAGACCGTCCCCTCATCCGTTAGATAGAGGAGAGGTAGTTTGTCAATCCCTTCTTTAATGAACTTGCCGTTTTTCCACTTGTACTGGGTCTTCTTCACCTGATAAGGATGAACCCCTACAAATGGGTCTTCTGAGCGTTCGGTATGGTAGAACAAGAGCTCTTTTGCTTGCTGGTTCTTCTTCTCTTCTTGAGGAAGAGAGCCAACGTCAGCCAAAATTCTCTCTTTAACTACTGCGATGGGTTCTTCATTATTTTTCGGGTAGTAAGCAGCAACATAAGATTGACCAACCATTCCTTTTTGAAGGCTGGTATCTTTGTCTTTTTCAACTGCTGCTTCTTCCTGAATGACTTTAGAAAGCTGTTGATTATAATTTTTGATGGCGCGGGCTTCCTCAATCTTCTGATAAGCCAGATAGATTCCTCCGATAAAAAGGAGGTTAAGAAGAACGAGGATAAACATTTTCAAGTAGGAATTCTTCATATTCTTATTATAGCAATTTTATCACCAAAAAACAGTAGAAAACTCTCAAATCTAGAAATTAAATCCTAAAAAACAATAGGAAATTAGGGGACTACCCTATCCCCTGTCATTTAGTAATAGCCAATTTCAAAAACAAAAAAGAACAGGTCAGTTCTCACCTGCTCTTTATCCTATGTGATGTGATTGCTGATTATAGGGACTTTTCACGAATCACTTCTACTTTGTAGCCATCTGGGTCCACAATAAAGTAATAGTTTGGAAGTGTTCCTGGCAAACCTTTTGGATCTGTTACTTGATAACCTTTTTCCTTATGCTCGGCATGAAGGGCTTCAAGATCTGGTGTACTCAAGGCTACGTGAGCAAAACCATCTCCAATTACATAGGGACCATGATCATAGTTGTAAGTTAATTCCAACTCATAGTCATCCCCTTCTAAACCAAGATAAACGATCGTAAATTTGTATTCAGGAAAATCTTTGCGGCGCAATTCCTTAAAGCCAAATGCATCTGCATAAAAGGCAATTGATTTTTCTAAATTCTCCACACGTAAACAAGTGTGTAACATTTTTGAAGCCATAAGACACCTCTTTCTTTTTTTACTATTATACACTAGTCAGATCAAAATAGCGATTAATTGAAATGGATGAAAAAGAGAGTGGGACAGAAATCGGTCATTCGTTAGAATTCGATTTCGTCGTCCCACCTCCGCACAGCTTCAACAGTCTGGGAGACTGTTGAAGGTTGCAGATAAAGGAAACATAGTTTCCGTCAACATAGGGCATCTTTGAAGCTTAAAAAGCGAACAAAGACTTAGGATACTTGCTTCGCAAGTTCTATCCGCCACCTCAAAGCAGTGCTTTGAGCACTCAACCACTGCATCTTGCTCGACAATCCAAAGACAATTGAGAGGCTAGGATTTCTGTCCCACTCTCTTACTTGTTCTTCGTTGATTTAGAACTGGATCTCTTTTTACTTTCTGACTTAGTTGCTAGTTTTACCTCGAAAATAGAACCTTTAGGTTTGTTATCTCGAACACTAATGGTACCATTGAAGGCTTCTACGATTTGCTTGGCTAAGGATAAGCCTAAACCAAAACCACCCTTTTGACGGGTTCGCGCTTTATCCACTCGATAGAAACGATCAAAAATCCGTTTTTTATCTTCATCAGCAATTCCTGGACCATTGTCCTCTACTCGAAGATAGAGATAACGATCCTTGAATTGGGCGACAAAGCGTATTTTCCCTTCTTCCTCCGTATATTTGAGGGCATTATCATACAAAATGGTCATCAGTTGTTTCAATAGGACCTTATCAGTCACCAGACTCCTATCCACCAGATTCTCATATTCGAAGATTTTTTCGTTTTCCTCCGCAATGATTTCATAATTGGCAAAAGTTTGATCAAAAAAGGATGGTGTGATCTCGCAAAACTCCGGTTTAATCCCATCATCTCGACGGGCTAAGTTTAAGAGATTGGTCGTCAATAAGCGCATATTGCGAACTTCATCCAAAGAGGAGGCGATATTCTCACTAGATTCCATAATCGTTGCCTCTGGTTTGCGGAATAAGGTTTCCAAACGATTTTGCAAAACCGCTAAAGGCGTCCGCAATTCATGAGAGGCATTTTCGACGAAGGCCTTCTGCCGGTTCATGCTCTCTAAGAGAGGTTTCACACTCATCTTAGCCAGGAAGATACTTGCAAAGAGGGAAATGCCCCAGAAACAAATCATGACCAAGGCAATTTGACTCTCATGTTTTTCACTGGTCTGTTCCAACTGACTGATATTGGTCATGATCACGGCATATTTCACCCCGTCGATATAATCATCGGGATCAATATCTACCAAATAAGCCCGGTAACTTTCCTTCTGCTTATAATGATTGGTAATTTGAATCTGCTTGATTTTGTTTAAATAACTGCGACTAAAAGTTACTGTTTTTAGATCTAGGAAACCATTATCCGTCGTCACATTTTCAAATTTATCATTCAAAAGGATAGCTGTGCTATTGGAAGTAACCGATGGTCTAGGGCCATCCTCGGGACCAAGTTCATCATCTTCTGGGCCGTCATCAGCAGTTTCGTCTCTTCCCATCCCATTGCCTGTACGGTTTGCCAAACTGATAATCGAATAGCGATCTTTACTGAGCATTTTTAAATTTTCGTCAACCGTTGTATAAAGACTGGAACGCATCACCTGAATAATAATCAAGGTCATGGTTGAGAAAATCAAGGTAAAGAGTCCGAAATAGCGGATGAAATAAGAAAAGTCATCCGCATTGACAGTTTTTTTAATTTTATTGAGCATCTTTCAGAATATACCCCACGCTACGCAATGTTTGGAGATTTTTTGCAAAGTCTGTACCTTTTAATTTCTTCCGAATCTTAGAAACATACACTTCGACAACCGAAATGGTCGTATCGCTATCAAATCCCCAAAGTCGATCAAAGATTTGTGTTTTTGGCAGGATGACATTTTGATTTTGAAGGAAATAGACCAAAAGATCAAATTCTTTTCCTAATAGTTCTACTTCTTTCCCTTCAACAAGCGTAGAGTTAGTCGAGAGATTAACGGTCACATTCCCATAAGAAAGAGTATTTTCATTGACCTTACCAGCGCGCTTCAACAATGCTTGGATTCGCATTTTCAACTCTTCTAGGTAGAAAGGCTTGGTCAGATAGTCATCTGCTCCCAACTCAAAACCATGGCCCTTATCGTCCAAGCTCTCTTTGGCTGTCATAATCAATACCGGAGTGGAGACCCCCTTATCTCTCAATTCTTTTAGAACTTGGAAACCATCTTTGCCAGGAAGCATGAGGTCCAGTAAAATTAGGTCATAGATCCCACTTTCAGCCTCATACAAACCTTCATCCCCATCAAAGACTTGCATGACATCTGCAAAATCATCTAAAAAATCAAATACTGAATTAGACAAACCAAGGTCATCTTCGACTAATAAAATCTTAATCATGTTTACTTTCTCCTTCTCATTATTCCACAGGGATGATGAGTATTTTCTACTCTATTATAACATGACAAGGCTTCATACAGTAGCTTTCAGATAGCGATTTCAACTTTTTCTTAGCCCGCTGTCCCTGTCTCATCCTTTGATGAATGTTTTGTATTGCTTGACGATTTTTTCGAAGAGGACTTCTTGGAGGACTTTTTATTGGATTTCCCATTTTGTTGGCTGTCTGGTTGAGCTTGAGGTCCCCCACCTTGTGGCGGTTGACCATTCATCTCACCTTGCCCTGGTCCACCATTTTGTCCATTAAAACCTTGTGAGTTAGAATGTCCATTTTGTCCTTGAGGATTTTGGTTAGGTTGGTTAGTGTTTTGTGTAGAGACTGTTGCTTGTTGACGTTGGGGAGTCGTATTGGCTGTCGCCAACATTCCCAATCCAAATCCACTTGTCATTCCTACGATGAGTCCTCCTGTTGCTGCGACAGTTGCCCACCACTTAGGACTTTTCTTAAGAACAATCATTTTTTCAGTTCTTTCTTGCTTTTGTTCATTCGAAGCTTGCATTCTTTCATTTCCTTATTTTTTTTTATTTAAACAAGGCCTTTGTTTAGATAAGGATAGTTTACCGACCCTTCCTTAACCGTGGCTAAATTTTTTCTTAAACTTTCCTAAAATGATCAAGGAGACATTTGTAACAGCTGAAAAGAAGACTTGACAGGGTTCCTTCTTTTTTGTAGAATAGTTACCATAAAAATAAATCGAGGTTTACTGTTTTGAAAAAAATTGAATCAATGACATTAATTGCTCTTGGAGCAGCTCTGATTGCTGCCCTATCACCTTTTACAATCCCACTTGGACCCATTCCTATCACGCTTCAGACTTTAGCCATTGGATTAATCGCCAGCATCTATCGTCCAAAAGAAGCTACCCTTTCCGTTCTCATTTACCTCCTCTTAGGTGCCATTGGACTTCCCGTCTTTGCAGGTGGTCACGGAGGCATCAGCTCCTTCTACGGTCCCACTGCCGGATTCCTTTTCTTCTTTCCCCTTCGTGCTTTGGTTACTTCTATCTTTGCTGGTCAAAAGGGACAGCCCATTCGTATTTTTCTTGCTAACGCTTTAGGAGAAGTCGTTCTCTTTATTGGGGGTGCCTTAGGGTTTATGCTCATTGCCCATAAATCTTTAGATTTCGCAATAAAATTTGTCGTCTTACCTTTTGTGGTGCCAGATTTGATTAAGATTACGTTGACAACTATTTTCGCGGTCATTCTTTATCGAAATCTCAAGCATCTCCCTTATTTCAAAAAAGCAAAATAAAAACTCTTAGAGAGGCTTGCAGATCTGCATAGCACTCTCTAGGAGCTTTTTTCATTATTTTGTTGCTAGAAGGGCTGCTTCAACAGCTGCTTTCTCACGCTCGATAAGATCGATACGAGCGGCGATTTCCTTGATTCCCATCTTGATATTGCGGCTAATCGCCATATCTTCTAATTGAGGTTCAAAGAAGGCCTTGTATTCATTCAAGCGTTCAAGGGTCTTGAAACAGTTGGCTGGGTAGATAACAAACTTATCAAAGCTCATATCACCACCGAGTGCCTTCTTGATCCAATCCCAGTTCTCACGTGCCCAAGTCCAGGTTCTTCCTTGGGTAAAGTCATGATGCAAGAAATTGAAGTACCAGCTCATAGCCAAGTCTTGCGGTTTCACCACATCCTTGTTCTTCCACTCCTTCAATAGAGCTTCCAAGGTTTCCGCATCTTTGGTGTAAGAAAGAGCTGCCGCTAACTGGCGCTTAAAGTTTCCATCCACTGTCTTCACATAGGTATCTAGGTATTGTTGGCTAAGTGCCTTGGTTTCCTGATGCTTGATTTGGTTGATCAAGATTTGCAGACGAATGGCAGCTGGAAGTTTTTCTAGATCAGATGCATGTGCTTCAAAGAGGACACTCGCTTGGGCTTGTGCAGCTTCATCATTAGCCTTAATCATATTGGCAATCATGAGCTGACGAACTTTTTCGTCTTCTTCTGCTTCACCTGGCTTAGCTTCTAGTCCCAAGCGTTCAAAGTTGTAGCGGTTCATCCGTTTCAACAGCTCATGGAAGGCAACTTCTGTTTCCGTTCCTTCATTCACAAAGAGACTGATTCCAGTCAAGACGCTCGAAACAGCAGAAACTACCAAGAAGGAATTTTCTTCTGTCAAATGCTCGATCACTGGCAAGAGGCTTGCATAGGAAATTTGCCCACTTTCAGCTAACAGACGACGTTCTTGAACCACTTGTAATTTTGAAGTGCTATCTAAGTTAGCAAGGTCCGCAAGGATGTCTTCCAACAATTCCCCACGGTAGTCACTGATATAGTGGGCCGTATTTTCTGTATTAAAGCGAAGAGCACCGCTATTAGCTGCTTTCAAGGCACTGTAGTTTGGAATTTCTAAGACTTCTGTTTCCAAAGTATCTGGAATACCTGACCAGTTGCTATTTAGCGGAACAACCCACTTGCGACCTTTTTCTTCTTTTTCTCCGATAAAGAACTGGTCTTGACGGATGATCAAGGTATCATTCTCTACAGAAGCTGAAACAACTGGATAGCCAGGTTGCTCCAACCAAGAATCCATAAAGGCTGCTACATCCCGACCAGAAGCTTGACCCAAGGCTTCCCAAAGATCTTGCCCAATGGTATTTCCATATTGGTGCTTTTCAAAGTAGATTTTCAAGCCCTTGCGGAAAGCGTCATCGCCTAACCAGCGACGAAGCATGTGCATAAGACGGCTACCCTTAGCATAAACAATCGCTGGGTCAAAGAGGGTGTTGATCTCGTCTGGGTGTTTCACTTCCACATGGACGGATTGAACGCCATCAGTCGCATCGCGTTTCAAGGCAGCAGGTACACCTGTCGTTTGGAAGTCTTCAAAAATGTTCCAGCTTGGTTCGATGGCATCCAAGCAGACATATTCCATCATATTGGCAAAGCTTTCATTCAACCAGAGGTCATCCCACCACTTCATCGTTACGAGGTTTCCGAACCATTGGTGAGCCAATTCGTGAGCCACCACCAAGGCTACTGTTTGACGGCTTTGGGCTGTCGAATTCTCATCTACAAGGAGGTAAACTTCGCGGTAGGTTACCAAGCCCCAGTTTTCCATAGCTCCTGAAGAGAAGTCTGGAAGGGCAATATGAAGGGATTGAGGGATTGGGTAAGCCACTCCATAATAGTCTTCGTAGAATTCAATGGCACGAACAGCAATATCTAATGAGAAGTCCAAGTTTTCTAATGGGTGAGCTTTGGTAGAGTAGACACCGACTAGGGTTCCATTCTTGGTCTTAGCTGTCACACCCTGCAAATCTCCTGCCGCAAAGGCCAAAAGATAAGAAGACATACGAGGAGTTGTATCAAACTTCCAAATACCTGTTTCTTTCCGACTTTCGACATCGATTTCAGGCATGTTAGAAAGAACGATTTCCCCCTCTTCTTGGTCAAACTTCACAGCCAAATCAAAAGTCGCTTTGGCTTCTGGTTCATCCACACTTGGGAAGGCTTCACGCGCAAAGTGACTTTCAAATTGAGTAGAAATCACTTCCTTTTTGACACCATCTACTGTATAGTAAGACGGATAGATCCCTGTCATATTATCGGTAATTTTTCCTTCATAAGAAAGTGTAAGGTTTACTTTACCTGTAGCAGGAACTTCAACAAAGACCGCTTCTTCCTCATCCTTGACTGTAAAGGCACAATCTTGCCCATCTACTTGTGCAGATTCGATGGTCAAATCCTTTTGGTGAAGAGAGATGCGAGTATCCTTTGCCTCTCCTGTAATGGTCACTTTCCCTGAGAAAGTCTTGTTTGAGCGGTTCAAATCTAAGAATAGATCATAGTGCTCAGGTACAAATGTATCAATAAAATGTGCAACTGCTTGCATGAGTATCTCCTTCTTCATTTATTCTCATCTTCTATTCTAACATAAATCCTATGGTCTGTAAGGTAAGAGGAGGCAAAACCAGGTCTCTAAGAAAATAAAGTCTGAGATGATGACCTCAGACTTTATTTTCTTATAATTCCACAATTTTTCCTGTTTCGAAGTAGACAACCCATTCACAGATGTTTTTTGCATAATCTCCGATGCGTTCCAAGAAGTTGATCACTTGGAAATAATCCCGTCCGGTAACGATGGACTCTGGATTCTTCCGAATTTCTTCTGTTGCTAATTCTTGAATGCTATCAAAGTAATGGTTGATCACTTCGTCTCGGCTAGCTACTTCATAGGCCAAATCTACATCACCTTTGAGGTAAACATCCAGTGTCGCTTCAACAAAGTCTTTAACTTCACGTCCCATCTTGCTGATCTCTTCTTCAACAGATTGGATGCGGACTTCCCCCTTCATTCGAATAGTTGCTTTCGCGATTGAAACCGCATGGTCACCCATCCGCTCTAAGTCAGAGACTGCTTTTAAGACCGTCATGACCACGCGAAGGTCTTGCGAAACTGGCTGTTGAAGGGCGATAATCTCAAAAGATTTGCGCTCCAATTTCACTTCGTATTCATTGATATCCGCATCATCTTCGATAACCTGGCGGGCCAATTCACGGTCATGTGTGACGAAAGCACGAACCGTACGATTGATTTGGGTCAACACTTCATTTCCCATTGCATAAAATTGGTTATGCAATTTTTCTAAATCTTCTTCAAATTGAACTCGTAACATTTTATTTTCTTCCTATCCAAATTTACCAGAGACATAGTCTTCTGTTTCTTTCTTAGCTGGGTTCAAGAACATTTCATTGGTATCATTGTACTCAATCAAATCGCCATCTAAGAAAAAGGCTGTTTTATCGGAAATCCGACTCGCTTGCTGCATGGAGCGAGTCACCAAGAGCATGGTGTAACGTTCTTTTAGTCCATACAGGGTTTCTTCAATCTTACCAGCTGAAATCGGGTCCAGCGCTGAAGTTGGTTCATCCAAAAGAATAATCTTTGGACTGGTCGCAAGGACCCGCGCTACACAAACCCGCTGCTGCTGACCACCAGAAAGTCCGATAGCAGAATCATGCAGGCGATCCTTGACCTCATCCCAGATGGAAGCACTTTTCAGTGAGGTTTCAACTGCCTCATCCAAGACTTGCTTGTCCTTAACCCCATTAATCATGAGTCCGTAGGTGACATTGTCGTAGATAGACATAGGGAAAGGATTGGGCTGTTGGAAGACCATTCCGATTTCCTTACGAAGCTCCACTGTATCAGTCCGGGGACTATAGATATTGTGACCATTGTAGATGACGGTTCCTGTCGTCGTCACCTCATGGTTCAAATCGCCCATCCGATTGATGGCTTTAAGCAAGGTAGACTTCCCCGATCCAGACGGACCGATTAAAGCCGTGATTTCTTTAGGGGTGAAATCCAGTGACACACTATTCAGTGCCTTTTTCTTATTGTAATAAACCGACAAGTCCTTGACTTGCAAAATTGGTTCTGTCATGTTTTCATCCTTATGTTGTTTCTAAGTTGGCAATTCCTATCCAAAGTGACCAGACACATAATCGTTGGTTGATTGGAGTTTCGCATTTTGGAAAATATTCGAAGTCTTATCGTACTCGATGAGGTTTCCAAGGTAGAAGAAACCGGTATAATCACTAGCACGCGCTGCTTGTTGCATACTGTGTGTCACGATGACAATCGTGTAATCCTTCTTCAACTCCAGCATGGTTTCTTCTAATTGCGCTGTTGCGATCGGGTCTAAGGCTGAGGCTGGCTCATCCATGAGCAAAATCTCTGGTTTAACGGAGATGGCACGGGCAATACAAAGGCGTTGCTGTTGACCTCCTGAGAGCGTCAAAGCAGACTTGTGCAAGTCATCCTTGACCTGATCCCAGAGGGCTGCTTGCTTCAAGGATTTTTCTACGATTTCATCCAAGACCTTCTTGTCTTTGACTCCTGCCCGTTCGTGAGGGAAGGTAATATTGCGGTAGATAGACTTCGCAAATGGATTTGGTCGTTGGAAGACCATCCCGATATGCTTTCTCATTTCATAGACATTGATATCTGGTCGGTTGACATCAATCCCTTCGTACCAGATTTCACCAGTCACACGCGCAATATCAATGGTATCGTTCATCCGGTTCAAACTTCTAAGATAGGTGGACTTCCCTGATCCAGAAGGACCAATCAAAGCTGTGATTTTATTCTTCTCAAACTGCATATCCACACCCTTGATTGATTCATTAGAGCCATAGTAGACATGCAAATCTTTGGTAGATAGGACCACCTTTTCTTCAGGAAAAGTAATGATGTGTCTCTCATCCCAATTGTATTTTGACATTTCTTCTCCTTTTATGCTGAGGTTAATTTCTTATGGAGGTAAGTACCGAGCTTACGTGCTCCAAAGTTGAATATCAAAATGAAGATCAACAAAACGGCTGCAGATCCAGCGGATACTTCAATAGCATCTGGAATGGTTCCTTCACTATTGACCTTCCAAATGTGGACCGCTAGTGTTTCCGCTTGACGGAAAATAGAGATTGGACTGGTCACACTGAAGAGGTTCCAGTTACTCCAATCCAAAGCTGGAGCAGACTGTCCAGCTGTATAAATCAAGGCCGCTGCTTCCCCGAAAATCCGTCCAGAAGCCAGTACGACACCCGTAATAATACTTGGCAAGGCTTCTGGTACCACCACATGAATCACGGTTTCCCAACGAGAGATTCCAAGCGCAAGCCCAGCTTCTCTTTGTGTATGGTGGACGTTTTGCAAACTATCTTCAATGTTCCGTGTCATCTGTGGCAAGTTAAAGACCGTCAAGGCCAAGGCTCCAGAAATAATCGAGAAGCCATATTGGAACTGCACTACAAAGACCAAATAGCCAAAGAGACCGACTACAACTGATGGAAGGGAAGACAAGATTTCAATACAGGTCCGAACCAAATTGGTCAATGGGCCCTTCTTGGCATACTCTGACAAGTAGATCCCTGCCCCCAAAGAAAGTGGGAAGGAAATAATCAAGGTAATGACTAAGAGGAAGAAGGAATTATAAAGCTGAATCCCAATCCCTCCACCTGCTTGGTAAGAAGAGGATTTGCTGGTCAAGAAAGTCCAAGACACATGCGGCAACCCTCTAAGTAAGATATAGAGAATCAAAGAAGCAAGAATAGTGACAATAATTCCAGCAATAGCATAGAGAACCCCTGTCGCTATCTTATCTATTTTTTTAGCGTGCATAGTTCTTCTTACCTCTTTCTTTCGTGATCAATTTGATAACGCTGTTGAATGCCAAACTCATCAGCAAGAGCACCAAAGCAAGTGACCAGAGAACGTTGTTGTTAACTGTTCCCATAACAGTATTTCCAATACCCATGGTCAAAATGGAGGTCAAGGTGGAAGCTGGAGTTGTTAAAGATGTTGGAACAACTGCTGAGTTTCCGACTACCATCTGAATAGCCAAGGCTTCCCCGAAGGCACGCGCCATCCCAAAGACAACTGCCGTAAAAATACCCGAGCGAGCTGCCTTTAAGGTGACATGCCAGATGGTTTGCCAGCGAGTCGCTCCCATAGCCATACTCGCTTCCCGGTAGTGACGAGGGACTGCCCGTAAGCTGTCTGTTGTCATAAAGGTCACTGTTGGGAGAATCATGACAAAGAGGACAAAGACCCCTGACAAGATCCCAAATCCTGTCCCACCAAAGATGGAACGAACAAATGGAACCACTACTTGCAAACCAATAAATCCATATACAACGGAAGGAATCCCTACCAATAACTCAATGGCTGGTTGTAAGAGACGAGATCCCTTAGGAGAAACTTCTGTCATAAAGACTGCCGCACCAATGGCAAAAGGTGTCGCCACCAAAGCAGACAAAAGGGTTACAATGAAGGAACCCAAGATCATTGGCAAAGCCCCAAATTCTTTCCCTGACGGATTCCAAGTGGATCCGAAAAGGAAACTAAAGACATTGACCTTGTTGACAAAGAAGGTCGATAATCCCTTTTGGGCTACAAAAATCAAAATCAAAGCTACAACAAAGACAATTAAACTCATACAACAGAAGGTAATGGTTTTACCAAATTTTTCCAAACGAGAATTATTGGACTTTGCGAGCATTTTTTTTGCTACTTCGTTCATTTTTTACCTAATTCTTCTTATTTCTTCGTAATGTTACCGTCAAGATCACGGCTGACTTTCATATCATTGATTGGGATATAGCCCATCTTACCAACGATTTCCTGCTGGACCTCATCTGTCATCATATAATCCAAGAATTTCTTGGCCAATTTACTTGGCTCTCCCTTGGTATACATGTGTTCGTAGGACCAAATTGGCCAGTTATTATTCACCACGTTTTCCTTAGTTGGTTCATAGCCATTTAACTTCATGGTTTTGACACTATCATCCACGTAGGTAAAAGCCAAATAAGAAATGGCACCTGGAGTCTGGGAAACAATGTTTTTCACCATTCCATTGGAATCCTGTTCCTGAGCCTGTTTAGGATCTTTCCCATTCATGATGATGTCATCGAATACGGCACGGCTACCGGATCCTACTGCCCGGTTCACAATGGTAATTTCAAGATCCTCACCACCCAATTGCTTCCAGTTGGTATATTCACCAGTAAAAATCTTACGCAATTGTTCAGTTGTCAAATCGTCTACGGAAATATTCTTATTGGCAATGATGGCTGTTCCTGCTACTGCCACTTGATGGTCTACCAAGCTAGAAGCATCGATTCCATCTTTTTCCTCCGCAAAGAGGTCACTATTTCCAATATCCACAGCTCCCGATTGGACCTGAGAAAGACCTGTACCAGATCCGCCTCCTTGGACATTAACAATCTTACCGGGATGTTCTTCCACATAACGATCTACCACCCCTTCAACGAGCGGTTGTAGGGCTGTCGATCCAACAGCTGTAATCGCTTCTCCACGGTCAATCCAAGATGCACAGGCAGATAGAGAAGCTGCAAGTGCTACTGTTGCTAGCCCAAGGACTAGCTTTTTGCATTTATTCAATGTAAGTCTCCTTGAATCAAAATCAAATATCGTTTAAATGTTATCTCTAAACACTTGGTCATCTTCTAGTATTCTAGCAAGAATCACTCTATTTCCACTATAACATAGAAAGACCGCATTTCCTAATAATTTATCTAAATCTCAAGCCTTTTGGAAAGAAATTTTTTAACGTTCGTCCCGTTACTTTTGCAAAGCCCAAACCATTGCCTCCAGCCAGGACCTGATACCATCCATTTGCGTAATCTTGCACCAACTGAATGGTCTCTCCAGCCACGTACTTACTAAAGTCTGGATCCGACAAGCTGACTGATTTTTTCACTTGATCTGGTTTCAGAGCTAGGCCCAGAGCAAAGCTAGGTTCAAAGCGATTCTTCTTAAAGGTACCAAGGTGCAAGCCATTGCGAGCAATCTTGACCTTTTTCAAATCAGGAAGTCCAGATGGTAAGAGATAAAGCTGATCTCCAAAACATTGGTAGAGACCCTCCAAGTCGATAGCTAAACAGTCCTTGGCAAAAGCTTGCCACAACTTCTTCTGCTCAGCCGTTAGATTGGAACGTCCTTCCTTGAACTTCTTAACTTCAGGCTCTCCGTGATAAAGGAATTTAGCAACAAATTGCCCTTCACCCTTGAAATGATGAGGATACATACGGGCCGTTTCAGGATGTCCAATCCCTTCTACCATACCATTAATTTTTTCAATCGGTAGCAACTCTAGCTCATATTCTTCTAAAAGCCAAGAGACAATCTCTTCGTTCTCTTCCGGGGCCCAGGTACAAGTCGAATAAACTAGCTGCCCCCCTGGTGCCAGCATCTTGATAGCATCTGTTAAGATTTCTCTTTGAAGACTTGCACATTGAGCTGGATAATCTGGGTTCCAGTAGTCCATGGCATCTGGCTGCTTCCGAAACATTCCTTCACCAGAGCATGGTGCATCCAAAACAATCAGATCGAAAAAGGCTGGGAAAACCTTTGCCAAACGTTCGGCTGATTCATTGGTCACCACGACGTTACGAGCACCAAAGCGTTCGACATTCTCGACCAGAATCTTGGAGCGTCCCTTGTGAATTTCATTAGAAAAGAGGAGGCCTTGATTGCCTAAATAAGAGAGCAGGTGAGTCGTCTTTCCACCAGGGGCTGCCGCAAGATCCAAGACCTTCATACCCGGACTGGGATGCGCTACTTGAGCCACCATTTGGGCAGCTGGTTCTTGCGAGTAGACCAAACCTGTGACATGGGCAATGGATTTCCCCGATACCTTACCATAGTAACTCCAAGGCATGCCTGGAATGGGCTCATCGCCTCTAATTTGCACTGCCTTTAATGGATTGGTTCGATAGGCAGAAACGGCTGGTTCATCAAAAGTTTGAAAGAAGGCTTCAGCCTCTTCTCCAAGTAATTGGGTATACTTTTCTTTAAATCCTTGAGGAAAGGTCATGCGTTTTTTCCTTTCGTCAAAAAAGGTTGAATTTCATCTAGTTTACAAGTCGGCACCATCATAATGGGCTCCAAGGTCTCATAGTTGGGTTCTTTCCCTTCCAAGGTCAGGACCGAGTAACCTAGACACTCGCCCATAATGGCAGCAGCAGCATAATCCCAAGGCCAGATATAGCTAAAGTAGCCTAAAATACCACCAGATAGAATCTTGGTAAAGCTGATACCAGCGCTCCCATAGACTCGAATCCCCAAGCACTCTGCTCCCAGATCCGCCATGCCCCAAGCGTTGGATTTGAGCATGCCGACATTGGAAGCCACTAATAAGTCCCCAAGAGGCCGATTTTGAAATGGTTTCAGTTCTTTGTCATTGCATAAGACTCCAAAATCCTTTCCACCAAAAAAGAGATGGTCGCGCATGACATCATAGATCAAGCCAAACTGGCCAATCCCTTCTTCAAAATAGGCAACCATTACAGCAAAATCTTCTTTTTGGGTCACAAAATTATTGGTCCCATCAATGGGATCAATCACCCAGACCTTGCCGGAGTGAATAGGAGCACGAAGTTCATCTTCTTCAGCGAAAATTTGGTCTTCTGGATAAGCTTCTAATATCTTATGGACTAAGGTTGCTTGCACTTTCTGATCCATCTGAGTCACCAAATCCGTCGGATTTGTTTTGACAGTAATAGCTAGCTGGTCATGTAAGTGTTCTCTTAGATAGCTTCCTGCTTCTTTGACAATGGTCTTAGCAAATTCTAATTTATTGATCAATCGAAAACCATCCTTCCCCTTTTTCTTTCGCAACTTTGGTTGCGCGGTAAAGTGAGTAGCCACTGACCTCTTCAAATTCCTTGCCCAGACGCTTTTCTTCGCCAATACTTGGGACAACTTTCTTAAAGGCCTTATAGGCTTCTAGGTAGATGCGGGCATCTGCCTTTTGTTCATAGGCTTGTTCAACCTGATTAAAAAAAGAAAGCACCGAAGCAAGCTCTTCAGTGCTCCACGATAAATCGAGTGGGTAACTATAATTCTTATTCATATTAATGGATCTCCGCTCTTAATGTAGCAGATCTTAACTCTTCCTTACGATATCCTCGAGGGAGAAATGCACGGATTTCATCCTCATTAAAACCAATTTGCATCCGTTTTTTATCTAGAATAATTGGGCGACGCAAAAGACTAGGATTTTCCTCAATCAACTTGATCAAAGCAGAAATCGATAAATCCTCTACATCAACATTTAGCTTCTGAAAAATCTTAGAACGAGTTGAAATAATATCGTCTGTACCGTTCTCAGTTAGAGCTAAAATATTACGCAACTCCTCAGTTGTTAAAGGACTCGTCATAATATTGTGTTCCTTAAAAGGAACCTCATGTTTTTCTAACCAAGCCCGTGCCTTCCGACAGGATGTACAACTCGGAGACAAAAATAATGTAATCATGTTCTTCTCTTCTTTTTCTGGACACACTTAGCTAACTCTATTATACAAAATTATTCCGTGCTTGCATAGTGATTTTTGAATTTAGACAAAGAAAATTCTCCCCTTAAGGGAGAATTTCTAACAAAGATTATCTGGTCCATTGACGAGCCAGGATTTCGTCCTGATGCAGTTGCTCGATGAGTGCTTCTACACTATCAAATTTGACCATTTCTCGAATCTTGTCTAACCAAAAAATCCGAATCGTATGTCCATAAATATCTTTTGAAAAATCAAAGATATTGGCTTCAAAGCGAAGTTCCGTCCCATCAAAGGTCGAGTTTTTCCCTACAGAAGCCATCCCCCGGTGACGTTTCCCTAGCACCTCAACTTCGACGACATAAACACCATCTTGAGGGAGATGGGTGCGATCGATCGGCGCCAGATTGGCTGTTGGAAAACCAATGGTACGACCTCGTGCATCCCCATGGACTACAATGCCACGACTGGATAAGGGATAACCTAAAAGATCAGCTGCTTCTTTAACCTGGCCTGATGCAATCGCCTGCCGAATACGGGTTGAGCTGATTTTTTCGCCCTGGTCTAGGACAGGTGGAACGACGATGACTTGACCCTTAAAATAGGTTTCTAGATCACTAGCTACTTTCTTATCGCTACCAAAGCTATAATCAAAGCCTGCCACTAAGACACGCGCCCGAAGTGCAGTTAGGTAGGCCGCAACGAATTCTTGGGCCGTATGAGCCGCAAAATCACTGGTAAAATCGATAAGATATAGATCATCGACTCCCAGTTCTTCCATTCGTTTAAAGCGCTCCTCTGGGTTTTGGAGGTGGAGGAGTAGTTCTGGTTGGTAACGGGCAAAAGCCAGCTTTGGAGATTCTGGAAAGGTCAAAACAGCTACTCGAAGTCCTTGATCATCAGCAATGGTACGAGCTGTCCGAAAGAGCTCCTGATGTCCTCGATGGAGACCGTCAAAATAGCCCAAGACAAGAACAGTATCTGCTTGAGCTTTTATTTCTTTTTCACTAGTTACATAACAAATGTTCATAAATTTATTGTAACACACTTTCTGTCAGAAAAACCTTGCGAGGTTTGTAAAGTTCTTCCCTTTTTTCCATAATGGCTACCAATTTCCCTTGGTAAAACGCAGCTAACTCTCTGGCTTCGCTCTCAACTGGAATAAAGCGTCCCACTTGGACTTCGCCAACTTCTTCAACTGTCAGCTCTACTTTTTCCAGATCCCCGGTACCAATCTCAAGTGGATGAAGGAAGCTCAAATCTCCTTGCCCTACTTTTTCAGCTACTTCTTCTAAGGTCAGGGCATCATCCAGTGACAAACCGGCAGCACTGGTTCGGGTCAGATGAGACATATGGGCTGCATAACCCAACTTTTGACCCAATTCCACCGACAAGGTCCGGATATAGGTCCCCTTGCTGCATTTGACCCTGAAGCGAAAACGGGCTAGTCCTTCCTCGTAGCTAATCTCACCGATGCGCGTAAAGTCATAAATCGTCACCTGTCGGACAGGGCGTTCCACTACTTCTCCTGCCCGCGCATATTCATAGAGCTTACGTCCGTTGACCTTGACTGCTGAGTACATAGGCGGTATCTGCTCCATTTCTCCCACCATCTGGGCAATCATGCGGTCCACCTCTGTTGCATCTAAAGGGGCTTCCACTGGGGTCCGCTCTACGACTTCCCCACTAGCATCCTCGGTCGTTGTTGAATATCCCAGAGTGATTTCCCCCTCGTAGACCTTCCCCTCATCCTGCATGAACTCTACCATGCGAGTCGCCTTTCCCACAGCAATAGGTAAAACACCCACAACCTCCGGATCCAAGGTCCCACCATGACCGATTTTTTTAGTTCCTAAAATCTTACGTAGCTTAAAAACCGCATCATGCGAGGTCATGCCTGCTTCTTTTTTTAAGTTGATAATACCGTTCATGTCTTGCTTTCTATTTTCCTCTCTTCAGTTGTGGTCAATAAAGTTATATTAACTCGTTCCAGTATCATTTAAACCATTCTCTCATGCCTTTGATCAAGCTATTGGCACTTTTTTAAGATTTCTTTTAATGTAGCATCAATAATAAATCTATAGGTAAATACCCTACTATTCATCTCTATTTCTCCAATTCTTTATGATATTATAAATAGAATGTATCAGTAGTAATACTATAAATAAGAACCAAGAGCGTAATGATACCAAACTGATAACCACAACAAGCAAAGCTGATAAAAAATAGATGATAAACGCCTCTAATTTAGAAGGTTTTCTAGCCTCTGGAAGCATATCTAAATGTTCCTTCGTTAGAGCTGAGCGATCACTGAATTGATAAAAGTAACGATATCTTGCAGATAAAGAATCAATATCTAAAAAGTCATATCCCCTAATATAATCAACTATATAAAACATCAGTAAACTGTCAATTTCGTCAATATTTTCAGTATAGAGAGAAAAGTTTCTCTTTCCAGCAATTGCAATATTACTTGCAGCATAAACGGCAATCGGAATGCCAGCTTTTGTGACAGGTAAAATATCTCCTTTACTACCTGAACCTACACACCTCATTTCATAGTTATTTAAATTGAATTGAAAAACTCCATGCCAGTATGCTTGTTCCCATAAATGTTCAAATCTTTTTTCTTCATAATATATCAAATCCTTATTTAACCCTCTTGCGACTATTCTTTTCTTTTTAGAAATATATTCTGATTCTTTCAAGACAAGAATTTCTACATCTTTTGCATATAGACGATAACCTTCCTCTTCTTGAACGATTTCAATTCTTTCAGTCCAATGTTCATCATCAGGTAATTTTGACTCAAGGATAAATCCTTCTGAGTTTCCACGTAATTTTAATTGTATTTCCATGTTTTACCCCACTATTGATAAGCTCAATCCAAATGGTCCTAGTTTCATTTTTGCCTCTGCTTTTTAGTATCTGAACAATGATTAACAATCATGACAGGTTCCACACCTTCTCTCACTCGAACAACACTCCCAATCGGTAAAGTAGTACGTTCTGACATCAGTTTTCAACTTCTAAACATCTCTGAGCTTCCTGAACATAAAAGAGTTCTGGATTTTCATGAGCTATGCTTTCAAACAAACTACGGGCACGAGTTTCGTCTCCTTTTAACTGAGCATTAAGGGCTCCGTAATAAGAGAACATGATTCGAGCTAGCTTATTTTCAGGTTCGGTGGTGTCGAAGTAGTCGTTCACTTCTTGATTAAACACGATATCCTTTATGGCATGGGCTTGAGCAACGAGTTTTGCCTTACCGTCTTTCGCATCTGGCGCCTTGAACAACTGCAATCGGAAGAACCCCCACCACATCCGGATCCAGAGTTCCCCCATGGCCGATTTTCTTGGTTCCTAAGATTTTTCGCAGTTTAAAGACCACATCATGTGAAGTCATTCCCGCTTCTTTTTTTACATTAATAATTCCGTCCATTTGAATTACTCTTTCTAACTCATGTGTGACCATGACGGTCACCGACCCTTTATTATACCATGAAAAGGATCTCCTTGTCCCTGATTCCCCATTCCCATGAGCTCCTAAAAATCCCGTAGCAGATTTCAGACTTTTTAAAATGGGTTTGATACAATAGAAAACGAAAGAAGGTGTAACATATGTTAACGTATGATGTTATTGTTATTGGATTTGGTAAAGCTGGTAAAACACTCGCAGCGAAATTATCAAGCCAAGGGAAAAAAGTCGCTCTAATTGAAAAGAGCAAGTCTATGTATGGTGGTACTTGTATCAATATCGCTTGTATCCCAACCAAGACCTTGATTGTCGCAGCGGAAAAAGGCTTGGATTTTGAACAAGCCATGAGCGAAAAGAATGCGGTCACCACTCGTCTCAACGGCAAGAACTACGCAACTATTGCTGGAACTGGTGTAGACATTATCGATGCAACAGCTCGTTTCGTTTCCAACAAGGTCATCGAAATTCAAGCCGGTGAGGAAAAGGAAGAATTGACAGCAGAAACCATTATTATCAATACTGGTGCAGTGCCAACTATCCTTCCAATCCCGGGACTAGCTGAAAGCAAATTCGCTGTGGATTCAACCGGTATTCAACGTTTGGAAAATCTGCCAAAACGCCTGGGTGTTCTTGGCGGTGGACCAATCGGATTGGAATTTGCCCATCTCTACAATACCTTGGGTAGCCAAGTAACAGTACTGGATGCTTCTGAAGCATTCTTGCCACGGATTGAGCCAAGCATTGCAGCTCTTGCAAAAGGCTACCTTGAAGAAGATGGCATTCAATTCTTGCAAGGCGTTCATACCCAAGAAATCAAAGATGGCCAAAACAGCTTAACCGTTGTAACGGATAAGGGAGAATTTGAGTTTGATATCCTTCTCTACGCAACAGGTCGTAAGCCAAACACAGCTGGACTTGGTCTTGAAAACACAGATATCCAAGTCACTGATCGTGGGGCAATCCAAGTCAACAGCCATTTGGAAACCAACGTCCCTGGTGTCTTTGCAGTTGGGGATGTCAATGGTGGCCCTCAATTCACCTACATGTCACTCGATGATTTCCGCATCGTCTTCAACTACCTTACAGGCGATGGTAGCTACAATCTCGAAACTCGTAACAATTATGCGACAACACTCTTCATTGCTCCTCCACTTGCCCAAGTCGGCTTGACTGAGCAAGAAGCACGTGACAAAGGGCTTCCAGTTGCTGTTAAAGAATTACCAGTTGCTGCCATGCCTCGTGGCCATGTCAATGCAGACCTCCGAGGTGCTTTCAAAGCCGTGGTCAACCCAGAAACCAAAGAAATCCTTGGAGCAACTCTCTTTGGAGAAGCTGCAGGCGAACTTATCAACCTGATCACCATGGCGATGGACAACAAGATCCCTTATACTTACATCGCAAAACAGATCTTTACCCATCCAACCATGGCAGAAAACCTAAACGATCTCTTTGCGATTTAAATAGAATAAAAACTCTGGAAAAATATTTCCAGAGTTTTTTATGTTAGTCTTGATTTTCTATGAAAATATCTTCACTAGTAATTAACTGAAGAGTTTCTTTAGAAAATGACTGATATCTTGCCAATCTTTTTGCCTGATTCATTACGACAGAATCAAAAATATTTCTTGCTAATCTTCCATTTGATTTCAAATTATCCTTTTCATTAATAGACTTTTGAAAAATATCCTTCACTTTGTCTTGAGCTTCTTTAGAAATCAAATAATCATTTTCCGAACAAATATAAAGAAATATTTCTAGTAATTCCTCTACTGAATAGTCTTTAAAATGTATAAAATAGTTAAATCTAGACTTTAGTCCAGGGTTAGAGTTAAAGAATTGGTTCATTTGATCTTCATAACCTGCTACAATCACTACTAAATCACTTCTATAGTCTTCTAGTGCTTTCGTTAACTCAGTTAAACATTCTCTACCATAACTGTCGCTTTTATCGTTCTCTGTTATGCTATAAGCTTCGTCTATAAATAAAACCCCTCCTATGGCTTTTTGGATAATCCTCTTAACTTTTATAGCAGTTTGGCCTTGATATTCAGCTATTAAATCAGTTCTACTCGCTTCAATAAAATGCCCCTTACTTAAAAGACCTAGTGAACGATACATGTTCCCAACAATTCTAGCAACAGTCGTCTTGGCCGTTCCTGGATTCCCCAAAAATGCCATATGCATTGTTCTATTTGTCTTTTTTAGACCAAGGTTTTCTCTAACTTTTTGAATTTTATTAAATATTACTAGGCCTTCTATCTCTTCTTTTACATTTTCTAAGCCTATTAAAGAATTTAATTCATTCGATAATATCTCAAATGATTTTGTATTGGTTTCTTTTAATATAGCATAATTAGTATCAATAACTCTAGCACCTAAATATTTATACAAAATTTCTAATATATTAGATTGTTTATCCTTCATAGTTGGAAACATTGCATTATTTGACAAATTTCCTAAACGTTTTACAAATTCTAGCTCTGAATTTTTAACATTATCTACAATATCTTGAAGAATTATTTCAAATTCATATGTACTATTCGTTAATTCGTCAATTTTTTTCACTTCCGATTTTAACAATTTTAAATAAGTTTCACTAATCATCTACACTACCTTAAATAACAGAAATATTACTATTATCACCACAACTACTCCCAGGGTATAGAAACCATTTTTTAAAAATTTAATCTCTCTTTGACTTTTTTCTAATTTTATTTGAAAATCTTCAACCCATTGATTTAAATGATCTTTTTCTTCTTTTACTCTACGATACAAATCATCCATTTCATTTTTTAAAATACTCTGTTTTTCTTCTACTTGTACCTGTAAATCATAAAAACCATTTTCAATTTTTGCTAATTTATTTAAATCTACTTTTAAATTATCAATATCAATCTGAATTTGACTTTGCTTCTCTTCAAAATGTTCTATTTCTTCTAACTTATTATGATGGCTCTTCAAAGTATTTATTATATCTTTATTTTGTTTGAAAATATCATTTAATAAATTTTTATTACTTTCTTGATAGGACTTAGTCTCCTCTAACCCTTGTAAAGCAATATTATTAGCTTCTTTTGCTGCAAGCAAAGAGTTTGATATTCTCTGAATATATTCATCATCTAATATCTGAAATGTTTCATAAATAGTATTAAATTCCTGAATAATCTTTTTAATATGCTTGTTTTGTTCAATCATTCTATTTTGAACAGCATCAGAAAGAGCATTTAAATCCTTGCCTTTAACATCATACTCCATACCTATAAATCCTAAAAAAGGATCCTCTTGTGGTACTGTTGGTAGATTTGATTGTTTAGGAATCTTCTCGCTAAAATCTTTTAATTCCTGTTTTTTATCATTAAATTTTTCAGATTTCGCTAAAACTTGAATTTCCAATTCATCTGACATAACTTTCTCCTATAATAAATCATTTAAAATTTCTTGCATTTCTTTTAGTTCATTATGCTTTTCATCAAAGTATACTTCAGTATTTAGTAATCGTTGTTTAAAATCAATTTCAGAAATAATAAACTCTTCTTGAATATTACTCAGTAATTCCCGCAATTTTTGATGATTTTTAGTCATCTTATTAAAAATATTATTACGTTTAACAACAACATTTTCTTCTGCAACAAAAATCTGAATATCTTGAATTTGTAACAATTCGTTTTTCTTATCAGCTTGTTGCTTTTTATTCTCTTCAATTAACTTTCTTGAAATAAATTGATCAAGTCTATTAATGATAACGACAGCCAATATTCCTGTCAGTACACTTGCAAAGAACATTCCCAAAACATTTGCCAAAGTACCTAAAAACATTATTTCAAATCCCATACCTGGTATCGTTAATAAATACTTTTCAAGAATTTCTCCTAAAAACATTGCTCCTATAGCTACCAAACCAGAAGTAATAATTTTAGAGATATGAGCAATTTTAATTTCAGTAGTGTGGGACTGGTTTTCAGGATTCGATAAATAAGATATACTTTCTCTAATTGATCCAAATAATTGTTTGACCATGTTTGGAAGCCTTTTTAATTTTTGATTAATTGCTCCAATAATCTCTCCCACAATACTCCCAACAAAACTATCTACACCAACTTTGATAAAATCTTTAATCCTCTTAAAGAATGAATGAAGCGAGTTTTTCATTTGTTCCAGAAATATATTAAAAGATCGCTTTTTAGATTTGAAAAATCGAACTAAAGCATTCATTATTTCTTTTAACATTCCAAATAGTGCAGCAACAAACATAGCTTTTATAGCATCTTTCCCAGCTTTATTGGCCATTCTGACAGAGGCTTTCTTTGCAATATCCTTATTAATAACCTTCTTTGCTCTTTTCTCAGCCTTAAGCATCTTCTTTGAATCCGCTGCTAATTTATCATTTAACCTTTTTTCATTCTCAGCTTTAAGACTTTGTTTTTCTGCATCCGAAATATCCTTCTTGTCAATTTTTTTATTAGCTCTTTCAACTTGCTCTTTTAGATTTTTCTCCCTCACTTCTCTATTCTTTATATATTCACTATTGGATTTTGCTCCTTTACTTTTATTAAGAGATTCATTAGTTCCTGCCAAATTTTCTGATTTATTAGCTAAATCAGAAGTTTCAATATCTGCTATTTTTCTCCATGGGTTTTCGAAAATCTGTTTTCTTGGTACGACGTGATCTAGATTGGCTTTATCGTTAATTTTTAATGTTTTTCCAGTATATTCATCCTTTAAATTTCCAGATTTTTGCTTTACTTTCATAGCATTATTTGCATCAGTATACCTTTTATCTTTCATTATTTTAGTAGCCTCTTTTTTTGTATAACCATTAGGATACTTATCATTATACTGTTTAAGAAGCGTGTCACTTGTCATATCTAAACCAATTTGATTCGCAAATTGATCCCAGATTTCATCTAAAATAACATCTCCTAGTTTATCTGGTGAACTAATCTCTTTACATTCTAGTTCTAATTTTTCGAGATTAGAAAACTCCATTGTAAATTGCTGTTCCAATAGTTCTTCTAATTCGTCATAGTTTAAATTTTCAGAATCATATACTTCTTCAGTATTCAATACTAATAATTCATTTTCCACTGCTTTCTACTCCCCTTTCAGAGCATCAAATTTAGCTTTCATGGTTGGATTTTTGCGGGTCAATTTTTTGACTGATACATCATCCAACTTATTATTAGCGAGGCGGAGTTGATTTTCTGATGTGGTCAAGAATTTCTTGACTTCTTCCATCCGCTTGATGGCTTTGTCGATTTCATCGATGGCCTTACCGAAGTTGACGGAGGCTGAATTGTAGTTCTTAGCAAAGGCAACCTTGAAGGCATCTAGATCTTCTTCAAAGTGGGTGATGTCAATATTTTGCTCACGGATAAGTGCTAGTTCTTGCTTGTATTTTAGAGAGTTAAGAGCCGCATTACGCAAGAGACCAATCAACTGGATAAAGAACTGAGGACGCACTACATACATCTTCTCATACTCATGACTAACATCAACAATCCCAGTGTTAAAGTAGTCATTATCGGCTTCTAACATCGATACTAATACAGCATACTCACAGTTCTTCTCACGGCGGTCCTTGTCCAACTCCTTGTAGAAATCGGCATTCTTATGCTTCTTCTCGGTCCCGTCGGCTTCATTCTTCATCTCGAACATAATGGAGATAATCTCCACTCCATTTTCATCACATTCACGGAAGATAAAGTCGCCTTTAGACCCACGCGCAGAGACCTTGTTGTCCTTTTCAAAATAGGCATTTGGGAAGGCAAAACTGCGAACCTTGTTGAATTCACTTTCCGCAAACTGTTCCAAACTTTCACCGATGGCCTTGGTCGACTGTTGGGCCTTGAAATTCTTGTAAAACTCAACTTGCTCATTTGCTGCCTTAAGTTGGGCTTCATAGTTTTGTTTCACCGAAGCAAGAGAAAGCTCGTTTTCTTTTTCTTGTAAAAGGAGCTGATTTTTGACCTGATCTCTTTCTTTCTCTAGATCAGAGAGCGTCTTTTGCAGTTGATTCTCATGCTCCAAGCGCAAAGTGGCCAACTGATTCTCCAGTGCTTGCACTTCTTTTTCTTTCTCTAGCAGACTTTGGCTAGCCGTTTGCTCCACCTCTTTTTTGGCCAATTCTTTTTCAGTATCAAACTGTTGAATCTGGTTCTGTAACTGGGCAATTTCTTGATCCTTCTTGGCTAACTTCTCTTGTTGCTCATTGAGGGCCTTTTGCTCAGCTAAAGCCAGCTCTTGCCGAATCCGCTCATGAATTTCTTTGTCAAACTCAGCTGTCCGTACCTGTGACAAGAGTTCGCTGTATTGACTTTCATTGACTGTAAAGACTTCCCCACAGTTGGGACACTTGATTTCGTTCATAGTTTGCCTCTTTCTCTATTCTTAGTATATTATATCATGCCACCAGTAAAATCAAAACCAGCAAACGAGGCTTGCTGGTTTTAACTGAATATTCATTTCTCTATTGAGACTTTCCTTAAGTGAGGACGGACGGTAGCGACTCCCTTTGGGATTCCATACCTTAGATTTGAGCCTTCCGTCTCAAATCTACCGAGCACCAGAAACTAATGCGTTTCTGGTGCTTTCCTCACGGCGAAAAGTCTCAATCTATTTTGCACTAGTTCCAAAATATCTTTTTTCAATAGTCTCATTCAGTAATAACTTTAGATTTCTGAAGAGATGTTGCTTGTTTATAATCTGAAACAGTGGACTTACCTTACTGGTCTCCACTTATTTCTTCTCAATCGGCGCTACACTGGCCAAGAGTTTCTTGAGACCCACTTCTGGGAAGTTAATCTTGAGCTCTTGGGTATTGCCACTACCAGAGACTTCTAGGACAGTCCCTTCCCCCCATTTCTTATGAAGGGCAATGTCGCCAATAGACCAAGCGACGCTCTCTTTGGTACTAGAACGGTTGCTATTGCCAAAAGGGAGGCTTGATGACGTGAGAGCACTTGGGGCTGCTTGTCTTTTGCGCTCTTGAAGGGCTTGTGACAGGCTCATGCCTTTTCCAAAGGTCGTTCCGCCTCCATTGCTATAAGAAGCCTTAAAGCTGGTGTTGGCTGGACGGGCCAAGCCCTGGTAGGTCAATAAATCCGAGCTAATTTCATTGATAAAGCGTGTCGGGCGGTTGTAGCTGGTCCGTCCAAAGAGCAAACGAGAGTTAGCATTGGTCAAGAAGAGAACCTTCTCTGCCCGTGTTATCCCCACATAAGCCAGACGACGTTCTTCCTCCAACTCGTCTGGATCCTCTGCTGCACGACTAAGAGGAAAGACATTTTCCTCCATTCCAATCAAGAAGACGACTGGAAACTCCAATCCCTTAGCCGCGTGAAGAGTCATCAAGGTGACTTCTGAAGTTTCTTGGGCCCCATCATCTGTATCGGCAATCAAAGCCAAATCGTTCAAGAAACGACTCAAGGTCTCCACACCTGTCTCGTCTTCGAGGGTTTCCCCGTTTTCATCAAAATTCTTAGTAACAGACAGGAACTCTTGGATATTCTCGATGCGGGCCTGACTTTCTAAATTCCCCTGATTGGTTAGAGCCGTCATGTAACCTGTCTTGTCAAGGACTTCTTCGACCAACTCTGTAATGGTCAGCTGGTCCAATCTTTCTCTCAAATCAAGAATGAGATTGGCAAAGTCCCAGATAGCTTGGGCTGCCTTTCCTTTGATGCCAGAGAGCATGATATTGGCTGAAGCATCCAGGAGTGAGGACTCTTGCATTTGGGCAAAGTCACGAATCTTATCCACTGTACCCGGCCCGATTCCCCGCTTGGGTTCATTGATAATACGCTCAAAACTGATATTGTCACTGAGGTTGGCAATCAAGTTCAGATAAGCAATGATATCCCGAATTTCCTTCCGGCTGTAGAACTTGGTCCCCCCCACCATGGTGTAGGGAATGTTGGACTTGAGCAAGGCTTCTTCAATAGTCCGTGACTGGGCATTGGTCCGGTAGAGAACGGCAAAATCACGGTGCTTGTAGCCCGCTTCGCGACTCAGCTCTTCAATGGTTTTAGCAACAAAGACCGCTTCATCCTGCTCGTCATTGGCCCGGTAATAGACAATCTCTTCCCCGTCAGCATTTTGGGTCCAAAGATTCTTAGGACGACGATTTTTATTGTTTTTAATGACATCATTGGCTGCTTGTAGGATGGTTTTAGTGGAACGATAATTTTCCTCCAACAAAACGACCTTGGCATCAGGATAATCCTTCTCAAAGTCCAGGATATTCTGCATATCCGCTCCCCGCCAGCCATAAATAGACTGGTCGGCATCCCCAACGACACAGATATTTTTAAAGCGTGAAGCCAAGAGTTTGACCAACTGGTATTGGGCATGGTTGGTATCTTGATACTCATCCACATGGATGTATTGGAACTTCTGCTGGTAATAGGTCAAAACATCAGGATTTTGATCAAAAAGACGCAGGGTCAGCATAATCAAATCATCAAAGTCTACCGCTTCTGACTGCCGGAGTTCCTTTTGGTAAGCCTCATAGCACTTGGCGACGATCTGGGTATACATATCTCCAGCTTGGGCAGCATAGGCTACTTCATCAATCAGGTCATTTTTGGCATTGGAAATAGTCCCCAAGATGGTCCGTTCATTCCATTTCTTAGGATCCAAGTTCAAGGACTTCAAGATCCGCTTCATCAAGGTCCGTTGCTCACCTGGATCGACAATGGTGAAGTTGCGATTGTAGCCAATATGATCCGCATCTCGACGGAGAATACGCACACACATGGAGTGGAAGGTGGCAATCAAGCAATCTTGAGTCGCTGGGTTTAACTGATAGGCCCTCTCCTTCATCTCCCGAGCGGCTTTATTGGTAAAGGTAATGGCCAAAATATTCCAAGGATTGACCATTTTTTCATCGATCAAGTAAGCGATCCGGTGGGTCAGGACACGTGTCTTACCAGAACCAGCTCCCGCCATAATCAAGAGGGGGCCTTCTGTCGTTTGGACCGCCTCTGCCTGGCGATCATTCATACCATTCAATAAAGGATTCATCTCATACTCCTCATTCATTCAATCGTTCTATTATACCACATTTTCACCCTTTCTCCTTTTGGAAACAGTTGGCATCATTTGAATTTTGCACTCAAAAAAGCTATAATAAAGCCTTAAGAAGAACGAATTTTTCCTCATTAACAACGATCCAAGTTTGTCCCTTAGTTGGAAATATACAGAAGTCTGGAGGAGGTCTAAGTGAATCAATCACAAAGTAATTTAAAACTAGCCGAACGTGGAGCCCTGATCAGTATTGTCGCCTACCTGATTCTTTCCGCTGCCAAATTAGCAACAGGCCATCTTCTTCACTCCTCCAGTTTGGTCGCGGATGGTTTTAATAACTTATCCGATATTATCAGCAACGTCGCCCTTCTCATTGGCATTCGCTTAGCCCGCCAGCCAGCTGACCGTGACCACCGGTTCGGTCATTGGAAGATCGAAGATCTAGCTAGCCTGGTGACTTCTATCATCATGTTTTATGTGGGCTTTGATGTCCTACGAGATACCGTTCAGAAAATCCTCAGTAGAGAAACCACTGTCATCGATCCTTTAGGAGCTATCGTCGGAGTCGGCTCGGCCCTGGTTATGTTTGCGGTCTATCTTCATAACCGCAATTTAGCTAAGAAAGCCCAATCCAAGGCCCTCAAGGCAGCTGCCAAAGATAACCTCTCTGACGTAGTCACTTCCTTGGGAACTTCTGTTGCGATTGGGGCTAGCGCTCTCAACTACCCCATTATGGACCAATTGGTGGCCATTGTCATCACCTTCTTTATCCTAAAAACCGCCTACGATATTTTCATCGAATCCTCCTTCAGTCTCTCTGATGGTTTTGATGAAAGTCTCCTGGATAAATACAAGGCGGCTATTCTGGAATTGCCAAAGGTCAGCCGGGTCAAATCCCAACGGGGACGGACCTACGGAAGCAATATTTACCTGGATGTTGTCATCGAAATGAATCCTGACCTTTCTGTTTATGAGAGTCATGCCATTACTGAAGAGGTCGAGCGCCTTCTCAAAGAACAATTTGGTGTCTTTGACATCGATGTGCATGTGGAGCCAAGTTCTATCCCAGAAGATGAGATCCTGGACAATGTCCTTCTCAAGTTAAAGACCTACGAAGAACGCCTACAGGCTCAGCAGGAATATTCAACCCTCCTAGCAGACAACTTCACCCTCATTAATGAATTCGGCCAAGAAAGCCACAAAGAGGACCTGGTTCGTTTGCAGGAAGAGCATCAAATTCCCTTTAAGAATTTCGAAATCGAATCCATTAGTCAAAAGACTAAGTTGATTCGCTATGAATTGCATAACCAGATCCATACCAGTCTCTGGCGACGTCACGAACACTGGCAAAAGGTCTTTCACCAAATTACAAGTAAACAGGAAAAATAGATCCCTCTCCCTCAATCTAAACTAGAACAAAAAGCTACTGCAATTCCTTTCTGCAGTAGCTTTTTTGTAAGAAAAAATAGTCCTCATGGACTATTCTTCTTCTTTAATAAAACCAAATTTATTTAGAGGGTACAATCTGAAATCGACAACACCCTCAATCTGATCTGCTTGAATATAACCAAATTCACGGCTATCTTTTGTATTGTTGCGATCATCGTTTAGGACTAAATAACTATTACTTGGTACTTTCCCTGCCTTGGTTCCTTTAAGTTCTCTAGAGAAAAAATCATTTGTAAAATAATCGCCACTTGGGGCCGCCAAATGTTTGGTCTTCATTTTATCCAAATACGGCTCTGCTGTAGCTAAACCATTCAAATAAAAGACATCATCCACATAGCTGACCTCATCGCTCTCTATCGCAATGACACGTCCAAGATATTGTTTCTCTTTTACATGGTAGAGGACCAAATCTGTCCGATCAATTTTTCCCTTCTTAGTCGCTAATACTAAATCATCTTTCTTAACGGAGGCATTGGCCATTTGATCAGATACCCACAATGGTTGAAAAACAAATAGGCGCAAAGTAATGAGTACCAAGCCCAATATTCCAATGATGATAATATTCCGAATCAAATCCCTTTTTGACATTCCTATCCCCCCTTTCAGTTCCTTCCATTATACCATTTTATTAGACAATAAAAAAGGCCCACATTCCTAAATCGTCAGAAACTTGGACGAAAAAAACCTTGTCTCCAAGATTTTACACTTAGAGAACAAGGTTGGTTAGTTAGATTAACGTACTGTACGGATACGCATAGTGTTTGTACGAACAGCTTCACCAAGTGGCACACCTGCAACGATAACGATATCGTCACCAGATTGTACAAGACCTGCTTCTACTGCTTTACGTTCTGCGATTTCGAACATATCGTCAGTTGATGATGGAGCATCTGTCAACATTGGGATAACTCCCCAGTTCAACATCAATCCACGTTCAGTCAATTCATCAAATGTCAATGCCAAGATATCAGCATTTGGACGGTATTTAGAAATCAAACGTGCAGTGTGACCAGTCTTAGTAAGAGTAACGACCAATTTGATATCCATTGAGTTTGTTGCATCTTTAACAGCTGATGCCATAACTTCTGTCTTAGAGTTACGTTCGAAAGTATCTGAGTTCAAACGTCCGTATTCGTTAAGAAGAGTTTGTGCATTCTTGTCAATTGTAGCCATTGTTGTTACTGACTCAAGTGGGTATTTACCGTTTGCAGACTCACCTGAAAGCATAGTCGCGTCAGTTCCGTCGATAACAGCGTTAAATACGTCTGATACTTCTGAACGAGTTGCACGTGGTTTTTCAGTCATTGTTTCAAGCATGTTTGTTGCAGTGATAACAACTTTACCAGCAGCGTTCACTTTTGTGATGATCATTTTTTGGTATACTGGAACCATTTCGAATGGTACTTCGATACCCATGTCACCACGAGCGATCATGATACCGTCAGCAGCTTCAATGATTTCATCCAAGTTATCGATACCTTGTTGGTTTTCGATTTTAGCGAACAATTGAACGTGACCGTTACCAGTTTCTTCACAGATTGCACGAACTTCGTTCACGTCTTTCGCAGTACGTACGAATGAGATCGCGATGAAGTTGATACCTTGTTCCAAACCGAAGCGGATATCGTCGTTATCGCGTTCAGCAAGAGCTGGGAAAGGAATCTTCGTATTAGGGATATTCACACCTTTCTGCTTAGCAATAATACCGTCATTTTCAACAACCACTTCAAATTCACGAGTATCATCGTCTTTAGCGAAAATACGAAGACCCAATTTACCATCGTCAACCAAGACTTGATGACCAACTTCAACATCATCGTAGATATCAAGACCACCAGCAACGTTCAAAGCAATCACTTCACGAGTTGATTTGATTCCTTGTTTAGTTGCAACACGGATTTTTTCACCAGTCTTGTATGAGTACTCTTTAGCATCGCCTTCGAACAACTCTGTACGGATTTCTGGACCTTTTGTATCAAGAAGGAAACCAACTTTTTTACCAGCGATTTCTTCTGCACGTTTAACGGTTGCCATACGGTCACCTTGTTCTTGGTGGTCACCGTGTGAGAAGTTGAAACGGAAAGTGTTAGCTCCTGCTTCAATCAATTGAGCAATGTTTTGTGCTGAAGCTTCAACATCAAGTTTTTCACCCCAATATCCATCATCACCAAATTTTTTACCACCACGGATTTCTACCGCAGGACCTAAGGTTGCAACGATTTTTACACGTTTGTTCATGATTTTTGTGACTCCTTTTAAAATACACTGTCTATTTAGACAAATTTTAACAAATAACTATTAGATAGAAGATAAGCTACGGTTCAACTCTGCAAGGTTCAAGTCAGCCTTGTGAGGGTTGTTCACCTTGATTTTGCCGTCTTCAGTCAAGCTGAAGAGAGCACCTTCTTCTGCACTACCAAGAATTGGGTTTTCCACCATTTGTTCATTGCGGATACCAACAGCTACACCACCGATACCAGCTTTCAACAACTTAACAGCATGTGCACCCAAACGTGAAGCAAGGACACGGTCACGCGCAGTTGGTGAACCACCACGTTGGATATGTCCAAGTTCTGTTACACGAAGATCACTTGTATCTCCGGCATCTTTCAAGGCTTTACCGAATTCAGCAGCAGACATCACACCTTCTGCAAGGACGATGATGTTGTGTGTACGACCTTTCTCGTAGCCCATCTTGATGCTTTCAACGACATCTTCGATTTTGAAGCCTTCTTCTGGAATGATGATCTCATCAGCTCCTGAAGCAATACCTGACCAAAGGGCGATATCCCCTGCATGACGTCCCATTACCTCGATTACAAAGGTACGATGGTGACTAGACGATGTATCCCGGATCTTATCAATCGCATCCATTACAGTTGTAACAGCTGTATCAAATCCAATTGTAAAATCTGTACCAACGATATCATTATCAATTGTACCAGGAAGTCCTACAGCTGGGAAGCCATGTTCTGTCAAACGCATCGCTCCGTGGTATGATCCATCACCACCGATAACGACGACACCTTCGATTCCATGTTTCTTCAACTGCTCAATCCCTTTTAATTGACCTTCGCGTTCAGCAAATTCAGGATAGCGAGCTGAGTGAAGCATTGTTCCACCACGAGAAATAATATCCCCAACTGATGAAGCATCCAATTGATGGATATCGCCAGCAACCATACCAGCGTATCCATTATAGATACCAAATACTTCCATTCCTTCAGAAATTGCTTGGCGAACAACTGCACGGATAGCAGCATTCATTCCAGGGGCATCTCCTCCACTGGTTAAAACAGCAATACGTTTCATTTCGATATTTGCTCCTTTTTTTTCTTTTACATTCTAAATGATTATAACACAAAGAGGCTCAAATTTCTCCTATTTTCCGTAGATTTTATCGATAAATCGTTTTCATAGCAATACTTGCCAGCTCATTTTCTAACTTCTCGTTTTTCTGGACGGAAACTCCTTTTAATTGAATGGTCTTTTTCTCCTCTTCATAGCGAATAACAACAGGATAGGGACCCGGATAGGCTTTTAAAACATCTAAGACTGCCCGGTCCTCCTGGTGATCAAACAATTGAATCCAAAAACGCTGATTGGTGGCTTCTTCTGCTTCCATCAAAATCATTTGGAGTCGACCATCTCTAGACTGGATTTTCCCCTTGAGATAGTAATAGCCCTTCTCTCTTATTTTTGAACTATACTGGCGATAAGTATCCGGAAAAAGAGTGACATCCATCTTCTTTTGGAGATCGGAAACTTGTAAAAAGGCCATATTTTCCCCATTTTTTGTTCGAATCGTCCGGATTGATTGGACTTCGACTAGGATGGTGGCCTGTTCTCCTTCGCTTAAAGAAGCGATCGGCCGTACTGGTTGGCTACTTGCGGATAGAATTTCCACCAGAGGATGAGGACTGAGACCGACCCCTATGACCCTTTGCTCCATTTCATACTTCTCAGCCTTGCTGTAGTCCTCAGCATCCATCCAGGAATAATTAGCTTCGCCAAATAAACTACCCAACTCATCCGCAAAGACAAATAGATTAGGAAGGTTCTGAAGGACTTTTCTTCGATTCTTTTCAAAGCAGTCAAACAAGCCCAATTCTACCAGTGGCGTCAAAAGAGGAAGTTTGTGGTACTGACTTGGCAAGCGCAAGATAAAATCTTCAATACTCTCAAAGGGGCGTTGGTCAATAATCCAAAAGGCTAGATCTTTTGGAAGACCTTTGATATTCTTCATTCCTAGATAAATCTTCTGATCTTGGAACTTATCTTTATAAGGAATGGTATTAATGGTCAAAGGAGCCACTTGGAAGTTGAATTGCAACGCATCGGTCAAGTAATCACTGCTAGAGTAGTTGAGCATAATGTCAAAGAAGACATCTGGATAATGGACTTTAAAGTAAGCCAATTGGAAGGCCAAGGCTGAGTAGGCATAGGCATGGGAACGGTTAAAGCCATAGCCAGCAAATTTTTCCATAATGGCAAAGACTTTCTTGGCTTTTTCTGCACTATGCCCAAGCGCGACAGCCCCCTTGATAAAGTCATCTTCCATCCGATGCATTTCTGCCACGTTCTTTTTCCCCATGGCCCGTCTGAGAATATCGGCCTTTCCTAGACTAAAGCCAGCAAAGGTCTGGGCCACCTGCATGACTTGTTCCTGATAGAGCATGATGCCATAAGTTGGTGCTAGAATCCCTTCCAAACTAGGATCAATCATATCGACCTTCTCTTTGCCATGCTTGCGTTTGACGAAATTATCGATATAGTCACTAGCCCCTGGCCGGTTCAAAGAAGTCGTCGCAACAATTTCTTCAAAACAGTTGGGTTGAACCCGTCTTAATAAACGGATAGCTCCTGCTTGCTCAAACTGGAAGATTCCCTTGGTATTACCCGCAGCAAATAAAGCAATCGTTTCTGGATCTTCTAGAGGAATATCCTCGATTTTAATATCCTTTTGATATTTTTCCTTCACTGCTTCCTGCATCCGTTGAGCAAAGGTTAAATTTCGTAGTCCTAAGAAGTCCATCTTGAGCAAGCCATTTGCCTCAACACCATGGGCATCATATTGGGTCAGATTCATCTCCTCACCCATCTTGATCGGAATTTGATTGGTGAGGTCTTCTCCACTCATGACGACACCTGCCGCATGAATCGACGTCTGACGCGGTTGCCCTTCAATCCTCTTCGCAATTTCAAAACCCTTACGGTATTCCGGACGACTTTGGATGGCTTGACGGAAGGCTAAATTCTTTTCATAAGCAGAGGCTAAGGTGTCCCGTAAGCCAATCCGCTTGGTAAGGTTGGTTAACTCATACTCTGGGGTTCCAAATCTCTTAAACACATCTCGAATGGCTTGTTTCGCTCCAAAAGTTGAGAAGGTCACAATTTGAGCCACATGAGGACTGCGGTAGCGATTTTTAACATACTGGATAAATTTGGGACGATAGACATCTGGAATATCAATATCAATATCTGGCATGGTATAGCGCTCTAAGTTCAAAAAACGCTCAAAGAGGAGATTGTTCTTGACTGGATCAATCCCTGTAATATCCAAGGCATAGGCTACTAGACTACCAACTGCTGATCCACGTCCCATCCCCATATAGTAACCCTGACTTCGACCAAAGCGTAATAAATCCCAGACAATCAAGAAGTAGTCATCAAAGCCCATCTGATGGATGACAGCCAATTCATGATGCAAACGCTCTTGGTAAACCGTCTGGTCCAGCCCCTTGCTTCTCAAGCCCTCCTCAGCCAACTCACGCAATTCCTCGACTGCAGGTTTCTCTGGATTAAAACGGGGAAGCTTTAATTGCGTATCAATCTCATAATGAACGGCAGCAAGAGTCTTTTCTAGATAAGGAATACTATCCGGAAAATTATGTGAAAATGCCCGCTCCAACTCTTCAGGTGGCAGGAACATCATAGAGGTGTCAATAGCTCCTACTTCCTTCAGACTGCAATTATTACGAATGGCGTGAAGCATCTGAAGACTCTCCAAATCACTCGTAGAAAAATATCGGACCGTATGGAGTGGGAAAACAGGACGAGAAAACTGTTTCGCTGGAGTATCCGGAAAGACACCAATCGCAAAGTCTTGGCCTAAGTCTAAATACTCAATCCCTTCAAAATAGGGAACGATGATGGCTATATCATCCAATAAGTGTTGAAAGGCTGACCAATCTGTTGTCCCCATCATTTTCATGCTGGAAATTTTAATTAAGTGTTTGTAGCCTTTGGTTCCTAATGCAACCAAACGGATAGACAAAGGACCCGCCGGTATCTCGACTTCCAAATCAAGACCTAGGACAGCCCCCATACCAGCTTTTTGACACTCTTCTAAAAACTCGTAAGCCCCATATAAATTATCGATGTCCATGAGACCAATTTGTTGGTAACCCATTTCTTTGGCACGATGAATATAGTCTCGAATAGAGACTAAACTGTCCATAAAGGTGTAGACTGATTTTGTGTCCAGCTGTGTAATCACCTTGTTCTCCTTTTCATCCGTTCTTTCCTTCTATTATACAGGAAATCCGGCAAAGAAGACACTCTTACCCATTGCCAATCCTGCCTAACAAAAAAAACAGACCGACTGATCTGCTTTTCTTTCTTATACGGAAGACATGGGATTCGAACCCACGCACGCTGTTACACGCCTACCGCGTTTCCAACACGGCCTCTTAAGCCTCTTGAGTAATCTTCCAAACTAGTATCCATTATACGGAAAAGCGCCCCTTCTGTCAACAAAAAATTTAGGAATCGCTCACAAGATATCATTGCTTGATGGATTTTAAAGAAATAAAAAGAGAGTGGGACAGAAATCGGTCATTCGTTAGAATTCGATTTCGTCGTCCCACCTCCTCACAGTTGAGTAGGGCTGTAAAAGCTGATGAATTCAGCGTAGTAGAACCCACTCAACCACTAAGTCTTGCTCGACAAACCAAAGACAGTTAAGAGGCTAGGACATTTGTCCCAGCCTCTTGCATATAAAAAATGGAGCCGGTGGGAGTCGAACCCACGTCCAAACATCTGCCAACATATTTGTCTACAACCATAGGTTATGTATTGATTTAACAGCTCCTCGACACATAACTCAAGCCTAGGAACTGCGAGTCTATCAATCTCTTATCAAACTGCTAGACAAAGTTTGATCGTATCTCGCTAAAATTAAGACCTGTCATCAGACACGAGCAATCCGAATCGGGTCACGCCTGCTGGTTTTTAGGCAGCTAGAGCGTAAGAAGTGTTATTTTTTGCAGTTATATTTAACTGAGCGTTTACGTCGCCACACGAGTCGCAAAATATGCCTCATAATGCCTGTCGAATCCGTAACGACCCCAAAATGATATACTCAAGTGTATCATTTTTTGGGTAAAATGGCAAAAGAAAAAGAGGAATTCCTTCCTCTTTCACTTTTATTGCAAGTTTAGTTTGAATTTTGTTACATAATGTACCGTGAAATACATCGCTACAATTTTCACCACTTCATAGATATAGGCAGGAATAAAGTTAACAACCAAGATATCACTAAGAGTATCAGAAGACATAGTTGCAGTTCTTGAAAGTTCTGAAATAGATATAGAAGGGAACAATCTTCCAATGATACTTAGTACAACCCAAAGGATAAATCCAAAGACGAAGGCCATCACGATACGACTGTTAATGAAGAGCTGACCCAGTGAGATGGCACAGTAGAGCATTAAAATACCTGAAATAGTCGCTAACACTTGAAATAGCAAGCTTTGCCAAATAAGAGATGACCCAATATGTTCGAACAATGGACCAAGCAAATCAAAAATATTCTGTTGTTGAGCGAGGCCAATCACTCCTAAGAAAATAAGCAAAGAAAGAATCAAGCTAATAAAACAGAAGATACTCCAAATCAAAGCAGATGTTACTTTTACAAGTAAAACAGTATGAGATCCAGTTGGCAAGGTCCAGGTCAAATAACCTTCACGACCAAAAATATTGTTGTAAAAACGACGAATAATAATGATATAGTTGGTCAAGGTCAAGCCAATGTAGCCCGCAAAAATGACCAAAACAACAATACTCCCAATAGTTAAGGCTGTATTTTCTGTGAAAGTTGATGCCCCAGTTATAACACTAGAAGCTAATAAACCAGCAAAAATGGAGAGAATAGCAAGCACACCCGAAATAATGAGATACCACTTATAGGTTGCTTTTAATTCATATTTCATTAATTTCCCAAACATAAGAACCTCCTAATACATTCTAAATTGTTCACGGAAGATCTCATCAATCGATTTACCGTATTGGTTGCGAAGAACAGTTGTGTTTTCATGCAACAGAATACGACCTTGATTGATAAAGAGCGCTTCATCCAAGACTTGTTCAACGTCCGCAATCAAGTGGGTTGAAATCAATACAGATGAGTTTGGACGACGATTTTGAATGATGGTTCTAAGAATGTAATCACGCGCAGCAGGGTCCACTCCACCAATAGGTTCATCAAGAATGTACAAATCTGCTTCACGGCTCATGACCAAAATTAATTGAACTTTTTCCTTATTCCCTTTAGAGAGTTGTTTCAATTTTTGCTCTGGGTGCAAATGTAAATCATTCAACAATTGATAAGCACGTTGAGCATTGAAATCCTTATAGAAGTCTTGGAAGAAACGGATTGTTTCTGAAATCTTCATATTTTCATCCAAATAAGTTGTATCTGGTAAATAAGAAACGACCTGTTTGGTTTTTGCAGACGGTACTTGGCCATGGATGTAGACATTACCAGAAGTTGGTTGCAAAAGCCCATTCACTAATTTAATAATGGTAGTTTTCCCACTTCCGTTTGGTCCTAACAAACCAATGATACGACCCGGTTGAATATTGACACTCACATCACCTAAGGCAATATGTTTACCATACACTTTTTGAACATGGTCTAAGTAGACCAAAGGGTACTGATTCATAATCTTCTCCTTAATTTAATAATGATTCTATTATAACCTTACTAAGAAGTGATTGCAAGATATAATCGTAAAAGAAGATAGAATGTTCGTACTATTTGACATCCAAACCATCTTCATAAAAAAAGAGGAACATCTGTCCCTCCTTTAAATCAATTTTATTTAATTCCCAATGCAATCCGCGCATAGCGGCTCATCTTTTCAACCGTCCAAGCTGGATACCAGACCAATTTTACATCGACCTTAGTCACTTCTTCCATTCCTGTTAAGGCATCATAAATCTGATCCGTCAGCAAGTCTGCCAATGGACAACCCATGGTGGTTAGGGTCATATCGATTTCTGTTTCACCAGTTTTACCATCAAACCGAATTTCGTAGACCAAACCAAGATTGACAATATCAATACCTAATTCCGGATCGATGACTTGCTCTAGGTTTTCAAGAATACGGTTTTTAATTTGTTCGATTTCTTCTGTCGTATAACTCATTCTTTACTCCTTCTTCGTCGGGTTCATCCCTATGAAGAATTTCTTTTTTTACGGAAACCCAAATATTAAGGAAACTCTATAAAAGACCGCCCGGACCTTCCTCGCTCCCGAATCTCTCGGCTCGGGTTAAAAAGGTCCCCCGGACCTGGGTCGCTTTTTTATTTCTAGGCGACCGTTAAAAAGGTCCACAGGATCTTCCTCGCTTCCGAGTTTCTCGGCTCGGGTTAAAAAGGTCCCCCGGACCTTTTTAATCCTCTATAAAATCACGCAATGGTTTGCTTCTGCTTGGGTGGCGCAGTTTGCGGAGGGCTTTGGCTTCAATTTGACGAATCCGTTCACGGGTCACGTTAAAGACTTTGCCCACATCTTCCAAGGTCCGCATTTTTCCATCATCCAAACCGAAACGGAGACGAAGGACGTTTTCTTCCCGATCTGTCAAAGTATCGAGGACTTCATCCAATTGTTCACGTAGAACCACACGAGTAGTATAGTCTACTGGATTTTCGATCACTTCGTCTTCGATGAAATCTCCCAAATGGCTATCATCTTCTTCCCCAATTGGGGTTTCGAGAGAAACGGGTTCTTGGGCAATTTTCAAGATTTCACGGACCTTATCTGGCGTCATATCCATGCGTTCAGCGATTTGTTCTGGTGTTGGATCTTGTCCCAATTCTTGCAAGAGATTGCGTTGCTCCCGAACCAATTTGTTAATGGTTTCCACCATGTGAACAGGAATCCGAATGGTACGGGCTTGGTCTGCAATGGCACGAGTGATAGCCTGACGGATCCACCAAGTGGCATAGGTAGAAAATTTGAACCCTTTTGTATAGTCAAACTTATCAACTGCCTTCATCAAGCCCATATTTCCTTCTTGGATCAAATCCAAGAATTGCATCCCACGACCAACATAGCGCTTCGCAATGGAAACAACCAAACGAAGGTTGGCTTCTGCCAAACGTTGCTTAGCTTCCAAATCCCCTTGTTCCACTAAGATGGCCAATTCTTGCTCTTCTTCATTGGTTAAAAGAGGAACGACCCCAATTTCTTTCAAATACATTCGAACAGGGTCATTGACTTTGGCAGAGTTGCTTCCAAGCAATTCCTCATCCGTCAACTCTGGTTCTTCCTCTTCGGTGTTCAGGACACGCGCGCTTGGATTTCCTTCCTTATCCGTGATGGAAATCCCAGCATCTTGAATCCGTTGCAACAAATCATCAATTCCATCGGCATCCAAGGTAAAAGGAATGACCAATTGATCATTGATTTCATCATCTGTTGCAGTACCACTTTTCTTATGACTACGAATAAACTCTGCAATTTGGACATCTAAAGTTGTGATATCTTTTTGTTCTTTCGCCATTCCTACTCCATTCTTCTTTTTTGAGCGATTAGACGCTCGAGTTCCAATAAAGCCTGATCCGCATCTCCACTGTGAGAGGCTTCTCGGACTTTTTTTCCTATTTGTTGACTTTCTTTACGGAGAAGCTCACGATTTATCGTTTCTTCCACTTCTTCCAGCTCATTCTCCGCTATTTCATCCGGTAAATTCTCTTCTAACATCAGATACCAGGCTCGTTGGACTTCCTCTGTCTGCTCTGACAAATCCTGCGATGTCACTTCTCCATTTTGGCAAAGAAGTTGGTACAAGGTTTGCAAGGCAGGGGTATCAAACGAAAAATCTGTCCGAAGACGATATTCATTCAAAACATAAGGAAAAGCGTTCATCCGATGGAGAAGATGATTCTCAGCCCGAACCAGGCGAGGCAACTGCTTCTGTACAACAGTTGGACTAGCAACTGGAGCTTGTGTCTGGATTGGACCTTGATCTTGACGCTGACTACGCATCTGAAGACGACTAGCATTAACCGTTTGTTCCACCTGCAAATAATCAAAATCAACCAAGAGGTCGGCTAATTTATAAATGTAGGTGTTTTGTGCCGTTACAGATGGCGTCTGAGCAATTAAAGGAGCCATTTTTTCAACAAATTCAATCTGCGCCTGCAAATTTTCAATATTATCTGGCTTCCAATAATCCATGAGAAATTCTATGCGGCTAAGACGCGTTTTTTCCAATAAGTCTGCTAAAGCTTGCGGTGAATTCTTTTTGAGATACTCATCAGGGTCCATCCGATCAGGAATCTGGACAACCTCTACTTCCAGTTTTTCCAGAACCTCTAAAGCCTTTGCTGTCGCTAGCCTTCCCGCTTTATCTCCATCATAGGCCAAGATAACCTTTTTGGTAAATTTGCTGAGATGGGCTACATGTTCACGGGTCAGAGCTGTCCCCATGGAAGCAACCGCATTCTCAATCCCAGCCCGGTAGGCTGCAATGACATCCATGAATCCTTCCATCAGGTAAAGTTCATGGTTCTTCTTAGCGACCTGCTTGGCCTTATCCAAATGGTACAACTCATAACTCTTGTTAAAAAGGAGCGTACTACGGCTGTTCTTATATTTCCCCTGAGGCTTGGTCCCTTCGGCTTGTTCACGCCAAAGTCGACCAGAAAAAGCAATAACTCGGCCAGTATCATCCGATAAGGGAAACATAATGCGATCTTGAAAAGCATCATACATAGTTCCCATATCACTAATATGAAACAGTCCCGACTCGGCCATAATGTTTTCTGAAAACTTTCCGGAAACACTCTGATACAGATAATTCCCTTCTGCTGGTGCTAGGCCTATTTGAAAATGCCGAAGCATCTCATCATCAAGCCCTCGATCATAAAGGTATTGCCGAGCATCCTCTCCCATCTTTGTCGTCATCAGGATTGCATGATAGAATTTGGCTGCCTCTTGATGAATCTCATAAAAGGGTTGTTTTCCATCCGCTTGTTGTCCCCTGGACTGAGAGGGAGCAAGAGCTTGCACCTGAATGCCTGCCTGATCTCCAACAATTTGAACAGCTTCCATGAAGGAGATACCACGATAGTCTTCGATAAACTTAAAAACATCGCCTGATTTGCCACAACCAAAACAATGATAGAACTGTTTATCCTCGACGACATTAAAAGAAGGCGTCTTTTCACCATGAAAAGGGCAGAGACCTAAAAAGTTTCGTCCTGCCTTTGTCAATTGAACAACTTCTCCGATTACATCTACAATATTCACACTGTTTTTAATTTCTGAAATCAGTTGTTTGTCAACCATAAACAGTGCCTCCATTTTACCATAGAATATCATTAACTATTTTAAACTAATTTTTGTCAATTGTAAATCATTCAGATTGATTTTCATCCTATTTTTCCACATCTTTCCATAGTTTCTAAAATCAACAGTTTGCTTAAATCAACTTTTTTAAAAAATTTGAGCATAATCATTGAATTCAACAAACTTTTTGGTTATACTATGGTCTGTAAAAAATTTATTATGAAAGGACATATTTAGGATATGTTAAAAGAATTGAAAGCTTTTCTCCTTCGTGGGAACGTTGTTGACCTTGCTGTTGCAGTTATCATCGGGGCTGCATTTGGAGCTATCGTAACATCATTTGTGAACGATATCATCACTCCACTTATTTTGAACCCAGCTTTGGAAGCTGCTCATGTTAAAAATATTGCTGAATTGACATGGAACGGTGTTGCATACGGTAGCTTCTTGAGCGCTGTTATCAACTTCCTTGTTATCGGTACTGTTCTTTTCTTCGTAGTGAAAGCCGCTGAAAAAGCTCAAAACCTTGGTAAAAAGGAAGAAGCTGCTGAAGAAGAAGTTGCTGGTCCTACTCAAGAAGAGTTGCTTGCTGAGATCCGCGACTTGCTTGCAAACAAATAATCAGATAAAAAGACCCGATCTTCTAATTTGAAGGTCGGTTTTTTTGTCTTCGATTTTTCTAGAGAAACAAAAAACAGACCGAGGTCTGTTCTTGTCTTCAATTAGAATTTTTTACGTTTACGAGCTGCTTCTGATTTACGTTTACGTTTTACAGAAGGTTTTTCATAGAATTCACGTTTGCGTGTTTCTTGAAGAGTACCAGCTTTAGTAACCGCGCGTTTGAAACGACGAAGAGCATCGTCAAGAGATTCATTCTTACGTACTACTGTTTTTGACATGTTTTTCACTCCCTTCAAGTTCAAGATCTATTCTATTCTACACGGAATTCTAAAGATTGTCAAGAAAAAGTTAAAGGAATTCATCTCTGGCAACTCTCTAAACGTTTATCAAATCTATTCGAGGATTCATTCTTTTCTGAATTCCTTTCATTCATAACGATTATAAAGTTTTGATACTACTTGTTCAAATGCTTCTACTTCCTCCCAATAATCCATTGGGAGATTACTAATTTTACTTAGATCATTCTCATCAAAATGATAGACCAGATGACGCAAAATTTGAGTTTCTATCCAGCGCACATCCCTTAGTTACTCGATATTAACTGATTCCAATCCTACTAGATACTGACAAAGAACAGCCAGTGACTCCGAATGAAACACTTTCTTCTCATGCAAATAATATAGAAAACTAAAATAATCAGCTCTTCTATTATCTTCTATTAAATTCTTTTCTTTCATCCCTACTCCCTTTAGAAAAAACTGTTTCCTCATTAAAAGATAAAAAACACTTTCCGTAATGTCTACGAAAAGTGTTCTAGTCTTACATATAAAGGAAGTTAAAGAGAGCAATGGCAACGATTGCAGCCAAGATTGGTGCTACAACTGGTACCCAAGCGTACCACCATTTTGAATCTCCCTTGTGTTCACCTAAGACAGATTTTGGAAGGAAGGCGTGAACCAAACGTGGACCAAGGTCACGTGCAGGGTTCAAACCAGGTCCTGTAGGACCACCAAGTGATGTCACCAAAGCCATAACGAGGAATCCAAGTGCCAAGTGAGCAATTCCTAGACCAGGAGCATGTGCTTGTGACAAAGCCAATTTTGCAGCTGTTGAAGAAGCATCAAAAATCCCTCCTTGCTCAGTCGCTGCTCTTTGAGCTAGACCAGCAACCTCAGCACCGAAGAAGTGTTTTGTCAAGCCAAGTGCCCCAAAGAAAAGAACGAATGACCCTGCAAACTCATTGACGAAACCATTGATGGTTGCTGCTTTACGTGATTCAGGAGTTCCTTTATCCAAGCTAGAAATCGTTGAGAAAGTTCCCAAGATATTGTTTGGATTTTCAGTTTGAAGGTAATATGGACGGTGAGTCGCAACGACAACCAATTGTCCAAACATGGCTCCAAGAACTTGAGCAACGATGTAGTATAAAACATTTTCCCAAGGGAAGAGGCCACTAACTGCAAGTCCAATCGTAAAAGCAGGGTTGATATGGTTTCCTGATACATTACCAAACATCAAGGCTGGCATCATAACACCAATTCCGTACCCGATTGCAATCACGAGCCATCCACTTTGATGCCCTTTGGTACCCTTCAATTCAACGTTTGCAACGGCACCATTTCCTAAAATAATCAATAAAGCTGTTGCAATAAATTCGGTCGCAACTTTAACCCAAAAATCAAATTGCATTTTTGAATAATCTCCTTATAAAAAAATAATAATAATTTATTCTATCAGAATATCGAACACTTGTAAATAAACCGAACATTATTTTTAAAAAATATATCTTAATCCCTTGATTCATCCTTTTTAATTCTTGTATTATCCTCCACTTTCTATTTAACTCCGAATTATGATACAATAGGATTAGTTACACATCACAAAGGAGAACTCATGTCTGAAATCTATGACATTACCATTATCGGCGGTGGCCCTGTAGGGCTCTTTGCTGCCTTCTATGGCCATCTGCGTCAAGTAAAAGTAAAATTGATTGATTCCCTCCCTCAACTAGGTGGTCAACCTGCTATTCTCTATCCTGAAAAGACAATTTTGGATGTCCCTGGTTTTACCAACCTAACAGGGGAAGAATTGTCCAAACGGTTGATCAATCAATTAAACACATTCGAGACTGAAATTTGTTTGAATGAAACTGTTTTGGATATTCATAAAAACGAGGATCACTTCCTAATTGAAACCAATAAAGACCAACATTTCAGTCGTGCTGTCATTATTGCTATGGGCGGTGGTGCCTTCAAACCACGTCCATTAGAAGTGGATGGAGCTGAAGAATTTGAGAACGTCCACTACCATGTTTCAAATATCCAACAATATACTGGCAAACAAGTTGCTATTCTAGGTGGAGGAGATTCAGCAGTCGATTGGGCCCTGGCCTTTGAAAAAATCGCACCGACAACTCTGGTCCATCGTCGTGATAATTTCCGAGCTCTCGAACATAGCGTTGAGGAATTAAAGGCTTCTTCTGTCTCTATTCAAACTCCTTATGTTCCTAGTCGCTTAATCGGAGAAAATGGCCGTGCCAGCCACCTGGAAATCACCAAGGTCAAATCAGATGAAACCCAATTAGTCCCTATCGATGAACTCTTTGTCAACTACGGCTTCAAATCGTCAGTCGGCAAATTAAAAGAATGGGGCTTGGATCTCCAACGTCATAAAATCCTCGTGAATCGCAAACAGGAGACCAGTCGTGAAGGAATCTATGCTTGTGGCGATTGTTGCTTCTATGATGGGAAAATTGATTTAATTGCAACCGGCTTAGGCGAAGCTCCTACAGCAGTGAATAACGCCATTAATTACATTTATCCAGATAAGAAAGTTCAACCAGTCCACTCGACTAGCTTATAAGAAAAATCCTTTGAATCATGATTCAAAGGATTTTTCTTACAAATTATCCAATTCTTCTGCAATCTTATTGATTTTCCGCAAGCGATGATTGACGCCACTTTTGGTCAAGGGCGTTTTCAAGGCATCTGCAATTTGCTGAATGGAATAATCGGGATTCTGAATTCGAACATAAGCAACTTCCTGAAGCTCGACAGGAAGGCCACCTAATCCAATAGTATCCATGATTTTGACGATATTGTTGATGGTCTTCATACTAGCTGTAACCGTCCGCGCGATATTGGCCATTTCAGCATTGTTAGCTCGATTAAGATCATTGCGCGCCTCTCGCATGACCTTGACAGACTCAAATTCTTCCAAGGCCTGCTTCGCTTCTACCAAGATGAGGAAATCAATAATATCCTCCGCCCGCTGCAAATAGGTGACAACTCCTTTTTTGCGTTCGATGGTCTTGGCATCTAACAAGAAGTGTTGCATCAGGTTGGCCAAATCCTGGGCATGGTCAGAATAAACCGAACTAATCTCTAATTGATAGCGTCCTGATTCTGGATCCTTGATGGTCCCACTTGCTAAGAAAGCTCCTCTCAGATAAGCGCGACTTGCTTCATCTTCTTCCAAGATTCTCGGGTCAATCCCAGTCTCAATACCAAAGAAAGAATCAGCCAAATGCAGGTCTGCAAGAATGTCTTCGACTTTTTCATCAATAGAAACAGTATAGACGCGATTCTTTTTCAAATTGGTTTTTTGGTGGTGACGAATATCGGATTTAACCTGATAAAACTCTACAATTAATTCATAGATATGGCGGGCAATCTTAGCATTCTCCGTTGTCAGAGACAAACTTAAGCCCCCCATACTCAAGCCCAAACTACCTGACATCTTAATCAGAGCAGATAACTCACTTTTCTCAAAGCGGTGAAGGGTCAAGAGCTCTTCTTTTACTTTAATGGTAAAACTCATTTAATCACCTGTACCATTTGCATCAGTTCATCCACAACAGCTTCTCCATCATGGAAGGCTCCGCCATTTTCCAAGCGTAGGAAATTGGTTGAAATAACTCGGGGCACTTGAGATTTTAAACCTGCAAAATCGTGTTCTACTTGAACCAGATATTCATCAAATCGATTCGTGTCCATATATTCTTGAGGTACTTTTTCAATATTGACCAAAACAGTATCAATAAAAGGCTTCTTCAAGTGTTTATGAAGGACGGATACATGGTCACTGTCAGTAAAGTGTTCTGTCTCCCCACGTTGGGTCATGATGTTGCAGACATAAGCGACCTCTGCTTTTGTCTCAAGCAAGGCTTGTCCAATTTCCTCAATCATTAGATTAGGAAGGATCGATGTAAAGAGAGAACCAGGTCCTAAAATCACCATATCGCTTTCTAAAATCGCATCTACTACTTTTCGACTCGCTTTCGGCGTCTCATCATTATAGGTATTGGTGACATAGACATAATCAATCATGCCCTCATGATGGGCGATTTCACTCTCACCAGCGACTTCTGACCCATCCATAAATACGGCATGAAGGGTCAACGGTGTATCGCTGGAAGGATAGATTTTTCCTGTCGTATGGAAAAATTTCGTAAGCAATTGCATGGCATTATAGGTCGAGCCCTGCATTTCAGAAATCCCAGCAATAATCAAATTCCCTAGAGGATGACCAGCTAGTGGCCCATCGTCTTCCGCAAAACGATATTGAAAGACTTTTTCATAAAAACGAGGCATGTCAGACATGGCTACTAGAACATTTCGCAAGTCGCCTGGCGGTGTCAATTGATGAATATTTTTTCGAAGTTCTCCAGAGCTACCACCATCATCCGCCACTGTCACAATGGCCGTAATTTCAACATCCTTTTTCCGTAGGCTATTCAAGATGACAGAAATCCCTGTACCGCCTCCGATGACGGTCATTTTTGGTTTTCTCATGAACGATTCACCGTTTCTTTCCGTCGGTCTTTGTCGCGATGACTCATATTAACCGTCCAATCTTTAGCTAAATCACGTCCGAGCCGTGCCGCAAAGGCGACTGAACGGTGTTGGCCACCTGTGCAACCAACTGCAATCGTCAAAACGGACTTTCCTTCTCGTTTGTATGCTGGCAAGATGGGAGCAATCAACTCGTAAAGATGACGATAAAACTCCTCTGATTCTTTGTGATCCATGACATAGTTATAGACATCATCATCTAGCCCTGTTTGATTCCGTAGCTCTGGTTGGTAGTAAGGATTAGGTAGAAAACGAACATCAAAGACCAAGTCCGCATCTAAAGGCAAACCATACTTAAAACCAAAGGACATGACTTCAATTCGAAATTCGGGCTGACTATCTTGTCTGGAGAATTGTTCAGCAATCACTTTACGAAGATTACGGGGAGTTAATTCCGTCGTATCAATGACATTTTGACTCATGTTTTTAAGCGGAGCCAAAAGTTCACGTTCTAGAGTAATCCCATCCAAGACGCGCCCATCAGCAGCCAGTGGATGACTACGACGGGTTTCTTTGTAGCGAGCAACCAATTCACTATCGGTCGCATCCAAAAAGAGAATTTTAAAATCAATTCCTTCGTGATTCTCTAATTCGTCCAAAATGGAGCGAATTTCTGCAAAGAAAGACCGACTACGCATATCCACGACGAGAGCCAACTTGTTATTGTCCATCGAGAGTTGAATCAGCTCTATAAATTTTGGCAAGAGAGCTGGAGGCATATTATCAATGGTGAAATAGCCCATATCTTCAAAGGACTGAATGGCTACGGTCTTCCCTGCTCCACTCATTCCTGTTACAATGACCAGTTGAATTGTTTTTTCTGTATCTGTCATCCTAATCACCTTTTCCTTACAAAAAAGGAGGAGGGCATCATCTTTCCAGTTGGTCAGTCGATGGCTCTCACTCCAACATTCCTTTTACCCGAATGCATTCCTTCTATTGAGACTATACTTCTGCAATCACTTCGATTTCGATTTTGACATCGCGTGGCAAGCGAGCCACTTCTACTGCAGAACGTGCTGGAAATTCACTTGAAAATGCTGTCTTATAAACCTCATTAAAAGGTACAAAATCATTCATATCACTTAAGAAACAGGTTGTTTTCACCACGTGATCAAAGTCCGTTCCAGCTTCTTCAAGGATAGCAGAAATATTCTTCAAGACTTGTTGGGTTTGTTCTTGAATGGTTTCACCAACAATTTCACCTGTTTCTGGTGAAAGGGGAACTTGCCCACTTGCAAATAAGAGATTGCCCACTATTTTTCCTTGAACATAAGGACCAATTGCTGCTGGTGCTTTATCTGTGTGAATTGTTTTTGCCATTTTCTTCTCCTCATTCCTAATTTTCACTGGAGGCTGCTAGCTTTTCCCGTTCTAAGCGTAACTTACGATTGGGATTCAACTTATTAAAGAGTTCTTCCAATTTTTCTGCATTCCAAACGTCTGCAGCAGAGACAAAATTTCCGTCTTTATCACGAAAAGATATAGGTTTATCTCCCATCTTCTTCTCCTCTTTATCTCTAACTAGTCAACAAATTCAAATTCGAATTTACCGATTCGAACGATATCGCCGTCTTTAGCACCACGTGCTCGAAGAGCTTCATCGACACCCATTCCACGCAATTGACGCGCAAATTTCATGACAGACTCATCCCGATCAAAATTGGTCATATTGAAGAGTTTTTCTAACTTATCACCAGACAAGATCCAAGAAGCATCATCATCTCGATTGATTTCGAAGGCTGGTTGATCCTCATCAAAGCCATAGTAGACTTCTTCTTGCGCCATATCTTCTTCTGAATACAAGAGGAATTCTGGTGTTTTATCTAACAAGTCTGCTGTTGCTTCCAACAAATTGTCCAAGCCTTGATGGGCCAAACTAGAGATTGGGAAGATCTGTGGCAATTCATCAAATTCGTCGTAATTGGCAGCCAATTTTTTCTTGAACTCTTTCAAGTTTTCTTGGCTCTCTGGCATATCCATTTTATTAGCGACAATAATCTGTGGTCGCTCCATCAAGCGAAGATTATAGGTTTCAAGCTCCTTGTTGATTTGAACGTAATCTTCATAAGGATCGCGTCCTTCACTCGCTGACATATCGATGACATGCAAGATAACACGGGTACGCTCGATGTGGCGAAGGAATTGGGTACCCAGACCGACACCTTGGCTAGCCCCTTCGATCAATCCAGGAAGGTCTGCAACTGCAAAGGACTCACCTGATGGTGTCCGAACCATGCCCAAATTCGGAACAATGGTTGTAAAATGATAAGCTCCAATTTTTGGCTTAGCAGAAGTAATCACACTGAGAAGAGTTGATTTCCCTACTGATGGGAAGCCAACCAAACCAACATCTGCTAAGACCTTGAGTTCTAATTCGAGTTCGCGTTCCTGACCTGGTTCCCCATTTTCTGAAATCTCAGGCGCTGGATTTTTAGGAGTTGCAAAACGGATATTTCCGCGTCCTCCACGTCCGCCATGGGCTACAATATATTCTTGCCCATTTTCAACCAAGTCGGTAATGACCTTACCAGTCTCCGCATCTCGGACAGTTGTCCCTTGCGGTACTCGCACATAGAGGTCTTCTGCTCCCCGTCCGTGCATCCCTTTGGTCATCCCCTTCTCACCATTTTGAGCTTTAAAATGTCGGTTATAGCGGAAGTCCATCAGCGTGCGCAAGCCTTCGTCTACAACGAAGATAACATTGCCTCCGCGTCCTCCATCACCTCCCCAAGGTCCGCCATTGGGAACATACTTTTCACGACGGAAGGCGACCATGCCATCTCCACCATTCCCAGCCTTGACCTTGATTTTGGCTGTATCTAAAAACATACTCATAATTTAACGTTTTCCTTTTATTACCAAGTGCTACTTGGAATCCTCTTAGTAGGATAGTGCACCAAATGCTGCAGCAAAAATTGCTCCAACCGTTACAATTAACATAATCACAATGACTAGCATAGTCAATTTTTCAAAAAATGTTTTTTTGCGTTTTCCGTTATCTCCAAAAGCCACGTTTTTTACCTCTATTACAATAAATTCATTAGCCCTATTTTACCACGAAAAAGGGCATTTTTCAAACATCCACCTTTTACAAGAAAGATAGCTAATTTATGGCAGGTGTTTTTTACAACCATACTTTTGCATATTTATTTCTAGCATCCAATTAAAAAAGACTGGAGTAATTTCCAGCCTTTTAAAAACGAGGATTATTTTGTTAACTTCTTAGAGCGAAATACTGTAATAGCAACTGCACATCCCAAGATACCGACAAGGAAGATAACAGGCGTCATCTTTTCACCTGTACTTGGAAGAACTTTTTTCTTCCCAGTTTTTGGAGTTTCTTCTTCTTTGACAGAAGTTGATGATGAGTTTGATGAAGTACTAGAACTTAACGAAGATGATGAACTTGACGAAGAGCTAGAACTTGATGAAGACGATGAACTTGACGAAGAGCTAGAACTTGATGAAGACGATGAACTTGACGAAGAGCTAGAACTTGATGAAGACGATGAACTTGACGAAGAGCTAGAACTTGACGAAGAACTTGAACTTGATGAAGAACTTGAACTTGGTGTCGGTGGGGTTTGTTCTTTCTCACCCAATCCTTCGCCAGACCCCGATTCTAATCTTACTTCGCGTGTTAAGCTACGAGGCTCAGGGAAATTGGTTGCTTTCCATGTCAAAGTATTATGAACTAGATCGCCTACTTTTGTACCCGGAGCCACTCTAGTAGAGTATTCAATATACATTGGCCAATTGTAGTTATCTCCAAATTCAATAGTAAATCCTGTGATCTGACCAGCTGCATTCTTGTCGAAGACAGCTTTTTTACTGAAATTATCTAAAACTGGCAGACTTAAAATATGGGCTTCGTTTCTAATTCCACCATCTACTGGACTAAAGCGAACCGCACGGAAACTACCTTCTACCAGTGTCAAGCCATCTCCAAATTGATCTTTAATGACCATGCCACGAAGAATATCTTGACGAGCATTTAAGATAATCCGCCATTTTACAATCGTTGGATCCTTTTGGTCTTGGTAGCCATATTTCATTTCATAGTCACCAGCTTGACCATCTGTTTTTTCGTAGTTTAATGAAAAATCTGTATTGCCAATTTTAAAAGTCAATGGGGATGTTTTTGTAACAACCTCTGTATCCACCTTCACATCAAAACGCAAAGCTACGCGTTTATTGAGTGGGTGGGAAGCAAAGTAATCGTTAAAAGTAACGGTTACGGTCTTGTTTGCTGTATTGACAACAGCTTTCCCAACTGTCTGACCATTTGTTTGACCTTCTTCCACCACATCAAATTCTAGAGCTGTATAGAAGGTTAATTCTTTCGGCAAAGACAAGGTCAGGGTATCTCCTGCTTGAATGGATTGTGTATCTGGAAAGGCTACATTGATGGTAGCTGACAATTTTTCATTTGATAAGACTGTAGTTCCACTGGTTACTACTTGATTGTCCTTGGTTAGGCTTGCTGTTTGTGTATAAGACAGGACTTCTGACGCTTGAATCGTTTGCACAAAAGCATTCGAAAAGAGGACTGTGGCAACAAGGGCTAGTGACCACATCATTCGACGTAAATATTTCATATTGACCTCCTTAACTCTCACTTGGAGAGTTTACTTCTTTATTTAATCTTCAAGACCAATTTCATCTTTGACCACAGCGGCAATTGTATCCACATAGTAATCCACTTCGTCATCAGTCGGAGCTTCTGCCATAACACGAAGCAGTGGCTCGGTACCACTTGGACGCACTAAGATGCGGCCATTCCCAGCCATTTCAGCTTCCATTTTTTCAATAATTGCATGAATAGCAGGAACTTCCATCGCCTTATCTTTCATGCTATTTTCAACACGGATATTGACCAATTTTTGAGGATAGATGGTCACTTCTGATGCAAGGTCTGATAAGGTTCGTCCAGTTTCTTGCATAATCTTAGTCAATTGAACAGCACTCATCTGGCCATCTCCAGTAGTATTGTAGTCCATAACAATCACGTGACCAGATTGCTCTCCACCAAGATTATATCCGGACTTCCGCATCTCTTCAACTACATAGCGGTCTCCTACCGCAGTTACAACCTTATGAATACCTTTAGCATCCAAGGCTTTATGGAATCCTAGATTGGACATGACCGTCGTTACGATGGTGTTATCTTTTAAGAGGCCTTTATCAGAAAGGTAGGTCCCAATGATGTACATGATTTTATCACCATCGACTAGGTCCCCATTTTCATCAACCGCAATCAAACGGTCACTATCACCATCAAAAGCTAAACCAATGGCTGCACCAGACTCTCGAACAGCCTCCTGCAAAGCCTCAGGATGGGTAGAGCCTACCTGGTCATTGATATTGAGACCATTTGGGCTTTCTCCAATAACTGTTAAACGTGCTCCTAAGTCAGCAAAGACTTGGCGGGCACTTGTAGATGCTGAACCATTCGCAGCATCCAGAGCCACGTGCATTCCTTCAAGCTGGGTTCCAGTTGAAACTAAGTATTCTTGATACTTACGAAGTCCTTCAGGATAGTCCATTACCGTTCCAAGACCTTCCGCACTAGGACGAGGAAGAGTATCAGACTCCGCATCCAATAAGGCTTCAATCTCTAGTTCACGGTCATCGTCTAATTTATAGCCATCATTCCCAAAGAATTTAATCCCATTGTCTAAGGCTGGATTATGACTGGCAGAAATCATGACCCCAGCACTTGCACCTTCAGAACGAACCAAATAAGCTACACCTGGTGTCGCGATGACACCGAGTTTATAAACTTTAATCCCTACAGATAGGAGACCTGCTACGAGAGCACTTTCTAACATTTCACCAGAAATACGGGTATCTCGTCCTACGAAAACAAGGGGAGTTTCTTTCTCATGTTGGCTGAGAACGTAACCTCCGTATCGACCGAGCTTAAAGGCCAACTCTGGCGTCAATTCGACGTTTGCTTCTCCACGGACTCCGTCCGTTCCAAAATATTTACCCATTATGATAATCCTTTCGATGATTCTTTATTAATTGCTATTATTTGATGAGGAACTAGATGAGGAAGAGCTAGAACTTGTCTGTTTCAACTCAACCTTCATGTATAGTTCTGATGGAGAGATAATAACTGGTAAATCATTTCCCTCGCTATCTACTGCCTTCAAGGAGACGGTTGCTGTGTAGGTATTGCTTAAAAGATCTCCTTCAGGGAAGATGGCTTCTACATGATCAACTTTGGCTAAAGTATCCTGGTCGCTAGTTACAGAGACCTTATCTTCAGAAAACGTAACATATGAGAGACTCCACCCTGGGGCAATTTGTTTGTCCGGTACCGTGACGGAAACATCAAACTTTTTCGTTTTTTTCTTACCAATTTTTGCAGTAACTTTCTGAGGTTCGATGGTTGCAGTCAATCCTGAAGGCAGGTCTTCGACCTTTAAGGTGATTTCATGCTGGCCCTCTTTCAGATTGCTAAGATCAGCTACCACTTTAAATTTACGAGTACTAGCCTGCATTTCTGATGCTAAGGCGACACGGTTAGATCCCTTCAGAAAAACTGTTACTTCTGAACTAATCCCGCTAACAAAATATTTACTATCGTTATATTTTACATCAATCGGAATATTGGTTAAGGTGTTCGTGTAAGTTTCAGAGCTCACTTGACGCGCACTACTGTTATTCTGGAAATTAACAGAGGTGGCAATGATGAATAAGAGACTTGAGAAAAAGACTGATGTCACAATATAGACAATTTTTCTTTTTGGAATCATTTGATACGTCCTCCAAAAATTCTTGATTTCAAATCTTTTTTTCCTTGATCTTCTGGAATAATGAAGGAACGCAATTCTTGTTCGAATTCTTCGATACTGAGGTCGTGTCTAAAGCTCCCATTTCTCGCAATGGAGATACCACCCGTTTCTTCCGAAACAACAAAGGTGAAGGCATCACTTACCTCAGACAAGCCGATTGCAGCCCGGTGTCGCGTACCGAACTCTTTTGAAATTCCCGTGCTTTCTGTTAAGGGGAGATAAGCACAAGATACAGCAATTTTATCATTGGTGACAATCACTGCCCCATCGTGAAGCGGGGTGTTGGGGATGAAAATATTAATCAGCAGTTCACCCGAAACATCTGCATCGAGGGGAATCCCCGTAGAAATATATTCTTGAAGGGTTCTACTCCCTTGAATCGCAACCAAGGCACCAATCTTCCGAGGACTCATATACTCAACGGCTTTTACATAAGATTGAACCAATTTTTCTTCTGGACTAATCTGGTTGGTTGAGAAAAATTCAGTTGCTCGACCTAATCGTTCTAATCCCGTCCGAATTTCTGGGGAGAAAATCACTACCGCAGCAATGACCCCGTAGGTGATGATTTGGTTAATCAACCAAGAAATGGTCGTCAGACCAATCATATTGGCAACTAACTCAAATAAGAAAAAGGCCAAGACACCACGGACTAAAATCATAATTTTAGTGCCGACAATGGCTTTTATAAAATAATACAATAACCAGGCTACCAGGGCAATGTCAATAAGGTTGATAATCACACTCCAGGGAGTGGGAAATAAACTGGCCCAATACTGGGGATTTGACAATTGTTGGATGTTCACAATCTCATACCTACCACTTCTCTTCTAGGCTTTTCGCGCAGCTAACCATTGTGGATGCTTACTAGCAAAAGTAAGGATTCTAGCAAAGGATAGCGCGTTCAAACTACTCTACATCATTATATCATGTTTCAACAGATTTTTCTGTAACCTTCTATTGGTTTTTGTGATAAAATATGAATTATGAAGATTAAGACTAGTATGGGGCTTATTGCCGGAAAAATGAGTAGTCACCTCTTGCGCATGCTTGGACGTGGCTCTACCCTTCCTGGAAAAATCGCCCTTCAAATTGATAAAGACATTTTACAACACCTGGCCCAGAACTACGAAATTGTAGTTGTCACTGGTACGAATGGGAAAACACTGACAACAGCTCTCACTGTTGGAATCCTTCAGGAGGCTTTCGGACCTATCGTGACCAATCCTAGTGGAGCCAATATGATTTCAGGGATTACGACTACTTTCTTGAACGCAAAGGGTTCTTCTGGTCGTCCTATCGCTGTTCTTGAAATCGATGAAGCCAGCCTGTCTCGAATTTGTGACTACATCACTCCGACCTTGTTTGTAATCACCAATATTTTCCGGGATCAAATGGACCGCTATGGGGAAATCTACACGACTTATCGGATGATCTTGGATGGGATTAAAAAAGCGCCACAGGCGACTGTTCTGATGAATGGGGATAGTCCTCTATTCCATACCCTTCCCCTACCAAATACCGTTCAATATTTTGGCTTTGATATAGAAAAAACTGCTCCCAAGTTGGCCCATTACAATACAGAAGGAATTGTCTGTCCAGAATGTCATGGCATCTTGACCTACCAGTTGAATACCTATGCGAATTTGGGGGATTACCTCTGTGAACACTGTGGCTTCCACCGTCCTCCTTTGACAGTCGCTGTCGATGAATTGACCGAGCTAACCAATACTTCTTCTCACTTTAAGATCAACGGGACAAACTACCACATCAATATTGGGGGCCTCTATAATATTTATAATGCCCTCGCTGCAGTTGCTGTTGCCCATTATTTTGAAGTAAGTCCAGACGTCATTAAGCGTGGTTTCGACAAGAGTAAGGCTGTCTTTGGTCGTCAAGAAACCTTTAAGATTGGGGACAAGGAATGTACCTTGGTCCTGATCAAAAATCCAGTCGGTGCGACGCAGGCTATTGAAATGATCAAGCTAGCACCTTATCCATTCAGCTTGTCCGTGCTTCTCAATGCCAACTATGCTGACGGAATAGACACCAGCTGGATCTGGGATGCGGACTTTGAACAAATCACTCAAATGGACATTCCAGAGATCAATGCTGGAGGGGTGCGCCACTCTGAAATTGCTCGGCGACTTCGGGTTACAGGCTATCCTGCTGAAAAGATTACAGAAATAGCTGAATTAAAAGAGGTCTTCCAACGCATCCAGCAACAGGAAACCCCTCACGCCTATATTTTAGCCACCTATACGGCCATGCTAGAATTCCGTGAACTTCTAGCTCAAGAACACCTGATTGGAAAGGAGATGAATTAATGACCTACACTTCACTACAATCCCCTGATCAGGAAACCTACCAATTCGAATTGAGAATCGCCCATCTTTATGGGAATCTGATGAATACCTATGGGGACAATGGAAATATCCTCATGCTCAAGTACGTTGCGGAGAAGCTTGGTGCTCATGTCACTGTGGATATCGTTTCTCTCAAAGACCGCTTTGATCCAGAAGTCTACGATATTGCCTTTTTCGGTGGAGGTCAAGACTACGAACAGACCATTGTATCAGAAGATCTACCAGATAAAAAAGAAGACCTCGAGCGCTTTATTCATGACGATGGTGTAGTCCTTGCTATCTGTGGTGGCTTTCAGCTTCTAGGTCAGTACTACATTGAAGCTTCTGGCAAACGCATTGAAGGTCTTGGTATTATGGGGCATTACACTCTCAACCAAGAAAACAACCGCTATATTGGCGACATCAAGATCCATAACGAAGAGTTCAATGAAACCTACTATGGTTTTGAAAACCACCAGGGTCGGACCTTCTTGGCAGAGGATGAAAAACCGCTGGGCAAGGTCGTCTATGGAAATGGGAACAACAAGGAAGATGGGTGCGAAGGCGTTCATTACAAAAACGTCTTTGGGAGCTACTTCCACGGCCCTATCCTCTCTCGTAACGCCAATTTAGCCTATCGCTTGGTGACAACTGCTCTAAAGAAAAAATATGGACAAGACATCGACCTAGCGACTTACAATGATATCTTAAGCCTTGAAAAAGCAGAAGAATACGCTGATGTGAAAAGCAAGGCTGAATTAGAAGAATAAGGAGACAAAATGAATAAACGAAAACTACAATATGTTACACTACTGATTTCTGTACTGCTCATTGCAATTATTTCCTTGGCCAATATGCAAACGGTGACTGTGAACTTTTTGCTGGTCCAATTTAAACTCCCTCTCATCATTTTGATTCTGATCTGTGTCCTTCTCGGTTCGCTAGTGACTTTCTTAGTCAGCCTTCCAAAAAATTTCTCATTAAAACATGAATTAAAATCTGCGAAAAAACAACTAGGACAAAAGATGTCGAGCGAAAAAGAAGAAAAAATCGAACAAATCGAAAACAAAAGCACCGATTGATTTTTTAGCATCGCTTCGGTTGTTTTCTGTAAAATAGTTTGTCTAGATCAAAAAAAGCACCAGTCGGTGCTTTTTTTCATGCTGATCTAATGACTTTTTGATGGTAGCTGCTTGGCTACTAGTTGGGCTAGGAAGGAAAAGAGAATGACGCCAGCGCCAATCAGGAGAAAGGATTCTACTCGGACGCTTGGCAACCAAGTCATCAAGCCTTTGGCAATGGGCATAAAGAGAATGGCCAGGGTAAAAATGGTGCTTAAGACCCTGCCTAGATAGTCTCCTTCCACCTTGGTTTGCACTTGGGTAAAAAAGTGGATATTAAAAATCGTCATAAAGAGTTCACAGACTAAATTTCCAGAAAAGGAAAGGAGAGGAGGAAGAGGTAAGCCCATCATGAATACTCCTACTCCTGTTAAAATCAATAAGAAGAGAAGCATCTCCATGCTTGATTTAAATTTATTGGCGATCAAGGCTCCGATAATGGACCCGATAGCTCCCAAGGTTAAGATGGTCGCATAAGCCCCCTTGACTCCGTAAAGTCGATTGGAAAAGGGAAGTAAAAACTCAAAAGCTGCAAAAAAGAAATTGACACTGGAAGCAACCAACAAGAGAAAGAAAATGTCTTTCTGCTGCCAGATGTAGTGCAATCCATCCTTTATATCAGAAAAAATATCCTTTGCCGTAAACCCTTTCTTTTCTTGAACCTTTTCTTCTTTCGGCAGTAAAGCAACCAGTACAAAAGCAATGAAAAAGGTCAGTGCATCCAGTAAGAGGGTCGCATGGAGACTGGCAAATTGTAAAATAAGAAAAGAGAACACGGGAGAAGTGACACCAATAACCTGTAAGACCAACTCCAAGTGGGCATTATAAGTCACAATCTCGTCTTTCTCTACAAGTTCTGTAATAATGGCTTTATTGGCAGTTCTAGAAAAAGCGAAGGCAATGGCTTGGACAATATTGGCAACAATCAGGGCTGCAATCATCCAACGATCGTTCCTGATAAAAGAAATGCCCAAACAAAGAAGCCCACAAACCATGTCGGTCGTCATCAAAATCTTGCGACGGGAAAAACGATCTGAGATCACGCCTCCAAATGGATTAACTAGAATGGAGGTCACAAGTTCAGAAATCTGATAAATCCCCAATACTGTCTTTCCTACCGTCCCCATCGAGGCCAGCCAGACACTATTCCCATAATCATAGAGCATATTTCCCATTCTATTGATCGCACCACGAGAAATTAACTGGACTGCATGTCGCTTCATAAAAAAACCTCCTTCATTTTCTGAAACTATTGTATCAGTTCATGAAAGAGGTTTTCATTTTGTCCCTTATTTGGGAAAAATAATAGATTGCAATTTTATAAAAGGATACCTACTGTTCTTTTGATTGAAACTGCTTAGCTACTAGCTGAGCAAAGAGTGAAAAGAGAATAACTCCAGCTCCAATCAGGAGAAAGGATTCTACTTGGACACTTGGTAACCAAGTCATCAAACCTTTGGCGATGGGCATAAAAAGAACAGCCAAAGTATAAATCGTGCTCAAGACTCTCCCCAGATAATCATCTTCCACCTTGGTTTGCACTTGACTAAAAACGTGGATGTCGAAAATGGTCACAAAAAATTCACAGACCAGATTTCCCGAAAAGGAAAAATAAGGCGGAAGAGGCAAGCCCATCATGAACACTCCGACCCCCGCCATAATCAGTAAAAACAGGAGAATTTTCATACTTGATGCAATTTTATTGGCAACAAGTGCTCCTAGAATAGACCCAATTGCACCCAGTGTTAAAATAGTCGCATAAGCCCCCTTGACTCCGTAAAGTCGATTCGAAAAGGGAAGTAAAAACTCAAAAGCTGCAAAAAAGAAATTAACGCCGGAAGCCACCAAGAGGAGAAAGAAGATGTCTTTCTGATGCCAGATATAGTCTAACCCCTCCTTGATATCAGAAAAAATATCTTTCACCGTAAACTGTTTCTTTTCTTGAACCTTAGCTTCTTCTTTCGGAAGGAATGCCACTAGGACAAAGGCAATGAAAAAGGTCAGCGCATCTAGTAAGAGGGTCGCATGGAGACTGGCAAATTGTAGAACTAGGAAAGAAAAGACAGGTGAACTGACACTAACAACCTGTAAGACCAACTCCAAGTGCGCATTGTAGGTTACAATCTCTTCTTTCTCTACCACCTCTGTAATAATGGCTTTATTGGCAGGTCGAGAAAAACCAAAGGCAATGACCTGAACAATATTGGCAAAAATCAGGGCCGCAATCATCCAACGATCATTTCTGATAAAAGAAATCGCCAAACAAAGGAGTCCACACACCAAGTCGGTCGTCATCAAAATCTTGCGACGAGAAAAACGGTCTGAAATCACTCCTCCAAAAGGATTCACGAGAATCCCTGTCACTAACTCAGAAATCTGATAGATTCCTAATACCGTCTTTCCTATAGTCCCCATTGAGGCCAGCCAGACACTATTCCCATAATCATAAAGCATATTTCCAATTTTGTTAATCGCTCCACGACTAATTAATTGGACCGCATGTCGATTCATAAAATCTCCTTTATCTCTTGCTTATTTAGGAACATTCATCTATTACAAATTTATCAAAGTGTTCTTGATAGTAAGCTACCTGCTCTGGTAGTCCCAACACATCAAAAATATTCATGGCTTCCTGCATTTGCTGACAGCCTTCTTTCTTTTGTCCCTTCTGATAGAGGGCAAATCCCTTGAGGTAATGAAAGACATTGCGTTCGTAGAGTTTAATTCCCTTGCCGATAATCTTTTCAACATAGGCTTCAAAATAACTAGCATTTTCAAAAGAACGGTGTTCTAAACAATGCTGGTAACAATTCAGAGCTAGAATCAAGACCAGTTTTCGATGGCGACCAATTTCCTTGTAGAAATCTTCACGCTCCATCACTTCTCTACCAAACCGAGTGACATAATCCACATCATAATAGCTATAAAGATTGCCAAAGAGGATCAACTCATACATGGTCCACTCTTCCGTTTGAAAGAGATAATCCGCCACCCTTTCCAGTTCACTTTGCTTCATCGTGTAGCTGGCATCTCTCTGGCAAATCAGCCCTTGTAACAAGATCCAGTTCAATTCAAAATAGAGGGGATTGGTCGAACTTTTAGCCTTTTCAAGTTGTTCTTCTTGAAGCCTTTGAAAACCAGTAATATCATTTGAATAGTAAAGAGGAATGATCTGGGCCATCAAGGCCACATGTTCATGGTGTTGAAAATTTCTGGCCTTATCCATAAAATTCTCAATCGTCACATGGATATTATCTAATATCTCAAAGAAACGCGAGACAGCTAAATCCGACTCGCCCAATTCAAAGCGGGATAACTGAGACGTCGAGCAGGCTTCTCCTGCAGCTTCTTTCAATGAATAATTTTTACCCATTCGAAATTCACGAAAAACTTTGCCTAAATCTTCCATTTGATTACCACTTAAATTCCTTTAAGTACCTTTCTAACTCTTGCAAGTATCCTTCGTAGAATCCTTGATTTTCTTTAACTGTAAAATCTAATTGTCTTAAGTAAGAAATCAGCCAATCAACCAATAGATCATACTGATGAAGAGGTAGGCGTTTCATCTGCTCTTCAACAAAAGAAATGGCCTCTGCAAAGCGCTGCTCTTCTAAAACTTGCTGAAGATAGTGATTCCCGTTGATGAGTCTTCCTTCCTCATCCTCATACTGCCCCAAATCTAAATTCTGAATCTGTAGGCGCAAAGTTGTACCAATTATATCGGCCACACCTTTAATCTGATTCATAAACCAATCATTTTCAGTCATCACAATGTTCTCCTTAGGCAAATTAGAAAACTACACTCTCTCCGCCAGTTCTGCCCACTCTTCCATGACCGCTTCCTGTTGGATGGTCAATTGATCCAGATTGCTTTGCAATTGAACTAAATCTTCCGCATCATTGGTGCTATGCATGCTTTCGGTAATGGCTTGAATTTTTTGATCCAGCTCTTCCATCTCCGCTTCCAATTGCTCAATGCGACGAGTGATTTTACGGAGTTCCTTTTGGTTTTGCTTTTGTAAGTGATAATCATTGCTGGTGACTTCTTCCATTGAAGCAGCGGGCACAGCTTCTGCTTGCGCTGCGGCAAGGGCCTCTAACTCTGCTTTTTTCTCCAGATAATAATCATAGTCTCCTAGGTAAAGAGTTGAACCCTCTTCTGAGAGTTCTAAGACTTGGGTGGCTACCCGATTGATAAAGTAGCGGTCGTGGCTGACAAAGAGAAGAGTCCCGTCAAAATCAATCAAGGCATTTTCCAGCACTTCCTTGCTATCGATGTCCAAGTGGTTGGTCGGCTCATCGAGAATCAAAAAGTTGTTATTCTCCATGGATAGTTTAGCCAAGAGCAGGCGCGCCCGCTCTCCACCTGACAGCATGCCGACGGTTTTCTTGACATCGTCCCCAGAGAAAAGGAAGGCTCCCAGGCGATTGCGAATTTCCACTTCTGGTGTTAGCTTAAAGTCATTCCAGAGTTCATCCAAAACACTGTTGTGAGGGGTTAGCTTACTCTGAATCTGGTCATAGTAGCCTACCTCGACATTGGCCCCAAAACGGGCTTCTCCTTTGATAAAAGGAATCTGTCCAACGATGGACTTGATAAGAGTCGATTTCCCGATCCCATTTGGTCCTACAATAGCGACCGCATTCATCTTGCGGATATCCAGATTGATGGGCTCTGATAGGACTTGATCGTCATAGCCGACAGCTGCCTCTTCTACTGTCAAAACGACATTGCCAGAGGTCTTATCAGAATGGAAGGTCATATGGGCAGACTTGGTCCCAGCTTCGGGCTTGTCTAGACGCTCCATTTTTTCCAACTGCTTGCGACGAGACTGGGCCCGCTTGGTGGTCGAAGCCCGCACTAAATTGCGATTAACAAAGTCTTCGAGAGCAGCGATTTCTTTTTGTTGCTTCTCGTAGTTCTTGGCTTCGGTCAGGAGTTTTTGCTCTTTTTGCTCGACAAAGCTGGAGTAATTGCCGACATAGCGGTCCAAAGAATGCTTGGTCAAGTCCAGAGTAATGGTTGCTACCTTATCTAGAAAATACCGGTCGTGACTGACAATGAGAAGGGCCCCACTATAATTGACCAAGTAATTTTCCAACCAGGCGATGGTCTCAATATCCAAGTGGTTGGTCGGCTCATCCAGTACCAAAAGATTTGGCTTTTCCAAGAGCATCTTGGCCAGAGCTAAACGGGTATTTTGCCCTCCAGACAGCTCTTCAATCTTCATCTGCCACATAGATTCATCGAACTTGAAGCCGTTTAAAATGGCACGGATATCTGCCTCATAGGTAAAGCCACCAGCCTGACGGAATTCTTCCGAGAGCCGGTCATAATCCTGCATGAGTTTCTCCAAATCGGCTCCAGTTTTTTCCCCCATCTCGAGCTCCATCTGCCGTAAGGTTCTTTCCGTCTTACGAAGATCGTCAAAGACATGGAGCATCTCATCGTAGATGGTATTAGACGACTCAAAGAGGCTATCCTGGGCCAGATAAGAGAGAGAAAGGTCGCGTTTTTTATTGATTTCTCCTGAGGTCGGCTCTTCTTCTCCCACCAAGATTTTCAAGAGCGTAGACTTGCCTGCGCCGTTCTTTCCGACCAGAGCAATTCGATCCCGTTCATCCACTTGCAGGCTGATATTATCAAAAAGAACCTCCCCTGCAAAAGAGCGTTCAATTTTGTTGGCTTGTAAAATAATCATAGTTTCATTGTACCTTACTTTTGACAAATTGACAATTGAAGAAAAGGCCAAACGCTAGACGCGCTTGACCTTTCTTCACTTTTTAAATCGCTGAGACATTGGAAGCCATTTGACTGTACTGATAGGCTAGGAAAAGCCCGATGCCAATCACTAGCAAAAACAAGCCCCATTTGATGACGCCCTTCACAAAGCGAATCACAAGCAGGATAATCATGGAGCCAATCAGCCAAGTAATGGCCGAATGGGAGAAGAAAGCTTGAACAGCTTCCCTATTGTTCCCGAAAAATTGACGGACTCCCTCAGGAGCATAATTTTCCCAAGCCTGTTGAATGCCTAATTCATGGGAAATTACTTGCCCTTTTTGGGATATCCAAAGAAAGATTCCAGAGTTAAACACAAAGAGTGCCACTTGTTCTGGAAAGGTTCGAATAAGATACAGTATCCGTTTGATCATTCTGACTCCTTATATAGTTGACGAACAGCTTCAATATCCCTCGCTTGGATGCTATAAAAGGAACCAGCCGACTGCATGACGGACTCTTCCTCATTATGGTCCAAACCAATGGCATGGCCTAGTTCATGCTCAGCTGTATTCACAATCCGTTGATGGGAATAGTTGTACTGCTTATTTAATAGGTAATAGCGATTCAAACGAACAATCACACGTTTGAATCGATGAGTTAAAACATTGGTCTGGGATTCTGCTTCACCTGCTGCAGAAACCGTGCTATCATCCATCTCTGTTAGGAGGATATCCGCCTCTTCTTCACTGGTGACAAGTTGGAAAGTGAAGGCCCCTGTCTGATTCCAAGACTCAAGCGCTTCCTCATAAGCAAGGGTAAAGGTCTCATCCATCGCAGGATCTAGATAAACTTTTGCAGTTGCCTGATCCCACCTTGCTCCTGTAGAGGTATGGCCATCAGTTGCTAGGCCTTCTTGAGCAGATGGGCTCCCTTGACTTAGCATAGGACCAGTTCGATGAAAGTAAGCATCCACCTGCGTGACAACCGTTTGGGCCGCACGACTGACGCCGTCTATCCCGCTACCGGTTTTGCCACTAAAGAACAGAACACCAACTACTAGGGCAAAACTGAGGGCCAGGGTCCAAAACAAGCCCCAAACAAGACTCCAAATGGCCCTTATTAGAAAACGAATCATGGCTATAATAGTTCTCATAAGCTCCTCCTTTTCTTGGAAAGACCTCTGTTTAGGTCTAGAAGAGCATAGTATACCTTAATTTTCTTAAAATAAACTAAAGATTGCAGTCATGAAAAGAAAAAGATTCAGTTGACTACAAAGCCAACCGAATCCTTCTTATCTTGCTTCTTCTTTTCCGTTTAGCTTAACGATGCACTGTTACTTTTCCCGTACGATAATCCAAACTAATCCCACTCTGAACATTTGGAACAAAAACATTAAACTCTAGACTACCATCACTAGATTTTGCTTCAATTTGACTGCCGACTGGTACCAAATCATCATCCGATGCATAGTGGAGAGTCACCCGATAACGAACCCGCTTATTATTGTCTAAGGCCTTCCGAACAAGGGTCTCATAGTAATTTTGTCCTGTCGAAAAACTATCACGCGCTTGATTCGCCCAAGCTGTTTGAACCGCTATATTTTTTGGATTGCTCGTTGAGGCATCAAAGCCATCAAGCTTGCCAATCAAGGCATAGCCGAGAAGGTGTCCCCGATCAACCGCATGGTCATATTCCCCAGCTAAATTGGTTACTTGGTGCCATCCAGCTGGCGTCCAATCTACATCTGTCTGCTCTCTCTTTTGGTATTGACGAGTCGCCTTGGTCATCAAAGCGTTGGCAACTGTTGGGATTTCTCGTCCTTTTACAGTCTTTGTCTTCGTATCTGCATAAGGGAGACTCGCAACATCTGCATCCAGATTGGTTTTGTTCTGGTTAATAATGAAAGCGCCCGCTTCGTTCCATTGAATGTTCTTTCCTAGTTTCGTACGAACACCATCCGTCAGAACACTCTCTGCTAGTTCCTTACTCGGTGTTGCTTGTTGACTCGAAGTGACAACCGTTTGAACTTGAGAGTGACTAGCGACTGGCTGGGGATGACTAAAATAATACCCGCCGATCGAGAGAGCTGCAGCCACCACCAAGCCTAGTAAGGTTTGTCCCGATTTTTTCATTTTAAGTGGTTTCTTTTGATTGTTTGCCACAATGGTTTCCTCTATTTCTACTGAATTGGAAAGAGCCTGGGATCACGATCTCAAGCTCCTCTTTTGATAAATAGTTACTTACCTGTAAATTTCTGAAGGATTTCCTTCCATGTATCTGGCGAGAGAATAGACCAAGGATCCTTCCCATTACCAATGATACCATATCCAATGACCAAGCCAAGAGCGAAGACAATCGCTAAAATAGTAAGAACCAATAGGACGATTCCCAATTGTTTTCCAATTGCTTTTAATTTAGTTTTCATCATCATCTTCCTTCACACGACGTACATCTGCTCCAAGAGCCACCAATTTCTCATGGAATTTAAAATATCCACGGTCAAGGTGTGTTAACTTGCTAACTTTGGTTTCTCCCTCAGCTACAAGCCCCATTAAAATCAAGGTCGCACTAGCACGCAAGTCTGTCGACATCACTTCAGCCCCTTGTAAGCTAGCTCCACCTTGGATGCGGGCTGTATCTCTCATAATGTCTGAGTGTAAGCCCATCCGACGCATCTCTTCCAAGTGTTGGAAACGATTTTCAAAGACTGTTTCAATCATAGTCGATTCACCAGAGGCCATGGCCATCAAAGCAGTGAATTGGGCTTGCATATCAGTCGGGAAGCCTGGATAAGGAAGGGTTTTTACCGTCACTGGTTTCAATTTAGAGACATCTGAGCGAATGCGAATACCATTTTCTTCTTCCGTTACTTCAACACCCATTTCTTGCATCTTAGAAAGAAGAGGGCGGTTGTGTTCCCAGATAGCATCCTCGATTAAAACGTCTCCACCTGTCATGGCTGCACCAACCATAAAGGTACCTGCCTCAATCCGGTCTTGAACAACATTGTGAACCGCGCCATGCAAGCGATCCACCCCAACAATCGTCAAGGTTTCTGTGCCTGCTCCACGCACCTTAGCACCCATCTTATTCAAAAGAGAGGCCAAGTCCACAATCTCAGGTTCGCGGGCTGCATTTTCGATAACCGTAGTTCCATCTGCCAAAGTTGCTGCCATCATGATGTTTTGCGTCGCACCTACGGATGGGAAATCCATATAGATATGCGCTCCATGAAGACGATCTGCTTTTGCTTCAATATAGCCCGCAGTTTGAGTGATCTTGGCCCCCATGGCTTCCAATCCCTTCAAGTGCAAATCGATTGGACGACTACCAATGGTACATCCACCCGGCATGGAAACTTTGGCATGACCATTCCGAGCCAAGACAGGACCTAATACGACGATCGAAGCCCGCATCTTGCTGACATATTTGTAAGGCGCTTCTTCTGTTAAAGGTTGAGTTGCATCAACGACTACTGTATTGGTCTCTTCATCAAACGTCACTTGAGTGTTCAAGCCACGAACGACATTATTCATGGTAAAGACATCAGATAAAACAGGAACATTGGTCAAAGTCGTTGTTCCTTCACTGGCCAAAACAGTTGCTGCTAAAAGGGGAAGGACGGCATTCTTTGCTCCTTCAATCTTCACAGTTCCAACTAGGCGATTTTGACCACCGTTTACAATAATTTTATCCATACTCGTTATTACTCCATTTCATTCAGTCACGACTACTATCATACCATAAATTCATCAAAAAAGAAGCTAAAAGTTCCCGTTAAACAACTGCCGACTGAATTCATAAACACTGATAAAGAAGCTACTGGTCAAATACCCTAAACTAATGCTGATCAATAGAATAAGAAGACGAATTTTCACGGCTGTATCAGCACTTACCTTTAAAAAACGCTCCCACTGAACCACTGTTGAAAGAAGGTGGTAGGCAAAAGAAATAAATAATAGGTGACTGCAAAAAGTAAAAATCATTTGAATCATACCTCTATTATACCATAAGACAAAGTTTCCTTTCATATTCTTAAGATGCGAAAAAAAGAAGTCGATCCAATCAACTTCTTTTTGTATTTATAATCGATTTCCGACATTAATCCGGTTAATAGCTCGTTGAAGGGCAATTTTTGCACGACGCTCCATATCAACAGAATGTTGATCTTTGGCTTCTTCAAGAGCCTTTTCCGCACGCAATTTTGCACGCTCAGCCCGGCTAATATCAATGTCTCGGGCGCGTTCAGCTGAATCCGCTACAATGGTAATGACATTATCCGCTACTTCGATAATCCCACCATTGACTGCAATCCAATCAATATGTTTGTCATCGTCGACACGACGAACCTTGACTTGGTCTACAGCCAAAACCGCAATGGTATTGATATGATGAGGTAAAATCCCTAATTCACCATCAATTGTCTTGACAGATACAAATGCGGCATGATGATCATAAACCAGTCCATCCGGTGTAACGATTTGGACGTTCATTTGACTCATCTTTCACCTCTTCTTAGAATCCCATTTTTTCAGCTTTGGCGATCACATCTTCGATCGAACCGACACCACGGAAAGCATCCTCTGGCAAGTGGTCATGCTTCCCATCCAAAATTTCCTTAAAGCCACGAACAGTTTCAGCAACCGGTACATAAGAACCTGGTTGACCAGTAAATTGTTCCGCCACGTTAAAGTTTTGAGACAAGAAGAATTGGACACGACGGGCACGAGCCACCAAGGTCTTTTCATCATCAGACAATTCATCCATCCCCAAGATAGCAATGATATCTTGCAATTCGTGGTAACGTTGAAGGACGCGTTTGACCTCAGAAGCCACTGCATAGTGCTCTTCTCCGACGATATCTGGGGAAAGGGCACGCGAGCTTGATGCCAATGGGTCCACGGCAGGGTAAATCCCTAATTGAACCAATTTACGCTCCAAGTTGGTCGTAGAGTCCAAATGGGCGAAAGCTGTTGCTGGTGCAGGGTCTGTGTAGTCATCGGCTGGCACGTAGATGGCCTGGATCGATGTAACAGAACCTTTCTTGGTTGAGGTAATCCGTTCTTGCAATTGACCCATTTCAGTTGCCAAGGTCGGTTGATAACCCACGGCAGAAGGCATCCGTCCCAAAAGGGCTGATACTTCTGATCCGGCTTGGGTGAAACGGAAGATATTATCGATAAACAAGAGAACGTCTTGACCTTCCACATCACGGAAGTATTCCGCAATGGTCAAACCAGTCAAGGCTACACGCATCCGTGCTCCTGGTGGTTCGTTCATTTGTCCAAAGACCATGGCTGTTTTTTCGATAACGCCAGATTCCTTCATTTCCCAGTACAAGTCATTCCCCTCACGGGTCCGTTCACCAACCCCGGTAAAGACGGAGATCCCACCGTGCTCTTGGGCAATGTTGTGGATCAATTCTTGAATTAAGACGGTCTTCCCAACTCCGGCACCACCGAAGAGGCCGACCTTCCCACCTTTCAGGTAAGGGGCCAAGAGGTCAATGACCTTGATCCCTGTTTCAAGAATTTCTTCTGAAGTAGAAAGCTCATCAAAGGATGGAGCTTTTTTATGAATGGATTCACGAGGAGCATCTTCTGGAAATGCTTCTTCCAAGTCAATGGTATCTCCCAAGACGTTGAAAACACGTCCAAGAGTTTCTTTTCCGACAGGCACAGAGATTGGACGACCAGTGTCCAATACTTCCATCCCACGAGTCAAGCCATCTGTTGATTCCATGGCAATGGTGCGAACGACACCATCCCCAAGTTCAAGAGCTACTTCAAGAACGACTTTTGATTTTTGTTGGTCATTTTTATAGACTACAAGCGCATTATTAATCTCAGGGAGTTTATCGCCCGCAGCAAAAGCTACGTCAACGACAGGACCTACAACCTGAGAAATTTTGCCTAAACTCATGTCATTCTCCTATTCTATTAAGTTTCTAAGCTTGGTCATACATATAAGCAAGCTTATTTTTGTATTGTTAAAATGTGCATCGAATCAACTACTCAAGCGCACTCGCTCCTGCAACAACTTCCGTAATTTCTTGCGTAATGGTTGCCTGACGAGCTCGGTTGTATTGAATGGTCAATTCATCAATTACCTTCTTGGCATTGTCTGTTGCTGTTTGCATGGCCATCATACCGGCAGCATTTTCAGCTGTTTTGGCATCAATGATGGCTCCATAAATCATACTTTCAGCAAACTGTGGAAGCAATTGATCCAAAATCGCATCTCGGTCTGATTCCAACTCCAGATTCAAGATATAATCTTCATCTGCTTCGTTGGGGTCCAAGTCAATGATCGGAAGCATTTGCTCAACCCGCAATTGACTGGTCAAACTATTGACGTGGTGGTTATAACAGACATACAATTCATCAAACAATTCATTTTGATACATTTGGACTGTCTTGTTAATGATCTTCCGCACTTCATCAAAGCTTGGTTGATCAGCTAGGCCACGTAGTTCATAAACCGGCTGGATGCCTCTTGCTCTAAAGAAATCTGCCCCAATACTTCCAATACAGATGACTTCAAAATCCTCACCCGTTGGATGGTATTCTTCCTTCAATTCCATGACAGACTTGAGAATAGAGGCGTTGTAGCCACCCACTAGTCCACGGTCAGAAGTGATGACAATATAAGCAGACTTTTTGACAGGCCGACTCTTTAAAAATGGATGGTACTTAGACTTATCATTCTCAGCCTCATGTCCATGTAAGAGGTCGGTCAATAGCTTACGAACCTTAGATGCGTAAATTTGGAAGTCCTTGGCAGCTTGCTCAGACTTCCCAAGTTTGGCAGCAGATACCATCTGCATAGCATTTGTAATTTGACTGGTATTCTTTGTCGATGCAATTTTATTTTTGATATCATTTAAAGAAACTGCCATCTGCCACTCCTATTTCTATTTGAAACTTGATTGGTTGACAAAGTCAGTAATCACTGCATCCATTGTTTCTTCACTTGGAAGATCTTTGGTCGTACGAATGGTTTCAAAGATTTCTGGATGATGCACTTCTACAAAGGCAAACAATTCCTCTTCAAAGCGAAGGATATCATCAACAGGTACACTATCCAAGAATCCATGTGTCAAAGCATACAAGATGACTACCTGTTTTTCGACAGTTAATGGTTCATGGACTGGTTGCTTCAAGACTTCTACTGTCCGGCGACCACGGTTCAACTTAGCTTGAGTAGCGGCATCCAAGTCACTACCAAACTTGGTGAAGGCTTCCAACTCACGGTAAGAAGCTAGGTCAATACGGAGAGTCCCCGCAACCTTCTTCATAGCTTTGATTTGGGCTGATCCACCAACCCGTGACACAGATGAACCTGCGTCAATGGCTGGACGAATTCCTGAGTTAAAGAGGCTATCTTGCAAGAAGATTTGGCCATCTGTGATCGAAATCACGTTAGTCGCGATATAAGCAGAAATATCCCCTGCTTGTGTCTCAATGATTGGAAGCGCAGTAATGGAACCACCACCCAATTCATCCGATACTTTCGCAGAACGTTCCAATAAACGGCTGTGAAGGTAGAAAACATCCCCTGGGAAGGCTTCCCGTCCTGGCGGACGACGAAGAAGAAGGGACAATTCACGGTAAGCAACGGCTTGCTTAGACAAATCATCATAGACGATTAAAACGTGTTTGCCATTGTACATGAACTCTTCGGCCATAGCAACCCCTGCATAAGGTGCAAGGAACAAGAGTGGAGATGGTTGTGAGGCTGATGCCGTCACCACAATGGTGTAATCCATGGCTCCATACTTACGAAGTGTTTCTACTTGTGTCCGAACCGTTGATTCTTTTTGTCCAATTGCTACATAGATACAGATCATATCTTGATCCTTTTGGTTCAAGATAGTATCGATGGCAATTGAGGTTTTTCCTGTTTGACGGTCTCCGATGATCAATTCCCGTTGGCCTCGTCCAATCGGAACAAGGGCATCAATGGCTTTCAAGCCCGTTTGAAGAGGCTCTGATACAGATTTCCGTTGCATAACACCAGGAGCTGGTGTTTCAACTGGACGGAAGGTATCAGTTACGATTTCTCCCAAGCCATCCACTGGCTGACCAAGAGGATTGACAACCCGACCAATCAAGGCGTCCCCAGCAGGGACTTCCATGATTTTACCAGTCCGACGAATCGAGTCTCCTTCACGAATGTCTGTGAAGTCTCCAAGGATGATAATCCCGACATCTGTCGTTTCCAAGTTTTGCGCCATTCCGTATGAGCCGTTTTCAAAGATCAACAACTCCCCACTCATTGCATTTTCAAGGCCATGAGCACGCGCAATCCCGTCACCAATATAGGTAACGACTCCGGTCTCTGTGACGTCAAAATTTGGCTGGAAATTTTCAATTTGTTGCTTAATTAAAGCGCTGATTTCTTGTGCGTTAATCGCCAAAATTCACACCACTTTCTATTTCAAATTTGCTTTTATGACTTGCAATTGACGTTTGAGACTGGTATCAAGCGTCTTGTGATTTGCTGAAACCACAAAACCACCAATCAGATCTGGATCCAGTTCTTCTTTAAGCGAACGAACTTGGATACCAAATTTCTTTTCAATAATAGGGATCAACTTTTCTTTTTGAGCCTGATCCAGTCCGGCAACCGAAGAAACGGTTACTTCGAAACAGTTGCTCAGCTGTTGAATTTGATCCATACTAACTCTGACAATGTCATAAAATAAGGCTTCACGATGATTGAGAATAACCACTTCAATCAAATGGTCTAGTAATGCTGAATCCGAGTTTTGAAAGAGTCGAAGACTCTTCGCTTTCTCTTCATCCTCTACACCGATATGAGCTAAAAATGCAGCAAGGCCTGTTTCTTCAAAAACAGCCTTAATTTGACTTAATTTTTCATAAACGTCATCTTGCTGATTCTTTTCAAATACCAATTGAACAAAAGGCTGGGAATATTTCTCAATTACCATTAATTGCTTTTTGTCCATTAGGCATCTCCTAATTCATTTAGGTAGCGATCGATCAGTTGGCGATGGCCTTCAGAGTCCAACTGTTGGCTTAGCAATTTACCTGCCAAGTTGACGGTTAGGTCTGCGACATCTCCCTTGATACTGTTCATCGCTTCTTCTTTATTTTGCGAAATTTCTAATTGCGCTTTTTCTTTCAAGCGAAGGGCTTCTTGGTTAGCTTCACTGAGAATATGAGCCTTATTTTTTTCGGCTGTTTCCTTAGCTGTTTCAAGAATTGTCGTTGCTTCTTGACGACTACCTGCCAACTCCGCTTCGCGTTTTGCAGCTAGTTCCTCAGCCTTTTTACGGGCTGCCTCTGCTTCGTCAATATCGTTGGTAATTTTTTCAGCACGCGCATCCAAAATACTAGTAATATTACCCCAAGCATATTTCTTTACTAAAAAGATTAATAAGAGGAAGGAACCAGCGATCAGTATAAAGTCACCAATAATGGTACCAATTGTTAAATCCATCTTCTACTCCTCTACTTACTCTTCCTCACCGTTTATTTTTTTACCTATGTACATGGATGACAACATGGTAAATACATAGGCTTGGATACATGAAATGAAAATTGAAAAGGCTGTCCATAACATGTTTGCGATAAAGGCAAAAGGATACCAATACAAAGCATTTTGTGACAAGGTCAATAGCAATCCAGCTAAGACCTCACCGGCAAAAATATTTCCGTAGATCCGAATCGCCAAGGAAGCAAAATTGGTGAACTCTTCTAAAATGTTCATCGGAGTCATAAAGCCAGGTGTAACAAATGCTCTCAAATATTCTTTAACGCCTCTACGACGAACTCCTTCTACATGGGCGATCAAAGTGATCAATAATGAGAGGGATAAATCGTATCCAAGGTTAGCTGTTGGGGAAGTCCACAAGTTATAACCGTTTGTTGTTTGTACTTTTGCCATTAAGCCAATATTATTGGCAACCAAGATAAACAGAAAGAGAGAAAACAGAAACAAGGAATAATCCTTAATGTATGATTCTCCAATGTTTGGTTTGGTAAAACCAATCACAAAGTCATAAATCATCTCAAGAGCATTTTGTTTGCCCTTTGGACGGATGGTCATTTCACGACTTGCCCAATAGACAAAGGCAAAAACCATCAAAACAGTTACAAGAGACATGGCAAGCAGGGTCAAATCAAAGGATATTGGTCCAATATTAACGGTTGGATTCAAACTTTCTTCCATGGTTTGACACCTCCATTTCTAAATAGAGTTGTCTATTTAATGACAAATGCCATCGCTAGGGTTACAAAGAAGGTACCTTCTACAAAGGCAACACCAAGAATCAAGAGACTACGCAATTGACCAATAATTTCTGGTTGACGTGATGCAGATTTGAACAGATTGCTCATCATCAAACCTTCCGCAAGTGACACACCAAAACAGGCTAAACAAAGACCTAAAAATGTTAAATTCATGATGAATTCTCCTTAAATATATTTTACTCCTCTAGTTTACTCCTAAAAGATATAATAGTCAAATGTTTGCCTAGAAAGAAAACGTTTTATAGCAATTCTGTTACTACTTTCAAAATTCCTCTTGCCACTAGTTTTCAAAAGACCCTAATCGTTTTTAGACGCTTTGTCTATTTTTGTATTCCACACAAATTTATATTATTTTTATCAGAAGAGGAAGCATTATTACCAATGATAGAAAAAACTCACCTGACGAGCAGATGAGCATTTTCTTCCTATTTAAAAATAGAGGTTTTGAAACTGTCCGTTTCTTGCAGCAATTTCTTAAAGACTTTTTCTTTCAGTGAAACAGTATTGCCAAATTTGACAGATCCGTTACTTAGGGTAGCCTTATCTTTATCAACTGCTTCAGCAAATGCACGTTTCAAGTCTTCATAGCTATTGTAGGTTTTACCATCGATTTCAATAGATTGAATTCCTTTTTTGGCACTTGTCACAACTTGATTGAAGTAAGCTTTATTCCAATCTTGACTGAATTTATTGAGGACAGCTTCCCCTTCTAGATAATCCAGAAGTATGAGCGTATCGTTTTACCCCTTCATTTACCGATCAATCTCCTCGCGTGAGGTGAGGTCATTTGGATTGGTATTGTACCATTGGTTTCCATCGTTGGGACGTTCGTAGGCCATATTGAGACCCAGAGCTTTGTATTCCCCATTTGAATTAGATACAGATGGTGTTTGCAACATTCCTTGGGCAAACTCTTCCCTGCAAAAGCAAAAAAAACGCCTAAAATAGGCGTTTTCCATTCATCTTATAATGATTGATAGAGATCAGCATAATGTTGACTAGCTGTATCCCATGAGAAGTCACGGCTCATGGCTTGTCTTTGGAGACCAAGCCAAGCATCCTTATCATGAGTATAGACTGTCAATGCTTGATCTACAGCCCAGTTTAGCCAGTAACCAGAAAGGTTGTTAAAGCTAAAGCCAGTACCACTACCATCAAGCACATTATAGGCTTGTACTGTATCTCGAAGTCCTCCTACCTCGTGAACCAATGGTAGCGTGCCATAGCGCATGGCCATCATTTGAGATAGTCCACATGGTTCAAAACGACTTGGCATCAAGAAGACATCAGAAGCAGCATAAATTTCCTGCGCTAACTGGACATCAAACATAATATTGGCAGAGAGTTTATCTGGATAAGCTTGACCAAACCAAGAAAAGGCATGTTCAAAGCCAGGATCTCCTGTTCCCAAAAGAACGATTTGGATATCCTTTTGTAAGAGGTTATGTAATTCTTCAACTACCACATCAAACCCTTTTTGGTGAGTCAAACGAGAAACGATTCCAAACAAGGGAACATCATCACGAACCGGAAGTCCGACACGTTCCTGAAGAGCTCGCTTACTTGCTGCTTTTCCTGATAAATCATCTTTACTGAAATGATAGGTCAAGAGCGGGTCTGTCTCAGGATTGTATAGGTCTGTATCGATTCCATTCACAATCCCCGTCAATTTACCAGATTCCATGCGCAAGATTTGATCAAGGCCACAACCATATTCAGCTGTCCTGATTTCATAACTATAACTTGGTGAAACAGTGGTCACTCGATCAGCATAGAGGATCCCAGCCTTCATCCAGTTCAAGCAATCCTTCCACCGAAGGGTACCATCTTCGTAGCGCTCAAAACCAACTCCAAACAGATCCCACAACATTCCTGGGTCAAACTGACCTTGGAACTCCAGATTATGAATGGTTAAGACAGACTTAATCCCATTGTAAGCTTGAATCCAACGGTATTTCTCCTTTAGTAGGAAAGGAATCATGGCTGTATGATAATCATGAACATGGATGATGTCAGGAATAAAGTCTACTCGTTCCATCATCTCAAGCGTTGCCAATTGGAAGAAGGCAAAACGCTCCCCATCATCAAAATCTCCATAGACGTGTCCTCTAAAGAAGTACTTTTGATTATCAATGAAGTAAAAGGTAACACCATCTCTAAAAATACGTTTTACCCCAACATACTCACTTCTCCAACCTACCTTTGTAGTAAAGTGTAGCACATCTTCAATCTGATCGCCAAATTTCGCCTCCACCATATCGTAATAAGGAAGGACGACACGGACATCATGTCCCTTTTTAGCCAAGGATTTAGGAAGTGCCCCAATCACATCTCCTAGGCCCCCTGTTTTTGAAAAGGGAGCTCCTTCAGCGGCAACAAACAATAATTTCATTATCCAATATCCTCTGTAATCACAGCACCTTTTTTAATCACAAGAGGTGCTTCTTTGGTTCCACGAATGGTTACACCAGTCTCAACTACGACGCCCTTGTCAAGAATCGCATGCTCTACGACAGCTCCCTCATGGACAACGACTCCCGGGAATAAGAGACTGCTACGAATTTCTGCCCCCTTGTGGAGATGAACACGACGAGAAATGACAGAATCATGTACCAAAGCTTCGACAATGCTTCCTGATGCAAATTGCGAATTCTTAATTTGCGAACCAGGAGCATAGTAAGTTGGCTCTTCATTTTTCACCTTGGTATAAACTTTTTGATTTGGTGAGAAGAGAGACATGAATTTATTGGTTTCCAACATATCAAGATTAGCGCGGTAGTAGGATTCAACAGAATGAATATTGGCAATATAGCCAGTGTATTCGAATGCGAATGCTCCGTATTCAACCGCCAAATCACGTAGGATATAACGCAATTTTTCTGGATGTTCCTTGTGAACCTCTTGTTCCAATTTTTCAATCAACCATGGTGTATCAACGATAAAGATATCCGTTGACATATTATAGAGAGCATCTGGATCTGTTCCATCAAACAACTTTTGTCCACGTACATGATCTGTCTCATCGATTTCTAAAACCGCATTTACTTCAGAGATGTCACGATGATGCATCTTTTTGTAGACCACTGTGATTGGTCTGTCAACGGTATTGTGCAAGTGGAAGACTTGGTTCAAATCAATGTTTACTAAGATATCACAGTTAAGAGCGACTGTCTGGTTCGAACCAGAGCGTTTCAAATAGGTCAATAGTTGCTCATAATATTCCTTGCCAACGTTTGAACTTTCTACTGGAGTGTTGTAGATACCGAGATAGTAGTGGCTCAAAAGAGTTGACAAGCCCCACTCACGACCAGAGCGAATATGGTCAAAGACAGAACTGATATTTTCTTGCTGGAAGATACCAAATACACTACGGATTCCTGCATTAGCGAGGCTAGAAAGCGGGAAGTCGATCAAGCGATATTTCCCATCAAATGGCAGACTGGCAACAGGACGATGATCTGTCAATGATGACATATCATGGAAGCCTACTGTGTTTCCTAAAATAGCTGAATACTTATCAATCTTCATCTGTTGCTACCCCCACTTTTTCGTTATATCCAACGACTTGTACTTCTTCCGTTCCATCAATGACAACACCTTCTGAAACAACTGCTCCTTCACCGATAATAGCACGTTTAATTACAGCACCTTGACCGATAATGGCACCACTCATGACGACAGAATCTTCAACGACTGCACCTTTACGAACTTGTGCTTCCGTAGACAAGATAGAATGTTTTACTGTTCCGTCTACCAAGCACCCATCCACTACCAAGGAATCTTCAATATGGGCATGTTCGCCAAAGAAGTTTGGTGGTGAAATCAAGTTACGAGAATAGATCTTCCAGTGACGATCACGGCTGTCCAAGGCATTGTTTGGATCAATGTATTCCATATTCGCTTCCCAGAGAGATTCAATAGTTCCCACGTCTTTCCAATAGCCCTTGAATTCATAAGCATAGACGCTTTCTCCAGATTCAAGGTAAGTTGGAATAACGTTTTTACCAAAGTCAGACATATCCATGTCACTCTTCTCTGCAGCTACTAACATGTTGCGAAGACGAGACCAGTCAAAAATGTAGATCCCCATAGAAGCTTTTGTTGATTTTGGCTCTGCAGGTTTTTCTTCAAATTCGACAATTCGATTGTTGGCATCCGTATTCATAATTCCGAAACGACTAGCTTCTTTTAAAGGGACATCCAATACAGCTACGGTAAGGCTGGCATTATTGTCTTTGTGAGACTGAAGCATTTCGTCATAGTCCATCTTGTAGATATGGTCTCCAGAAAGGATCAACACATACTCTGGATTGATGCTATCGATGTAGTCGATGTTTTGGAAAATCGCATGACTTGTTCCTTCAAACCAACGATTTCCTTCACTTGCAGAATAAGGTTGAAGGATAGAAACCCCAGTATTAATACCATCAAGACCCCAACTAGAACCATTTCCGATATGGTTGTTTAAGGCAAGCGGTTGATACTGAGTAATCACGCCAACATTGTGGATACCTGAGTTGGCACAGTTGGATAAGGCAAAGTCAATAATACGATAACGTCCCCCAAATTGCACTGCAGGTTTGGCAATGCTTTGAGTGAGTTTTCCAAGGCGAGTTCCTTGCCCACCAGCAAGGATCAGAGCTAGCATTTCATTCTTCATTGATTACTCCTTTTTGGATTGACGAGACCTTCTTCCCACTTCTGAGAAGAGGTGCTGTAACTTCTTCTACAAAGTTAGGAATGGGATCATAGACTGCGATCAGTTGATCACCAACAACTATTTTTTTGTTTTAGACACATTGGAACGAAGTTTACGTTTCACTTTCCATACACTAGCTCCAAGAGCCGGTAAGGTGAAGGTCAAGGTTTGTGGATAATCTTTCCATAATCCCTCTTGAGTCTTCACTTCCTGGTTGTGCTCTTTCCAGACACCTCCCCATTTCTCTAATTCTGTATTCCAAATTTCTTCATAGACTCCAGCAACAGGGACGCCGACTGTAAAGTCCTTGCGCTCTACTGGGGCCATATTAAAGATACATAGCAGATGATTCCCTTTTTTATCCTTACGAGTAAAGGTCAAGACACTTTGATCTCGGTTATCTGCATCAATAATCTCAATACCATCATAGCTATCATCAATTTCCCAGAGCATCTTGTTATCTTTGTAGAATTGATTGAGCTGTGAAGTAAACTCTTGCATCTTGCGGTTCATGTCATCTTCCAGATTGGACCATTCTAGCTGTTCTTCAGACTTCCATTCTAAGAATTGGCCGAACTCTGAACCCATGAAGAGCAATTTCTTACCTGGGTGACAAATCTGATAGGTCAAGAGGTTTCGCAAGCCAGCGAACTGGTTGTAGCGATCTCCCCACATCTTATGCATAAGACTCTTCTTCCCGTGGACCACTTCATCGTGAGAAAATGGCAACAAGAAGTTTTCAGAGAAAGCATACATAAAGCTAAAGGTCACCAAGTTAAAATCAAATTTCCGATAAATAGGATCTTCCTCGTAGAAGCGAAGGATATCATTCATCCAACCCATATTCCACTTGTAGTCAAATCCTAAACCACCATACTCTTCTGGACCAGTAATCTTGGTGCCAGATGAACTTTCCTCCGCTACCATGATAACATCCGGATGTTCTGATTTAATCACAGCATTCATCCGCTTAAGGAAATGGATCCCCTCATAGTTGAGATTTCCACCATCAATATTTGGTGTCCATGGTCCACTATCATAGTCTAAGTAAAGCATGTTGCTGACCGCATCGACCCGAATTCCATCCAAATGATAAAACTCAATCCAGAACTTCACACTAGAGATGAGGAAGGATTGGACCTGGTTTTTCCCTAGGTCGAAGTTCAAAGCTCCCCAGCCATAGTTGTGGGCACGATGATGGTCTTGGTATTCAAAGGTTGGTGTTCCATCGTAATAAGCCAAGGCATCATCATTGATGGTAAAGTGTCCTGGAACCCAGTCCACAATCACCCCGATGTTATTCAAGTGACAGGCCTCAACAAAATCCTGAAACTCTTCCGGTGTTCCGTAGGTATGCTCTAAGGCAAAGTAACCCATCAATTGGTAGCCCCAACTTAATCCAAGCGGGTGAGCCATCACCGGCATGAACTCCACATGGGTATAGTTCATTTTTACCAAGTAAGGAATCAAGTCTTCCTTCAACTGAGCAAAGGAATAAGGGCTTCCATCTTCGTTGCGTTTCCAAGAACCTGCGTGAACTTCATAAATATTTACTGGACGAGATCTAAAGCCAAGTTTTCTCCGTCTCGCCATCCAGAGTCCATCTTTCCATTTCCGCTCAGGAATCTCCGTAATGACTGCTCCTGTACCTGGACGTTTTTCCATGCGGACTGCTAAAGGATCCACCTTCATCAAGCGATGGCCATTTTGTCTTGTAACATGGAACTTATAGATATCGCCAACTTGAGGTGCAGTTGTAAAAACTTCCCAAACACCAGCTTCGTTTCGCACCATAGGAATTTCATTTTCTTCCCATTGGGTAAAATCACCTACTAGGTGTACTGCCTGAGCATTTGGAGCCCATACACGGAAACTATACCCTTCCACACCATCTACTTGCTCTTTATGAGCCCCTAGATAATGTTGAAGATGAAAGTTCTCCCCAGTTCCAAATGTATACAATGCTTGTTTCGTATCCATTCACTCACCTCTCTCGCTTTTATGTAAGCGCTTCCTATTAGTATTATTCTACTATAAATAGTTGAAATATTCAAGATTTTTTCTTGAATATTACGATGAAAATTTATGAAAAAATTTTGAAACTTCCATTATTTCCCTGAAATTTCCTAAAATAGATTCAGAATTGTTCACCTTTCAAACTATCTTTCTAACATTATACTATAAAAATAATTGTAATTAAAGCTATTTCCGAAAATTTTTAGAAAATTTAGATTTTTTGTTTTGATATAGGGATATCTACTCTATTTTTATTCAGCTACTTCCTTTATAAGACAAATAAAGTAGCAAAATAAAAAAGCTACCACCTCTTCCAAGGTGATAACTTTGTTATCAGATTCTTAAAATCAATTAATCTACGTTCACGTATTCTTTAGAAAGTTCAAGAACTTCTTCCATTGTTGAACATTCAGTAAGAGCACGGTTAGCGTATTCTTGCATCTTAGTTGTATCCAATTTCTTCATCAAGCTACGTGTACGAAGGACTGATGTAGCTGACATTGAGAACTCATCCAAGCCCATTCCGACAAGGAGTGGAACAGCTGTTTGGTCACCGGCCATTTCACCACACATACCAGCCCATTTACCTTCAGCGTGAGCTGCCTTGATAACGTTGTTAATCAAGCGAAGGATTGATGGGTTATATGGTTGGTAAAGGTATGATACTTGTTCGTTCATACGGTCAGCAGCCATTGTGTATTGGATCAAGTCGTTTGTACCAATTGAGAAGAAGTCAACTTCTTTGGCAAATTGGTCAGCCAACATTGCTGCTGCTGGGATTTCAATCATGATACCTACTTCGATGTCGTCAGCAACGGCAACACCTTCAGCAACCAATTTCGCTTTTTCTTCTTCAAGAATACCTTTAGCGGTACGGAACTCCGTCAACAAAGCAACCATTGGGAACATGATCCGCAATTTACCGTGAACAGATGCACGAAGCAAGGCACGTAATTGAGTACGGAACATTTGGTTACCAGTTTCAGAGATGGAGATACGCAAAGCACGGTAACCCAAGAATGGGTTCATTTCTTTAGGAAGATCGAAGTAAGGAAGTTCTTTATCCCCGCCGATATCCATCGTACGAACGACAACAGGTTTACCGTTCATACCTTCAAGAACCGCTTTGTATGCTTCGTATTGATCATCTTCAGTTGGGAAGTCTTGAGAGTCCATGTACAAGAATTCAGTACGATAGAGTCCAACTGCTTCTGCACCATTCTCATTCACACCTTCAACGTCTTTAGGTGTACCGATGTTAGCAGCCAACTCGAAGTGTTTCCCATCTGCAGTAACAGTTTTCGCATCTTTCAAAAGAGCCCATTCAGCTTTTTGTTTCGCGTAAGCTTCACCAGCTGATTTGAATTCTGCGATTTGTTCTTCACTTGGGTTGATAACAACTTCACCAGTGATTCCAGATACGGCCAAAACATCACCATCTTTTACAAGATCTGTAATGTTGTTTGTACCAAGAACAGCTGCGATTTCAAGTGTACGCGCCATGATCGCTGAGTGACTTGTACGGCCACCAATGTTTGTAACAAAAGCTTTAACGAACTGTTTGTTCAATTGAGCTGTATCTGATGGGGTCAAGTCATGCGCAACCACAATTGCTTCTTCATTGATGGTCGCAGGGTTTGGCAATTTTTTACCAAGCAAGTTTGCAAGAACACGTTTGGTAACGTCGCGAATATCTGCTGCACGTTCTTGCATGTATGGGTTATCTTCCATTCCTTCAAAGATGGTGATAAACATGTCTGTAACTTCTTTTAAACCAGCCTCAGCATTCACCTTCTTCGTGCGAATTGTTTCCTTGATCTGACCAACCATTTCAGGGTCAGAAAGAACCATCATGTGAGCATCAAATACTTGTGCTGCTTCCTCACCAAGGCTCGCTACTGCATTCTCCCGAATAAGAGAAAGCTCGTTTTGTGAAGCTTCAAGAGCTGCATCCAAACGAGCTTCTTCTGCATTTGTATCTTCAACTGAGATTGTTTCAAATGACAAGTCGGGTTGAACAAGTAGATATGCCTTAGCAACGGCAACACCATCAGATGCTGCAATTCCTTTAAGCATTTCTGTCATGTTTATGCCAATCCTTCTTTTTCCATTGTTTCAGCGATTGCTGCAAGAGCATCATCAGCGTCAGCTCCTTCAGCTGAGATTACAACGTCAGCTCCTTGACCAACACCAAGGCTCATAACACCCATGATTGATTTCAAGTTAACTGATTTACCTTTGTATTCAAGAGTAATATCTGAAGCAAATTTGCTAGCAGTTTGAACCAACAAAGTTGCTGGACGTGCGTGGATACCTGTTTCTGCCACGATGTGGAAATCTTTAGAAGCCATAGTTTGACTCTCCTTTTAAAATTAGTTTTGAGTTATCTGTGATAACCCTTACAATTTGCTATTATATCATCTTCTTCATTATTTTTCAAGATTTTTATCACACACTTACTGAAAATACTTACAGGAAGCACTCAATTTTTCTCTTCTTTTGATCTTCTTTTTTTACTTTCTTCTATTAAATAAATAGAATTGCTTTCACGGACACAGTATATAGAATTTTAGGAAAAAGATAGGAATTCCTTTGACTTAAAAAACCTATATTTTATCACGTTTTCCTCAATTTTCACTAATTCTTACAATACTACATATTGTGGTATCTTCCGGTATAGTTAATTTATGTGCACAATATTTAGTTAAAACTCTTGACAAGGAAAAACCTTTTGTTTATACTAGATACAGATTTATGAATTTAGAGGAGTTAGATCACATTATGGTGACAATTTATTCAAAAAATAATTGCGTTCAATGTAAAATGACCAAACGTTTTTTAGATACCAATCACGTTGAATACCGTGAAATTAATCTAGATGAGCAACCTGAGTTTGTAGACCATGTGAAGAACCTTGGTTTCAATGCTGCGCCAGTTATCCAAACGGCAGATGAAGTCTTCTCTGGCTTCCAACCAGCTAAGCTCAAGAAATTATCTTAACATTATCAAACAGGATTTGATTGGTCTAGGGAATGGATGACTGTAGTCCTTGACTACTGTGTTCCCTGGCCCTTTTACTTGTACAGGGGAGCTTGCCTCCCCTTTGTTTTTGAATTAGAAAAAGGAACATTATGGGATTAAAATCACTTGAAGACGTAACCTACTTCCGTCTTAATAATGAAATCAACCGTCCAGTAAACGGTCAAATCATGCTTCATAAAGATAAAGAAGCTTTGAATGCCTTCTTCAAAGAAAATGTTGTGCCAAATACTATGGCCTTTGATTCAATAACGGATAAAATCAACTACCTTATTGAACACAACTATATCGAAACAGCTTTTATCAAGAAATATCGTCCAGAATTCTTGGAAGAACTTTATCAATTTATCAAAGACCAAAACTTCCAATTCAAGTCCTTCATGGCTGCCTATAAATTCTATAACCAGTATGCGCTGAAAACAAATGATGGAGAATACTATCTCGAAAGCATGGAAGACCGCGTCTTCTTCAATGCTCTCTATTTTGCAGATGGAAATGAAGACATTGCCAAAGACATCGCAAACGAAATCATCCACCAACGCTACCAACCAGCTACTCCTTCTTTCTTAAATGCTGGACGTGCCCGCCGTGGAGAATTGGTTTCCTGTTTCTTGATCCAAGTAACAGATGATATGAATGCGATTGGACGCTCTATCAACTCTGCCCTTCAACTGTCACGTATCGGCGGTGGGGTTGGAATCTCCCTCAGCAACCTTCGTGAAGCTGGAGCACCGATCAAGGGCTATGAAGGAGCTGCTTCTGGGGTCGTTCCTGTTATGAAACTCTTTGAAGATAGCTTCTCTTACTCAAACCAATTGGGTCAACGTCAAGGTGCTGGGGTTGTTTACCTCAACGTCTTCCACCCAGACATTATCGCCTTCCTTTCTACTAAGAAAGAAAATGCCGATGAAAAAGTTCGTGTGAAGACCCTCTCACTTGGTGTCGTCGTACCAGACAAGTTCTATGAGTTGGCTCGTAAAAACGAAGAAATGTATCTCTTCAGCCCATATTCTGTAGAGCGTGAATACGGAGTGCCATTCAACTACATCGACATCACTGAAAAATATGATGAGTTGGTCGCTAATCCAAACATCCGTAAGACAAAAATTAAAGCCCGTGATTTGGAAACAGAAATTTCTAAATTGCAACAAGAATCTGGTTACCCATATGTAGTCAATATTGATACTGCTAACCGCGCCAACCCAGTTGATGGCAAAATCATCATGAGTAACTTGTGTTCAGAGATCCTCCAGGTTCAAGAACCAAGCTTGATCAACGATGCTCAAGAGTTCATTAAAATGGGAACCGACGTCTCATGTAATCTTGGTTCAACCAACGTGGTCAACATGATGACCTCGCCTGACTTTGGTCGTTCTATTCGTGCTATGGTACGTGCCTTGACCTTCGTTACTGATAGTTCTCACATCGTAGCTGTTCCTACGATCGACCATGGAAATAGCCGAGCGCATACCTTTGGTCTTGGTGCTATGGGACTTCATAGCTATCTTGCCCAACAATTGATCGAGTACGGATCACCTGAGTCTGTTGAGTTCACTAGCATCTACTTCATGCTTATGAACTACTGGACCCTCGTGGAATCAAATAACATCGCGCGTGAACGGGGCGTTACCTTCCACAACTTTGAAAAATCAGACTATGCCAACGGTAGCTACTTTGATAAGTACACGACTGGAGAGTTTGTTCCAAAATCAGAGCGTGTCAAAGAACTCTTTAAAGACATCTTCATCCCTAGTGCAGAAGATTGGGCTGAACTTCGTGATAAAGTGAAAGCAGATGGTCTTTACCACCAAAACCGTTTAGCTGTCGCACCAAATGGTTCTATCAGCTACATCAATGACGTGTCTGCTTCTATCCACCCAATTACACAACGGATTGAAGAACGTCAAGAGAAGAAAATCGGGAAGATCTACTACCCTGCAGCAGGATTATCAACAGATACCATCCCTTACTACACTTCTGCCTACGACATGGATATGCGAAAAGTCATCGATGTCTATGCTGCCGCAACTGAGCACGTAGACCAAGGGCTCTCACTGACTCTCTTTATGCGCAGTGACATTCCAAAAGGTCTTTACGAATGGAAAACTGAAAACAAACAAACCACTCGTGACTTGTCTATCCTTCGCAACTACGCCTTTAATAAGGGAATCAAGTCTATCTACTACGTCCGTACCTTTACTGATGATGGTGGAGAAGTTGGCGCGAACCAATGTGAAAGCTGTGTCATCTAAGACACTCTGATCCACTGCTACCAAAAGTCGGTCCGCCGACTTTTTGTGCGGTATGCTAACAATTGTGTTAGAATAACAATGATTGTATGATCGAATGAATTAGAAAAAGAAAGAGATTTCAAATGGAAACTTACTACAAAGCCATTAACTGGAATGCCATCGAAGATGTCATCGATAAATCTACTTGGGAAAAGCTAACCGAACAATTCTGGTTGGATACACGTATTCCTTTGTCAAACGACTTGGACGACTGGAGAAAGTTATCTCTCAAAGAAAAAGACTTGGTCGGTAAAGTCTTTGGTGGATTGACACTCTTGGATACTATGCAGTCCGAAACTGGTGTGCAAGCCCTTCGTGCAGATATCCGTACTCCCCACGAAGAAGCTGTCTTTAACAACATCCAATTCATGGAATCTGTCCATGCTAAGTCTTACTCTTCAATCTTTTCTACCTTGAATACCAAGTCAGAAATCGAAGAGATTTTCGAATGGACCAATACCAATCCTTTCCTTCAGAAGAAGGCAGAAATCATCAATGAAATCTACCTCAATGGAACTCCTCTAGAAAAGAAAGTAGCCAGCGTCTTTCTTGAAACCTTCCTCTTCTACTCTGGTTTCTTCACACCGCTCTACTATCTCGGAAACAACAAGTTAGCCAATGTGGCTGAAATCATCAAGTTGATCATTCGGGACGAATCTGTTCACGGAACCTATATCGGCTACAAGTTCCAACTCGGATTTAACGAATTACCAGAAGAAGAACAAGAAAAACTCAAAGAATGGATGTATGACCTGCTCTACACCCTCTATGAAAACGAAGAAGGCTACACAGAGAGCCTCTATGACGGTGTGGGCTGGACTGAGGAAGTCAAGACCTTCCTTCGTTACAACGCTAACAAAGCCCTCATGAACCTGGGACAAGATCCACTTTTCCCAGACTCAGCAGATGATGTCAACCCAATCGTCATGAACGGAATCTCAACCGGTACATCCAACCACGACTTCTTCTCTCAAGTCGGGAATGGTTACCTTCTCGGTGAAGTAGAAGCCATGCAGGATGACGATTATAATTACGGACTATAAGTCAAAAACCTTTCCAGACGGAAAGGTTTTTTGTTGCAATCTTTTTCTGATTGGAGCCGCTTCTTTTTTAAAATAAGAGGTTGGACAAACATCCAACCTCTTCGATTCTTACAATTTACTTGCTACGGCATCCAACAAGTCTTGAATCTTGGCTTGGTTGCTTCCTCCTGCCATGGCCATGTCTGGTTTTCCACCACCACGACCATCGACGATTGGAGCCAATTCTTTGACAAGGTTTCCTGCATGGATGTCTTTGCTCTTGCTTGCTACGAGAAGGTTAACCTTGTCACCGATAGCTGCGACAAGAACAAGCACATCAGAGTAGTCTTTTTGTTTCCAGTTATCCGCAAAGGTACGAAGTGCACCTGCATCTGATACAGAAACTTGACTGGCAATGTAACGGTGGCCGTTTGCTTCTTGAACATTCTTGAAGACATCGCCTGCTGCCGCTGCTGCTGCTTTTTCCTTCAATTCTGCATTTTCTTTTTGCAATTGACGGAGTTGCTCTTGAAGTCCTTCAACCTTATGAGGAACTTCCTTGAGTTGAGGGGCTTTCAAGGTTGCTGCGACTGCTTTCAGAGCATCTTCTTGTTCACGGTAAGCTTCAAAGGCCTCTTTACCAGTCACTGCCAAGATACGACGAGTTCCTGATCCAATCCCTTCTTCTTTGACAATCTTGAAGAGACCGATTTCAGAAGTATTGCCAACGTGGGTACCACCACACAGTTCCACTGAGTAATCACTGATGGTCACAACACGGACTTCCTTACCGTATTTCTCACCAAAGAGGGCCATCGCTCCCATTTCTTTAGCTGTGTCAATATCTGTCTCAACTGTTTCTACAGCGATCGCTTCCCAAATCTTTTCATTGACTTGTTGTTCAATGGCACGCAATTCTTCAGGAGTTACCGCTTGGAAGTGAGTGAAGTCAAAACGTAGGAATTCCACTTCATTAAGTGATCCTGCTTGAGTGGCATGGTGGCCAAGGATATTGTGAAGAGCTGCATGGAGCAAGTGAGTCGCTGTGTGGTTCTTCATGACACGGTGACGACGATTGCTATCGATAGCCAAGGTGTATTCTTGGTTCAAAGCAAGTGGCGCAAGAACTTCAACGGTATGAAGAGCTTGTCCGTTTGGTGCTTTTTGAACGTCTGTTACAGTCGCTACGACATTTCCTGTAGCATCCAAGATTTGTCCGTGGTCAGCTACCTGTCCACCCATTTCAGCGTAGAAAGGAGTTTCTGCAAAGATCAGTGATGCAGTGCCTTCTGAAACAGCTTCTACTTCTGCATTATCAGCTACGATAGCCACTAACTTAGAGGACAATTGGCTAGCATTGTAGTTAAAGACGCTCTCAACAGTGATGTTTTGAAGGGTTTCATTTTGCATACCCATGGATCCGCCTTTAACAGCTGACGCACGCGCACGTTCTTGCTGCTCTTTCATGGCTGCTTCAAAACCATCACGGTCGACTGTCATACCAGCTTCTTCAGCGATTTCTTCTGTCAACTCTACTGGGAATCCATAAGTATCATAGAGTTTGAAGACATCTTGCCCAGCAATAACTGTTTGGCCTTTTTCTTTCAAGTCTGCTACGATACCTTGGGCAAAGTGCTGACCTGAGTGAAGGGTACGGGCAAATGACTCTTCCTCGCTCTTAACGATTTTTTCAATAAAGTCACGTTTTTCAAGCACTTCTGGGTAGTAGCTTTCCATGATCTTTCCAACAGTTGGAACAAGTTTATAAAGGAAAGGTTCGTTGATACCCAATTTTTGACCATGCATAGAGGCACGACGGAGAAGACGACGAAGGACATAACCGCGTCCTTCATTACCAGGAAGGGCACCATCACCGATAGCAAATGAAAGCGAACGGATATGGTCGGCAATAACCTTGAAGCTCATGTTGTCACCATCTTGGTCGTAAACTTTACCAGACAATTTTTCCACTTCACGGATGATTGGCATGAAGAGGTCTGTTTCAAAGTTTGTCTTAGCACCTTGGATAACAGCTACCAAACGCTCCAAACCAGCACCCGTATCAATGTTCTTGTGTGGCAATTCCTTGTACTCGCTACGAGGGACTGCTGGGTCTGCATTAAATTGTGACAAGACAATGTTCCAGATCTCGATGTAACGGTCGTTTTCGATATCTTCGGCAAGGAGGCGAATTCCAATATTTTCTGGGTCAAAGGCTTCCCCACGGTCAAAGAAGATTTCTGTATCTGGTCCAGAAGGTCCAGCACCGATTTCCCAGAAGTTGTCTTCGATTGGAATCAAGTGACTTGGATCCACGCCCACTTCAATCCAGCGGTTGTAAGAATCCGTATCAGCTGGGTAGTAGGTCATGTAGAGTTTGTCTTTGGGGAAGTCAAACCATTCAGGACTTGTCAAAAGTTCATAAGCCCAAGTGATGGCTTCATCACGGAAGTAATCACCGATTGAGAAGTTACCCAACATTTCAAACATGGTATGGTGACGAGCTGTTTTTCCTACGTTTTCAATATCGTTGGTACGGATGGCCTTTTGCGCATTGGTAATCCGTGGGTTTTCAGGGATGATAGTCCCATCAAAGTATTTCTTAAGGGTTGCTACCCCTGAGTTGATCCATAAAAGGGTTGGATCGTTGACAGGAACCAAGCTAACAGATGGTTCTACTGAGTGACCTTTGGTAGCCCAGAAATCAAGCCACATTTGGCGGACTTGTGCACTAGATAATTGTTTCATGTTTTCTCCTCTATTTCATGTTTTCTATTGGTTGGCTTAAGAGCCATTTTCAGTCATTTCTACATAGTCAATTGCAAGACATAAGGAAATCACGAGATTGGCATATTTTTCTTCATAGACAGCTACCTGATAAGTCGACGTCAAGGTAAAGACTTGTTTGCTAATCTCTGCAACCAGTTGGTCCCGATCATCCAATAACTTGAAATCCAAATCCCAGATATTGCCTTCGATGCGAAGCCCTAAATTAGAAATATCGTACTTATCACGGAGTAAGGTTAGTTTTTTACGGATGAAAAAACTGGAGCCATCCGCTAATTCTACAGTGAATTGGGGTAAGAGGCTAAAAGGCTTCTTCGTGATATGGCTAACCTTCTGGCCTTCCACATCAAATACAGTAAAGGTTTTGGGAATCTTCAAAAATGAACCTTCTACCTGGTATTCTACCATTCCCAGATCATTTTTGATGTCAAAGCGTTCCCCTCCAAGTCGAAACTTTTGTTTGACCAGATATGTTTTCATCAGTTTCCTCCTGCAAATCCATAGGAAGGCCTTTCTCTTATGAGAAAGGATCTCCGGTAGAAATGCTGAAAAAAAGACAAGCTCACTAACGAAGGGCGAAAAACCGCGGTACCACCTTCATTCAATGAACTTGTCATTCTCTTATTCTTATGCAATTGTATGATTGAGTAGCATGATTTCCTAGCTTAGATGGCTCGCAGCACCGCCATTTCTCTGGACTAAGATGACTGAAAATCAATTCCCAACTCTGCTATTATACCGTTTTTTAAAGTTTGAGTCAACTGGTAAAGAAGAGTAAGTTCCTTACTTTATTGTACACTAATTTCAAGTCCGATTTTTGAAATTGCTTCCTCAATTTCATCTAATGATACTAAAAACCATTCTTTAGGAACAAAATTCTCTCCATTTGGAGCTATTAGCTCCACTTCCAATTGTTTATCTGCAAAATAATGATGAAGAGTAGTTTCAAGTTTTCTAGCGCTAAAATTCTGAACCTCAAAACTGGCTACTAATTGAACCGGAGCATAAAGATAGGTTCCTTCTCTTTCTGCATTTGCTAACCGTTTTGTAATTTGATCCTCTGTAAAACCGATTTTATAGAGATTACTGATATTGGCAATTTGAGGATTGCTACTCAAAGATTTCACCACATAGATATATCCAGTTGTAATTCGTTCACTCGGACTGATGCCAGTCATCACATCATCTATCAATTCGGTTACCATTCGTCCATGTCGGGTTCTATCGTGTAAATTTGAGACAAAAGAACGGAGTAAGGCCTTCTCATTTTCTGTACCATTTTCATATACGAGATGAAGTTCAGCATTTGTATAGCCATTCTTGTCAGTGAAGTCTTCTCCTTTAGAAACAACATAAACCATTACTCCATTATCCACATAGAACATACCAGGTTTAATTTCTTTTTCTTTTATCACATCAGACTTTCTGACTTGACGACGACCTTCACTAATTTCATCATGAACATGAGTAAATAATTCTTGATAATCTTCAAAATTGCCCATCCGTTTACGTGTTCGTGTTTTATCACGCGCTTGAATCGTTCGTTTATAACGTGAAACATCAAATAAAGATTTTTCAGCACTATTCACTGACTCAAACAATTCATCTGATAAAATTTCTTTTAAACTAGTAGGACTTGAAATAGGAGTATCAGACTCAACTACATCTATTTTTAGTAACCCAAATTCATCATAAGGTTCTAATTTTCGGATACTATCAGGAGATTTTCTAATACCGTTCAATCGTGAATACAAACTACGTTCTTTAATATCTCTGGACTTTTGCGGTTCATGCCCATTATTTTCTCTCACCCAATCAACAATTTCTATAAATTTTTCAACTTCACGGTCTGCAACTTTTTTTTCCTTAGGTTTTAAAGGAGATACTAATTTTTCAAAATCAGAATCATTAAAAATATCTTCTAAATTTTTAAAATCAGTCATTATCACTCTCCCTCTTCATCCGAGCTAACTGGAGCAATGCATAAGCAAGTCTCTGTTCGTACATATCATTACTTGATTTATCAGGATAGCGATTATTTTCTCTATGAAATTGCTTAATTTGAGGATAAAGAATCAAAAGCTCTTCTTCAGAAAACTCCATTTTTTTACCATCCATATAATCTTGAATCAGTCTCAAAGTTGGAGCATCGATTTCGCGTGAAATAACTTCATATGCTCTTTGGAAAGGATTGACACTATCAATCAAATCAATAGATAATTCATCAATATTCACAAATTTATCTGCCATTTTTAGAAAATCCGTTTGTCCTACTCCCACTTTCCGTTCAGCTGATTGGACTACAGATTGGGTAATAAATTGTTGACGAACCTCTTCAACTTCCTCACCACTTAAGTCTGGATAAATTTGTTTAATGATTGCCGGAATCATCTGCTTATTAATCACGTCTGCATCTGTACCTGCAGCAATCGCAGTTTGAATACGAGGCTCTTGAAGTATGCTAGCACGTAAATCATTCATATCATTTTCTATGATATCCTTTGTTCTTTGTGTACTAGGGTCTTTTAAACCTTTCACAAAGATTTCTGCACCAGAAAATTTCTGATCTTCTCGGTCTTTGCGCTTGAACTTGAAATTTGGTGCTAAAACAGATTCCATTAATAAACTAGCTGTAATAGCCTTCATAACATTATTTACAGCAAAGAAAACTTCATCATCTTGAGCATCTGGTTGAGCAATGAGGTTAGTAAATTGGGCATGTGTCTTATTAGAACAATCGCGTGTTATTCGACCTATAATCTGAACAATTTCTGTTAGCGACTGACGATAACCAATCGTTAAAGCATACTCAGCATAAGGCCAGTCAAAACCTTCTTTAGCCATACCTAGTGCGATAATAATATCTAGATCATCTAAACTAGTCATATTATTTAGATAGTCCTGTACTTTTTCACGACCTTCTTCTGTAACAAGGTCAGCGACCTTCAATACACGACCTGTTTCCTCGGTTACCAACCATAATCCAGTCTTAGGATCTGGGACTGCTTGCCCTAATTCGTCTAAAATTCGGTCAACTTCATCATACTTATCCTTGGTTGACTCACCTGAATTAACATTGGGAATATGAATAATGGTTTTCTTACTTGTATCAAGTACTTCGTGCAAAGTATCCGTATAACGACCACGATAAAATTTATAACCCATGGCAAAACTTTTCAGATATTGGTATCCCTCCAATTGTTCATAATAAGTATAGGATACCTTGTCAAATTTTTGCTCATCTTCAGGTGCCAAAATTGGTACAGAATCTCCACGAAAGTAAGAACCAGTCATAGCTACTACATGAGCTGTTGAATTGCCTAATATATTTCTTAAGGCATTTCCTAAAACTGAATTATCATCTTGAGATACATGATGAAATTCATCGATAGCTAAAAGAACGTCATTAAAATCACTATCAGCTAGCTGTTCAAAGGCAAAACGCAAGGTAGCATGCGTACAGATTAGAACTTTATCGTCAGGCGACTCTGAATGCATAAAGTCTACAAACTGTTTTACCTTACTTTTGCTGGTTCCTTGTTCAGTCAAATTATTTTTTTGAAGGACTTCCCAATCCCAGTAAAAACCATATTCAGTCAATTTAGTTGAACGAAACGATTTTCCGATAGACCTTTCTGGAACTGCTATTATAGCTTTTTTCAGGCCTTGAGCATGTAGTTTATCAAGAGCAATAAACATCAGAGCTCTTGACTTACCAGAGGCAGGAGGCGCCTTAATCAGTAAGTGTTGAGAAGTTCTCTTAGCATATACGCGCGCCTGCATTTCACGCATACCAAGTGCATTATTTGATTGACTAGCACCTGTACCATTATAATTAATTTCAAATATATTTGAGGTCATTTCGCTTCCTTTTCTGTCATTTCTTTATATAGATTCAATAAAACACTGAGTCGTTCTTCATCTGATTCGAAAGGCTTTTGCTGGTAGGCACGTTCTACGATACCATCAATTTTTTCATGTGCTTGACGGAGACGTTCGTTCATCGGTTTATTAGCGCCACCATACAACTCAGCCAAGGTTCCACCTTCTTCTTCTCGAACATCCAGCATTTCAAAAACAGCTTCCTCAAGCATATTTTTCCGAGCATCTGAAAGTTCTGGAAGTGGGAATGTATTATAGACCAGTCCAGCTGAATAACGATAATCTGTCTTTAATTTACCACCAATTGAACGAAGCCAAACCATGTGCATTTTGGATTCTAAGATACCAAGAAGCCAGATAGGAGCATTATAAATAACCATGGCAGAATCTGATACAATTGTATCAGATTCAATAAATCCCATAGGTACATAAGTACGAGATTCTGATGATACACGCGGAACAATAATAGCTTGACAACCTTCTATATCGCCTTTTTCATATGCTTCGTCCCATTCGCCCCGTTGTACAAATTTCCACGGCGTAGACGCAGTTTCTCTTGTTCCAGCAGCCTTAGAATTCAGGCGTTCTTGCCTTACATTTTCAAATAATTGATGGAATTCATGGATCTTATCTAATTTAGTATATTCATCTTGATCAATCCAAATAGTATATCTAAAATTTCCATTGATATACTCATCTGCTCCAATATACTTTTTAAAATACACTTCAGTTTCAGGATATCTTTGAACTAATATATTTTTATCGTCATTTGTCAGTATTAGATATTTACTTCTTGGCATATTCCCAAAGACTATTTTTGGAAAATTATTTAACTTCTCTGAATCATTGTGATTAGATACAATAATATCATCTGCAAAAGCTAGATAGGGATTTATATTCTTTCCATAACTTTCTCCCTTATCACTATATATAATTCTTTTCTTATCAATTTTATTTGAAAATCCAATGATAGTAACTGTTACCCCTGCATTATGGGCCGCGCTATTGTTCCATTTAAAAGATTGATACGCAAAGGAAATTTGACCATATCGTAGAAGGACATTCCACAAAATTGAAACTTGTTCACCTTGATTAATAGAATTTGTTGTTACAAAAGCATATTGAGCATTTTTCCCATAAATAAGGTGAGTTGCCTTATAAAACCATCCCGAAATATAGTCTAATTTTTTAGAAGAAATTTCTGAACAAATCACACTTTCTAGTTCCTTCTTTTGTTCCAAGGTCATTTTTTTAGAGCCTATATACGGCGGATTCCCAAATATATAAACTTCGTCATCTTCCTTAGCATTTAACATAGTTTCCCAGTCAATTCTTAGAGCATTCCCACAAACGATATTTCCAGCTTCTCTTAAGGGGAGTAGTCTTGGATGAACATCAGCAAGTGCTTCTTCCATCTCCACATTCATCTGGTGTTCCGCTATATACAAGGATAGCCTTGCTACTTCATGAGCAAAATCATCCAATTCAATTCCTGAAAACTGAGATAGAGAAATCTTAGAGGCATCAGCAAGCAATTCCCCTTGATAGACAGCTTTTTCATTTAAGGCTTCACGAATTTCACGCTGTTTGACTAAGATATTAATCTCTAAACGACGAAGTTCTTTATAGGTAATGATGAGGAAATTTCCAGAACCACAGGCAGGGTCTAAAAACTTGATAGATGACATACGAGTGAGTAACTCTTCTAACTTGGGTAAGAGTTGTCGCAATTCCTTGCGACGATGGTCCTCGCTAAAGTCACCACCTCCTATATAGTAATCAGCTCGTTCTTCCAATTCCGTATATGCTACTCGTAAATTATCTAAAAACAGTGGTTTGATGACCTTCATAATATTGGGCACGCTAGTATAGTGCATACCCGATGTTGATCTTGCTTCTGCATTTGCTACCGTTTGGATCATTGAGCCCAAAATATCTGGATTGATTTCATTCCAGTTTAGCAATTCCCCTGCTTCAATGAGTAATTGACGAGTTCTTTTATTAAAAATAAGATCATGATGTGGCTCCGAAAAAAGTTTACCATTTACATAAGGAAAATCTGATAACCACGACTCTAAATCCTGACGACTAAAGTCAGGCATATCTAAAACAGTAAATAGCTTTCTAATACATTCATTCAAGTCAGAACCATCTTCGGATGTCCTCATCTTAATAACATTTGTGAAAGCTCCCTTAGAGATAATATTTGTATCTTCTGCAAATAATAGAAAAAGAACACGAATCAAAAATAGATTAAATGATTTACCATCAGTTTCAGTAATGGCTAGTTCAGGATTGATAGAAATTAGCTCATCATAAAGTTTAGTAAAACGTTCTGCAGCTTTTACATCGGCAGGATTTTCCTTCTCATAATCAATCTTTTCAATACCATTCCAGGGCAAGAAGAAATCACAATAGGCTGGTAAATCATCAAAAGTAATTGCTAAAGTTAACTCTGTCTGTGTATCCTTTGCATATAATTCTTGAAAATCTGTTGTAATAATAAATCGAGGTTTACGAGCCTGTCCCGACATCTCTTTATCAATCTCAGTTAACGCAAGAAAAGGTTGGCTTTCAACTTTACGAAAATACAATTTGTTTTTTATTATAAAATCATTAGAAGCAGTTTTACTTGCTCTTGTTATGGTCGTTTTAGTAATATCAAACAATGAAACAAAATCAACAATAAATGTCGATTTATTAAGATTTTCTACTAAAACCTTGGTTCTATCCTCAATCTCAGTGATATTTAATAACTTTTTAGCCATTAGATACCTCCAAGAAACGCAAAAAGCCTACTGTATTTTCAGTAGGTTTCAGTATATATTTTCTACATTTTTTTATTAGGTTATATATATATATATATGCATTTGCGTGGTCCGGCTCATTTTGAACTCCTTTAGAATTAAATTTTCAGAGATGCTATAAACAATTCTAATAACTCTCAACCTAAAACTATTATACCATGATTTCTATTTTTTCTAAAAAACGAACCAGCTGTTACTGATTCGTTTTCTTTTATATACTCCTACTTCCGAGACATCTTAAATTGTAGGAAGAGGTCGCTGTAGATTCCTGTCCATTTATGGACAAATTTCTCATAAACTTCTAAGTACTTCATAATTTCTGCATCCGGAAAAAAGAATTATCCTTATTTAGAAGATGAGCTGCCTTCTGTGGTTGCACCAATATTTTGCATGTATTGGTTGAAGGTTGCCTTGAAGGCATCATCTTTCACCTTGATATTGGCATTTGTCATTGCTTTGGCAATGATGCTACGGATAAAGTTGGCATCATTTTTACGATCTGCCGTTAGAATTTCTTTCAAGCGTTTTTCGTATTTCTTCCAATCAGAACCTTTTTCTTCCTTCTTGGTTACTTTCACGATATAGTAGCTAGCAGCGTTATTTTGACTAGCAGGAACAATGATAACATCAGAAATACCATTTACATCAAGCTTAGACGCCGCTTCCTTGACACGGGTTGGAACCGTTGTTGTTCCAGAGTCAAATTTGATTTCTCCACCCTTATCCTTGGTGCTAGCATCTGTAGAGTTTTCTTTGGCAATTTGTGCAAAGTCTGCTCCTTCAGCTTTTACACTTGCAAGAACTTCATTGGCTTTTTCTTCTGAATCCAATTTAATCACATTTGCAGTGATTTCTGGTGTATAAGTTTCAAAGGCTTTCTTGTATGCTTCGTCTGTCAACTCTTTTGAAATAGCTTGGTCAACCGCATACTCTAACAAAAGGTTGCTACGGATTTGTTGTTTGTTGGTTTCTTCTGTTAAACCTTGTTGTGTGAGGTAGCTATTGAAAGCTTCACCCAATTGTTTTTTCTGCTCATCAACTTTTTTCTCAACATCTTTGTCTGAGACTTTTGAGCCGTATTCTTTTTCAAAGACTTTGTTAATCGTCATTTGGAAAAGGTATTGTTGTGCACCTTGGTTGTGTTTGATTTCATCATAGAAGTCACCAACAGTAATGGTATCTCCCTTCATGGTGACGATATCTTTGTCACTGCCACTTTTTGCACAAGCTGCTAGCGCTACGACTGATAAAAGGGTTACCGCTCCAGCTACAAATTTTTTCTTCATGTTTATTTCTCCATTCTAAAATTCACTGCTACTATTTTACCACAAATTCAACAGGATAACTTAAAAAAGTCTAAAAGCTACTCTTCTGTCGGCAAAGAAACCTCTTCCTGATTTTTACGAATCATAAGAATGCCGTCACCGAGGGGAATCAGACTGGCTGTCAAGCCAGGATGGTCCAAAGTGGCGTCAAAGAGACGTTGCAAACCTCGATAGATGGTCCGTTGTCCACGACGAACTTCCATAATATCACGCGCCACATCTCCTCCTTGGAAGATATCGTCCAAAATCACGACTCCTCCAACTTCCAATCGTTTGAGAACTTCTGGAAGAAAGACGATGTACTTAGACTTAGCCGAATCCATAAAAATCAAGTCAAAGCGTTGCTCAATATGCTCCAGCAGGTCCACCGCATCTCCCTCTAAGAGAGTGATTTGCTTGCGTTGATCAAAACGAGCAAAGTTTTCCTTGGCAAAACCAATCATTTCCTCGTTGCGATCAATGGTCATAATCTTTGCATCCGGCACTTGCTCCGCCATCAAGAGGGCTGAAAAGCCGATCGCTGTCCCAATTTCTAAAATAGACTTGGGCTGCATGGTCTGCAAAAAGAGACGAAAGAAAGCGACCGTTTCATGAGGGATAATGGGAATATTTTCCCGACGAGCAAATTCTTCTAGCTCCTTTAAAGCATCGGTTACCGGTGCTTGGCGCTCCCGCATGAAGGAGACAATCTCCTCCTTCACGACCGGTCTGCGCATATTGTGGTTAGCATTTTTACTGTAAGACTCAACCATCTTAGGCCAATCCTAATTTTTCAACCAGAGCCTCAAATTCATTGAGACGACGTTCAAAGACTTCAAAGGCTGCATTGAGATAGTCTTCTTTTTCCATATCGACACCCGCCTTGCGGATCACGTTGAGTGGATAATCCGAATTTCCGGCCTTTAAATACTCTAGGTATTTGTCCTTATCTTCCTGTGTTCCATGCACAATTTTCTCAGCCAAGGCAGAGGCTGCTGCAAAACCAGTTGAATATTGGAAAACATAGTAGTTATAGTAGAAATGAGGAATGCGAGCCCATTCGTATTGGATTTCTGGGTTATCTTCTTTTGAAAGACCATAATATTTCTCGTTCAAGTCTGCATACAGCTCATTCAAGAATTCGCTGGTCAAGACTTGTCCTTCTTGGTCGGCCTTGTGAATCGCATGTTCAAACTCAGCAAACTGGGTTTGACGGAAGACTGTACCACGGAAGCCATCCAAGAAATGGTTGAGAATGGCAAAACGGGTTTCATCATCTTCTACTTCTGCCAATAATTGCTCGGTCAAGATATTTTCATTTGTTGTGGAAGCAATCTCAGCAAGGAAGATAGAATAATCCCCATAGACATAAGGTTGGGTTTCACGGGTATAGCTAGAATGCATACTGTGGCCAGTCTCATGCACTAAGGTGAAGAGATTATCCAATGTATCTTGCCAGTTCAACAACATAAAGGCATTGGTGTCGTACGATCCACCTGAATAGGCACCTGAACGTTTTCCTTGGTTGACATGGACGTCGATCCAACGTTCAGTAAAGGCGCGCTTCACGCGTGATAGGTAGTCATCTCCAAGCACCGCCAAAGCTTGCTCAGACTTAGCAATAGCTTCTTCATAGGTGAACTTGTAATCAGTAGAAGACAGTGGCGTGTAGACATCATACATCTTCAAATCTTCAATTCCCAAGATTTTTGAGCGGAGTTTCACGTAGCGTTGCAACAAAGGCAAGTGCTTGTTCACCGCTTCTACCAAGCTATCATAGACGCTTTCTGGGATAAAGTTAGCAGAAAGAGCTGCCTCACGCGCGCTTGAGAATTTGCGAACCTTGGCATTGTAATTGTGAACCTTGACGTTGGTCTGAAGGGTCTTCGCATAAGTATGTTGGTACTGTTCGTAGACACCATACAAGGCTTGGTAAGCTTCCTTACGTACTTGGCGATCCTTAGACTCTACTAAAGAAATATAGTTCCCATGGGTCAACTGCACTTCTTGGCCTTGGTCATCCTTCACCATCGGGAAGACGATATCTGCATTGTCCAAGATCTCAAAAGTTTCACCCGCTGCAGCGAAGATTTCACCCGCTCCTGCTAATAATTCTTCTTCTTTTTGAGAAAGGACATGCTCTTTGGTTTTGAGTAATTTATCAAAGTAATGAGCATAAGCTTCTAGGGCAGGGACTTCTTTCAAGAAGTTGGTATATTGCTCTTCGGTGATCTCCATAAATTCTGGTTCGTAGAAGGCAAAGGTCTCCCCTAAAAGGCTGTATAGGGACATGGCTTTTGATTGGAATTCTTGGTATTTGGCTACGCGTGTGTCCTGGTCATTCTTCATATGAGCGTAGACATAAACCTTCTCCAAACGACGGCTCAAGTCCAAATAAACTTCTGTGGTTTCTAATAGGTTGGCTGGAGAAGACAATAAAGAGCCTGCAAAATGGGCAGCATCTTTAATAGCTGCAGCTAAGGCAGTTGCTTCTTCTTCCCATGCTTGGTCTGTCGCAAAAATGGTCGACAAATCCCATTGGTATTTTTCATCAATTTCATTTCGTTGTTTTACCATTACAAAAATCCTCCAATGCTTCTATTCTAACATAAAAAGCACCTAGATTATTATCTAAGTACTTATTTTTATACAAAATGAACTTCTTGACCTTCCGTCAACATTTCAGCTTTTGAAATCAAGACCTCTGAAAAAATGTTCGTCGGAGCTCCCACAACTTTATAGTAATTTTCAAAATTAACGGTCAAAAACTTGCCCACTACTCCGGATTCGGGGATATTTTCGTCTAAATTGATAGACGTACCGAAGGGTAACTGTAAAATATGTTTAATCTTCATATTTTTTCAATTCCTCCTTCCAATACTTCAGATTCTTCTTTGTTTGTTCGCTTTCGTTTCTAGGTATATTATACCTCTTTTCTACCGAAAGTAAATAGTTTTGCGCGTCTATTTCAGCTTTTATTCTGCTGAAATATTACCATTTGGGGGTATTTGATTGACAGAAATTTAAGCTTTCCAGTTCTGATAAAAACGAGGTGAATAAAGAGTCTGCGTCGCTTTCATTCCAGTTGAACGATAGTAGGTCATAAAGTTCTGATAATAGGCTTGCCAGTCTCCCCTAATCTGAATAAAATTCCTAGACTTCAGTGGCCGACACAGGGGATAAAAGGCTTCCAAGTCCAACTCCAGGAGATGCTTTCCTTTCAGATAGAGTTGTTCTTGGAGGGCCATCCACTTAGGATGCCGGTAATACAGCTGTTGACGAAGATAGTCCTTAAACTGTCTGTCTAGAGAGACCGTCATTCGTTGCAAGCCTTGTTGGGCATAGGGGGTCCGCAAAACATCTAACAAATTCCCTCCATAAAAAGGAAAATGTTGAGTCCGATAATGAAGACGCCCTCGCAAGTCTTGATGGATCAGATAGTGGAGCCGAACTTCCTGTTGCTCTAGATCCAACTCCCAGAGATGAAAGCCCCTATTTTGACTAAAATAGACAAAACCTTCTTGCAGAGCTGACAGGCTTTTCTTGAGCCATAAGTTTTTCCCTAGCAACCAGTAAACTTGATAACCATGCTTGCGATAGGCATCGCTCCGTTCTTTTAAACGCTCCATGGACAAGGAACTACATTGCACTTCTAAGGCAAGCTTTTGATCTGGAAGGAGAATATCCGCAATCTGTTGGAAAACCTGCAGAGAACTTTCTACTTCAGCATTGGAGTGTTGCTTGGCCCATTGATAAAGTGCCAGCTTTAACTCCAAATGCTCTGGACTCTCCGTTTCATGATGGAAGGGGCAAGCCTCTAAGCTAACGTGAGCAAAATGAGGACGCATCACGGACCCTTTCTTTAAGCGAACTTCCTTTCCACACAGGAGACAGAAAAAAGGACCTTCCTTTTTCATCGGGATCTTCTCCAAACAATTCCAACGCTGTTGCTTTGCATCTGTCGCAATAAACATGTCATCACCTCCACTTATATAATTCGTAACCGAAGAGGCTTCTATAGAAGAGAAAGAAAAAAAGGAGCCCAGCTCCTTGTTGAATCCAGACAAACTATTATTTTTTTATAAAACAGTTGGATGATTTTCAAAAAATGACTTTCATTTTTTAGTCGTTTAAGAAGATGAAAAACTTTCCGCCGTGAGAAAAGTGCCTGAAACACAGTTGTTTCAGGCACTCGGGAGTTTTGAGACCTTAGGCTCAAAACTAAGTCATGGAACTTCGTAGAAGTTCGCTGACGTCCGTACTCACCTAAGGAAAGTTTCTAAAATTACTTTATCTTCAATCTGAAAGGAGCTAAGCTCCTTGTTTAGATATAATCGTCCTTACATGTAAAGCAACTGCTCATCCATCCTAGACGAGACGTTTAAAAACATCCCTCGCTTATTGATCTGACTCACTCGAATTCTCGTCTGATGCCGGATCTGGAGTTTCCGATGATGGAGCGGTCCCATTTTCAGATGCTTCAGCTTGTTTTCGAGCCGTTTCAAATTTTTCAACAATGGTTGCACGAGTAGCTTCCGGGACATCGGTGTCTTCAGGCCCTATCGTATCCATGAATTCATTAAAACGGGCCTTGCTCGTTTCCATTTTCTCCTTCAAGTCTTTCAGATAAGTCTCATAGGTCTCTTTTGCAGAGCCCGTGAGGGATGCTCCTGCTTCTTCCGAATGAGCAACTGTTCGGTCCGTCATCAAAGCATAGAGAGCTTTAAAATCCCCCACGGTTCTAGCATTTTCAAGTTCCTCATCTGTATACAAAACAAAAGGAGACTCTGAGGATCCTTTCAAGCTGGTCACTTTCTTGCCCTGAGAAGCGCTAGAAGACTGGGTTATTTTCTGAACTGACTTTTCACTGGACGAGGTCCCTTCTTGATTCGAGCAGGCTACTAGCCCAAGCGCTCCCAATAAAGCAGTCATTGATAATAGTCTTTTTTTCATTCATTCTCTCCTTTTTATCATTCCACTACCATTCTAGCATCAAGCCAGGTTGCCGTCAATTCATACCTGTCCCCTGATTCTTTAAAAAAAGACCAGAGATCAGTCTATCTCCGGTCTATCGATTTAGCTTTTGACAAAAAGTCCAATGCTACCAATCTATTTATTCATCTGAATCGCTATCTTCATCGTCTGAGTCTTGGTCAACTGGTGACTCTGATGAGTCTTTGGCAGAGTCGCGAGCATCCTTCAACTGTTCAATAAAGGTTTCACGAAACTCTTTTGGAACTTCCGCATTATCATCCCCATAACGCTCAACAGCTTTATTGAAGGCTTCCTTAGTTTGTGCAAGAGTCTCCTTAAGCGAATCTGCTACTTGAGCAAATGACTCTTTGGCACTTTCAGGAAGAGATTCCATCGATTCAGTCATCAGGCGATTGGATTCATCCACGATTTTTGCGAAGCACTTTTTAAAATCACCAACTGTTTTTAATTTTTCAAGCTCTTCGTCTGATGGGAAGATATCATTTGTTGTTTGAGAACTAGTATTAGAAGAAGTCTTTTCTGCCTTTGATGAGCTAGAAGATTTGCTTGTTACCTTTTCTGTCTTCTCAGTAGATGAAGAAGCTTCGGTTTTTACTTCTTGCTTACCTGAACAAGCCGCAAGCGAAGCAACTGCCAATAAAGCGGTAGTAGATAAAATCAATTTTTTCATTTGATAACTCCTTTAATATTGATTCGAGTCCATTTTACCATCAAATAATTTCACCGTCAAATCAATTACTAGTTCATGATAGTTTGTGAAATAATATCCGAATATGGAGGCCCCCACTACTCTAGCACTACTTCTCTCCTACCTAAAACTGGTTGTTCAGTTGTTTCACTACAAGAAAAAGGCTGGGACAAAAGTCCTAGCCTCTCAATTGTCTTTGGAGTGTCGAGCAAGACGCAGTGGTTGAGCGGGCTCTACTACGCTGATTTCATCAACTTTTACAGCCCTACTCAACTTTGCGGAGGTGGGACGACGAAATCGAATTCTAACGAATGACCGATTTCTGTCCCACTCTTTTTTTATTTTCTCTTATATCTTATGTTAAAGAAAATTCTTAGGAAAATGAAGGGAAGGAAGCAAAAAAGCCACATTGGATCCCAGCCTTTTTGACGCGTGCTAGTGGACTTCTGATGGGACGCCTGTACTGCGCTTACAGCCTGTGTTTGCTGAATAGACGGAGAAACAGTTTGCAAGCCATTTGCAATTTGTAGCTGGCCATTTTGAACACTGACCTCTGGATTGGTCCCTCTTTTCACCGTAGCATAGAAGGGTTTGTCTAAGTGATAGGTTTGCCCCTGAATCGTGTGATCCCCTGTAGGCAGCACCTCTTTGTACTCATAATCCTGATAGAGTCTTTCAATCAGGGCATTTCCAATGACGTGGCGCAGGCTCTCTGCAATTTCCACATCGTAATGCCCAACTCCCATAATGACTTGAACAAATCGCTGATTTCCGCGATTAACCGTCAAGGTGTAATTATAATCTGCTGTCGGACTAGAGCCGGTTTTTAGGCCATCCGCTCCCTTAAGAGAATACCTTCCACCTTCTAAGGAATAATTATAATTTTCATGGGTTTCTTCATAATCTGTCCCTTGGAAGAGTGTTATCTTGGCATTTTTAGTATAGTTGAGAATTTCAGGGAACTCATTAACTATGTGATAGGCCAAAATAGACATATCTCTTGCTGTTGTTTGGTTAATGGCATGTTGATCATAGCGGGTCGGATTATAGTAGCCATCTAAGACTGCAGTTGGGGCACCATTAGGATTGTTCCACTTGGTATTGGTCATTCCAATTTCCTGGGCCCGCTGGTTCATCAAATCCAAGAATTTATCTGGATCTCCTCCAGACACCTTATTGGCAATCATGATGGTAGCGGCACTAGATGAAGGAACAAAAATCATATTTAGGAGGGTCGATACCTTGTATTGAGCCCCCGCCACAATGGGACTATTGCTCAACTTCTGATTTTGAGAAATGATCACATCCGTATCTGTCGCTGTAATCAAGGTATCATAATCCAGCTGCCCTTCTTTAATAGCTCTCAGAAGCACGTAGACGGACATCAATTTAGCCATACTGCCGGAGTCACGAGGAGCATCGATATTATCTCCATAAACAATCGCTCCTGTGTGAGCATCGACGACAATATCTGCCTTGGGACGGAAAAATTCATCCACCGAAGTCCCTGATTTTTCCGTGATCGACATGATGTCTTCTTGTTGGTAAAGATCATCTGCCTTTGCTAGCATCGGGAAACATAGGCAAGCAAGGGAAAGTGTTGCAAATAAGGCACGTTTAAACTTCATTCTCTCTCATTTCTTTCATAAACATCATCGTTCTTCATTATAGCATAAGTCCTTCTATTCACAAACTCTATTTCCTAAACTTTTTACTCCTTCGTGTTCCCAAAGAGACCTGGAGATTTTCCTTTTGGCATCTTTAAAAAGAGACTTAGTAGAAGGACGAGGACCAGGACAGCCACCAAGAAGTAACTCATCATTGAAAATCCACCGTGATCCACAAAGAAAGCTGCTAGCGGTTGCAAGAAAATGGTACCAAGGTAGCGAACTCCCTGCATGAGAGCCATGGCTAAGACTAGATCTTTCTTATCCACCTGTTGAGAGATAAAACGTAAAGAGACCATGATCAACACCATCCCCGTCGTATGCTTGGCCAAAAGAGTGACTAGCACTTTTAAGAAGACAGGACTCGGAAGAGCATAGATGAAATACTGGAGTAGGAGAATCCCTACAGGAAGCAAAATTAGTAGACGCAAGGGCCAATGGTCCATAAAACGGTCCGAGAAAAAGATAAGAGGCGCTTCAACAACGACAGATATCGCCACAACCGTAGATGCGATTTGGACAGGGAGCCCACTATCCATCAAGAGAGCTGGAATATAGGTATGGCCGATATTGCCCACACCTGACACAATCCCCATCAAAAGTAAGAAAAAGAGATAGGGACCATTGTGGAGCAAAGGACGGATCGATACAGCTTCTTTCTGTACCCGATTGGTCTTGTCTATACGAATAGCTCCTAAGGTGAAGAAACTAAGAAGGAGTGTTACCAAAACACAATAGTAAACAGACTGGGGGCTAAGATGAGCATAGAGCCAACCAGCTAGCTGCGCTCCAGCAGCATAGCCTAGAGTTCCCCAAACGCGAATTTTTCCAAAAGCATAGGGACTCTGGGTAGCAAAAACTTCCATCATGGGTGCCGTTCCATTTAGACACAGTAAAACCAAACCATAAAAAATCGTCAACCAAAAGTAGTTAGGGGCCCAGATAAAACCACCCACCCCTGCCATGAGGACGACCAAGCTCAAAGTGGTGATTTTAACAATGCCAAATCGTTCATTGATATAACCAAATAAGGGCTGGGCAAGCATGGATAGGAAAAAGGCCGTTGATACCAAATTAGAGACCTGACTGGCTGAATACTGCCGGCCTATAAGATAGACAGAGATGAGAGTCGTAAAGAGAGCAGTCGACATGAAGTAAAACCAATATAAAAATAAATAAGCAGGATAGGAATTTCGAAATGCTTTCATAAGTTTCCTTTCAATTTTAAACAGAAGAGGCAATGACAAAACCCAACTGGATTTCAGTTGAGTTTTGATCATTTATTTTTTGTAGCGATTCTGAGCCTTGAGCGCACGTTTTTTGCGATGGGCCCTTTCTACATACAGAATCATAGCAAGTATACCAATTGGAACCAGAATAACCAGACTTTCAAGCGGGAAGCGGATGGATTTCTTTGTAGATGGTGCCACAGTACTTTGGGTATCTGATTGATCCACTGCTCCTTCTTTTACTGGAAGTCCATCAGAAATCTTTTCTGATAGGGTCATCAAGCCTGAATCCGCCTCTACCTGTCCATCTTTGACAACTAGTTTTGGATCCTCTTCTCCCTTTTTCACCGTAGCATAGAACGGTTGATCTAGCGTGTAGGTCTTTCCATCAATAGTCTGTACACCCTTGTCCAATAACTTTTTATAACTATAATCTGCAAAAGCTTTTTCGATCAAGGCATTGCCAAATGGATGTCGATAGTATTCACCATCCTGGTCAGACCAATCACCAACTCCCATTACGACGGAGATAATTCGTTGGTCCCCTCGTTTAGCGGTTGCGATGTAGTTAAAGGCACCACGTGGACTCGAACCTGTCTTCAGACCATCTACTCCTTCAAGAGCATATCTGGCTCCTGGTAAAGAATAGTTATAGGTATCAAAGGTTTCCTCATAAGGAGTTCCTTGTTTGACGGTCACCTTAGCCTGATTGGTGTAGCTAAGGATATCAGGATATTCTTTCACGAAATGATAGACGAGAATAGCCAAGTCTCTTGCAGTTGTCTGGTTGGCTGCATCATTTGGATAGTTATAACTGGTATATAAACCTTGGAAGGTTGAAATGGCCGCACCACTCGGATTGTTCCAAATGGTATTGGTCATCCCCAATTCCTTGGACTTTTCGTTCATCCGCTGAATAAAGGCATCAGCATCATGGTTAGAAAGGAGATTGGCCAACATAATCGTCGCCACATTGGAGGATGGAACAGCAGTCATGGTAATCAATTCAGAGACCGTATAATCCACTCCTGCAACGATGTTATTGTTGGAAATCTCATAGATTTTTGACATAGATTGATCCGCAGCCGTTGCAGTGACAACCGTATCTTTAGTGATTTTCCCCTCTTTCATGGATTCGAAAAGCAGATACAGTGTCATGAGCTTACTCATACTTGCAGGATCCCGCACTTCATCAATATTGTCTCTCCACAAAACATCCCCTGTATTCGCATCGATGACGAGGGAAGACCTTGGTCGGTTATAGGCCTGCACATGATCATTCGGATACATTTTTTGCGCCATATCCACTAGCTCATCTGCCGCGATCGACAGAGGGCGGAGGAGAGATAGAATGACGATTCCTAAAACGAGCAACTTCTTCTTCAAAATATATTTTCCTCAAATATAGAATTTTATCTTATTGTACCATACTTCAAGCTATAAAAAAACCTATCTTTCGGGATATTTCAGATAGGTCTCTCTGTTTCAACTATTTACAATAAGCTCAAGGGCTGCTTGGTCTGCAATAATGACGACATCTGGGTGTCCTTGAAGGGCACTCGCTGGTAAACTCTCTGTTTTTGGACCATTGACCATTCCTGCGATTGCTTGAGCTTTTGATTCTCCATAGGCAAAGAGAATAATGGACTTAGCGGCGAGAATGTTTGCAATCCCCATTGAAATGGCTTGAGTCGGAACATCTTCAATTTTTTCAAAGAAGCGAGAGTTGGCTTCAATCGTTGATTGATCCAAATGGACCAAATGCGTTTGGCTGTCAAATGGTGTACCTGGTTCGTTAAAACCAATGTGGCCATTGCGACCAATCCCTAGAATTTGCAGATCTACTGGATTTTGGGCCAAAATTTCATTGTAATGAGCTGTTTCTTCTTCTGCAGTATCTTCATTTCCTTTTGGAAGATAGCTGACTTTAAAAGGTTTCTCATTGAATAAATTTTCCTGCATAAAGTAACGATAAGATTGAGGATCTTCACCCGTCAAGCCGACATACTCATCCAAGTTGACACTGACCATGTCTGAAAAATCCAAGTCACTTTCTCGAATCAATTTATAAAATTCAAGTGGACTGCTTCCAGTCGCAAGCCCCAGAGTTTTCGCACCTTGTTCTAACTTTTCTTTTAGCAGGTCAAAAGCAACCTGCCCTCCTTCAATTTGATTGGCTACTTCAATAACTTTCATGATGAAACCTCCGCTTATTTCTTATATTCATTATATGGTATAGACCAATTTTTGTCAAGCGCTTTCTTCATGCTAGACAAGGAATTTTTTACTTCTCTCCGTCAAAATTCAGCTAGTCATTTCCTTTGTTTCACTCTTATTTCATGATATAATGGGGAAGGTTAAATGTAAGAAATAGAAGAATTTAGAAACAAGGAGAGACCATGAATACAAACGACTTTGATTTCCACCTCCCCGAGGAGTTAATTGCGCAAACTCCTCTAGAAAAGCGCGATGCCTCCAAACTACTAATCCTCAATCGCCAAACAGGTCAGATGGAAGACCAGCATTTTGATGCCATTATCAATGAGTTAGAACCAGGGGATGCTTTGGTGATGAACAATACCCGTGTCCTTCCAGCTCGTCTCCACGGGGTCAAACCAGATACCGGGGGGCATGTGGAGCTTCTTCTCTTAAAAAATATCGAGGGCGATCAATGGGAGGTTCTTGCCAAACCTGCCAAACGTCTCAAAGAGGGAGGAACCGTCAGTTTTGGAGATGGACGTCTCCAAGCGACTCTAATTAAGAAACTGGAACACGGAGGCTGTATCGTAGAGTTTTCTTATCAAGGAATTTTCCTTGAAGTCTTGGAAAGTCTAGGAGAAATGCCCCTACCACCTTACATCCATGAAAAATTAGAAGATAAGGAACGCTACCAAACTGTCTATGCCAAAGAAAATGGATCCGCCGCTGCTCCAACTGCTGGCCTCCATTTTACACCTGAGCTGTTACAAAAAATCGAAGACAAAGGCGTTCACTTGGTTTATTTAACCCTCCATGTCGGACTTGGTACCTTCCGTCCAGTGTCCGTCGATGATGTAGACCAGCATGAGATGCATTCTGAGTTTTATCAACTTACTGAAGAAGCTGCCCAAACTCTTCGACAAGTTAAAGCGAGCGGTCACCGCATCGTAGCCGTTGGGACCACTTCTATCCGAACTTTGGAAACAATTGGAAATAAGTTTAATGGAGAGGTACAAGCAGACTCTGGTTGGACCAATATCTTTATCAAACCAGGCTATCAGTGGCAAGTTGTCGACGCCTTTTCAACCAACTTCCACCTACCAAAATCAACCTTAGTCATGCTCGTTTCTGCCTTCGCAGGTCGGGAATTTACTCTAGAAGCTTATCAGCACGCTATTGACCAAGGCTATCGTTTCTTTAGCTTTGGAGACGCTATGTTTATTAAATAAGGAGATTCCTTTATGAATAAGATTGAAAGTCGCCACCGCCTCATCCGGTCCATTATTTCAGAGAAAAAGATTCGGACCCAGCAGGAATTACAAGACAGCTTAGAAGCTAACGGTATCATCGTGACCCAATCAACCCTCTCAAGAGATGTCAAATCCTTGAATCTGGTAAAAATTAATGAGGGGGATACTTCTTACTATGCCATCAATAGCATCGCTCCATCCCGCTGGGAAAACCGACTGCGTTTTTATATGGAGGATGCCCTCGTCATGCTTCGTCCTGTCCAAAACCAAGTGGTGGTGAAAACTCTACCTGGACTGGCTCAGTCTTTCGGTGCTATCTTAGATGCCCTTGAATTACCACAAATTGTCGCAACCGTCTGCGGGGACGACGTCTGTCTCATCATCTGCGAAGACAATCAAGGAGCTTTGGATTGCTTTGAAAAATTGAAAGAATTCACTCCTCCTTTCTTCTTTAGCAAATAAAAAGTTTGGAAACTTGGTTTCCAAACTTTTAAAATGTAGACAAACGCCAAAAATAACGTTTGTCTACGTTCTGAGCAACAACTGAAATAGTTGTTGCTTTTTTATATTTTATTTAACCTGAGCTAGTATCGTAATTGGTCAAACCACCACAAATGGAATCTTCATCAACATCCTTTTCTATCCACCAACTTTTGGATATAAGATCTCTTCCCAAGATTTGCTTCCATGAGTTAGATAAGTCCAATATTCTCAATCCTTATCTGCTTCATTTTCTTTTACGAGATCGTTTTGTGAATCTTTTTCAGAGAGTTTTTGATCGATATACTTGTCAATGTTTTCGTAAAATTCCTTGGTCGTCTCACTATCTAATTTTGTCGAATTATGGACTTGATTGACTTTCAATTGAACAGATTGAATACCGTAAGATTCTTGTTTTTGGCGGATGGTTTCTAATTCTTCTTCTGAAATCGGATCTCCAACAACTGTCAAGACCAATTCATTGCTACTTGACTTGTAGACTTGATTAATGATCGTATGATTGGCGAACTCTTTTCCTACAAACTGTTTGATCCCTTCTTTTCGTGCTTGATCCATCGTCAGAGTGACTGCTGAATAGCTGGCTGGAAGAACCAATAATACAATCAAGGAGATCAACCCAATTCTCATTTTAATATTTAGCTCTTTAAATGAACTTAAGGGAGATTGTCTCATCATAATTCTTGTTCCAACAATATTGATTAGCATGATAAAGACACAGTTGATCAAGAAAAGATAGAGAGCCCCAAATAAAAATCGTACATTTCCATTAGCTAAACCATAGCCTGCAGTGCAGATAGGTGGCATCAGAGCTGTTGCAATGGCTACTCCTGGCACGATATTGTTTGCTTCTTTTTTTCTTGAACCAATGACACCTGCTATCCCACCCGCAATAGCAATGAGAACATCCCAAATGGTTGGAGAGGTTCGTGCAATCAATTCGCTACTTGCATAAGATAAGGGAGAAATCCAGAAATATAGAGTCGAGACAAGCAAACTGACCAATACTTGAGTAAATAAAACCCCTAGAGATTGCTTGATTAAACGCGTATCAAAAATAGCTAAACCAAACCCCAGTCCAATAATCGGTGTCATAAGAGGGGAAATCAGCATGGCTCCAATAACGACAGCTGTTGAATTCATATTTAGACCTATAGAGGCAATAAAAATCGAACACATTAAAATCACTGTATCTCTTAATCGAACATGAAGGTCATCATATAATTTCTCACGGTATTCCCGTGTTGAATAGTTTCTGGTCATTGGTTACTCCTTTTATTTCATATAATTTTGTTTCTGCATGGATGATGGTAGAGAGACTTCTGTCCAATCTTACATATTTTTAATCCTCATCTGTCATTCTATTGAAGATTATCCTTTAAATATCCATCAGTCCATCCTAAATATTATATCAAAAATTGTACAGTCTTTCTCTAAAGAAATCAATTAATTAAAAAGATAGAGAAAGGAAGAATTTTTGTTTCCTTATCCGAAGAAGAAAAAACGATATCTCCTCGAAAAGAAGATACCGTTTTAATGTTGAAACATGATGAGCGTGTTTCACAATTCATTGCTCCATTTTGATAGTTAACCAGAAGCCATAGATTCCAAACGTGATGATGGTTAGAAGAAACCACTTAATCTAGTTACTGAACAGTTGTGCTCCAGTCCCATCACTTCAGCTTCTGGAAAAGTCAATAGGATAGGGGGATGAGTAGAGATGATAAATTGAGAATTTTGATCAACCAGTTCTTTAAGATGCCACATAAGAGTCATCAAGCGAAATGCTTTTGGCTTCCGGAACTTTGACAACTTTAAAACTAGAATTCTCATTGCTTTGAATAGCAAAAAGGAGAGAACCAACTTGGTCCTCTCCAGGTTATAACTTTTCATCAACCCACTACAGTTGACAAAAAGCGCTTATGTTCTAATGACTTTGTCTTCAATCTGAAAGTCTGGCAACCAAGTTTCTAAACTTTTTATGTTGTCGCTAAACGTCGGATAGTCTCTGCATAGATTTCCAATGCACGATATAAATCTTCCAGTTTCGCTCGTTCATTAGCTTGGTGCTCTGTCTGTTCTGCACCTGGGAAAAGTGCCCCATAAGCCACACAATTCTCCATGGTTCGAGCAAAGGTTGCTCCTCCTGAAGACATAGCTGGGGTTTGATCCCCCGTTTCCTCTTGGTAGACCTTCATCAGAGTACTTACCAATGGGCTATCTAATGGCACGTAAAGTGGAGCTAAATAATCAAACTCTTCATACTGAAGTTGATAACTAGCCGCAACCTCAGTTAATCGCTCTACTAAAGCATCCTTGTCCGCTAAGACAGGGATCCGAATATCAATCCCGATTTCAGATCGTTCTTCATCGATGAAAAGGGTCGCAATATTGAAGGAAAGCGCACCACTTGGTTCATCTTTGATTTCACCAAAGAGAGCAGCCCCTGTCGCATCTTCTCCAACGGCATCTGCTATAAAGAGAAGAGCTGGGTGAGGCTGGATTATGGAAAGACTTTCCGCTAAGCCGACAATGGCATTGACACCTTCAGCCGCATCTTTCGAATGTTTAGAAAGACCAAGAACGGTCACTGCTCCTGCTTCTTCTGTATAGTTCACACCACTTTGGTCGATCACAGGTAAGAGTTCCTCTAAGCGTTGCCCCTTATAAGTCGCCTTATCTGGGACTACATTGAGGGCGCGACCAGCTTGCAAGGGAAGATCCTCCCAGCCTGGTCCATGGAGCTTCACTTGAAGCAAGCCTTTTTCAGCATAAGTTAATGGGAAAGAGGAATCCGGAGCAAAGCCAAGATCTGCTTTTTCTTCTATCTGATTGTAGCGATTCATACAGCGCCAGAGAGTTTCCTCGTCTGTACCAAATATAAAGCGGATCCGTTTGGTAAATGCAACTCCTTGGTCCAGAAGACTCTTAACTGCGTAAAGGGCCGCAAGGGATGGACCCTTATCATCTTGTACCCCACGTCCAATCAACCATCCATCCTTTAAAGTCGCCTCAAAAGGTGGCGTTTGCCAATCTTCTAAATCACCGGCTGGAACAACATCCAAGTGACAAAGAACGGCCAGGAGTTCTTCCCCCTGACCGATCTCTGCATATCCATAGTATCCTTCAGGATCTAGATACGTTTGAAAGCCCATTTCTTGAGCAATTTCTAACGTTTTCTCAAGGACATCTTGGATAGCTTGTCCAAACGGTGTTCCATTTTCACCTTCGTTTAAAACCGAAGGATAAGAAATGATGGTTTGAAGAGAGGTTAAAAACTGCTCTTTTACATCGTCCTTTATTCTATTTTTCATGAAACACCTACTTTATTCTATTGTAAGAATGGAACCACAGTTCCTAGTAGAAGAAGGGCAATGGTAATCACTACAATCGCTACGACCAATTTACCCATGAATTTCCACCATGCACTCAATTCAACACGTCCAAGAGCAAGAGCTCCCATTACGATACCTGAAGTTGGTGCGATCAAGTTCAAGACACCAGATGCAGATTGGTAAGCTGTAACAATCAAGCTAGCTGGTACATTGACGAATTTACCAAGAGGTGCCATGATACCCATTGTCGCGCTGGCAAGACCAGATGATGATGGAATCAAGAATGACATTGGCAAGTAGAAAATGTAAGTCAAGACAATGAACAATTGAGATGAAAGACCTTTAAGTCCTTCTTCACCCCAGTGAAGGATTGTTGCAGTGATCATACCGTCGTTCATGATGACTTGGATACCACGTGCTACTGCTACGATAATAGCAACACTCAAGAGGTCAGCTGCACCATTCATGAAGGATGAAATGATTTGTTCTTCTTTCAAGCCATAAATGATACCAACAAGGATTCCCATGAAGGCAAAGAGCATAGCTGTTTGAGGGAAATACCAAGTACCAAGAGCATCTGTGTTACCGATCAATTGACCAAGGTAAGGAACTTTATGGAGAGACTCGTTAAAGCTGTCAAAGAATGTAATACCCAAATCTTTGAATGGGATAAATCCAGCAACCATGATGACGAATGTTGAAATGAAGACGAGCAAGACACGTTTTTGTTTCTTGTTCATTTGTGAAGGAATTTCTTCGCCACTATCAACGTTGAAGTGTTTCAAATCTTCTTCACGAGTAGCATAGGTGAGAGATTTGGTTGGGTCTTTTTGAATTCTATCAGCGTAACGGTATACATAGTAGGTGCTAAGGGCTGTCATGACAATCCAGAAGATTAAACGAAGCAAGAGACCTGAAGCACTTGAGATACCTGCAGTATCAGATGCGATAACTGTCGCAAATGGGTTCAAGGTAGATGCCAAACATCCAATCTGTGAACCAAGCAAGATAATGGCTACCCCTGTCAAGCTGTCAAAACCAACAGACATCATAACAGGTACAAGAAGTGGATAGAAGGCCATGGTTTCCTCACCCATACCATAAGTTGTCCCACCAAGGGCAAACAATGGCATTAAGATCAAGATCAACATTTTTTCGCGGCCTTTGTATTTACGAACGATAGAAGCAATCCCTACATCAAGGGTACCTGTTTCGTTCACAACACCAAGGAAACCACCGACCATCAAGATAAAGAAGGCTACGTCAATGGCTGCACTGGTTGGTGCTTTACCAAGCATGGCATTGATTGGGGCCATCAAGACGTCCCAAATCCCTTGAGGATTTTGTTTCACAGCTTCATAACTACCTGCGATGATGGCACCACCATCGTCAACTTTGTATTGACCAGCTGGAATAATCCAAGTTAACACTGCCATAATGGCAATGATGATTAACAATACGGTATAAGATGAAGGCATCTTAAACCCTTTTTTCGCTTTTTCACTCATTTGCTTATCCTCCTAACGCAACAAAGTTTGAGTGACTCTTTCAAAAGGTTTATCTTTTAGAAAGCGCTTACCTATATGTTTATTTTATCATATTTAAGATTAAAAAACTAGTTTTTCCTAATCTTTTTTAGAAAAAACGAGGGGAGAATCTTTATACAAAATCCTGTAAAAATGGAATCTACTCCCCTCCTCATATTTATGAATTAGTCTTTAACGATAATTGTTCCACTTTCAGATTCAATCAAAGCGCCAAGGTTTTCAAGAGAAGTGATGACTGCTTTTCCTTCTGGACGACCATTTACAAAGGCGATGGCCGCTTCTACTTTAGGAAGCATGCTTCCTGGTGCAAATTGATCTTGTTTGATGTACTCTTCCAATTGAGCTACATTGACATGTTCCAATTTTTCTTGGTCTGGTTTGTTGTAGTTCACAAAGACATAATCTACACCTGTCAAAACGATGAAGAGGTCTGCTTCTACCAATTCAGCCAAACGTTGTGATGCAAAGTCTTTATCAATAACAGCTTCAACACCAGTCAAGCTACCATTTGCTTCTTTCACAACTGGGATACCACCGCCACCGGCAGCTACAACGACTTGTCCATCGTTTAACAAGGTACGGATAGTATTGATTTCTTTGATATCCACTGGTTTTGGTGATGCAACAACTTTACGCCATCCACGACCTGCATCTTCTTTGAAAGTTGCACCTGATTTTTCAGCTTCAGCTTTTGCTTCTTCTTCAGAGTAGAATGGGCCGATTGGTTTGCTCAAGTTAACGAAAGCTGGGTCATTTTTATCAACAACGACTTGTGTCACAACGGAAGCCACGTCTTTTTCGATGCCTTCTTCAAGAAGAGCGTTTTGAAGAGCATTTTGAAGCCAGTAACCAATGCTTCCTTCTGTCATTGCAACCAATGAATCCAATGGGAAAGCTGGGTTCTTTTCAGAATCTGCAGCCAAGTGTTGGAGCAAGAGGTTCCCTACTTGAGGACCATTTCCGTGAGTGATGATCAAGTCATCTCCGTTTTTAATTAATTTTACTAAGTGTTTTGCAGTTTCTACAAGTGCTTCTTGTTGCGCTTTTGCAGAAGGATCAGATGAGAGAATGGCATTTCCTCCCAAAGCAACGACGATTTTTCTTGACATAGGTTTTCCCTTTCTATAAAAAATAGGGGCAGGACTAAAGCTAGCAGTCCAGCCCCTATAGCTGTTGGTATACGGTTATAAAGTCTTAAACTTTTGGAATGTACAAGTTACCAAGAGTAGCTGCCATAACCGCTTTGATTGTGTGCATACGGTTTTCAGCTTGGTCAAAGTGACGAGCATATTTGCTGCGGAACACTTCGTCAGTAACTTCCATTTCTTCTACGCCGAATTTTTCAGCAACGTCTTTACCATAAACAGTGTTTGTGTCGTGGAAAGCTGGCAAGCAGTGCAAGAAGATCAAGTCTTCGTTATCAGCTTTCTTAACCAATTCCATGTTTACTTGGTAAGGTTTCAAAAGGGCAACACGTTCTGCAAATTTGTCTTCTTCACCCATAGATACCCAAACGTCAGTGTAAAGTACATCTGCACCTTTCACTGCCTCGTCAGCATCTTCAGTGATCAAGATATGAGCGCCACTTTCTTTCGCGAATCCTTCTGCCAATTCAACAATTTCTTGTTCTGGGAAGAGTTCTTTTGGTGAGAAGATGTGTACGTTCACACCAAGGATAGCACCTGTTACAAGAAGGCTGTTAGCAACGTTGTTACGTCCGTCACCACAGTACACAAGTGTCAAACCTTCAAGACGTCCAAAGTTTTCTTGAACAGTCAAGTAGTCAGCAAGCATTTGAGTTGGGTGCCATTCGTCAGTCAAACCATTCCATACTGGAACACCTGAGAATTCAGCCAATTCTTCAACCATGCGTTGGCTGAAACCACGGAATTCAATACCATCAAACATACGTCCAAGAACTTTTGCAGTATCTTCTGTAGATTCTTTTTTACCAAGTTGGATGTCGTTTGCACCAAGGTATTCTGGGTGAGCACCAAGGTCGATGGCTGCAGTAGTGAAGGCTGCACGAGTACGAGTTGAAGTTTTTTCAAACAAAAGCGCAATGTTTTTACCAGCTAGGTAGCGGTGGTCAATATTGCGTTTTTTAAGGTCTTTCAAGTGAGCTGAAAGTCCGATAAGGTATTCTAACTCTGCACGTGTAAAGTCTTTTTCTGCTAAAAAGCTACGTCCTTGGAATACTGAAGTTGTCATTAATTATCTCCTTTAATTATGCATGATAAGATCCTGTCAATCAGTTTAGAGGGCTCAGTTTAGACACTGAGCCCGTCTAACCTGTAGAAGGATGATTAGATTTCTTCACGTTCGAATGGCATTGACATACAACGAGGTCCACCACGACCGCGAACCAATTCACTTCCGCGGATCTTGATCAAACGAAGTCCGTATTCTTCTAATTTCTTGTTGGTAACAGTGTTACGGTCGTATACTACTACCACACCTGGTGCGATTGTAAGAGTATTTGATCCGTCGTTCCATTGTTCACGCGCAGCAGCAACGACGTTGCCATCTCCACATGGAATCAATGTAACTTTTTCAACACCAAGGTTTTCAGCAAGCAATTCAGCCAAATCACCTTTTTCTTCAACGATCTTCAATTGTTCGTTTTCATAAGTTACAGAGAAGACGCGAAGGTTACCTTGGATTTCTGGGTGGATTGTGAATTTATCGTAGTCCACCATTGTGAATACTGTATCCAAGTGCATGAATTTACGGTTGTTAGCAAATTCGAAGGCCAATACTTTCTTGAAGCCAACGTTCTTCTTGAAGATGTTTACCAACAATTTTTCGATTGATGCAGCATCAGTACGTTGTGAGATACCAACTGCCAATACATCTTTAGAAAGTACCAACTCATCTCCACCTTCGATACGAGTATCTTCTTCACGGTTGTAGACAAGTTCAACTTTTCCACCGTAAACTGGGTGGTATTTGAAGATGTATTTACCATACAAAGTTTCACGGTTACGTGTATCTGCGTACATGTGGTTCAATGATACTGCATTACCAATTGTCGCAAATGGGTCACGTGTGAAGTACAAGTTTGGCATTGGGTCGATAGCAAATGGATAGTCAGATTCAACAAGGTCTGTCAATCCTTTTGCTTCTTCAGGAATTTCTGGAAGTTCAGCTTTTTGAACCCCTGCCATTGTTTTTTCAACCAATTCTTGGTTGTCTTCAATGCTGTGAAGCAATTCACGGATCGCAATTTTTGTTTGGCGTCCACGAATGTTCGCTTCTTCAAGGTATTCTTCGATGAACTGATCGCGAATTTCTGGAGAAGTCAATGACTCAGCAGCCAACTGTTCAAGGTAAAGTACTTCGATTCCTTCGTTACGAAGTGCTTCAGCAAATGCGTCGTGTTCTTTTTGAGCATCTTCCAAGAAAGGAATATCATCAAAAAGAAGACGTTCAAGATAGTCAGGCATCAAGTTTTCCAACTCTTTACCTGGACGGTGCAAACAAACTTTTTTCAGTTTTCCAATTTCTGAGAAAACATGAATTGGGTGTGTAGACATCTATAGTCCTCCTTTTTCTTGCGGTTTAGCTTAGCTAATCCCGTTTACAGGTTTTATTTTATCACCAATTGGTACCGCTTTCACAATCAATCTTCCATTACGAATGCCAAGAATCTGACATTTTTTTAAATATCACCCTTGTTTTATGAAAAATGAACCGCTTTCTTTGAATATTTTGCTAAATATATTCTTTTTGCGAGTAAATATTTTTTTATTTGATTTTTGAAACTTTTTAACGTTTTTGACAGAAAATAAAAGAAGCCCTATTAGGCTTCTTCAAAACTATCTAAAAAGAATGGAAGATCTAGAAAGGTTAATTTCTTATGCTTGTACTCGATTCTCTCCTCTTCTAGGAGCTTCTTTAACACTTGATTAACGGTTTCTCTCGTCGTAGCAGCTAATCTAGCCAACTCCTTCATACTCATTGGAAAAGGAATAGTTGGCCCAGACTTTTGATAATCCTTACAGAGTAGAGCTAGGGATTGGATCACACGATCACTGGCACTAGCTGCCACCACATTGCGAAGCCGCAACTCCTGGAATTCCAGAATTTTTGAAAGTTTTCTCGTTATAAAGAGAACTTGTTCCATACTGGACTGAACAATTTCCTCATAAAGCTGAACAGGGATACTGAAATATTTTACCGTTGTCATGGAAGTGGCTGTATAGTGATAAGTTGAATCTGTAAACATACCACCGTATGGGAAGACAGCTCCTTCTTTGATGTAATCCATATACGAGAAGGTGTCAGAAGAGTCAAACTCCTCAATCCGGACATAGCCTTCCACCACTAAAAAGATACGATCGCGTTTATCACCAGCAAAAAATAGGATTTGTCCCTTTGGTATTTCTCTATAATGAAGCTCTACAGCTAATTTATCAAATTTTTCAACTGGAATTTCAGAGAAAGCTGGATGGGATCGAATCAACTGATAATCTTCTTTTGTAATCATTTCTATTCTTTCTTTAGGTTCTTTAGTTATTATATCATATTTATTCACTGACCTCAAAGAATGTCACCAAGATTTTAACCATTAAACCATATTTTGCATAGAAAAAACCTTCCCAAAACTATCTTGGGAAAGGTTCTAATTCCTTAATTGACATTTACACGGTGCCATTCATTGATCACATAGCAGAGTTGACCAAGTAAATGAAGACCGTAACCACTGATCTCCGTACTTTCTGGGGTTGTCCCCCCTAGACCAGCTGTAAAAATTGAGATAAGATAAGGAGTTTGTTCGTAAACAATAGCTTCGACATTCAGGGCTTCCGCTACATAACCAGGTTTTTGCTGAATGACTAAATCTGGTAAATACCGTTTGTAGTATTCATTTGGAAAGGACTCTCCGATTAATTCTAGCAAGGTCCCATACTTTTCTTTGTGGTTCCAAAGATAGTCCAAGACTTGAATATAGTAATCAGATGTCGTTTTGTTTTCAGGACTAATAGTTTTTATTTCTGCACGGGATTTTCCATATTTTTCATACTTCCCATAGACATTGTCCATGCCACCAAAGCGGTCGGCCAAGGCATAGGCCGGCGTATTTTCTGAATAGACAAGAGAATAACGTTGCATATCTGGAATCGTCATAGCTCCACCAAAGGCAGCTACATAATTATCATGCTCTCCAAGGTACTCGTAGTAAGTATTGGTAATATCAAATTCATCCGTTAAGTTTAATTTCCCTGCATCGACTTCATCCACGACTAACATATTTAGGGGCAGTTTATAAGTACTTCCCGCTGTCATTGGCTGCAACTCATTCATCGAAAACTGTTGGCCTGTAGCAGGATTTTTATAGGTAAAGGTGATTTGAGAAGGATCAATTCCATTTTCAGCCATGTAGTCTTGTACAACCTCGACCAAACCTTTATTGGCATAATCATAGACGAGGCCCAGATACTCCATAGTTTCACGGTCCTGATCGAGGACTGCTTGTTTCTCCTCAGGAGTTTTGACACGGGGAGGTTGAAGGGGTTGCTTTTCTTGCTTTGACTCGACTGATTGACCTGTCGTTCCCTCTTTAGCAAGCGGTGGAACTGGAGCTTGATGTAGATGGAGGTAAGTTAATGCTCCAACTCCTCCTATACATAATAAAATTCCCAACACAATCATGATCGATCGAACATTAAATATTTTTTTCATATGAAGTTAATTATAAAAGATTCTCTTTAAAATAACAAGGTATTTCTGGATCAGAAAACGATTTCTTCTGGCAGGAACTTTTTTAGCAACTCCAACCTCAATCTTTCCTCAGGTTCCTATGAATCCATCCAATTTTTACTGTCTTATTTGCGCTTAAAGGATCCCATAATCAATTTAGCAACTTCGCGTGCAATAGTACGGAACAAGGAACTGATAAAGGAATCTTTTGCCTTTTCTAAACTAGATTTCCGTGGACGGCCTGGACTCCGTTTTTGGCTGGCCCTCTCTTCTGCAACTCTCGTCTTTTCTTCCTCTTCCCGTTCCTTTTCATTCTCTTCTCTAGCAGATTTTTCAGTCAATTTTTCATAAGCTGATTCATTGTCTACTCGAACAGCATATTTTTGATGGAAAGGAGAGCTGGTGATCAAGGCTAACTGTTCACTTTCGTTTAACAAATCAAAACTGGATTGTGGAGATAAAATATAAGAACGTTCAACCACACTTGGTTGTCCCTTTTCATTTAGAAAGGAAACTAGAGCTTCCCCTGTTCCCAACTCCGTCAAGACAGTTTCCGTATCAAACTCTGGGTTTGGTCGGAAGCTTTGAGCAGCAACTTTGATGGCCTTCATTTCTTTTGGCGTATAGGCACGCAAGGCATGTTGGACTCGGTTACCAAGTTGGGCTAAGACAGATTCAGGGAGATCTTGAGGATTCTGCGTAATAAAGTAAATCCCTACTCCTTTAGATCGGATGAGGCGAACGACTTGCTCAACTTTTTCAAGGAAGAGCTTACTTGCATCATTAAACAAAAGGTGGGCTTCATCAAAGAAAAAGACAAATTTTGGTTTTTCTAGATCTCCAACTTCTGGCAAGGTTTCGAACAGACGAGACAACATCCAGATAAGGAAGGTTGAATAGAGCTTAGGGGAGTTAAAGAGACGAGTTGCTGACAGAATGTTGATGTAGCCTCGTCCACTGCTATCCAATTGCATAAAATCTTGAAGATCCAAAGCTGGCTCTCCGAAGAATTGATCTGCTCCCTCTTGTTCTAGCACCAACAAGCTTCGTTGAATAGCTCCCACTGATTGTTTACTGATATTTCCATACTGAGCGGAATATTCTGAGGCATGGTCATACACTTCCTTCAAAAGACTCTGTAAATCCTTCAAATCAATCAAAGGCCAATTTTTTTCCTTGGCTAATTTAAAGACGATGGCCAAAATCCCTGTTTGCGTTTCGTTGAGATCCAACAAACGAGCTAGCAAAAGAGAGCCCATTCCTTCAATCGTTGCACGGACCGGATGGCCTGCTTGGCCGAAGACATCCCATAAGCGAACTGGAAAAGCCTGAGGTTCAAAAGGATCTGTAATACCTAGGAGCTTATAGCGCTCCTCCATCTTTGGCGTCCATTGTCCTGCTTTGGCAAGACCGGAAAGATCACCCTTGATATCTGCTAGAAATACTGGAATCCCTTGCTGACTCAATTTTTCAGTTATCACTTTTAAGGTAACGGTTTTCCCTGTTCCAGTAGCTCCCGCAATCAAACCATGGCGGTTGAGCATTTTTAAATAAAGTGGAGTATCTACTGCTCCTTTAGTAATCGTAATACTCGTCATTTTCATTCTCCCTTTTTTCGAGGCATAGTTTTTTCAGAAAAAGTGACAGGAGTTTCTTCCTTATGTAGGAAGCTTTTTTCCTCACTTTCACATACTCTTCTAGTGTATCATTTTCAAGTATAAACGCAAGAAATATCCCTTCCAAAATGGGAGATTCATTTGAATCTAATTCGACCAATTTGAAAAATAAAAAGCCTGAATCGAGAGGCACCATTAAGCTACCTTTTGATTCAAACTTTTTTATTATGAAAGCTTATTTAGCTGCTGCGTAAAGCTCATCAACTTTGTTCCAGTTAATTACTGAGAAGAAAGCTTTGATGTAGTCAGGACGAACGTTGCGGTATTTCACGTAGTAGGCATGTTCCCAAACATCCAAGCCCAAGATTGGTTTCTTCCCTTCTGAGATTGGTGTATCTTGGTTTGCTGTTGAAGTCACTTCAAGCTTCCCTTCTTTGTTAACAACCAACCATGCCCATCCAGAACCGAAGCGTGTTGTAGCCGCTGCAGTAAAGGCTGCTTGGAATTCTTCAAATGAACCGAAAGCTGCATCGATTGCTGCTGCAAGTTCTGCTGAAGGAGCTGTTTTTTCAGGAGTCATCAATTCCCAGAAAAGAGCGTGGTTCAAGTGTCCGCCACCGTTGTTGATAAGCGCTTGACGGATATCAGCTGGGATAGATTCTACATCTGCAAGCAAAGCTTCAAGGTCTTCACCGATTTCAGGGTGTTTTTCAAGAGCTACATTAGCGTTATTTACATATGCTTGGTGGTGTTTGTCATGGTGCAAGTGCATTGTTTCAGCATCAATATATGGTTCTAATGCATCGTAAGCGTATGGAAGGTCTGGTAAAATAATTGCCATGGAAAATACCTCTTTTTCTTTATGTATATAAAAATGATAACGCAATCATCTAATTTATTCAACTATTCTGCTTACACCGATGGATTAGCCAGCTTTAGTAAAGCTAAATCAAATAAATAATCTTTCTCATAAGTTCCCGATTTCATTTGAAAATCGGTATCAATCAAAAGACAAATAGCCTGCTCCAAATAAGAAAGAGAAATTCCTCTACTATCCCTTAGGGCAAATTTGACTTGGTAGGGGTTCACTTTTCGGCCGGTCAGCTCTGATAGGTCTGAAACGATTTGGGATTCTGTCCGTCCCTCCTGCTTCAACAGTTTGACCTGTGTGTAGACGCGGAACTGACTCAACAAAATGGCCAAGAGTTTGATTTCATCTTCGCCTTGTAACCGCAGGTCCTTGACCAAACTACGAGCGGGATCAATTTGTTTCTTTAAGATCATCTGGATCAGATCAAACAGATTATCCTGTAGGGTCTTCGGAATAGCCTCTTCAATATCTGAGATGGTAATGCTCGAAGCTCCTTTGTACGTTTTAAGAAACTCCAAGTTTTTCTGAATCTCACTAAAATCAAAGCCAGATTTGATCAAAAGTTGTTCGAATGCTGGTGAATCAATCGCTAGCTCTAGTGACTTAATCTCTTCCGTGAAATGGGCACGCAACTCTTGTTCCTTTAATTCAGTTGCCTCCAGCACCTGGGCATCCCGTTTTAAAAGCTTGACAATCCTTCGTTTGCTATCCAGTTTTCCTTCCGCAAAAACAATTAAGCGAGTCGTTTCTAAAGGCGCCGATAAGTAACCTTCAAAGTACTGCAATTCATCATCCGTCAGGTATCTTTTTTTCGCGGTCGTCACATCGACAAAATGATCCAAAATCACTATTTTTTCATCCGCAAAAAATGGGAGGCTGACCAAGTCAAGCTCAACTTCTGAATAAGCTGTTTCCTTCATGTCAAAATAAGAATAGTTTAAATCAGATGAATCGTAGCCTACTTTCTTTAAAAGTTGCTCTTTCATCCACTCAAACTGACCAATGTCGTCCCCTGAAAGAACCAGGATAGGAGGAAGGTTCTTGGCACTAATTTTTTTAATTGTTTGTAAAGCCTGCATGTTCTGAAGGTACCTCATTCCACTCTCTAAAATGATACTGAGTCTGTTCCGATTCCATTTTCTTTTCAAGTGGCGCTTTCTCTAGTGGAGTTGGTGGAGCCGAAACAATCTGGGGAATAGCTGAAAAACTGTTGGGCTCCATCAAATGGAAAGGAATACTTGGCGAAGAGACCTCGGGACTCGTCGAAGCAAATCCTTGAGAAACATTTTGGTCCGGTTGCACCAGTCTAGCAGTTGGAAGGAGCAAGAGACAAGCCAAGCATAGCAAACCTGCAAGAGATAAGACTAGAAAAATCGAAATAGGAGATAAAAGGTAGATCAAGATAGGACCTAGAAATAGGAAAATCAAAGCCCAATGAAGACCTGCATCTCTCAAGCGCCGAACGACTACTGCTTGTTGAGGAACAAAAATAAGATAGAGATAGAGGAGAAAAAAGATGCTTAACCAATCCGAAACGTCCATCCCGATCAAAGGAATCACCTCTTCCTCTGATTTCGAATTTGAAAAGAATAAGACCAATTGGTAAATCCAAAAAGGACTTGTAAACAATAAATGCCAGACTTGGCTAATCCAAAATTCTTTTCTATCTGATCTTCTAGAAAAATCAGCATATTGCATCCAGAACAACTGTAATGATTTCATACTTGTAACCTCATTTCCTTGACTTTATCATAGCAATTTTCAAGCTAGAAATCAAACAGCTTTTATCGAACGGTTTCAATCTTCCACTGATTCCATCCTCTAAAACGAATCGCTCCTTGCTGATCTGTCCGAAAAACCATCATCTGCAACTCTTTAAATCGCTCCAAGGTTTCCTGATGAGGATGCTGGTAACGATTTTTTTCTCCCGCAGATATCAAGGCAATTTTTGCTTGGATTTGCCTTAAGAAGGCTGGGTGAGAAGAGCCCTTAGAACCATGGTGGCCTGCTTTTAATACATCCACGCGTAGTTGAGGATAGCGGGCTAACAAGGTCTTTTCCCCCTCTTCTTCTAAATCTCCTGTAAAAAGGAAGGTCCAACCATAAAACCGGCCATAGAGAACAAGAGAATCGTTATTACTCCCATCTCCTACTTCTACCGGATAGAGAACTTCTGCACTCCCATCAAAGATTGACAGTTGATCACCAGCCTCCAGCGTCTTTACAGGTAGGTTTAACCGTTTGAGCAAACGGACAAAGGAGTCTTTTTTTAAGCTTCCCTTGGAAATGTTGATTTCCTTAATGCTAACCTTAGCCGCAAGGACTTCCAAATCTCCCATGTGATCTGTGTCAGTATGTGTGAGAATCATATGATCTATCTGGTCAATCCCCCTGCTCTTCAGATAAGGGAGCAGGGTCCGTTCTGCATTGCTAGTAGACCTTCGCTTCTTCCATGCCTCCTTTTGGCCAAAGTCCATTTTTCCTCCTGTATCAATTAAGATCGTTTTTCCTCGCCAATCACGCAACAAAATACTATCACCTTGACCAATATCAATGATGGTAATCTCATTTTCTAAAGGGTGCTTCACGATAGCAAATACAGAGCATACTAAGAGTAAGAACAGGTATCTCCATTTCTTAACCTTTCGCATCTCATAGAGACAAGCCAATAAAAATAACAGCAAGAGGAAGAAAGAAATACTTGGTTGTCCAAAAACCAAAGATTGACTGGTAAATCCTGCTATATACTCCATACTTTTTTCCATCCAGATGAAGAAGGGATTCCAGAAGGTCAATGGATATAGAAACGAGAGGAGAAAGACGACACTCAATCCTGGTAACAAAAGGACATCAAATAAGAGGGAAAAAACAAAGGTTAGAGGGAGAGACCAGGGCTGGTATTCTCCAAAGAAAAAAATCAAAAAAGGAAGAACCCCTAGTGTTAACACCAGACTCTCCTTGACGACTTTTCGGATTCCTGACTTCTCCTCCTCGGAAGAGGTTAGCGTTAATATAAAAGCGTAGGCACAAGATAAGAGTCCCCCAGCAGTCAATAATGAAGAAGGCAGAAAAAGGAGCAACAAGAGGAGGGTCATCCCCATATTCTCCATTCCTTTGAGACCTTGCTGGGCTAGGAGCTTCTGTATAAGGCTTCGAACGACCGAAACCGAAAAGCCCGTCATCCCAGCATAAAGAAGCGAAAACGGATAGAGGAGGATTGCAACTTTTTCCTGCTCCAATCCCAAGCGAAGAAAGAATCGTCGAAAAGTATCTAAGAAGAAAGCGACCTGCATGCCCGACAAGGCGAACAGATGGATAATCCCCAAGTTCGAATACAGCTGACTCATTTCTTCGAACTCCACATCTAAAAAACCAAAAAGCAAGCCCGTCATATAGTGACTCATGGGTTGGGGGAAATGCTGGTGAACCCACACAAGAGCCTTCCGCCTCCAACTAGACAGGAGGCCTATTAAATCTCTAGGTTCAGCAGGTCTCTTTTCAAGGATCTGGCTGATTTTCAAAAGATGATAGATCCCTTGTGTTTTCAGATAAGCCTGGTAATCAAAGCCCATGAAATTTCGCTGTTTTGTCGGGGTCTCTAATTCTCCTTTTATTCTTAATTCTAGCCCATGATCCAAGTGTTTAAAATAGGCTTGTTCTTCTTTTGTCTGAAGCTGATAGAAAACCTGAAAAGTACGACTACCTGACTGAGCACGAAAGGATAAGGCATCTCCATTCACCTTGATGGTATCTGGTAAGAGCTGAATAACCCTTGGAACCTCTTGATCCCGCGCTTCCTGCTTACCATGTTCGATTCGAAAAGCAAAACAAAGTGTAGCAAACAAGAGAAGCCCTACTAGGATTAGAAATTGTTTGCCATTGTAGCGTCTACTAAACAAGATGAAGAAGGCCAGAAGGAAGATTGGAGCGAGCAAGTGACCTGTATACATCCAATAATAAAGAGCCAAGACGGGAAGAGTCAGATGAAATGGATGAATATTGATGCTTCTAATCCACTGTAACATGCTCTTTTAACTTTTCTAACATCTTTTGGCCAATCCCAGAAACATTTTTCAATTCATCAACAGATTGAAATTTTCCTTTTTCCTCTCGATAAGCAATGATATCCTGAGCTCGTTTTTGACCAATCCCAGAAATAGTCTGTAATTCTGCTTCTGTGGCTGTATTGAGATTAACCTTGCCATCCTTTTGCTGGTTTTCACCACCTGTGGTCCCAGCAGAAGCAGACGCTACAGGCGCCACTTCTTCTCCATTCTTAGCAACATAGACAATAGACTCATCCTCTAATTTTTGAGCCAAGTTGACAGATTGGCTATTGGCTTCGTCTGTCATCCCTCCTGCTTTTTGCACTGCATCATAGACCCGACTCCCCACCGGAAGCTCATAGACTCCCGCTTGTCTGACAGCCCCCTTCACATCCACCATGATTTTCTCATGCGAGGAGTCGGTCTTTTCCTCACTTCTCTCCTGAGAGCTCGAAGTAAAGCTTGAATCTCCCTTAGGAGAACTCTCTTGCTCCACCATTTCTAACTGAGAAATGACCGTTTCCGGTGCTTGTGGGGTTGGCTTAGGCCAAAAGAGAAACACTCCTCCCACCACTAGCCCCACAGCAACCAAGCCTAAAAACAGTTTATATTCCTTGATCTTCTCAATCCATGTCTCCATAAATACCCCTTTTATTTTTATTATTCGTAAAAAATCAAACAAATAAAAAAAAAATGTCAAAAATCACATGATTTTTGACATTCTTTTTATCTAGAGAGCTGTCTAGTCTTTCCGATGCTTATCTGGATCCCAAACGAAACTTGCGATATAACTAAACAAGAGGGTCAGTAAAGCGACAACCAAGACAAATGGCAACAATAAAAACTTCAAGAAACGGATGAGGATAAGAGGTTTCCGGTCATTGCGGAGTGCCTGAGATTCCGCATCTAAGCGATCAAACTCAGCCTGAATACGTCTTGCAACTTCTTCCACTCCCTCATCATTCATTTTTGCAATATCAGAGATATCAATAGGGTGCCCAAAGTTCATGTCAACCCGTTCACAGCTAGCTAGTCCTTTCAAGGTCATTGGACCAGTATAAGTTACAGGCATAATACGAACCTTGGCCATTTTGGCAATCACGGCAACTCCACCCTTCACATCCTGAGAATGGCGGCTTCCACTTGGAAACATAATCAAGGAACGCTTGCTTTTCTTGAGCATATTGACTGGATATTTGATAGCAGCTGCACCTGGATTTTCACGGTCAATTGGGAAGGCTCCACACATGCGAATCCACCAACCAAAAATTCGATTGGCAAAGAGCTCTTTCTTGGCCATAAAGATAAATTGCTTAGGCTTGGTAGCAAAGGCCATATAGACCGGATCCCACCAAGTCCGGTGAGGAGCGACAAGTATATAATTTTCTTCTTGACTTGGGATCAGTTCCTTATGATGATAATGAGCATTTCCATTCAGAACCCATAAAATAAAGGTCACTAACCCACGTAAATAGGTATAAAACATGCTTTCTCCTTTGATAATTCTCTTGTTTAACCATTATACCTTATCCTTTTGTTCCCCGCAAATCTTTTCAAAAAGTGTGTGACTCAACAAATTGACTACATCTAGTCTTTTTCTTAAAAAAATGATATCATGTTTCTATGGAAATGAATGAATTAAAGGGATTAACCTATGAAGAGGTCCGCAAAAAAATACAGCGTGGCCAAACCAACGAATTTAAAGCGAACACCAGTACCAGTACCTGGCAAATCATCAAGCGTAACGTCTTCACCTTGTTTAATGCTCTGAACTTTGTGATTGCTCTCGCTTTGGTTGCGGTACAAGCCTGGAGTAACCTGGTCTTTTTTGCAGTCATCTGCTTTAATGCCTTATCTGGAATTGCCACAGAGCTCCGTGCTAAACGGATGATTGATAAATTGAATTTGATGAGTAAGGAGCTCGTTACTGTCATCCGAGCAGGGGAAGAAGAAAGCATTGATCCTGAGGAAATTGTCCTTGGCGATGTGATTAAGCTTTCGGCAGGTGACCAAATTCCGAGTGACGCCATCGTTCAAATCGGGATTGCAGAAGCCAACGAAGCTATGCTGACAGGAGAAAGTGACTTGGTGCTCAAGGGAGAGGGAGATGAACTGCTATCCGGAAGCTTCTTGGTAAGTGGCCAAGTCTACGCTCGTGTCAATCGTGTGGGGGCCAATAACTATGCTAATAAATTGATGGTCGAGGCGAAAACTCTCAAACCCATCAATTCGCGCATTCTCTATAATCTCGCAAAAATCTCTAGTTTCACTGGTAAGATTATTATCCCATTTGGTATCGCCCTCTTCTGTGAAGCCTTTTTTATCAAGTTGCTTCCAATGAAAGATTCTGTGGTGACTTCTTCTACTGCCCTCCTGGGCATGTTGCCAAAAGGGATTGCCCTTCTGACAGTAACATCTCTCTTAACAGCCGTGATCAAATTAGGGATGCGCAAGGTCTTGGTTCAAGAGATGTATTCAGTCGAAACACTGGCTCGTGTGGATACTCTTTGTTTGGATAAGACGGGAACCATCACCCAAGGAAAAATGACCGTCAAAGGCATTCACTCCCTGTCTGAACACTTTTCTGAAGAAACCATCGAAGTCATTCTCGCTGCATATATGCAAAATTCTGAGGATAACAACCCGACTGCCCAAGCTATCCGTAAGGCATATGGGGAGCTAGAACATGCCTATACAGCAGAATCAATCATTCCATTTTCAAGCGATCGAAAATGGGGAGCTATGACCCTGTCTAACTTGGGAACGATTTATTTGGGTGCCCCAGAGATGCTTCTCAAAGAAAATCCTCCAGCAGTATTGGAAGCCCAAGCCCATGGATCACGGGTCTTGATTTTAGCTCGTAGTGTTGAAGTCATTGATATGCATGATTTGACTTTACCAAGTGATGTAGAAGCTATCGCTGTGATTGAAATCTTAGATCCAATCCGTGAAGGGGCTGCTGAAACCTTAGATTATCTTCGCTCACAAGATGTGGATTTAAAAATCATTTCAGGAGATAATCCTGTTACCGTTTCCTATATTGCCAAAGAAGCCGGTTTTGATAGCTACGATAATTATGTGGACTGTTCAAAAATCGATGATGCTGAGCTAGTTGATCTAGCGGAGAATACTGCTATTTTCGGTCGGGTATCTCCTCACCAAAAGAAACTCTTGATTCAAACCCTCAAGGCCTCTGGTCGTACCACTGCTATGACAGGAGATGGGGTCAATGATATCCTAGCCTTACGAGAAGCTGACTGCTCCATCGTGATGGCCGAAGGAGATCCTGCAACACGTCAAATTGCCAATCTGGTCTTGTTAAACTCAGACTTCAATGATGTTCCAGAAATTCTCTTTGAAGGTCGTCGGGTCGTTAATAATATTGGCCGAATCGCACCCATCTTCTTTATTAAGACCATTTACTCCTTCATCCTGGCCATTATCTGTATCGCAAGTGCCCTGTTCTTTGATGTGAACTACTTGTTGATTTTCCCATTTATTCCAATTCAGATTACGCTGATCGATCAGTTTGTCGAAGGATTCCCACCATTTGTCTTGACCTTTGAACGAAATATTAAGCCAGTGGAAAAACACTTCCTCAAACGTTCCTTGCATCTGGCCTTGCCAAATGCCTTGATGGTTGTCTTTAGCGTCCTGTTTGTTCGTTTATGGGGAGCTCATCATGGCTGGTCAAGTCTTGATATGTCTACCCTCTCCTACTACCTATTAGGATCTATTGGTTTCTTGTCTGTTATTCGGGCTTGCTTACCACTCAATATCTGGCGAGGACTCTTAATCATCTTCTCTGTCTGTGGTTTCTACCTTTCTGCCTTTTACTTGAAAGGTCTGATTGAAATTGGAACATTGACAGCTGTGACCTTCCCAGTCTACCTTGCCTTGATGTCCCTCTTTACAGGGATCTTCATCTTGGCGACGATTTATCAAAAATATGAATTTTATTAAAAAACTCTTTGATAAGGATAGAACAAAAGTTCTATCTTTATTTTTTCGTTATCCCTTTCCTAGCTTTTCCCCGTCCTCTTTTCGTGCTATAATAGATCCATGAACGATATCGAATTAAAAGACGGTGAACGCATCAACCAATTATTTTCTAGTGATGTGAAAATTATTCAGAACAGAGAGGTTTTTAGCTATTCTATTGATAGTGTTCTCTTGTCGCGCTTTCCTAAACTGCCCAATCGCGGTCTGATTGTCGATCTTTGTGCCGGCAATGGTGCTGTCGGACTCTTTGCTAGCACGCGCACGAAAGCAACCATCGTTGGAGTAGAAATACAGGAAAGACTAGCGGATATGGCGGAACGTTCAATCCAATTAAACGGTCTGTCTGACCGTATGTCCATGATTACAGATGATCTAAAAAACTTGCCCCACCATTTCCCCGGTAGTAAGATTGACATTATCCTATGTAATCCTCCCTACTTTAAAGTGGACGAGCATTCCAATTTAAATGAGAGCCCTCATTATTTGCTAGCCCGCCACGAGATTACCACCAATCTGGACCAAATTTGTCAAGTGGCCCAACGGACCCTCAAATCCAATGGTCGACTCGTCATGGTGCATCGTCCTGATCGCTTCTTAGATATCATTGAAACCATGAAACGCTTCAATCTGGCTCCCAAACGGATTCAATTTGTCTATCCTAAGGTCCATAAAGATGCCAACATGCTCCTCATTGAGGCTATTAAAGATGGATCGCGGGATGGTCTAAAAATTCTTCCCCCATTGTTCATCCATGAGGAGGATGGAAGCTATACGCCGGAAATTCATGAGATTTATTATGGAAACTAAAGCCTATATGTATGTTGTCCAGTGTGCGGATGGAACCCTCTATACTGGCTACACGACCGATATCGAGCGCCGCATCAAAGCTCACAATGCAGGAAAAGGAGCTAAATATACACGCCCAAGACTTCCTGTAACCTTGATTTACCAGGAGTCTTTTCCTGACAAAAGGACGGCTATGTCTGCTGAAGCCCTGTTTAAACATAAGACAAGAGAAGAAAAGCTAACCTATATCAAGCAACATAAAAAGAAGCAAAATTCAAATGATAGGACCTGAATAACAAGTCTAAATGTAAGAAAAAGAGAGTGGGACAGAAATCGGTAATTCGTTAGAATTCGATTTCGTCGTCCCACCTCCGCACAGTTGAGTAGGGCTGTAAAAGCTGATGAAATCAGCCTAGTAGAGCCCACTCAACCACTGCGTCTTGCTCGACTATCCAAAGACAATTGAGAGGCTAGGACTTTTGTCCCAGCCTCCTTTTTTAAAAATAATCTAGGATTCGTCATCAAGGTTTTTTAAAAAAGCCCAATTCCCAACAGACTGCTTTCCATAGTCGAGAACCATAGAGTCTAATAGGACGAATTCATTCTTCTTATAGAAAAAGACATTTTGCTGAGTACTGGTGATCAAGCCTAGACGCTTACAACCTTTGGCCTTTACGTAAGGTTCAATCCCGTTTTGGAGGAAATGACTGCCAACACCTTGTCCCTGAACAGTTGGGCTCACAGCAAACATCATTAAATACCAGTCAAAGTTTCCGGACTTTTTCAAATGCTGTTCTGAACGTTCTACGAGATCTAGGTATTTCAGCAAATTTAATGGTGTGATATAACGGAATAACTTAAAAATCCCATTTAGTAGATAAGAGATCATTGAGAAATCTTTTTGTTGCAACAGCCCCACCGCTATGATTTCTCCGTCTCGTTCAGCAACTAAGCAAGTTTCCTCTTTGATGTACAGCTTGACTAATAAGGTATGCAATAGTTCAATAAAGGCCGGAAAGTATTCAGGCTTTTTTAAATCTTCTTTAATGACGGTTAAAAATGGATAATTCATAAAAGCATCAGAACAGACTTTTCCAATCGTCTTGTACTCGTCTAGCCTCGCTTCTCTATATACGATCCTTTCCATACGCCAACTCCTTCACTCTTATAAATCTATTATACTGTAAAACACTCTTATTTTCGATTGCAATGTATAATTATCACATAAATCCTTACAAATCAGAAGCTATTTGAATAGTGAAAAAAATGTTAATCAGATTTATGAACATTGGGAACCAATTTTTGACGAACGACCAAGATGATTCCTTTCTCCAAACAAAAAAATAGCCCTTCTAGATGGCTAGAAAGACTATTTTATACGTTAGGAACAAAGGAATTAAATGCGCTCTTTCCAAGAAGTTGCGACTTGGTCCAAGACTTGGTTGAGTTCTTCAATGTTGCGACGACCTTCGGTACGCAACCATTCACGAGCCGCCTCTTCCCCATTCTTGATGTAGGCTTCTACAGATCCAGCCCAAGTTGCACGTCCGCAAAGAACCCCGTTGAAGTTTGCGCCTGCTTCATGGGCAAAGACTAGGGTTTCTTGGAAGAGTTTGGCAGAAACACCTGCACTCAAGTAGATGTATGGAAGGTTGGTTGCTTCTTCTTGTTCTTTAAAGAAGGCTGCAGCTTCCTCACGGCTATGCACAATTTCTCCATCGCCAAATCCTTCTACGTATTTGACGTTAACTGGCACTTCTACTTTCAAGACATCGATGTTGAAGCGTGGGTCTGAGAAGACTTTCATCGCTTCGATGACTTTGCGAGGTTTCACTTTAGCGTATTCTACAGAACCTGCATCAGCGATTTTTTCATCATAAGCCAAGATTTCAAGGAAGAATGGAATTTCTTCTGCTACACATTCTGAACCGATGCGTTCGATGTAGGCTTGTTTTTCTTGGTTGAGTTCGTCTGCACTGTCCACATCATAGTAGAGCAAGAATTTCACTGCATCTGCACCTTGTTCTTTGATGCGTTTAGCTGACCAAAGGTTGAGGCAGTCTGGCAGACGCTTGGTGCTAGAAGTGTCATAGCCTGTTTTTTCATATGCCAACAAGAGCCCTGCTTCTGCATCCAAGACCTTGGTCGCTGGAAGTCCATACTCAGGGTCCAAGAGCATAGAAGATGCGAATGGTGTCAATTCTTCAGCCACCAAGACCTTCAATTCTTCCATTTGAGCCACTGTTGGTTCTGTGTCTTGGTATTGGGCCATGAGGCGTTTCAAGGCACCGCGTTGGTCAAAAGCCAAGGCAGAGATCACACCCTCTTTGGTGCTCAATTTTTCTAAATAGTTGCGTTTTTGTTCTGTTAATACCATCTTATACCTCTTTTACATTTATCTGTTGATACAAATCATCATAGTGGGCCATATTGACATGTCCGGTCATCTTTTCTTGAGCATTTAGCATCCCTAGGACCATGGCATGGGTCAAAAGAGCTGCGTCATCCTTCCCGCTACTGAGACCAGCAGAAATACCAGCCACGGTTGAATCACCAGATCCCACCGGGTTAACGACTTCAATTTTTGGAATGTCCACTTTATAGAAGACATCACCATGTTTGGCAAAGGCTCCATCTCCACCTAAGGATACAATAATCCATTCAATCCCTTCAAATAGCGAATCTTTCAGGACTTCTTTCAAATCCTCAAAATCAGCTGAAACATCACGTCCCAATAGTTGAGAGAGTTCTTCGCGATTGGGCTTGATAACCGTTGGTTTGAACTCGGAGTGAAGGACTGCTTCTAAGGATTTACCAGATGAATCCAGCACTACTTTACGTCCTGCTTCTCTTGCAATCTCAATTAAACTCGCATAATAGTCTACTGGTAGACCTACAGGTAGACTACCCGAAATGGCAATCACATCTGATGTCGGCATGAGAAGTTTGAAATGATGAAGAAATCCCAAGGCTTCCGTCCGAAGTATTTCTGGACCTGCTTCTAAAATTTCTGTTTGATTTCCTTCATGTAAGATGGCGATACAGTTTCGTGTATCACCCAGAATATCATAGAAGAAAGATTGAACGTCTCGTGGAAGATGGGTCTTGATGAATTGACCATTGGTCCCCCCCACAAAACCTGTTGCTCCAACTGTTTCACCGCTCTCAGCTAAGACACGGGTGACATTCAACCCTTTACCACCTGCTGTTTTAGAAACTTCCGACACACGGTTAACGGTATCCAACTTCAATTCTTCCAAGGGATAAGAAATATCAATGGACGGATTCAAGGTGACAGTTAAGATCATAATCCTACCTCTTAGTCGTGGTACTCACCACGATCCCATTTTTCAAGGAATTCTGTAAAGAAGTCTGCATCCTCTTGGTGCTCATTATGAGTCTCCAAATGTTGAATCTTGGCAATCAATTTCTTGTTTTCTTCACTTGGTTTGTATTCTGCATGAATGAAAGCTTCAATGATATCGCACATGAGCAACTCACCAGTTACTTTTCCACCGAAACCAATGACGTTGGCATTGAGTTCTTCTTTGGCATAAAGTGCAGTTGTCATATCGCGGACCAAGGCTGAACGGATTCCAGGGACCTTGTTAACCGCGTTGTTAATCCCAACGCCAGTCCCACAGATACAGACTCCAAGGTCTGCTTGGCCACTTGCTACAGCTTCTCCGACTTTTTTCCCAAAAATTGGGTAGTGGGTACGCGCGTGGTCATAGGTTCCGAAGTCAAGAACTTCATAACCTTTTGATTTCAAAAATTCAGAAACAGCCATTTTTTCATTTGTGACAATATGGTCACATCCAATTGCAATTTTCATTCGTTTACTCCTCCCCTTAGCACATCTTGTTGAGCATATCGACACGGATTTGGTGGCGACCGCCGTCATACTTACCGTTTACAAAACCTTTGGCGATATTTTTGGCCAATTGGTCACCCACGATTTGAGCGCCCATGGTGATCATGCGAGAATTGTTGTGGCCACGAGTCATGTAGGCAGAACGCTCATCTGAAACTTCTGCCGCAACCATTCCTTTAATTTTAGTAGCGACCATGAATGGACCAGCACCATAGGCATCAATGACGATACCAAGATTGTCTTCTGCTTGTTTGACTTCCTTAGCGACAGCCAAAGTCACATCGACAAAGTCTTGCCCTTCTTCTGTCACATCCACTACTTGGAAACCTTCTGCTTCCAAATATTCTTTGACTACTTCTTTTAAGCGGATACCTGCTGCATCCGCACCAATAATAACTGACATATTATGCTCCTTCTTTTAATTCATTTTTCAATCAAATACAGAAACTTCTATATTCAACAACATTATTATCTATAAAATTTCGATTTCAAAACTTAGTTCAGCTGTTTGACCTGCTGACAAGAGACGAACTTGCTTTTTATATTCCAAATAATCACTCTCTTCAAGGGAAGTGGATAAACCAGACCAAGGCTCTAAAGCGATAAATGGTCCTTTATTAGGTGTTGTCCAGATGATCAAGTTTGAAAAATCTGGAAAATGAAGGCTTACTCCTTTTTCGTGCTTTTTAGAGCGGAGGATCACCCTTCTTGATTGTAAGCAATCTAAGGTGATGGCATCCTTTTGGAAGAGATCGTAATCGAGATTTAGGATTTTCTCTTGCTGTAAGAAAGGTGTCCGATCAAAGACGTTTAGCAAGCCTGTCTCTGGATAGGATTTAGGAATACTACAGGTCTCTTCTTGTTCGAATTCCAGGTAGTAATCTTCAAATCCTTCATCCGCCAGTAACGGACAATTAAATCCTGGATGGCCACCAACGAAAAAGGGCATGACTCCTTCCTCACCAAGATGGTGAACCCGATAGGTTACTTGAATCTTCTTACCAAGTAATTGATAAGAAATTTCTAATCTGAAATGATAGGGATATTGCTGATACATTTCTTCCGTATCTTCTATCCCAAAAGTCACCCGATCTTCTGTTTGCTCAACCAGCTCAAAGTTTTTCTTGCGAACCAGCCCGTGGCGAGGGATCTTCCCAACACCTTGAGGGCGATACATGGTTGTATCATTTCGAACCGAACCACAGATAGGAAAGAGAACTGGGGCTTGGCCACTCCAATACTGAGCATCACCCTGCCAAAGATATTCGATACCTTCCTGATCCTTGATAGAGGTCAGCTCACCACCTAACTCCTTGAAACAAACTTCCAGATCATTATTTTTTAAAGCTATCCTCATATTTCACTCCTTAGCATGTTATTTTAGAGAAAAAACTAGGCTACCCCTCCATGTCTGGAAAATTGATACCCTAGTTTTATCAAGTTACATATTTAGGAGCGGATTATTTTGCATTTGCTGCGTATGCTTCGTTACGTTTGATCATTTGTTTTCTGTACCATGCAAAGATTCCAACGTAGAATGCTAAGAAGGCAACAACACCAATAATCAATTTAATATCACCAGTTGTTGCATTACCGATTGTCCAACCAAGCAATTTTTCAACAGGTCCTTCAAGAGTTGAGTGAGTGATCAATTGAGCTTTGTCAACTCCTTCTGGAAAGGCTTTTACACTTTTCGCCAATTCAGTAGCGAATGGTGCGATAAGAGTACCTGAAAGAAGGAAGAGTGGCAACAAGAGTGTTCCAAACACGATCATACGGATCAATTTACCACGTGTTACAACCAAGAGAGCTGGAGTCACACCCATAGCGATGATCCCTGCAAGTGGCAAGATACCATTTCCGACTTTAGAAAGAAGCACTGCTTCGATCAACATGATTGGTGCAAGTACGTTTGCACAAGCCCAGATTTCTGCACGACCAGCGATAAATGGCCAGTCCAAACCGATATTGAATTTACGTCCTTGAAGACGTTTAGTAGCAACGTTTGTAATACCTTGTGACAATGGTTCTACCGCTGCGATGAACCAAGAACCGATCAATGAGAACAATTCCAAGCAGACACCGGCAGTCAAACCAAGGCTGATCCAACCTTTAATAACAAGTTCCCATGAAGATGCATCTTCAACTCCAGCAACTGGATGTGGAGTTCCCATGATACCGATAATGATCCCAAGAAGGAAACCGATGAAGAATTTAGATCCCCAGAAACCAATTTTCTTGTTCAATTTAGCTGCGTCAAAGTCGTATTTGTCAAGACCTGGGAAGAATTTGTCAAAGATTTTATCCAAAACCATGATGATTGGGTTCATCATGTAGTTCATGTGAGTTGAAGTCATAGGTGATGAACTTGGTGCATTCAACAAATCGTCAAATGTTGGTTTCATCAAGTCTGAGTTGATGATTTTCATAATCCCTACAAGAACAACTGCAAGAGTGGCAACTAAGAGAGAAACTCCTGCGCTAACTCCATTTTTATCCGCATACCATTTAATCAAAAGACCTGTGATAGACAAGTGCCAGATATCAAAGATATCGACATCAAGTGTATCTGTTTTCTTCATTGCAAGCATGACAATGTTGACAACCAACATAACTAGCAAGAAGTAAAGTGTCCAGGCAGACCCCCAAGTGATGGTCGCAAGTGGTGCCCAACCAACGTCTGTGATATTCAATTGAATACCAGTGTTCTCAACGAATTTTGCAAGAGACGCTGAGAAAGCTCCATTCAACATACCGATGATTGCACCGATACCTGTAAGGGCGATGGCAAGTTTAATACCACCTTCAAGCGCTTTGGAGAATTTCACTCCAAACAAAAGTGCCAATAGAGTTAGGACGATCAACATGATGATCGGTGCACCCATATCTAGAATGGGTTTGAAAAACTTATTGGCAAAATCGATAATGCCATTCATAATAAATCCTCCCGATTTATATTTTTATATTTTACAAAAATATGAATGTCAGCAATTCCAGGCATAGGAACCGCTTACAAAATACAGATAAACGAATTAGCTTAAACCGTGTTCTTTGATGGCTGCTTCGATATTGTCATATACCGGAGCGCTCATAGCTGGAATACGGAATAAGATTGGACCAGCTTCAACTACTGGAATACCAGGATCAAAGCCTAAATCTGTTGCAGCGATTGGTGTAAAGATATCATAACCTTTAATCAAATCTTCATTCACATCTTTTACCATTACCGCATCACATTGTACATCATATCCACGGTTTGAAAGCTCTTCTTCTAGAGCGCTTTTGATTTGGTGGCTTGAGTTAACCCCTGCACCACAGGCAGCTAAAATTTTAATCATTTGAATGACCTCCATTATAAATATTTTTAATTTTTACTATTAAGCAATCGCTTCTGTGATATAGCGATATAAGTCTTCTTCAGTTTCCAATTTCGACATGTTTTCAAGATTTCCATTTGTCGTAAAGAAATCCATCAAATGCGCCAAAATGTTTGTTTGGCTGGAACTAGAATTGTTAATGATGAAGAATAAAAGAGAAACTTCTACTTCTTTATCAGGTGCGATCATATTGTGGAAGGTTACCGGATTTTTCAATCGAACAACTACAATATTCTCTGTTAGGTTATGGATGATATCCGTATGAGGAATCGCTACATTCGGAAGATCCTTTCCTAGAAATTCCATATCCAAGCCAGTAGGGAACGATTTCTCTCTCTCTTTTAATGCAGCTCGATAAGAATCTGTCACAATCTGACGTTCTTCCAATAAAGTTGCAACCTGGTCAAACAATTCTTCTTGATTCGCAACATCTAGGCAAAAGACTAATTCCCGATTAAACAGTTGATTTAATCCCATCTTTTCACCCCTTCCACTTTTAAAATATCTTTTAATTACATGATAAGTATATCACTATATGAATGCGCTGTCAATTACAATATGTAATTTTTTGTTCTTTTTTGTTTATTTTTTATAGATTTATTTATAACCCCTCCCCTATTAAAGGATATAAAAAAGACCAGAATCTGCTTGAATCCTGGCCGTTTAGCTGTTTCTTTTCTAATTTTTACAAAATTTTTGTATAAGAATTGTATTTTTCTCGCACCTTATTAGAGATAGAATGATCGGTAATCACCGCATCTAAATCATCTAGACGGTAAAAAGCATAGAAAGAATAGCTGTCAAACTTACTGTTATCTGCTACTACATACTTTTCAATAGCATTGTTGAGAATGATTTTATTACCATTTCCTTCTTCTTCGTTTGCTGTCATTGCTGTATGACCATCAATCCCATTTACCCCGATAAAGGCTTTCGAAACTTTTATTTCCTTTAAGAGCTTATTGGCAAACTGTCCTACAAAGGTCTGCGTCTTGACCCTATAGCGTCCGCCAACTAAAATGATGTCACAATTAGGTTGGTCTTTTAATTTTTCAAAAATAGGCAAGGAATTGGTGACAATACTAACATGTTTCCCATCAAGATAATCGCCAATAAAATCTGTAGTAGTCCCTGCTCCAATAAAAATTGTATCGCCTTCATCAATCAAAGCCGCACATTTTTGAGCAATCTCCCTTTTCTCTTCCACGTTCAACATGTTCTTTTCTGTATGGGAAACTTCTGTCAGACTATCTTTGATTTTTCGATGGGCCCCTCCATGAACACGAACCAATAGGTCTTGCTCCTCTAAGTCTATCAAATCGCGTCGAATTGTCATATCAGTAACACCTAAGAGATCGCTTAGGTCCTTAACAGAGACCACTTCATTTTTATCCAACTCTTGTAAGATTGCTACATGTCTACTCTCTTTCATATGATGTCCTACTTTCCTGATTATGCTTTCATTATACTATAAAAGTGAACAATTTCAATAAGAAACAAACATTTCACTCTAATTTTTCTATATTAACCACTTATTTTGTTGATCGTTTTTGTGTAATGATCATTTTTTTGTTCTTTTTTTAAAAAAAAGTAGATTTTTTTAGCAAACCTGTTGACAGAGCTAAATAAAAGTTGTATTCTTAATATGTTAACAGAATTGATAGCGCTGTCACAAGATGATAGCAAACGTTTTGTTTACGAATTTCGGTCTCCTTATAAATATACAAGGGTAAACATGTGTTTACCCTTGTGTTTTTTATTTATCCCCTTTGTTCCGAATCACAAAGCCTGTTTTCTTCTCACTTGAAGTATTGCGAGGTTTTTTATGATCCTTGCGGTAACGCTTCTCTTTATCAAAGCGATCCTTTGAGCGTCCACCTTTACGATATTCATCACGACGTCCATTGCCACGGCGTTCACGGTCTCGACGGTCGTCTCCACGACGGCCACCGCGACCAGACTTGCCTTTTCCGCCAAATCCACCACCAGACGGTTTAAACGGCAGTGGTTTTTCACGCGCAATTTCAACTTCTGGAAGACTATCTGGATCCTGAACTGTTAAGCTAAGGATATACATAGCCAATTCTTCAGGACTGAATTCTGAGGCCAATTGACGAGCATCCTTGCCAAACTTCTCAAAGTTGCTACGAATCTCCTCATTAGCAAAATCACGTTCAATTTTCTTAAGAGCGACCTGCTTCTTAGCTTGAAAGGCTTCTTCTGCACTTGCTGGCTTGAGACCTTTCATGCGTTTTTTAGTCAAGTTCTCAATGATTTGGAGATAACCCATTTCATTAGGTGAAACGAAGGTAATTGACTGACCTGACTTACCTGCACGCCCTGTACGACCAATCCGGTGAACATAACTCTCAGGGTCTTGAGGAATATCATAGTTGTAGACATGGGTCACGCCTGAGATATCCAAACCACGAGCAGCAACGTCTGTTGCAACAAGGACATCGAGGTTGCCATTTTTAAAATCACGAAGGACACGAAGGCGTTTATTTTGGTCCAAATCTCCATGAATCCCTTCTGCACGGAAACCACGGATCTTCAATCCACGAGTTAACTCGTCTACACGGCGTTTGGTACGACCAAAAACGATTGACAATTCAGGTTGATCAACATCCATCAGACGTGTCATGGTGTCAAATTTTTCTTGTTCCTTAACACGGATATAGTACTGGTCTACCAGTTCTGTTGTTAATTCTTTGGCAGCAATCTTGACATGCTCAGGTTCTTTCATGAATTGAACACCGATCCGTTTGATGGCATCAGGCATGGTTGCTGAAAAGAGTAGAGTCTGACGATTTTCTGGGACACGTGAGATGATTGCTTCGATATCTTCCAGGAATCCCATATTAAGCATTTCGTCTGCTTCATCAAGGATGAGAGTTTCAATATCTTGTAATTTCAAGGCCTTGCGTTTGATCAAGTCTAGAAGACGACCTGGTGTTCCTACAACGATGTGAGCCCCTGATTTAAGCGCCTTGATTTGTTTTTCAATACTTGAACCACCGTATACTGAACGGACTTTCACACCCTTACTACGACCAAAGCGGAAGAGTTCTTCCTGGCTTTGAACAGCCAGTTCACGAGTTGGGGCGATGACCAAAGCTTGGATAGTTGCTTCTTCTGTACGAATTTTTTCAAGGGTAGGCAAGCCAAAGGCTGCTGTTTTCCCTGTACCAGTCTGTGCTTGACCGATTACATCTTTCCCTTCAAGAGCCAAAGGAATGGTTTGCTCTTGGATAGGACTTGCTTCTACAAATCCTGCTTTTTCAATTTCTGCTAACAAATCAGCAGAAAGATTAAATTCATTAAATTTCACGTTATTCTTCTTTCTAAAGATGGTGCGAAGCCATCCTATAGCACTTAGTTTATACTTTTCTTGTCATGACGTACTTTCATAACTTTTATGAAAGATCGTGTTGCTTCTTTTCCACGAAAGAAAAGTACTGCTTTCTTTGCAACCTATCTAGTATACCACAGACCTGGGTTAAAAGATAGTAAAACGAAACAAGTTAAAAGCTTTTTATTGTCTAACCCCTTTCAAAAAAAGTTTTTTTCATGTTTCATTAGTATAACCCTTTTTTATTTCTTTTTAAATTTACAATAATATAAAAGGATGCGAAATCTCTTCTTCGCTTTGAATCCTATCACAAAAACAGCGTTATAATAGGCTTTCTAAAAGTTTTTTCTCACAAAAAATCCACTTTTATTTTGGGATTGTTTTCTTGATTTTTAAAATAAAAGTATGTATAATGAATTTAGTATTTAGGATATTTCAGAATGATTAAAATGCTTCATTCATTTAACTGATTCAACGATTCAATCCAATTATAAATTGTTTATAATCCACTCAGTACTTTTAAATCTACTCCTACTATTTCCAAGAAGATTATGTACAGTCGATCACTTGTATCAAAACTGCCTCTTCTTCTTAGGGGAGGCAGAGTTAAAAATGAAGAATTTTCTGAAATAGCCAAGATACGAAAGAGGTAAGGAATTTCTTCCCTACCTCTCTTTTTTATCGTTTATGGGCAATCCAGCGCAAAATACGAGACAAGATGATCCAGAGTACAAAGCTTGCTATGGAGATATACAGCCATGCATTAGGATCGTCAGTAAACGGCAATGGAACGTTCATTCCAAAGAAACCAGTGACAACTGCTAAGACTGCTAACAGAGCTTCCAAGATAGTCAAAGTTGTCAAATTGTCATTCAGGTTGTTGTTTAGGATGTTATTGTAGGAGCTAGACAACTGTTGCAAGACTTGACAGTTCAACTCCGTCATATAGACCAACTGTCTGGCCTCGATCATGGCATCATCAAACTGTTCTTTTTCGACATCATCAAATTGGCGGTAGATTAGGTGAGCCTTGATATGTTCCAAGAGCATGCGATTTTGCTTGGCAGCGGATGCCAGATAGACCATACCTGTTTCCACGTCAGAAAGAGCATACAGGTTCTTACTAGTTGTTGTTTTTCGTAAGAGACGAGTGATTTCATCCTTGTGCTTATCTAGACGCTCAATAATCGGATAATAAGCATTACTAATCATCTCAAGCCCTGCAAATAAAAGCTTAAAGGTCGATAAACTCTCGTGATTATCGACATAGCGTTCCATTTGTGCAATAATATAGGCGTTGTCTCGGTTACTAATAGTCACAAGACGTGGTCCCTGGACAATGAAGGTCATCGGAATGGTTTCATAATATTCCTTTTCCTTTTCCATGTCCAAGACATTATAGATAAAAGTCACGGTCCCATTCTCACGGTTGTAATCCATGTGGGCACGTTCGTTTTTATCCAATGCATATTCAATGGTTTCTTGATCAATACCATACTTTTGGTACAACTGGGAGGTTTCCGCAATCAAGTCAGAATCAATATTAATCCAACTCCGGCCATCTCCTAACTTTTTTTCAACGAACATTTTGCTCCCTCTTTACCTTATCTGCCAGTGCTCCTATCCGATTGTCCTAAATCGCTAGATGAAGACTGTTTAAATTTATTTTTTATCAACGCAATACAGCTGCTGCCAAGGCCTGCTGGATTTCGATGACACTATTGTCGCTCTTAAATTGAAGTGTTTCTGATGGTTCTACAGCTGATGAAACCCAAATTTTTAATTCAGCATCCAAATCAAAATGACCAGATGTTTCTACTGAAAAACGCGAAATAGAACGATAAGGAAGGGATTTATAAGATGTTTTCTTCCCTGTCATTCCTTGCTTGTCCACCAAAATCAGACGGTACTCAGTAAAGACAATCAAGTCACGAATCAAACTAAAAGCCAGAGTTACCTGCTCACCTGGAACCAGGATATCCCCTAAATCTTTTTCAACCTTATCGACGTCTTTTTGAGAAGCATTGCCCATCAAACCTGCAAAAATACCCATGATTATTTCCTCCACAATTTGTGCATTTTCTATCTTAATAACTATACCATATTTTTTGCGAGTTAAAAAGTTGCGGGAACGTTTTTTAGATAGTATAATGAAAGAGTCACAAGAGGAGCAGCAGCTGAGATTGGTTAGATGGAATACCAAAAGTGTTCGTTACTGACCTAAACTCTTACCACCTGATCAGGTTAAGACCTGCGTAGGGATGTGTCTCAAAACAGAATGAAATAGAGAACTTCTATGACGTCGTTTTGGTGTGGCAACAAATGAGCCAATCAAAACGATTGGTATAGGAGGTTTTTTTATGTCGAAAACTACAGTTCGACCAATGATTGAGGTTGCTCTTTTAGCGACCATAGCTTATATTTTGGATTTGGTTACTCAACCGATGTCCTTAGGTCCTTGGATTTCTCTATCTTTTAAGATGGTTCCCATCTTTCTCCTCAGTTTCCGCTGGGGTGTGAAGGCTGGTGCCGTGGGAGGCTTCATCTGGGGTTTGTTACAAGTCGTAACAGGGGAAGCAGCTGGTGGTTGGTTGACTCCAATCCAAGGTTTCTTAGAGTACTTTGTAGCCTTTAGTCTGATTGGACTGAGTGGAGCTGTCAAACCTGCTCTTGACAAGGCTATCCGAGAAAAGAAACGACTACAGACGCTTACTTATATCACAGTCGGAGTCATCTTGGGTGGTTTTGCACGCTACACAATTCACTACATTGCTGGTGTCATCTTCTGGGGAAGCTATGCTCCAGCTGGCCAAAGTGCCTACCTGTACTCTCTGATTGTGAATAGCTCGTCCTTCTTAGGCGAGACCATTGCCAGCCTCATTGTCTTCTTTATCTTACAAGAATTTTTGGGAAGACTCCTCATTACAGAACAATAAAAAGCCAGCTCACTTGAGCTGGTTTTTTATTAAAGAAAAAATATTCTTAGAAACTTTCCTTAAGTGAGTACGGACGTCAGCGAACTTCTACGAAGTTCCATGACTTAGTTTTGAACCCCTTCGCTCTTTAATTTCTGGGCTCAGGCTAAAACAGTTTCCCAAACTGTTTTACTTTCAAAACTCCCGAGTGCTTGAAACAACATTGTTTCAAGCATTTTTCTCACAGCGGAAAGTTTCAGTACTGGCTTTAATGACTATAAAAATATGGAATTATTTTTATTTATTGAAAAATCACTTGATTTTTTATGTAAAATGGAAGTTTGTCTTCATCCCAAAACCAGCTCAAGTGAGCTGGTTTTTCAATTTATATATTTTATTCGCCAAAAGTAGTTAGTAAGGCAGTTAGCTAGTTCGCAAAATAGCGACTAGCGTTCAACAATTAGGAACTTTAGTTCCAATTGTTGGTACTGAGTTACATCTTTTCCTCTAGTTCAACATCTGGGTACTTGTCTGCAAACCAACGGAGGGCAAAGTCATTTTCAAAGAGGAAGACAGGTTGGTCAAAGCGGTCTTTGGCCAAGATGTTGCGGCTTGAAGACATGCGTTCATCTAGATCCTCAGGTTTGATCCAGCGAACCGTCTTTTTACCCATTGGGCTCATCACCACTTCGGCATTGTATTCATTTTCCATCCGGTGCTTAAAGACTTCAAACTGGAGCTGCCCGACAGCACCCAACATGTATTCACCCGTTTGGTAGTTGGTATAGAGCTGGATAGCTCCTTCTTGCACCAATTGCTCGATTCCCTTATGGAAGGACTTTTGCTTCATGACATTCTTGGCAGATACCTTCATGAAGATTTCAGGAGTAAAGGTTGGCAGTGGTTCAAATTCAAACTTATTCTTCCCAACTGTTAGCGTATCCCCGACCTGATACGTACCGGTATCGTAGACCCCGATGATGTCTCCTGCTACGGCATTGGTGACATTCTCACGGCTTTCCGCCATAAACTGGGTGACATTAGATAGCTTAGCACTCTTACCAGTACGAGGCAGATTGACACTCATCCCCCGCTCAAATTCACCAGACACGATCCGCACAAAGGCAATCCGGTCACGGTGACGAGGGTCCATATTGGCTTGGATTTTAAAGACAAATCCTGAGAAATCCTTGTCATAAGGATCGACAATTTCTCCATCTGTCTTCTTGTGGCCGTGTGGCTCTGGAGCAAACTTGAGGAATGTTTCCAAGAAAGTCTGCACACCAAAGTTGGTAAGAGCGGAACCAAAGAAGACAGGAGTTAATTCACCTGCAAGGATAGCTTCTTCTGAAAATTCATTTCCTGCTTCATTCAAAAGCTCAATATCATCTTTTACTTGTTCGTAGAATGGGTTGCTAGCAAATAGTTTATCGCCATCCTCTAGGCTGGCAAAACGTTCATCCCCTTTATAGAGTTCCAAGCGTTGGTTATAGAGGTCATAGAGTCCCTCAAAGGCTTTCCCCATCCCGATTGGCCAGTTCATTGGGTAACTAGCGATGCCCAATACTTCTTCCAATTCTTGTAAGAGATCTAGTGGTTCACGACCGTCACGGTCCAGTTTATTCATAAAAGTGAAGACTGGAATCCCACGGTGTTTGACAACCTCAAACAATTTCTTAGTTTGGGCCTCAATACCCTTGGCAGAGTCCACTACCATGACCGCAGCATCCACCGCCATCAGGGTCCGGTAAGTATCTTCTGAGAAGTCCTCGTGCCCTGGAGTGTCTAGGATATTTACTCGTTTGCCGTCGTAGTCAAACTGCATCACAGATGAAGTTACCGAAATCCCACGTTGTTTCTCGATATCCATCCAGTCAGATTTTGCAAAAGTCCCTGTTTTCTTTCCTTTTACGGTACCTGCTTCCCGAATCTCTCCCCCAAAGTAGAGCAACTGCTCAGTAATGGTTGTCTTCCCCGCGTCCGGGTGGGAGATAATGGCAAAGGTACGGCGTTTTTTAATTTCGTCAGTGATTGTCATTCTTTCATCCTCAGTTATTTTTTAAAAGCATATTTTTTAGTAAGTAGGATCCTTCTACATTGGTTCTCTCCTTTTACCTTAACTAACCTATTATAGCGGAAATAGAGCCTTTTTTCAATCATCAGTGTATTTATAAATTAAAAATCCTGAGGGAGAACTACAATGGTTCTACATCCCAGACTTCATTCAATCACAAGTGCTATTAGAAGGCTCCAAACCCTCCACCACCACCGCCATCAGAAAATCCACCGCCGTCAAAGCCACCACTGCCATCTGAGGAGTTAATAGAGAAGCTTGAAACACTGTAGGAATCAGCTGCATAGCTCATTAAGGTAGAGCCATCTAAATAGGTATTTGGAGAAGAAGTTAGCCAAAGAACAGTGTCCCAGTCTTCATATGGCACGGAAATCTGATGACTTTGGAGTACCTGACTCACTTTTTTAGCTTGGCCATACAAGGTCGCATAGACTAAGATACGATTCCATAGGACAACACTCTCAAGTTCTGCTTGGTTGAAATTTGGAATACTTTCAATCATATTTCGAAAGGCCATCCATTCAAATTGTGAATCCAAGTTCTCTAAGGATTGTAGATGATCTTCACGAAGTTTCATAACAATATAAAATGGAATGAATAACAAAATCAAACATAAAATAGTCCAAAAATAGAATGAAGATAGGTATGAACCAAATCCAAAAGATAAGAAACACATGCTCACAAACAAGATCAGTAAGATCCAAAAATGTAAGGCACAGCCTGTTTTTGAAAAAGCTTCTTCTTTTTCAGATAAGTCTCTAAAATAAGAGGGCAAACCTAATTTCGTAATTTCCTTTTCAACACCTTTTGACAATTGCTGGGCATCCCTTTTTAAAAGTGATTGAATGTCACTTCCGACCTTTCGAATACGATCTCTTTGTGTGTCTGTTTTAGCAGCTCGAAAATCCTTTTTTAGGGCTGCTTGATTAATTTTATATTTCGAGAACACCTCACTGATCCTGATTTCAGTTTCTTGATCAAAGATCATTTCAATAAACTTCAATTCAAAATCAGCCAAGCCTTCATGGTGAAGACAGGTCAAGGTCCCTCCACTTTCATCTCTCGTCAAACGAAGATTTCCTCGATCGATGAGATCTAACATGGTTGCCTGGATGAGATGATTAAATTTTAGTTGACCTTTCTCTCTATATATGACCATCTGTTCAAAATCAAGTTGATACAAGGCCTTGGCTAGGACAAAGGGTGGCAAATTCTGTGGAGGTTCGTATAATCGTACTCCCTTTGCAATCCGACGAGTTCTGGTACTGATCATATAGCGGACCCATGGAATGAAAGCTAGAACAAATAAAAGAATTGCTACAATTGGAATGACTCTGAGAAACAGTGTCTTGTAGATGACTGTTTTTTGTTGAATGGATTTTTCTTTTTTAAGAAATTTATCCTTTCCCTTTTCCTTTTTAATCTCATTAGATTGGCCTCGACGTAGAGCTTCTGTCGTGGGCCAGTATGCGTGGAGCTCCAATTTTCCATTCTTTGGGAAGTTCCATAACTGAATGTGATAGCCAGTCTCAGTCCGTTCAATCTGGGCTGGTGGATTAAAATAACCGGTATGAGCATACAACTCTCCCTGCTTGGCATTCAAGCCATCCACATAAAAATCTAATTTTGCTACGTCCTCATCCCCATCTGAAATAGGGAACCAATTGAGCTCGGCGATATCGGAATACAGTTCTAGAATATGATCAATCTTCCATACAACCTTGATGGTAACTTTGCCACCAACGATTCTTGAATTGTAGATTTTTAATAAACGTCCATTTCCGAGATCCGATTCTTCTACACGGATCTCTCGTTTTTCACCATCCACATAGGCTTCAACTTGAGGATTTTCATGGATTTTGAATCCTTTGGGAAGGGGATCTACACTCCCTAAAGTTACATACTGCCCATTGTAGCCTGTTGAAAAAACATAGCTAATCTCTTGTGTGAATGTCGCCTGGTTATCTTCCTGCAAGTGGAGGTGTCCCACATAGGACTCAATCGAATAACGAACTTCATCATCTGCCTGAGCCGGACTAACCGTACAAAATAAGCCACACAAGATAGCAAGGGCTAATAAAAACCTCTTCATTTCAAACTCCTATTAACTAAAAGAAGGCTGAGACTGATTGTCCCACCCTCCTTTTTCTTTTTATCGAACAACTCTTTCTCTAGCAAGTCTACGACTGAAAAATACATTAAAGAGAAGCAAGGCTGCTGCTAAGATACTGGAGACCACGACGTAATTCACCAAGAGGCTGTCCCCTTTGATAATCGGTGGCCGGGCCATGAGTCCATAATTCCCTCCAGTGACTTGGTTGACGCCGACTAGAAACAGGTCTAGGACAAAGGTATAAAGAACAATCTCTCGATTTTTTAAGAGGCTCGAATCATAGCATCTCAAGAGATAAATCAAGGAATTGACCAAGAGACAGTAATGCCCGAGGAGGAAAGAAAAGCTCGTAATATGAGGGAAGGTATAGGGATCAAAGACTGGATAGCCCAAGGCAAAGATCGCCCCACTGACTCCCATCAAGGCAAAGAACTGCTTGCTCTTCCATCGGTCTGGTAACAGCAAGACAGCAAACATGGCCAAACGGCAATGGTACAAGGGTAAACTATTAGACCAGGGAAGTTGAAAAGCAAAATACCAGATATAGAGACAGATCAATTGAAATATTTGTAAGTTTCGAAAGATCTTCCGAAATTGTTCATTTTGATAGTAACGTAATGAAGCCCAAACTGCCATTAGGATTAAAAGAACCATGACCCCATACCAGAGGAGCGGGATAACAGGTGGTGCAGTGGATTCAGTTGTAAAAAAATGATGCATAGGATCTCCTTATTAAACGGATTCAGATGTTCTTTTTCTTTTCTTACTGGACTTAAAGATTGAATTGATCAGGATAAGGGTCCCTGTCATTAGGATGGTCACGATCAAATAGTTGAGCACAAGTCCATGATCACCAAGTACAGGAGGACGACGCATAAAGCCATAATTTCCACCTGTTACAAGATTCGCAAGCTGAATAATAGCATTAACCCCAAAAGTCATCTGACAAATTTTCCAGGCATCCCTTGCTTCCACCTGGTAGGATTGAACCAGATAGATCAAGCAATTGGCCAAGAGGGCCCAGTGACCAAAGACATTGTTGATCGAGGATACGTGAGGAAAAGGATAGGGATAAAAGACGGGATGGACCAAGGCCATGATAGAGCCAAAGACTCCTACCAAGGCAAAATATTGCTTGAAGCTTCCCCTAGGAGCCAAGAGAATGATCCACATGGCCATCCTGCTATGATAGAAGGGCAGGCTCTCCGAAACAGGCAAGCGTGCTGCAATATACCAAGCATTGATAATGAGCAACTGGATCAACTGCCCCCAATACCAAAAGTTTTGATAGCCTCTGGAAGAAGCAAATCGAATAGACAGAAGCCCCACCACTACCAATGAGGTCGGCAACAAGAAATACCAAGCCCCCAATTGAGGGGGAGCCGTTGGTTGACTGGTGAAAAATAAATCCCAAAGTGTCATGATTTCCTAACCTCAGCTCATCAATTTTCTATTCTGAACGTGAAACGACCGTCTCTTCAACCATCTTGTATTTGTACTTATAACGCTGGTTGACCAAGCAAATTCCAGCTACCATCACCAAGCTAACCAAAAGGTAGTTCAGGAGAGCACCATGGTCCCCAATGATTGGTGGACGCCGTAAGAAGCCATAATCTCCTTTCGTCAAAAGGTTGACCAAGAAAATCAAGGCATTCATGCCAAAAGTGATCTTGAAAATTCTCAAGCTGTCTTGTTTTTCAGATTGATAATGATCCTGTAGGTAAATCAAACTATTGGCAAGCAAGGCCCAGTGGCTAAAAATTAGATTCAACACAGTGATATGAGGGAATGGGAAAGGATCAAAGGCCGGATACACCAAGGCCGCAATCGATCCTAAAACTCCCAAGAGAGCAAAATATTGCTTAATATAGGTCCCCTTAGGGGCAAAGAGAATCACCAACATGGCCAAGCGGCAATGATAAAAAGGCAAATTATCCGTCAAAGGCATGTGGGCAAGAATATACCAAGCATTGATGGCCAAGACTTGGATCAACTGTGCCCAATACCAAAAGCGTTGGTAGCTTTTGGACTGCGCATATCTGATGGAAAAGTAACCAACCACCAACAAAGAAGCTGGCAGAATGAAATACCAGAGCCCAAACTCAGGCGGGGCTGATTTTTGGTTCGTAAACAATAAATCCCAAAGTGTCATTTTATATCCCTTTAATTTATAAATCGTTTTTAATCACAATACAAATCTCGTTTCCCATCATAAACCTCCCAAAGGAAGTTCAATTGTTCTTCTGTATTGCGCTTGGTAGAAAGAGCAGGTATTTTTTCTCTCTCAAAAAAGGCAAGGTCGGAAATTTCCTGGTTCTTTTCAAAATTTCCATCTAATAATTCACATTCAAATACCAATTTCACATATTGGCGACTTTGCAATTGGTAGCGATTGGTATCAAATACTGCCAACAATCTGATTACACGCGCAGAATAGCCCGTTTCTTCTTGGATTTCCTTTAAAATGTTTTCCGTCGGAGAATAGCCAACCTCACCAAAGCCACCCGGCAAGGCCCAGGTCTCTTCTCCCTGACCTTTCACCAGACAAAGTTTTCCATCTTTGACAATCCATGCCCTAACATCAATCAAGGGAGTGTCGTAATGGTCTGTCGGGCGAAACAAATCCGATAATTCTTGTGGATTCAAATCAGTCGCTTCTCTCACAAGATCCTGTAAAATGGCACGAATATCCTGATAGCGCTCTTGATCAAATGGATCTTTTGAGAACGCTAAGCCTGTATTAGTGATTGAAATCAAGCGCTGAATGTTCTTTAGCACATTATTACTCGCCATTCTCCAACTCCTCTACCAATTTGGCTAAATTCATAGAATTGCTTCCCTTGATGAGGATTTGGTCCTGCTCTTTTAAGCTTTCCTTGACTTGTTTGACCAGGTCCTCAAACTGGTCTTTCTCAGCGGTCTTTTTGAAATAATAGACATGTCCGAGTGGGAACATCTGACTCGCTAATTGAGCCAGTCCCGCAATATCTTGACCGTAGAAAATAACGGTATCCAAGACATCCGGTGACAGGCTGAGAATCATTTGGTTGTGCAGATCAATAGATTGCTCCCCTAGTTCTTTCATATCCGCTAAGACCGCTAGCTTGCGGCCATTTGGATTGGCAGGAATGGTCGAGAAGGTTTCTAAAATCAGGCGCATGGCCGTCGGATTGGCATTGTAGACATCGGATAGGATATCCGCTCCGTTACTTGCCTTCTTCCATTCTGTACGGTTCTTAGTAAGCTCTAAGCCTTTAAAGCTTGCACGGATGGCCTCTTCACTGACTCCTTCTTTCAAGGCAACATAGGCCGCAATCATGGCATTGGTCGCATTGTATTTGCCTGTGACAGGTAAGTCAATAGCATCTGATAAGAAATTCGCTTCAAAGGTTAGGCTGTCCTTGCGTTCCTCCAACTTGGTAATACTGATATCTGCTCCTTCACCAAAGCGCACAAGCTCTTGTTGACTCGGTAAAAAATCCTCGACAATAGGATCGGCTGGTACTAGGAGCAAGCCTCCAGATGGCATGCCGTCCGCAATTTGCAATTTCCCTTTAGCGATTTCTTTGCGATCTTTGAAAAACTCCAGGTGAGCTTCCCCAATAAGGGTCACGATTGCTGCCTTTGGATGCGCAATTTCTGAGAGAAGATGGATATCTCCCAGATGGTCCTGTCCCATTTCAAGGACAAGCTTCTCTGTCCCTTCTGGCATATGGAGAACCGTATAAGGAAGGCCAATTTCGTTATTATAGTTCCCTTGTGTTTTATAGGTTTTATAAGTAGTAGATAATAACTGAGCTAACATATCTTTGGTCGTTGTCTTACCGTTTGAACCTGTGACCGCCAAGACATCTACTTGACTCTTCTCCAAAACATATTGAGCTAATTTTTGAAAGGCCCCTAGAACATCATCTACCAACAAATACGGGTGGCCTTCTACTTCTTTTTCAGACAAGGTCGCTACAGCCCCATTTTCAAAGGCGGTTTCAATAAAATCATGCCCATCACGCGCCCCCTTGAGAGGGACAAAGAGGTCCCCCGGACCAATAAGACGACTATCAAATTCTGGCTTCTGTAAATCAAAATCTTCAAATTGACTGATATCATTGCGAATAGCCAGGACACGAGCCACTTCGTGCAAGGTTACATTCATGGTATTCTCCTCTAAAAAGTGGGAGCAGGAAGAAAAGCGACTCCTCTATGAGTTGACTTCATCTCCCACTCCCGCTAGGAACAGTTTCTTAAAGTAAGTGCGCTTCACGCTTTTCAAAGGTTTCTTTGGCTAATTCTACCAAGCGCTCGATTAAATCAGGATAGGCCAAGCCCATGTTATCCCAAAGTAAAGGATACATAGACCATTGGGTAAAGCCAGGCATGGTATTGAGCTCATTCAAGTAGATGCCCCCGTCCTCTGTGTAGAAGAAATCACAACGGGAGAGACCTTTGCCACCAATGGCACGGAAGGCTAGTTCTGCATTCTGACGCATGGTCGCAGCAACTTCTGCAGGAATTTCAGCTGGAATCGCCATCGTAATCTTATTATCGATGTATTTGGCTTCGTAGTCATAGAAGGCTACATCTTTGACCACTTCACCAGGTAGGGTGCTCTTGACATCGTAGTTGCCTAACAATCCTACTTCGATTTCGCGCGCTACGACACCTTGCTCAACCAAAACACGGCTATCATATTTAAAGGCCAATTCCAAAGACTTGCGAAGTTCTGCTTGGTTCTCTGCTTTTGAAATCCCGACACTAGAGCCCATATTAGAAGGCTTGGTAAAGACCGGATAGGTCAATTCCTTTTCGATTAAGGCAATCTTAGCTTCTAGCTCATCTCCTTCAAGGACAGCCACATAAGGAACTTGTGGAATCCCTGCAGATTCTAGGACCCGTTTGGTGGTAATCTTGTCCATCGCCACACTAGAAGAAAGGATATCACATCCCACATAAGGGAGTTTCAATACTTCTAGGAAACCTTGAACCGATCCATCTTCTCCCATCGGTCCGTGAAGGACTGGAAAGACAACCGCTCCTTCTTGGGAGATACTGCTCGGAGATACTTTAGCGTCCCAATCAATGGTTTCATTGGTCATCAAGCGTTCTGTTTCAGCAGGTTTCTCTTCAAAAGTTTGAGTCTTGATGAAGTCTCCAGCTTGAGTAATGAAATAGGTCTCAACAGAATACATGTCATAATTAATCGCCCGCATGACGCTTTCAGCGGAAAGCACAGACACTTCGCGCTCTGCGCTACGGCCACCATAAAGAAGTACAATTTTTTCTTTTGCCATTGTTTGGTCCTAATCCTTTATTTAATTTTGTGCTTCATAATCGACTTATCAAAAGCACTCCTCACATACGAGTTCGTCCCTCTAGTATACCACACTTTAAAAAGAAAGAAAACGAGTGAGAACACCTAAAAAACAAAAAAGAGAGTGGGACAGAAATCGGTAATTCGTTAGAATTCGATTTCGTCGTCCCACCTCCGCACAGTTGAGTAGGGATGTAAAAGCTGATGAAATCAGCGTAGTAGAGCCCACTCAACCACTGCGTCTTGCTCGACAATCCAAAGACAATTGAGAGGCTAGGACTTTTGTCCCAGCCTCTCTGTAACCGCTTATAACTCGGTTCGATTTTCGATAGCCCGAAGAAGGGTCACTTCATCCGCATACTCGATATCGGCTCCGACGGCTAATCCACGTGCCAGGCGGGTCACTTTGATACCAGCTGGTTTGAGGACGCGTGAGATATACATAGAAGTTGCTTCCCCATCTGCTGTTGCATTGGTCGCCACAATCACTTCTTGGACCTCATGATCCATTAATCGTGTGATCAAGGACTTGAGATTAATATCATCCGGTCCGACCCCATTCATGGGCGAAATCAAGCCATGAAGGACATGGTAGCGTCCGTGGTACTCCTGGATATTTTCCATGGCCGACACATCTCGACTATCTTCCACCACTAAGATGGTCGATGGATCGCGAGTCTCGTCTCGACAAATGGCACACTCTTCTTCATCTGTTAGGTTCCCACAGATGGAACAATAGCTTAATTCCCGCTTTGCTGACAAAAGATTCTTTGCAAACTCATTGACATCATCATCACTCATTCCGATGGTATAAAAGGCCAGACGAGTTGCTGTCTTGATCCCAATACCAGGGAGCTTCGAATAACTTTCAATTAATTTTGCGATAGGTGTTGGATAGAGCATAGCTTCCTTTCTAATTCATAGGATGTTTTTGCTGGTAGAGATTGATAATCTCTCTGGTAATACTGTGACTGACTGTCGCTTGGAGATTAGTATTATGTGGGAAGACCACTGCAACTGCAATCTGAGGATTTTCAGACGGAGCATAGGCGATGACATTGGTGTTTACAGCAGGGGTCCCACCATTTACAAATGTTTCTGCAGTCCCAGTTTTCGCACTGATTGGTACCGCCGCACCTTCTCCGATGGTTTTACCAGTCGAAAAGCCACTGGTTCCATATACTACCTGATAAAAACCTTGTTTAATGATGTCTAGGTTTTCAGGTGATATAGCCACTTGGTTGAGTTCTTTTGTTGCAATCTCTTCTTTCAGAGGACCCAAACCTCCCTTGGCATCATTCTCATAGATTCCTTGAACCAGGTGTGGAGCCACGCGTTTCCCATCGTTGGCAATGGTTGCCACATATTGAGCCAACTGCATAGGCGTATAGTTATCAAACTGACCAAAAGCGTCTGTTAAGTAATTGCCAATCGAATACTCTTTGGGAACATAGCCCGTTGATTCATTTGGAAGGTCTATCCCTGTTTCCGCTCCCAGACCATAGGAGGCGAAAGTCGAACGCAACTTCTCCATAGCAGGATCCAATTGATCTGTCTTTAAGGTCATATTAGGCTGATAGGGTTGGCCCATCAAACCAAGAGCAATCTGCACCATATAGGTGTTGGAAGAATATTCTAACGCTTGCACCGCATTGATTTCTCGGCTTCCAAACTGGGTGAACCAAGAAGTGATTGGAGTTGAACCAGAAAATGAGATTGGTTGATCCAACAAGACTTGGTTCCCAGAAATCACCCCATTTTCCCATCCTGCTGTCAAGGTAGCCGCTTTAACGACAGATCCTGGGACAAAGACATTGGTCACTGTTCCTAAAGCATCAGGGGTAAGATCTTGTGAACCGGCTTCATGCTTCATCCCCGCCATAGCAAGGATTTTACCCGTTTTTGGATCCAAGGCAACAGCATAGACCCCTTCTGAGTAGGTCGCATTGCCAGCAGCTAACTCTGCCTGGAAGGACTTTCTCAAGATATCTTCCACTCCTCTTTGGAAATCCAAATCAATCGAAAGCTTGATATTATTTCCCTTGCTTCCTTTTGAGAGGGTTTTGATCTTTTCGACATTGCCATTCTTGTCCAAATGGATCTCTTTTTCAACCCGTTCTCCTTGGAGAACAGACTCATATTGTTTTTCTAAATAAGAAGTTCCGACGCGATCATTTAAGGCGTAGCCTTTTTCCAAATAATCATCGGCTTCTTCAGCTGGTAGGCCGGCTTGCTCTGTCGACACACTACCGACAATAGAAGCCAAAGGACTATCGACTACTTTTCGATCCCAACTCGTAATCACTTCAAATCCTGGAAATTCTTTTAAATGATCTTTGACTGTCGTCACCTGCTCATCGGACATCGGATCCGTCACAATCGTAGCACTGGCGAAGTTTTCGACTGCATTCATTTGGCTAAAGAGATAGATGGCCTTTTTTTCTTCATCCGTATAGCCTAATTTAGCTGGGTCAATACTGTCCACCGCATACTGGTAGATTTTTGCTTCTGGAAGTGGGTTACCATCCGTATCGATGCGTTCCTCCTTAGGCAGTTTGTCCACTACTTCTTTGTAGACTTCTGTGTTTGCGAGATAAAAGTCAATTTCTTGACGCTTGGTGACTTGAGGATTTGACACGCTTACGTAATTTAGGAGAAGCTGTGCTGTTTGACGCATCTCTTCCGCAGTAAATTTGTTGCTACGTGTAAAGGACAAGACCTTCTTATCGACATTCTCCACTAGTGGCTGACCAGAAGCATCATAAATCTGTCCCCGGATACTTCCTCTTGTTAAATGTTTTTTGGTAGCTTTTGCTAATTTTTGTGTATAAAAGCCTTGATGAGTAATCTGCATATACCCTAGTCGAGCAATTAAAATCAAAAAGAGGGTACAGACTAGACTGAATAACAAATAAAGTCGTCTAGTAATCCACCGATTATCAAATTTTCTCACCTTTGCATTCGCTTTTTTTGAACGTTTAGATTTTCGAGCCATACCTCTCCTTTCATCTGGATTCTCAGCCCCAGCCCCTATCAAGGCAACCTAAAAATAGGATAACTTTAAAGGGAACCTGAGGAATATTTCTATTTTAAACTCAACCTCCATTATAGCACATTTCATCCAGACGCGAGTCGCTAGACCGGATAAAAAAATAGCCATTCTGAACTCCATGGCAACTATTCTTTTAGCAATATGAACAATATAAACAATTTTCTACCAAAAGCGGATCCTTCCTCAAATCACAAGAGACTGGAGACTGGATATTTTTTGGTATAATAGTAGCATCGACAAAGTTAGTAAAGGAAACGATATGAAACTAATCTCATGGAATATTGACTCATTGAATGCCGCCTTGACGAGTGACTCTGCGCGCGCGAAGCTCTCGCAAGACGTCCTCCAAACCTTGGTAGCCGAGGATGCGGATATCATTGCCATTCAGGAAACAAAATTATCTGCCAAAGGACCAACGAAAAAACACTTAGAGGTCTTAGAAGAGCTTTTCCCTGGATATGAAAACACTTGGCGGTCATCTGTAGAACCCGCTCGTAAAGGATATGCAGGAACCATGTTCCTCTACAAAAAAGAATTGACACCAATAGTAAGCTTCCCAGAAATCGGTGCTCCTTCTACCATGGACCTCGAAGGTCGCATTATTACTCTTGAATTTGATGACTTCTTTGTGACCCAGGTCTATACTCCGAATGCTGGAGATGGGCTCAAACGTTTGGAAGAACGTCAAATCTGGGATGCCAAATACGCAGACTACTTGGCGGAACTAGATCAACAAAAGCCAGTTCTGGCAACAGGAGACTACAACGTAGCTCACAAGGAAATCGACTTGGCCAATCCAGCCAGCAACCGTCGTTCCCCAGGCTTTACCGATGAAGAGCGCGCTGGCTTCACCAACTTGCTAGCCAAAGGATTCACTGATACTTTCCGCCACTTGCATGGGGACCTTCCAGATCAATATACTTGGTGGGCACAACGTAGCAAGACATCTAAAATCAACAATACAGGCTGGAGAATCGACTACTGGCTCACTTCTAACCGCATTGCAGACAAGGTGACCAAGTCAGCTATGATTGACTCCGGCGCCCGTCAAGACCATACACCAATTGTCATGGAGATTGATCTATAAGGAGAAAACGAATGGACTATCAAGCTGTCATCCCTGAATTTGTCGTATCGGATATCGAGAAATCGCGTCACTTCTACTGCGACTTATTGGGATTCTCTATCCAATACGAGCGTCCTGAGGAGAAATTTCTCTTCCTCTCGCTTGAAGACTGCCAACTTATGCTAGAAGAAGGCAGCGCAGAAGAATTAGCCCAACTGACTTATCCTTTCGGGCGCGGTGTCAATATTTCCTTTGGCATCAAGGATGTCCCTCAGCTCCACCAAAAACTGCTGGAAGCTGATTATCCCATCCATCGTCCGCTGACAAAAAGAGAATTTCGAGTGGGGGATAGCTTCATTTATCCCCATGAATTTGCGATTTTGGATCCGGATGGTTACTTTTTACGATTTAGTGAATAAGAAAAAGGAGGCTGCTGGCCCCTTTTTCAATAGGAAAATATGAATTGACAGACCTGAAATCCAGTGACAAAAATCTTTGCGAAAGCCTATGAAATCAACATGTCAAAGAACTTTGATAGCCGTTTTTTGTATAAATGAGTAGAATGAAATCAGGAAGCGAGGAAATCTTATGCAAGTCGGAAAACAAATCCAGCATTATCGTAAAGAGAAAAATTTATCTCAAGACGATTTAGCTGAAATCATCTTTGTCAGCCGTCAATCCATTTCCAACTGGGAACGCGGCGCGACCTACCCTGATATTCAAAATCTGCTCTTATTAAGCAAGGTCTTTGAAGTGTCATTGGACAAACTAGTCAAAGGAGATTTGGAAACCATGAAACAGATTATTCATGACCAAGAATTTATGCGCTATCAAAAAGATGAAGTGGTCTTTAGCTTACTGCTAATTGGCAGTCCTATCATCAGCATTCCCCTAATTCTTTATTTGGATAGGTACGGCATACTTATTAGTTGCTTGATTTTTGCTGTCGCTCTATTCTACGCCCTACGCATTGAGAAATTCAAGAAAAAGCATAATCTTCGTACTTATCGCCAGATTGTCGCCTATGAACAAGGACGCAGTCTGAGCGAGATTGAAGAAGCGGAAGAAAGGGGTAAAGCTCCCTACCAAAGAATCCTCCTTCCTATTCTATTTTGCCTTGGAATTGGCGCTATTACTCTACTGATTTCTTGGCTCTTACTTACTTTCTTCCCTATCAAATAAAAGCGAAGTCATTAGACCTCGCTTTTTAACTGTCTTTAAAGTTATACAATTGCGGATAGTGATCACATTCGGGATTTTTAGGATGGCAGATAGCCCGTCCAAAATAGATCATGGCCTGATGAGCTGGGAGCCAGCGTTCAGGAGGAAGAACGTCCATGACTCGTTTTTCCACTTCTAATGGTGTTGCTGATTTCTTGACGATGTCATGGTGCTTGCAAATCCGCTCTACATGGGTATCAACAGCAAAGGCAGGAATTCCGAAACCGACACTCATGACCACATTGGCTGTTTTACGTCCCACTCCGGCTAAACTCTCCAGTTCCTCCCGTGTCTGAGGGACTTGGCCATCAAAGTTGTCCAACAATTGTTGGGCACATTTTTTGAGAAACTTAGCCTTATTGCGATAGAGACCTAATTTGGAAATATGCTTGGCAATGTCGGCTTCACTAGCGACCGCCATGGCTTGAGGAGTTGGGAAGGCTTCAAACAAGGCAGGAGTTGCCTTATTAACCGCGGCATCCGTTGTTTGAGCAGAGAGCATCACCGCTACTAATAATTCAAAATGATTGCGAAAATCCAAACTTGGCTGAGCATCCGGAAAGAGGGCAATAATTTCTTCAATCACATGACGTGCCCTTTTTTTTGATAAGACCATAACTTCTCCTTTGCATTACTAGACTATATTATAACATGAAGGAGCAATAGTGGTTAAAGAAATGGCTTCACAAAAAGAGGCTAGGACAAAAGTCCTGGCCTCTCAATTGTCTTTGGATTGTCGAGTAAGACGCAGTGGTTGAATGGGCTCTACTACGCTGATTTCATCAGCTTTTACAGCCCTACTCAACTTTGCGGAGGTGGGACGACGAAATCGAATTCTAACGAATTACCGATTTCTGTCCCACTCTCTTTTCTATTAGTCTATAAAATGAGTATGTTTGGTAATCCATTGAGTGACCTTAATATTTAACCAGAACACATAGATTCCAAATGTAATGATGGTAAAGAACCACCATTTGATCCAATTACCAAACAATTGCATAGCTGTTCCATCAAAGTATTGACGATGACCATCAATCACGGTATGCTTGATCTTCCAGTTATACATAATACACATGCCCCAAGGAGCACATATACCGAAAGTAAATACTGTAATAATGGTCGCTAGAATCACGTGACCGATATATGAAAATAGGCCTCCATCAAAATATGATTCACGATACATTTTCAATCTCTCTATCTTTTTCTATACTAATCTCTTCAAGAAAGTCATTAAGGTTTGAGCAGAGCGCTCGCCAGCCTCTACGATAAATTCATCAAAAGAGATATTAGCTGCATGATCTGCCGTGTCACTCATAGCCCGAATGACCATGAAAGGACGGCCGGCTGCATGAGCCGCTTGGGCAATGGCTGCCCCTTCCATCTCAACGGCCAATACTTCTGGGAAATGTTCTCGAATCGCTGCGACTTTTTCTTCACTCGCGATAAAGCTATCTCCAGTCGCAATCAGGCCTACATGGGTTGGTGTTTGTTCCTCAGCTAGAACTTTTTTCATCTCTGATACAAAATAACGGCTGGATTCAAAGTAGAGTGGTTGCCCTGCCATCTGGCCATAGGCATACCCAAAAGCTGTCACATCAACATCGTGGTAGACCAATTTGTCCGCAAGGACGATATCTCCAACATCCATCCCTGGTGCTACAGCACCTGCAGAACCTGTATTGATAATGGCTTCCACTTTAAAATCATTGGCCAATACAGCCACACTCATGGCTGACATGACCTTGCCGATGCCACTTTCAACCAAGACGACCTCATGGCGACCAATCGATCCTGTATAGTAGACCTTTCCTAGGCGAAGATGTTTCTCGCCATTCTGCAAAGCTTCCACTAAGATTTTTAACTCTTGGGGCATGGCCGCAATGATTCCAATTTTCATATTCGTTACTCCTTTGGTAGACGCTCCTTATAGGCGCCAAATTGCAAGAATTAACAAGATGAGGAGCAGGATGACCCAAAATAAGATCTTATTCAATTTTGATTGAATCACCTCATCTTTTTGGTTCTCAATCCGACGGCTCTTGGTCACAGTAGGTTGGACTCTGATCGGAATAGTCTCCTGAGGATACGATGCTCCACGTCCACTATCTACTTCCCTTGAAGTCACTGGCCGTTCATAACCAAATCCCCTGTTTCCTGTCGGGAGAATTTTTGTTTCTTCCTCATCAAAGAGCGGGGGACCAGAGATAGCTTCTCCCCGGTTTGCCCGCTCAATCATTTCATCTGTTAATAAAGGTTTGCCCATCGGTGTCTCCTCTATTCTTTATTTGTTTTGTAGGTGTTTCCAATATTGAACTGCCATGATGGTTTTAGCATCACAGATATCACCCGTTTGGATCAAATCCTCAGCTTCTGCTAAAGTCACCTCAAGGAGTTCCAAGGTCTCGTCTTCATCTTGAGGGCGAGGATTTTCCACTTTTTTCAAGTTGGTCGCAACATAGAGTTTGATCCGCTCGTTACAAAATCCAATGGCAGAATAAAAATCATACAACAACTCTAGATCCGCTGTATAACCAATTTCTTCTTCCAATTCACGCAGAGCAGCTGCTTGAGGATCCGCATTTTCACCCTTTTCCAACTTCCCTGCTGGAATCTCTACAGAAGTCCTTTCGATCGCCTTGCGGTACTGCTTGACCAAGATCGTTTTACCATCTTCTGTGATCGGCAAAACCGCTACTGCTCCATTATGGAAGATTAAATCACGCTGCGCTTGACCTTTTCCATCAGGTAGTTCCACTTGATCTGTGACTACTTGGAAAATCGGTCCTTGATAAATCTCCTTGCGCTCAATGGTTTTTTCTTCAAATTGCATGAAAATCTCCTATTTATTTTTAGGATGGTGGGGAAAGCGGGTCGCGTACTCATCCTTATTGACTTGACGACCACGACCAATCGCAATCGCATCTGCTGGTACATCCTTGGTAATGGTAGATCCAGCACCGACTAGAGAATTATCTCCTAGCTCAACTGGAGCAATGATGGTCGAATTCGAACCGACAAAGACATTGTTGCCAATTACTGTCTTGTATTTATTTTTCCCATCATAGTTGACGGTAATGGTTCCCGCACCAAAGTTGACGTTGCTACCGACTTCACAGTTGCCAATGTAGGTCAGATGACCAGCTTTGGTATTTTCGCCAATAGACGAACCTTTGACTTCGACAAAGTTTCCAATATGGACATCTTTTGCCAAGCTAGATCCAGGACGAATATGGGCGTAAGGTCCTACTGTCACACCATCCGCTACCGTGCTCTCTTCAATCATAGAGTTGGTAATAACGGCACCTGAACCGATTTCACTGTCCACGATATAGGTTCCATTGGTTAAGACTGTCTCAGCCCCAATTTTTGTGTGCCCTTTTAGAGTGACATTGGCTTCGATTTGTACTTCTGGTGCGATCTCAACATCGATATCGATATAGGCCGCATCAGGATTAACAAAGCTCACTCCATTCACCATATGAGCTTGGTTAATGCGGCAACGCATGATGCCTTCTGCTGTCGCAAGGGCTACGCGGTCGTTAACGCCGAGGCTTTCATCAAAGTCTTTGAGCGTATAGGCTCCAACTTTCTCTCCTGCTTCTCGGAAAATCCCAATCACGTCTGTGATATAGTATTCGCCTTGGGCATTGTTGGTGTTGATATTCTTCAACGCTTCAAAGAGGCGGGCATTGTCAAAGACATAAGTTCCTGTATTGATTTCTTTGATTTGCTTTTCAAAATCTGTCGCATCTTTTTGCTCGACGATGCGAAGCACTTCCGCATTGTCATTACGGACAATCCGGCCATAACCAAATGGATTAGCTGCCTCTGCTGTTAAAATCGTTGCCACATTCTTGTGGTTGATATGGAAATCGATCAAGTGTTTGAGGCTTTCACCCGTAATCAAAGGTGTATCCCCTGCAATGACAAGGGTGTGACCTTCCAAGGCTTCAAGAACTGGCTCCGCCATCATCACAGCGTGACCTGTTCCTAACTGCTCCGTTTGCTTGACAAATTCTGTTTGTCCCGCTAAGACTTGCTCTACCAATTCCGCCTTGTGTCCAACCACTGTGACCGTTTTTTCAGGCTCAATGGCTCCGACACTACGGAAAACATGCTCCAACATAGAAATCCCTGCAACCTTGTGAAGAACCTTGGGCAAATCTGACTTCATGCGAGTACCCTTACCCGCTGCTAAAATAATGGCATAATTTGGCATAGACATTCTCTTTTCTGTACAATATCGCTTACATTATATCATTTTTTAGCCCTTTTGGAAAATAAGACCCGAACCAAAGGGAGTGGGAAAGAACTTCGACTAATTAAACAAAAGTTGAAAAGGTTCCCCAAACCTTTTCAATTTTCCCACCCCCGCACAGCTCCAACAGTCTGGGAGACTGTTGGAGGTTGCAGATAAAGAAAACATGGTTTTCCATCTTCATAGGTCATCTTTGGAGCTAAGTAGCGAACAAAGATGCCAATCAACCACTGCGTCATACAGTTATTCCTATTAAACATCGAAGGCTGGACAGTTTTTGCCCAGCCTCGTTCTACAATGGATAAACCTTGCGAAATTCCTCTAAAACCACCTTGCTGTCAGGGGTAAAAATCAACCCCGCTTCCTCCAGCCACTCCGTGAAAAACTCCTCATGAACCTGCCGCCAATAAGCTAAGGATTTATCTCCTTCACCTTCCTTGAAGGCATGGTCAGCAGACACTTGATGGAAGGGCTGAACAGAAACCTTGGTAATTTCGACAATGCAGACAGCCTGATCTTGACTATCTAAAATGACATCAAAGGTCCCTTCTTGCGGAAGAGATTCGCCTTCTAGTGCGTAAAGGTCATAAGCTGAAGCAGTTGCCGTCTTTTCACCTTTTAAAACCAAATCAGCCAAGAGATCAGCTTCCACTCCAAAAGCCCAGGCATCGATTTCATCTCCAATCAAGGGGTTGATTTGTTTGTAGACATTCCACATTTCTTGCGGTGTCATGGGTTCTCCTTTGTAATTTTTTACTTTCTTCTTTTATATGTTTAAGATGGTCTGGATGGTCAATTTCTAAATCAAAAATCTCTGGAATAGAGCTGTAATGGAGAATACATTCGATACCCATCTGATTCATTTTTTGTATGAAAGAAGTATTCAGATAGCCTGCTACAGCAAAATCAATCTTTTTCATCCTTGCTTTATCCTGCATCTGTCTCAACATATCTAACATAATTGGACTTTCCATATCATGCCATTGACTGTTTCTCACAGTCGCAAAAATAAAAGAAGTTAAATCATTCATTCCAACTACAATCTTTGAAATACCAGTTTCCAGTATCCTGTCCAAGTCGAAATAAGCTGATGGTAATTCAATCATCGTGCCGACTTTCCCGGTAAAACCATACTGACGCAATACTGTAATAGCTTGTTTTAATTGTTCGGCATCATTGACAAAAGGAAAAATAACAGACAGATTGAGATTGGTTTGAAAAACTTCTGTAACAACATTTGTCTCAGCCTGAAATTCATCTGGACACGCCAACAAACGCCTGATACCTCTGTATCCAAATAAGGGGTGGCGTTCGTCAAAATACTCTTTAGTCCCGTCTAGACTATTTGCTTCTGCATTTGTTAACTCTGAAAAGCGATACCAGACTTCTTCATCTGAGTACAAATGACAAATAGTGTCTAGATAATCTTTCACAAATTGCTGACAATTTGGTAACAGGATGTTTTGGTTGAGCTCTCTTAGCAAGTATTCCCCACGAATCATACCAATGTGGTGAAATAGTTGAAGATAAACTTTTTCAATAATTTTTTCTCCACTAAGAGCCAGTTGATTTTGCATGTCCATTCACCTCGTCTTATAAGATACAATATCAGATATCATTATACGACACTTTCCTTTAGTTCAAAAGCTTCATAAGGTTCAACTAACTCATATCCTAAAAATTCTGCTACTTTTTTGGAAGCCTCGTTATGAGCATCCCAAAGTGGAAATATATCTCTATTCAAACTCTCTAGAATCATTGCAGCACCAAGTTTTTTAGCAAATCCATTTCCTTGTTTGTCTGGTCTAATTGCAACTTCCACTTCAACTGCACCTTGGTAAACTAACCCTGAGGAAATCCCAGCAATCAGTTCTTTATTTTTAAGAATCACAAAACCAAATCCACCTTTTAAAGCAAAATCCTGGTAGGACTCAAAATCCCCCTGTAAATCTTGTGACCATTCTTCCTCAGAAAGGCAGTTATAAATACGACTATCAATAGGTACAATATTGTAATCTTCCTCTAACTGACTAACTAGATCATTTAGAAATTCAACTTGAAAATTTGCCTTATCTTTAAAAGAATAACGAGTAAAAGAAATTAGCTCCACTTTCTGATGCAGAAAATCTTGCCAATTGGTATTTTCTGAAATAATAATCTTATAATCTAAACCATATTGCCTAACAAAATCTTCCCAAAATCTGGAATCCAACTCCCCTGCTAGGTATAAAAAATTCCCAATATCATAAAAGCTCGTTGTCCTATCACTGTTTCGATAAACAGTCCCGATTTGAGATTTAAGACCATAGAGAACCATATATTTCTTCCATGTTTTAAATAGTTCCATTATCCCCCATCTTTACCTTCCAATTCTTATAGCTTGTCCGTTCTAATTCTGGAAATCCTCGCAACTCTGCCTTGGCCTTCAATACTAAAGGCGAAGCATTGTCTGCAGTAATCTCTTCTAAATTCAACCAAATTGCATTTGCTGAATCATTGCTTCCATCAAGAAGCTCCTGAGGAAGGGATTGTTGAGAGCGTTTGAAATCGAGTACGATATCATAAAAGGCCATGATATGGTGTACTGCGAAATCTTGCCCTTCTTCCTGAACCAGCACATCATAAATCCTAGGATTTAAGTAACGGCTAAGAGTATAGCCCGTCTCTTCCATAACTTCTCTCTTGAGGGTTTCCGTCAACCCCTCACCGAGTTCCTGACTACCACCCGGTAGGTCAAAACGATGCTGATAGGGGCCTCTTGTTTTTTCAATACAGAGCAATTTCCCATTCTCATAGCAAATGCCATAGACACCAAAGTGATTTTTGATTTCCATTTTCTACTCTTTCTAAAAATCCAAAATTGCTAGCTCACCTTATCCTTTAAAAGGAAAGAGGCTATAAATTTCATGCTCCTTGATATACTTCTTTAGTATCTCCATATTCTCTTCGATTTTTGTCTGAATATCTGTCTCTTCACAAGTTGACTCAGTAATAAAGAGGTGAATCTTCAACAAATCTGCCAAGTATAGCAGACGACGTTCCATTTCTGATTCAGGGCTTGGAGCCTTTTCGATTTTTGCAAGCTTTTGCTCCAGGCTATCGCCATTCAAAAATCTCTGATGAACTCTCCTTCTAATTTTTTGAGTTGATTCCTCCCCTTGTTCTAACGGAGACAAAAGGAGTTTTTTATAGACGAATACCTGATTTTCTACCTCTCTTTCCAGATAAGCCAATAAAACCAGAGAGCTATCAATAAAGGTCCAGGTGTTAAAATTCCCTTCAAATGGAACCTGTATGATCCTATCTAATAATTCCTTAGCCGTTTCCTCTTGACCATCCAGATAAAGTAAATAGGCCAGATGATTCAGTGATTCGAGATAGACAGCTTGGGTCTTCTTATTCTTTTTGGGTACAAGACTGATATAGGATGCTAAATCAACATCATTTTCAACCTCTTCAATTAGTTCTTTAACATTCATTTCTTTTCTCCTATCCAGTTCATTTTTTGTTATAGAGAAGGGCTTTAATTGCAAATCTATCTCAGCTCACTCTTACCTTAATAGAAATTCTTTCGCTGTCGCTTGGACGTCTGGGGAAAGGTAGTGCTCTATTAAGTCACCTGTCCCAGCAATAAATTCCTCCAGAGGGACATCTTCTCTTTGGCCCCAAAAATTTGAAAAAGCGAAATAGAACTCCAAAAACTCCGTCAAACTATCGCTGAGTTTGTAGAAAATAGGATCTCCAGGCCTGCCCGCGTAAACTGGAGAACTTTCATCTTGCATATCACAGAAAAGAATATCGTCTGTATCTGTAGTAGCGAATATCTGGTATTGCCCTTCACTAAACTGAAGAACATCTTGTAAGGCCCAACATTCGACTGTCCTGGTAGGAGAATCTAATGGCAACAAAATGATATTAAAATTTTGATTGGCAAAAGATAAATCCTCTTTGAACACTATATGTTGATAGTAATCAAGTAATTCTCCTGTCAAATTGAAAGACTGGGTACTTAATTTTGTATCTGAAAAACTCACCGATTGGGGGATAAACGTTGTTTCCTCATAGAGTCTAATGATCTTTTTTAATACAGTAACTACTGCCATTTTTTCTCCTTGGTCATTCCTCTTACGTCTCCTTTAAGAATTCCAGCCATATCTGCAGATCTGGATTTAACTCATGTGCTATCTCAGCATGCTTCCTATAATCCATATCCAAGTAGCCTTGTTCATTCCGGAAAATAATACCTTGTTCAAAACAGTTTTTAAGAGCTATGAGCATAGATTCTAATGACTGGTATTCTACCTGAGGATCCTCTTCATACACGTAGAAACCAAGTATATGCCCCTGAGCTTCTGAAGCTAGATTCATGGCATAAAAATCTCCCCCTCCGCTGGCAAAAATTGGAAACCAGCATTGATTCCAAGTAGAAGTCTTCCTCAACTCCTGATAGGTCTGGATACTTTCTTCCAGAGACATCAAATAGAAACCAGGAAAAAATGCCAGCTCACCGAGTGTGATTCCCTCACAATCTTTTGATCCGTTTCTCCAAGTATAAAGGGCACGCAAGTCCTGAGTTGGCTGCAATGGGATTTCCTCAAACAATTCTTGAATTTTTTGAGAAGATATTCCCGAATTAAGATGGTCTAAACAAGGATGATCTAACTGTTGGAGACATTTTTCAATCTCATTTAATAATTGGGGGATCATTTCCATTTGTTCTCCTTGCCTTGTAAATCATTAGAGACGAGTTCCTTCGTCCCTAGAAAAGAGATTACGATTATTCAATCCCATCCTCTTTGTTATACTCTATCATGCATTTTACCGCATATTCCACCCATTCCCAAAAATCGTTAAACTCTTTTCGTTGCTCCCATCCTTCGGTAGCAAAATCATGAATGAGTTGGACCTTATTGCCCTTTCCTATTTCAAAACAAGCTGTATCATCACAATCTCCTCTTTTAGCAAATGGAATCAACTTTCGGGTTGGGTACCTTTCCTGCAATCCCTCATACAAAGACAGGGCCCATTCTGAATCTAACAGATACCAAATATCAAAATCAACTAAATTGAGTTCGATCAATTTTTTAAACGATTCAGGATACTGAAATATCCTTTCATCCAGTAAATAGTTTTTCATCTCTTATTTCTCCTTTTAGAATCATCAAACCATTCTTTCTTGCCTATCCGCTATTTTGCGTAAGTACTCTTCCCATGTGAGGATTATAAACCTTAAATAGATCATCCTCACTCAGCTAAGTCTTGGGTTGAGGCTGTCAACTACTCTTAAAATACGCGACCTCGAAGTCCATAAATTTCATTCTTAAAATTCAAAGGAAAATAGATGACTAGTCTGAGATGGACAAATAAGAGACTAATATATCCTTAACCAATTCTAGAAAGGCAACTTTATTTCTTGGCTCTTTTGAAGCAAAACCAAATTCATATTCAAAAAAATGCTCAACCACTTTATCTCCAGCCCGTATAACATCCTCAATGGTCTCAAGCACTTGCTTCTGCTTCTCTTCTTCTAGGCTCAAGAAATCCTCTTTCACAAATGCATCAAATACTTTAAGGACATCTTCCTTTTTACTCATATCAAAAGGATATAGAAACTCAGCCTCTTCACTGGTTACAACATTACTTTCTATGGACATCATTAGGTTCCACAATACTAAATAGTGTCTATGAAAATTATCTCTACTTTTCAACTTTTCCCCCAATTTTTGCGACACATCCTTTACTGAACAGGTTTAGACTAGCATTCTTGACTATTACTTACTTTATTGAGAAACTCTCCCCTTTGACCATCATCCCTTCCTAATCTCAAATTACTGGTAATATTATTTTAAAACTTCTCCCGAACGAATATAGGTTTTAAAGAAGTTTTTAGGTACAGAGGCAATCTTAGGTGTAATGGATAAGCCATAGTTTGCAAAATCTAAAGCTACCTTCTCAGAATCGATGGTATCATAATACTCAACATACAATCTGCATAAGTTCACTTTGGTGATAGAGAATTCTTTTAGCAACCCATCCTTCTCAAGATCCTTCTCGGGATTTATGCTTGAAAATACGGTAGGATACGATGAATACTGAGTAGTAAAATCGATGGCCTCTTGGACAGCATTTTCCAATTCAGCTTGATCCATGCCATTTCTATTATCGATAGAACCTAATCGAGTCCTTAGAGCACAATCCACTTCTTCTAACAGTCCCGAGTCCAGAAAGAGGGGATGAATGCCAATATTAACGAAATAGGCAGTCCCATCTGATTTTCGTTGAAAATAGATCACCGTGTAAAAATCATGATTGATTTTATAATAGTTATTGGTTCGCTTTAGTCGCGAAAAGCCATTTTTTACGAAGAGTTCTTTGGCCTCTTTCATTTCATTACCTGCTCTTTCATAGGATGTTAAGAGTTGTTCGTTACAGTTTACTAGGAGTCTAAATGGATATAGATCATTCCTACAACTTTTCCATTCTCAATATTGTATTGTTTCACTGTATCTATGTAGCCAATCAATCCTTCATCACTAATCTCTTCTAGCGTTGCTGGTACTATGTTATCTTTTAATTTAAAATCCCTAGCTTTATTCATGTTACCTACATCCTCAATGGAGGTCCAAAAAAGCATATATTCATCGCAATAAAAATAGATCTGATCATCACAAAACTCCGGTATTTTACAGAACTCAACTCCGTCACTTTGCCTTTCTATCGCTCCACTATCTTGATAAACAAAGTATGTTTTCTTCATATCTTATCTCTCCTTTTAGAAGCATTTTCTTCTGATATTTTCTGCCTGAAATCTCGAATGATGTAGACTAGAGTCTTATTTTTTAAAGGAATACTTAATGTTAGGGTAATTTAGGCTTTGCTCTTTTTAATAAACTAGTAAAATCCTTAAAACTATTCTTACAATATTCTTCTTGAGCTGTTTCAATCGGTAAAAAACGAATGCCTCGACCACAGTGATTCGTTTCGATGGCTTCTTTTACTTCCTCCGTAACGACAAAGCCAGCCGCTGCAAGTAATTCAACCCTTCCAGGCTTAAAAATATCATAGTCAACATCCTCTTTTAAGACCAGTTTTCTTGAAACTGTATACATCGTTTTAGAAGGTAATGATTCTGTTTTCTCATAATCAATAAAATCAGGAGCAGGATTATCTTTGGTATAGGTATTAAATTTTAATAGATAAAAGTCAGGAGATTCCATGACATCGCCATTCACTGTAAATTTAAGCTTTTTCCAAACATGACCTTGAATCTTGAATTGTTTAAAAATGGTTGCTAACTTTTTAGAAAGGATAAAACCATGGGAATACCAATAATAATCATAATCAAAATTTATTTTATTTATGTATTGTTTTTTATTCACAAAATTATAATAGATCACATCAGGACAATTTGGATCGTAAATATAATCTATTGGTTTAGTCCATTCTTCTTCGTAAGGTTTTTTTTGTATTTCAAAATCAACTCGCCCATATTCAACATCAAAATTAAAAGTCTTATTGGATTTATCATCCATTATAAAATAATAATTCATCGTTTTCTCCTAGCTTAATCTACCTTTACAATTAATAATTCTAGATTTTGGTTTTACCATTGCCCCTATCAGTAACTTCTATACTTTTTACCAGCTTTTAATGCATCTAAAGCAGCCTCTGTTACAGAAAGCTGTTCATTATCAAGAGCAAAATCTCTGGCTTTTAGTATTTGCTGATTGCTGTTCGTTTACTTTTTTTATTTGAAATTCTTTTGTTCCTATTGACTTCTCCATGTATTCTACATTGCTACTCTAAGATTGTTCCAAGTATCATCTTATTTTGCTCGGATATCTGAAAGTCATCCATGAAATAGGGTAAAAAGTCATCAAGCAAGGGATGGCTAAGACCGTCGATTGGGAGGCCTCTTTTCTGACGTTCTTTTAGTAAAACTAAGATTTCAATTGGGAAATACTGCCATAGTAAGGTATTGAAGTCTACTAAATGACTATCTTTGGTGTTCGCTAAATGATAATCACACATGGATAAAATTGTTTCTCTAAAAACATCAACATCCTCTGAAAAAATAGTTTCCATAACCTGTTTATAGGCATCATTCACATTATGATAAGGGTTCGAGTCCAAGGGTTTATATTTAGCATCACAGGCATTTTCGAGCAAGCTAGCTAACCGGTCTCCCTGTCCATTTCCATAAAGAAAAACGACTAAAGGCAATAAACTCTTGGCTGAAAAGAAAATAACTTTTTTCCCTTTTTCAACTTGGGCTTCTTTAAAATAGGCTAATTTATCAATTAAAAATTCTACATAAGTATCATCTAAATAGGCAAGGGCAAATAAGATATTCAAACAACTATCTGTATCAAAGTTTGAGCCACCTTTAGCTAAATATTTAGCAGAAGCCATATCACCCATTACAGAACAAAAACAGCCGTTTAGTAAAGATTGATAGGTTTCTGATGTTTTACTTTCTATAAAGTTAGAGACTAGAGGATACGGACTTATAGAATCAATCATATCTACATAATCATACAGGTATGATCTTATCTCACCATTTTCTTCGTAGTTAACTTGAACGCTTTTCTTATCAGATTTTAGAGCTGTTAAAATGGACTCAGTATTAGATAGGTTTTCTGCCTCTAAGTGAAAATCTCTGGCCTTCAGTATTTTATTTTTGATAGTTGTTAGTTTTCTTTTTTGATTTGAAAGTGTTTTATTCATATTGACCTCTAAAATTTCATTTCTTACACTCAACTACCGGTGTTTTTGAGGTTCATCTCTTTCCGTCTTCCTACATTATCCAGTATATCACAAGGAAGAATTGATCCACTTCCCATCATCGAGCCATTTTTTCTTATCAATCCACCATTTCCCCTTTTGAAACACCATTTGAAAACGATAGAGAGTTTCTATACCAGAACGATTCTCCTTGATATAAATATAAGCTTGATTCCCGTCATGCTCTTCATCAACGATGGGATGCGTTTCTATTTTATAGTCAAACGGAAACCGGACGGATAAAGATAATTCCCTTGCTCTGAGTGGTTTTTTAGATATACAAAACTGATTAAAAATAGTAGCTAATTCATCCTTCAACATCTCTTTATCAGCTTTATTTCTTAAGTTCCTAGTGGCCTTTTTCTCCCAAGTATACATAGCCTGCATAAACTGGAGTAAGGTTTCTTTTGCTAGATTCGTATGAGTCATGTTTCCTCCTACTTAGACAACGGGACTAATGGTTCGTTTATAATGAAGACATAGGTTATAAAAAACCTGTATTGAAGACATGTTTTTACCCCTCTCGCATGCAAACATGTGGTAACTCACTTCTAAGAAGTTCCCTTTGCTTTTGATTCGTTCTTCCCGTTGTTAAAAATCGGAGATGTTTCAGACTCTTCAAGTAGCTAACTGTTGATGCGTAGTTAAAAATATTCGTATCGACAAAATCTAAAAAACGAAGCTCACTAGATGGCTGGATAAAATCCAATTCTGGTAAATTTTTATTTGCTGTAAACGAAAGATAGAGCAACTGATCTAAATCCCTTATAAAATCAAAGTCCGGCAACTTTACACCATAATCAAAGTGCAGATAACGCATACCTGTATGAAAAGAGATGTTCTCTATCATTTCCAAATTTGTCATAGAAGAAATCCCTAAAGCTTTTACACAATCTTTCTGGGGCAAGATAATCTTTCTTACTCTTCTAGCACCAACTAATAAAATTTTTTCTACTTGTTCGTATATTGAGAAGTCTAGCACATCAGATTTACTTCCCATCAAGTAAATCACCCTCGTATTGCTAGGTAACGAAAGCTGATTAAAATCCACATCCTTCAGCATATCCTCTGGGTTTTCAACAATGTACTTTTGTCTTAATAAGCGATTGATATCGATGAATTCTTTATAAGTCAATTTTTCGTCCAATAATGATGCAATCTCTTCTATAGAATGCAGAGGCTCCATTGCCATTAGATTCTCTCTTTCGGAAAATCCTTCTTTTATGATTTCTAAATATTTATCTAAACTGGTCATCGTTCACCTCTTTTCATGAATATCATGCTTCTGTTTCTTTGTTCAACCTATCTATTTTTACAATGACACTTTTACAAGAAGACTACAGCACCGCTTGTCGCAAAAACTAAAATCGTGAATTTTTAGACTATTCTTTTCTATATAAACTTTATCCTGCTTGCTCAATCTCGATCCAAGATAACCTTGACTCTAGCTCTACCTAAATCGTCTAGATATTGCTCCAGTTTCGTAATTGAATCCTCCGAATCAGATAATTGAACAAGCAAATCCCCATTGATAGTCATGACATCCTTTGTCGGTAAAAGCATGAGATTCTCAACGCTTGGATCATTCACAATCATTAAGGAAGGGGAATAAATACAGCTTGTGGAGAGGTCTAGATTTCCAAATCGCTCCCTAGCAGAAACAAAAATAGATTCCATCCCACCTTGAGCCTTCAGAACAAATTCCCTCTCAAAAAATGCTTCAAAACTGTCGTAGATCTCGATGACATCCATAGTAATCCCATCTAAATAATAAACTTGAGGACTTTGAATGTTCCCATCCTTCAATCTATAAGCGAATTGATCTCCAATAGCAGACATACCAAAAAAATAGTAGCCCGATACATAATCTTCCCAGATATCTTTCCAAAACGTGTCTGAATTCCAAGAGTCAAGTGTGATGGCTTGAGCAGAATTTGTACCAAACAAACGATAATAGCCACCATAAAACTCCAAGCCATTGGTTATGGAGAGTAAATCTAAGTGAGCTTGAGGAAACTGTCTGGCTTTAAGTTTTTCTAGTTCAAAAGCTGTTGCCCCACTTTCTTGTATGACCAGATCCTCACAACATTTTAAAAAATTCTTCATTTCCATTTGCTTCTCATCTCTCTATTTGGCTTTAACCCAGCATAAATGCTATAAAATCATTTCGATAGTCTTCAGGAAGTTGCTCCTCGATAATATCCATAATTCCCTCCAAGAAGCCCTCTTTATAGTCCAATAAATCCTCATCAATATAGATATTGTTCTCAAACTGGGTGATTTCTAGCTTTTTCATCAGCATATAAGTGGTTAAGAAAGTAGAGAGAGAAGGACTGAGAGCATAGAGCTTAGAATCTCCTGGGATTCTCCCATAGACTGGACTGAGATCACTCTCTAAGTCACAAAAGATAACTTCATCCCCCATCAAGTGGGCAAAAACTACATAAGTTTCCTTCCAGCCTTGATCCTGCCATCCTTCTGCTGCAGCTTCACAAGAGGAGAGAGGAAACAGAGCAAGATCATAGGGAGCCCCTCTAAAATAAGCTTCTTCATCAAAGTTCAAATGTTGATAGAACTCTTCCAATTGACCAGACAAATCTGGCTTTTCGACATGGAGATTTTCACTAGTATATTCTAACTCTCCTAAGCCCCTGTTGAGGTGATAGATTTCTACAAATTCCTTCAACAAATTAAGTATCATTATTGGACTCCTCTCACACTTTTTTGATTATATTTGGCTATTTTCAACTGACGATTACGTATCATTCTTACTGCTAGCGACAGCCTGAGCCCAGATTCGTTCAAATTCCTCTTGACTAATCTTGATGGAGTCTGATAGATCCAACTCATCTTTTCGACCATCATAGAGTAGAAACCCTACTTCTGGAACATAATCCTGTAGGCAAGAGGAAGCATAAGAGTGCCCATTCAAAACGTTAATTTGTCGACTTGCACGCTGACCAGTAAACTCTGTATAAATAACTCCTAGGCCTGACATAAACTCACTATTGTCATAATAATAATATTCTTTTTCACACATTAGAACCACCTTTACCATTTGTCTCTCCAAGAATAGCATTCTTTCCTCTTTGCTTCCTTCATCGACTAATTCTATGCTCATTTTCAATTTATAGAATCTACCGGTTCTTAGCCTTATTCTCCAAGACTCTCACTTCTACTTTATCCTCCGCTAAATGGAGATCCAATACTTTTTCCTGGTCTTGAAAGAATAGCGTCAAGTCTCTGGTAAAAAATTCACTAAAATAAGAGGGCAAAAAATCATCCAAAGACTCCATTTGAAACAAGATGTAAACTGGTGAAAACTCCCACAAAACTAGGATAAACTGCCTTCTTTTTCCAACTAAACTTTGAATTGACCTACTTAGATCTTTAGTAGTAAGATTGGCAGAAAACTCATAAAGGCAAGGAATCGGAGAATCGATAGGATTCAACTCCCCAGCATACCAAGCAATTTCTTTAGGTTTATCGGTCAGAAAATGAACATCCTTAATTCCCTTCAAACCCTTGATTCGTTTTTCTACTTTTAATAAGGATAATCTCTTTTTTAAGTCACTCATTGTTCTTGCTCCATCATTCTGAAACAGAAATTTTGCTCACAATCTCATTCTGTTTATCCAACAGATATAGGAAGTTCCCTTTTGCTTCCAGTTTACCAAGCTTAACCCCATAGTCCATCTCGTGAGCAGGGCAGGATTGAATCAACTGACGGATGCTCTTGTCCTTATGCTCTATCTTCCAAAACAAATCCACCTTATAAAGCTGATGCTCCACTTGAATAGAATAGATCGTGGATTGGATCTTCTTCCTTTTCCACTCCCAGCTATTTTCGTAATCGTTTTTCTCTATTTCATTGACTACATCCTCTATCAAGGAGCAAGGAATGGAGAGCTCCTGAAACACGCGCTTTACCCCTTTTACCAAGGCCTCTAAGAGCAGCTTTTTCTGTTCCAATGGACTCAAGGTTTTATAGCTAGAAAAATCAAATAAGACCTGAACAGTATAGACACCAAGTAGGTTCATGATAGCTGGATTGCTAATCGTATCTACACATTCTACGATGATTTTCCAACAATCCTTGGTCACAACTGGTTTGAAGAGGCGCTCTACCATAGAGGTCATACATTTGGATTCATATATGAACGCTCTTCGTAGGTCTTTCCAATTCTGTCGATAGTCCTTAATTCTAGCTTCCTCGTAAGTTAGAGTAGTTGAGTCCATCAGCTCCTCAATCCTCTGTTGATTTTCCATATAGGGCTTATCTAATTCAAAATATTGTAACTTCATATTCGTGGTCTCGTAGTTTTTTTCTTGTAGAAAGGTTTAGCCTTAGGTCAAGGTCTAATGCTTGTGCTCTTCCTTCACTTTTTCCCATAGTCGCGGTATTCCTCCTGGCAATGGAGGATTGTTTGATCATCCAGAATCTCCGCAAATAAGCTAGGAATACATCTTTAAGTATCAATCTTCACAGGACCAATCTCAGCAATTCTAATAAGGTCAGAAGATCCTGATAACATCACATCATTTTGGTTTTTAAAATTGAATTCAACCTTATTCTCTAAAAAAAGCAGTTCCAGTTGGCCATTCACCTGATGAATCCCCTTGGAATAAAAATGGATTTCATCTAAATTAAAAAACTCTAAATTAATTTTTATGGCATTAAATGCACTTTTCTGCCACTTTTCAGGGAAATTAGTTGGCAAATCAAATAAATAAAAGACAAGATCTAATTTGTAATCGTAACATAACACAGTATCAAGAAATACATTCTTCAATTCCAAATCCCCATCAAACAGATGAATAATCTTTTCCCTGCCCACTGCTTTTTCAAACCATTTCACAATATGAACTCCTTTTTTAAAAATGAATAAAAGTCTTGTTTTTAAGAGTTATTGTTTCGCTCTTTAAGGAGATTTTAGAATAGACTGACCCTCCTGCCGTCCTTTCCTTTTGTAACGTCATTGATTATATCCTTGACGATAGATATATCGAACTGACGGGAAAAGTCTACAATTTTCTGGCGATTCTGTTCTGGATATAAATAAGATGCAGCTAAAATAAATAAAAATGGATTTATGACTTGACCAATATGCTCAAGGTATTTAGGCTGAGTCACATAAGACATAATTTTGTTAAAATCGTCATCTTTCAGCACAATCTTTCTCTGATATATCGCTGCACAGGCACCTGCAGCTTGAGATGAGTTATTCGATTCCAAGGACTCATAAACAAAAGACAAATTCTCTGTTTCTAAATTTTCTAGATAAGCAATCGCTACCGCTAGAGAGCGATAGGTTACAGGGGTTGGAATATCTCTCAGCAGCAATGACTTGAGATAGGGGACTTCTTCTGTACAATCCGTTGCGGCTATGGCGTAGAGTAAGTACATTTGTGATTCCCATGATTTAGGTTTTTCCATCTCGCCTTCCAAGGCTTGATGTAAAAATGGTCCATATCCTTTTAGTCTGCCCTTTAAAATTTTTTTCGCAGCTTTTTTTACCAAGGGCGTACGTCCTGAAGTTAACTCATCTACATAGTCCATCTAAAACTCCTTTATTTCATTTGCTTGTCCAGTTTTTCTTCCAATATTCTGTTATAAACTATACTTCCGACACAGGCTTCCCAGTCCAGATCGTCAACTTCTTCCCTAGAAAAAATCTTAGGTTCGCGCCTACCATCTAGCCAGACCTTCCCAAAGTGAAGACCATTTGGATCTCCCCACTTAAAGGCTAAATCCTTAAAAGGGATTGGATCAAAATCCGCTTGGTGAGCAATTATCTGCCAAGACCATACTGGACTTCGATCAAACAAGGTGTAAGAATCTACAATGATGGGCTTACCTATAAATTGAGCACGATTTAGCTCCTCAACTGTTATAGTAGGACTTGCTTGAAAGATATCGAAAAATTGGATGACATGACCAACATTCACTTTTCCAAGAATTTGACCAAATACAAAAGTTTTCTCCAAAAATTGATAGCAAAAAATATCACCAATTTTAATAAATCGAAGTTTTGTTCTTGGCTTTTCATTCCACTCACGAATCTTTATCTGGGGCAATTTTTTCTCCATAAGTAATTTAATTCCATTCCTACTGTTCTTTGTTCAGGATATGAAAGAGATCATCTCTTAGAACAATTCCATCATCTTCTATCAAATAGACCATGTGTTCCCAGAATGGTAATTCTTGTTCAAGGGGAGCTTCTAAGGCAAGTACTTGATCCATCAAGTTTGCTGCAATTTCTTCGACTTCATCTTGCTCAATTTCATAAAACTTTGCTTTCAAAAGAAAGACTGCTGACAGAAAGAGCGAATAAGAGGAAACAAAAGCTTGCAAGGAAGAGTTGACATAAATCCTCGATTCTTGAAAAACTTCCCCTCCTTCTTGATTGCAAAGTAAGAAGATCTGCTCCTCTTCTCCAATTACAAAAGCACCTAAAAAACACTGACCAAAAAGCCTATAGCTCTCTAGCTTTCTCCTGAGTTCTACTAGATCCCTAGCTACTTTGACAAAAGAAAATCCCATTTTGGAATAATCCTCTAAATAGGCAAAAAGGTTGAAACGGATCTCATCAAGATGAAATGGTTTCTCCTCTGAAGTTACCACAGAAAAGCCGTGCTCTTTCACTAATTCATCGATATTGACTGTCATTTTTCTATCCGATCTCCTAGATTCTTTTCACCCAATTTTTTTAACTTCCAAAGCTTGATAGCCGCATCTTTTCGGAGTCCTATAAAAAGGCTTGCTAAGGTTAATGCTTCCTCTTTTTTATAGACCTGAGAGCTGATACTAGCCCATCCATCCTGCAGGCATTCCATTTTAAAATAGAAATCTCGCTCTTGTCCAAGTTTCCCTGTTACATCGTCTATTTCATAAGAAGCAGAGAGCAAAGAAACTGAGACAAAGTCACCCGGTCTTCGATACATCCGCATAACGGATTCTTTCTGATTGATAGAGTAGATATCCTCTTTTGTTTCAGCCCTATCACTGTTCGATAAAATCACCCAATCCCTATCATCCTCTGATGAATAAAAACGCCATTCTTTCCCAACCATGTCCTGCTCCATCTTCTAGTGCTTCTCTTGTTATCGACTACACCTAGTAGTATGCTACTTCGCCTATACCATATTCTAAAATTTCAAAACTATCGAGGGAGAATTTAAGTCCTCTACCATGCTTCGAGTCCTCAATCAGTCCAAATTCCAAACCAAAAATCAGGCCTATGTCCGTCTGTTCAGACAAGATAAAAATGGATAGGAGTCTAGCGTGCGCTAGTTCTGGAAATTCCTCCTGAATTTTTGCCAAAGCTTTTGGATACCATACTGATGATTGATCCAGTAGATTATCGAGTTTTGCTTTATAAGACGGAGTCAACTCCTCATTGATAACTTCTAAAGAATCACTTAAAGCAAGGCAGACCTTTTCTCTTTCCTCTGGAATCGATACAAACATCTCGTTATGGACATCAAATTTATATTCTCTCATCATTTTCTCTCCTTATGCTATCAGTCATCAGATACCATTTCTCTAATCAACCTAGCTAATCATTAAAGGGCATAAAGTTATCGTGCTGATGATAATAATTCAAAGCCTCGACCAAGTCTTGGTGACTTGCATCTGGCTTTTCCTCAAGTGCAACCGAAAGAACATCAATCAACTGCTCTCCATAGTAGACTAGCTGAAGGTTTTGTTCCGCCACTTCTGTCGGGTAGACATCACGGTCTTCCACAACATCAGGATAATTTGATACCCAATAGGACCTAGCTAGTGCTAGTTCTCCATCCTCCTTGCCATAGAGGCAAAAATCATCTGAAGGAGACTCGTCCACGCGCACCTGCTCGATGATCTGCTCTAGTGAAAGTTCTTGGTGTTTCCGCATCTCTTCTCCTTTTTAGTCTCACTCTTCAACAAAGGAATTCAAAAAATCCTCAAAAGATGGCCATTCACCATACAACTCAACTTTTTCTTCTAGAACATAGAAGTACACCTTGCCATAATCCTCTGCCCTTAAAGAAAGAGCATAGTTGCCCGATCCAGGATCATAGGCAAAATAGAGAAGGTCTGTAGCCTTAAATCCCTCAGGCACAGCCTCATCATCAAACCAGGAAAGAGACTTCCTTATCTCCTCAAGTGAGTCAAAGGAATTGAAAGGAAAGAGATGACGGTCATCGTGGACACCCTTTACTTGGGGCTGGCCACCGTTGTACTGGAGATAAAAATTCTTCATAGCTTCCGGCAAGTTCTTTCCAAGAAACTCCTCAAATTGTAAAAGATCTTCTCTTGAAATAGCTGGATCTGTGTCTGTCAATACGAGCATCTCTTCTCCTTTTTGAGTCTCTCTTTCCATAGTTTGACCTCCATATTACAGGTCCCTTTTAGGCTATCATACCATAAGATTCCCTTTCCATAAAGCTAAAATAGAAAATGAGCCTAGCGGTTTTACTAGACTCATTTTATCCTTATTATTTTACTTTGTTATTTTACATTTTCAACCCATACTGATCGCTCAATCAACCGTCTTAGACAGAAGTCTTGTCCTTGATCTGTGGAAAGTTCACACGAAAGAGACTTCCTTTTCCTTCTTCAGAAATGATCTTCACCTCTGCTCGATGGAGGTCTGCAATGTCCTTAATAAAGGACAATCCCAGTCCGATACCACTATTGAGGCCCTTATTCCGGGAATCCTCCACCTGGTAGAAGCGATCCCAAATCTTGCTCAGATGGTCTGGACCAATTCCAATCCCATCATCCGCTACCTTGAGAACAGCACCATCTGAACTAGCCTCCAAGCGGATGGCAACCTTGCTCTTGGTAAATTTCACTGCGTTACTCAATAGATTGTCCAGCATCCGAGTAACCAAGACAGCATCCCCCTGAATCCAGAGGTCCGGCTGAATGCTTACTTCAAAGGCGATGGGACTTTCTGCCCACTTCCTCTCCTGTCCCTGACAATAATTTGCTACCAGGGTTGATAGACAAATGGGTTTTAAATCCGACCACTGCAGGTGTTGGGCCTTGGATATTTCCAAAATCTGCTCGGTCATCGATTTCATTAATTTAGCCTGTCGATGAATAACCGTCAACGATTCCTTGGTCTCCTCTAGGTTGTCTGCATATTTGGAGCCAAACTCACTTTCCGATACGATGACTGACAGAGGGGTTCGCAACTCATGGGATACATTCTGGTTGAATTGCTTTTCTTTCTCAAAAGTCGACTGAACAGAAGAAATCAAATTATTAAATACCTTGGTAAGACGAGACGTTTCTACATAATCCTTCTGATGCTCGGTCGACACGCGCTTACTGTAGTCTCCGCTCTCTGTTATTTCCTCTGCCATTTGGGTCACCTCTCTGATCGGCAGGAAGGCCTTACGGAGGATCCGACGTCCTCCCCAGGCCATCCCAAGGATGGACAGAGGAGCTATAATGGCTAAGGACAGCAAGAAGAGACTCATCTCTTTTCCTAGGCCTGAAGCTAGACGCACACCCCGGACCCACTTGCCCTCACTCTCATTATAGACATCGAGATAATAATAGGACGCTTGAGAAGTACTGTAGGTCGATAAGGTCCCTGAGGACAGGCTCGCATTGGCATCAAAGCCACTTGGCAGAGCCCCCTGCTCCAACTCTCTATTTTGATTATAGAGCGCAAAATAATTCCCATCATCAAAAGACTCAAACTCTTCCAAATCAGCAGCCATTTCCATGGTCTTCTGCTCTAGTTCTCCACGGGCGCTATAACTCGACCAAGTCCCTGAGATGATAAAGGAAGCTCCAAACATGAGGACAAAGAGGAAGGAAACAAAGAGAGTATACCAGAGCGTCACTTTAGAGACGATTGAGGGAGAGTTAGAGGATTTCTTCATTTTTGAAAACATAGCCCATCCCCCTTTTTGTCTGAATAATCGATGGATTACCTAATTTTTTGCGGATATTCTTGACTAAAACATCAATGATATTAGACTCTCCAACATAATCAAAATCCCAAATATGCTCACGAATCTGTTCCCGACTTAAAACCACATTGGGATGGCGCACCAGACACTCTAGTAACTCATACTCCTTGGAAGTCAGGTCAACCAAAACACCCTTGTGTTGGATGGTCTTTTTTGCCAGGTCTAAGGAATAGTCACCAAATTGGACCAGGTTGGTCAAGTTTTCTCGATTATTTCGTCTCAGCATGACGCGAATCCGAGCCAGTAATTCATCAAATTCAAAGGGTTTGACCAAGTAGTCGTCTGCTCCAGCATCCAGTCCTGTTACCTTATCTTCCAGGCTATCTTTAGCCGTTAGCATCAGAACTGGGGTCTTAATCTGATGATTTCTCAAGTAGCTCAATACCCCCAAACCATCCAGCTTGGGCATCATAATATCTGAAATAATCACGTCATACTGGGACACACGAATGTAGTCCAAGGCTTCCTGACCATCATAGGCTGCATCAACACTATACTGCTGGGTTTTGAGCAATTTGACCAGACTACGGTTCAAGTCCACTTCGTCTTCAATCACTAATACTTTCATAGCCACTTACTCCATATTTATTACCTTATTATACCATGCTTCTATAAAAAATCTCGGCTAGGAAAAGCCTAGTCGAGATCTTACTTTAGTTAATCGTTATCCAGGTCCACATCTTCTTCCAATACGGTACCTGTATTGGCATCTAACTCTAACTCAATTTCCTGATTGCCTTCTCGCAAGCTAACGCTATAGACAAGTTTACCTTCTTCTACATCTAACTCTACTTTTTCGATACTAGCATTCGGGTATTTTGATTTCATCTGGCTCTCTACCTTAGCCAAGTCCAACTGAACACTTGCTCCGATTAATTGCTGATCTTCGCGATCCTGACTCAAATCCTTGGTTTTTGATTTCAAGATAGCACCAGACTGACCATCAATCTTGTATTCTTTCTCAGTTTTTCCATCCAAGATGGTCACTTCGTACACTGTTTTTCCATGTTTTTCCTCTTGCTCGTAACCAATCACTTTTCCATCCTTAGCTTCTTTCAGGGCTTTTTCTTGGGCTTGTGCAAGGGTGACAGATGCAGTCACTGTTGAAGAAGTAGTCTTTTTACTTGTTCCAGTATTGGCAAAGGCTACTACAGATCCTAGAGCGGCAGTTGATAGAGAGAGAATTGCGAAACTTGCAACGGCTTTTTGTTTGATGGTTTTTTTCATGTTCATTTCCAACTTTCTTTTTTTCTTATCAAGTTCTTCTTGATGATTCTATTTTATCCAAGAAAGATGAATCCAAAATGAATGAGAAAAGTTTTTTAAAAAATTTTTAAAAAAAGACTGAGTGAGTCGGCTAGCTCTTTGCAACTCGATTTCCCAGTCTCCTTCAACTCTATTTCAGACTCCAGCCACCATCAATCGTCAGGATTTGCCCTTGCATGGCAGATGCCTTTCCACTGGCCAAAAAGAGACTGACTTCTGCTACTTCCACTGGCTCTATCCAGCGTTTAATAGGGGTCTCGCTAGCCACCCAGTCTGCTAGCCCACCAGGCTCAAAGTCTGCTGCAGTCATGCCTGTTTTGACGGCTCCTGGAGCAATGCCAAAGACCTGAATCCCCGCTTCTGCGTAGTCCAGGGCTAGCTGCTTGGTAAATCCTGCCAAGGCGTGTTTAGATGAGGTATAAGCGTGACCGCCACCTCCCGCTAGGCTAGAAGCAATCGAGCACATATTGATGATGATCCCTTGCTTCTTCTCCAACATTTGTGTCAGATAGTGCCTTGTCAGCTCTACCGGAGTCACATAGTTGATCTCAAAGATCTCCTGAATCTCCTGAGCGCTTTGCTCAAGAAGGGATTTGTAGTCATCCAAAACTCCGGCCGTATTGCACAAGACATCGACCTCAGGACACCAGTCAAAAATCGGCGTCAAATCCAAGGTCAAGTCCCGTTGCAAGAAGTGAAAATCACCTGGCAACTGGGGATCAGCTCCCTGGTCCACCCCATAGACCTGGTAGCCCTTTTCTAAAAACAAACGAGCTTGAGCTAGACCAATCCCGGAGCTCACACCCGTGATCAAGACCCGTTTAGTCATGAACTTCCACCCAATCTGTCGCTAAGACGTCACAAGGGGTTGGACTCCACATGGAAAAACCTTCGCCTTCACCAGATACATTGATGAGAAAATAAGGCGTCACTTCTAGAGCTACTCCATTTTGCTCGATGGTATCAAAAAGCTGGACATAGTTCTCTGCTCCGCCCCAACCCGTACGGACATATTTCTTTTTTGCCTTTAGTCCCGGCAAGATTTCTTCAAATGTCATGCTCTTCTCCTTTGATTTATAGTCCCTTTCATTATAACAAAAATCATGCTTGCTCGTTGGTTTCCAACAGAAAAGGGGAGCGTCCTCCCCCTTTTCACTCTATTCACCATTTTCTGTCTTGTTCTTTTTCAAGGCGCGAATCGTGAACCAATAGTAAATCATCAATCCTATAACAATGATTACCGTAGGCAGAATGATAGTCATGGTAGAATTCTGAATTCCTTGCGCCAAGGTCCAGCGATGCAAGAATCCCACTACTAAGAAGGACAGAATAGGAAAGATGAAGGCACGAGCAAACTCTTCTTTCCACTGCCACAGGATAAGTCCTACACAAGCTCCTGTAATGAGGAAGGTATCCCATGGATTCGGCACTGTTAACCAAGCAAAAGCTGGCAAGAAACGGACACCCACTATCTCACTAGCGAAATAGAATCCTAGAACGAAAACGACTGCTACATAAATTGCTTTTTTTGACTTCTCTTCTGCAAAAATGAGGCAACGAAGGAGATAGAATAGTAACCCAACGACTAAAATACCTAAAATACTATCCGTTAGATAGACGAGTGGCTTGAGAATCAGAACTGCTTGCGAGGCAAAATCACTTAAGAGGCGATAGAAAATCACGATTCCCGAGACGATTGCAGCATATTTTAGAACAGATCGCGTGGATTCTTTAGGCATATTCTCGATGATTTGGTCTGCCATTCCCTTGGGATCCTGTCCAAAATAGTCCTTGGCTGTCAATCCATCACCGCTTGCTTGCGAAAAATCTAGCGCTAGATTATAGACCTGCTCTCTTAAAGCTTTCTCCTCATATAAGAAGCCGGCAAAATTGAAATAATCCCAGAGATCTTGAAAGTAAGCTTGGTCCTCCTGGTTAAAGGTTTGAACCAAAGCCTGCGTTTCTTCATAATAAATAGCTGATGTCATATTGCTTCCCCCTTTCTTTGGAGACGAAATACAAGGAGGAACAGGACGAGTCCTATAAGAGGGAGTAGCCAACGTAATACATTAGCAGTTCCTGGATTCACAAAGCGAACACAGCATCCAGTTACAAGGAAAGTCATCCCCATGACTAGTAGACTCGTCATCAGACGATCTCTGCTTCTATAAGCCATAACCGCAAACCCAAGTAGAACTAAGACAGCAAGAAAAATCGCCCAACCATCTGATAAGAGGAGACTCCCAATTTGGCCAAAATAGATCGAAAATAGTCGTACGATGTTCAGAATCACCATCAGGCTGATCACACTTATAAACATAGCCCGAGGCCACTTCATTTCTCCATAGCTCTGTTTAGACCAAAGCCACAGGATGAACTGACTGAATATCAAGAAATTGAGTAGAAAGACAACATATGTTAAGGGTTGTATTGTCAGTGGCATCATCCAGGTAAAATCCATTAAATAACGCATGCCAACTAAGATCACTCCAAGTATGAAGACTAGTCCCGCATAAGATCCTAAAGAGCGTCTAGGTAATTCTGAAAGAATTTGATCCACCATCGCTCGAGGATCCTTTCCAAAATAATCCACTGCCCGAATGCCTTCTTTCTCAGCAACTTTTAAATCGCAAACCATATTGTAGAGCTGCTCACCCAGTAGCTCATCATCATAAAAATAGGACTTCACTCCAATATAAGCTATCATTTTTTTCATATAGGCTTGATTGTCCTTATTTAGGTGCAACAATTCAGCTGACATTTTTTCTGTATAATCTTCGATCATGCTTCCCCCTCCTTTTTCACGCGTTCTACTTTAATGACCAGATCCTGCCACTGGTTCCAAAATTCCTCTAGGCGCTCTCTTCCTTCTTTGGTTAAAGAGAAATATTTGCGATCAGGTCCATCCGGAGAGGGCCTCATCTCTCCTACGATGACTCCCTGCTTCTCTAGCTTCTGAAGCAAGGGATAAACGGTCCCCGCAACGATCTTATCGAAGCCGGTTTCCTTGAGACTTTGGATCAATTCATAGCCATAAATAGATTTTTTTGAAATAATTTCTAAAACACAACCTTCCAGGACACCCTTGAGCAATTGCGACTCTTTCATCCTGCTCCCCCTTTCTATACCGCCTCTTTTCAGCTAGTTTGTTTTACATACTAGTCCTTTCACTATTAGTATACTCCTCCTTAACTAGTTTGTAAAGCATAATAGTTAAAAATACTGCATGAAACTTGATAAATCCGAGCATTATGACTAAATATACAATTAATTTCAAAAATAATTTGCTTTTTACCGGAAAAGGTGTATAATAATACAAAATCTTTATTAAAGGAGATAAGTGATGAAAAAATCTAAACTAGCTTTCCTTGCAGGTGTCACGGTTGCTTCAGCCCTGTTCCTTGCTTCTTGTGGATCATCTGCAAAGTCTTCTCAGACGAACACTTTTTCATACGTGTATAGCACTGATCCAGACTCTTTGAACTACCTCCTTTCAAACCGTTCAACAACAAGTGATGTCACAACCAACTTAGTAGATGGACTTTTTGAAAACGACCAATACGGTAACTTGGTCCCTGCACTAGCGGAAGATTGGTCTGTTTCTAAGGATGGATTGACTTATACTTACAAACTTCGTAAAGATGCAAAATGGTATGACTCAGAAGGGAACGAATATGCAGATGTCACTGCACAGGACTTCGTCACTTCTCTGAAATACGTAGCAGACAACAAGTCAGATGCCCTCTACTTGGTTCAAAACTCAGTAGCCGGTCTGGATGACTACGTCACTGGTAAAAATACGGACTTCTCTAAAGTTGGAGTCAAAGCCGTTGACGACCATACCCTTCAATACACCTTGGCTCAACCTGAGTCTTTCTGGAATTCTAAATTGACAACTTCGACCATGATGCCTGTCAATGAAAAATTCCTCAAGTCTGCAGGTAAAGACTTTGGTAGCGTCAAACCTTCTGGAATCCTCTACAACGGTCCTTACTACTTGAAATCCTTCACTTCAAAATCGTTGATGGAGTTCACCAAGAACGAGAACTACTACGACAAAGACAATGTGAAGATCGATGATATCAAATTGACCTACTTCGATGGTTCTGACCAAGACTACCTAGCTCGTAACTTCTCTGATGGAAACTTGACCACTGCGCGTCTCTTCCCAACGAGCTCAACCTTCAGTACCATTGAGAAAAAATTCAAGGACAATATCGTTTATTCACCGCAAGATGCGACTGTCTACTATGTTTACTTCAATGTAAACCGTCAAAACTACGGTCATACTGAGAAAACAACAGACGACCAGAAGAACCAAACCAAAACAGCTCTTCAAAACAAAAACTTCCGTCAAGCCATCAACTTTGCCCTTGATCGTACTTCTCTAAGTGCCCAATCAAACGGGAAAGATGGGGCTAGCAAAACCCTTCGTACGCTTCTTGTACCTCCAACATTTGTGCAAGTAGACAACAAAGACTTCGGTACTGTTGTTGAAGAAAAACTTGCTGCAACAGGAGATGATTGGAAGGATGTCAGCCTAGCTGATGCGCAAGATAGCATGTTCAATACGGACAAGGCTAAAGCACAATTTGCTAAAGCCAAAGAAGAGCTCCAAGCGCAAGGTGTTCAATTCCCAATCCACATCGACTATGTGGTTGACCAGTCTTCTGCTAGCATTGTGCAACAAGCTGATTCAATGAAAGACTCCATCGAAAAAACATTAGGAAAAGAAAATGTTGTCGTGGATGTTCAGAAATTGTCTACGGAAGATGCGGACAATGCAACCTACTTCGCTCAAAGTCCTGATCAAAAAGACTTTGATATGGATATCGCTGGTTGGGGACCTGACTTCCAAGATCCATCAACTTACTTGGATATCTTCAATCCAGTCGATGGTTCAGCCTTAGCAGGTATGGGGATCAATCCAGCAACTGACCAAGCCCTTATCGAAAAACTTGGTTTGAACGAGTATAAACAACTATTGGATGATGCCAATGCAGAACAATTAGATACCAATACTCGTTACGAAAAATATGCTGTTGCTCAAGCCTGGTTGACAGACAATGCCTTTGCACTTCCTGTCTACTCTAAAGGTGCTGTTCCTTCTATCACGAAGATTAAACCATTTACAAGAGCCTTCTCCTTGATCGGTATCAAAGATGGTTCTAGCTACTACAAGTACATGGAATTACAAAGTGATGTTGTCACAACTGCCGACTACGAAAAAGCGTATAAGAATTGGCTGAAAGAAAAAGAAAAATCCAATAAAAAAGCGCAAAAAGAACTTGAAAAACACGTGAAATAATGGTTGACGTCAAAACACCGAGGATCAAATCCTCGGTGTTTTTGATTAAGAAAAAACCTATCCTTGAAACTTTCCTTAGGTGAGTACGGACGTTAGCGAACTTCTCCGAAGTTCCATAACTTAGTTTTGGACCTAAGGTTCCAAAACTCCCGAGTGCTAGAAATACTATTATTTCTAGCACTTTTCTCACGGCGGAAAGTTTCGGTATCTATTAAATAAGCTTAATAACATACATTATTATAATTCTTCCCGCAACACTTGGCTTGTCCTATGAAAAAAACAGTTTGTCTACTTATCGTCTTTTTCATTTCTAATCTTATATAGATTCAAACGCTATCTCACGACAATCTTCCGATAACTTCTAGAAGTCAGAAGAAAGACGAGGACATAGGAGATGAAAAAGACAGCGCAGATTACTAAGGTTGTTTGAAGGACCAATCCAGCATTGGTCGCTCCTAAGATGGCAACGATTTTTGCAATCATCTTGTAGGCTACTCCTAGGTAAAGGAAGGAGAAGAATAGAGGAAGGAAAAAGACAGTGAGAATCTGTTTGCGAATGGTGGTGCCGGTTTGCTTTTGGTCCAATCCGACTTGTTGCAAGATCACAAAATTATCCCGATCCTCATGACCCTCTGAAATCTGTTTGTAGTAAATGACGAGTACTGTAGCTAATAGAAAGATGACCGATAGGAAAATCCCAATAAAGAGGAGAGTCCCTGCTGTTTCACGCCACTCCTTCTCTATACTGTATCGTTCATATCCACCAAAATAAGTCGCACCATATTGACTCATTTTGTCTGTCGAATACAGCTCTTTGGTCACGTCACCAGTAAAATCTTTGTTGTCTTTATTTTTGGCATTAATAGAGAATTCTAAATTCTTATCAACTTTTAGACCCAGTTGGTTCAAATCAGGGAGGACAAGGTACAAGCCCATTTGGTGTTGAAACAGGGCGTTTTGTGGGATCTTCCCTTGGATAAAATTGGAATCTAGTTTTTGTTTAATCGTGAAGGTCTTCCCATTGATTTCTAACTGCGAGTCTAATCTTCCTGGATACTGATACCCATAAGCTAAGATTTCATTTTCTCCAAGCTCAACTTTTTGACCCGTCAGTTGCTCGTAAGTCGCCTGATCAAAAAAGTAGACTGTTCCCTCTGTCTTCATCTCCTGACCAGCTTGTTCATAAACCTCTAAGCTCCTTCCATCAATCTTTCGAATTTCAGCCGACCAGTATGTTGTCTGTGCCACCTGATAATCTGATAGATTTGTCGCATCGGCTGTTTTCTTAATTTGAGCTTGAACATCCTTGATAACTGGTTCTGTCTCAGCATCTGAAGGCATATGCCCCACACTAATCATGTAATCAGAAGGGTAAACAGTATCTAGGTAGTTCTGCCCTCCAATAAAGATATTGAGCGACCCGGTTAAGGTTACCAAGACCATGGTGGATAGAATACTAATGGTCGCAAGGCCCGCTGCATTTTTTCGCATCCGAGCTATTAAGTTAGAGACGGATATAAAATTCTCTGGCTTGTAATAGTAGGATTTCCGACCTTTGAGAAATCTTAAGAAGGTAATGGAGCCTGCGTTGAATAAGAGATAAGTCGCCAGAATGACCAAAATGACAGCAATAAAGAATCCTTGAACCGCTGCAACTGGACGCTCAACGGTTAGCGCTATATAAAACGCAATTCCTAAGAGCCCTAGTCCTAAAAGAGTTTGAACCAGCAAGAAGCGTCCCTTCTTCTCTCCTGCCTTTTTCTGTTGCATGAGGTGGAGGGAACTGTAGCGCAAGAGGCGGAAAGAATTCAGCAAGAGAATGAGGGCAAAAGCTAAGGCTAACCCAAGTAAAGTGTTAAGAACAGCCCCTATCTGGAAGGTTGATTGAATGACGACTGGTAGCCCCATACATTTTAGGAGCAAGGCAAAAATCAGGCGATCAAACAAGAGCCCCAAGCCCAGTCCTGCTCCAACTGTGAGAACATAGAAGAAGAGCAATTCCCATAAGGTCATGATGAGGAGATGCTTCTTCTCCATCCCCAGAACACTGTACAGTCCCAGTTCTTTGGAACGATTTTTCATGACATAGCCATTGGCATAAGCCACTAAAATGATGACGACCAGCTGGACGACGAAACTACCAAAACCAAGAACAGTTCTCGCCGCCTCACCTCCGTAAGAATCCTCTAAATGAGGGGTCGATGACAAGGCGATAAAACTATAAAGGATCATGGTCGTTAAAATGACAGCCAGGGCAAAGGGATAATAGAGCTTTCGATTTTGTTTGAGGTTGGAAAGTGCTAATTTACTTGTTAATTTAAACATCACGATCCTCCTTTCCCGCCATGACCGTCAGGGTATCCGAGATTTCTTGGAACATCTGACGCTCTGTCTTTTCCCCACGGAAGATCTGGTTGTAAAGAATCCCGTCCTTGATAAAGAGCACGCGCTTGGCCCGAGCGGCCGCTGCGGTTGAGTGGGTCACCATGAGGATGGTTTGTCCCATGCTATTGATATCTTCAAAGACGTCAAGCAAAGCAGCCGAAGACTTAGAATCCAGCGCCCCTGTTGGCTCATCAGCAAGGAGAATTTCTGGCGAGGTGATAATAGCCCGTGCTACAGCCACCCGTTGCTTTTGCCCACCAGAAATCTCGTAGGGATATTTTTCAAGCAGTTGGTGAATGCCCAACTCTCGACTCACGCTATCGACCTTGCTCATCATTTCCTTGACGGATCTACGAGAGAGGACTAGAGGAAGGAGGATATTATCCTTGACGGACAAGGTATCCAGCAGGTTAAAGTCTTGAAAGACAAAGCCTAGTTTTTCACGACGGAAGCTGGACGCATCCTTGTTCTTGATAGTTGAAGTATCAGTGCCGTTGAGGTAGACCCGTCCTTCCGTCGGCTGGTCCAGCATGGCTAGGATATTGAGGAGAGTGGATTTCCCGGACCCTGATTCCCCCATGATGGCGACGTATTCCCCTTTTTCAACCGTGAAGTGGATATCTTTTAGGGCTTCGACCTGCGTTCCTTGGAAGCGGGTTTTGTAAATTTTTTTCACATGTTGTACATCTAATAAGGCCATTTTCATTCTCCATTTCCATCTAGTTATATGATTGATATCCATAAAACTTTTTACACCTCTATTGTAACGATTTGAAGAGAGATCTACAATAAGCTAACCTTTCATTTTTACCCTGATTTCTTACATTTCTGTAAGGTATTAAAAAACTAGCTTCCTTGCGGGAGCTAGTTTCTTCTTATAAAGCTGTGATGGCAGTGATCAAACCAAAGACGATCCCTGGAGCATTGGCTGCAGCAAGTGGGATATCGCGTTCTTTTTTAAAGAGTCCGTAGTAGACCCAAAGACTACAGTTGACGGCTGCAACTAAAGGTTGAATAAAGTTTCCTTTGTGACCAGCGAGATTATCCATAATTTGTGGGAAGTAAGAGACATACATCATCACAGACATAAAGGTCGCAACCCAACCAAGGATTTTCATTTGTTTTTCATTCATTTTCATTGTACCTTTCATTTTTTAAGTACACACTATTCTACCTCTTCCCCTCTTAAAATTCAAGTCTTTTTTCAACTGTTACCGAACTGTAAAGTATCACAATCTTGTGATTTTGCAGGAAGATGGATTTCTTTTCGAGTGGATTTTCTCTCTAGTTGCCATTTTTTGACACTTTGTCTAATTCTTTTGCAAATGTGATCGTTTTCATTTTGCGTAGCATGCAAATTAATTGCATTATCTTCCTACTTATGCTATTTTGATATACAGAGGTAAAATTTTATGAACAAACAAAAAATCAACCAAATCGTTGGCTCGATCGGTGCCTTTATTGGGATTATCGTTTTCATTGCCTACATCCCACAAATTATTGCCAATTTACAGGGACATAAGGCCCAACCTTTCCAACCCTTGTCAGCTGCTATTTCTTGCTTGATCTGGGTCATTTATGGTTGGACAAAGGAACCTAAAAAAGACTGGATTTTGATTATTCCGAATTCAGCAGGTGTCATCCTAGGAGGATTGACTTTCCTAACATCACTCTAAAAGAAATCGATAAAAAACCGAACTCTAGTGGTTCGGTTTTTTTGTATATCCCTTTGAAAAGCAAAAACAATCGCTGTCGGTTTTCGCACAAAAAGAGGCTGGGACAAAAGTCCTAGCCTCTCAATTATTTTTGGATTGTCGATCAAGACGCAGTGGTTGAGTGGGCTCTACTACGCTGATTTCATCAGCTTTTACAGCCCTACTCAACTGTGCGGAGGTGGGACGACGAAATCGAATTCTAACGAATTACCGATTTCTGTCCCACTCTCTTCTTTTTCCTTATATCTGCACAATCTTACGATAGCTCCGAGAGGTAATCCAAAAGACGATCAGGTAAGTGACGAGAAAGACGGCACAGACACTGAGGGTCACGATGAGGACTTGGCTACTATTGATGACACCGAGCACTTTAAGAATAAGGCGGATCATATGGTAGGCAAAGGCCAGGTGGACAAAGGCAAAGATAAGGGGAAGGAAGAAGACGGTCCGCACTTGACGGTTGATGGTCCGTTTGACTTCATCTTCATCAAGTCCCACCTGTTGGAGGATAACAAAGCGGTCACGGTCTTCATAGCCTTCTGAAATTTGCTTGTAGTAGATAACGATGACTGTTCCGACCATAAAGATCAATGACAAGAAAATACCGATAAAGAAGATGCCACCAAAGAGGCTATTCATTTCTCTCACATTATATGCTCGATTGCCTCCATAGACAAAAGTTCCTTGTCCCTGTTGGCTACTCAGTTCATCGATCATCTTGTCATAACTAGCTGCCAGCTTGAGTTGCTGGTCTTCGTCAACATTGACATTGAAACCACCATAGATTTGAGTAACGACAGCAAGGTTCGGAAACTGAGCGACAAAGGCTGAAAGGTCAGGCACGATCAGGTAATTGAAATCCTCTGTCAGCATATTGAAGATATTTGGAACATGATCGGTGATAAAATCCTTGGTCACTTCTTCCTTGACTTGGAAGTCTTGCCCATTGATGGTAAACTGCTTTTGCCCTGTGAGAGCCTTATTGTGGGCAAAGAGGATGACTTGGTTGCCGGTCAGATCGACGTGTTCTCCTGTCATCTGCTTATAGCTAGCTGCATCAAAGACCAGAAAGACTGTTCTCGGTCTGACATCGTGTTCATCATCAGGATAGACCGTGAAGTCTGTGCCCTTTTGTGATTCGACCCCAAAGGTGGCATAGTTCATCAGGTCACGATTTTTGATCTCAAGCTGGTGCTCAGATGCAAATTCATCAAATTTTTGATTGATTAGCTCCAAATCCACGCCTTTTCCTTGAATGGAGAAATCATGTGGATTCATGATTTTCTTAATCATTTCACCACCGATATAGATGTTGGTTGCAGAGGAGATGGTCACCAATACCATGGTTGAGAGGATGGCTATGGTCGCAAGGCCCACTGCGTTTTTCTTCATGCGATAGATGAGGTTAGAGACCGAAATCATGTTGTTGGGTTGGTAATAATAGCCCTTCTTTTTCTTAAGCAGGTGCAAGAAGACGGTGATCCCAGCATTAAAGAGTAAGTAGGTCCCAATCATAACCAAGACAACTGCTAGAAAGAAGGTTACAATCGCAAACATGGGGTCTTTGACTGATAGCGCTAGGTAGTAGCCAAAACCGAGAGAGGCTAGGCCCAGGATGGTTTGGGGCCACAAGAAGCGAGCTTTCTTTTCACCACTCGCTTTCTCACGTGTCAGTTGCAGAGCATTCAAACGGAGAATGCGCCAAGCGTTGAGAAGAACCAAGAGGGCAAAGATGAGACCAAAGGTGACAAAGACCAAGATGACAATCCCAGGTTGGAAGGTAGATACTAGCTGGACCTTCATCTTCATCAGTTTCAAGAGAAAGGCAAAGATCAGCTTGTCAAAGAGGGCTCCAATCAAAACACCAACTGAGACAGTTACAAAGCCAAAAATCAAGAGCTCCTTGAAGATCATGCTAATGAGATGGCGTTTTTCAAGGCCTAGCATGCTATAAATCCCCAGCTCCTTGGAGCGGTTTTTCATGACAAAGCTATTGGCATAGAGCACGATGATAGCCCCCGCAACATTGACCACGAACAGTCCCAAGCCAAGGGTGAAGAGCATGGGAGATCCCCCTCGAAGCTTAGAAATATTGGGATTAAAGGTCAGGGAGTCAAATAGATAGGCAATGGTCACCGCGAGAATAACCGCAATCGCAAAGGGATAATAGAGCTTGCGGTTCTTGATAAGATTGGAGCAAGCTAATTTAGTGGTTAATCGAAACATCTACTCCACCTCACTTGCCATGACCGTCAAGGTATCCGAGATTTCTTGGAACATCTGACGCTCTGTCTTTTCCCCACGGAAGATCTGGTTGTAAAGAATCCCGTCCTTGATAAAGAGCACGCGCTTGGCCCGAGCGGCCGCTGCGGTTGAGTGGGTCACCATGAGGATGGTTTGTCCCATGCTATTGATATCTTCAAAGACGTCAAGCAAAGCAGCCGAAGACTTAGAATCCAGCGCCCCTGTTGGCTCATCAGCAAGGAGAATTTCTGGCGAGGTGATAATAGCCCGTGCTACAGCCACCCGTTGCTTTTGCCCACCAGAAATCTCGTAGGGATATTTTTCAAGCAGTTGGTGAATGCCCAACTCTCGACTCACGCTATCGACCTTGCTCATCATTTCCTTGACGGATCTACGAGAGAGGACTAGAGGAAGGAGGATATTATCCTTGACGGACAAGGTATCCAGCAGGTTAAAGTCTTGAAAGACAAAGCCTAGTTTTTCACGACGGAAGCTGGACGCATCCTTGTTCTTGATAGTTGAAGTATCAGTGCCGTTGAGGTAGACCCGTCCTTCCGTCGGCTGGTCCAGCATGGCTAGGATATTGAGAAGGGTCGATTTGCCGGATCCTGATTCTCCCATGATGGCGACGTATTCCCCTTTTTCCACGGTGAAGTGAATATCCTTTAAGGCTTCGACTTGTGTCCCTTGAAAGCGGGTTTTGTAGATTTTTTTGATGTGTTGAACGTCTAGCAATGACATACTTTTCTCCTTTTACTAGTAGATCAAGAAAAATTCTTGGGTTTGTTGTAGGACTTGGCGACCAAATTCCGCCTTTTCCAAATCAGTTTGCTTATTGGATTTTTTAATCATTTTGGGTTCTTTCATCCATTTCAAGAGTTTCATTTTCTTGACCTCCTTCATTTGATGAGACTATTGTATAAAAAACAAAAGGCGGTCACCATAACCTAACCTTTCATTTTTAAAATTAAATCTTACATTTTTGTCATTTTCAAATAAAAGAGAATTTTAGGGAGAAAAACATCATGTATCGACGATTTCCCCTAATCTATAACCAACTTCTTCTCTTCAAAGTGAATGGCAACAGTCGTCCCTTGGCCGACCTGAGACGTCATCTGAATCTGGTGTCCTAGCTGATCGGCAATCTTTTTAGTTAGGTAGAGGCCTAGTCCTGAAGATTGCTGAGTCAAATGCCCATTGTAGCCAGAAAATCCCCTCTCAAAGACACGGAGTATATCGCTATCCTTAATTCCAATCCCACTATCTTTGATATATAGGGTCTGGTCATCGAAATAGATCTCAATCCCGCCAGCACTGGTATACTTGAGGCTATTAGACAGCAATTGCTCGATGATGACCAAGAGCCATTTGCGATCGGTAATGACAGCGACATCTAAGTCATGCAGATCTACCGTCAAGCCCTTCTGGATAAAGAAGATGGCATACTTTCGCACCACTTCTTTTACTAGCTCTTCGAGTGGAACACGTTTAAGCACCAAATCATCGTGAAAGCTTTCGAGTCTCAGATATTGGAGGACCAGATTAGCATAGGAGTCAATCTTAAAGAGCTCCTGCTCCATTTGTTTTCTCAGGTCGCTGTCTTCTATATTTTGAACCAAGAGTTGGCTGGCCGCAATCGGTGTCTTAATCTGGTGGACCCAGAGGGTATAGTAATCCATCAGGTCATTATAGGCCTCCAGACTCACCGTGGTCTGCTCTCGCTGGGCTTGCTGACTGCTTGCTAGCTTCTGACTCAAAACCTTTTCTAGAGGGGTCTCAGCTACTCCCTCCCCATAGAGCACTTCCTTCCGATAGGCCTGATACCCAGCGACTGCATCCCACATAATGAGAAGAAGGCTCAAAAAAGCCAAAATGCCAGTCAGGTAGAGAAGAAAATTGCGGTAGCCTTCGAATATATAGGCAAACAAAACAAGAGAAGAAAGGAGTAAACCAATCAAATAGAGATAGCGACGGTGAGCAAGCAGATAGTGCTTAACAAAAAAGAATCGATTATCCATTGCTCAACCCGTATCCTATCCCTTTTTTCGTTTCGATAAAATGTTCCAGTCCTGCTTCTTCGAGTTTCTTCCGAAGTCTAGCTACATTGACCGAGAGGGTGTTATCATCAATAAAGAAATCACTGTTCCACAATTCCTTCATTAGATCATCCCGAGCCACTACACTTCCAGCCTTCTCAAACAAGATGCGAAGGATTTGAAATTCATTTTTGGTCAGATTGACTACTTCTCCCTCGTAGACCAGATCCATGGATTTGAGATTGAGGATGGCGCCCCGGTGTTCTAACAAATCTTGATCAGTCCCAAACTCATAAGAGCGACGAAGAAGCCCCTGGATTTTTGCCAAGAGGACATTGGGATCAAATGGCTTGGTCACATAGTCATCTCCCCCCATATTGATGGCCATGACAATGTCCATGGCTTGATCGCGTGAGGATAAAAACATGATCGGGACTTTAGATACCTTACGAATTTCCTGGCACCAATGGTAGCCATTATAAAGAGGAAGGCCGATATCCATCAGTATCAGATGAGGATTGTTCTGGACGAAGGTCCCCAATACATCCATAAAATCATCAACTGCAATGACCTCAAAGCCCCACTGTTCCATGATTTTCTTCACCTGTTGGCGAATGGTTTCATCATCTTCGACAAGAAGAATTTTATGCATGCTCTTTCCTGCTCTTTCTTACTAGAGTATTACCCTTTCATTATATCAAATTATCCAAGAAGCATACATTTTTTTCGGTATATCGACTGACAGGATACTCCCTTTCGTCAATTACCTATTTTTACAGAGGGGCTTTTCAGGTATTTTATGCTATACTGAATATACAGATACAAAGGAGAATCTCATGTCCACGATTTTTGATTATCTAGACCATGTCACCTATGATTCCATCTACGATCGTCCCTTTAAGGAATTGGATGTCTTGGCACTAACGGAGTTGACCTATCTTCCTTTTAATCGAATCGTTCCCCAAGGAGATACGACCAATATTGAAGTGCGCTTATCTGATGCGGCAGCGCTAGTCGATCAGACTACCAATTTCATCGTGACAGACCAACACCTGCAATTAGTCGATGAGCTAGCTACTTCTAAGCGCTTTAAGAACATCAAACTCCTCAACTATGTCGATGAGTACGATCCTGATGTTCAGAAGCAATTTGCGGCCATGACCTATCGTCTTACCATGGATGTTTATTTAGTTGTCTTCAGGGGGACGGATGATACCTTGATCGGCTGGAAGGAAGACTTCCACATGACCTATATGGACCATGTCCCATCTCAGAGGCGTGCAGCCAGCTACCTACAACATGTCATGAAGGAATTTCCCAAAGGGCGCTTCCTGGTGGCAGGTCACTCCAAAGGGGGCAATCTCGCAGCCTACGCCTGCTCTTATCTTCCAGATTACCTATTTGAACGAGTCGACGCTATTTACAGCTACGATGCTCCTGGTCTCAACAAGGCCATTATTGAAACAGAAGGCTACCAGCGTACATCACCTAAAATTCACCGCTTTGTCCCACAAGGATCCATCGTCGGCATGATGCTGGAAGTTCCTGAGCCTGCTACAATTGTTAAAAGTCGAGCCTTTGGTGGCTTTGCCCAGCATGACGCCTTTACGTGGATGGTTGAAAAGGATGGATTTGTGACCCTGGATCAAACTAGTCCCGATAGCCAACAAACCTACCAGACTCTGAAGCAGTGGGTTCGCGAAACATCGGCGGATGAGCGCAAGAAGTTCTTTGATACCTTTTTTGGCATTTTTCTGGACGCAGGCATCACTTCAATCAATGATTTGAAGAACTTGAAAAATTTCTCCAAGATCAAAGAGATCTTTCAAAATGCTCAAGACCTCGATCCTACAGAAAGGGAGATGCTAGAACGTCTAGCAAAGCAACTCCTCGACACCCGTGTTCAAGCTTGGAAAAAATGGCAGACCGTTCCCCGTATCCTGGTTCAAATGGCTACATTTTTCAAGCGAAAAAAAGAAATCGAGCCTTCCTCACCTCTGCTTCTTGAGCACAAAGATTGACAATTTCAACTCTATTTTATGAAATGGAACAATATCGTTTACATCGAATGGTGTAAACGAATTTTTTATAGAAAGAGAATGAATTAAAGCAAAACAAAGCCCAGGAAAGCATATTTCCTGGGTTTTGAATGTAGACCAAACTGCTTTTTACATAAAATAGCTAAATGATTCTTCAAAAGAATGACTTCTATTTTTAAATTTATTTAAGTAGAATTAAAACTTTCCGCAGTGAGAAAAGTGCCTGAAACACAGTTGTTTCAGGCACTCGGAATTATTGAGACCTTAGGCTCAATAATTAGTCTTGGAACTTCGTAGAAGTTCGCTGACGTCCGTACTCACCTAAGGAAAGTTTTAAAGAAAACTATTTCTTCAATCTTAAACCCAAGAAATTGTATTTCTTGGGTTTTTCGCTTCTTATTGACGATAGAAGTATTGATCTGCTGGATAGTTCCCAGCTGATTGCGTTACTACTAAGCGAGGTTTGCTCTTATCTGACTGGTCTCCATCAGGGTTTTCAAAACCAATTTTAAAGAGACCAACAGCTACTCCTGTTTCTCCCACACGTAGGTCTACATAAGGGACTTTACTTGTCTTATCAGAGTTCGGGACTGCTTTTAATCTTCCTTGGCCTTTCACAGTTCCATCTTCTTGGATGACCATCTCTTGGCCTTTGGCATTGCGCCATGTCCCTGCCAGACTTGAGAAGTCTCCACTATTGATAGCCGCAATATCGAGGTCTGCTTCCTTCTTAGGCTCTGGGTAAGCTTCCCACCATTTGTCTTGATAGGCTTGGAAGGAGGCTTGATGGTAGAAGATACGTCTCAAAGGTGAAACGACGCCATCAGGACCTTGAACATTTTCAGGAATCAAGGTAACAATCAATTCTTGACCAGGACTTTCTCCGGTTGTCCCAGCTTGGACAAAGTAAACCTGATAGGTCGCGCCTGCTTTCTTAGGTTTCTTATCTTTATTGAGAACAAATTGGACATTGGTGGCTCCACTCCAGAAGCTCCATCTATTGTCCTTATCAGAGTAGATAGAAGGAAAGACAGTAGTCCGGTGATTGTAATAATCTTCTGGACTATAGCCATACAACTTAAAGCCTGAATCTGCAATCTGTTGTTCAATAGATTCATTAGAATAACTTCCTGAGAAGGTTGTCAAATCTCCATCCAGTACTGCGTCATCTGGATTCGTCGACTTGAAGAAATCCTTCCGATTGGCAAAGACCATTTCGTGATCAGGATCTTTGTCTGACATGGTGACCGTAATGAGAGGATCTTTATCTGATTGGTATTTAAAGATACGAACAGTGATGGTAAAATCAGTATTTCCATCTGACTTTTTCATCTGACTGGTAGAAACTTTATTGGCTCCTTCTACTTTGAAATCAGTTGAGAAAGTTGCTGATACAGGACCATCTTCTGTCTCATAATCAATCTTCCAAGATTTCCCATCTTTTTGAATCTTGGCCTTATCACGCGCGCTAGAGACATATTCACCAGACAAAGCGATGGCTTTTTCCTTAGATGAGGACGAGGTCTTCGAGGTCTGGTTGAACTCTTTTTGATGATCCGGTTGGATATTGGAGCTAGAGTAGAGATAGACTCCACCAATTAGAACCACTGCACTCACAAAAGCGATGATCATCCAAAGATATTTCTTATCTAACTTTTTGATCATTTCAATACCTCCTTGAAATGGTAGTTACCTATTAGTATACCTTAAATTCTATTTAAAGCAAACTTTGACCGAATTTCATAAATTTTTTATCGTTTTTCGATACTTTTTTATTGACTAATTTTTTATAAGGAGTATACTATAAGTAAATAATAAATAAACTTTAAGGAGGCTTGCGATGAAAAACTCAAAAACCTTAAAAAATGTTATTGAAGTCTTAACGGCTTTCATTTACTTCTGTGGCTTTATGACCGTGGCAGCACTGGTTATCCACCTGCTTTCACGGATGGGTGTGTTTAAGGATCTCGTTCAATCTGGGCGCTTGTCCTTTGAGGTGAATGGCATCCAGCTTTTCCCAAAACATCTGCAACCCCTATGGCAGTTGCTCTTCCCACTAGCCTCAAGTGCTATTTATATTCTTCTTCTCATCACCATTCGTAGCTTCCTCCAAAATCTCTACCAAGAAAAAATCTTTTCTCACTCCAACATTGATCTTTGCAACCGAGCTTGGAAGATCTTATTGGTCTTGTCCTTTATGTCTGGTACACTTGAAACCAGTGGCGACGTTTATCTCCTTCCCTTTACCTTCCAATTGACCTTTAATACGGGACTCCTCCTCGCTGTCCCAATTGTCTGGGTCCTTGGCAAGATTTTAGAGAGAGGAATTGCGATCGCCGAAGAAAATGAGCTGACCATTTAAGGAGGGGACCATGATTATCGTCAATCTAGATGTCATGCTGGCCAAGCGAAAGATGAAATCCAATGAGCTGGCTGATAAAATCGGTATCACTACCGCCAACCTCTCCATCCTTAAGACAGGCAAGGCCAAAGCTATCCGCTTCACCACCCTTGAAGCCATCTGCAAAGAACTGGACTGCCAACCAGGAGATATTCTGGAATACAGGCCAGATGAATAGGAAATGGATCAAGAAATGGAATTGGAGACTTTCCTCAGGTGAGGACGGACGGTAGCGAATCCTCTGGGATTCCATACCTAAGATTTGAGCCTACTGTCTCAAATCTTCCGAGAGTCTGAAACGAAATCTTTCAGACTCTTTTCTCACTGCGGAAGTCTCCATTAACACTCATGACTAATAGGGACCATCTAACATCCTTGTAATACTCAATGATGAAAACTATAGCGATACAACAAAAGCTCTCCCATTCAGGAGAGCTTATTCTTTATCGATCGTTTAGCCAATGATGCTTCCATTTGGAACAGATGAATCAACGGTCAAGACCGTTAATTGATCCCCGTGTTCTGCAGAAAGAATCATGCCTTGGCTGACATATTTCTTCATCATCTTACGTGGTTTGAGGTTGGCCACAATTTGGAGTTTCTTGCCGACCAATTCTTGTTCATTTGGATAGAATTTTGCGATACCAGAGAGGATTTGACGGTCTTCGCCATCTCCTGCATCTAGGCGGAAGCGAAGCAATTTGTCAGATCCTTCGACGCGTTCAACTTCTTTGACCTCTGCTACACGGATTTCGACCTTGTCAAAGTCTTCAAATTTGATCTCATCTTTTTCAGACTTGAGTTCCACTTCTTCTGGAATCCATTCTTTTTCTTGTGGTTTACCAGCAGTCATTTGAGATTGGATGTAGGCAATTTCTTCATCCATATCCAGACGTGGGAAGATTGGAGTTCCTTTGGCAACCACTGTGACATTTTCAGGGAAGCCTGCTAAGGTCAAGTTTTCAAGATCGAAGTCCAAGCCCAAGCCAAGTTGTTCCATGATAGCATTTGAGGTGTTCATCATGAATGGCTGGATCAAGTGAGCCACGACACGGAGACTTGCTGCCAAGTGAGCCATGACCGCTGCCAATTGTTCCTTGTCACCATCTTCTTTAGCAAGGACCCATGGAGCTGTCTCATCGATGTACTTGTTGGTACGAGAGATGATGTTCCATACTGCTTCCAAAGCGCGTGGGTAATCAACCGCATTCATTTGTTTATGGTATTCGGCAATACTTTCTTCGACCACCTTGGCCAAATCTGCATCAAATGCGGTGGCATTTTCGACATAAGCAGGGACTTGACCACCAAAGTATTTATTGATCATGGCCACCGTCCGGTTAAGAAGGTTTCCAAGGTCATTGGCCAATTCATAGTTGATGCGAGCCACATAGTCTTCTGGTGTGAAAGTACCATCTGAACCAACAGGAAGACTGCGCATGAGGTAGTAGCGAAGCGGATCCAAGCCAAAGCGTTCTACCAACATTTCTGGGTAGATGACATTTCCTTTAGACTTAGACATCTTGCCGTCTTTCATGACAAACCAACCATGGGCAATCAAGCGATCTGGCAATTTGATATCGAGCATCATGAGAAGGATTGGCCAGTAGATAGAGTGGAAACGAAGAATGTCTTTTCCAACCATGTGGAAGACCGTTCCGTTCCAGAATTTGT